>CAVUMI010000001.1:0-43626 GCA_963742585.1 uncultured Actinomycetes bacterium
CGTCGGCCACCTCGTCGTCGGTGAGGACGTCGTTCACGAACATGGTGACCTCTCCGTCCACCAACTTGGCCATACACGTCGCGGAGTCGCCCGCCTCGCACGACGACGGCGGTGACAGCCCGGCCTGTCGTGCGGTTTGCAGGATCGTGGTGCCCGCGTAGTGGTCGGTGGTCGCCGTCCGGCCGCCGATGTCGATCGTGACGCGTGTCGATGCGCCCATGCTGACGGCGCCGGGGGAGGAGGCGCCGGCGTGAACCGCTCGATGCGGAGGCGCCGGCGGGCTTGACGCCGGCTGCGAGCAGCGCGCCCTCGGTGATGTCCATGAACGGACCGGGACCGCAGATGAAGTACTCGGCGTCTGGCGCGATCAACACCCGAACGTCGTCGCCGGTGACGAAGCCGTGCTCGACGTCGGATGGTGCACGACGTTGACGTCCAGGGACTGCAGTTCCTTGTCGAAGATGATCGAATCCGCGTCGCGGTCGGCGTAGAGCAGGCGGCGGCGCCGCCCACCTGTGGTCTTCAGTATCGAGATCACAGGGGTGATGCCGCTGCCAGCGGCGAAGCAGACGACGGGACCGTCGCCAGGAGGCAGGCAGAACACGCCGACCGGACGCGTGGCCTCCACCGCATCGCCGGCAGCGAGATTGTCGATCAGCCAGTTCGACACGATCCCGCCCGGCACGCGCTTCACCGTCACCTTGAACTCGCGGTCCACGTCCGGTGATGAGGACATGGAGTAGGACCGCAGGTGGGTTTCGCCGTCGAGGCGCACGCGGAACGTGACGTACTGGCCCGCCCGGTACTCCGGCGCCGGTTCGAGCACGTAGGAGCTGGCGTCGGCGGACTCGTGGATTACTGCGCTACGCGGATCCCCGGGGAAGCCGTGGTCGTGGTGGGTGGCAGCCTCGATGCTGCCGTGGCGAAAACTGCCATGGTCATACGATAATAACGTTCTCCAAAACCGACAACGTCCTACTCAGGAGGAGGTCACGCCACGACGGATAGATGGCAGCTGCGAACTGTGTCGCCGACGCTGGCGGATGAGTACAAGGGGGCCGGGTTATGGACCGACCAGACGCTGGGCGAGATGGTGGCCGCCGGACTGGCGGACAAGACCAACGTGGCCTTCGAGGTGCATTCGCAGTTCAGGCCGTTCAGGGGGACTTTCGCCGACATCGATCGCGCCGCCAGGTCGCTCGCCGCGTCGCTGCAAGCCAAGGGCATCGGCCCGGGTGATGTCGCGGTGCTCCAGCTGCCGAACTGGGCGGAGGCCGGCATCGTGTTCTGGGCCGCGGCCTACGTCGGCGCCGTGGTGGTGCCGATCGTTCATTTCTACGGCCCGAAGGAAGTCGGGTACATCCTGCGGGCCACCGAGCCCGACGTCGTCGTGACCGTCGATCGCTTCGGCCACAGCGACTACCTCGAACTCTACGAAGGCCTGCTCGCGGACCACGCCGACACGCTGTGGCTCGTCTCGGCAGGCGACGAGGTCGTGCTGCCGAAGCAGGCGACCGCGTTCGCGCCGATGCTCGACGCCGAGCCGCTCACGTGTCCCGGCACGGTCGACCCGGATGCACCCGCGGTGATCGGCTTCACATCGGGCACCACGCGTGACCCGAAAGGCGTCGTCCACTCGTCGCGCACGATGGATGCGAGACCCGGCACATCGATTCGATGATGCCGCCGGGTGGCCCGCCCCAGATCACCGCGGCGCCGGTCGGTCACTTCATCGGCATGCTCAATGCCTTCCTCGTGCCGCTGCTGCGAGACCGGGCCGTGCACCTCGTCGACGTGTGGGATCCCGGCGAAGTGCTGCGCCTGATGAAGGACGAGGGTCTCAACATGGGCGGTGGCGCCACGTACTTCCTTACGAGCCTGCTCGACCACCCCGACTTCGACGCCGCCCACGCCGCCCTAATGCCCTACGCCGGCCTGGGCGGCTCGCCGGTGCCGGTCGCGGTCATGGAGCGCGCCGCCCGGCTCGGCATTACGGCGTGGCGCGCCGAACGGAAGCACCGAGCACCCGTCGATCACGGGCTGCAACGTGGCGGATCCCGAGGACAAACGCCACACCACCGACGGTCGCGCCATGCCCGGCGTCGAGTTCCGGCTCGATCCAGAGGGAGCCGGAGGCGAAGACGGAGGGCGACCGAGCGGAACGGTTGGCGAGATCCTGAGCCGCGGGCCGGACCTGTTCCTCGGTTATACCGATCCGGAGCTCACCGCGTCGGTGTTCGATGCCGACGGCTGGTATCGCACCGGTGACGTGGGTGTCGTCGACGCCGACGGCTACCTCGCCATCACTGACCGTGTGTCCGACGTGATCATCCGGGGCGGCGAGAACATCAGCGTGGCCGAAGTCGAGGAGCTGCTGATGGGTCTCGACGCGGTCGCCGAGGTGTGCGTGGTGGCCGCAGCCCGACGAGCGCCTCGGCGAGCGGGCCGCTGCGGTGATCCGGCTGAAGCCCGAGCGAGCTGTGCCCACGATCGACGACGTGCGTAGGCATCTCGAGGCGGCGGGGTTGGCCCGCCAGAAGTGGCCCGAGGCGATCTACGAGGTCGCCGAGTTGCCCCGCACCGCGTCGGGCAAGGTGCAGAAGTTCGTGCTGCGCCAGCGCCTCCGCGAAGGGACGCTGCCGTGACCGGCCGTGTCGCGATCGTCACCGGCGGCGCCTCTGGGATCGGTCTGGCCATCGCCGAGCGGCTGGCTGCCGACGGCAACAAGGTGGCGATCTTCGACCGCGACGGCGACGCGTTGGGTTTCAAGGTCGACGTCACCGATCGCGAACAGATCGAGGCGGGAGTGGCGCGCGGTTCGCGACACACTCGGCGCGCCCACGATCCTCGTCAACAGTGCCGGCCTTGACGGCTTCGACCGGTTCCTCGACATCACCGCGGAGAAGTGGCAGCGGATCATCGACGTGAACCTCACCGGCACCTTCAACTGCTGCCAGGCCGTGGCGCCCGGCATGATCGAGGCGGGTTGGGGTCGCATCGTCAACATCTCGTCGTCGAGCGCGGCAGGGCGGCCAGCCACTCATGACCCACTACGTGGCGGCCAAGGCGGGCGTCATCGGGTTTACCAAGGCGCTCGCTCTCGAGCTTGGCCCATCGGGCATCACCGTCAACACCATCCCGCCCGGCTTTATCGACACGCCGATGCTGCGCAAGGCCGAGAGCCGCGGCTTCCTCGGCCCAGGCGTCGAGCATCACGCTTCACAGACCCCCGTGCGCCGCGCCGGCCTGCCCGGGGACATTGCCGCCGCCTGTGCCTTCCTTGTCCGGGACGAGGCGAGCTACGTGACCGGCCAGGTCATCGGCGTCAACGGCGGGCGCAACACTTGACGGCGCGGTGTCGATCCGATCCCGCCCGAGTCGTGGCCCGCGGAGATGGTCGCGGCGATGGCGGCCCTGCGCCCGCCGGTCGCCCGTCACCCGTTCCCGTCGTGTGACCCCGGCCGCCCCAAGGGCCTCAACGCACTGGGAACGTTCGCCCACCACCCCGCTCTGGCCCAGGCGTTCAACACCTTCAACGGTCACGTGCTGTTCGCGACGATGCTTTCGGTTCGGCAGCGCGAGTTGGTTGTGCTCCGCGTCGCCGTGCTCCGCGATTCGGCCTACGAGTGGGCGCAGCATGAGGTTCTGGCCGGCGACGCCGGCCTCACCCCCGACGAGATCGCCGCGGTGGCCGATGCTCCGGATGCCGCGGAGTGGGCGCCGGTCGATCGCGCCCTGCTGCGCGTGGTCGATGAACTCGTGCGGGACGCGAACATCAGCGACGAGACGTGGTCGGTGCTCGCGGGTGAGCTCGACACACAGCAACTGGTCGACGTGGTGTTCACCGTCGGCGCCTACGACGCGGTGGCCATGTTCTTCCGGGCCTTCCGGGTTGATCTCGACGCTGACCTGCAGCGTTGATGTTGGCAGTGGAAATGATATTCTCCTGAACCGAGATTACGGCTATCGCAGAGGAGCACCATGCCGCATTTCGTGAAGCCGGCCGACGGCTCGTGGACGGAGCACTACCCGCACCTCGGCACCAACCCGATCTCGTACGAAGACTCGATCTCAGCCGAGCATTTCGAGCTCGAACGCGAGGCGATCTTCAAGCGCACGTGGCTCAACGTCGGCCGCGTGGAGCAGCTGCCGAAGGTGGGCAGCTACTTCACGCGCGAGATCGCCGCGGCCCGCACGTCCATCGTCGTGGTGCGGGGCGCCGACAGCGAGGTCCGGGCGTTCCACAACATCTGCCGGCACCGCGGCAACAAGCTGGTGTGGCAGGACTATCCGGGCGAAGAGGTCAGCGGTTCGTGTCGCCAGTTCACGTGCAAGTACCACGGGTGGCGGTACGCCCTCGATGGCGAACTCACCTTCGTGCAACAGGAGAAGGAGTTCTTCGACCTCGACTGTGCCGACTACGGACTGGCCGGCGTGCAGGTCGAGGTGTGGGAGGGCTTCATCTGGGTCAACCTCGACGCCGGGAACACCACGTCGGTGCATGACTATCTCGGCGAATTCGGCGCCGGCCTGGCCGGCTACCCGTTCGACCAGATGACGCAGGTGCACAAGTACCGCGCCGTGGTCGGAGCGAACTGGAAGCTCTTTATCGATGCGTTCGCCGAGTTCTACCATGCACCGGTTTTGCACGCGAAGCAGGCGGTGGCCGACGAGTCGCGGCAAGCTCCTGAACGTCGGCTTCGAGGCGCTGGCGTACCAACTCGAAGGACCGCACGGCATGGTGTCGTCGTGGGGCGGCATGGCCCCGCCGAAGGATCCAAGCATGGTGAAGCCGATCGAGCGCGTCCTACGAAGTGGCCTCTTCGGCGCGTGGGACCGACCCATCGACATCGACCTTCCGCCCGCGGTCAACCCGGCGGGCAGCAAGGTGTGGGGTATCGACTCGTTCCATTTCTTTCCCAACTTCATGCTGTTGATCTGGGCCCCGAACTGGTACCTCACGTACCACTACTGGCCGACCGCGTACAACGAGCACATCTTCGAGGGCACGCTGTATTTCGTGCCGCCGAAGAACGCGACCGAGCGACTCCGTCACGAGCTCGCCGCGGTGACGTTCAAGGAATACGCGCTGCAGGACGGCAACACGCTCGAAGCGACGCAAACCATGCTCGAATCGCGTGCCGTCACCGATTTCCCGCTCAACGACCAGGAGATCCTGCTCCGTCACCTCCACAAGACGGCGGGTTCCTATGTCGAGGAGTATCAGAAGCGGACCGCGATGGTGTTGTCATGAGCGGGATCTTCCCTGCCGACTTCGCCGACCTCGAGCCGTTCGCCGAGTGGTCGCTGGCCAGCGAGCGCGAGCGCTACGCCAAGCGCCTGGCCAGCTCCATGGACGACTTGCAGGCGCTCTACGACGCCGCCTTCCCGCGGCTCGAGGCGGCCACGGCGTACCTCGACCAATTCGACCTCAACGGCCTGCCTGAGGACGCGACCCGTCTGCTGTGGCTGTGCTACTCGCTCGTGAACGCCTCATTCCCTGTGGAGGTCTGGCGCCAGGCGCGGGTTCCCGACAGCGGCGCGGCCAGCATGGACGTTGTGATCGAACCCGCGGTCTGATGCGGCGCACCACCATCGTCGTCCTGGCACTGGTTTCGCTTACGGCCGTGTGCGGCGCGCGCTGGACCAACGCGGCAGCAGGCCCGCGTCTCCGCCCGCGAAAAGGGGGGAACTGAATCGGTGGAGGCCGCCGCCACCACCGAGACCGGCGATGGCGCCACCACGGACGCGACGACCCCGAGTGGCGATCCCATTAGCGGCGCGGCCGCGTCGTCGAGCGGCACCGCCGCGGCGGTGGGCCAGTCGAGCAGCGCGAAAACTGCGACGGGTGGCCCGCGCCCGTGCGCGGCGGCGTCGAAGGAGACCGGCGTGACCGCCGACAAGCTGACGATCGGGTCTATCTCGACTCTGTCGGGACCCGCACCCGGGATCGGCGCTTCGTCGGCGGCGGCGGTGCGCGGCGCACGTCGCTTACCGCAACGCCACCGGGGGCGTGTGCGGCCGCAAGGTCGTCCTCAAAGAAGCCGACGACGGCTTCGACAGCGGTCGCTACCGCACGATCATCACCGAGCTGTCGGCGCAGGTGCTCGGCCTCACCGGCGGCTTCGCCGGCGGCGACATCGGCGCCCACGACATCATCCAGGAAAAGAAGCTGCCGATCGTCAACATCCCGTCCTCCGACACGCTCAACGACCTGCCGACCCTGTTCGACATGAACCCGCAGTACAGGAACCTCGACACGGCGATCGGCAAGTACAAGTACCTGTACGAGAGCGGTGCGCGGAAGGTGTCGGCCGTCTACCTCGCGGTGGACCAATCGCGCGCCGAGGCTCAGATCCAGCAGCGGCTCATGAAGGCGGCCGGGCTCCAGATCGTGCAGGTGCAGGAATTGCCGCTCAGCACACTCAGCTACGACTCGTCCGCCCGCGGCGTGGCGAACAGCGGCGCCGACTACCTCTTCTTCATCGGCACGGCCGATAGCAATGTGTCGATGGCCCGTTCCATGGCCGACACCGGCTACAAGCTCAAGTTCGCCGAATACTTCGTGTTCTCCTACGGCACCAACTTCGCCCAGCAGGCCGGTGCGGCCGGCGAGGGGGCGATGAGCTGGTTGCGCACGCTGCCCAACGAGGACGCGCCGAAGAACGCCGAGATGGCGGCCTACGTGGAGTGGATGGAACGGGTGGCGCCGGGCGAGCCCAAGGACGCGTTTGCCGCCGACGCGTGGGTCGGCGCCAAGGCATTCTTCGACTCGCTGTCCAGCATCCCTGGCGCCATCACTCGGGAAGCGCTCGTGGCCGCGCTGCGGGGCACAAAGACGTTCAACGCCGCGGGAATGATGGGGCCGATCTTCCTTGGTGAGAAGTTCACCAACGGCTGTTTCGTCGGAGTCCGGGTGGAGGGGGGCGTGTGGAAGCGGATGACGCCGGCCGAGGGCTTCGTCTGTTGACGTCAACAGCTGAGGCGCTCGAGCTCCGCGACGCCCGCGCCGGCTACGGCCGCATCGAGATCCTCCATGGCGTCAGCGTGGCCGTCCGGCGCGGTGAGTTGACCGCGTTGTTGGGCCCGAATGGCGCCGGCAAGACCACCACGCTCAACACGATGAGCGGCGTCATGAGCCCGAAGCGCGGCTGCCGCCACGTGCAGGGCCGGCATGTCAACGGGGCGACCGCTGATCAACTCGCCCGCATCGGCGTGTGTCACGTACGCGAAGGTCGCTCGGTGTTCCCAAACCTCAGTGTCGAGGACAACCTGACTGTCGCGACCTCATGCGGGACGTCGATTGAACGGGTGCGCGAGGTTGCGTTCGGTTTGTTTCCGATTCTCAAGCAGCGCCACCGCCAACTGGCGGGCACGTTGTCAGGCGGCGAGCGGCAGATGCTCGCGCTGGCACGCGGGTTGGGCACCGACCCGGCCGTGCTCCTCATCGACGAGCTGTCGATGGGATTGGCACCCATCGTGGTGGGCCAGCTGTATGAGACGGTCGCCGGAATCGTCGCGACCGGTGTGTCAGTGCTGGTCGTCGAGCAGTTCGCGACGGTCGGACTCCAGTTCGCCACGTATGCCTATGTGATGGCGCACGGCGTGGTCACGTTCGCCGGGCCGAGCGCGGATGCGGCCGACGCCGTGCACCGCGCGTACCTGGGGGCCACCGCGTGACCGAGCTGTTCCAGTATGTGCTGTTCGGCATCATGCTCGGCTCCGTCTACGCCATCGCGTCGGTGGGGCTGGTGCTCACCTACACGGTCACCGGTGTCTTCAACTTCGCCCATGGCGCGGTCGGCATGCTCGCCGCCTTCGCCTACTTCGAACTTCGCGTCAACCAGGATGTCCCGACCCCGCTGGCCGTGGCCGCCGTCGTCCTGATCGCTGCGCCCGTCGCCGGGTTGGCGGTCGAACGCTTGATGCGACGGTTCCAGGGCGCCGACTACGCCACCTCGCTCGTTGTCACCGTGGCCATGACAGTCGGTCTGCTCGGGATTGCGTTGCGCGTGTTCGACCCCCGCCGCGCTCGTGTCGCCCCGCACCTTTTCGGTGACCGGCGCATCGTGCTGTTCGACGTGCCCATCAGCTACGACCGGCTGGCCCACCTCGCGATAGCGGTACTGGTCGCCTTCGCGTTGCGCGCGTTCCTGTTCCGGACACCACTCGGGGCCCGCATGCGCGCCGTCGTTGACGATCGCGAACTGGCGCACCTCAACGGCGTGCGTTCGGTGTTCGTCGCTCGGTGCAGCTGGATGATCGGATTCGCGCTCGCCGCGCTCGGCGGCATCCTCTTCATCGCCGGCCAGAATCTCAACGCGATCGTTCTCACGCTGCTCGTCCTCAACGTGTACGGCGCGGCCATGGTGGGCCGGCTCACCAGCTTCCCGATGACGATCCTCGGTGCGGGGATTCTCGGGTTGCTCCAGGAGCTGTCGAACGTGTCGTGGCTCGTTCCCGACCGCGAGTTCGTCCTGCGGTTCCGCCTCGCGATTCCCGGCTTGTTCCTCATCGTCGCCGTCCTGCTCGTGCCCTCGTTCCGCCTCTCGGCCGGCCGGGTCGTTGGTCGGGACGAGCCCGCGGTGCCCACACTGCGCCGCTCCCTGCTTTATGGCGCCGCGCTGGTTTTCGCGGTGGGCGTCGTCGCCAACGTGGTCACGGACAACGTGGCGACCTACGTCGTCATGGCGCTGGTGATCGCCACCATCGCACTGTCGTTGGTTGCGGTCACGGGTCTTTCGGGGCAGGTGTCGCTCACGCAGTACCTCTTCGTCGGCCTGGGGGCGTTCGTCGCCGGCGAGATCGGAGCCGGGCGTAACGTCGGCGGCATGCTGCTCGGCGGCTTGCTGGCCGCGGCGGCGGGTGCGCTGGTCGCCCTCCCCGCAGTTCGCTTGCGCGGGCTTCACCTCGCGCTCAGCACCTTCGGCTGCGCGCTCGTCGGCCGTGAACTGATTCTCGGCGATCCGAACGTGTTCGGCCTGGGCGGGCTGACCGTCGGGCGACCGAGCATCTTCGGTCTGTCGATGCGATCCGACGTCGCGTTCGCAGTGTGGTGCGCGGTGGTCTTCGCGATCTTCGCGGTGCTCATCGGCGTCCTACGTCGCTCGTGGTTCGGCCGCCAATTGACCGCCGTGCGCGACAGCGAACTGGCCGCAGCGACGCTGGGGCTCCGGGTTCGCTACGCCAAGGTCACGATCTTCGCAGTCGCCGGCTTCATCGCGGGGTGCGCCGGTTCGCTGTACGGCGGTCTGGAGGGCGCCGTACAGGGCACACAGTTCGAGCCGGTCAACAGCCTCGTCATCCTCTTGTTTGCCTATGTCGGCGGCATCACCACCGTGGCCGGTGCGCTCCTCGCCGGCATGGTCTACGCGCTGCTGCGATACGCGGAAGCAAACTTCTCAGACCTCGGTGGGCTGGTGTTCGTCGCGGTCGGTGCCGCCGCCATCAGCCTCGGGCAGCAGCCCAACGGGATCGCCGGACTGGTGCTCGACATCGGGCGCCGCTTCGAGTTCCAGGGCGTGCGTTCCGCGCTGGGGCGTCAGCGCGAGCCCGTTGTCATGGACGCCGCGCTTGAAGGAACCCGGACATGACCGGTCGCGCCGCACGCGCCGCCGTGTTCGTCATCGCGCTCGTCGCGCTCTCCACCGGGTCGACGGCGCAGGCGCAGGGCAAGGTGCTGGGTGGCTTCCGGGGCTCGGCATCGGCGTCCGGCGTCCATGTGTTCTACGAACCGAGGGGCTTGCTGCCGCTCGCGGCGCCCGTCGACTTCGGCGCGCCCGACGCGCTGGCAACCATCGCAACCGGGCCGAGCACGTTCGCCCGCGCCGGCGTGGCCGATCCCGGCGATCTGCTCGCTAACCCCGACGCGGTGCTGACCCTGCTGTCCGCGGACTATCCGTCGGGCACGGTCCCGCCCTGGCCGTATCGCATCAGCGCGAGCTCCTCGGTGGGAGCGCCGACCGCTGAGTCGAACCCGGCACCGGGGTTGAATGCACGCGTCGAGGCGACGGGTGCGGGCTCTCGCGCCCGGGCGTCCATGCCGGGCGCGATCGCACCCGCACTGGCCACGGTCGAGTCGTCGGTGTCGGAAGCGACCACGCAGACCGACGGCGCCATCGTCACCGTCCGGTCGCTGACCCGGACGGAGGGATTCGACTTCCTAGGAATGCTGAAGATCGACTCGATCATCACCGACCTCAAGGCCACCTCCGAGGGCGCCGCTACCAAGCTGTCGGGCGGGACCAAGATCTCGGGCGCGTCGTTGCTTGGGCAACCGGTGACGATCGACACAGCTGGCATCCACGCGGACGACAGCGGGACCGACGTATCGCGGACGGGCCAACTCAATCAGCTGCTCGCCGGCGCCGGCATCCGCGTGAGCCTGGCCGAGCCGACGCAGTCCGTCGGTGGCGCCGCCGGGCAGCGCGCCGCCAATGGTCTGCGCATCGACTTCGAGCTTTCGCCCCAGACGTTCCCGATCATCGCGTTGCTCACCGACATGCTGCCGCCGCTCGAGAACCCAGCGCCGGGAACACCGAGTATTGAGGACGTCATCGCTGCGGCACGCGCCCGCCACCTCGTCGCGCTTTCCGTCGGTGGCGCGCAGGTCTCGCTCGAGGCCCGGGCCGCCGCGGTGTTCTCGGACAGCCTGCTTCCGGGCGTCGACGACCTGTTGCCGTCGTTGGCGCCGAGCGGTTCGACGTCTACCCTGCCCGACCTCGCGGCAGCCCAAGTCGGCGCGGGCACGCTTACCGCACCGGCCCCGGCCCGCACCTCCACCACCGATGCAATCCCCGTCGGCGGCAGCATCGCCGGGCTCGTGTTGCTCGCGCTGCTGGTGCAGCCGTTGCTGGGCTCCCGGCTCTCGAGCGTTGCCGCCGCGGTGCTCGCACCCGACCCTTCGACGTGTACAGAGGAACAACGATGACGGACAACGACCAGACCGCCGTTTTCGGCGCCGGCGCCTCACCCGATGATCGCGAGGCGCGGCTGACCGCGGGGGCCGACGAGCTTGCGTCGCGGTCGCGGGGCTCGATCCTGCAGCACCCGCGCTTCCTGCTCTGGGTGAGCGTCACGCTGATCACGGTGGGACTCGCGCGTCATCCTGCTGGGGTGGGCGGGAGCCTCGCGCTCGATCGTGGTCGAAGAGCAGATTCCCTACCTGATCTCGGGCGGCGTGCTCGGGCTCGCGCTCGCGCTGGTCGGCGCGGCCACGCTGTTCGCGCAGTGGCTCACGGTCCTCATTCGCGAGAACCGCGAGCGCGAGGTCGCGCGGCGAAGGGACCACGAAGAACTGGTGGGCGTGCTGCGCGCCTTGGCCGATACGACGACCCGACAGGAGAGTGGCAATGGCAGTCCTCGAGGCGCACGCTCTAACCGTCCGGTTCGGCGGACATCTCGCAGTTGACGACGTCGGCCTGTCGGTCGACGCCGGCCGCATCGCGGGTCTGATCGGTCCGAACGGCGCGGGCAAGACCACGACGTTCAACGCGCTGTCCGGCGTCCAGCGCTGCGAGGGATCGGTCCTTCTCGACGGTGCCGACGTGTCGAAGGCACCGCCCCACGAGCGGGCCCGGCTCGGGATGAACCGCACATTCCAGCGCCTCGAGGTCTTCGGCTCGATGACGACCTACGACAACATCCGGACCGCGGCGGAGATCACGGCGCGGCGCCGGCGGTCGCCGCTCCGGGACGCGGTGCGAGTTGCCGACGAGGTGGTCGAGCGCGTGGGCCTGCACGAGATCGCCACCCGCCGGGCCGATTCACTCCCTACAGGCCAGGCTCGCCTGGTCGAGCTGGCCCGGGCCTTGGCGACCGATCCCAAGGTGCTGCTGCTCGACGAGCCGGCGTCGGGCCTCAGCGACGTCGAGACGCAGCGACTGGCCGAGATCCTGATCAAGGTGGCCGGCGAGGGCACCGCCATTCTTCTGGTCGAGCACGACGTGGACCTGGTCATGCAGCTGTGCCAGAAGGTCTACGTGCTCGATTTCGGCGCCGTAATCGCGACCGGGACACCCAAGCAGATCAGGGCGAACAAAGCAGTGCGTGCGGCGTACTTGGGTGCGCTGAATTGAGCTGCGGAGAACGTATCTCGCGCATAGTGAGAGTACGCTTTCCGGTGTGAGCGACGACGCAGAGTCCTCGAGTTGGCGCGACATGGCCGTGGCGCGATCGCTCGATCCCGCCCGGGCTCGAGCCGAGACGCGTGTGCAGCGATTCCTCGATGCCGCGTTGGAACTAATGACGGCGGCGCCCGGCAACGACTTCACCGTGCAGGAAGTCGTCGAGCGTTCGGGTCAGTCGCTGCGAAGCTTCTACCAGTACTTCGCCGGTAAGTACGAGCTCCTGCTGGCGCTGTTCGAAGAGTCAGTGCGCAGCACCGCGGAACAACTGAACGAGGCGGTCGCCGGCGAGAACGACCCGCTCGAGCGGCTGCACATATTCGCGGTCGAGTACTACCGGATCTGCCGGCCGGCGCCGCGCGGCAAGTCGTCCCGGAAGTCGCCGCCGCCCGCGGCCATCGCCGGCTTCGCCCAGCAACTACTCACCGAACACCCGAAGGAAGCGTCGCGCGCCGTTTGTGCCGCTGGTGTCTCTCTTCGAGGAACTGCTCACTGCGGCCGAGAAAGTTGGGCAGATTCGCACAGGCCTGCCCCACGCCGAGATCGCCGGTGTCGTCCTCCAGACGATCATGTTCAACATCTTCGCCACCACCATCACGGGTGCGTCGGCCAACGCCAACGCCGACCTCGGCGCCGAGCACCTCTGGGACCTCCTGCTCCACGGCATCAGCGCCAAGCCGTAGTGACACTACGAGGGCTGGGGATGGTGGTAGACGTGGCCGCCCTTCATCACGAACCCGACTTTCTCGGTGAGGGTGATATCGGATAGCGGATCGCCGGGGACGGCGACGATGTCGGCGAGGAGGCCGCGTTCGAGACGGCCGCGGTCGTCGACGTCGATCAACTCGCAGGCGACAGTGGTGGCGGCGCGAATTGCGTCGATGGGAGCCATGCCCCGGTCCACCAGCGCGACTAGCTCCTTGGCGTTGCGGCCGTGGGGGATCGCCGGCGCGTCGGTGCCACAGGCGATGCGGACACCCTTCTCGATGGCGCGGGTGATCGTGGCCCGGGCGCGCGGGAACACCTCGGCCGCCTTGGCTTGAAGCTCGGGCGCAGCCCGCGACACGTCCATGCCGTCGGCGAGGTAGGTGGTGGCGACGAGGAAGGTACCCCGCTCGACCATCAGATCGAGCGTCTCGTCAGTGGCGAGCGAGCAATGTTCGATGCAGTCGATGCCGGCGTCGATCGCGGCGCGGATGCCGTCGTCGCCGTGGGCGTGCGCAGCCACCTTCAGGCCGGCGCGGTGCGCTTCATCGGCGATGGCGGCCAGCTCCTCGTTCGAGTACTGCTGCGCGCCGGCCGGACCGGTGTGCGACATCACACCGCCGGACGCGCACACCTTGATGACCTGCGCTCCGTGCTTGATCTGGTAGCGGACCGCCTTGCGGACCTCGTCGATCCCGTTGGCGATCCCTTCCTCGACGGTCAGCGGCAGGACGTGGGGCCCCAACGCCTGGAACATGGTCGGATCGAGGTGGCCACCCAGCGGCGTGATGGCGTGACCGGCCGGCACGATGCGCGGCCCGTCGACCCACCCCAGGTCAATCGCCTTCTTCAGCGCCACGTCGAGCAGCAGTCCACCGGTCTGAATGAACAACCCGAGATTGCGCACGGTGGTGAAGCCAGCCCGCAACGTCCTGCGCGCATTGGCCACGCCGCGGAGCGTCTTCACCGCCGGGTCTTCTTGCAGTCCGGTCAGCGGGTTGGCGTGGTCGGGCCCACCCATGAGCAGGTTCAGCTCCATGTCCATCAAGCCCGGCAACAGCGTCATGTCGCCAAGGTCGATCACCGTCGCATCCGCCGGCACCGTGTCGGGCGCGACCGCGGCGATGCGGTCGCCGTCGATCAACAGGTCGCCGGGGGAGAGCAGCTCACCCTTGTCGACGTCGAGCATCCGCGCGCTGGTCAGGTGAAGGATAAGATCACTCTACCAAAGTGATAAGTGCATTCTCATGACGAAGCGCCAGATGTCGCTGGTGGGTTTCATGCAGGCCGGGAGCACCACCGTCTACGCCGGGTCGTGGCGGCATCCCGCGACCGAGCACGGCTTCCTGACCGCGAGCTACTACCAACACCTCGGTCGCACACTCGAAGCCGGCTGCTTCGACCTGATGTTCTTCGACGACCGGCTGGCCATGCCCGGTATCTACGGCGGCTCGGTGGCCGACGCGGTCCGGCTCGGCGCCCGCCCGGTGAAGCTCGACCTGAGCGTCGTGCTCGGTGCGGTCGCCGGCGTCACCGAGTCGGTAGGCCTTGGCGCCACCTACTCAACGACGTACTACCCGCCCTTCCATGTGGCCCGCACCTTCGCCACGTTGGACCACCTCTCCGGCGGACGGGCGGCGTGGAACGTCGTCACTTCGGTGAACGACAGTGAGGCGCAGAACTACGGCTTCGAGCAGACGATCGATCACGATCAGCGCTATGACCGGGCGGACGAGTTCCTCGAGGCGACCACTGCGCTGTGGGACACGTGGGAGGACGACGCCCTCATCATGGACAAGGCCGCCGGCGTGTTCGCCGACCCCGACAAGGTCCATGAGCTGAATCACAAGGGAGCGTGGTTCAGCGTGCGCGGACCGCTGACGGTGCCGCGCTCGCCGCAGGGCCGGCCGGTGCTGTTGCAGGCCGGCTCGTCAGGCCGGGGCCGCGACTTCGCCGCGAAGTGGGCGGAGCTGATCTTCACCGGCGACCCGGGAGTCGATGTCGCCCGCGCTCACTACAAAGACCAGAAGGAGCGCATCGCGCTGGGCGGACGCGATCCGTTCATGGTGAAGATGTGCCCGATGGCGTACACGGTCGTTGGGACCTCGCGCGCCCACGCCGAGGAGCAGGAGCAGATGCTGCTCAACGACCTTGTCGACCCGAAGGCGTCGCTCACGCTGCTTTCAGAGCTGATGAACCATGACTTCTCCGGACTCGAACTCGATGCGCCGATCACCGACGAGCTGATCGAGTCGGTCTCCGGCATCCGCGGCTTGGTGCAGAACCTCAAGAAGCACATCGGAGGCGACACGATCACGCTGGCCGACCTGGCCGGCCATCGCGCCACCCTCCTCCAGGGCCCGCGCTTCGTCGGCACCGGTGTTGACGTGGCCGATCAGATGCAGGAGTGGTTCGAGAGCGAGGCGTGCGACGGGTTCGTGATCGCGGCCACCCATGTACCCGGTGCCTATGAGGACGTGGTGCGCGATGTGGTGCCGGAATTGCAGCGCCGCGGTCTGTTTCGGGAGCGCTACACGGGCGCGACGCTCCGGGACCACCTGGGCATCGCCCGGCCGTGATGGCCGAGCGAGCGCCAGCGACCCGGGCATCGATGGGGCATGGGGGCGCAGCCCCCAAAAAAGCAGAGCAGTACCGCGTCGTCCAGTGGGTGACCGGCAACATCGGTACCCGATCGTTGCGGTCGGCGTCGTTGCCACCGAGAACGTCGACGCGATCGTCGCGCTCGACGCCGACTGCGTCCTCTACATGCCGCGCGCGTGCGGCGTCGACGACCTCACCCGGTCTCACTGCGCATCGCGCCGTCAACGCCGTCGCCGTTGTCTGCGGAGCCGCGTCCGGTATCAGGACCGCACTGGATCTGCCGCAGATAATCCCGACCCTCGGCTAGACACTGACGTCGATGGAGGACCTCGAAACGCTGCTGTACGAGGAACGCGACGGTGTTGCACTGATCACGTTGAACCGGCCCGAGGTCAACAACGCGTTCAACTACCAGATGCAGCTGGAGCTGAAACGGGTGTGGCAGTCGTTGCGCACGAACGACGACGTGCGCGTCGCTGTTCTCACTGCCGCGGGCGACGAGTCGTTCTGCACGGGCATCGACCGGGACGAGTCCTTCGCGGGCTTCCTCGCCGACGATCCCAACCGCCCGCCGATGGGCCGGGTGTCGACGCCGTTCATGTTCAACAGCCCCGGTACGAACATCCTCCCCAAGATGAACGACCTCTGGAAGCCGGTGGTCGGTGCCATCAACGGGATGGCCTGCGCCGGCGCGCTGTATCTCCTCGGCGAGATCGATGTCATCATCGCCGCCGAGCACGCGACCTTCTTCGATCCTCACGTCAGCTACGGGATCGTGTCCGGCTTCGAGTCGACGCACCTTCTTCAGAAGCTTCCCCTGGGCGAGACCTTGCGCCTTGCGCTGATGGGAACCCACGAGCGGATGTCAGCCCAGCGTGCGTTCGATGTCGGGCTCGTCTCCGAAGTGGTGCCCGCCGCCGAGCTCCTCGATCGGGCCATGTGGGTGGCCAGCGCCATTGCCGCCTCGCCCACGCTCCCTGTTCAGGCGACCCTCAAGGCCATCTGGATGGCCCATGAGACCACGCGGCGACAAGCGCTCGAGCAGGTGTCGTCCTACGTGACCCTCGGAACCGACCGCCAGCACATCGCGGCCGGCGAGGAATTGTTCAGAGGCGAGCGCGGCGACTTCCGGATCCGTTAGGTGGGGTGGGACATGGCTGACTTCGAGACGATCATCTACGAGGAGCGGGAGCACGTCGCGTGGGTGACGTTGAACCGACCCGACGTCCTCAACGCCTTCAACGTGAAGATGCAAGAGGAGCTGTCCGCGGTCTGGCAACGCATCATGCGCACCGCGGATATTCGCTGCGCGGTGCTGACCGCCGCGGGGGACCGGGCGTTCTGCGTCGGGCTCGACCGAGACGAAACGCTTGGCGGTGATGAGCTGGCCGGTGGTGACAAGCCCGGCTACGTAACGCCCTGGTGGTACGACGACCCCGGCCGTCGGCTCGGTCCCAAGGCCAACCATCTGTGGAAGCCGGTCATCGCCGCGGTGAACGGCATGGCCTGCGGCGGCGCGTTCTACTTGCTCGGGGAAGTCGATTTCATCATCGCCGCCGACAGCGCCACGTTCTTCGACCCCCACGTGACCTACGGCATGACCGCGGCCTACGAACCGATCCAGCTGCTGCAGAAGATGCCGCTCCAAGAGGTGCTGCGGATGGCCCTGCTGGGCGCTCACGAGCGGATGAGCGCGGAGCGGGCGCGCGAGGTCGGTTTGGTTTCCCAGGTCGTGCCGGCCGCGGAGTTGGCGGCAACCGCGACATGGGCGGCCGAGGCGATCGCGTCCGCGCCCCCGCTCGTGGTGCAAGGTACGCAGCGTGCGATCTGGATGGCGCAGGAGGTGGCGCGGTCACAGGCGCTCGACCTCGCGTACCTCTATACGAACGTCGGCACCGACACTCGTGTCCTCGTCGAAAACCAGACGCGAGTTCGCCGCGGGCAAGCGGGTGGAGTGGCGGCTGCGCTGAGACCCAGCGTTAGGCTCGGTCGATGCGAGTAACCGGCATCCACGCAAACCTCCCGGTCGCTGACATCGCCGCGGCCCGTGACTTCTACACCGACTACCTCGGCTTGAGTGTCGAGGAATTCAACATGGGTTGGGTGGCCCGGTACACCCGCCGGGCGGCGAGGCCTCGGTCCAGCTCGTCACCCGCGACGCAACGTCGCCCGAGGACGCAGTCATCTCTGTTCACGTGGGCGCCGGTATCGACGAGGCGTACGAGGACGCGAAGCGGCGGGGCTATGAGATCGTTCACCCGCTCACTGAAGAGGCGTGGGGCCTGCGTCGCTTCCACGTGCGGGCCCCTGATGGCAACGTGATCAACATGGTGAGCCACAGCGACGAATAGCTCTGGGTCTCACGCGTCGGCGGTGTAACGCCGCGGACTAACTGCGCGACTGGATGGCGATAAAGGCGGGGCACATGCCTCAGGTCAGCAGGAAGTTCGACTTCGCCGCGGTCGCCGCGGTCGCCGCGGTTGCCGCGGCGGTCGCGATCGGCGCCGGCCCGATCGGCGGCGCGGCGATTAACGATCAGTCAAAGATCACCGTGCTGAAACACACCGAAGCAAGCGCCCCCGGGACGATTCGAACGTCCGCACACGGTTTAGGAAACACCTCGGGCATGGGCCGCTGCGCGCATCTGGCGTAACGAAGCTGGTCACGGGCAAGTGCCACGCGCAACGAGTCGCGTTCCGACCACCCGATTTCGTCGCCGAGACGGGCAGTTCGATGGGCAACGTCTCGCGATGTCGAGGTCGGCGAGGATCCGGTAGATGTTGGGTGCGTCGGCTGCGCTCCGTTGCTGACCGCTGGGGTTGCTCCGATCCTCGATTGCGTGCAACTTCATCGCGATCAACGCGGCAGGCGTGGCGAACGGCAGGTGGGTGGTCGTCGGCTCAGAGTCCGCTGCATTGCCCGCTTCGTGATCCGCTCACGATATTGGGCTGGCCATCGTTGCTCGGTGGAGGCGAGTTGTTCTGACAAGCCAGCGATCCCCCTACCCGGTTGCCCACCACCTCGGGCGCCACCTCGCCGGAGGGCCCGCCGCCGGTGTTGCTGGTGAGGATCAATCTCGCGCCGACTTGATTCGCTGCCACCTTCAGACCGCCGCGGTTGCCCGACAGCGCCACGCTGGCGCTGAAGGTGTTGGCCGCGCAGGCGTAGTCTCCGGGGTCACCAAGCAGCACGAATCCGGTCGAGCTCGCGATGTTGACCGTGCCTCCGACACTCGAGCCGCATACACGGATCGCCGCCGCGCCGGAGGCGGACAGTGAGCCGGACACCCTCGAGTGCTCGACGTCGAGGGTGCCACCGGTCGCCACGGTGACTCTGCCCGTGACGGTGGCATTGCGTAGCACCACCGTTCCGCCCGCGGGCACCGAGAGCCTGCCGGCGTAGGTCCCGGTGATGACCGTCGCAGTCGGCGACGCAATGGTGAAGCTCGCCGGTGCCGACGTCGACGGATCGAAGCTCGCGTCGCCGCTGTAGGAAGCGACCACGCTGTGCGGCCCTGCCGGGAGCACCGTCGTGTAACTGGCCTGGCCGTTCGTGAGCGTCACGGTGGCCGACGGCGTGGTGGCGCCGTCGAGCAAGAAGGCGACGGTGCCGGTTGCCGTCGACGGCGTGACCGTCGCAGTGAACGTCACCGCGTCATCGAGCGCGGGAGACGGCGGCGCCACGGCGACCGCCGTGGTGGAAGCGGTCCGGCCGACGGTCACCGCCGCGGTGCCTGTCGACGCGTTGAAGTTGGTGTCGCCGCCGTAGTTCGCCGAGATCTGATGCGGGCCGGGGGCCAGAGTGTTGGTTGTGAAGCTGGCCTGCCCGCCCACTAGCTCGACCGTGCCGAGGGTGGTTGCGCCGTCGGTCAGCGTCACGGTTCCCGTCGGTGTGCCCGCGCCCGGCGCGACAGCGTCGACGGTGACGTTGAACACGACGGTTTCCCCGGGTAGGGCTTGGCTTGGCGTGGCGGTGACGACGACGGTCGTGCCCGCCTTGTTGACGCTGTGCGAGACCGCCGGTGTGGACGCGGAGCCCGCGTATTGACCGCCACCTCCGTAGACGGCGCTGAACGAGTGCGGACCGACGGCAAAATTGCCCGTACTGAACGTGGCAATGCCGGACGCGTCGAGCGTGACGGCGCCGATCTCGGTTGCGCCGTCGACGAAGGTGACCGAGCCCGCGGGCGTTCCGGTGCCGGGGCTGACCGCGGCGACGATCGCGGTAAGCGTGACGCTCTGACCGGCCACAGAAGACGCCGGAGGTGCGACCGTCAGGGAGGTCGTCGTTGCCAGCGGGGTGATGTAGGTGATGGTCACGATGCCGTCACCAGAACGGAAGCCGTTGGTCATTCCCGAACCGTCGGCGGTGAATCCTGAGCCGCCACCGCCACCGCCCTGCTGGCCGCCACCACCGCCGTAGAAGCCGCCGCCGCCGCCGCCGGCGGAGACTTGGGGAGCAGGGGCGGCGTCGCTGCCGACACCGGGGACGCCGCTCCCGGACGTCGCATCCTGGGTCCCTCCTGATCCGCGGACGTCGGGGTTTCCCGTCCCGTGCTCGAGGCCCGGTCCGCCGGACGTGCCGCCACCGGCACCGCCGTCCCCGCTCGGCGCAATGATGCCTTCGAGGACTCCGTGCGGCCGCGGCCGACGAGGTCGGCGGGCTGGCGTGCCCACCGACGTCCGGGACAGCGAGGCGGTCGACGCCGCGCTGGCCCGGACCGTCGAGGCAGCTCGGGACCGTGTCGATCCTGGTGAACAACGCCGGTGGCGTCTTCTGGTCGTCGATCCTCGAGACCTCCGAGAACGGCTGGGACGCGCTCTACAAGGCCAACCTCCGCCACGTCCTGCTCTGCACCCAGCGGGTCGCCCGCAGCCTGGTCGACGCGGGCATGCCGGGCAGCGTCATCAGCGTCACCTCGATCGAGGGGGTGCGGGCCGCGCCCGGGTACGCGGCGTACGCCGCGGCCAAGGCCGGGGTCATCAACTACACGAAGACCGCGGCGCTGGAGCTGGCGCCCGCACGGCATCCGGGTCAACGCCCTCGCCCCCGACATCACGCTGACCGAGGGGATCGCGGCCATCGCCCCGCCGGGGAGCGAGGAGCACTTCGGCGAGGTGGTGCCGATGGGCCGGCCCGGCCACGTCGACGAGATGGCCGGGGCCGCGGTGTTCCTGGCGTCGGACCTGTCGAGCTACGTCACCGGCCAGACGATCCACGTCGACGGCGGCACCGACGCCGCGGGCGGCTGGTACCACGGCCCCGACGGCGACCTACATCCTCGGCCCCGCTCGAGGGAACCGGGCTGATCTCCCCGCGCCGGACGTTCGAGACCCGGCCGCCGGGGGTTCCTGATCACCCATCCTGACCGTCGCTCCTGCCGGAGACCTCCCGTGAGGAAGTCCCCAGCAAAGGAGAACACCGTGTCCATCGACGAACGAGCCCTTCGGGCGCTCGTGGTCGAGTCCGAGGACCTGCATGCCGACGCGATGCGAGAAGCACGTGCCGTGCAGCCGGACCTCGCCGAGCTCGGAGCGTCCCGTCAGGGCCGACCCATCGATCTCGACCGCGTGCGCCAGTACCACACCGACCGCCGGCGCATCATGCGCAACGGCGGCTTCGGCATCGGCGCCCTCGCCGCCCGCGGCCTCCTCGGCACCGCCTTCGGCGCCATCGATCCTGAACATCCTCGGCCCGACCGCGGCCGGCCCAGGGTGCCGGGACGTCGACGTGCAGATCCTGCAGACGGCGTCCTCGCTCGAGGTCCTGGCCGTGGCGACCTACGACGCCGCCCTCGGCCTGCCCGTTCATCGCCAACGGCAACGAGGTGGTCAAGGCCTTCGCCATGACCACCAAGGACCAGCACGACCAGCACCGGGAGGCCTTCCAGGCCCAGACCGAGGCGCTGGGCGGCCAGGTCCAGGACCAGCCGAACCCGCCCAACCAGCAGGTCGTCGACGACGCCCTGCCGACGCTGATGACGCCGCTGGACGTGGCCGACCTGGCCGCGACCCTCGAGGAGGTGGCCACCGACACCTACCTGCAGAACATGTCCCTGCTGGAGGACGTCGAGACCCGCTCCCTCATGGGCAGCGTGATGGGCGTCGAGTGCCAGCACCTGGCCACCCTGCGGGCGGTCGTCGCGCTGCTGGACGGCGGTGCCGACAACCTGATCGCCATCCCCACGATGGTGAACCAGCTCCCGGCCGCAGCCGGCAGCGTCGCCTTCCCGCAGCCGTTCGAAGAGCCGAACCTGGCTGAGCCCCCCGAGTCAGGAGCCGTCGCATGACCACGCCCATCGACAACACCGACGTCCGTGAGGACGTCACCGTCGTCCCGTCCGGGATGAACCGGCGGCGCTTCCTCGCCTTCAGCGGCATGGCCGCCGGCGCCGGGATCGCTCTGGTCGCCTGTGGCGACGACAGCGCGGACAACGCCGACGGCACGGCCGCCGGTGCGACCACGACGACGGCAGGCGGTTCGAGCACCACCGCTCCCGACGGTGGCGGCGACCTCGCCATCGCCATGGGTGCGGCCGGGCTGGAGGTCCTCGCCGTGAACACCTACGGCGCGGCGCTCGACGCTGCGACCGCCGGTGACCTCGGTGAGGTCCCCCCGGCCGTGGCCGAGTTCGCCACGACGGCGAAGATGCAGCACCAGGCCGCGCTCGACGCGTGGAACGGCGTGATCACCGATGCCGGCGAGCAGGCGGTCACCATGCCGCCGGCCGACCTGGAGCAGACGGTCAACGACCAGTTCGGGCAGGTCACCGACGTCGTCGGTGTCGCCGAGCTGGCCAACATGCTGGAGCAGACGCGTCGCAGACGTACCTCGACGCCCAGTCGGTGCTGGAGGGCGCCGAGGCCCGAGCGCTCGCCGGTTCGATCCAGGTGATCGACCAGCAGCACAGCGCCGTCCTCAACTTCGTGCTCGGGGAGTACCCCGTGCCCGGACGTGTTCCAGTCCGACCGACATGTCGGTGCTCTGGGGGAGGCCATGAGCCTCGGAGGACCAGAGCTGCTCATCCTGCTGGCCGTCGTGCTCCTGCTCTTCGGCGCCAAGAAGGTGCCGGACCTGGCCCGCTCGCTGGGCCAGGCGAAGAAGGAGTTCGAAGACGGTGGCAAGGAGCCCGCCCGACCCGTCGTGGTCGAGCAGGTTCCCGAGCCGGTGGTGGTCGTCGAGCGCCCCCGCGAGGTCGCCTGACCCACCCCAGCACCTGTCGTGATCGCCCGCCCGTCCTCCCCCTCTCCCCTCGGGGTGGGCGGGCGGTCACGCGTCCGGGGCCGGCTCCGGGTCGAGGGCGATCTGGAAGGTGATCGCCCGGTGGTCGGGCTCGAAGCCCAGGGCCCGGTAGAGGCGGAACGCACCGGTCGGGTTCTCCGAGTCCACGTCGAGCGCAGCGTGGTCGAAGCCGGCCTCGGCGAAGGCCACCAGCGAGCGGGCGATCAGGGCGGAGGCGACGCCCCGGCCCCGGGCCTCCCGCAGCGTGCCGAGCGATGGCGACGATGGCGTCGCTGGCGGCCGGTGACCGCCTCGTCCTCGGGGTACGCGTGGTTCAGGCAGATGGCGACGATCCGCCGGTGGACTCGTCGACGGCGACGAAGGACAGCTCGGGCCGACCGCCGTGGCCCCGCACGACCTCGTCCCAGACCTCGGGCGGGCACCGGGTCGAGCCCCAGTGGTCACCGAAGGTCGTGTTGCGGACGACGAGCGTCTCCTCGTCGGTCTCGGGCCAGGGCTCGAGGCGGACCCCGCCGGCGTCGGGACCGCGGGGCAGGTCGATCAAGCGGGCGCAGCAGCATCTCGTTCCAGCGGCACGGCCTCGAAGCCGAACCGCCGGTAGAGGCGGTGGCGGTCCTCGAGCCAGTCGCGGGCGTCGAGCCGGATGAAGCGGGGGAGCCCGTGGGTCGTGGCCTCCAGCCGCTCCCTCGCCCGGTCGACGCTCCAGCCGAGGAGGGCGCGGCCGATCCCGGCCCCGGTGGTCGGGGGCCACCTCGCCGAACAGGTCGGCCCGGTCGAGGCGCTCCGGCGCCTCGGGGTGCCAGACCTGGGCCCAGCCGACGACCTCGCCGTCCCGCTCGGCCACCCGGGTGTCCAGGTCGAGGTCGATGTAGGAGGCGCTCAGGTCGTCGGCCAGCTCCTCGTCGGCGAGGACCCGGGGGACCCGGTCGTGGGCCTCGGCCCGACGCACCAGCGCGCCGATGGCCGGCACGTCGTCGATCGACGCGGGCGCAGGAGAGCTGGACACGGTCGACAGCCTCGCCCACCCGTACTCGAACTGGCCGGGAATTTGCCGCCCCTGGCCGGGAGATCCCCGGCCAGACCGATCCGCGGACACCCAGGAGGGGCCCGCCGTGCATCGTGGAGGCGTGGGGATCGATCCGGGGGCCGTCGAGGCGTACGAGAAGCACGCCGCCGACCTCGTCGTCTACGCCACCGCCCTCGTCGGCCCCAGCGACGCCGAAGACGTGGTCGCCGAGGCCATGCTCGGCGTCTTCACCAAGGTCCGGTGGGACGGCGTCCGAGAGGCCCGGGGCTACCTGTTCCGCTGCGTCCTGAACCAGGCCCGCATGACCGAGCGCCGCCGGGCCACCGGTCGCCGCAAGGAGGCCGCCGCGCCCGTTCGTCTGGTCGACGACGAGCCCGCCCCCGCCGACCTCGGCCTGCTGCGCCGCTCAGCGTCCGTGAGCGCGCCGTGATCTACCTGACCTACTGGGTCGATCTGGCGCCCGCCGCCGTGGCCGACCTGCTCGACCTGTCCGAAGGCGCCGTCAAGCGCTACCTGGCCCGGGCCCGCGCCAAGCTGCGAGAGGAGCTGTCGTGAACGATCTCGACCAGCACATCCACGAGGAGCTGGAGCGGCTCACCTCGCTCGCCCCGCTCCCACCCTCCGTCGAGGAGATCACGTCCGGCCGGCCGGCCGTGGTGCGAGACCGTCGTCCCGTCCTGATCGGCCTCGCCGCCGCGGCCGTCGTGCTCGCCTTCGTCGCCGGCGCCGTCGTCCTCCGCCAGCCGGTGACGACGGCGGTGGGATCGCCGCGCCGGTGCCGGCCGACGCCGTCGATGTCGTCGTGTACATGAACCCGAGCTCACACGAGGCCCAGATCGAGGCGATCCGGGCTGTCCTGCTCGTGGATGCGGCGGTCGAGTCGGTGGACGACGGTCGACGATGTTCCATCGTCTCCGAGGCGCCCGCTGTGTCCGGTTTGACCGACGCAGGCGCGCGACGGCCTCGAAGACGCCGACCAGGCCGGCGAGCGTCGAGCAGACGACGAAGTTGCGGATCACGATCGGCCGGACCTTGATGCCCGCCTCGGCCGCGCCGTGCTTGTTGCCGCCGACCGCGACGGTGTACATCCCCCAGCGCGTAAGCGTGAGCACGACCTGCACGACATCACGATCAGCAGCGCCCAGATCAGCTCGGAGTAGACCCCGCGCCGAAGATCTTCGCGAACGTCCCGACTGGTTGACCTGCTCGGGCAGGGTGATCGTGTGGCCGTTGACGACGTGCTTGACGTTCACGGTCGTCGTCGTCACCTCGGCGCCCGGCATCGTCGACCGGCGCGGCGTGGGAGATGATCAGCGTCAGCCCGCCGAGCCCGAGCAGCATGCCGAGCGTCGTGACGAACGACGAGACCCCGATGACCTCGGTGAGCACCCCGTTGATCACCCCGACGACCGCGCAGCACACCAGCGCGCAGCGATCAGGCACAGGACCAGCCCGCAGCCCCGCCTGGTTGAACTCGTAGAACATGAACGGCGCGAACAGGTAGACCGACCCGATCGACAGGTCGATCTCGCCCGCGACCATCAGCAGCACCTCGCCGCCGCGAGGATCGCGAACGGCGCGAAGTACGGCAGCAGCGTGACGAAGTTGCGTGCGTGAAGAAGCGGTCGTTCTTCACCGAGAAGTAGACGATCGCGAGCACCGTGACGACGATGATGCTGCCCTCGCGCAGCGTCAGGAACGCGCGCGCGCCAGCTCGCGGGCGCGCCGGCCGGCGCGGCGCCGGAGCGCGGCGGGAGGCCGTGTCGGCCGCGGACGGTGCTCACGGGCGCGCGCCGTCATCGCTCAGGCCTTGGCGACGCCGGCCGCGGACGAGGTCCCCTCGTAGCGGCGACTTCGTGATGTTGTAGGGCCGACCGTGGTCTTGTCGAGGAACTTCAGGCCGGTGTTGACGTCGGCGATGCCGGTCAGCGTCGCCCGAGACCTGGTACATGAACAGCTGCAGGATCGGCAGGAAGCCCTGCAGGTAGGGCTGCTGGTCGATCGTGAAGTCGATCTGGTCGGCGGCCAGCAGCTTCTGCGTGACCGGCGTGAGGTCGTACCCGCCGCCCTTGACGCCCTTCGCGCGCAGGTTGTGCTTCTGGATCGTCTGGGCGACGCCCTGCGTGCTGCCGGCGTCGACGGCGAACAGTGCCCTTGGTGTCCGGGTGGCCCGAGGCGTAGGAGTCGATCGTCGACAGCTCCGCCGGCAGGGCCGCGCCGGTGGCGATCACGTGCGTCTTGATGCGCTTGCCGGGCTCTTGAGCGTGTCCTGCGCGCCGTCGATGCGCGGCTGGATGTTGGCCGAGCCGGGCGTCGCGATGAACAGCGCGACGTCGCCGGAGCCGCACGAGCTCGACGATCCGCTTGCCCATCTCCTGGCCGGAGACGAAGAGGTCCTGGCCGATGTAGGCGAGCCGTGAGTTGCTCGCCGCGTCGGCGTTGTAGGAGACGACCGGGATCTTGGCCTTCAGCGCCGCGTCGGTCGGCGCGTTGAACGCCTTCTTGTCGATCAGCGCGACGCGCGATCCCGTCGGCGCCGCCGGTGACCGCGCGTGTTCATGGCGTTGACCATCTCGTTGACGTTGGCGTTCTCCGAGCCGGTCCACTGGTAGCGAGCAGCCGAGCAGCTTGCACGCGTCCTCGGCGCCGTACTTCGTCGGCACGAAGAACGGGTTCGTCGTGACGTGGTTGACGAAGCACGAACTTGAGCTTGCGTCCTCGGCCGAAGATGCCGTGCCGCCGCCGAGCCGCTCGGCGGCGGCGCTGCCTTCGAGTGCCGAGCCGCCGCCGCAGGCCGCGAGCGCCGCCGCCGCGAGGCCGGCGGCGCCGCCGGTCAGCGCCGTGCGCCGCGTCACCGCCGGCCAGCACTTGACAGCGGCGTCTCCTCCTCTCTTGGCGTCCTGCCACTCGAGGCGCTCGAGCGGCCTCGTGGACGGGATCCAGCTCTGACATGGCACGCTCTCTCCTCCCGATCTCGCGCACGCTCGGGCGAAAGTTAGCGATCACACACGGCGCGATGTTACGCTCACATCACGGTCAAGCCCTGAATCCTGTGCATTGAGGTCGATCCCGCCGCTCACCGTATTCTCCACTGATGTGACGCGCTCACAGCCGAGGGGGACGGCAGCGCGTCGGTGATGGCCGACGTCGCGCAGCTCGCCGGCGTCTCGCACCAGACGGTCTCGCGCGTGCTCAACGGCTCCGACGCGCGTCCGGACCGAGACCCGCGACCGGGTCCTCGAGGCGATCCACAGCTCGACTACCGCCCGAGCTCGTTCGCCCGGGCGCTGGTGACCGGCGCTCGCGGACGCTCGGCGTCGTCACCTTCGACACGACGCTGTACGGCCCGGCGTCGACTCTGCTCGCGATCGAGCGCGCCGCCGCACGCCGAGGGCTACTTCGTCAGCATCGTCAGCCTCGAGGCCCTCGATCCGCGCGTCGGTGCTCAGCGCCGTGGACCGGCTGCGCGAGCCAGGGCGTGGACGGCGTGCTCGTCATCGCCCCGCTCCGCGGCGGCCGCAGGCGCGTGTGCGACCTCCCGGCCGGCTGCCCGGTGGTGGCGGTCGAGGCGGGCCCGACCTCGCGATGCCGGTCGTGGCGGTCGACAGCGCGCCGGCGCCCGGCCGCCACGCGGCACCTGCTCGACCTCGGCCACGCACGGTCCACCACCTCGCCGGGCCCGCCGGACTGGCCGGAGGCCGAGGAGCGCGTCGCCGGCTGGCGGCGACGCTCGAGGCGGCCGGCGCGCCGGTCCCGCCGTCCTGCGCCGGCGACTGGAACGCCGCGACCGGCTACGTGCTCGGGCCGGCGCGCTGGCCACGACCCGACGTGACGGCCGTCTTCGTCGGCCAACGACCAGATGGCGCTCGGGCTGCTGCGCGCGCTGCACGAGCCCGGCCGCCGGGTCCCCGAGGACGTCAGCGTCGTCGGCTTCGACGACATCCCCGAGGCGGCTACTTCGCCGCCGCTGACCACGGTGCGCCAGGACTTCATGGCGATCGGCCGGCGCAGCCTGCAGCTGCTGCTCGCGCGAGATCGAGGCGCCCGCCGCGCGTCCGTCGAGCGGGTACGGCGGGCCGGAGCTGATCGTGGCGCGCGAGCACGGCGCCGCGCCCCGCTAGACGAGAGGATCTCGGTCCCGAGCCAGGCCACGAGCGCGACGACCGTCGACGGCGAGCAGCAGCCCGGCCAGGACCCGCTTCGGGTTGGGCCCGGCGGGCACGGCGTCGTCGACGAGGTCGGCCTCGAGCAGGGCCTCACGAGCGGCCCGGGCGCCGGACTCGGGGCACCATCAGGTCGCGCGGCCCGGCGGCGAGGAAGTCGGGGACGTCGAAGCCGCGCGTGCGGCGCAGGATGCTCGGGATCCCCTCCTCGAGCAGCAGGCCCTGCATGAACTCGGCCTCGGACTGGTTGCCTCGCGCCCGCCACCCGCACGAGCTCGCCCTCGGCGAGCTGGGGCTTGATCTTGCGCGCGCGGACCTCGAAGGTCGCTCGGCTCGGCGGCGACGTCGAGGTTGCCGTAGGACCTAGCGGCATCCCGCACCGCCCGCAGAACCGCTCCTCGAGCGGGTAGAGACTCGGCGCAGCGGGGGCAGACGAGCGGGTCGGCCACGGTCAGTCGATCATCCATCGCTTCGCGAGTGGCGCGCTCAAACTGCTCTTTGCGCCCGCTGTTGTGACCCATTCCGGCAGGCTAACTGACGAACGCGATTGTTCAAGAAAAACCGAGCCTTACGTTGTAAAATACTACGGCTATATTCCGGGCATGTGCGGTCGCTTCACGCGGAACAGTCTGCCTCTCTCTTCCGGCAGGGCCAATACACCCACAACAGGCAAAACATTGCGCTGGTTGCTCGCGACGGGCCGGTCTCCGTTTTGAATGTTTTGATGTTTTGCCGGTGCTGGGGACAGAGCGGCAGCAATGCCCAAACCGCCGGAAAAACGTCCCGGAAGATCGCTATTGAAATCAACGGCGTATGAGGGCAGGAGAGACGCCAAGCGAGCCGATATGACCGACTTCAGCCGCAAATTCAGCGTCGCGCCGATGATGGAAAGGGCCGACTGAGCGGAATTCATCTCTGTTTTCGAGATAGTTACGCGACCCTCAGTTTCGCGTGTCGTACCGCTAGACGTACCGTTTGTGTTTTTAACGGCTGCCGCTTTTCGTTTGTCGTCAGATGAAGAGTTTGAACGCTTCAGTTGATTTTCAATGCGGCGCCTGCGGCAAACGTGAATAAAGTGAAGACGGCGCTCGCGTTATCAGTGATTGCACACGAACTGATTAGGACAATGGCCAATGCTATTCTGTTCGACTGGCTAGCATCTAGCGGAAAGCTTGCCAGTTAATAAGAGGCGAGCCGATCGATGAGTAGGCCAAAACTTCCAATCCCTCACCCCTTCGGATATTCAAGCGTCCCGCACTCGCCAGATCCGCGGCCGCTTCAAACGCTCCGCCGGCCCAGCACATTCCACCGTCCGCTGGCTGTGGTGTCGTCGCGATGCTGACCGCCAAGTGGCTGCAGCAACCATGCCGCAACAGCACCGAGCAAAGCCGCCGCTCCCGCCATGAAGGCGAGGATGGTGGTGCTGCGCCTCGCTTTCGAGATGTTATCCTTGGCACTTGCTATGGCGACGTCGACGCGGCGCTCTGCTTCGGGGGGTGCAAGTCCGGTGCGAGCGCCGACCAAGCGCACAAGATAATTGCGATCTTCGGCCGCGACGCCGAGTGTCCGGATGCGGTGAGCAGAATGCGGGACACTTCGGACCGGGTCACGTCGCTGGCGTCGCCTGGACGCCGATCGCCGCGCAACAGGCGGTCGACATCAAAGGCAATGATGTTTTCGCCTGCCACGGAAGACCCTGCATTCGCGCCCGATGATGCCGCTAGCCGTGTTCCGACGGACGCTGCCGCTAAAATCAGGAAGGCCGTGATCAGCGTGGCAAGCGCCCAGACGAGTAATCCATGCACGTTGTCACGCAGCTCGACGTCCTCTGCGGATACTGAATTGGAAAACCGATCCGAGCAGGCCCGCGACATAACCCCCCAGCCCGTAAGAAGCCAGAGCAACCAGGATCAGATAAACGCCGGACAGGATGAACAGTCCGGTCGAGATCTCGCCAAGTCGGTGCAGTGGAGCTGACCGCGAGACCGATGGCTCCTGCGAAAGAATGAAGAACAGTCGCCAGCGCGGCGGCGGTAATCGCTCCGGCTACGACTGGTCCCCATTGAACATAAGAAACGTTGATCAGCGGCCGCTCAAAGGTGTCGGGCATGGTCATCGCTCAACGCAAGCCGAAGAACGACAAGATCGCCATGATCACAACAACAAGTCCGACAAGATAGTAATGCCATGCATAAGTCGCCTCCACTTTATTTCCTGGAATACTGGCCGTGTGCCCAATGCGTGGAGTTGCGCAAAGTTCCGCGATTACAGGCCATGCTTCGCTGGTGGGATCCGACCGACTACAGCCTTCGCTGCAGGCCGCCGATAGGATAACGCCGCACGGACGGTTACCCGCGCCTCAAAGCTGAGCGCTCCTATCGTCGCCAAATAAACCCTTGGCAATCATTAGGCGGCTTTTTGCTTCACGTCGGACAAAGATCAATTCATCAAGCGGCGTCGTCTTGACCGGCCATGAGAGCCGTTGCGATTGCGGCACGAAGAGTTTCTAGCGAATAAGGCTTGTTTAGCAATGCAAAGCCTTCGGCAATGGCGGCGCCAGTCACCTCGCTGTAGCCTGACGCAAGGATGATCGATATCTCTGGCCGAGATTTGCGGACAAGACGGGCGAGTTCCAAGCCGCTCATTCCTGGCATTAACAGATCTCCCCTCCCCCTCCTCCCTTGCTCCAGATAGTCACTAGCAACCACTGCGACATCCACATTGTCTTCGACCAAAGCACCCGACAAGTTTGGACTGCATTTGTGCGGAGTACTTCTGCGTGCAGTGGCTCTTCGAACAGGAGTAGATTGTAAAGGTGTCCTTTTCCCTCTGTTGTTCTAAAAGTGACGTCACCTTTAACAGGCGAGCCGTAACTTGGCTCAATCCAAGTCCTGTTCCCTTATCAATGTTTTGGTGGTGAAATAGGCTCGAAGAATGTTCGCGGACCTCCGGGTATCGAGCGTGTCGGACAGTACCTAATGAAATCGCTGTCAGCCCTTGAGTCCGTTTTTGCGGTAGCGTTCGTTTTTACCGTAATCCGATGTCCCGCCACCAAATTGCGTCTTTGGCATTAAGAGGAGGTTCAAAAGTGCGATCTCGAATCATTTTTCAAAAAGGCGAGATGCAGCGAGTAGGAATCTAACTCAAGTTTGATATCTCCTCGTAAGAGATTGGTGAAGAACCTCGCTGAAAATCGCGTACACATTCCGCCACATCGATCACCCGCGGAGACAAGCTTTGGCGCCGCGAAAATGACAGCAGTTGCTTGGTGAGATTGGCGCCTTTCTTTACGGCGGCCTCTATCATCGAAAGTGAACGCTCGATTTGCGGATCGGAAATTCGGCTCTTTACCCGCTGGACACTGCCGCCGATGACCATCAGCAGATTGTTGAAATCGTGGGCCACGCCGCCGGTAAGCTGTCCCAGCAATTCAAGCCGCTGAGCTTTCTTGAGCGCTTCCTCGGCGACCTGACGCCCCGCGGCTTCGACATACAGACGCCTCGTCCGGCGCAACGCCAAAGCGATGATAAAAATCAGCGCTGCTGTGGCCGGAATGCCGAATAACAGTTGGCTCCTTATCAGCGCGAACCACTGGTCGCGGATAGCAGAGGTTTCAAGGCCGGCGAGTACAAACACTGGGAATTCGGAAAGCTTGCGGTAGGACACCGTGCGACCGTTGCCGTCGATTGCGGAAATCAACGTCACTTGGCCCCCCTCTGGGCGAGCCACCATGGCGCGGTAGAGGGGGCCTTGCAGGTCAAGCCGCGCGTCGCGGCCGAGTGCCGGAAAGCGTGCTAAAATCTTGCCGTCTTCGCGGAATTGGGATACGATACTCGCCCGGCTCGCGTGCCAGCTTCTGATAGAAACCTTCGAAATACTCCGGCAGAACGGAAGCCTGGATCACCCCTGTGAAACGGCCGTCGTCGACTCGCGCCGCATGCTGATACCGAAAAAGGGTGCGCCACCGTAAGGCGGTCGCGGACGCAGGACGCGCCCGACATACGTCCCGATGTCTTTGTCGACGTGGCCTGCGAAGTAATCTCGGTCGGCAAAAGTAGTGTCGTCGGCCGGAAAGGACAGGCTATTCACCAAAGCCCGTCCGTTGCCATCGAAGACCCACAGGGACTTGATCTGGTTCGATCCTTCCGCGATGCGCCGCAGGCGTCCGTGAAGTTCAGGCTGCTGCGCCGCAATCACTCATCATCCATATCGCGGACGATCTCATTGACCTCCCCAATGGCGCGCTGAACGGCCTCGAAGACTTTCAGTGCGTGTTCGTTGACGACGTCTGTTGATTTCGCGATCTGCCTATCGGCATATTCGGTGATATTCTTATTGTAGTCGAGCCAGCAGGCAAAAGCGAAGAGGGCCAAAGGCAGCGATCGCACCGATAAGCGCGGCTTGCAAAAGGCGAACAAAATCACGTTGAGCCGGTATCATCGGAGTCCCCGAGGCTAATATTTCGCCACGAGCGGACCGGCGATCCAAGCACTTTCGGCATCTCTCTTTCGGCAGCGGGACGGCGATACGGAGGCCCCTTCCAGCGTAAGCGAAGCGGCTTGCTTCACGCTTCCCCCCAATGTCATGGCGCAAGTCCCGTTAGAGCGGTTCCAAACAACGCGATATCGGGGCGTTGGTTCCTGGCTGCTTTCCACCCAGCCGACGGGAGCATGGGGCGTTCAAAGTGAATTTTAGCACGCACCTGCAATCCCCTCTTGAAATTTCAAACTCGTTTTCTAATTTTCCCGCCGACGGGTCCCCCAGGGACCGTCGCTCACCCGTGTCTGTACCCATGTCGCTTTCGAGGATGTGGCTATGAACCAGGAAACGAAAGGCAAAGACTTCGATCTCGACTACCTCCTCCACCCTGCCAGGGCATTCCGGACCCCGATGGAGGTTGTGAACGATCCGGATCTGACGACCCAGGAGAAGCGAGCCATTCTGGCGTCCTGGGCCTCCGATGCGTGCGCCGTGGAAGCGGCGCCCATCCTCCGCCAGCCCGTTGGGGCAGCTCCAATCAAGTTCGACGACATCCTCGACGCCCTCAAGGCGTTGGACGGCGAAGCCGCGAGCAAACCCAACTACGGAAAATTCATCAATCGCGCCCGCCGCTGGAAGGATTTGTACCGCACCGACCTCGGCGGCGGATCTTTGTTTGGATGAGGCCCGCCATGAGAGACGCAAAGTGGGTCAAGTCGGACATCGATCTGCGCGGCGCGGTCAGCCGTCGCGTTCTCGACGCCATGAAACTCGTGCATGAGGAAATGGCGGAGCTGGACGATGACCGGCTGCCCGAAATTCCCGCAGGGGTCTTGATGAAGAAGCGCCGGCCGGACGGCGGCCGCCTAGGACAGTGAGGCCGTCCATGAATACGTTGCTGTGGTCGGCACTCGGCGTGTCCACGCTGCTCGCCATGCTGGCTGTCTGGCTGTCAATCCATGACGGATCGGACGGCCTTAACAACGCGTAGCTTACGCGCGACTTCATTGTCGTCGCGCAACCGGGAAGGCCCGCCGTTCGTCCTCTGGGGGCGGGCTTCCCGACCGTCGGTCTCTCGCTGCCTTGCAGCGGCAGGCTCCGCAATATCATTTGATAGAAATCCGCGAAATACTTCTGCGTCTTCAGCTGGCGGGAACCCAAAACCCCCAAAATCGTTTTGGCTTCTGCGAGCGACTTTGTCGCGGCGTCGATGCAACAACGGAGCCATCAATGGCCAATCAGGCAATGAACAGACCGGAATACAAGGAACGCAAGGCCCGCCAGAACGCGGAGGGTGCGCAGGCTTGGAAGGAGTACCAGCAACAGCAGCGTTCGATCTCCGACAAGATCGAAAGGCTTCGAAAGCTGCGGCTGGAACGACAAGCGGAATCTTGATCCTGCATGATCGACGACACCATCCCTCTGACGCCCTCGACCGTGCATGTCTGTGTCGACATGCAAAAATTGTTCGGGCGGGAAGGGCCATGGGCGACGCCCTGGATGGAGCGGGTGCTGCCGGTCGTGACGCATTTATGCGAACGCCATCCCGGTCGGACTGTCTTCTCGCGCTTCATTCCGCCCAAGTATCCGGAGGATTTGCCGGGGCAATGGCGGAAATACTACCGGCGCTGGAAGCATGTGACGCAGGCGGAGCTCGATCCGTCGCTGCTCGATCTGATGCCGCCGCTCGGCCGGCTGGTCCCGCCGGCCTCCGTAATCGACAAGACGCGGTATTCGGCCTTCGCGGGCACAACGCTGTATGCGCATCTGATGAGCCGCAAGGCCGATGGTCTCATCATCAGCGGATCGGAAACCGATGTCTGCGTGCTGTCGACCATCCTCGATGCGGTTGACGCCGGCTTTCGGGTCATTCTCGTCCGCGATGCGGTTTGCAGTTCGTCGGATGAAGGTCACGACGCGTTATTGAAGGTGTATCATGGGCGCTACAGCGAGCAGATTGAGACAGCGGACGCGCAGGAAATCCTCGAACGCTGGCAATGCAGGCCATTCGCTGGCCGCGCATGAAACGTGGCAGCGGGGATCGCGCACACGCTTCCATGGGCTCATTAACCGCGAAGGCTTTCATTCTGACACTCACGGGCGCTTTGGAGCAAGATGGCGAAAGGAAGTTTGCGCGGCGTTGCGTCCTGGGCGCTGCGCTGAGTCTGCGTTCGGGGGCTTCTTCACTTCTTCATGGCACGCTTTCGCCTCGGCGTCTGACCGGGTTCGACGACGCGCGCCGCGTGCCCATCCGCGTAACGCGTGATCACCACCCGGCCTTCGGGTGTATCTCGTACCTGAATGTCGACAGGACGGCGCTTTCGCACGGCGTGCCCTCGTGATTGTCGGTGTCCGTTATCGCTTGTCCTCGTTGGTCCGGCCGGGCGCGGCGCCTTCAGGCTCCGGCCATTGCTGCTCGCCCTGATCCGTAAGCGTCGGGAATTCGCCCTGGTTTCTGACCGCCTCGATGGGCTCGGACTTCATGGTCCGAGACCGGGATGAGCGTCGCCCTCTGGCCATCCTCGATGGCAACGAGTTCGGACGCCTGGTCCCAATGCGCATCCGCCAATCCCTCGGGTTTGCCGGCGTCCAGCCAGAGCTGGTAGGCGCGGCGGCGGATGCGTTGTTCGAGCGCTTTCTCGTCGCGGGATTTGTCGTCCATGGCGTGCCTCATCAAACCGATGTCTGATGAGAAAACTGCCGGCACACTGCAGCGGTTCCGGCCGGGCGATGGCGGTGGGTTACAACAGTTTGACGTCCTGGATCCGGATCAGCACTTCCTTTTGCCGAAAGCGTTTGCGCAACTTGTTGCGATAATCGGTCCACCATTTCCGGTCGACCGATCGGATCATCACCTCGAAAATCACGATCTCGTCGCGCTTGATTTTTGGCCCGTCTTTCCAAAGGCCCACGGCCGGCGCGCGGGTGTACGCCGTCAGCCCGCCATACCGCTCGATCAAGCGCTCGCGTTCGCGGGCAAACAGCGACGCGGGGAGGCGACGGCCGCCATTGCCATAACGAGGAAGAAATATTTGGACCAGCTTCATGCGCGAAGTCTATTGCGCGCTTTCCTGCGCCAGCGTCAGCCAGAGGCCCGACCACTCGCATGGCCGGGCCCACTGGGTTGCTCTTAGTTTCTGGCGGGCCCCTGAGAAGGGCGGCACCAGGGAGTACCAAGAGCGGATATAACGCACGAGGCTGCGCGCGGTTCATTACGGCGAATGTCTCGCCGCGAGCCGAACCTTGCACCTTTCCGTGGGTTAAATCGGCGGTGGGATATTCCTCCCCCGCTGGATGAAAGGCCCTCGGCGTCTCCATGCCCGGGGGCCTTTCTGTTCGGGATAACCAGGAACCCAACGCAGGGTTTTGCGTTCTGGGGCTGGACGAGAAAAAACCGCCATGGACGTAAGTTCTCAACTCCGACCCTGAGACCACACGCACACTGAAGGCGTTGGCACTGAAGACGTTGGCGCCAAAGCCGTCGAGGTCACGTGGAATGAATGCGTCATCAACGCCGAGGACTGCCGCATCAAGGCGGTCCAGCACCCCACGATGCGCGACCTCTATTTAACGCAGGCCGCCTATTGGGACCGGCTTGCGGCGAAGCTTGCATAGGGAACCACGGCTGACCCTTCTGCTTTTGTGTGCATGGATGAGCGTGAACGCAAAATACAGGCTCTGCTCAATGCGGTTGAGCGGCTGCTGTCGGAACTGAAATATCAGGTTCCGCCTGAGATGGTCGCGGTGGAGGACTTGAAGAAACTGATCAAGGAGATTCGAGATGGCGGTCAACAAGCCTACGGATGATAATTCCCGCAAAGGCGCGGTGCGCAAGCGCAGTCAGCTCAAAAACAAGCTCGCGGGCGGATGGACGAAACGGTCCAAGAAGACCGGCGCGTTCATGGACGTGAAGAAGAGCGCGAAGAAGTTCAAGGGCGTTCGTAAAGAGAGGGCCGCGTGATGGCTGAAAGTCTCCAGCAACGCGATAGCCGGACGCCGAATGCGGTCGTCGATCGCGAGATGTTTCCCAATCACGACAAGCAAGGCAAACACTCGGGCGCAATCGTCGCGGTGATCTTCATAGCGTTTTGCGCGCTGGGATTTCTGGCTTTCTATGCGGTGAGGTAAAACGATGTCAGGCAATCGAGGATATATACTCGCGGCCCTCATCTTCATGGTGGTTGCCGTCGGCGGATTTATTGCGCTGAGCGGCGTCTACAGTAGCTCGATCAACAAGAGCGCCGAGCGCGAAGGCGGCAGCGCCTCCCGGCCGCCGATCGCCGCCACAAACCCTCAGGGCACGACCGGATCGAACGTGCCTCCCGCCGGCAATCGTTAGCGGTCTCCGCGCAGCCCTGTAACGACGGATGCGCCCTGTTGGCTGCGATCCTGTACCTAGTCGGTGTCACGCTCCTGCGTCCTATAAATCCGTAACGTTTTGGGCATCAAATTCTTGCCGACGCAAAATGAGTAAGTGGCGTCGGTGTCTCCATAATCCGCGGGCTTTTCTGTTCGGGACCGGACACAGGAACAGGGTCAAACGACAGAGAGAGTTCCATTTGGTTGCGGAATTTGTGTTCTCCGCGCAACAGCAATTCTAAATCCGACACCACGTAATGCGTTGTGTGTCATTTGAAACAGACGGCTGCCGCAGGTTCTCCATATTCTTGCTCAACGAAAAAAGGGAGAGGACCATGCGTTACCTTGCTTCAGTGATCGCTTGTGCAGCAACCCTCGCTGCATCGAATGCTTACGCGGCGGACATGCCGATGAAAGCCGCGCAGCGGACCATCGCACCCGCCTTTAGCTGGACCGGCTTTTACGCGGGCGTGAACCTCGGCTACGGCTGGGCGCGCGCCAGCGCGACATCGACCATTGCCGGCGGCACGCTCGCGGGCGCGACCGCGACGGGCTCTGGCAACATGAACGGCATCAACGGCGGTGGCCAGGTCGGCTTCAACTACCAGACCGGCGCTATCGTCTGGGGTGTCGAAGCGGACATTCAGGGATCCGGTCAGCGCCAGACCACCACGGTCGGAGCACTGACGGAAGAAGACCGCTTGCGCGCGTTCGCGACCGTTCGTGGCCGCGTTGGCGTCACCCCGTGGGATCGCGGATTGCTGTACGTCACCGGCGGTTACGCCTGGATGGACGCGCGGTCGACCGTCAGCTCCGGCGGCGTGACGCTTATCGATCTGTCGTCCAACAAGGGCGGCTGGACGCTCGGCGGCGGCGGCGAGTGGATGTTCGCTCCGAACTGGAGCGCGAAGCTTGAATATCTCTATATGCGCGCCGACAATGTGACCGGCACTGCGGCCATTCCGGCTCCCATCGGCGGCACGATCACGAGCAATGCGCGGATCGAGAACAACGTCGTGCGCATGGGCGTGAATTATCACTTCGGCGCCCCGCGCTGATCGCTAAAAGCGTTCGTCACGAAAGCCGTCGCCGAAAGGCGGCGGCTTTTGTCGTTTAGCGGTCAAAGCCGCCGCGAGCTCCAGCGCACGCCGCGCACCAGCTCTTCGAGATAGGGCGGCACCTCGAACAACATCGTAAGCCCAAGCATCGCTCCTATATAGACAATTGGAAGCGGCTCGGATTTCAGCGTCAGGCCGAAATCCGCCTGACCCATTCCGAACAGCGCCGCGAAGGCATTCCAGTGCAGCGCGATCACCATCAGGAACCCCGCAAACGGAATCATTTCGAGCACGCTATGAACGTGCTGTTCGATCGGCATCACCTCGCGTAACTGGCTGGCGTAATGCACGTCCCACATCGCGGTGGCCTGATGCAAGATCAGGGCGACGATCATCAGCAGGACCATCGCCGAGGTGATCTCGAGAAACAACGCGGCGAGAACGGGCAACGCCATCTCGGCGAATTGCGCCAAATGCAGCAGCGACTCCTTCCAGCCGCTGGTCTGCTCGATGTGGGTCGCTCGGTGGCAGAGATAGTCCGCAAATCCGGCGGCAAGCCAGACCGGCAGGAGCACATACATCAGCAACACGCGGAGGACTTCGTCTGCACCCATAGCCGGTTCCGAACCTCACCGCCGAGCCAACCTCGGCCCGCGGCCAAGGTTCCTTCGTTGCAAACCTGAGGAACGCCGGCGTGCGTTGGGCATTGAGGGGCTGAATGTCTCGCAAGCCTCTCAAACCGTTACCCCCAATGGAAGCTTTGCCGGTGGACGACATCCCGGCGGGCGAGGGCTGGCAATACGAGCCGAAGTGGGACGGCTTCCGCTGCCTGATCTTCCGCGACGGGACGCACGTCGAGCTGCAATCGAAATCCTGCAAATCGCTGACGCGGTACTTTCCCGGACATCGTCGCGGCCGCGAAGGCGTTGAAGTCGCGGACGGTTCGTCCTCGACGGCGAACTCGCCGTCCCGCACGGCAAGCATCTCTCGTTCGACGATCTGTTGCAGCGGATTCATCCCGCGGCGTCGCGCGTGGCCACGCTTTCGAAGCAAACGCCCGCGCTGTTTATCGCGTTCGACCTGCTGTCCGACGGCAAAGCAAGCCTCCTCGAAAAGCCGCTGCGAGAACGTCGGCCCGCGCTGGAAGTTTTCGCACGGCGGAATTTCTCCAAGAGTGGCTCGTTCCGCCTCTCGCCGGCCACGACCAAAATCGCGCAAGCCCGCAAATGGATGAAAGGTACAGGTGCGGTGCTCGATGGCGTGATCGCGAAACGGCTCGACATGCCGTACCGGGCGGGCGAGCGCGACGGCATGCAGAAGATCAAGCGCTACCGCAGCGCGGACTGCGTGGTCGGTGGCTTCCGTTACAACAGCGGCACCAAGGTCGTCGGTTCGCTGCTGCTCGGCCTCTACGACGACAACGGTCTGCTCAATCACGTCGGCTTCACGTCGTCGATTGCGCGCGACGAGAAAAAAGCGCTGACCAAGACGCTGGAGAAGCTGATCGCGCCGCCGGGGTTTACCGGCGACGCGCCGGGCGGCCCGAGCCGCTGGTCGACGGAGCGGTCGGCCGCGTGGAAGCCGCTCAAGCCCAATCTCGTCGTCGAGGTCTGCTTCGATCACTTCTCCGGCGGACGTTTCCGGCATGGCACGACGCTGCTGCGCTGGCGGCCCGACAAGGCGCCGCGGCAATGCACGATGGATCAGGTGAAACACGCCAGGGCGGGCTTGCTCAAGCTGCTCGCCGCGCCGTGACAATCGGGGCGGGCGATCCCTCGAACGACGACGCCCCGCTACTCCGGCCGGTGCCTGTCATATGCGGTGGCGGTCGACGAGGCGCCGAAGTTTCCCGATGCAAAAGCATCATGGGAAGCAAAAGCGTCCTTGGCCTCGCGCGAGAGTTTTGGCGTGACAGCCTGCCGCGCGACGACCTTGGGTCCGCCCAGGGTGTTCGCGGCTTTTTCCCGGATGGGACCAAGCGGCTCCGGTCTTGCGACAGGTTTGGAAAGCGCGGCCCGGATTTCGCGTGCATTGGCGACGACGATGGCGAGCCGTGTCTGTTCGCTTTTTGCTTCAACGGAGGAAAATGAAAGTGCAGCGGTAGCGGCTTGCGTCAGCCCGAAATAGCCGCTCGAAAAATACAAGCCGGCGACGAGCACAAGCCCAAAAAGGTAGAGGGCGAACGATTTCGCCGCACGAGAGAGTTCGCCACGCATTTCAAATTCCGATCTTCGCCCAGCAGATGCGTAACGGCGCGGAGGGTGCCTTGTAGAACGCTGCTTCGTTCAATCTGCCGGCACAACGCCTCAGCGGCAGCGGAGTTTCGCGAATTCGCGGAAGCCGGAGCCACTACGTGGTGAAGAGCCGCGGCAGCCTAGCGCCCCAGCCGCGCGGGGCGGCGATCGGCCAAAAAGAAAATCTCGCCCCTGTGCTGGAGGCGAGACTTTCTTCCGGACAGAACTCACGATGAGAACTTGCGCGACAAGAACACGCGCACGACAAATCTTTCAGCCCCGTAAGGTTTCGCCGGAACAAAGTTTCCTTGCGAGACGTTGCAAGTCATCTCAACTCGCTTCAACTTTCTTGGAGGATCAATCCATGCGTTCCACGATCATCGGCGCTCTGATGGCGTCGGCACTTGCTCTGCCTGCTCTCGCGCAATCCGTACCTGATACGGCTACCCGGCCGGCACCTGCCGCGCCGAGCGCAACCACCGCTCCGTCGACCATCAGCAGCGCCAGCATGTGGCGCGCTTCGAAGCTGATGGGGCTCAATGTCTACAACGAGCAGAACGAAAAGCTCGGCGACATCAACGAAATCCTCGTCGACAAGTCCGGCAAGATCGACGGCGTCGTGATCGGCGTCGGCGGCTTCCTCGGCATGGGCGAGCACAACATCAAGGTCGACATGGCCAAGCTGAAGTTCGTGGATGAGCCGGTGAAGAGCTCCTCGACGTCTTCAACGACGACGACCACGACGACGGGCACCGCCAATCGTCCGGCCGCCACCACGACCACGACGAACACCAGCAAGGACCGCAAGTGGTACCCGGACCACGCCGTTCTGTCCGGCGCCAACAAGGACCAGCTGAAGACCATGACGGAATTCAAGTACGACTAAGAACGTCGGCTTCGCGTCAAAGCCCCGCCCATCGGGCGGGGCTTTTTCGTTGCGGATGTTGCAATCCGGACAACACATCCCATCTCTGCCCGCATGCGTGTTCACGGAACGATGGATTGTCTTTTGACATAGGCGCGGCCTTCGCGGGCAGTGCCTCGGATCTCACGCGCGCGCAGCGCGTGGCGCGGATCGATGTGCTGGCGACGCTGATGGACACGGCGTTCCTTGTGCCCGGCACCAACATCCGGTTCGGCTTCGACGCCTTGCTGGGCCTTGTTCCCGGCATAGGCGATGTCATCACGACCGCGATGTCGCTCTACATCGTCAAGGAGGCGCGCTCGCTCGGCGCGCCGCGCTGGATCGTGGCGCGGATGCTGGGAAATGTTGCGCTGGATGGCGTGATCGGTGCGGTGCCGTTCGTCGGCGATCTGTTCGACGTCGCCTTCCGCGCCAACCGCAAGAACCTCGCACTTCTTCAGAACCATCTCGCCAATGAGCCGCGCGCGTACAACCGGCCGCGTTCCGGTTCGGGCGTCTAGCGATGGCCGAGCCTCTCACCGTCTCCATTCCGCACCGGCTCGGAAAGGCCGAGGCGCTCCGCCGCATCAAGGACGGGCTGAAACGTGCGCGGACGGATTACAGCCGCATCCTTTCGGTCGAGCACGAGACCTGGACCGGCGACAGCGTCGATTTTCAGGTGCGGGCGCTGGGGCAGAGCGCGCGCGGCACGATCGAGTTCTTCGACACCGAGTTGCGCTTGACCGTCACGCTGCCGTGGCTGCTATCAAAGCTCGCCGGCACGTTCATTCCGCAGGTGCGCCGCGAAGCGACGCTGTTGCTTGAGAAGAAGTGAGGCCGGCGGGCTTCCTTACGTCTGGGCACGTGAAAAAGCCCCGCCACGGGGATGGCGGAGCTTTTCTACACGCGAGCAGGACGGGGGGATGGGGGGGTGCTGCTCGCACTTGCTCATCAATGCGCGAGTGGGGCGGCCGTTCCTGCCGTACCAACTACGGCTTTGAAAAAAATCGTGGGCAGGCAGTTCGACAAAGTTTCTGAGGTGAAGACAAGGAACGCGGTAGGATCCGTCATGCGGTGGCAAGCTCTGTATCGCATTGTTTCAGCAAGGATGCGCGGCTCAGCATCCGGCTCCTGAAGGACCATGGCGTCGAAGGCGATGCCCATGCCGGGCCGTTCATCCGGCATCGTTATCTGGCGCGGCAACATCCGCTGATGCCGAACAACCGGCAGGTCCATCTTATTCAATCCGAACTGTTCGAGGCGCTGCACGGCGAGGGCTTTGACGTCCATCCCGGCGACCTTGGCGAGAACATCACGACGCGGGGCATCGACGTGCTCACGCTGCCGCTCGGATGTCTGCTGCATATTGGTCCTGAAGCCATCATCGAACTCACCGGGCTTCGCACACCCTGCGGCATGATCGATAAATTCAGGAAAGGCCTCAAACGGGCGATGATCGTGCGGACACAAGGCGAGGTGACGTTTCGCACCGGCGTTCTCGGCGTCGTGCGGGCTTCGGGTGAGGTGGGGGAGGGCGATGCCATCAGCGTGAAGTTGCCGCGCGGGGCGCTGCTCCCGCTTCCAGCTGTTGGCTGAACAGGGCGAACACGCGCCGCCTCAAGTAGGAAGTCCGCGAGGGAAACGTTGTAAGGCACAAAAAGCAGCCCCGAAGGGCTGCTTTTATAACGGTTGATGGTCAGACCTTCTGTCCCGATTGCTCTTTTCAGCCAGATGGCGGCCTCGGCGTCACCGCAAGCCATCTTCTAACCCTCGATGGCGGAGACGTGCTTGAGATCGATGAGAGTGATGGTGGCCCTGGTGGCGGCGGCGGCGCTGTCCTTCTTGGTCAGCTTGATGCGGTTGCCCTCGACGCGGTCGACGGTGCCGACATGCTTGCCGTCCTTGCCGACGATTTCCATGTGCTCTTTGATATCGGCCATGATGTTTCTCTTCGCGCGGAACGTTGGGGAGCGTCGAAGGTTCAGGCTAAATATGCTTTTTCTGGGAATCGGAACTGGGCCATTTTCCCGCATGACGGACATTCGAACGTGTGCGCCATCAGCTTTGCGTCGGGGACGGGCGCGACGGCGGTAATTTTCATGACGTCGCCGCATTCGCAGGGCGTCGTCGCATCGGTTTTGGCAGGGCCGGCCATTGACGTCTCGCGCTCCGTTCAGCCGAACTTGCTATCGTCGTCCGGGAGCTTGTCGTCGTCGAGCTTACCTTTGCGGCGGTCGTTCTCAGTCTTGTTGTTTTGTTTCTGGCCGATATCGCTCGGGTCGTGATCGTCTTGCAGGCCGGCCTTACTTGGCCCCGACATGCTTGGGCCGGAGGAGGGTGTTTTTTCACGTACTGGCATCGAACTCTCCGGTTTTCTTCTTCTTCGGGTCGCGGTCGGGGGAATGCTTCACCGACCGGGTCGTCGGGTTTGCGCTCCTTCTCCGGACGAAGGCGTGCCCTTCCGCGCTGGCGGCTGCTTCTCGGGGGCCAGAGCGCCGTGTTCCTTTCGGTGGTGCGGGTCTGCATCCCTTGAAAACGCAGGGAACGGGAGGCTGTTCCCCACCGTTAGTCTGGTGAGAATTCAAGCCCGAAAACCCAGATGGGATCTTATATTTTGGCCGGGCGGTGTTGCGAATGTGCGTGGGAGTGTGTGCGTATGAAGGACCAACTCATCATCTTGATGGAGGCGCTTCGGCTCTCGCAGCGGGAGATCGACAAGCTGCGCCGCA
>CAVUMI010000002.1:0-101860 GCA_963742585.1 uncultured Actinomycetes bacterium
TCTTCCAGGCCGAGCAGATCGACTGCCGTCAAGGGCTGCCGAACGCGAGTTTCTGCGGCGTGCTCCACCACACCAACGGCCTCCGCGAGGCCGAGGTGTCGCCCGACGGCCAGCAAATCACCTACACCAACGCCTGGTCGCAGTTGGTCGACGGGGTGCAGTCCTTTCGCACCGAAACACACATCCAGAGCACGCTCGGCATCTACAGCTCGAAGCTCGGACAATGGCGGGTTGCTCGAGACGACCCAGTCGACGTGGCTGTCGAACAGCCGCATCCTCGTTCGTGGCGGCCGTTACTACAACCTGGGCGCGACGAGCACACAAGCATGGTGTCTGGAGGCCGATCAATACATCGGTCACTGCAGGGCCCACGAGCCCGACGCGGCCGGCGGCCGGTGGATCGACCTGATTGCCGACAACACCACCAGCATCGAGATCGGCGCGGCGCCGACAGATCAGTCGAGCGCACCCATTCGTTCTGCACGTTCCCACTGCCAGGCGGCGCTGGCTACTACCACGACCCCGAACTGTCACCTGACGGCGCGTCGTTCGCGATCGTCCGCCTTGGTGGCTTCGACGTCGCCGCCATTGCCAGCACGGTGCCGCCCGGTGGCGACGCGTGCCCGGCCAACACCTTGATCAAGAAGGTTGAGGATGCAACCGAGCCGCATTGGTCGCCGGCCGCGATGCCGGCGGCGGCCGGGCCGAACACCGCGCCGACCATTAGCAACATCACCGACGTCTCGACCCCTCAGGACACCGCGGTCGAGAAACTCTTCTTCATCAACGACGCCGAGCAGCCAGCGCCGATCCTTTCACTCACCGGGGCGTCCTCCAACCCGACGTTGATTCCGCCGGCCAGCATCGTCTTCGACCACGTTTATAGCAACCTCCACTCGGTCACGGTCACGCCGGCGTCCGGCCAGACCGGTACCGCGACGATCACCGTGACGGTGAGCGACGGTGCGCTGACTGCGTCGGACAGCTACGTGGTCACGGTGACCAGCGGCGGTTCCATCGAGTATCGCCCGCTGGCCACCACCCGCATCCTCGACACCCGCGGCAGCATCGGCGGGCATCCCGGTGCGGTGGGCCAGACCAAGATCGACGTCCAGGTCACCGGCGTGGGCGGCGTTCCTGCCTCCGGCGTCGGCGCGGTGGTGCTGAACCTGGCCGAGACCGGGGGCACCGGGACCACCGAGGACTCATGGGTCACCGCCTGGCCGGCGGGCCCGGCCAATCCCGAACACCGCCAACCTGAACTACCAGCCCCCCAAGACCACCTCGAACCTGGTGGTCGTGCCCGGTCGGTGCCGGCGGCCAGGTCTCACTGGCCGTCGGCCGCGGCACCGCGCACCTCATCGTCGATGTGCAGGGCTGGTTCCCGACCGGCGGCTACAACCCGCTGGCCACCGACCCGCATCCTCGACACCCGCGGCAGCATCGGCGGGCGTCCCGGTGCGGTGGGCCAGACCAAGATCGACGTACCAGGTCACCGGCGTGGGCGGCGTTCCTGCCTCCGGCGTCGGCGCGGTGGTGCTGAACCTGGCCGAGACCGGCGGCACGCGGACCACCGAGGAGTCATGGGTCACCGCCTGGCCGACGGGCCCGGCCAATCCCGAACACCGCCAATGTCAACTACCAGCCCCCCAAGACCACCTCGAACCTGGTGGTCGTGCCCGTCGGTGCCGGCGGCCAGATCTCACTGGCCGTCGGCCGCGGCACCGCGCACCTCATCGTCGATGTGCAGGGCTGGTTCCCGACCGGCGGCTACAACCCGCTGGCCACCGACCCGCATCCTCGACACCCGCGGCAGCATCGGCGGGCATCCCGGTGCGGTGGGCCAGACCAAGATCGACGTCCAGGTCACCGGCGTGGGCGGCGTGCCTGCCTCCGGCGTGGGCGCGGTGGTGCTGAACCTGGCCGAGACCGGGGGCGCGGACCACCGAGGAGTCATGGGTCACCGCCTGGCCGAAGGGCCCGGCCAATCCCGAACACCGCCAACGTCAACTACCGCCCCGGCCAAGACCGCCTCGAACCTGGTGGTCGTGCCCGTCGGTGCCGACGGCCAGATCTCACTGGCCGTCGGCCGCGGCACCGCGCACCTCATCGTCGATGTGCAGGGCTGGTTACCCGCCGAGCAGGAGTTCGGCTAGGCACGATTTCAGCGAGACTTAAGGCCCGGGGCAGGTACAGCACCGGAACGAGGTACCCGATATCCCTTCACCGCAACGGTCCCGTACCCGGGTACGAGTACTGGGTTCTCGGTGGCAACCTCCCGCAGCAACTCTCCTACATGGATCTTGAAGGCCTACGCGATTTGCGCGGCTAAGTAGCAGTCACCGCGCTCAGATGAGATAGGCCTTGGCGTCGAAGACGACGTGCGCGGCCGACGAGCCGCCCACCATCCCGTTGTGGATCGTCATCTGGCCGAATGACGACAACGGTGCGATCACCTGGGCCGACAGCGTTTGATTGGCGCCGAACCAGGTGAGGTCGGCAGTGGCAGGGCTTGGCCAGCGCGCCGGCGGCGTAGGCGGTGAGGTAACCCGGGTTGGCGCCGGGGACTGTCGGTCTGCGTGACGCTCAGCGTGCCGATCACCGCCGTAGCGTCCTTCGGCACCGAGATGCCTCCTACCGGGATTTGTGCGACCTGGAGCGAATACCCGGCGGTCGTCGTGGTCCCTGCTGTATGCCTCGACACCGATGGCAGAGTCACTCGCGCCCAGTACGCCAGAAAAGCCTGTCGGCGTTGCCGTCAAGGGCAAGCAGTAGCCGACGACGCCGTGTTTTCCTGACTGGCCGTGGACCCCGACTCCTAACCCCGCGGCCTTCCCGTAGACACCAAATCCGCTGGTGTCGTTGTGGCCGTACACCCCGCTCTTGTCGGTCTTGTTCGCGACGCCGTCGACGCCATCGCCCGTCGTGCCGCCGTCACCGAAGGTGGTAGCCGCTCCGGCGACTCCCGGTGTGAGGCTGGCGCCGGCTACGGCGAGACCCGCTCCGGCAAATGCGGCGCCGCCGAGCTTGGCCAGCAGCCGCCGCCGGGTAAAGTCCTCCTCGGGTGGCAACAACGGCGCTGTCGCCGTAGCCGGCTGCGACCCCCCTTCGAGGGCCTCCACCCGGGCTAGCAACCTCTCGATGGTTGCGTTTAGTTCAGCGATCGACTCTCGGTCATCGAGCCCCCCGTTCATGTCAGCGCCGCGGCACGGCGCGTAACACGATCCTAGTTTTCGGTGATCCACGGTTAATCGAGGGATCAGCGCAGGTTGAGGGCGATCCGATCCTGATGACTGGCGGCCAGCAGTCAAGGAACCCCGGAGGTGCCGGTGGCGACGCCGTTGGCGTTGGTCGTGGCGGAGCACACCGGCATGGCGCCCGCCCGGGCGGCGTACGCAGGATGGCCGGCTCGGCCACCAGCGTGTCGTCCCCCACGCACCCCGAAGCTGTCATCGTTGGTGAGTGCGCCTTTTCGCAACGATCGTGACGATCGCGGCCATCGCCTTTTCGAGCGCCTGTGTGGCCGGCGAGAAGGCTCAGCGGCAGCATCGAGAGCACTGCTAAGGACTGACCCGCGGGCATTTCATTATAATGACCGCATGACCAGGCAAATGACCGCTACCGAGGTCAAGGCGCGCATTCTTGCCTTGCTCGACGAGGTGGCCGCGGGCGAAACCATCGAGATCACCAAGCACGGACGCACGATCGCCCGCTTGGTGTCCGCGCACGGCCCGCAGGCGCTCAAGGCGCGAATGTCCGGCGTGGCCGTCAGCGCGGCCGACGATGAGGCCCTCTTTAGTACCGGAGCCCGCTGGGACCTGCCGTGACGACGGTCGTACTCGACTCCCACGTCCTGCACTGGTGGTCAGCGGAGCCGGCCAAGCTGAGCCGGGTCGCCACACGAACGGTTGAAGCTGCCGACGAACTCGCAGTCGCGTCGATCTCGTGGTTCGAGCTTGGCTGGCTCGCGCAGCACGAGCGAATCACCGTGGCGGTGCCGTTGCGGTCCTGGCTGGAGCAGCTGGCCGCCGAGGTGCGCACGATCGGGATCACCGCGTCGATCGCGGCAACGGCAGTGTCCCTCCCGATGTCGTTCCCGGGTGACCCCGCCGATCGCCTCATCTATGCAACCGCGGTCGAACACGGCGCGCGGTTGGTCACCAAGGACCGTCGGCTCCGCGACCACCGGCACCCCCACCCGGTGACCGTCTGGTAGTACGCCCGACGCCGCGCAGGGCGCGGTCGCAATGACGACGGCTCGGAGCCGGCCGCATGGCTCCTCGGAGGCTTTCAACTCGAGGAGACCTAACGTTGTGGCGATGGCCCGCACTGCGGTGTACCCCAGCGACCTGCTCACGGTCGACGACCTGTGGGCGATCCCTGACGATGGGCGCCGGCGCGAGCTCATCGACGGGATGCTCATAGTGAACCCGTCGCCCAGGCTCCGGCACCAACGGGCATCGATGGCGCTCTCGGTGTTGCTCGGGAACGCGTGCCCGCCGGACCTCGAGGTGCTGGCGGCGCCGTTCGACTACAAGGTCAGCGACACCACTTTGTTGATCCCCGACCTCATCGTGGCGAGGAAGTCGGACTACGGCCCGAACCGGCTCGAGGTCACGCCGCTGCTCGTCATCGAGATCCGCTCACCCAGCACGGCGCGGCTCGATGCTGGCACCAAGCGCCTGGTCTACGAAGCAGCCGGTGTGCCGTGGTACTGGCTCGTCGACCCGGACGAGCCCCGACTGACGGTGCTCGAGTTGGTCGATGGTGCGTACACCGAAGCGGCGTCGGTGAGCGGCGATGAGGCGTTCGATGCGGCGGCGCCGATCTCGATCCGGGTCATTCCCGCCCACCTCGTCACCGACTGAGCCGTGCCTCCGCGTCTCGTAGTGAGGCACTGACGAGGCGATAGGTATGGACAACCTCGCCACTCGGGTGGTGCAGTCCACGCGCCAGAACTTCTGGCCGTGGCTGCGCGCCGTGGCTCGGGCGTACGCGGTCTTTGCCGTGGCGGTGGTCGCCATGGTGGGGCTGGCCCGGCTGGGCTACACGCTGGCGGTGTGGGCCGGCGCGCTGTTCCTCGGCTTCGCCACCCTCAAGCTCGACGACGTGCTGCGGGCCGAACGGCGCAACATGGGCTCGGGCGCCCGGGTCGCCCGGGTGGTGGTGGCGGTGGGCCAACTGCTGCTGGCCGGTGCGCTTCTGCTGTGGTGGGGCTTGGCGGACGCCGGCGACGCGTGGGCGTTCCTGGCGCTGGTCACCATCGTGTTCTCGCTCGGCGCGCTGGTGGCCGAGTGGCGGTTCTCGATCCGGTGGATGCACTCGCGCGGCCCGGTGTTGCTCGGCGCGGCGTTGCTGGCCGCGGTCGGGGGCCTGTTCCTCGTTCCCACGACGGCGGCGGGATTGGGGCTGGCGCTGCTGGGCGTCGCCGTCGTGCTGGCCTACCTCGGCACCGAGCTGTACACCGAGGACTGGCTGCGGCGGGTGGCCCGTCGCGACTGGCGGCTGCTGAGTGTCGGGGGCGCCGTCGCACTGCTGCTGACCGCGGCGGTGCTGACGTTGCGCGACGGCTACCTGCCCGTATGTCGCGCTGCTGCTGGTGGTCGTGCTCGTCGCGGTGGCCGCGTCGGCGGCCGACAGCAACAGCGCGGCGGTGGTGCTGGTGATCGCCGTCGCGCTGATCTGGTCGACCGCGCCGCGGCCGGTCGAGCCGCTCGACGTCGAGCCGGTGGCCGGCCGGCCCGCCTTCGTGGCGCTGGGCGACTCGTACATGTCGGGCGAGGGGGCCAAGCGGTTCCTCGAGGGCACCAACACCAAGGGCAAGAACCAGTGCCGGCGCGCGGTCTCGGCCTACCCGGCCCGGTTGGCCGACGAGCCGCCGGCCGGCATCCCCGACCGGGTGTTCTTCCTCGCCTGCTCGGGCGCCAAGGCCAGGGACATCTACGAGACCGCGCAGGAGACCAGCGTCAACCAGCTGGCCCGCTACGCGCAGATGAAGGCCGAGCTGGGCGACGTGCCGATCAGGTTCGTGCTGGTGAGCATCGGCGGCAACGACGCCAAGTTCGGCGAGCTGGGCCAGACCTGCGTCGGCCCGGGGGACTGTTCAGAGATCGGCCAGCGCTGGCTCGACGACCTCGACGACGTCGAGACCGCGATCCTCCAGGCCTATGAGCGGATCATGGCCGCGTTCCCCGGCGTCCCGGTGATCGCGGTGCCGTATCCCAAGCCGGTGTCGCCCGAGAAGTGCCGGTGGTCGACGCTGACCCATGACGAGCACCGCTTCCTCGCCGGCTTCGTCGACCAGCTGAACGCGGTGGTGGCCTCGGCGGCCAACCGGGCCGGCGTCGACTACGTGGTGGAGATGGAGGACGCGCTGGTGGGCCGCGAGCTGCGGATCTGCGACGGCAGCCCGGGCAAGCTCGGCGTCAACTTCCTCGCTGCCAACCCGGTGTCGGGGAGCATCGAGGACGCGCTCAACCCGAAGAACTGGATCCACAACAGCTTCCACCCCAACGGCATCGGCCACGGGGCCATGCTCGACGCGGTCACCGCGTTCCTCACCGCTTACCCCGAGCTGTTCCCGCCGGCGCCGAGCGGCACTCCGCCCTATCCCGTCCCGTCGCTCGACGCGGTAATGGGCGCGCCGGCCATCGAGCGCTGCGGCCGGGGCGACATTGCCTACTGCGACATGAGCGCGTCGGACTGGCAGCTCGCGCAGACCGTGCACTTCCTGCGCGTGCTGCTGGTCCCGCTCCTGCTCGCCCTGGTGGGGGCGTGGCTCCTGGTCGCCCCGGCCATCCGTTACGCCACCGAGCACGAACTCACCACGTTCAAGCTGCTGGCCCGCTGGTGGGGCCGGCTCAGAAGCTGAGCGGCGGGAGGTTTCCCATTCTCGAGGCAATAGCTGTCGTTTTCCGACAGTCATTGCCTCGAGAACGAGTTCGGCCGGCGGTCCGTCGACCTCGCACGCGAGCAGCCAGGGCTGAAGCCCCGTCGTGACGCGCGCAGGCTGCCGATCGAGCCACGCCTTGGCCTGATGTCCAACGCGGACGGTCCAGGGGTTAGTGGTCAGGAGAGTTCAGGGGTTGGGCGTCTGCAAAGGCGTCCTCGAGAGGGACAGCCGACTCCCACTCCTCCCCGTTGTCCAGGAACCATTGCCGCTGTCGGGCCTGGACTTCGGGGTCGGCGAGACTCACCTTGCGCCGGCGCGAGGCCGGCGGGTTCTGCTCGGGGTTGCTCGCCATCCCACAACGGTACTTCCGGCCTGCGCACACTTTGAGGCTCGGACTTCGACCAGCGGCGCGAGGTCGGTAGGCCCTGCCGCTGACTTCTGGACACTTCCCGACCTGGGAGGGCGGTAAGTGTCCAGAAGTCACCTGGCTCATCGTTAAGGCGGGTTCGCTCACGACCAGCTGAGCGGGGCCAGGTAGACGCCGCCCTGGCCCCAGCCGCAGTGGCTGATCCAGGTGGCGCCGGCTTCGTCGACGATGACCTCGGCCGCGTGCGCGTTGATGGTGCCGACGATGCCGGCGTCGTCGAAGTGCAACGGGTCGTCGCTCATCAACACTGTGGTGGTGCGGTAGGCGGCGTTGCTGTAGCGACCGGTGCGTTCATGTGACTCGAGGAGGCTGGCCCAGTCGGGCCCGATGAACAGGTAGTAGCGGCCGTCGCGCGCCACCACGAAGGGCGACTCGGTGGGCCCGGCCATCGTCCCGCTCAGCGCGTGTTGGTAGACGACGTGGCGACCGCGCCAGTGCACGAGGTCATCGGAGGTGACCGCGGCCACGATGTGCGCGCCGCCGCTCGGTTCGCTGGTGGCGGTGTAGTAGAGGACCCACCGGTCGCCGACGCGCAGCACCATCGGGTCGCGCGCTTCGAAGCCGTCGACGATCAGCGGGTTTTCGGGATGGCGCGTCCAGGCGGTGCCGTCGGGCGAGGTGGCCAGGTGGATGCGGTAGGTCTCCTTGGTGGCGCCGCCCGCGCACACGAACATCCAGAACTGCCCGTCGGCTTCAATGACGTGCGGCGCCCAGAGGTGCGTCTCGCCCGCGGCCGGGCCGGTCGAGAGCGCGTGGGGCTGCTTGGTCCACGGGCCGTGGAGGGCGGGCGCGGTGGCGTGGGCCAGGTGCAGCTCGTCGAAGGGCGCCATCGGCTCGGCATGGGTGATCCCGATGAGGTGCCAGGTGCCGGCGTGGTCACAGAAGATCGTGTGGTCGTTGATGTACCAGCGTTCGGCCTCGCCGACCGAGGGGTCATAGAGCAGCTCGAACTCTCCGGCAGAAACGGCCACGGCGTGCATTTTGGCGGGCAGCGCTCCAGCACGGGGGCGCAGGGACTTAGGGGTCTGCGCCTATACTTGGTGAGTTCGCGATCTCACCAAGTGAGGAGAAGTGGTGTCAGCGGAGACGTTCCGGGTCTCGTCGTCCGGCCAGATGAGCCTGCCGGCGGCCGTCCGCCGTCGCTGGGCACTCGACGCCGGCGGCCAAGTCGATGTGATCGACCTCGGCTTCGGCGTGCTCACCGTGCCGGCTGGCGAGGCGCGTCGTCTGCTCGACGAGATCCTGCCTGCCGAGGCCCACTACGACGCAGTGGACGCCGAGGACGACCCCGATCTCGCGACCGCGTGACCGTCGTCGTCGACGACCATCTGCTCCGCGATTGGATGGCGCGCCGCGACGAAGCGCTCAGCGACGCGGTCGCCGACGAGTCCGTGGCCACGACCAACCTCTGGTACACGCGGCTGTGCAAGAGCGCCGCGCGCGCCACCGGTGGTGCGCTTCTCGAGGGGTGGAGCATCGCGGATCGGCGATCGCTCGTTGCTGGTCTTGTTGCGCTGCCTGACGACATTGTCGTCGTGCCGATGCGCGACCTTGCATGGAAGATGGGTGAGCTTGTGGCCGATCACAACGGGCTCTCGACACTCGGAGCCGAAGCCGTCGCAGCTACTCTCGCCCTCGACGCGCGCCTGCTGGTTTCCGCACGCGACGACGGTCCCGGCATGCGGCGTTGCTGCGCCGCGCTCGGCGTAACCTACGAAGCACTGCCCCGGTAGGAGTTCACGCTCGCCAGCGCGTTCGAGCCAGACCGGCGAGGGCCAGTCGCGGTACGCTTTTTTCAAATGGCATCGGGGGATGCGGACGGCGGCCGTGCTTGTCGCGCACGTCGGGCGCATTCCGGTTTCGCGCGGGTCGGCCGCGCCATTGCGGCCTCGGTGTGTCTCGCCGGCGGCACGCTGTTCTTCGTGGTCAGCGACGCGAGCGTCGCGGGGGCGGCCGCGTACCCGCCGGGACCTGAACGCACCATCGCCTCGGGCGCCACCAGCGGCACCATCGCTGAGGATGTCAACGGCGACATCCTCGTGGTCGACCCGATCGGCGACCGCGTATTCCGGATGGCCCCGAGCGGCCGGCAAACCACGCTCCCGTTCACCGGGCTCAACCTGCCGCTCGGGGTAACCGTCGACGCCGGCGGCGCGGTGTACGTGGCCAATGCCCGCGACGGGCGGGTGTTCAAGCTTGCCCCCGACGGCACCCAGACCACGCTGGAGTTCACCTTCACCGCCAGCGATTTCCCGTACTCGATCGCGGTGGACGGCGCCGGCAATGTGTACGTCACCAGCGCAGCCAGCGGCGACGTGCGGCAGCTCACGCCGGCCGGCGTGGAGACCACCGTGCTCACCGGCGTCAGCCCGTACGGGTTGGGCGTTGACGCGGCGGGCAACCTCTACGCGCCGGGCGCGGGGTCGAACCCGCGTGTGAAGCGCCGTACGCCGGCCGGCGTCGAGACCGAAACCCGCGTGGTATACGACGACCCGCCCGGGTTTGGTTCCCCGTTCGTGACCGGGATGGCGGTGGATTCCGCCGGGAACGTGTTCCTGGCCGACCAGGCCCACGCCCAGGTGATCCAGTTGGCGCCGTCGGGCGAGCAGACGACGGTCCCCGTCGGCGGGCTGGACCAGGTCGCCGCCGGGATGCGCATGGCCGTGCGCAGCTCCGGCAACCTGCTCATCCTCAACTCGGGTGAGGTTGTGGAACTGGCGGCGCCGTTCAGTAACCAGCGCACGGTGGCGGCCGGGTGGGGAGCCGCGCCCATCGACGTTGCCACTGATGCCACGAACAATCTCTACGTCGTCGATGGCTCGTCGAAGATCTTCAGCGTGGCGCCCGACGGCGCGCGCCGCGTGCTCGACTCGCACCGGCAAACTCGACTTGCCCGCGCCGTCGCCGTCGACGGCGCCGGTGACCTCTACGTAGCGTCCGATGGCCTGGACCCCTTCGGTTCGGAGCCCAGCCGGGTGGACAAGGTGAGCACAACCGGGTCATGGACGCCGGTCAGCGACCTCTACCCCCATGGGCTCACCGGTTTGGACTTCGATGGCGACGGCAACGTGTTCGTGAGCCAGTGGGATGAGGGGATCACCTGGGCGACCGAGGTCATCAAGACCGCGCCCGACGGCACCCGCACCACCCTTCCCTTCGCCGGCCTCGTCGCGGCCACCGACGTTGCGGTCGACGATGCCGGGAACGTCTACGTCGCCGACCTGGGTCGGGTGACCGTGCTCGACACCGGCGGCGTCCAGACGGACCTCCCGCTTGTTGGCCAGTACACGCAAGGCCTGGCGTTCGACTCGGCCGGCACGTTGTTCATCACCGATCGCGCCGTCGACCGCGTGTTGCAGTACGACCCGTCCACCGGCACGGTTACCGAGTTCCCGGTGGCGGGACCGAGCCAGGTCAGCGGGATTGCCGTCGACGGCGACGCCAATGTGTACGTGGTCAGCACCGGGAACGGTGCGGTCTTCAAGTTCAGCGGTGGCACGCAGTCCAGCCTCGATCCGCTCCGCGACCCACAAGGGCTCGCCCACGACGGGGCCGGCAACGTGTACATCGCCTACGCAGATGCCAACAAGGTGATGAAGTTGACACCGGCCGGCCTGCTCAGCGACGTCGGTGTGACCGGCTTGAACGCGCCGCACGGCGTGGCCATCGACTCACTGGGGAGCGTGTACGTCGGCGACACCGGCGACAACGACGTGGTGAAGCGGACGTCGGCCGGTGTCCAGTCCGTTGTCGCGACGGCAGGGCTCAGCGGCCCGACCGACGTCGCCATCGACGCTGACGACAACCTCTACATCGCCGACACCGGGAACAACGCCGTCACGCGGGTCACGCCCGGCGGTGTCCAGAGCACACTCGCGTTCACCGGCCTCCTCAACCCCACCGGCGTGAGTGTCGACAGCGCCGGCACGGTCTCGGTCGCGGACAAGGGCAACCTCCGCATCGTGACGCTCTCGGCGGTCGGCGTCGAGAGCGCGGTCGATCACATCACCCCACCGACCGACGTCGTGGGACTGGGCGGCGGCCGCCAGATCATGACGCGGATCGGGTACAGCGCGCAGAATCGCGTGGTCGACGAACGCTGGGAACGTCACAATCCGCGCCCGGTGGGCTTTGGCGGCGTGCTCGCCCCGGCCGCCGTCGATGTCGATGGGGCTGGCAACATCATCGTCGCCGACCCAGGAAGCCGTCAGGTTGTGATGCTGCTGCCGAGCGCGCCGACGCGCCAGGTCCTCGGGCCTTCAGTAACGGTCGGCGTCGCCGCAAAGGCCAACGGCAACCTGATCATCAGCGCGGCCGAGAGCGGCGCGGTGATCGAGTTGCAGTCCGACGGCACGCTCACCGAGGTGGACTTCGGTGACCTCGACACGCCGGCCGGGGTTGCGGTTGCGCCGGACGGGACGATCTTCGTGGTCGACAACCGGTGGGTCGGCGACCGCGTCCTCCAACGGGCGCCCGACGGGACCGTGAGCGACGTCGGGTTCACCGGGTTGACCTTCCCGACAACGATCGCGCGCGATGCGGCCGGCAACCTCTACGTGATCGATGTCGACACCCCCAACGCGCTCCAAGAACGGGTCATCATGATGACGCCGGCGGCCGCGCAGACCGTGTTGCTGGCGGGGTTGGAGGGCGGGGCCGGGGTGGCGGTCGATGCGGCCGGGAACCTCTACGTCACCGTCCAGGAAACCGGCAACGCGGCTGGCGGGCGGGTGATCAAACGGGCGCCCGATGGCACGGTCTCGGACTTTGGGTCCGGTTGGGTGCGGCCGATCCCGATCGCGGTCGACAACGACGGCACCGTGCTCGTGGGCAACTTCGACAACATCAACGCGGGGGCCGAGTCCGGCGTTTTCGCGGTGGCACCAGACGGCACGAAGACCCGGCTGGGGTTCGATCCGTTCACGGGCGACCCCTACGACGGCACGGCCCAGCCCAACGCCATCGCCATCACGCCGGGTGGCGACGTTGTGATGTACGGGAGGACGAATTCACAAATCGGCCTGCTGCGCGAACTCCCGGCCGCCCCGACGGTGGAAACCATCACCGGCGGTTCGGGTCCGGAAAGCGGCGGCACGTCGGTCACGCTGGGGGGGACCAACCTGGCCGACGTCACCGCGGTGACCTTCGGCGGCACGCCGGCGGCCTCGTTCATGTGCGCGACCGACGGGTCGTGTTCGGCGACATCGCCGCCCGGAACGGGGATCGTCAACGTCGCCGTCACCAACGACGGCGGCACGAGCGAAGCCCCGAGCGCGTTCACCTATGTGCCGCCGCCAGTTATCACCGGAGTCACGCCGGCCGTCGGTCCGGTCGCCGGCGGCACCGTGGTAACCATCGCCGGCACCGGTCTCGCTCCGGCCACCGCCGTCGCGTTCGGCGCCACGCCCGCCGCATCGTTCGATTGCCTGCCCGCCCAGCCCTGTACGGCCACTTCGCCGCCGGGCGTCGTGGGACCGGTCGACATCACCATCACCACCCTCGGCGGGGTCAGCGCGGTCGTCCCAGCCGGTGTGTTCACCTACGTGCAGACGGCGATCACCGGCACGCCATCGCCGGGCGTTCCCGTCGGCGGTGTCGTCTCGGACGCGGCCACGGTGACGGGCGCGAGCCCCACCGGCGCGGTCACGTTCCGCTTGTTCAGCGACGAGACGTGTACGACACGGGTGTTCACGTCGACCAAGGCGTTGACACTTGGTCAAGCGACCTCGGACGACTTCACCACCACGGCGGCCGGTACCTATCGGTGGGTGGCGTTGTACGCGGGCGACGCCAACAACGCGCCGGTCAGCACCGCGTGCGACTCTCCGACCGCGGAAGTTGTCGTCAGCCAGGCGGTGGCGGGCTTGACTGCCACCGCGTCGCCCGCCGTCGAGATGGGCAGCCCGGTTCACGACGACGCCACCGTGACCGGGTTCAACCCGAGTGGTCCAGTCACGTTCCGGCTCTTCGGGCCGGATGACGCGACATGCCGCGAGCCCGCCGGTGTTCACTTCCGCTCCGAACGTGGTCAGCGGCGCGGCCAGCTCGGGTGACTTCACGCCGACCGCGCTCGGCACGTATCGGTGGGTGGCGGCTTACGCGGGCGACGCCAACAACGCCGCCGCCGCCGGCGTGTGCGGCGATGCCGGCCAGTCCGTCGTGGTGAACCTCGCCACGCCCGATCTCGCCGGTGTCGCCTCACCGGGTATCGAGTTGGGCAACCCGGTTCACGACGACGCCACCGTGGCGGGCGGGTTCAACCCGACGGGCGCGGTCACGTTCAACCTGTACGGGCCGGACGACGCGACTTGCGCGTCGCCGGCGGTGCTCACGTCCTCGCCGGTTCTGGTGAATGGCGCGGCCGCCTCTGGTGACTTCACGCCCACCGCGCCGGGCATCTATCGCTGGGTGGCGTCCTACGCGGGCGACGCTAACAACGCGGCGGACGCCGGGGCGTGCGGCGATCCCGGCCAGGCGGTGGTCGTGGCTCGGGCCAGCGCGAGCCTTTCCGCCACACCGTCGCCCGGCGTAACGGTGGGCGGCGCGGTCTCGGATACCGCGACGGTCACCGGCGTGAGCCCGACGGGCGCGGTGACGTTCACGCTGTTTAGTGACGCGGCCTGTGCGACGCCGGTGTTCAGCTCAACCAAAGCGTTGGCGAGCGGCCAGGCCACGTCGGAGAACTTCACCACGACCGCCGCGGGGACGTATCGCTGGGTGGCGTCCTACGGCGGTGATGCCAACAACGCGGCAGCCACAACGTTGTGCGCCACGCGCGGTGTGACCGTCGTAGTCGCCAAAGCCGCGCCCAGCCTGAGCGGCGTCGCGTCACCTGGCGTCATGGTTGGTACTCCGGTTCATGACGACGCCACGCTCACCGGGGGCTTCAACCCCACCGGCCCGGTTACCTTCCGGCTCTTCCGTCCCAGCAGCGCGAACTGCACCGGCCAGCCCGCGTTTACCTCGACCGTCGGCGTGATCAACGGGGCGGCCACCTCGGGCAACTTCACGCCGAGGGCCGCGGGCACCTACCGCTGGGTGGTGTCGTACGCGGGGGACGCCAACAATCTGTCGGCCACTGGCGCGTGCAATGACGCCGGCCAGTCCGTCGTGGTTACCGCGGCACCGACGACCACGAGGCTCCGGCCGCCGCCGACAGCGCCGCGGCCCCGACCGCCACAGCCGGCCGCCGTCACGACGACGACCCCAGCGCCGACGACCACGATCGCCGCCCCGACCACGACCACCGCGCCAGCGACGACGACCACCGTGCCGATCGTGACGACGACCACCACGGCCGTCGCGGTGCTCGCGACCAGTGAAGCGCCGCCACCACCGCCGTCCCGGGCACCGGTCGAGCGGCCGACGCCGCCTCCCATTGCACCGCAACCGCCACCGCCTCCGCCGCCGCCCCCCGTCGAGTCGGCCGCACCGCCGAGTGCGCCTGCGCCTGACGCGCCGGCCGAGCGCGCAGCCGATCGCCACGTTGCGGGCCATGACTGCGAGCGACGAGAAAGTCGCCGGGCCGCCCGGCGCGATCCTGCGGCTGAACGGCGAGGGCTACGAGGGTTGCGACCGCGTCTACGCCTTCTTCGACGGCAAGCGCGTGGCCACCATTGATCGCACCGACTCCGGCGCGTTCGAGGCCGACGGTGTCTCGGTCCCGGGTGATGCGTCCGCCGGGCGCCATCAGCTGCGCACCTCCTGCGCCAGTTCGGGCGAGCCGGTGAAGGCCGAGACGGTCTTCGTGGTCACCGACGCGACGGTCCACCGCAGCGCGCTGGTCACCTCGCTGCCGTCACCGAACGAGATCGCGCTGAACCCGAAGGCGCTGGCCACCACCGCGGCGATCGTCCTCGCTGTGATCGCGCTGTTCGCATTCCCCTTCGAGCTGTTCAACACCACGATCGAGGAGAACTACGACGAGATCCGGGGTTGGTTCCGACTGCCTGCGCGCGCGGTGACGCTCGCCCAGCATCCGCGGTTCCGCACAGCGTCGTTCACCGGCCTGACGCTGGCCGCGGCCGGGGTCTACGGCTTCCTCAGCCCCGACTTCGGGACCAACCTCAACAGCTTGGTGATCCTGGTTGGCACCTTCGTTGCGCTGGTCGTGATGTCGGTGATCTTCAACGTGCCGGCCGGTATCAGCATCTACCGCCGGTTCGGCGAGAAGGGCACACTCAACTTCCTTCCGGGGAGCCTGGCGATCTCGGTGCTCATGGTGCTCGGATCGCGGGTCATGCACTTCCAACCGGGCTACTTCTACGGTGCCATGGCCGGACTTGCTTTCCAGGCGAAGCTGAGTCGCGAGGACCAGGGTCGCATCACCGCGGCGAACTGGGCCTTCAGCTTCGTGATCAGCATCGCGGCATGGCTGCTGCGGACACCGGTCGCCGAGCTGGCCGCCGAGTCGGGCGCCAACGTGTGGTGGCACGGCCTCGAGGCGTGCCTTTCGCTGATCTTCCTCTGGGGTCTGGAGGGCTTGGCCTTCGCCATGCTGCCGATGCGGTTCCTCGACGGGCGCAAGGTGTTGAACTGGAGCAAGCCGATCTGGGCGGTGATGTTCGGCCTCGGGCTCTTCGCCGTCGTGCACGTGTTGTTCGGGCCCAACAGCGGCTACATCAGCAGCAGCGCCAGCGGTGAACGGGCGGCGGTCGTGATCTTGTTCGGTGTGTTCGGCGCCGTCTCGGTGTTGTTGTGGGCCTGGTTCCAGTTCCGCCCCGAGCGCTGGGCGCCGGCCATCGTGCGGGCCTCGAAGGTCGATAGCGAGCCGTAGATTCGGGCCCATGGCGCGCCAGCCGCTGCCGGCGACCGCGGTGGCGGTCGGGTTCATCGACTGCATCAACCGCGGCGACCTCAACGGGCTGCGCCAGTTGATGACGTTCGACCACCGGTTGGTCGTCTTCGACGAAACGCCGCTCGCAGGGCGCGACGCCAACGCCAATGCGTGGCGGAGCTACTTCGACAGCTTCCCCGAGTACGTGATCTACCCGCACCGGATCAGCGAGCGGGACGGGGTCGTGGCGGTGGTCGGCCACACCACCGGGTCACACCTCGTGCTGCCCGACACCGTGGAAGCGGCGATGACGCTGATCTGGTTGGCCGAAATCGTCGACGGGCTCGTGTCGGCCTGGCGCTTGGTCGAGGACACGCCCGCGGCCCGCAAGGAGTACGCCCTCGACTAGAGATTCAGCGAGCGCAACCGCCAACGCGAACCGTGGCGTGAGCCGGGCTTAGGCGAGGAGTTGGTAGAGGGGGTTGATGATGGCCAGACGGCCCTTGTGGTCGCCGACGGTTCCCTCGACGCGCATGCGGGTGCCGACGCCGATGCCGGCGATCTCACGGCGGCCGAAGAACACGATGGAGATCGCGGTGTTGCCGTCGGTCAGGACGCACTCGAGCGAGGGCGCGTCGGCGAGTGGCTGGCACGCGCATCGAGCGGACGGTGCCCTCGACGACGACGTGCTGACGCCATCGCGGATCATCGGCCGCCGCGTTTCCGTTGGGGCCGGGCCGCACGGCGTGACCGTTGGCGGCCACGGCCACCTCAAGCGGCTCGACGAGTTGGCGGCGGTTCCTCATCGAAGTGGAACGGCACCGTGGTGACGTTCGCGTGGCTGCAGCCGCGACACGGCGCGGATGAGCGACTCGGCGGTCTGGTCGTGCAGGATCCGGTGCCAGAGACCGGGGTACTTGCGGTCGGGGAGCAGCACGCTGACCTCGGTCTCGCCGTCGGCCAGATCGAGGGCCACGGTCTCGACCGCGGCGCGGGTGCAGCCGGCGGTCGGGGCAGTCGACCAGCTCGAGGGGGATGCGGGCCAGGCCGAGCCGTCGCCACGACGCGGCCAACTCGTCGGCCGCTGCGGCGTCGAGCACGAAGTGCACGGCGCGCAGCTCGTCGGGCGTCAGCGTGCGGGCGTACTGGATGGCGCGGGCCGTGGCCAGGTCGAGGCGGTCGACGAAGACCATCACCACGTGGCGGCGCAGGACGCGGGCGGTCGCCGCTTCGGGAACGCCGTGCTCGAGCTGGTCGGCCTCGTGCTCGTACTGGCGGGCCAGGCGCATGAGCATGACCACGACCACCGGCACGAGCACCAGCACCACCCACGCCCCGTCACTGAACTTGGTGACGGCGATGATGATGTCGACACCGAGTGAGAGGAACGCGCCGACGCCGTTGATGACAAGGCCCCGGCGCCAGTGCGGCTCGCGGTGGGTGAGGTGGTGCTTGGCCATCCCGGTCTGCGACATGGTGAAGCTGGTGAACACGCCGATGGCGTAGAGCGCGATCAGTTTCTCCACCCGGGCGCCGGTCGCGATCGTCAGTACCGTCGCCGCGGCCGAGAGGGCGACGATGCCGTTGGAGAACACCAGCCGGTGGCCCCGCTTGGTGAGCTGGCGGGGCAGGAAGTTGTCGTTGGCGTGGAAGGACGCCAGGCGGGGGAAGTCGGCGAAGCTGGTGTTGGCGGCCAGGACCAGGATCAGGGTGGTGCCGACCTGGAGTGAGAGGTAGAGCACGTGGCCGAGGCCGCCGCCGTAGATCAGCTCACCGACCTGGGAGATGACCGTGGGCGTGCCCTCTTCGTAGGGCGGCGACATGCATGTGGCCGGCCAGGATCGACAGCCCGAGGAACATGGCCCCGAGGACAGGCGCCCATGATGACCAGCGTCGTGCGGGCGTTCTTCCAGTCCGGGTTGACGGAAGGCGGGCACGCCGTTGGAGATCGCCTCGACGCCGGTGACCGCCGCGCCGCCGGAGGCGAACGCGTGCAGCACCACCCAGAGGGTCGCGCCCATCAGCAACCCGTCGCCGGCGTCGCCGAAGTGCAGCACGCCTTCGTGGACCTCCGCGGTGGGCAGGTCGCCGGCGACGAGGCGGAACATGCCCACGCCGAGCAGCAGCGACCATGTTGAGCATGAAGAAGTAGGTGGGGGTGGCGAACAACTTGCCCGACTCGCGCACGCCGCGGAGGTTGCCGAGGGCGATGAGCGCGATGAAGCCGACCGCGATCGGCACCCGGTAGGGCGCCAGCGCGTCGATGGCCGAGGCCAGCGCCGCGGTGCCGGCCGCCACCGAGACCGACACGGTCAGCACGTAGTCGGTGAGGAGCGACACGCCGGCTACCTGCGCGGGGCGGCGGCCGAAGTTGTCGCGGGTGACCACGTAGGCGCCGCCGGCGGTGGGGTAGGCCTTGATGGTCTCGCGGTAGGACAGGATCAGGAAGGCCAGCACCACGAGCATGGCGATGGTGATGGGGACCACGAGGGAGAAGGCGGCGAGGCCGACGGCGGGCACCAGCACGCGGAGGATCTCCTCGGTGGCGTAGGCCGAGGACGACAGGTTGTCCGACGCGAAGACGGCGAGCGCGGTGGGCTTGCCCAGCCGCTCGTGGTGGAGCGCCTCGCTGTGGAGCGGCTGGCCCAGCAGCCTGCGCTTGACGCGGTAGCCGAGCGAGTCGGGCGGGATCTCGACGCCGACCTGCGCGGCGTCAAGCTGGCGGGCGGGGTTGACCGTCGTGGTCATGCTCCCAGTGGAACGCCGGGTGACATCAACAGGTCGTCAAGATGCCGTGTTACCCGTCAGGATTCCGTCAAGATTCGTTGTGTGACCCCGGCGCGTGCCACCTTGGTCGGCTTGATGCTGGTCGGGCGCGGTCACCGGGGCGGTGCTGCCGGCGCGCGGCGACGTGTCCTCGGCGACGCCGGCGTTGGCGCTGGTGGTGCCGGCGGTGGTCGCCGGGGTCCTGGGCGGCCGGCGTCCGGCGATCCTCACCGCGTTGGGCGCGGCGGCCGCCTTCAATCTGGCCTTCACCCGGCCGTACTGGACCTTCAAGGTCAGCGCGCTGGAGGACGTGATCGCGCTGGTCGTGTTCCTGATTGTGGCGGTGACGGTCGGTACGCTGATCTCCCGCGAAGCCGACCGCCGCCAGCTGGCCGAGCAGCACGCGGCGGAGTTGGAGCGGATGGCGGCCGAGAGCGACGCGCGGCGGGCCGAACGCGAGCGGCTGGCGTTGCTCGAGACGCTCGATGCGCAAAGGGCGGCGTTGCTGCGGTCGGTGTCGCATGACCTGCGGACGCCGCTTAGCCACCATCCGCGCGGTGACGTCAGACCTGCAGTCCGGCGACATGCACGACGCGGCGACGCGTCGCGAGCTGCTCGACCTGGTCGGTGACGAAGCCGAGCGGCTCGACCGCCTGGTGGGCAACCTTCTCAGCTTGAGCCGCATCGAGGCCGGCGCGCTGATGCCCGACAAGCAGGCCATCGCGCTCGACGAGCTGGTGGGCGATGCGGCGCATCGGCTCGAGCGGATGTTCGCGCAGGTGCGGCTGCAGCTCGAGGTGCCGGCCGACCTGCCGTTGGTGGACGCCGACTACAGCCAGCTCGACCAGGTGGTGTCGAACCTGTTGGAGAACGCGGCCCGCCACTCGCCGCCGGGCTCGACGGTGCGGGTTGGCGGCCGGGCGCGCGACCGTGTCGTCGAGGTGTGGGTGGACGACGAGGGCCCGGGTGTTGCCGCGTTCGACCGCGAGCGCATCTTCGAGCCGTTCCGGCGCGGCGAGGGAAGCCGGTCCTCGGGCATAGGGCTGGCGATCTGCAAGGCGATCGTCGAGGCGCACGGCGGCACCATCGAGGTGCGCGGCGCGCCCAGCGGTGGCGCCCGCATCCTCTTCACCGTCGGGGTGCGCGATGAGTGACGGACGCGCTGGTGCTGGTCGTCGACGACGACGACGGGATCCGGCGTGCGCTCGGCGCGGCGCTCGAGCGCACGCGGCTATCGCGTGCTGCTGGCCGCCAACGGGACCGAGGCGCTGCGGCTCGCCGCCGACCGCGCGCCCGGCCTGATGATCCTCGACCTCGGGCTGCCCGACCTCGACGGCGTCGAGGTGTGTCGCCGGCTGCGGGCGTGGTCGGACCTGCCGGTGATCGTCCTGACCGCCGACGGCGCGGAAGAACGCAAGGTGCTGGCGCTCGACGAAGGCGCGGATGACTACCTCACCAAGCCGTTCTCGACGCCGGAGCTGCTGGCGCGGCGTGCGCGTCGCGTTGCGTCACCGCGCCGCGTGCGTCGTCGTCCGACGGTGTTGACGAAGCGGTGCTGCGGGTCGGCGATCTCGAGGTCGACGTCGCCCGCCACGAGGCGCGGGTGGGTTCGCGGCTCCTCGACCTCACGCCCAAGGAGTTCGCGTTCCTCGAGACGCTCGCCCGTCACCCCGGCCGAGTGATCACCCACCGGCGGCTGCTGCAGCAGGTGTGGGGCCCGGAGTACGGCACCGAGACGCAGTACCTCCGCGTCTACGCCAGCCAACTGCGCAAGAAACTGGCCGACGCCGCCGACCGCCTGGTCACCGAACCCGGCGTCGGCTACCGCCTGATCCAACCGTGAGGTGTCGAAGTGTCGAGGTGGCGAGGTGTCGAGGTGTCGAGGTCAGCACACCTGACTTTCGGACAGTTAACGCCCTGGGAGGGCGAAAAGTGTCCAGAAGTCAGCGGGAGGACCCGGCGGGGACCCGGCGGTGCCTTGAGCCGGACCAGCGGCACGCTCACGATTGTGTTCACGGACACGGTGAGTTCAACCACGCTGACCGAGCGGCTGGGTGACCTGCGTTATCACGAGTTGCGAGCGGCGAATGTGGCCGCGCTGCGATCGGTGATCGCCCGCCACGGCGGCCGCGTGGTCAAGGACCTGGGCGACGGACTGATGGTGGTGTTCACCTCGGCCCGGAGCGCCGCGCTGGCCGGCGCCGAGATGCAGCACGCGGTGGCCGGCGGCGAACTCGAGTTGAAGGTCGGCGTGCACACCGGCGAGGCGATCGAGCAGGACGGCGACTTCCACGGCCAGGCGGTGAACATCGCGTCGCGGATCTGCGACGCGGCGGCGGGCGGCGAGGTGCTGCTTTCCGAGATCAGTCACTCGGTCGTGCAGGGCACCGGCGATCTGCGCTTCGACGCCGCCCGCCCGGCCGAGTTCAAGGGCGTCGAAGGACGCCAGACCATCTACCCGCTGTTGTGGGGCGTGCTGCCCGCGCAGTCGGCGCCGAGTTTGGAGGTCACGCCGGCTTCGGTGGACGTCGCTATCCCGCCACCCGCACTGCTGCAGCCCGGTCCGTTCGCCTTCGTCGGCCGCTCCGACATCATCGACGGGCTGTGGACCGCGTGGAAGGACGTCGACGCCGGCGCCCGCCGCCTGGTGCTGCTGGCCGTCGAGCCCGGCGTGGGCAAGACCCGGCTGGCCTCGGAGCTGGCCCGCCGCGTTAACGAGGCCGGCGGTTCGGTGCTGGCCGGCCGCTGTGACGAGGACCTCGGCGTCGCCTACCTCCCGTTCGAGGCGCTGCGTCACTGCTGTCAGCACGTCCCAATCGACGCGCGACGCGGCGTGCTTGGTCGCCTCCCCGGCGAACTCCAGCGGCTGTGGCCCGAGCTGCCCGATGTGGTGCCCGGCCTACCGCCCGTTCTCGAGGCCGACCCCGAGACCCAGCGCTATCGCCTCTTTGACGCGGTGGTGTCGTGGCTGACCACGCTGTCGGCGGCCCGGCCGGTGCCAGCGACGAGCAGCTCGACGCGCGGTTCGGCTCGGCGCGCATGCAGCGGCTCGTCGTCGAGGCGATGGCCCGCGCCTTCCGGCCCGACATGCAGTTCGGCTTCGAGGGCGAGATCGGTTATGAGCTGAGCCGGTATGGCACGGGAATGGGGCCGCCCGACATCGACCAGTGGACCCTCGTGGTCGCCGGTCAGTCGGCCACGGTGTTCCCCGGGCCGCCGAACGATCCCGCCATCGTGTTGCGCTGCTCGATGGCGACGTTCATCCGCATGGTCGCCGGTGTGATCGAGCCCCTCGTCGCGGTCTTCGAGCGCGACCTCAAGGTCGAGGGCGACCTCCTCTCGGCGGCCGCGTCCGCGAAATGTTCGGCGGCGTCGCCGCCCTCGGCGCCATCGACGCCGTCGCCACCTAAGTCGCAAGGCGAAGTGTCGGTGCTCGATCGGGAAAAACCACGATTGAGCACCGACACATGGCTGGGGTTAGTACGACGCGAGGCGGCCGCGGCCGTGTTCTAGGTCGCGGACGCGGAGGCTGAGGTGTTCGAGGAGGCCGCGGGCGATCGAGGTGGACTCGAGTAGTTCCTCGAAGCGAGCGGTGGGAATGACGTAGAGCCGCATCGGCGTGCGGGCGGTGACGGTCGCCGAGCGGGGCAGGTGGTCGAGCAGGCCCATCTCGCCGATCGGCTCGCCCGGCTTGACCGTGATGACGGTCTCGCCGCTGACGCTGACGTCGGCCTCGCCCTCGATCACGACGAAGCAGTCCTCGGCGATGCGACCCTGGTCGCACAGCACGGTGCCGGCGGGTACCGCCAGTTCGTCGACGATGGCGGCCAGCGCCTCGAGATCCGTGGGCGTGCACCGACGGAACAACTCGATGTCGGCCAGGTGATCGATCTTCGATTGTCAGGTCCATCGGCTCTCCGATCGGGAAGTGGCAGGCGACGTAGTGGCCGGGGCGCACCTCGCGCAGCGGCGGCTCGACCTCGGCGCAGTGCGCCTCGGCGCGGGGGCAGCGGGTGCGGAAGCGGCAGCCCGACGGCGGGTCGATCGGCGAGGGCGGGTCGCCGGCCACCGACGTCGGGCGCCGCGCCCGGGCGGACCGTCGGGTCGGCCACCGGTATCGAGCCAGCAGCGCGGCGGTGTAGTGGTGCGTCGGACGGGTGTAGAGGTCGTCGGCCGGGGCCAGCTCGCACAGCTTGCCCAGGTACATCACCGCCACCCGGTCGCTGATGTTCTTGACCACGCCGAGGTTGTGCGACACGAAGATCAGCGTGAGCCCGTAGCGCGCCTTCATGTCCTCGAGCAGGTTGAGGATCTGGGCCTGCACCGAGACGTCGAGCGCGGACACCGGCTCGTCGCAGATCAGCAGCTTGGGATCCAACGCCAGCGCGCGGGCGATGCTGATGCGCTGGCACTGGCCGCCGGAGAACTCGTGCGGCCGGCGCGACGCGGCGGCGTGGTCGAGCCCGACCGCGTCGAGCAGCTCGCGCACCTTCGCGGCGCGCGCCTCCTTGGTGCCGACGTCCCAGATGGCGAGGGGCTCGGCCACGATGTCGTGCACCCGGCGGCGAGGGTTGAGCGACGAGATCGGGTCCTGGAAGATCATCTGCAGCCGGCGGCGCACGGCGCGCAGCTCGTCGCCGGACAGCGCGGTGAGCTCGCGGCCCTCGTAGATCACCGAACCGCCGGTGGGGCGGGGCAGCTGCAGGATGGCCCGGCCGGTGGTCGACTTGCCGCAGCCCGACTCGCCCGACCAGGCCGAGCGTCTCGCCCTCGTGCACGTCGAAGCTCACGCCGGAGACCGCGTGCACCTTGCGGCCCGCCACCGGCCGGGAACTCGACGGTGAGGTCGGTGACCTCGAGCAACGCGTCATCCTGGTAGCTCCACGCCGGAGAGGTCGACGCCCACCTCGGCCGCACCACCGGCGACGGTGGCCAGTGTTTCGGCCCGCCCCGCGGCCACGTTGCGCTGCAGCGCGGCCTTCCCCTGCGGGCTGCCCACCGGGAACCAGCAGGCAAACGCGTGGTCGGGGCTGACCGATCCGTCGGTGATCAGCGGTGGCTCCTCATGGCGACAGCGGTCCTGCGCGTACGGACAGCGCGGCGCGAAGTTGCAGCCCGTCGGCGGGTTGCACAAGATCGGGCGGCCGGCCGGTGATGGCGAGGAGCCGCGTGTGGCTCGGCTGCTCGGGCTTGGGGATCGACTTGATCAGCGCCTCGGTGTACGGCATGCGCATCTCGGTGAACAGCTTGGCCGTCGGCGCTTTCTCCACGATCTTGCCCGCGTACATCACCGCGATGTGGTCGGTGCGGCCGGCCACCACGCCGAGGTCGTGCGTCACCAGGATCATCGCCATGTGGCGCTCGCGCTGCTTGTCCTGCAGCAGGTTGAGGATCTGGGCCTGCACGGTGACGTCGAGCGCGGTGGTGGGCTCATCGGCGATCAGCAGCTTGGGCCCGCAGGCGATGGCGATGGCGATGGTCACCCGCTGGCGCATGCCGCCGGACAACTCGAACGGGTACTGCCGCAGGCGGCGCTCGGGCTCGGGAATGCCGACGCTCTTGAGCAGCGCCACTGCGGTTTCGTTGGCCCGCTCCTTGTCCATGTCGAGATGCACGCGCAGACCTTCGGTGACCTGCGTGCCGATGCGCATCACCGGGTTGAGCGACGTCATCGGGTCCTGGAACACCATGGCGATCTCGGCGCCCCACACCGTGCGCATCTCCTCGGCCGACAGCGCCGTCGAGGTCGCGGCCCTCGAACCGCACGTGGCCGCCGTGCTCACCACGTTCTTGGGCGGCAGCAGGCCCATGATCGAGCGCGACAGCACCGTCTTGCCCGAGCCCGACTCGCCCACGATGCCGAGCGTCTGCCCGCGTTCGAGCGCGAACGACACGCCGTCGACGGCCCGCACCATGCCGCGGTCGGTACGGAAGTGCGTGACCAGGTCGTCGACCGCGAGAAGCGGGACCTCGCTCACACGCTCACGTCCTTGACGTCGAAGCGCGACCGCAGCGTGTCGCCGGCGAAGTTCAGCGCCAGCACCGTGACGAACAGCACGGCCGACGGGATCAGGCTGAGGTTGCGGGTGGTCCTGCAGGAAGCTGCGCCCGTCGTTGATCATCCCGCCCCACGTCGCGGTGGGCGCCTGCACCGACAGCCCGAGGAACGCCAGCGCGCCCTCGGCCGACGACGGCGAGCGCCACCGCGATGAACGAGAACGACCCGATCGGGATGGCGACGTTGGGCAGGATCTCGCGGAGGATGATGCGGCGGTTCGACGCACCGAGCGTGCGGGCGGCCAGCACGAAGTCGCGCTGCGCGAACGTGAGCGTGCTGGCCCGCACGATGCGGGCGATCGGCGCGATCGCGATCACCGCGATGGCGATGGTGACGTTGCGCAGGTTCTGGCCGAGGAACGTGACGATGGCCAGCGCGAACACCAGCGCGGGGAACGCGAGCATCACGTCGACCGCGGCCATGAGCACCCGGTCGATGCGGCCGCGGTAGTAGCCGGCGATCACGCCGATCGCCCCGCCGACGACCAGCCCCAGCGCGATCGACGCGAAGCCGACGGTGAGCGCAGACGCGCGCCGCGTAGACGACGCGGGCGAACATGTCGCGGCCCAGTCCGTCGGTGCCGAGCAGGTGGTGCGACGCTCGGGTTGAGGTTGAGGCCGGCGCGTCTGCGCGTTGGGATCGGGGAGGGGCAGCACGCCGGCGAAGACGGCCAGCAGGAGCACGCAGCCCGACCCACCCGATCGACAGCCAGAACACCAGGCCCAGCCGCCGCGGCTCGTGCGGCCGGCCTCGCCGACCTCGGGTTCAGCTGGCAGCGGCAGCATGGCGGACCCGCGGGTCGATGACGACGTAGAGAAGGTCGACGAGGAAGTTGACGAGCACGTAGCCGACGGCCACGAGCAGCACGGTGCCCTGCACCACGAGGTAGTCGTTGCTGAAGATCGACTGCACCGTCAGCTCGCCGATGCCGGGCAGGGCGAAGAGGATCTCGACGATGAACGTGCCGCCGATCAGCCGGCCGAAGTTGAGACCGGCCACCGTCACCAGCGAGAAGCTCGACGGCCGGAACGCGTGCCGCCACAGGATGCGCCGCGGCGGCATGCCCTTGGCCCGGGCCATCGTGATGAAGTCCTCCTGCAGCGTGGTGATCATGTCGGCGCGCAGGAGGCGCAGGTAGGTGGCCAGCTCGGCCAGCGCGAGCGTGATCGCCGGCAGCGTGAGCGACCGCAGGTTCTCGAACGGGTTCTGGGTGAGCGGCGTGTAGCCCGTCGCCGGGAACAAGTGGAACTGCACCGCGAACACCAGCACCAGCACCACGCCGACGATGTAGGGCGGCAACGCCAGGAAGCCGAACGACACGCTGGTGGAGACGCGGTCGAGCAGGCCGTCGGGCCGCGTGGCGGCGCGGATGGCGAGCGGGATCGCCACCAGCAGCGCAAGGAACTGCGACAGCACGAGCAGCTCGAGGGTGACCGGCAGGCGCTGGCGCAGCGCCTCGGTGGTCGGCTGGTTGTTCTGGTACGAGCGGCCCGAGGTCGCCGTGCAGCGCGTTCCACACGAAGCGGCCGTACTGCTCCACCAGCGGCTCGTCGAGGCCGAGTTGCTTGTGCAGCGTCTCGACCGCGGCGGGCGTTGCGCTCGGCGCCGAGGATGTTGACGGCGGGGTCGCCCGGCAGCAGCTTGAGCAGCCGAACGACAGCGCCGTCACCGCGAACAGCACCGGGATCAGATAGAGGATCTTCCCGGCTATGGCGCGCGCACGCCGGCGGGTGTTAGTTGACGCCGACGTGGCTCAGGAGGAAGCCACCACCGATGCGTGTGGTCGACGCCCGGCGTCGTTGTCGGGCAGCGTCCAGTTGGTGATGCCCTTGACCTTGGGCTTGAAGGCGATCTGCCAGATCGTCTGGTTGAGCCAGATGTACGGGACGTCGTCGCTGCCGAACCGCTTGGCGATCTCCTGGTACGCCGCCTTGCGGTCGGCGTCGGACGGCGACGTGCGGCCCTTGAGCAGCGCGGCGTCGATCAGCGGGTCCTTGTTGCGGGCGAAGTTCAGCGCCAGCTGTCCGATGGGCGACGCGGTCTGCGACGTCCACCACACGAAGTCGGCGTCGGGATCGGGCTCGCCGAACTGGCGCCAGTCGTACGCGTCGTACGCGCCGTTGAGCGCGTTGAGGATGTACTGGCTCTGCTGGACCTGCTTGATGGTGACGTCGATGCCGGCGTCCTTCCACATGCGTCTGCATGAGCGACATGTCCTGCAGGTTGCGGCCGGTGTTGGTGGTGCCGAGTTCGAAGGTGACGTGCGCTGACGCCCTTCTCCTTCTTGTACTCGGCGACCAGGTCCTTGGCCTTCTGCGAGGTCGAAGCTCGGGTAGCCGGTGTCGCCGTCGAAGGCCGAGCCGACGTTGCCGAACGGGCCGGTCGAGTCGGGCGAGATGCCGAAGTCGATCGTGTCGATGCGCCGCTTGCGGTCGGTGGCGTAGGCCAGCGCTTGGCGGACGCGGACGTCGTCGAGCGGCGCCTTGGCCGTGTTGAGCATGATGAAGTGCTCTTCCTGCTCACCGGCTGACCTTCTCGTCGGTGATCGACGCGATGCTCTTGTCGCCCTTGAGGTCCTTGATCGGTCTGCACGTCGCTCGAGTGCATCAGGTCGATGGTGCCGGCCTTGAGGCTCGACTCACGCGACTGCGTCTCGACGATCGGGCGCAGCTCGACCGAGTCGAGGTAGGGGAGACCCTTCTGCCAGTAGTTCGGGTTCTTGGTGGCGATCATGTGGTTGCCGGGAACCCATTCCTTGAGGACGAAGGGGCCGGTGCCGATCGGGTTGCGCGGCGCGTTCTTCGGGTCGGCCAGCATCTTGCGGGAGAAGACGAAGCCGAGCTGGCCGGTGAGGTAGATCGGGAACGGCACCCACGGGCCGGCCATCGTGAACTTGCGCGGTGAGGTCGTCGACCTTGGTGATCGTCTTGAGGTAGCCGACGATCGCCGGGCTGGTGAGCGGCGACTTGAGGTGCGCGTTCCAGTCGGCGACGACGTCGTCGGCGGTGAGCGGGTCGCCGTTGCTGAACTTGACGTTGGGCCGCAGCTTGACGGTCCACTCCGTGTAGGTCGGCGTTGTGGTCGATCGACTCGGCCAGGTACGGGTGCACCTTGCCGTCCTTGCCGAATGCGCCGAGCGGGTCATAGACGGTGGACGCGTAGGTGAGGCCGGTGACGTCCATGCGGTTCTGCGTGGGGTCGAAGCCGTCGACCTCGGCCTCGACGCCCATGATGAGCTTGCCGCCGGGTTTCGGTGTGGCGGTGGAGACTTGGGCGCCGCCGCCGCCGCTGGTGCCGCTCGATGAGTCGTCGTCATCGCCGCCGCACGCGGTGGCGAAGAGCGCGACGACGAGGAGGACGGCGGCGAACCGAGTCGCTCGGGACGGTGCACTCATGGTTTCTCCATTCGTGACCCAGCTGATGTGTTTGTGAACATAGCCTCGCTGCCATGACGCACGCGCACGACCGTGGCTTGGCCTACGACCTGCAGCGGTTGCGGGAGATGGGACGGTTGCTCGACCGGCGAGGCGCGCTGCGAATCATCGGCGCGGTGCCACTGTTCCTCGTTGCCGCGTGCGGCGGGGACTCAGACGATGACGCCGCGACGGCGTCGACCTCGTCGTCATCGACGACCTCGGCATCGGCGCCTTCGTCCACGTCGGCGTCGACGTCGTCGTCGTCGACCTGCGAGACGATTCCCAGCGAGACCGGTGGGCCGTTCCCGGGCGACGGAACGAACGGGCCGAACGCGCTCACGCAGAGCGGCGTCGTACGCAGCGACATCCGGTCGAGCTTCGGCTCGGCGTCGGGCGTGGCCCAGGGCGTGCCGCTGAAGGTCAACCTCACGATCCTGCAGAAGTCCAACGGCTGCAAGTCCTACGCCGGCGCGGCCGTGTACCTGTGGCACTGCGACCGCGACGGGCTCTACTCGATGTACTCGCAGGGCGCCGAGAACGAGAACTACCTGCGCGGCGTGCAGGCCGCGGACTCGAGTGGGCGGGTGAGCTTCACCAGCATCTTCCCCGCCGCCTACTCGGGCCGCTGGCCGCACATCCACTTCGAGATCTTCTCGAGTCTGGCCAACGCGACGTCGGCCGGGAGCAAGCTCAAGACGTCGCAGCTGGCGTTGCCCGCCGACGCGTGCAACCAGGTGTACGCCACCGACGGGTACGCGTCGAGCCGCGGTCAGACGTCGCGCAGCTCGATCGCATCAGACAACGTGTTCGCTGACGGCTCGTCGCTCCAAGTGGCGTCCGCCGCCGGCAGCCCTGCCGCCGGCTACACCGCCGAGCTCGCCGTCACCGTCTAACCAGCCATTCTCGAGGCAATAGCTGTCGGAAAACGACAGCTATTGCCTCGGGTTCGTTTGGCCCTAGCGACGGCGCGCACGGCGTTGGTACTACTGGCGGGCATGACCAAACGCGATGTCGACCAAGCCATCGCAGCCATTGCTGCCCAGCAGGAAGCCAAGTTCTCGCGTGCGCAGGTGCACGCCGTCGGCGGCGACGACAAGTTCATCGAGCGACGCCTCGATGCCGGTACGTGGCGCCTTGAGGCCGTAGCCACGTACGGCTTCCCCGGCGTTCCACCGACCTACAAGGGGCGCCTCTGGGTCGCCCACCTGGCGATCGGACCGAACTCGATCATCAGCCATGCGGCGGCGGCGCAGCTGCGGGGCGTGGACGGGTTCGTCAAGGGCGCCGTCGTTCTCACTGTTCCCCACGGCGATCATCCACGAGTTGCCGAAGTCGAGGTCCGGCAAAGCACCGACCTCCACCTTCATGAATGGGGGCCCGTCGGCGGACTGCCCGTCATCACGGTTCCGTGGATCTTCGTCGACATGGCCGGGGTCAGCCACGGACGCACCAAGCGGCTCGGCTTTGCGCTCGACACAGCGGTGACGGCCAAGCAGACGTCCTACATCGAAGTCGGCGAGTGTCTGCGACTCGTCGCCCGGCGCGGCAAGCCCGGCGTGCGAACGCTCACGACCGTTCTCGACGAGCGCGGACCCAAGCACGTCCCACCCGCGAGCGTCCTCGAGCGCGAGCTCGATGATCTCATCGCCGCGTTCAGCCTCCCGCTCCCGCGTCGCCAGTACGCGCACCCGGGGCAGCAGTTTGTCGCGGGCTGTGTTGACCGTGCGTATGTCGACGCCAAGCTCGTCCTCGAGGCCGACGGACGTCGTTGGCACACGCGGATTCAGGACCTCAAGCGGGACCACGACCGCGACAACGACGCTGCCCGGGCGGGCTGGCAGACCCTCCGGCTCTTCCGCGAACACATCACCGGCGACCCCGAAGGCACCGCAGCGACGATCCGAGAGACGCACGCAGTGCGTCTCGCCTTCTCGAGGCAATAGCTGTCGTAAAACGACAGCTATTGCCTCGAGAATGAGCGGCGGCTGGGATGGCGGGTTAATTCGTTGGCGCGGGCGGGGCGGAGTCGTACAGTGACGGCGATGCGTATATCGACCGGTGTGCGGCCCGCTTCCGGGCCCGAGGGCTTTGCGTAGGTAACTCGAACACGCGGTCCTCCGGCCCGGGCTTGTCCCTTCTGCCCGCCCACTCTCAAGAGGATCGCCAATGTTCCAGGTTTCAAGTAAAGACCCGCTCGTCGTGCGGGGCGTCTCCAAGTCGTTCAAGCGCGGGCGCCGCCCGATCCACGCCGTGCAGGACGTGTCGTTCCGCGTCGGCCGCGGTGAGATCTTCGGCCTGATCGGCGCCAACGGCTCGGGCAAGTCGACGCTCATCCGCATCCTGTCGACCCTCGTGCTGGCCGACGCCGGCCAGGTCGAGGTATTCGGCTACGACATCGAGCGCGACTCGATGGAGGCCCGCCAGCTCATCAACCGCGTCTCGGCCGACCCGTCGTTCTTCCGCCAGATGTCGGCGCTGGAGAACCTGCTGTTCTTCGGCCGGGTCTACGGGCTCGACGGCGCCGAAGTGAAGCGCAACGCCGAGCGCGATCCTCGACCGGCTCGGGCTGAATCGCAGCCACCAGCGGGCCATGGTCAAGGAGCTGTCGCGTGGCCAGCAGCAGAAGATCGCGGTGGCCCGCGCGTTCCTGACCTCGCCGATGCTGATGCTGCTCGACGAGCCGACGACCGGTCTCGACCCCCGCAGCCAGCGCGACGTGCAGGACTTCATCCGAGAGGTCCAGCGCGAGCACGGCGCCACCATCCTGCTGACGACGCACGACATGGCCGAGGCCGAGGCGCTGTGCAACCGCATCGCGTTTCTCGTCGGCGGTGCGATCGTCGCCGAGGGCACCCCGCTCGAGCTGCGCGACCGCGGTGGCAACGGCCGCGACGTCAACGACATCGAATGGAAGACGTGTTCATGGCGCTCACCGGTAAGAGCGTCGAGGACGACGAAGAGGAAGGGACCTACGTATGACCGGACTACACATGCCCGCGCCGGCCCGACGCTTCGGCGCGCGCCAGCAGGTCAACCTCGGGTGGGCGTTCGTCGAGCGCCAGACCAACCTCTGGAAGCGGCACTGGGCGTGGGAGGTGGTGTGGCTCGTCTACGGCGTGGTCAACACGCTGGCCATCACCTTCATCGCCAAGCAGCTGACGGCCGAGGGCGTGGTGTCGGGCCAGAAGGCCAACGACCTCATCCTGTTCCTGCTCATCGGCACGCTGGTGTGGGCCTACCTCTCCGCGGTGCTCGACGACATCAGCCTGGTCATCACGTGGGAGCGGTGGGAGGGCACCATCGAGCACACGCTGATGGCGCCGGTGCCGCGCGTCGCCCAGCTGATCGGAACCGCCACCTTCGGCGTGCTGCACGCGCGTGATGCGGACCAGCTTGATCATGGTGTTCTCGCTGCCGTTCTTCTCCGTCGACCTCTCGCACGCCAACTGGGGGACGGCGGCGGCGCTGGTGGCGGCCGGCAGCCTCTCGCTGGTCGGCCTCGGGATTCTCGCCGGCGTGCTGCCGATGCTGTATCCCGAGCGGGGTGAGCAGATGTCGTTCATGGTGCAGGCCGGCGGTACTGCTGGTGTCGGGCGTCTACTACTCGGTGGAGACGTTGCCCGGGTTGGCTCCAGGTCATCTCGCACCTGTCGCCGGCCACGTATCTGCTGCGCCGGCGTCCGCCACGCGTTGATCGACGGCGCCACCATCGCCGAAGAGGGCCGCAATCTGGTCTGGCTCGCGGTGTTCGCCGTCTTGCTGATCCCGCTGTCGATCGCGGTGTTCAGCGCGGCCGAACGCTGGGCGAAGCGGACCGGCCGGCTGAAGCGCCAAGGCTGACGGGCAGCGACTGCAGGCCGCGGAGCACGAAGGTGTTGCGCCACTTCGGCTTGCCGTCGAGCGCCAGGTTCGGGAAGCGCTCGACCAGTTGGCGCAGCACGACGGCGGCCTCGAGCCGGGCCAGCGACGCGCCGAGGCACGCGTGGATGCCGTAGGAGAAGGCGAGGTGCGGGTTCGGCGTCGCGGCCGAGGTCGAGGCGGTCGGGGTCGGCGAACACGTCGGGGTCGCGGTTCGCCGCGCCGAGCAGGAGGACGACCTCGTCGCCCTTCTGGATGTGGTGGCCGCGGAAGTCGATGTCCTCGAGCGCGATGCGCTGGGTCATCTGCACGGGCCCGTCGTAGCGCAGCAGTTCCTCGACGGCCGACTCGGGCGTCACGTCGCCGGCGCGCAACGCCGCGAGCTGGTCGGGGTTGTGGAGCATCGCGAACACGCCGTTGCCGATGAGGTTGGCGGTGGTCTCGTAGCCGGCGATCAGCAGCAGCGCGCAGGTGGCGATGACCTCTTGTCGGCGTGAGCCGCTCGCCCGAACCCTCCTCGCTGGTCGGCCAGCGCGTCGATCAGCCCACCGGCGAGCCGCTTGGTCGGGTCGCTGAGCAGGCCGTCGAGGTAGGCGCTCGAGCTCGGCGGCGGCGACGTCGCCCTCGCGGTCGATCTCCGGGGTGCGGAACGGCGAGATGTCGAGTCGGGCCGCCAGCGTGCCGGCCCACGGCGGGAACTGGTGGCGGTCGGCCTCGGGCACGCCCAACATCTCGCAGATCACGTCGATGGGAAGCGGATAGGCGAGCTCGGCGAGCAGGTCGGCGCGGCCCCGCGGCGCCAGCGCGTCGATGCGGCGCGTCGGCCAGCTCCTCGACCCGGCCCCGCATCTCCTCGATCCGCCGTGGAGTGAACGTGCGGGCGACGAGTCGGCGGAGGCGTTCGTGGTCGGGCGGGTCGAGGAACAACATGCTCTTGCCGATCGCCTCGTTGAACGGTCCGCGGCGACGTGCCTTGGGCGGCCACTTCGACTTGCCCTCGTCGACGCCGAGCCGGGGATCACGGGCCAGCATGGCGACATCGGCGTGCGTCGCGATCAGCCAGATGCCGGGCGGGATGCGTTTGACCGGCTGCTTGCGCCGCAGCTTGGCGTAGAGCGACCACGGGTTGGCGCGGATCTCCGGGCTGACCATGAACGCCATCAGCTGCGCGGTGGCACCGGTGTCACTCGCAGCGCCGAGGCCAGGGGGCGACGGATGAACGGCGGCAGATTCAACACGTGCCGCACGGCGCGGAGCATGGGTTCGTTGACCGGCGCGCCAACGTCGGTGTCAGTTGCGGTCATTCGGCGACCGTAACGACATCACCCATTTCGGTCATCGCCTCGTAGGACGATCCGCCTGTCGTCCGGAGGACGAGTAGGCGGCGACGATGCGGCCTTGGAGGCGGGCGAGGACGGTGTAGCCGGTGGCGACGGGGGTGAGGGTGACTTCGTAGGTGCCGTCGCCGAAGGTGATCTGGGTCACCTTGCGGTCGCCGGCGGCGATGAGCTCAACGTGAACTCGCCGGCGAGAACGAGGTCGCCCTCGGTGCCCTCGAGGCGGACGCGGCCCGGCGGCAGCGCCAGCACCGCCCGTCCGGTCGTCGACAGGGCCGCCTCGGGGCCGGCGGTGAACGAGACCCGATCGACCGGCGTGCCCAGCCCGTTGGCGCCGACGGCGACCGAGGACCCCAACATGTACATGCCCGGAAGCACCTCGCGCGCCGCGCCGTCGAGCGTCCACTTGATCGTCCTGGAGTCGATCCCCACTGCGGCGATGCCGAGACTGACGCCCTGGCCCGGGCCGGTCACCGGCAGCGGCTGCCCGGTGGTCCAGTTGATCTGCGCCGGCCTTGCCGTTGACGGTGATGCCGACGATCTCGGCCCCGCCGACGCCCCGCTGCTCGACCGTGATCGTGAACGGCGGCTTGATCGGTTCGGCGGCGGCATGCGTCGCGCCGATTTGCGCGGCGATGCCCGTTACCTGGAACGGCCCGGTGTCTACCGCGGTGGTGGTCGGCCCGGCCGAGTCCCGTGTCGCCCGTGCGCGAACTGCATGCGGCGAGGGCGACGAGCGCGCACACGGCGAGTCGCTGGCAGCCGAAGCATGGCTCGGAGCCTATTGTCGGGACCATGAGTTCTCGTCCCGCGACCCTCGGCCAGCTACGCGAGTCTGGCTGGGAGTCGATTCCTGTCAAAGAAGAAGTGCGCCGCAACGCGGCCGCCAAGGTGGCGGCCGGCGAACCGCTCGTCGACCGAGTCCTCGGCTACGAGGACACCGTCATGCCGCAGCTGGAGAATGCGCTGCTCGCCGGCCACGACGTGATCTTCCTGGGCGAGCGCGGTCAGGCCAAGACCCGCATCATCCGCTCGCTCACCGGCCTGCTCGACGAGTGGATGCCCATCGTCGCCGGCTCGGAGATCAACGACGACCCGTACAACCCGGTCTCCCGTCACGCCCGTGACCTCATCGCCGAGAAGGGCGAGGACACGCCGATCGACTGGGTGCACCGCGACACCCGCTTCGGCGAGAAGCTGGCCACGCCCGACACCTCGATCGCCGACCTCATCGGCGAGGTCGACCCGATCAAGGTGGCCGAGGGCCGTTACCTCTCCGACGAGCTGACGCTGCACTACGGCCTGGTGCCCCGCACCAACCGCGGCATCTTCGCCATGAACGAGCTGCCCGACCTGGCCGAGCGCATCCAGGTGGGCCTGCTCAACGTGCTCGAGGAGCGCGACGTGCAGATCCGCGGCTACAAGATCCGCCTCCCGCTCGACGTGATGCTGGTGGCCTCGGCCAACCCCGAGGACTACACCAACCGCGGCCGGATCATCACGCCGCTCAAGGACCGCTTCGGCGCCCAGATCCGCACGCACTACCCGCTCGACGTCGAGACCGAGCTGCGAAGTCGTCAACCAAGAGGCGCGCCCGCTCGACGCGCTCGGCCTGCGCGTGCAGGTGCCCGACTTCATGGCCGAGATCGTGGCCACGCTCTCGCAGCTGGCCCGCACCAGCCCGCACATCAACCAGCGCTGCGGCGTATCGGTGCGCTTGTCGATCTCGAACTACGAGACGCTGGTCGCCAACGCCGCCCGGCGCGCGCTGCGCGGCGGTGAGAAGGACGTCGTGCCCCGCGTGAGCGACCTCGACGCGCTGGCCGCGTCGACGTCGGGCAAGGTCGAGATCGAGTCGATCGACGACGGGCGCGACGAGCAGGTGGTGGACCGGCTGCTGAAGTCGGCCGTCCTCACCGTGTTCAAGGACCGGGTGTCGCCCGAGCAGGTGCGCGACGTCGTCGCCGCCTTCGACGAGGGCACCGTCGTCCACGCCGGCGACGACGTGGCGTCGACCGAGTACGTCGAGACCCTGTCCCGGCTCCCCGCGCTACGGCCCGCGGTCGTTGCGCTGGCCGGCAGCGAGACGCCCGCCGCCATCGCCAGCGCCACCGAGTTCGTGCTCGAGGGCCTGCACCTCTCCAAGCGCCTCAACAAGGACGCCGTGGGCGCGCGAGCGACCTACCGTGATCGCTCTGGTAGGTCGCTCGAACGCCCCCCGAAGGGCTCAGCGTGTCGTTACAGGTGAGATGCAGAGCAGCGGCGGGCTGGGCCGCATCGTGATGCAAAGGCTCAGGAGGGAGCCGGGCGGCGTCCAATGTCGGCCGCTTCGGCGGCCGGGGCCACTACCAGACCGACGACGGCCAGGGCCGAGACCGCCGCACCAACTACTGCGAGCTTCGATACGACGCACGAAAACCAGCTCCTTGTTCGGGGTGAACACGACGCTAACGGGCCGCTCAGCAAATGACAACGTGCTCGGGAGGCGGTTCCTTGCGCCCCAATATGCCCTAGCCTCGCGATTCGTGCCTGTTCGTGCTCGATATAGCCGGTGGGATGGCACCCAGGTCGGCTTCGAGCTCGACGCCGACTCGGTGCTGGCGGAGATCACCGACGACCTCCTCTACCACGGCGACCTGAACGCCGCCCTCCGGCGCCTGCTCCAGTCGGGCTTCCGGGACCGCAACGACGAGCGCATCGCCGGCATGCGGGAGCTGCTCGAGAAGCTCCGCCGCAAGAAGCGGGACGAGCTGGAGCGCTACGACCTCGGCGGCGTCTACGACGACATCGCCCAGGAGCTGCGCGACGTCGTCGACATGGAGCGCGAGGGCATCGACCAGCTCCAGCAGCGAGGCCCAGCGAGTCGGGCGACGAGCGCCGCCAGGAGATCACCGACGAGGTGGCCGACGAGACGCCGGATGCAGCTCGACCTGCTGCCGCCCGATCTGGCCGGCCAGGTCAAGGAGCTGCAGGAGTACGAGTTCACCTCCAGCGAGGCGCGCGAGAAGTTCGACGAGCTGATGGAGAAGCTCAAGCAGCAGCTGATGCAGAGCTACTTCAACCAGATGTCGGGCGCGATGTCCGACGTCAGCCCCGAGCAGATCCAGCGCATGAAGGACATGTTCAACTCGCTGAACCGCATGCTCGAACAGCGCGAGCGGGGCGAGCCGATCGACCCGTCGCTTCGAGAACTTCATGCAGGAGTTCGGCGACTTCTTCCCCGGCAACCCGCAGACGCTCGACGAGTTGCTCGAGCAGATGGCCCAGCAGATGGCGGCCATGCAGGCGATGCTCAACTCGATGACGCCCGAGCAGCGGGCGCAGTTGCAGGGACTGAGCCGAGGCGCTGCTCGAGGACATGGACCTGCGCTGGCAGGTCGACCGGCTGAGCCACAACCTGCAGGGCGCGTTCCCGCAGGCGGGCTGGGACCGCCGCTACAAGTTCAACGGGATGGACCCGCTCGGCTTCGCCGAGGCCGCGCAGCTCATGGATCGCCTGGGCGACATCGACCAGCTCGAGAACCTGATGCGCTCCGCCGTCGTCACCCGGCGCGCTGGCCGACGTCGACATCGACAAGGCGCGCGACCTGCTCGGCGACGACGGCGCCCGCTCGCTCGAGCGGCTGGCCGAGCTGGCCAAGCTGCTGGAGGAGGCCGGCCTCATCGAGCAGAAGGAAGGCCGCTTCGAGCTGACGCCACGGGGCATGCGCAAGATCGGGCAGAACGCGTTGTCGGACCTGTTCGCCCATCTGGCCAAGGACCGCATCGGCAAGCACGACCAGGACTACGCCGGCGTCGGCCACGAGCGGGCGTATGAGACCAAGCCGTATGAGTTCGGCGACCCGTTCAACCTCAGCATCGAGCGCACGGTGCGCAACGCCATCGCCCGGGCCGGCGGCGGCACGCCGGTGCGGCTGTCGCCCGACGACTTCGAAGTCGAGCGCACCGAGACCTTCACGCGGTCATCGACGGTGTTGATGCTCGACCTGTCGCTGTCGATGCCGATGCGCGACAACTTCCTGGCCGCCAAGAAGGTGGCCATGGCGCTGCACTCGCTGATCTCCACGCAGTTCCCGCGCGACTTCCTCGGCATCGTCGGCTTCAGCGAGGTCGCCCGCGAGCTCAAGCCCGAGCAGCTGCCCGAGGTGTCGTGGGACTTCGTCTACGGCACCAACATGCAGCACGCGTTCATGCTCAGCCGGCGCATGCTGGCCAAGCAGACCGGCACCAAGCAGATCATCATGATCACCGACGGCGAGCCCACCGCCCACTCGATGCCGGGGATGGCCGAGCCGTTCTTCAGCTACCCGCCGGTGCAGGAGACGGTCGACGCCACCCTCACCGAGGTGGCCCGCTGCACCAAGGAAGACATCCGCATCAACACGTTCATGCTCGACGCCAACAGCTACCTCAAGGCGTTCGTCGAGAAGCTCACCCAGCTCAACCGCGGCCGGGCCTTCTTCACCACCCCCGAGACCCTGGGCGACTACGTGCTCGTCGACTTCATCGAGCAGAAGCGGGCCCTGCGCGGCCGCGGCGCCCGCGGCGCCTGACAGCGACACTTCGGAAATCCACCCTTTTTCTGACCTAAGGGTGCATACATACAGTGATGACGCTCATCACCGTCGCCCTGGGTTGGTTGGGTGCGTCGGCGCTGGCGTCGCTCGTGATCGCCCGGCTCATCCGGCCATCTCGAGCAACGCCGCAAGTTCCTGCTGCGCACTAGCGGTCAGGTGGGGTGAGTCCAGCCGCTGATTGAAGGCGACGGCGTGCCGTAACAAGTGCGCGGCCTCGTCCCACCGCCCGAGGAGCCGAGCTACCCGGCCGAGGTAGAACGCGACCGAGCCCATGCAGACCGCCAGCGTGGCGATGGCCGCCTCGTCCTTGTGGGGCAGCAGCAGGTCGAAAAGGGTGGCAGCCGCCGTGACGTCCTCCAACGCGACGGCGATGTCGGCGAGGAGGCAGAGCACCAGCGTGCGGCCGGCGTCGCCTCTGGGCGGGACGACAGGAAGCCCCGGGTCGACGAGTTGCGCGAACTCTCGGCGCGCCTTGTCGACCTGACCGGTGTGAGCGAACAGGAGCGGCGGGCGACGCGCATTGCGGGGACGTCGGAGAACTGCTGCACGCTGGACGTGATCATCGCCTCCAGTTCGGCCAGCCGGCCCTGCTCCATGCGGATGGCGAAGAGCTGCGTCGCCAGAGCCAGCATCCCCAACTCGCCCGCCTCGCCGGTCGCGATGGATTCGTAGGCCTGCGCTTCAGCCGCGTCGAACTCGCTACGAAGCAGCGTTCGCATGGGCCGGACCGCCCGCAGCGTGGCCTGGTAACTGCGCAGATACAACTGATCAGCCAACTGAGTGGCGGTGGCGTAGTCGGCGTCATAGCGCTCGATGTCGCCCATTTCGAGCAGGGCCTGCATGCGCAAGAGGAGGGCCTCGACCCTGCGCTCGGTCTGTTCACCGCCAAGTAAACGCAGGATCTCGTCGATCACGGCGAGCCGGGACTTCGGCGGGTCGGTGGCGTACAGACCGAAATACTCGGCCCGCAGCGCGTCGACAAGCGGTTCGCGCTCGCCGAGCTGACGGGCCAGCAGCATTGCCTCCTCGGTGGCGGCGGCGCGCTCCGGCGAACCGTCGGGCAGTCGCAGCGCGAGGTTGCTGACCACGAGGGCTCGGGTCGAGTCCTGGCGATCGCGGCAGGGCCACTTCAGCGCGCTGGAGTTCGGCGATCACTTCCTGATCTGGCACACCGATGTACTGCGCGGGCGGACGGGGCGCTCCGAGCGCAGCAGCGGCGAGGAGGTCGACATCGACCGCAGCCGCCTCGCCGCGGGCGGCGGCCAGGTAGTCATCCCGCGATCCGTCAAGATCGCCGCCCGCGGCCTTGGCCCGCCCGCGGGCCAGCAAGAGTCGGGTGAGGTGCGGTTCCTGGTCGGGGAGGAAGTCCACGACGGTGAGCGCGCGGTCGTACCACAGTGCCGCGGCTTCGTAGGCGAACGCATGCATCGCTTCCTCGGCGGCCCGCATCGCCCAGTCGATCGCCACCTCGGCATCGCCGAGCGCAGCGCTGGCCAAGAGCTGCTCGGCAACTTCGCCGGCGGGTAGCGACGGGTCGAGGTCACGGAACTCGATCAACGACGCGCCGATTTCCTGATGCATGGCGACACGCGGCGCCCGGGTCGAGGCTGGCAACGAGCGCGTCGACGACCAGGCGGTGGGCGAAGCGCCGACGTCCTGACGCGCCGATGCTGTCGACCACCAGGCCGGCGCTGATGGCACTGCGGACGATGTCGGCGACCTCGTCGTAGTCGAGCGTCGACGCGTCGGCGACCACGCCGGGAATGAAGTCGCGTCCCATCACCGCGGCGAACCCCAGCGTGCGCGCGCCGAGATCCCCCAGTGCGTTGATGCGGCTCATGAGCAGGCTGCGCAAGCCGCTCGGCACTGCGGCACCGGGATCGCCGGTCTGATCGAGCATGCCGCCGCGCCAGGTGCACCAGGAAGAACGGGTTGCCTTCACTGCTGCGCCACAGCGCGCTCGCATGTTCGGCCAGCGGCGCGCCGAGCGCGTCCAGCAGCGCACGGGCGTCGTCCTCGCCGAAAGACGGCAGGGGAAGGTGGATGGTCGACCCTCGGCCGAGCACGCGGCCGAGGATGCCGACATCGGTGGGCGTGTTGCGGGCGGTGAGGAGCAGGAGAACCGATGACCCGCCGAGGGTTCGCACCAGCCGGTCGAGTCCGACGTCGGTGGTGGGGTCGGCCCAGTGGACGTCGTCGATGACGAGGACAACCGGCGTGGCGCGGGCGACGCGGGCCAGCGTGGCCACGATGGCATCGAGGCTGCGCTGGCGCTCGGTCTCGGGGTCCGCCGCCGGCTGTTGTTCGACCGGGCCGAGCCGGGCCAGCGCAGGGAGGATCGCGCCCAGCGCGGCGGCGTCGGGTCCTGTGTCGGCGCGCAGCTGCTCTTGCGGACTGCTGGCCACGAAGTGGTCGAGTGCCTCCACCAGTGCGCCGAGCGGCGTGGCGGCGTGCTCTTCGCACGCGCCGTGCAGCACGCGCGCCCCGCGTGCCGCGAGGCGGCGCGCGGCGTGCGCGGCAAGGTGGCTCTTTCCGATTCCCGGCGGACCGGTGATGACCACGACTTCGAGCGCGTTGGTGATGGCGCGGTCGAATGCGGCATCGATGCTGTCGAGCTCGGCGGCGCGGCCGACGAAGACGCCGCGGGCTTGCGAAGCGATCGCCGCCGGTAGCGCGGTGGTGAGCACCGACGAACTGAGTGGCCGCCATGTCAGTTCGGGACGCTGCACGAGGATGGCCTGCTCGAGCGACACCAACTCGGGGCTGGGGTCGATGCCCAGCTCCTCGGCCAACGTCGTTCGCAGCTTGCTGAATGTGCGCAGCGCGTCGGCCTGGCGACCGGCGCGGTACAGCGCCAGTATCAGTTGCGCCCACAGTCGTTCGCGGAGCGGGTGTTCGTCCACCAACGACTCGAGTTGGGCGACGAGTGACTGATCGCTGCCCAATGCGAGTTCGGCCTCGAGCCGGTCCTCCGTCGCTACGAGCCGCAGCTCCTCGAGCCGCCGCGCCTCGGCTTGCGCGAAATCGCTGTAGGCGACATCGACCAGAGCGGGTCCGCGCCAGAGTGCGAGAGCGTCGCGCAGCAGGTCGAGCGCGGCGGCGGGGTTGCCCCGCTGCAGTGCCGTCGCGCCCGCCTTGGCGCCGGCCTCGAACTCGATCGCGTCGAGCGTGGCGTCGGTGAGGCGATAGCCGACGGGTGTCGTCTCGATGGCCTCGACTCCCAAGGCCTTGCGCAGTCGCGAGACGTAGACCTGCAGCGCGTTGTCGGCGCTGGCCGGCGGTGCCTCGCCCCACACGGCGTCGACCAGCTGTTCGGCCGACGCGCCCTTCGGATGGTTGAGGGCCAGCGCGGTGAGGAGCGCCCGCGGTTTGGGGCCGGGCAGCGCCACCGCCGTCCCGGCGACCGACGCGACGAGCGGTCCTAGCACGTGAAGCGCGACAGTCATCTGGTCCAACCCCCGTTCCACTCACGATTGTGGCAGTTATTCAGCCAAAATTCAGGGTCGTCGGGCATCCTCGGCGAGGTGGACGAACACGTATTGGTCACGCACGCTCAAATGGAGCGGCTACTCGGCTACCTCACCGGCGAGACGGTCGCGGTAGAGCCCGAGCATGCGCTCGTCGTGGGCGACGAGGCGGATGACGCCGACGGCGCTCGGCGTGGTGCGTAGCGTCGCGATGGCGACGTCGGCGGCTAGATCCGCCGGGTAGGCGTAGAGCCCGGTCGATATCGCCGGGAAGGCGACCGAGGCGGCGCCGAGGGCGTCGGCCACCTCGAGGCAGCGCCGGTAGCACGACGCCAGCGCCTCGGGCTCGCCCCGAGTGCCATCGCGATAGATCGGGCCGACGGTGTGGATGACCCAGCGGGCCGGGAGGTCGTAGCCGTCAGTGGCCTTGGCATCACCCGTCTCGCAGCCGCCCAGCGTGCGGCACTCGGCGAGCAACTTCGGGCCCGCCGCCCGGTGGATGGCCCCGTCGACTCCACCGCCGCCGAGCAGCGAGGGGTTGGCCGCGTTGACGATCGCGTCGACCTGCTGCTGCGTGATGTCGCCCTGCACGGCCTCGATGTTCGGCATTCGCGGCTGCCTAGCTTGCCGCGCGACGGAGGCCGCCCCTGGGCAAGGCGGCCTCCGAAGTCGTGCGGGCGATGCCGGTGCTATGAGGTGCAGACGAAACCACCGACGTTGATACCGGGGCTACCAGTGAAGAACCCCGTGCCGTCGGGGCAATTCGCGGTACCGAATGTCCCTTGGGTCCGCGGCGGAGCCGCCGTTGTGTAGAACACCAGCCGGCCTTCGGCATGGAAGTAGTCGGTCGGCGTGCCCACCGGGATGATGGCGTGGATGATCTCGCCCCCGTCGGCCGCCAGCGCCCTGATGTCGCCGGCCAGACGGGCCCCCGCGGTGTGGAGCATCACGTGACCGACGATGGCATCGGACGGCTTCGTGTCGACTGCTAGCCCAGTGACGAGCAGGTTGGTGAGGATGACCGCGTTGCGATCGCACTGTGCGCTGTTGTCACATGACGTCAGGTTCACCGTCACCTCTTGGCTGGAGTTGACGAATGCCGACATGTGGGGCGTGCGCCCGCTGGCTGCGGTGCATGCACCGGTGCTGGCCTTGCAGAATTCGAAAACAGCGGGCAGCGGCACGACGCTGGCGTCGATCGTGGCTCCGACCTTCCCGAACTCCCCGTGGAACGCCACACTGCTGTTCGGGAGCGTCGACGGCTGATCGTTCGCGTCGTAGCCGTGGTAGCTCACCTGCGTGTGGGTGCTCTGTGAGTTGTTGAAGGGATTGTTCGCACCGAAGTTGTGATGTTCGACGATCGACAGGAGATCGATGACCACGTGCGCGGGCAGCTGGTGGGCAGTGACATGCGCAATCTCGGTCTTCGCCGCGTCGAGAGTGCCGTCGGGGCGTTCCTTGGGCGACTGGATGTCGATGAACACGTTGTTGCCACCCCGCTGCTTCAGGTCCACGTGGGTGTCGCTCTGACAGGTGCGTGTTGTCGGCGGCGGCACGTTGCAGAAGCTCCGCGTCTTCAGCTCGACGCCGCGGACGTTGGCGAGCCGCACCTGGGCGTAGAAGCGGTCGATGAAGTCAAACAGGCGCACACCCTCGATGGCACCGATCGGCTCGAAGCCCGCCGACGCCAACGAGACATCGACCATGCCGACTTCGCCGGAGCCCCCGAACTTGATGACGCGGAAGCCGCCGGCGTCGGCCTGCGACGTTGAAAAGTCGACGCCTGATGGGACACCGTGCAGCGTGGCGGCGATCTTGTTCACTCGCCCGAACAGCGGGGCGCCGTTGAGGCTGTCGACATTGAGGATGATCTCGGCGATCGTGGCTGAACCCGTATAGGTGAGCCGCTTGGTCGGGATGTTGAACTGCAGCGTCACCGACGCGGGCAGGTTGGTGATGGTTGCATCGACCTTCACGTTCGGGTCGATGGCCAGCAGGCGGAAGGGTGATCCCGCATGCGCCGCAGTGACCTTCAGGTCATCGCCCCAGGCGATGTCTGCGGAGCTGAGCCCGGTGACCCGCGCCGCGAGGACGTCGGTGCCGTCGCCATAGTCCTGGCGGAAGACGTAGCTGACACCGAGATCCGGCCGCAGGATGGCGTCGCGGCGGTTACCGATCCCGAGCGCGACCGCGCCGATCGGACCGTTGGTGCTGACGAGCATGTGCTTCGGGCCGTCCTTGTGGAGCGTGACGAGCGTGGGCAGGCCCTGGATTTCGGCGACGGCGTGCGTCACCCGGTTGGTGCCAACGAACTCCTTGGCCGACAAGTTGACACTGGTGACCGGCCCGGCGGCTTTGTAGGTGACCTTGTCGTCGTCGGCCTGATCCACGATGAATTTCACGGATGCGGCTTCACCGTCGATCGTGCCGACGGGCAACTCACTCGTGGTCGCGTGGAGCGTGTTGGTCCGGTCGAGGTTACGCGCCACCAGATCGAGGGTGACGCTCGTCAGCGTGCCCGAATTCAGGGTGATGACCGAGTCGCCGGCGAAGTCGAGGTTCAGGCCGAGGTTGGCGGGCATCGGCGCGAACCGCGCCGCAGCACCGATCGGCCGGGTGTTGTTCTCGGTCTTGAACATGTCGCCGACGAGACTCAGCGGCGCGGTCGACCCACCAGTGACGACGTCGACATCGACGTTGTTCGCCCGGGTCACTGCCGTAAGGGTGAACGGATCGGGGAGCGGGCGGCCGTCGGCGATGTACCCGACCCGGACCCGATCGGTCTTCGATGGCGACAGGATTGCGGTGATCGCCACGTTGGCCGGACCGGTGTTGCCGCCGGGTGGCGGAGCGATGTTGAGCTGGACGGTGGTGGTGCCATCGGCACCGGGCACCGGCGTAAACAGCGCGATCGCCTCGGGCCCCGCGGCGGGTGCCCAGTCGAGCGGCGTGGGTGCGAAGGCCAGCGCCGGCTGCGACAGCTTGCGGTTGCCGGCCAAATCGTGCACCTCGATGACGTACTGCGCGCCGATGAGAGCGGTGGTGAGCTGATCCTCGAGGGAGACGACCTCCGGCGGCAAGTACGGGTTGAGAGCACCGAGTACCGGCTGGAGCAGGGTCAGCAGCAGCGCGGTCAATTGCCCGACGGGGTCGGCGACGACCGCGGCGGGATCGGGCGGCGGTATGGCCGGCGGGTTCACCCGAACTCGCACCTCCGGCAGCCTTAGCGGCGCTGTCGCCGCCGGTACCGATTGGACCAAGAGCGCCGCGATGCTGATGATCGCGAACGCGACAAGACGAGTGAGTCGTCGCATTGATTTCCCCCCATGTAGAAGCCGCTGTGCTGAGGGACTATCGCGGGCGGCGCTGAAGAATCGCTTAAATCGGACGTCCGGCTGCCGCCGCTGAGCACAAGTTCCGCTTGACGCAGGCACGGTCCACGCACAATGATGACATTCATGTAATTACATCAGTGCCATTTCGCACTGATGTACCTGAGGGGAGAGGTGCGTGGAGCGCTTGTTGGAAGCATTGCAGAGCGAGCATCCGGGTTGGCAGGAACGGGCCAACTGCCTCGGTGTAGACCCTGACCTCTTCTTCCCCGAGCGAGGTGCATCCACGCGTGAGGCCAAGGAAGTCTGCCGAGGCTGTGTCGTGCGGGAGGACTGCCTCGAATACGCCCTGGCCAACGGTGAGAAGTTCGGCATCTGGGGCGGGATGAGCGAGCGGGAGCGCCGGCGGATCCGCCGGGCCCGTGCGCTGGCGAGGCGGCACGCCGCTTCTTGATCTACGCCATGACCCTGGCGTTACCCGGGGCCCGCCTGCACTTCCCCCAGGCGGGTCTCGATCGTTCGTGACCGCGCTAGGTCGAGCTGCTGCCACCGCTCGGTGGGGACCACCTCCAGCACGGCTGCCGGGACGAGTCCCACTAGCTCAGCTCGCACAACCTCGGCGTGCGCAGCCACGGCATCGAAAGCGGCGGCGGGTCCGTAACTGAACGGGTCGATCAGGTTGCAGCTGACCTGGGCGTGATCACCCACCTGTAGTCCGAGCGTGCGGATCTTTCCTGGCATGCGCACTTCGGCGGCGATGGCTCTGGCGTCGCCGACGGTTTCGGTCGGCGCCAGCCACAGGTTGTAGGCCACCAGCACCGGGCGAGCGCCCACCGCTGTAGTGCCGATCGGCGCGATCCGCCGGAGTTCGGGCAGCGACATCTCGGGTCCGTAGAGGAGGCAGTGGATGTCGAGCTCCTCGACCGCCCACTCGGCGAACCGGTCGCGGGCGTCGATGGCGTCGTCCATCGTGGCGTCGGTCCACGGCACGAACGGCACCACGTCGAGCGCACCCCTATATGGGTGCACGCCCTTGTGCCTCGTGATGTCGATGCGGGCGACGGTCTCGCGTGCCACCGCTCGGGCCGCGTCCTCTACGTCGGCCGCCGCGCCGGCCAGCGTGAGCACCGACCGGTTGTGGTGGGCGTCGCTGTGCACGTCGATGCACGTGGTGTCCGCGGCCGCCGCGATAGCGGCCACCACCTCCACCCGCCCCCCCTCACTGATGTTGATCACACACTCGAGCTGCATGGGCCCCTTCTCCCGACTTCTGGACACTTAACGCCCTGGGAGGGCGTTAAGTGTCCAGAAGTCGGGGGTGTTCGAGTTTTGGGGCTTGCGGTCGCGTCAAGTGTGGGGCCTTCAATGTATTTCATGATTTTTGACTCACTCGTGCAATCACAGTGGGGCCTCATCACCTGGCGGCAGCTGCTGGAGTTCATGACTGATCGACAGGCGCGCCGGGAGGTCGCCGATGGACGGCTCGTGCGGATGCTTCGGAGCGTCTACCGGTTAGCTGGCGTTCCTGAATTGTGGCGACAGGGGGCGATGGCGGCGTACCTCGCGGTGGGCGACCCCGCCGCGGCCGGGTTCCGGTGCGCGGCCCGGCTGCACGGAATTCCGTACGTTCCGGGCCGACCAATCGAGTTGGTGGTGCCCGACTCGATGCGCCCACGGCTGCCCGGTGTCACGGTCCACCGCAGCACGCTCCTGCCGGAGCACCACGTGCAACGAATGGATGCTCTCCTCATCACGACGCCGGCGCGAGTCATCTGCGATGTCACCGCGCGGCTCTCGGACGACACCGTCGCCCGCATCTTGCGGGCAGCGATCCGATCGGACTTGACGACCTACGCGGAGATCGGCCGCGTGCGCGAGGACATTCGCGCTCGCGGCCGCCGGCGGACCACCGTGCTCGACAGAGTCCTGGCACGGCGGCTTCCCGGAACCCAAGTGGGCGACAGCGAAGGCGAATACAAGCTGCTCGACTGGATAGCCAAGGCCGGCCTCGCGCTTCCCAAACAACAGTTTTGGGTCACGACCGCTGGCGGGCGCTATTGCCTGGACCACGCGTATGTCGACGAAAAGATCGACATCGAATGGGACTCCGACCTTCATGAGAAGACGCCTGACGATGTCGAGTACGACGCGGCCCGTGACGTGGAACTTGAACTCGCCGGGTGGTTCGTCATGCGCAACAGCGTCCTGACCGAGCGACACGACTTCGTCCGCCGGCTCACGGAGGCCCTTCGCCAGCGGTCCCACTGACTTCTGGACACTTAACGCCCCGGGAGGGCGTTAAGTGTCCAGAAGTCGGGGGGAGGGTGCCAGGCGGGTGTGACAGCCTCTTCTGGTGCACATTGGATTTGCCCTGCCGCAGTTTGACTTCTCGGTGCCGGGCGAGTCGCCGTTGCGATGGGCGACGGTGGTTGAGTGGGCGGTGCGGGCCGAGGAACGCGGGATTCGACAGCGTGTGGTTGGCCGACCACCTCTTCCTCGAGGTCGAGAAATACCAGGGGCCACCAGGCCAGTTCGATTGTTACGACCCGCTCGTCGGGCTCGCCGCACTGGCGCGGGCCACAACGAAAGTCCAACTCGGAACGCTCGTGCTCTGCGCGCAACTCCGTCCGCCGACAGTGCTGGCCAAGATGCTCGCCGGACTCGACCGGCTCTCGCAGGGTCGCGCCGTCGCCGGTATCGGTGCCGGTTGGTACGAGCCCGAGTACCTCGCCGCCGGTGTGCCTTTCGAGCGACCGGGTGTCCGCGTGCAGCAACTCGACGACGCGATCCAGACGTGCAAAGCCATGTGGAGCGGAACCGAGGGCGCGCCGCCGTGCCGACCCGGGCCCGTCCGCCCTGGGGGCCCGCCGGTCTGGGTTGGCGGTCGCGGCGACAAGGTGATGGAGGTGGCGGCGCGCCACGCCGACGGCTTCAACCACGGCGGGTGGAACGCCAAGGCGGGTGCGCGCCGGCTGGCCGAGTTCTGGGCGACGTGCGATCGGGTCGGACGCGATCCGGCGACGATCACATTGTCGGTCGACCACACCGTCGAGGACCCGGCCCGGCTCCCGGATCAACTCGGTGAGTTCGCCGAACAGGGCGTGACGGCCGTGGTACTCGGCCTGGGACCGCTACCGTTCTCTGTGACGACGTTCGATGCCCTCGCCGAAGTGGCGGCGGCTTTACCGTAGGAGACCGATGTTTGGACTGGGCGTACCCGAGCTCCTCATCATCCTCGCCGTCGTCTTGCTGCTCTTCGGCAGCACCCGGCTCCCGAAGCTGGCCCGCTCATTGGGTCAGGCCTCGAAGGAGTTCAAGACCGGCGTAGCTGAAGGCGCGAAAGACGACGAGGTCGAGGACTCGAAGAAGGACTAGCTGTTCACTGCGGCGTCGGCGGCCAGGCGCCGCTGACGCAGGATGCGCCGGCGCTCCCGCTCGGACGCGCCACCCCACACACCGTGGTCGATCCGGTTGCGCAGCGCGTACTCGAGGCACGGCGACTTCACCGGGCAGTCAAGGCACACTTGCTTGGCCACTTCGACCCCGACGCCATCACTGGGGAAGAACAGAGAAGGATGGACGTCGCGACAGTTGCCCTCGGCCATCCATGTGGTGTCCATGCAACAAGAATGACAGGAGTTGAGACGTTGGACGAAACAAGTCCCGACGAACAGGTCATAACGGACGTAGAGCCCACTGTGGGGGCGGAATCCGTCCGTACAGATGGGGTTTCCACCGACAGTCGAGGTGGCGACCGATTCCGACGCCTATTACCTGCCGCCCGACATGCCGCCCGACATGCCGCCCGACATGCCGCCCGAATGCGCACCGTTCTCGAGTCCGAGCCCGAGCCCACGGTCGTCGAACTCGAGGCCCAGGAGACCGAGCCCGCTCGCAAGCGCGCCGGCCGATCGTGGCTCGTCCCGCTGGTTTTCGCGCTGGTCGGCTCGCTCATCGGCGGTGGCGTCGTCGCGCTGCTCGACGGCGAGGACCCGAGCACGGTGATCCGCTACGGCAACAACTCCAGCGTTCTCGCCAAGGCCCAGGACATCCAGGGCGTGCTGGCCAAGGTGGAGCCGGCGGTCGTATCAGTTCGCACCGAGGCATTCCAACGGGGCGGCTTCTTCTCCAACGAAGTCCAGCGGGTGCGGGGCGCCGGTACCGGCATGATCCTCACGGCGAACGGCGATGTTCTTACCAACGCGCACGTCGTCGAGGGTGCGAGCAGCATCACTGTCACGCTGCAAGGCGACACCGCGGCGCGACCCGGCCGACCTCGTGAGTCGCGACGGCGTCACCGACGTCGCGATCATTCGCATCCGTGACGCGCGCGACCTGCCGACGGTGAAGCTGGGCGACTCCAGCAAGCTGGCCGTGGGCGACGACGTCCTCGCCATCGGCAACGCGCTCGACCTGGTCGGCGGACCCACCGTCACCCGCGGCATCGTGTCCGCGCTCAACCGCAGCCTGCCGTCGGAAAACGGCTCCGGTGAGTTCAGTCACCTCATCCAGACCGACGCGGCGATCAACAACGGGAACTCGGGCGGCCCGCTGGTCAATGCCGCCGGTGAAGTGGTCGGCATCAACACCGTCGTCATCCAGGCGACGGGCAGCGGCAACCTCGTGCAGAACATCGGCTTCGCCATCTCGATCGATGCGGTCAAGCCCAACCTCGAGGCGCTCAAGAGTGGCAAGGCACCGTCGAACCCCACCACGTTCCTCGGCGCAACGCTGGCCACGGTCACCCCCGCCATCAAGGAGCGGCTCGACCTAACCGCTGACGAGGGCGTGTTGGTCAACGAGGTCGTGCCCGGTTCGCCGGCGGAGAACGGCGGCCTGCAGCCCGGCGACGTCATCGTGAAGTTCGACGGCAAGGACGTGAAGGAAGCACGCGAGATCGTCGACTCGGTGCAGTCGCACAAATCAGGCGAGAAGGTGACGATCGAGTACTTCCGTGGCAAGGACAAGCGCACGGCCACGGTCACTCTGGGATCGCGCCAGATGAATAGACGCGTAGTCTCGAAGGTCATGTCAACGACACCCGACGCGCTCGAAGAAGCGCCCCAGCCGCCACGAGGACACGTGCGGATCGTCTACCTCGGTCCGGTCGCGCCGCACTGGGACCTGCAGTCGGACTTCGGTGACCGCGCCCTCATCGAGGAGTTCCGCCAGCGCGCGCTGGCCCGGCTCGTGCTGCTCCCGCCCCACGATCCGCAGTTCCGTCGCAACCGCGAGCGGGTGGCCCGCGACGCCGAGCGCGAGAACCTCCTCCTCGACTGGGACCTCGGCATTCCCGACTTCGACGAGGAAGAGCGGTAAGCCGTAGTCCGATGGCATTCATCGGCGTTGATCTCGGTGGCACCAAGATCTTCGCCGTACTGGCCAAGGGTGACGAGGTCGTCGCCGAGGCCAAGCGCAAGACACCGATGCAAGGCGGCCCGCTCGGCGTGGTCGACGCGATCGCCGCGGTGGTGGCCGAACTCGGCGGGACGACCGACGTAGAAGCGGTCGGCGTCGGCGCGCCCGGCGCGGTCGACGTCGCCACCGGCGTGGTGCGCCAGGCGCCCAACCTGCCGGGATGGCACGAGCCGTTCGGCTTCGGCGAGGCGCTGTCCGAAGCGCTCGACGGCATCGCGGTGTGGATCGACAACGACGTGAACGTCGGCACGCGCGGCCGAGCATCGGTTGGGTGCCGGCACGGGCGCCACCGACATGCTGGGCGTGTTCGTCGGCACCGGCGTGGGCGGCGGGCTGATCCTCGACGGCGCCATCCGCCGCGGACCCAACAGCTTCGCCGGCGAGATCGGCCACACCATCGTGGTGCGCGACGGGCGGCGCTGCGGGTGCGGTGGCCGCGGCCACCTCGAGGCCTACGCCGGTCGAGCGTCGATGGAGAAGCCGGGCGCGCGAACTCGACGGCAAGGGCCGTGACACGGCGCTGGTCGAGATCGCCGGTTCGAAGCGGATGACCTCGGGCGTCTTCGCACAAAGCGCTCGCCGCCGGCGACGCGGTCGCCATCGAGCTGCTCGACGAGGCGGTGGCCGCACTTGGCACCGCGATCGCATCGTCGGTCACGCTGCTCGATCTCGAGCTGGTCGTGATCGGTGGGGGACTGGCCGACCGGCTCGGTCCGGCGTTCGTGGGCCGCGTCGAACAGGCGGCCCGCAGCGAACTGTTCGCCGAGAACTCCACCCTGCGCGTCGATCCCCGCCGCACTCGGTGACCAGGGCGGCGCGATCGGGGCTGCCCTTTTGGCGGCCGACGAACTCAGCCGCCGGTAGGACCGCTACCGTGGGCCGGAGTGGCCCGCCAGGTTGAGGATCAGGCGCCGGCGACCTCCATTGCGCCGGCCGACCCCGACTCTGGCCCGGCGCGGTACCTCAATCGCGAGTTCTCCCGCCTCGACTTCATCGCCCGGGTGCTGGCCCTGGCCGAGGACAGCGAGACGTCCCTCCTGGAGCGGGCGAAGTTCATCGCCATCGTGGCCGAGAACCTCGACGAGTTCTTTCAGGTTCGCCTGGCCGGGCTGCGCGAGCAGGTGGCCGCCGGCGTCGGGGGCCGATCGCTCGATGGGCTCACCCCGGCCGAGCAGTTCCGGTTGGCGCGCGGCCAGGCATCCGATCTGGTCGACCGTCAGTCGCACCTCTTCCTCGACAGCGTCGCACCTGCGCTAGCCGAGCGGGGCATCCGGCTGTCGTCGTGGGACGACCTGGACACCGAAGACCGGGCCCATCTCGAGAACGTCTTCGACGAGAGCATCTTCCCGGTCCTCACGCCACTCGCCGTCGATCCCGGTCACCCATTCCCGCACATCTCGAACCTCTCGCTGAATCTGGCGGTGATGGTGGTCGACCCCGAGGGCGGGCGCCGCTTCGCCCGCGTAAAGGTGCCTCCGCTGTTGCCCCGCTTCGTGGTGCTCCCGGACGGCGAACGGTTTGTGCCGTTGGAGCAGGTGATCGCCGCTCATCTCGACGTGCTGTTCACCGGGATGGAGATCGAGTCGCACTCGTCGTTCCGCGTCATCCGCAACGCTGACCTCACCTTGGAGGAGGACGAGGCCGACGACCTTGTCGCTGCGGTCGAACTCGAATTACGGCGGCTGCGGTCGGGCCGCGCCGTGCGGCTCGAAGTCGACCGGGCCATGACCGGTGAGGTGCTCGACCTCCTCGTGCGCGAGCTCGAACTGGATGTCGAGGATGTGCACGGCATCGCCGGGCCGCTCGACCTGTCCGGGTTGTGGTCGGTCTACGAACTCGACCGGCCCGAGCTGAAGGACGAGGTGTGGACGCCCGTGACCCAGCCGGCGCTGAGTCGCGACGACGAGCCGGCTGACATCCTCAGCGTGATGCGCGAGCAGGACGTGCTCGTGCACCACCCGTATGACTCGTTCACCACGTCGGTGGAGGCGTTCATCAAGCAGGCGGCCGCCGATCCCGACGTGTTGGCGATCAAGCAGACGCTGTACCGCACCTCGGGCGACAGCCCCATCGTGAAGTCGTTGATCCGCGCCGCCGAACGGGGCAAGCAGGTCTCGGTGCTGGTGGAGGTCAAGGCCCGGTTCGACGAGCGGGCGAACATCGCATGGGCGCGCGCATTGGAGCGGGCCGGCGTGCACGTGGTCTACGGCCTCGTCGGTTTGAAAACGCACGCCAAGCTGGCGCTGGTGGTGCGCCAGGAGGACCGCGGGATCCGTCGCTACTGCCACATCGGCACCGGCAACTACAACCCGCGGCACGGCGCGCATGTACGAGGACATCGGTCTGCTCACCAACGACGTGGAGTTGGGTGCCGACCTCACCGACATCTTCAACTACATCACTGGCTACAGCCGGCGCACCAACTACCGCAAGATCCTGGTGGCGCCGTTGGGGTTGCGCGACCGCATCATCGAACTGATCGAGGAGCAGGCCGCCTCTCCCGGTGGGCGCATCGTGATGAAGATGAACGGGTTGGCCGACCCCGCGGTGATCGACGCGCTGTATGACGCGTCGCACGCTGGCACGCAGATCGATCTCATCGTACGCGGCATCTGCTGCCTGCGGCCGGGTGTCCCCGGCCTGTCGGAGAACATCCGGGTGCGGTCGATCGTCGGACGTTTTCTCGAGCACTCGCGGGTGTTCGCCTTCGGCGACGGTGAACGTCAGCCGGTCGAGTACCTGATGGGCTCGGCCGATCTAATGCCCCGCAACCTCGATCGACGAGTCGAAGTGGTGACGCCGGTGACCGCGCCCGCGCTGCGGACGCGGTTGCAAGAGATCCTCGACTGCAATCTGGCCGACGACTGCAACGCGTGGGCGCTCGGCGCCGATGGGACGTGGACGAAGGTCCAGCCTGAGGTCCGTGTGTCGGCCACCGCGGTGCTGAACGAGCGGGCGCTGGAACGTGGGCGGCGCTGGCTTGACGTCGACGACAACGCGAACTGATGGCGGTCGAGCGCGAGGTGAAGTTGCTGGCGCCGCCCGGCTTTGTCATGCCGGACCTCGGTGGCGTGGCGCTGCCCGACCAGCAACTCAAGGCGACGTACTACGACACGCCGGATCTGCGCTTGGCCCGGTGGGGCACCTCGTTGCGATACCGGACCGGCGAGGGCGCGCCGCGCTGGACGCTGAAGCTCCCGTCCGATCTCGGTGGTCCCGGTCTTGTCCGCACCGAGCTTGAGTTCGAGGGCCCGCCGACCGCGGTGCCGCGGGACGCGGCGAAATTGGTTACGGCGTACGTGCGCACCGGTTCCCTCGGGCGGGTCGCCCGCCTCGAAACGCGGCGGCGCCGGGTCGAACTGCACGACGAGCTGGGCATCGTGCGAGCGTTGGTGTGCGACGACGATGTCAAGGTCTACGACGGGCGGCGGTTGGCCCGTCAGTTCCGCGAGTTGGAAGTGGAGGCGGTCGCCGGCGGTGGTGACCTGCTCGAGTCGACCGCGACGCGATGCTCGAGGCGGGCGCCATCGACGGGCAGCAGATGTCGAAGGTGGCGCGGGCGCTAGGGCCCGCGGCGCTCGAAGCCGCCGACGTGGTGCCGGTCGAACTCGAGGACGACGCCACCGCGGGCGATGTCGTGCGGGCCGCGATCGCTGGCTCGGTTCGCCGGCTGCTGCGGCACGATCCGGGCGTGCGCCTCGGCGACGACATCGAGCAGGTGCACCAGGCTCGGGTGGCGACGCGCCGGTTGCGATCCGACCTGCGGACGTTCAGTTCGCTGGTCGATGAGATGTGGGCCAAGAAGCTGCGCGAGGACCTGGCGTGGTTGGCCGATCTCCTCGGAGCGGTGCGCGATCTCGACGTGCTGTTCGACCGGCTTGAAATGCAGGTGGCCGCGCTGCCCTTGGAAGATGAGCCGGGCGGACACGATCTGCTGGCCCGGCTGGCGGCCGAGCGGGCCGAGGCGCGCGCCGCGCTCATGGTCGCGATGGAGAGTGACGAGTACATCGAGGTGCTCCAATCGCTGATCGCCGCGGCGGCCGCCCCGGCGTTGACCGCCGAGGCCGCGCAGCCGGCGGGTGCCGTCCTGGCCGCGACTGGTGCATAAGGCGTTCACGGGTGTGAAGAAGGCGGTGGCCGCGGGGACCCGCGCCACCGGTGGACGAAGACCTGCACAACGTGCGCATCCGCGCCAAGCGGGCGCGTTACGCGGCGGAGGCGGCCGCGCCGGTGTGGGGCAAGCCGGCGCGCAAGCTGGCGTCGGCGGTGGCCGGCGTGCAAACGGTGCTGGGCGACCTGCAGGACGCGGTGGTCACCGACGCATGGCTGCGCCGCGTCTCGGACGATCAGGTATCCGTCGCCGAAGCCTTCGTAGCTGGTGAGCTAGTCGGCCATGCAGCACACCGCGATGGTCGCGAGCCGCGCCGCGTTCCCCGCGGCATGGGAGAAGGCGTCGGCGCCCAAGCTCCGTTCGTGGCTGCGTTAGTCCCTGAAGTCCGTGCCGCGGGCGGCGTAGTCAGTCGTCACGGTGGGAAGGACATCATGGTGATCCACCGTCCGAAGTACGACGACTGGTCGCTGCCCAAGGGCAAGGCCGAGAACGGTGAGTCCGACGAGGACTGCGCCGTGCGCGAGGTGGCGGAGGAGACCGGGTTCGTGTGCACGCTCGGTCATGAGTTGCCGACGATCCGGTATGTCGATCGGAGGGGGCGATTCAAGGAAGTGCGGTACTGGGCGATGGAGCCGGTGTCGGGTGAGTTGCAGAAGGGCAACGACGAGGTCGACGTGGTGAAGTGGGTGTCGGTCGCGCAGGCGTACGAGCTGTTGAGCTACGTCCACGATCGGGAAGTCGTCGCCGCGTGGGCGGCGGAACGCGACCGGTGACGGTTCTTTTCGTGCGTCACGCGGTGGCCAAGGATCGACACCGGTGGGATGAAGACGACGAGGTGCGGCCGCTCACCCGGCGGGGCCGCGGCCAGGCCGACGCGATCGTCGACCAGTTGGCGGGTTATGGCGTCGACCGCGTGCTGTCGAGTCCGTCGGTGCGCTGCGTCGAGACGGTCGAGCCTCTTGCCGCGGCGCGAGGGATGTCCGTCGAGGTGGAGAACGCGCTGGCCGAGGGCAACGGGCGGCTGGCGGCTGGGTTTCTGCGCGATCTGCTTGACGCCGGTTCCGATGTCGCGCTGTGCAGCCACGGCGACGTCATCCCCGAATCGCTCAGTGCCCTCGGCTTCGACGTCCCCCGCTGCGCGAAGGGCTCCACCTGGGTCCTCGACCCACCCGCGCCGTCTACCTCCCGCCCCCGGAGTAAACCCACCCGAACTGGCGCGCGTTCCGCGGCACTTTCGGCCGCGAAACGCGCGCCAGTTCGGTTAGGTGGTGGGTTCGAGCGCGGCGCGGAGATTGGCGACGCGTTCAGGGACGACGCTCCACCACATCCAGCGGCCGCGCTTCTCGCCGACGATGAGGCCGGCTTGCACGAGGGCTTTGGTGTGATGGCTGATGGTGGGTTGCGACTTGCCGAGGGGTGCCTCGAGGTCGCACGAGCAGCATTCGCCGGCCGACGCGATCAGCGAGAGCAGTCGGAGACGCACCGGGTCGGCCAGCGCGGCGAACGCACTGGCCAGGTCGTCGGCGTCGGCCTCCGGGAGGGGCGCAGCGAGGACCGAGCAGCAGCTGGGCTCAGTGGTTTGCTTGGATTTCGTATTGACAACCATCGATATATCGATAATAGTCGATGTATGTCCAGAGTGCAGCTAGCCCTAAACGTTCCTGATATCGACGAGGCGGTGACCTTCTACTCGAAGCTCTTCGCCACCGAGCCGGCCAAGCGTCGCCCCGGCTATGCCAACTTCGCCATCGACGAGCCACCGCTCAAGCTGGTGCTGTTCGAGCACGCCGATGCCACCGAGCGGCTCAACCATCTCGGCGTCGAGGTGTTCTCGACCGATGACGTCGCCGCCGCGCAGCGCCGGTTGTCGGGCGACGGTCTCGACACGGTCGAAGAGAACGGCACCTGTTGCTACGCGGTGCAGGAGAAGGTGTGGGTCGACGGGCCCGACGGCCCGTGGGAGATCTACACCGTCCTCGCCGACGCACCCCCCGAGACCGAAGCCGCCGAGGCGGGCCTCAACTGCGCCACCGTCAGGAGCTCGCTGCTAACGCGACGTGTCGGTGCTTTTGTGTACGGGAACCACCAATTCCACCGACACTAGGTAGTGATGGTTCAGTCATCGGCCACTTCGGGATAGAGATAGCGGACCAGGACGACGGCGACCGCGCCGCCGACGAGTTGAAGCGCCACGAACGGAACCACCGACGAGGGCTTGATCCCGGTGAACGTGTCGGTGAAGGCGCGGGCGACCGTCACCGCGGGGTTGGCGAAACTCGTCGATGCGGTGAACCAGTAGGCGGCGCCGATGTACGCACCCACCGCGAACGGCGCGGCCGACGACCGGCCCGACCGCACCAGGCCGAAGATGACGAGTAGCAGGCCGAGTGTCGCGACCGACTCAGCGAGCAGGAGCCCGTTGCCCGATCGCACCTTGGTCGACCACTCCACCGCCGGTAGGCCGAACATCAGATTGGCTACCACCGCCCCGACAACCCCGCCGGCCAGCTGCGCGGGGATGTACGCGGCGACATCGCGCCACGGCCGTCGGCCGAACACCGCGTCGGCGATCGACACCACCGGATTCAGGTGCGCGCCCGATACTGGTCCGAGCGCAAGAAGGATGGCGACGAGCCCGGCAGCGGTCGCCGCCGCGTTCTCGAGCAGTTGCAGCCCGACGTCGCCGGGCGACAACCGTTCGGCGGCGATGCCCGAGCCGACCACCACCGCGACCAGAAACGCAGTGCCGACGAACTCGGCCACGCTCCGTCGGAGGAGGTCAGGGCTCATGGCTGCTTGCGCGCCGCGACCAAGGCGGCCAGGGCGGTTGTGATGGGGACGGCAGCCACCAGTCCGATGCTGCCGACCAGTGTGCGCACCAGCTCGGTTGCGACGATTTCGCTGTTGGCCACGGTGCCCAGCGATTGTTTGGACAGCAGAAACAGCAACAGCAGCGGCATCGACGCGCCGGCGTAGGCCAGCGCCAGGGTGTTCACCGTGGAGGCGACGTGATCGCGTCCGATCCGTAGCGCGGCCCGATACAGCTCGCGCGCCGACAACAACGGATTGGCCACCCGCAACTCCCACACTGCCGAGGCCTGCGTCACGGTGATGTCGTCGATCGCGCCCAGCGCGCCGATCACGATTCCTCCGAGCGTCAAGCCGACCAGATCAATCCGGACGTCGGCCAAGGTGACGATTGACGCCTCGTCGCTCGACAAATCCCGAGAAGCGGCCGAGTTCGGTGAACACGACGGCGAGTACGAGCGTGAGCACGAGGCTGGCCAGCGTTCCGAGTAGCGCCACCGTGGTCATCGGCCCGGCGCCGTGGGCCATGTACAGCGCCACAAAGGCGATCGCCGCCGCGCCCACGACCGCCACCAGCACCGGGCTGCGGCCGTCGAGGATGGCGGGCAGCACGAACACGAACAGCACGAGCCCGCTGGCGACGAGGCCGGCCAACGCCGCGGCGCCGCGGAGGCGACCCAGCAGCAGGACGGCGAGGGCGAACACGACCGCCAACGCGAACAACATCGACTTGCGGTTGCGGTCGGCGAAGGAATAGGTGATCTCGCCATCGGTATCGGTTCGATTGAGCACGAGCCGCTCGCCCCGGTCGAACTGCGTTTCGTCGAGGAACGGCAAGTCGATGTCGGCGCGCTTGCCTTTGTCCGGCCCGCCCAGAATTTCGACCGTGGCCACCGGGCAGAGCGTCTGCGGCGCCCCCTCCCGCAGAACATCCCCCTCCGGCTCCGGCTCCGAAGCCGGCGCCGGCTCCACCTCCGACTCCGAAGCCGGCGCCACCTCCGACTCGTCGGCACCGAAGGTGGGGCAGGGGCGCTCGGCGTCGACGAACACCACCCGGCCGTCGTAGGTCGGCGCACCAAGCCCGATCTCTCGCAAACGGTCGGACACACCGTTGCGCGGCCACAGCAGCACCATCCCGATGATCGTGAGGACCGCAAGTGCGGCGGCGGACATCGCCAGCGCCCGCCGCACTCGCAGCGGGACGTCGGCGGCCTCCGAGCCGTGGCGGTGCGCAACCATCGGTCCACGAGACTACGGACTACGCCACACCCACCCCGGTGTGAACCCAGCGTTCATCTGCGCGTCACTGTGGCGTCGTCTGCTGGCTTTCGGGCAGCTGCGGAAGGGCGGGGGTACCGGAGAAAAACGTGACCGCGCGCGCGATCAGAACCGCGACAAGCAGACCGACGCGCGCCCAGAGCCGCAGACCTCAATGGAGCCGCAAAGCGCCCAATCCGCCATAGCGCGCCGTGCTACCCGACTTCTGGACACTTAACGCCCTCCCAGGGCGGTAAGTGTCCAGAAGTCGATCAGGCGAAGCGGCGGGTGCCCGCGGGGTGGCGGCCGACGGTGCGGTGATAGGTCCAGCGCTCCGGCGGCGGGTCGAGGGGGTCGTCGTCGTCGCTGTCCTCGGCGCCGGCGATCAGCCGGTCACCTTTGTCGCGGAGTGACTCGAAGAAGGCGATGTTGTTGTCGTTCTCGAATCCGGGCTCGGTCCACGCCGGAACGGTGACCGGCCGCTTCTTGTAGCCCGACCAGTCGTCGGAGCCATCGATGATCGCGGACTCGGCCCGTTTGGCCCGTTCGGCGTCGAGTTCAGCTCGCAGGTCGGCGTTGGTGCGGAAGGCGGCTTCGATGAATCGCTGGATGTCCTCGCGCCGGAAAACGACAAGGTCCGGCGCCAGCGCCGGCGTGACCGCTACCTCCCGGATCACGTGTCGTGCCATGCCTTCGTACGGTACGACGCGCCCGCCTCGAAGGGTTGGATTACGGGCCAGTTGTCGACTGATATTCGCGTTCTCGCAATGTGAGGGCAACAAGCGCGCCGCCGCCGCCGCCGCGGCGGTGGCGGGCCTACGCTCGATTCATGCGGCCCGAGCCGAACCGCGTGGCAGAGCGCTCCGCCTTCTCACGGCTGGTCGCCGCGCATGCGCTGGCGCTGGGCGGCGACGCGATGGTGACGGTGGCGCTGGCCGGGTCGCTGTTCTTCAGCATCAGCCCGACGGCGGCGCGGGGTCGGGTCGCGCTGTCGCTGGTGTTGACGATCGCGCCGTTCGCCGTCGTCGCGCCCCTGCTCGGGCCGGTGATCGACCGGGCGCGGGGCGGCCGGCGGGCCATCGTGATCGGCGCGGCCGGCCTGCGCGTCGGCGTCTGTCTCTGGATGGCGACGGTGGTCGACAGCCTGCTGCTGTTCCCCGCCGCGTTCGCGGTGCTGGTGCTGTCGAAGACCCACGCGGTGGCCAAGAGCTCCTTGGTGGCGCCGACCGTCGGTGCGGACGAGCTTCTCGTCGAGGCCAACTCGAAGCTCGCGCTTACCGGCGTCATCGCCGGGTTGGTGGCCTCCGCGCCGGCCGTTGCGGTGTTGCGCGTGACCGACGACGCCGCGTGGGTGCTGCGGTTGGCCGCGGTCGTCTACCTCCTCACGGTGATCGCCGCGTTCCGCATGCGCCCGGTCGCGATCCGCGAGCCGACGCGCCATGAGCCGGGCGGGAGCGGCGACGTCACCGACCCGGGGATTCGGCTGGGGGCGACGGCCACCGTGATGCTGCGCGCCACGGTGGGGTTCCTTACCTTCTTGATCGCCTTCGCGTTTCGTCGCGGCGGCGCGCCGACGTGGTGGTTCGGCATCGTGCTGGCCGCCAGCATGGTCGGGTCGTTCTTCGGCGCGGTCCTCGCCCCGCGGATCCGCGAGCGCTTCATCGAGGAGCACATGGTGGCGGGCGCGCTCATGTCGATTGCCGTCGGCGCCGTCGTCGCCGGCTGGCTGCGCGGCCGTCCGGGCGCGGCGGTGCTCGCCGCGGTCGTCGGTGTCGCGGCCAACGTCGGGAAGCTCGGCTTTGACGCGCTGGTGCAGCGCGACGCGCCCGATGCCGCGCAGGGCCGCACGTTCGCCCGCTTCGAAGCCGAGTTCCAGTTGGCGTGGGTCGCCGGCGCGCTGCTACCCGTCGCGCTGACGATTCCCGACCGCGTCGGGTTCTTTCTCCTCGCCGTTGGTGCCGGCATGGCTTCGCTCACCTACATAACCGGCCGCCGTGCCCTGCGCCTACACGCCCGGTCCGGTGAGTCAGGTGGTCAGGTGGAGGCGCGCTCCTGAGTTAGTCTGATCGCGGGCGGGGTCGTCTGGTGGGAGGCCCTCGAAATGCGCAGCAAGCGCACACGGTCGATCGTTGTCTTCATCGCGTTGGTCGCGCTGGTCGAGTGGTGGCCCACGGTGCGAGCGACAGAGTCGGCGACCAACGAGATGGCGCTGGTGACGCGCGTGCAACTTGACGATGGGCCCGTCTGCGCGTTGGTGGTGGACGAGGTCAACCGGCGCGTCTTCGTGTCGCAGCCCTCACTGAACGTCGTCAGCGCGTTCGACTTCGACGGCGCGCCGTTGATGACCTTCACCGACCAGCCGGGCGCGTGCGGCATGGTGCTGAATGGGTCGGACCTCTACGTGGCCCACGGCGCGGCGGACGCGATCGGACGGATCGACACCGCATCGCTGAGCGACGAAGGAACATTCGCCACCGGACTTTCCAACCTGCGCCGGTTGGCGATGGCGGGTGGGCGACTCTGGACGACCAACGGCGCGCGGCTCGCGTCAGTGCAACTCGATGGCATGGTGACCACGTTCGAACCGGCGACGACGTGGGCGGCAAACTCTCCCGTGTTCGCAACGACGCCGGCCCGACCGAACGACCTCTACGTCGCCGAAGGCGGCCTGTCTTCCGGAGGGCTGTACCGGTTCGACGTCTCCGGCGATGCACCGGCGCTGCTGGCCAGCAACGCGCAGACCAACATGACCTACCCCCGTCAGATCGCGGTGTCACCGGACGGCACGCGGCTGATCGCCGCGCCGGGTTCGCCGTATGAGTTCGTCGAGTTCTCGGCGGTAACGCTGTTCCCCGACGGCATCACCTACCGCCCCGAGTCCGGTGCGATCGCCTCGGCCATCGCGGTCTCACCCGCCGCCGGCGGCTTGATCGCCACCGGTATGCAGGGCGCGTACCGACCCGGCGATGTTCAGGTGTTCCGTTTGGGCGAGCCGGGCGCGGTCCTGACCGCCACCACGGACTCGGCCAATCCTCGACCGTCGATCGTCAGCCACGGGCTTGGCCTTACCGCCGACGGCTGGCGTCTCTTCGCAGTCGACGAGTGGGGCCCGAGCCACGGGTTGAACGTCTTGGCCGGGACGCAGTCCCCGACGGCCACGTCGGTGACGGCCACCCCCAGCCCGTCGACATACATGCAGCCAGTGACGTTCACCGCGACTGTCGACTCGGCCGATGCCGAGGGCACGGTCGACTTCTATCTCGACGGCGCCCCTGAGCCGCTGTGCGCGGCGAGCCCGCTGGTCGCGGATGGCGCGCTGGCCCGCGCCACCTGCGCGAGCGGCGCGCTCGACGTGGGGTCACACGAGGTCACCGCGTACTACTTCAGTACCAGCTTCGGGTACCTCCGATCGTGGGGCACGATGCCGCACGTCGTCGGTCGGGGATCGACCGCGCTCGAGGCCACGCCCACGTTGCTTGAGGTGCGGGGGTTGCGGTTGCACGCGCTCAACCTTCAAGCGCGCCTGTCGACGCAAGGCATCGGCGTAGGCGGTCGCCACGTGCAGTTCCGATCGGGGAGGACGGCGTTCTGCCAGGCGATGACCGACACCAACGGCATGGCGCGGTGCACCCCGATTCTGAACCCGTTGGCCACACTCGCGGTCATTGGTGCCGGCGGCTACCGCGTCGAGTTCGCCGGCGACGGGGACCTACTGCCCAGCGAGAGCAGCGCGCCGCTGATTCGCTAGCTGGGAAGGTCGATGCGGGCGAGCCAGAGACCGGGAGCGTCGATCTCGGCCGGCGTCGGTAGTTCGTTGGCCGAACGCCATAGGCGGTTGAGGCCGTCGTCGCCGGCCCGCTCGACTATGCCGTCGACGAAGGCCTGCCCGCGGTCGTACTGGGCCTGACCAACTTCGAGGCCGCAGCAGCCGCTCGACGAACTTGTCGCCGTCGCCCCGCTCGACGCGCCGCCGGCGCAGCGCTTCGGTGAGCGCGGGATACGACGCGATCAGCTTGCGGCCGACGCCGTCCATAACGTGGTCGACGTAGCCCTCGATGGCGGCGACCAGCGCGCTCGATCTGCTGCAGGACGGCGCGCTGCGCGTCGGTCTGCATCGCGCCGAGCACCGCCTCGGGATCACCGAGCACCGACTGCATCGACTCGGGATCGGTCGGGTCGAGTTCGGCCAGCCGCGCCTCGAGCGATGAGGAGTCGGCGCTGAAGCCGCCGGCGTAGTCGCCGAGCAACGCCTCGAGCCGCTCGCGCACGTGCGGCCGGCCGAGGACGACGTGGTGGGTGATCTCGTTGAGGCAGACCCATAGCCGCACGTCGTCGACCGGGCAGGCTCCAGTCCTCGGCGAAGCGATCGATGGTGACCGGGCACGACGAGCAGCTCGTCGCCGATGGGCCGGGGGATCGGCAGGTCGTACTGACCGAGCGCGCGGCGCGCCAGGTGACCGGCCATGAAGCCGGCCTGCATCCCGATGAGCACCGGGCTCATCACCTGGGAGATGTTGCCGAGGAACGCGGCGGCGGGATCCGGGCGGCAACCGTCGTCGGCCGGTCGGATCACTCGCACCGCCGGCCAGCCCGCCGGCCAGTCGCTCGAGCAAGCGGGCGGTAGGCCTCGAGCGCGGCGGCGGCCCACTCGGCGCGGGTGACCGGCCGCACCGTGACGCTGCGGCCCGCCATCGACGGTGGGCAGGCCGGTGGCGTCGGCCACGTGGAGTTCGGCCACGCGGGCCAGCTCCTCGAAGCTGATGCGGGTCGAGCGGGTCGACGTTGGACTCGGCCACGCCCTCGGCCGCGGTCCACACCCCGACCTGGCGGGCGATGTCCCAATTGACCGGCCCCTGGCCAGCGAAGAGTCCCTGTAGATCCCGGAAATAGGGGCATCCCTTCGAACGGGTTGAACCCCTCGGGTGGACCTCCGCTGGTCATGAGGTAATGGTAGGGGGGTGCCCACCGTTATTTTGACCGGCGTCTCCGGCAAGCTCGGCCAGCGGGTTCTCGCCCGGCTGCAGGCGGATCCGAGCGTCGAGGAGATCATCGGCCTCGACCATCGGCCGCCGGCTACCGGCGCCTCGAAGCTTCGCTTTCACCTTGCTGACCTGGCGGTGGACGACCTCAAGCCGATCCTCGAGGACGGCGACGCGCTCGATCCATACCGAGTGGCCGATCGGCACGCCGCGACGGGCCGGCGCGGCGGAGCAGGACGCGGTCGACCGCACCCGGCGACTGCTCGAGGCCGCGGGCGGCGCCGGCGTCGCCCAGATCATCCACGTGTCGTCGGCCACCGTCTACGGCGCGTGGCCCGACAACCCGATGCCGCTCGGTGAGGACGCGACGCTGCGGCCCAATCCGGCAGCGGGCTTCGCCGTGGCCCACGCCGAGATCGAGCGGCTGCTGTCCGACTGGCGCGCCGAGCATCCGTCGTCGCGCGTGGTCGTGCTGCGACCGACGGTGACGCTCGGCCCGGGCGGGACCGACTGGCTCACCCTCGCGCTGGCCCCCGGGGCGCGTCCCGCGCAGTACCTCGCGCTCGATGATCTGGCCGACGCGATCGTCACCGTGCTGCACGCGGGCGGCGACGGAGTGTTCAACGTCGCGCCCGACGGCTGGGTCAAAGAAGACGTGGCCGCCGATCTGGTGGGGGGTCGGCGGCTGCCGGTACCCGACGCCCTGGCGACGCGTGCTGTCGCCGGCGATGTGGCAGCTCGGTCTGTCGTGGGCGGTGCCGGCCTACGCGCCGTACCGCCGGCATCCATGGGTAATCGCCAACGACCGTCTCAAGGCGATGGGCTGGACGCCCAAGTCCACCAACGAAGAGGCCGTCGTCGCGTCGAGCGTCGGCTCGTGGTGGGGCCGGCTCAGCGCCAAGCGCCGCCAGGCCGTCATCCTCGGCGCCACCGTCACCACCCTCGCCGCCGCCACTACCGGCGTCGTCGCGCTCGTGCGCGCCCGCCGCCGTCGCCGCAGCTAGTCGCTACTTGAGCGACGCGGGCTTTTCGGTGAGGGTCGCGTTTACGTAGCGGGACTTGGTGCCGTCGCGGCGGACGGCGAGCTTCACCACTTGACCCGGCTTGCGCGTTCGTAGCGCGACCACCAGGCCGGCCATCGACGTGACCGGCTGGCCGTCGAGGCTGACGATGACGTCGCTGGCGGCAAGTCCGGCACCGGCGGCCGGGCTCTCACCCCACACCTTCTTGATCACCGCGCCGCCGACGACGCCCATCGCGTCGGCGCGCGTGTGCGCGAGGTCTTCGCCTTCGATACCGAGCCACACGTGTACGGCGTGCCCGGTACTTGATCAGTTGCTCGGCGACGTCGCGGGCGATGTCGATCGGCGTGGCGAACCCGAGACCCTCGGCGCCGACCTCGGTCACCGCGATCGCGGTGGTGATGCCGATCACCGCGCCGGTGGCGTCGACCAGCGCGCCGCCCGATGAGCCCGGCGAGATCGGTGCGTCGGTCTGGATCATGTCGAAGAGGATCCCGTCCTTGCCGGGAACGTGGCGGCCGAGCGCACTGACGACACCGACGGTGACGGTCGGCCCGCCGGCCAGCCCGAGCGGCTCACCGATGGCGATGGCCAGCTGCCCGGCCTTGAGGTGGGTCGCGGTGCCGAGCGGCGCGGCCGCCGCGTTGACCGCCGTCGATCTTGACGACGGCGATGTCGGTGTCGGCGTCGGCGCCGATGAGCTTGGCGGTCAGCTCGCGACCGTCGGCCAGGACGACGGTGAGGCTCTTCGCGCCCCTCGACGACGTGCGCGTTGGTGAGGATGTGGCCGTCGGTGCGGAACATCACGCCCGAGCCGCTGGCCTCACCCGACGTCGGTCTGCACGTCGAGCTGCACGATCGACGGCCGGATCGCGTCGGCGATGTGTCTCGACCGCGGTGGTCGATGCCGACGGCGGTCGACGTCCGATGACCTGGTGATCGTCGTGAGGACCGGTGCCTGGAACTGCGCCGACTGCACCACGGTCGTCTGGCGGAAGCCGCCGGCGGCCACGATCGTCGCCGACGTAAGCATCGAGGCGATTAGTCCGGCGAGCAGCGCGACGCTCCAGAGGCGCGGCTCGCGTCGCGGCGCGTCGCAGTGCGGCGCCGGGGCGGCACGACGACCTCCGACGGATGCCGCCACAGCCGGTCGTCGGGTGAAATCCAGCCGGCTGTCGGGCTCGTCGTCGCCCAGCCCATCACCGACGTCCATACGTCGAAATATAGAGGTGGCGCTTTGCCGTGCTAGGCGTCGGGCAGCTACTGGACGCTTTAGCATTGAGGCATGCGACAGCAGCCGTCGGGTGATGTTTGGCTCGGTCTGTGCCGTGAGCCGCTCCCGGTGGGAGAGGCGCACGCGTGGGCTGTGCTACCCGCGTGCGGCGCGGTCGTGACCTTCGTAGGCACGGTTCGCGACCACGCGCCGGGTCGCGACGACGTGAGCGAACTCGAGTACGAGGCCTACGACGAAGTGGTCGAGGCCCGGCTCGCGGCGATCGCCGACGAGTGTCCGCGTGCGCTGGCCGTCGGTCGGGCGCATCGCCATGCTGCACCGAGTCGGGCGGCTGGCGGTCACCGAGGCCGCGGTCGTGGTAGTCATCAGCGCCGCACATCGCGACGCCGCGTTCGACGCCGCTCGCTACTGCATCGACACACTCAAGGCCACCGTCCCCATCTGGAAGAAGGAGACCTGGGCGGAGGGCTCCGATTGGGGCACCGACGCGGTGGCTATTGAGCGAAGCGGCGCAAGCAGCGCGCAGTGAGCAATCTTCTCTACCTCTTGATGGCCTTCGTCCTGAGCGGCATCGGCTGGCTGTTCCTGTGGCTGCGCCATCGCCAGCCCACGTCGGTGGAGTACGGCATCGAAGAGTTCAACCGCGAGCTGCGGGCCTTGGCGCCCGAGCGCCCGCCGACACGAGATTCGTGGAGGGACCGGTCTGGCTAGGGACATCGCCATCGACCTGGGCACGGCGAACACGCTGGTCTACACGCGCGGCCTAGGCATCGTCCTCAACGAACCAACCGTTATCGCCCTCAACAGTCGGAGCCAGGACGTCCTGGCCATGGGTCACGAGGCCTGGCAGATGATCGGGCGGACGCCCGGCTACATCGTCGCGGTGCGGCCATTGCGCCAGGGCGCGATCACCGACTTCGAGATCACGCAGCGGATGATCCGCTTGCTGCTCGCAGCGCACGGGGGTCACCCGGTTCAACCGACCGCGCGTGTTGATCTGCGTTCCGTCGGCCATCACCGAGGTCGAGAAGCGCGCGGTGGAGGAAGCGGCGCGGCGCGCTGGCGCGGCGGGCGCGTACTTGATCGAGCAGCCGATGGCCGCGGCCATCGGCGCCAACCTTCCGATCCACGAACCGCTCGGCAACATGGTCGTCGACGTGGGCGGCGGTACCACGGAGACCGCGGTGATCTCGCTGGGCGGCATCGTCGCGTTGCAGGCGATCCGTGTCGGCAGCTTCGACATCGACAACGCCATCCAGACCTACGTGCGCCGCGAGTACGGCATCGCCATCGGCGAGCGCACCGCCGAGGAGATCAAGATGGCGATCGGTTCGGCGTACGCGGCCGAGGACGAGATGAAGGCCGAGGTGCGCGGGCGCGACCTCATGTCCGGGCTGCCCAAGACCGTGATCCTGTCGCCCGAAGAGGTGCGCGAGCGCGATCGAGGAACCGGTCGGCGCCATCGTCGACTCGGTGGTGCAGTGCCTTGGCCAGGCGCCGCCCGAGCTGGCGCAGGACCTCATCGTGCAGGGCATCAACCTGGTCGGCGGCGGCGGGCTGCTGCGCGGGCTCGACCGGCGGCTGGCCGAGGAGACCGCGATCCCGGTGCACCTCGTCGACGCCCCGCTCGAGTGCGTCGTCCTCGGCGCCGGCAAGTGCCTCGAGTCCTTCGACTCCCTCAAGGTGATGTTCATGGGGTCCAACCGCTAACGTCAGTTGTCGCGCGAACAGGTCTTCGGCGGCTTGGCGGACCTGCCAGTCGCGGTCTTCGAGGGCGCGGTGAAGGGCGGCGGTGACCTCCTCGCCGTCGAATGGGGCAAGGGCCAGCACGGCGCGACGGCGGATGGCCGGCTTGTCGGTGGTGGCGCTCAGGATGGCGGCCAGGCCGGCGCGGTCGCCGATGGCGCCCAGCGCGGCGACTGCGGCCTCGCGGCAGAGCGGTTCGTCGTGCCCGGTGGCGACGGCGGCGAGCGCGGCGACCGCATCGGGTTCGGCGGCCGTCGCTCGCGCACTGCGTTCGCCGAGCGCCCACGCGGCGGCCTCGACGACCATGTTGTCGTCGTCGCGCAACGCGGGAGTCAAGGTCGAGGTCGGTGGGCACCGCCAGCTCGCAGGCGCGGCGGCGGACTATCGGGTCGGCGTCGGCCAGCCCGGCGACGAGGTCGGCGCCGGTCAGTCGCTCCATGCGGGCCAGGGCGCCGAGCGCAGTGGCGCGGACGTCGGCGCGGTCGCTGGCCAGCGCGGTGCGGGCGGCGGGTTCGTCGCCCCCGGTGTCCGGCCAGGGCCGCCTGCCGGCGTCCGCCGTCCTCAGGTATTCTGCGGTTAACACTCACAGTGGCGGCTGGGTGCGTCGTTGGGGAGATTGGGGTAATTGCCCGACCCGGCAGGAGCAGCGGTCGCCAGCCACGAAACTGACAAAGCCATGGCCCGAACTCATCAACCACTGCGCGTAGCGGTCTTTCTGCTCTTCGCCATGTCGCTGACCGCGCTCGGGCTCGTGCACGCCGAGGGCACAAACGCCGCCCTCTCGCCGATCCTGCAGACGAGCCTCGACGTCCCGCTCATCACAACCACGACGGCCCCGCCCGCGCCGGCAACGACCGTCGCACCGAAGTCCACCGGCAGCACCCTCCGAGGTGGCGTGCAGCGGCCGCCGGCCAATCAGTACGCGCCCGAGCCGATCGTGCAGATCGGCACGATGGAGATCCCGAAGATCGGGCTGCGTACCCCGATCTTCCACGGCATCACGATGCGCAACATCGACAAGGGCCCGAGTCACTGGCCGGGAACGGCGATGCCCGGTGAGGTGGGGAACACGGTCTTCCCCGGACACCGCACCACCAAGACCCGTCCGTTCTGGGACATCGACAAGTTGGTGGCCGGCGACCAGGTGATCTTCAACACCGACACTGGGCGCCACGTGTACGAGGTGACGCGGTCACGAGATCGTCAAGCCCAACGCGCTGTGGGTCGCCGACCCGACACCGACGCCGACGGCGACCATCTTCGGCTGTCATCCGAAGGGCTCGGCGGCGTATCGGTATGTCGTGCGGATGAACGCTCGTACAGGGATAGCAGTACCGGTCATCCGACCGCGCGGCGGATGGCCAGCGCGATCACCAGGACGCTGAGCGCGACGATCACCGCGACGACGACGCCGACCAGTACAGCGAGCACGGCCAGCGTGAGTGCCGACTCGACGCGGCGACCACCGCCGGGTTCTTCGTCCGGCGCGAACTCCTCTTCTTCGTATTCGGCCTCGACTTCGGCCTCGACCTCGGCGTCGGACTCGACCGGCACGGCGATGAACGTGTCGTCGTCGTGGACGACCTCCGCGACCTCGGCGGGCGGTGCGTACTCGGGCTCGGGTTCGTAGTCGTACTCGACCTCGATGAGCGGCGGCGGCGGAGGTTCGGTTGCCGGCGCGGGCGCGCTCGGCGCGCTCGGTGGCGGCGGTGCCCACACGTCGTCCCAGACGGGCTCGGTGGACGCGGTCAGCGGTAGGCCGATGGTCTCCGGCTCCGGTTCCGGCGCCGGCGCCGGAACCGGCTCTGGTTCCGGTTCGGGCTCTGGTTCCGGTTCGGGCGGCGGCGGCGGCGGCGGCGGGCGCGGGCTCTGGCGCGCGCGGCGGTGCGAAGACTTCAACCGGTTCGTCGAGCACGTCGAGCGGGGGCGGCGGCGCTACCTCGCTGGCCGATGTCCACCCGCCGAACGGGTCCTCTTCCTCTGGCGCGACCTCTTCGACTACCGCAACCACTGGCGCCGGCTCGGGCTCTGGTTCCGGCTCGGCTCGGCTCCGGCTCGGGTTCCGGTTCGGGCTCGGGTTCCGGCTCCGGCTCCGGCTCCGGCTCGGGCTCCGGTTCGGGTTCCGGCTCGGGCTCCGGCTCCGGCTCGGGTTCCGGTTCCGGTTCCGGCTCTGGTTCCGGCTCCGGCTCGGGCTCGGGTTCCGGCGGCTCCGGCTCGGGCTCGGGTTCCGGTTCCGGTTCCGGTTCTGGTGCGAACAGCTCTGGTTGCGCGGCTTCTTGTTCGGCGCGCAGCTTGGCGAACAGCTCCTGGACGTTCGGCGGCTCCGGCTCCGGCTCGGGCTCCGGCTCGGGCTCCGGCTCCGGCTCGGGCTCCGGCTCGGGCTCCGGCTCGGGCTCGGGCTCCGTCTCCGGCTCGGGCTCGGGCTCGGGTGTCGGAGAACTGTCGGTGCTTTTAGCGGTTTCCGTAGACAAATCCACCGACACCTCGGGTGGGGCGGGCGCGAAGGCGTCGGCGAGCCAGTCGGGGTCGAGGTCGTCTACCTCGGAGAGCCACGCATCGGTGGGCTCGTCGCCGGGTTCTTGGGGGGTGCTCATCGGAGGGAGGTGGGACCGCAAACTCGGTGGGCCATGGCAGGCTGGGCGACGACTTTTGCCATGAAGAATTCAACGAGCGACGTGGACACGGCCGAGCAGATCGTACTTCCGTCCAACGCGCCCGCCGTGACCACCGACGCCCATCGCCGCCGCCGCCGGTGGTTGTGGCGGCTCATCCCAGCCTCCGTTGTCGGGGCGATGCTCGTCGGTGGCATGTTCGTCGAACTGCCCTATTACGCCATCTCGCCCGGCTCCGCGCTCCGGATCGACCGGCAGCTGCAGGTGCCCAAGGACCTCAACTATCCGCCGCAGGGTCAGATCCTCCTCACCACGGTGTCGCTGCAGCGGACCCGTCCGTATCGAGGCATTTCGCGGCTGGCTCGACTCGACGATCGACGTCGTGCCCGAGGATGTGATCCTCGGCACCAAGCCCCGCAAGGATTTCCGCGAGCAGAACGTGCAGGAGATGGACGATTCGATCCTCGTCGCCGAGGTCGTGGCGTTGCGCAAGCTCGGGTACGTCGTCAACGAGCGGGGCGCCGGCGCGCTGGTCAACAGCGTGGCCGCCAAGTCGCCGTCCGAGGGCAAGTTGAAAGCCGGCGACGTCATCACCGCGGTCGACGACAAGCCGGTGAGTTTGAGCAGCGACCTCACCACCCTCCTCGCCACGCGCCGCTTCGGCCAGACGGTGCGCCTCAAGGTCACGACCGGCGACCAGCCGGTGCGCACCGAGACCATCCGCCTGGGTGGCAGTAACGAGGACAAGAGCGAGTGCTCGGCCGAGAAGACCAACACCGGCAAGGGCTGCCTCGGGGTGGCGATCAACACCAAGAGTCACGATTTCGACAAGCCGATCGACATCCGCATCGACGCCAACGGCATCGGGGGACCGTCGGCCGGGCTGGCCTTCGTCCTGGCGATCATGGACCAGCTCCGCCCGGGTGAACTCACCGGCGGCCACAAGGTCGCGGTCACCGGAACGATGAGCATCGACGGCACCGTGGGCGACGTGGGCGGCGTCGTGCAGAAGACGGCCGCGGTGCGCAGATCGGGCGCCGAGTACTTCCTCGTGCCCCCGGGCGAGTACGAGCAGGCCAAGTCCGTGGCCGGCAGCAAGCTAAAGGTCATCAAGGTGGCCACGCTCGACGAGGCGCTGCAGGCGCTGGGCACGCTCGGCGGCGACATCGAGTCCATCAAGCCAACGACCACGACCACGGTCAAGCGGACCCGCCGGAACTGAGCGGTAGCATTTAGTAGCCGTGTCCTCCGTCGCCCAGTACCAGTTCGCGGCCGAGTTCGTCACCTTCCTGGCCTGCGCGGCCGGCCTGGCCGTGGTCGTGCTGCGGTCCGAGCTCATCACCAAGTCGTGGTGGGCTCAGACGCTGCTGACCGCGGGCTTCTTGGTGTTGGGCACCGCGGCGTTCCTGCACGGCGCGCTAGTGGGCGTGTCGGACTCGCTGGTCTTCACCCTGCGCGGCGCGGGCATCGTGGCCCTGGCCGCGGGGACGATGGAGTGGCGGGGCCCGCCCGGGGCGCGCCGTCTGCTGTGGCTTGGCCTCGGACTGGCCGCGGCGTCGCTGGCGGTGGCCAGCACCGACTCCGACGAACTGGCCAACCTTTCGCTCGGCCTGGGCGCGGTCGGCATCGGCGCGTCAGTCCTCGCCACCAGCCGCCGCTCGATCGCCGCCCGCGTGGCGGCCAGCGCCGCGCTAGTGCTGCTCCTCGTCGTCCTCGTTCTGTCGCTGGCGCTGTCCACCGTGATCTCGAGCACCGTGCGCGACGAAGCGTTGCGGCGGCTGAGCGAGCGCGGCACGGTGGAATCGGCGCTCATCGAGAACCGGGCCGGCGACGCCATCCGCGGCGCGCGGCTCACCGCAGTCAGTCTCCAGACCGCGCCCACCGCGGCCGACGAACTGCTGAAGCTCTACAGCAAGCCCCAGCACAGCGGCCTCATCGATAGCGCGCTGGCCAGCCTGTCGGACCAGTTCCTCGAAGGCCTGCCGCTCGCCTACCTTTCCTTCGACCGCACGGTCCTGGCCTCGTACAAGCTCGACCAGCGCGAGGTCACGCTGCTGGCCGGCTCGGCGGCGGTCGGCGAGGCAATCCGCCGCCAGATCGAGGTGGGGACGTCGGCCGTGATCGGCAACCGGGCGCTGGCCATCGGCATCTCGCCCGTCGCCTACCGACCCAACAACGCGGACGGCGCCGCTGCCGCTCGGGCTCGTGGTCGCGTCCTACGTCCTCGACGACGCGTACCTCAACCTGCGGTCGCGCGACAACACCGGTCTGTCACTGATGCTCGCCAACCGCACCCGCACGCTGGCCCGCTTCGGCCGCGCGCCCGCGAGTCGGGCGGTCGACGATTTGGTGCGCCGCGTCCTCGAGGACGGGCAGCCGGCCACGACCACCAGCGGCGGGCGCTTCATCGCCGCGCAGCCGGTGATGGCCGCCGACGGCACGCCGGTAATGGCGTTGGTCGGCGCGACGCCGACCACCGTCGTCGACAAGACGCGCCACGACCTGTACCGCACGCTGTTCTTCATCGCGCTGGGCGGAACGCTTGCTTTCGCTGCTGCTCGCCGCGGTGGTGGGCGATCGCATCGGCGCGGGCGTGCGGCAGCTCACCACCGCGGCCGAGGCCATCCAGCGGGGCGAGTTGGGCGTCCGGGCCGAGGTGGTGAGCGAGGACGAGGTCGGTGTGCTCGGCGCCACCTTCGACTCGATGGCCGCGTCGATCGAGGACAAGACGCACGGCGTTGCGCCAGGCAGCCGACGATGAGGCGCGCCTGCGCGACCGGCTCGAGGCCGTGGTCGCCGGCATGGGCGAAGCGCTGATCGCGGTCGACGCCGAGGGCCGCATCACCGACTTCAACCAAGCCGCCGAGGAGCTCACCGGTGTGTCGGCCATTGACGCGCGTGGCAAGGACGCGGCCCGGCTGCTCCCGCTCCGCACCGAAACCGGCATCGAACTGGGCCCGCGCTTGCGCAAGCCGCTGATCCGCCGCTGGACCGCGGTCGCGCAGCTCGCACCAGCGCGGCGGCGCGTCGGTGCCGGTGGCGGTGTCGGCCGGCGCGCTGCGCGGTCCCGAGGGCGAGTTGGCCGGCGGCGTGTTCGTGCTTCGCGACCTGCGCGGCGAGCGCGAGGTCGAACGCATGAAGACCGAGTTCCTCTCGCACATCGGCCACGAGCTGCGCACGCCGCTGGCCGGCGTAATCGGCTTCACCGAGATCCTCACCCGGCGTGAGCTCACGCCGGCCAAGGCGCGCGAAGTGCAGCAGGACATCCTCCTGTCGGCGCACCAACTCGCCCGCATCGTGGAGATGCTCGAGTTCTTCGCCACCACCAGCGCGGGCCGCTCGCCGCTGCGGCCCGAGACCATCGACGTGCGTCACGTCGTCGACGACGTGATCGGGCGGTGGTCGGGCCGCGTCGACGGTGCGCATCCCATCAGCCGTCGGGTCGGCGCGCGGGCTGCCGAACGTTGTCGCCGACCGTCGTTGGCTCACCAAGTCGCTCGACGAGCTGGTCGACAACGCGGTCAAGTTCTCGCCCGACGGCAGCCGGATCACCATCACCGCCGAACCGGCCACCAACGGCCGGGCCGCCGGCGTGGAAATCGCGGTGACCGACCAGGGCAAGGGCATGACCGCCGACGAACACGACCGGGCCTTCAGCGATTTCATCCAGGGCGACGGCTCCGACACCCGCCCCTACGGCGGTCTGGGCCTCGGTCTGGCCATGGTGAAACGGGTCGCCGAGGCACACGGCGGGCACGTCGATGTCGAGTCAGAGCCAAAAAAGGGCGCAAAATTTTCGATTTTCCTCCCATCGGCGGCAAAACCGCCGAAACAGAAGGGGCGATGAGGAGACTCGTCTGGTGCAGCGCGCTGACAGCAGTGACGACGATGGTGGGGGTGGCCTGCTCGTCGAGCCGCGCGCCCGATGAGGCAGCGCTCACGCTCACCGGCCGGGTGCGGCTGACCTCGCCTCGCGGGCAAGACCTCGACGGTGTTTCGCGACCAGACCATCCGCCGGGGCCAGACCGTCCGTGTCACCAAGGGCACGGCCACCCTGGAGTTTTCGAGCGGGCGCCGGCTCGAGCTTCGTGAGGGCAGCGCGGTCAAGGTCGACCGCGTGCCGTCGGTACTCAGCGGCGACGTCCTCCTGCAGACCGGACTCACCAAGTTCGCGGTGCGCGCCGCGGGATCCACCGTCACACTCACCGACGGTGCCGCTCGGCTCAGCCGGCGGCTTGGGTCTCGAGACTGCGACCTACCGCGGAACGGCTGGTGCTGGCTTCCATCGGACACACGCTCGAAGTGCCGGCACTGCGTCAGGCTGCGGTGCCGTCGCTTGGCGTCGTCCCGACCAAGCCCGAACCGCTCCGGCTCCAACCGACCGATGGGTGGGACCGCCGCTTCCTCGGTGAGGCCATCGAACTCTCCGAGCAACTGCAAACGCGCAGCGACGGGCTCACCGGGCAGCTGCCGCGGGGCGACGTGTCGGCCAATTTCCTCAACACACTGCTGCCCGCGCTCGACAGCGAGGCTGAGTTCGATCCCGCGTTGCTCGAAGGTCAGCGCGCGCCAGGGGAGACGGTGGTCGGCGCGTCGATCGCCGCCGCCGGTCGGGTCGGAGCGTTCGCCGACCGCTGGCATTCCGTGTTCTCCTTCCGTGACGATGGCGCGGCGTGGGGGCTCGTCGCCCTCGACCAGAACTTGAGCGACGCGCCGGGCCTGTCGTCGACCATCGACTCGGCGTTGGGTCGCGCACAGTCGTTCACCGTGCAGGTCGCGGCGGCGCCGACGGCAACCACGCCGGCTGCGGCGCCCGACGCACCGCCCTCGACACCGGTCAGCTCCGGTGGATCGCAATCGGCCCCGACGCCCGGCAGCACCGGTAGCGGTGGTAGCGGTGCTGGCGGTGATGGCGGCGATGGCGGCGACCCGGCGCCGCCGCCCACACCGGCCCCGACGCCGGGTTTAATTGAGCCGGTGATCGACACAATCGGCGACCTCCTGGGCGGCTTGGTAACCGCACTCGAAGGCGGCTAATGGCTCCAGCTGGGCGCGCGCTGGTGGTCGATGACGAGGAGGGCATCCGCGTGCTGTGCCGGGTCAATCTGGAACTCGGCGGGCTTCGCGGTGTTCGAGGCGGCCGACGGCGTCGAGGCGTTCGCGGTGGCGCGCTCGAGAACGGCCCGACGTGATCTTCCTCGACCTGATGATGCCGAAGATGGACGGCTGGGAGACGCTCGACGCGTTGCGGGCCGACGCCTCCGTCGCCGAGATCCCGGTGATCCTGCTGACTGCGCGCACCAGCGAGGAGGACCAGATCCGCGGGTGGGGCGAGGGGATCTTCGACTACCTCCCGAAGCCGTTCAATCCGCAGGTGCTGGTCGAGTGGGCGACCCAGGCCGTGTGCCGCCAGTCGATGCTGAAGCGGCTGCCGCTCGCCGCGATCGCGCCATCGAGCAGCTGCGCCTGGTGCAGGAGCTGCGTCGCCAGCAATAGCGCCGGACAATGCCCCTGCGACGGGGTGCGCGGTCCGTAACCTTTCAGGCGTATGGCCGACGATCGTCGATTACAGCGCGGCCGACGTGCCGGTCACCGCCGAAGAGGTTGCGCACCGCGGCTTCGCTACCACGTTCCGCGGCTTCGACCCCAACGAGGTGCGCGTCGTACCTCGACGCGTGTGGCCGAGTCGCTGCGCGCCGCCAAGGAACGCCAGCGCGAGCTCGAGCAGCAGGTGCGCGACGCCGACGCGCGGGCCGCCAACCCCAAGCTCGACGAGGCCACCCTCGCCAACGCGCTGGGCGAGCACACGTCGCGGATCATCCGCAGCGCACACGAAGCGGCCGCCGAGATCCGGGCCAAGGCCGAGGAGAGCGTCGAGCAGATCCTCAAGGACGCGCACGAGGAGGCCAGCAAGCTGCGCGGCCGAGGCCGAGCGGGTCCTCACCGATCGGGTCACCGAGGCCGAGGCCGAAGCCAACGCGGTGCGCACAAGCGGCCGACGCCGACGCGCAGGGCGTGCGCCGCCGGGCCCAGGAGCAGGCCGACCGGCTGCATCGAGCGGGCGCGCGCAGCAGAGCAAGGAGATGGCCACCGAGGTGCAAGGCCTGCGCAACCGGGTGATGGGCGACCTGATGCGCCGCCGCCGGGTCGCGCTCGTGCAGGTGGAGCAGCTCCAGGCCGGGCGCGACCGGCTGCTCGAGGCGTACCGCACGGTGCGGCGCACGCTGGACGAGGCCACCGAGGCGCTCGCAGCGCGCCGAGGCCGACGCCCGCGCCGCGGCCGAGGCCGCCGCCCACCGCGTGGCGGCCGAGCCCGAGCCGTCGCATCGACGAGCTCGATCGCCACCCGACGGCGCCGCGCGGACCGAGACCCGAAGCTGCCGCGATCCCGGCGCGCCGAGTTGCCGAGGCAGGAGCCCGCGCCCGGACCGAACGGACGGCCGAGCGCCGGCCCGCCGTACGCCGCGTCAGCCCGACGAGCGGTCGTCGGTGCGCGCTGACTGCGGCCCGAAGATGTGCCCGAGGAGGCTGACGACGCGCCGGCCGAGCCCGGTGCGGCCCGCGCTCAAGATCGTGCAGCCGCCGTCCGACGTCGAGTCGGTGCGCGTGATCCGGGCCGACGAAGTCCCCGAGCCGCGAGCCCGACGCCCGAGGAGCCCGAACCGTCGCCAAGCGCTGAAGTCGCCCGCCGCCGGAGGCCCGAGCCGGTCCGAGCCGGTGGCCGCCGAGCCGCCGAACCCGCCGGCCGACCCGACGACCGCGTCGACGAGATCTTCGCCAAGCTCCGTGACGGACAACGAAGTGTCGGTGGATTTGTCGACGGAAGCCACGCGAAACCACCGACACCGGGCGATTCGGCATCGAGGAGGACGAGTTGGTCGCACCAGCGTGACGAGGCGCTGGCGCCGATTGCGCTCGAGCTCACCCGCAAGTTGAAGCGGGCGTTGCAGGACGAGCAGAACGAGGTGCTCGACCGGCTGCGCCGCCACGGCGGGCCGGCCGTCACTCGCCGTCGCGTTCCCGGCGGAGCGTCGATCAGCGCGAGCGCTACCGCGACGCCGCCGCGCCCGCTCCTCACCAAGGCGATCGCGGTCGGGCAGCGCATGGGCCGGCGGCGAGGCGCCCGGGCGACGACGTCGTGGCCTCGCCGTCGCCGACGAGCTGGCCGACGCGCTCGTCGGGCCGCTGGCCCGGCGGCTCGAGCGAGGCGCTCGACGAAGCGGCGTCGATGGGCGACGACGACGGCGCCGTCACCGCCCGGGTCAGCGCCACGTACCGCGACGTCAAAGGCGGTCGCCTCGAACGGCTGGCCGCCGACCACGTCGGCAGCGCCTACGCGGCGGGCGCGTTCGTGGCGTGGGCGCCAGGCACGCCGCTGCGGTGGATCGTGCGCGACGTCGACGGGCAGTGCCCCGACTGCGACGACAACGCGCTGGCCGGGCCGACGCCTCGGGGCGAGGCGTTCCCCACCGGCCAGCTGCGACCGCCGGCCCACGCGGGGTGTCGATGCCTCCTGGCGCCCGCGTCCGCTTAGAGTTCGCTCCGAATGCGGAATCCTGGCAGCTGACGGAGCTCCGACCCGGCGCGGCCGGATCGCCCGCGAATCGCATCTGGATCATCGTCGCGCGCGGTCGATCCTCCTGGTCCTTGTCACCTCGCTGCGCGGGCTGGCCGGCTTCTACACCGACTACCTGTGGTTCAAGGAGCTGGGCATCACCAGCGTGTGGCGCGGCGTGCTCGGTTCGAAGGTCCTCCTCACGGTCGTGTTCATGGGCGTGCTTCTTCGCGGCGATGTGGGCCAGCCTCGCCATCGCCGAACGGCTGGCGCCGCGCTTCCGCGCGCTCGGGCCCGAGGACGAGATCGTGCAGCGCTACCGCGAGGCCATCGGCCCGCACGCCGGCAAGCTCCGCATCGCGGTGTCTGCGGTGTTCGCGCTCATCGCCGGCGGCGGCGTGTCGTCGCAGTGGTCGTCGTTCATTCTGTTCCGCAACAGCGTGGAGTTCGGCCTCAAGGACGCGCAGTTCCACCGCGACCTCGGCTTCTACGTCTTCCGGCTGCCGTTCCTGCGGTTCGTCGTCGACTGGCTGTTCGTCGCCATCGTCATCATCACGTTCGTCACGCGTGGTGGCGCACTACCTCAACGGCGGCATCCGTCTGCCCCGCTCGCCGATCGAGCGGGTCACGCCGCAGGTCAAGGCGCACGTCTCGGTGCTGCTCGCGCTGCTGGCGCTGGTCAAGGCGGCGGGCTATTACCTCCAGCGTTACGGCCTGGCCACCTCGCACCGGGGCTTCGTCGACGGCCCCAGCTACACCGACGTCCACGCGCAGCTGCCGGCCATCAACCTGCTGATCTTCGTGTCGCTGATCGGCGACGGTGCTGCTTCCTCGCCAACATCCGGCTCCAGGGCTGGCTGCTCCCCGGCATCGCCGTCGGGCTGTGGCTGTTCCTCTCGGTCGTGGTCGGCGGCATCTATCCCGCGCTCGTCCAGCGGGTGCGGGTCGTGCCGGCCGAGAACGAGAAGGAACGGCCGTACATCGAGCGCAACATCGCGGCGACGCGCATCGCCATGGGCATCGACGCGGTGAAGACCGTGCCCTTCGAGTACAACGAGGACCTCAACGCCGCCGGCCTGGCGCAGAACGCCGAGACGATCCGCAACATGCGGCTGTGGGATCCCAAGTACACCAGGGCGACGTTCGCGCAGGACCAGAAGCTGCGGGCCTACTACCAGCTGAGCGACCTCGACATCGACCGCTACATGGTCGACGGTCAGCCTCACCCAGGTGCTGCTGGCCGCGCGCGACCTCGACCCCGAGGGCCTGACCACCCAGTTCGGCTCGTGGGTCAACCGACGGCTGCAGTACACCCACGGGTTCGGCGCAGTGGTGGCACCGGCCAACGCGGTGATCGACGGCAAGCCCAACTTCATCCTGCGCGACGTGCCGCCCGATCGGCCAGCCCGAGATGAAGGAGCCCCGCATCTACTTCGGCGAGGACGTCCCCGGCTTCGCCATCGTCGGCAGCAAGCAACGCGAGCTCGACTACCAGAAGGTCGGCGGTGGCACCGAGACGACGTCGTACACCGGCAAGGGCGGGGTGCCGTTGGGTTCGCCGTTCCGGCGCGCAGCGTTCGCACTGCGCTTCGGCGACGCCAACGTGTTGCTGTCGAACCTCATCACGTCGAAGTCGCGGGTGATCTACGTCCGCGACATCAAGGAGCGCGTGCAGCAAGGCGGCGCCGTTCCTCCACTACGACAGCGACCCGTACCCGGTCATCAATACCGCGGGGCGGATCGTGTGGATCCAGGACGCCTACACCACCACGTCGGCCTACCCGTATGCCCAGCGGGCCGAGACCGATCGTCTCGAAGGCGGCAGCGGGCTGAAGACGTCGTTCAACTACGTGCGCAACTCGATCAAGGCAGTGATCGACTCCTACGACGGGACCGTCACCTTCTACCGGGTCGACATGAAGGATCCGATCGCCCAGGCCTACGCCAAGGCGTTCCCGAAGCTGTTCACCGACGGCGACCGGATGCCCGAGGACCTCAAGCCGCACCTGCGCTATCCGGAGGAGCTGTTCCGGGTGCAGACCGCGATGTACGGCCGCTATCACATCCTGAACCCGCGTGACTTCTTCTCCGCCGGCGATGCGTGGCATGTCGCGCAGGATCCGGGGTCAGGGCCGGCCACCGGTACCGGCGCGGTCACCGGCGGCACCATCGTCACCCCGCTGCGGCCGCCGGCCGAGGGCAGCCAGTCGCGGATGGATCCGTACTACCTGCTTGGCCCGTCTGCCCAACGAAGACAAGGAGAACTTCCAGATACTGCAGCCGTTCGTCCCGGCGTCGCGGAACGACACCCAGAAGAATCTCACCGCGTTCATGGTGGCCAAGATGGACCCGGGTGTGTACGGGCAGCTCCAAGTGTTCGAGATGCCGCGCAATCAACAGGTCGCCGGGCCGGCGCTGGTCGACAACGACATCAGCTCCGACGTCAACGTGTCGCAGGCGATCAGCTTGTTGAGCCAGCGGGGGTCGAGTGTGATCTTCGGCAACCTGCTGGTGATACCGATCAACGACTCGCTGTTGTGGGTGCGGCCGCTGTACGTGCAGTCGGAGCGCACCAGCGTTCCCGAGTTCCGCAAGGCCATCGTGGCGTTCGGCGGCAAGGTCGCCATGCGCGACACGTTGCAGGAAGCGCTGCGGGCACTCTTCGGCGACGCGCCGGCGACGCTCGAGGAGTCCACTGGCGCGCCGGCGCCCGAGACCCCGGGGCCGACGACGTCCGCACCCAGTGCGACCGTGCAGCAGCTGCTCGACCAGGCCCTCGGCGTCTACGAGGAGGGCCAGCAGGCGCTACGTGCCGGCGACCTCGGCACCTACCAATCCAAGATGGAGGAGTTCCGCCGCCTCGCGCAGCAAGCCCGCGACGAGTCGGCCAAGTCCTCCTCGGGCACTGCTACCACCGTCGCCCGCCGCAGCGCGTAGCTAGCGCGACCTGTTCTCCGGGCGATTCTCCGCGTATAGAGCGTAGGAATCGCCCGGTGAACGACGGTCAGGCCTTGTAGTTGGCGATCGCAGCTTGCGCTGCAGCGTGGCTCGTCTTCTCCCTATTGCTCTGCGCCGGCGCGCCGCCCTTCACGTCGCCGGCGTCGGCGTCGGTGACCTCGAGATCGTCGAGGTCACCTTCCTCAGGTGTTTCGATGTCCGGGTTCATGGTTCCCCTTCCGTCGCGATCACGGTACCTCCGGCCCTGCATTTTCCCGGCAACCGTGACGCTGGTACCCTGATCCCTCCACACGACGCGGGGTGGAGCAGTCTGGTAGCTCGTCGGGCTCATAACCCGAAGGTCGCGGGTTCAAATCCCACCCCCGCCACTAATTTCCGCAGGTCAGAGGCCCTCTCCGGTCGCGGGGAGGGCCTCTCTTGTCACCACGTTGTAAACGAAGCGAGCGGATCGGTTGGCAACAACCGGCGTTCCTACTGCCGGTGCTGGCGCATAACCGATGGTGGGAGCACGTCTGTACGAGTTGGAAGTCGAGATTGGGGCGGGTGACTCGCGGGTCGCTAACCCGAAGGTCGGCGCTAGGAGGTAGGGCCCGCCCGCGCTCAGACGGTTTCGACGGCGACGTCCACGGGCGGTCCGCCGGTGATGGTCCGTAGCACGACGCAGTACCGCTCGGTGGTGGCGATCAGCTGGTCGAGTGTGTCGCTATCGGCGTCGGTGTCGAGGATGAACGTGAGCCGGATGGCCCGAAAGCCGACCGGCGCGTCGCGCGCGACGCCCATGGTGCCGCGAAAGTCGAGATCGCCTTCCGCCCGGACCCGCCCGCCACGCACCTCGATACCTCGGTTTACCGCCACGGATTGGAGCGTCACCCCGGCGCAGGCCGCGAGGGCTTGGAGGAGCATGTCGCCGGAGCACGCGAAGCTGCCATCGCCACCGCTGGCGGGATGCAGGCCGGCTTCGACGAGGGCGCGGCCGGTGTGGACCGAGCAGCTCACCCCATCGCCGAGCTCGCCCTCCGCGTGCAGGGTCACCAGCGCGGTGGAGGCGTCGTCGCGGTAGCGATCCTTGAGCGGTGCTTGCATGCTGCGCAGCTTCTCGGCATCCATCCCACCAGCTTGCTCGCGGGACCATGCGCGCCCGCGACGAGGCTCTGAAGCTTTCTCGGCGTACTGTGGAAACGGACCCCAATGGCCATCGACATCGCCATCGTTCTCGCACTCGTGATCGTGAACGCGGCATTCGCCGGCAGCGAGCTGGCGCTCATTTCCCTCCGTGAAGGCCAAGTCAAGCGTCTCGAACAACATGGGGGCCGCGGACAACGGGCCGCACTTCTTGCACGTGATTCCAGTCGACTGCTCGCGACAATCCAGATCGGTATCACGCTGGCCGGATTTCTCGCCTCGGCGACGGCTGCGGTGTCGTTGGCGGAGCCACTGGTGGAGGCCCTTGACTTTCTTGGCGACGCCGCCGAGCCCGTGGCGATCGTTGCGGTGACGGCCAGTTCTCAGCTTCCTTACTCTCGTACTCGGTGAGCTCGCGCCCAAGCGCGTTGCGCTCCAGAGAGCGGAACGCTGGGCTTGCTTGCCGCGACACCGCTCACCTTCGTCTCAAGGGTCGCTCGGCCGGCAATTTGGCTGCTCTCAAAGTCGACCGACGTTGTCGTCCGAATGCTGGGTGCCGATCCGAACCGCGACCGGGAGGACGTGAGCGAGGAGGATCTCCGGGAACTGGTCCAGCAGCAGCGAGGATTCACCCGCCAGCAGCGGGAAATCATCGCTGGAGCGATGGACATCGCCGAACGCTCGCTGCGGGAGGTGCTAATTCCTCGGCGAAGCGTCGTGTCGATCAATGCCGCCAGTTCGGCTGCCGACGCACGCGAAGTGCTCGTCGCCTGCGGTCACTCGCGCGCTCCAGTCGTCGAGCGTGATCTCGACGACGTTGTTGGCGTCGTCCACCTACGCGACATCGTGCATGCGCAAGGTGAGGTGAGAACCCTCGCCCGCGGCATCTTCACACTCCCCGAAACCGTCAATGTGCTTGAAGCGTTACGGCAACTCCAGGTGCAGCGGCAGTCCCTGGCCTTGGTCACCAACGAGTACGGCGGCACCGAAGGCCTCGTGACGGTCGAGGATCTGGTCGAGGAACTCGTCGGAGAGATCTATGACGAGACCGACCGCGATGTCCGCGCCGTTCGCACCGAGCCCGACGGTTCGATCACGCTGCCAGGCACATTTCCGATGCACGACCTGGTGGATGTTGGTGTGCAGTTCCCTCTCGGCGAGTACTCGACCGTGGCGGGGCTGGTGCTCGATCGACTGGGCTACATCCCCAAAGCGGGGGAGCGGCTCACCGTCGACGGTTGGTCGATCGAGGTGCTCGCGATGGACGGTCGTGCGATACACCGCCTCAGGCTGAAGCCTGCCGGCTAGCCATTACCAGTTCGTTCGTGGGGCGAAGCCCGTCAACCTTTATCAAGCGAACCAGGACGCATCGGGCAGCATGGCGACGCATGGCGTGATCGTCGGTGACGGGGTCCACCGCGATCCCTGCGGCGTCGTGGCGACTCACCGGGTCAACCTCGGCAATGACTCTTCCGGGACATCGGACGAGTTACATACCGGAGGTCAGACCGCTTCCGCCGGTTTGCTCAATGAACGGCGTCGTAGACCGGCAGCCATCGACCCTCGTGCGCGGCAGCACGGCAGCGCGGCAGCGGTCGCGAGAGCCAACCCGGCGATGAACAGCGGCGTCATGTCGATGGCTCCGCTGTCGGCCGATCTGTGGATCTCAGCGCCGCTCGACGGTCCACTAGCACGCAGACCGCGACCCGCCTGCTTGTCAGCGAGGACTCCCCGCGGCGACAGTGCCGACCAGGGTCCTCTGTTCTACAAGGAGCTGTCCGCGATGCGACTCAGGCTGCGACCGTGGCATCGCTATCGCCGACTCGGAACGCTAAGAGCGAACACCGCATCTCCGAGCGGAGGAACAGCGAGGCTGGGCTATCGGAAGTGGACAGGCTGAAGCCCGTCGTGAAGGCCGAAGGGACGCCGCCGCCGGCGGTTCACGACTGCGAGCAGCAGCACGGCCCCTAGCGCGGCTCCCGCGACGACCATCGTTGCTGACCAGGCTGCGGCGTCGCGATCAGCGATGACGTCGTTACCGACGGCAATCGCCGTTTCACCATCCGTGCCCCGTTCAAGTCCATTGGCGGCCGCGGGGCCGCGGCGAGACACGCGAGATGCCTCCGCCCGCCGAGACGCAAGCATCTGCTCGAACTCAGCCGGCGTGCCCGCATAGCCGGCGGCCGCGAGTTCAGCCGCCGTCGGCATCCGCGGCGCTGGTTGGCCGGTCTCAGCGGCGACCACTGCTGCACTGACCGGATCCAACCCGTCGAGCGATGGCGCGGGTGCGCCGCCCGGCGTGGCCGTCGGGTTCGACGAGCCGGCGGGTTGTCCGGGCGCACCCTCTTCGATGTCGGTCGGCACCTTGTCGCTCGCCGGCGTCCCAGACTGCGCGTCAGGCGGCGCCGGCTCCACTGTCCGGGCTGCCGGCGGCCGCCTCACGACGTCGCGGTCGAATGGTCCGGGGCTGCCCTCGCACGCGATCCCGTTGCGGTTCGTATCGAGGTTGTCAGGGTCCGTCGGATCAGACCGCAGGTGTTGCTCCGCGGCCGCCTGCGAAGGGAAGTCGACACAGTTCTGATCATTGAGCGCCGCCGCCGGCCGCACCGGCAGCAGCGTCCACATGGCCGCTACGCCGAATGCTGCCGTAGCGGCCGCAACGGCAGCCCGGCGTGGCTGCATATGGATTCGATTCACGGACGTGGTTTTAGAGCGACGGGATCTCGACCACGCCCAGTACCTGGTCGACGATCGGGTCGAGGATTCCCGCCACCGTTTCGTTGCCGAGGACCATCGACAGCACCTCGGACAGGACGGCGTTGAGCTGCGCGTGTACGTCAGCCGCCGCCGCATTCGGCTCCCAGAGCAACGGGATGTCGGCGAAGCTGAGCGGGAGCGGCTGGGCCGAGAACAGCCCGACGCCGATGCCGAGCATCGTGTCGACGCCACTGCATACCGTTTCGTCGCAGGTCTCGGAAGCCGACCATGACGCGAAGCCGAGGAAGTCCATCACGGCATCGGAACCGAGCGGGACACCGCTCACCGGCGCGATCCACGCCGGCAGGCCGTTGGGCTCGTCCGGCGCTGTGCTCACGCCGATCGCCGGCGTGTGGAGATTGATTGGCGCCGAAGTACCCGGGCCGCGGTAGTCGGCCTTGATGCTATAGAGCGGGCCGCTCGGCACGAGGCCGTCGGCGAGCCCCAGCGCCGGGAGGTTCGGCACAATGTCCGACCGCTTCACCGCGTACCCACGGTGCGAGCGGGTGGCGAACCGATCGGGGGCGGGCGTGTTGGGATCGGTGTCGCCAGTGATCGTGCCCGCGCCACCGTCGATGTTCGGCGCGTTCGACCAGATCGCCAAGTGGAACATCAACCCGGCGTCGACCTTCGCCGGCGCGATCACGTTCACGCCGGTCGGCCCGGCGGGCGCGTTATCGACGATCTGGAGACCCTCGAGCAGACTCACGGTGATCTCCGTGCTGCTCGATCCGTTGGCCAGGCGAAGTCGAACCTTCGTGCCGAGGAGGGTGCTCAGCGGCACACCCGCGGCGTCCGCCTGGGCGATGAGCCCGGCGAGCGCGTCCTTGATCTGCGGGTCGATGTCGGAGCCGAGCGAAAGCTGGACGCGGGTGACGCCGTTGACCTTCGTGTAGGCGATGAATGCGCCGGTCTCGAAGTCGAATACGCCGACCGTTGCCTCGCTCGGGTCGTTGTGGTTGATGATGCCGATCCGCGGATCACAACCGGCTGACGGATCGCAAGCCGTGGCAAGTGCCGGCAGGCACGACGCGGGATCGGCCGCACAGGCCGCGGGATCGGCGGGCAGTGCGATGGTGTCGGCGGCCGGCACGGCGAAGAATTGCATCGTTCCGCCGCCGCGTAGTTGACCCGTGTTGCCGTTCACGGTCGTCTGATACTCGGCCGGGTCGACGTTCATGCTCACGTTGCCGCCGCCGAGGATGTCCTTGAAGATGTGCTGCCAGGGCCGGTACTCGAAGGTCATCGTCTCGACGACCAGGCCGGGCTCGTACTGGTTCCCGAAGCCGGTGGTCGACGACTCCCTCGATACGGGCGTGCCGATCTGGCAGACGGGCTGGCTCGTGGCAGTAAGGGCCGACCCGGTGGTCGGGTTGGTCGGCAGGTTCGGGTTCGGATCCTGGTTCGGCGAGAAACTGGTGTTGTTGGGAACGCTCGTTGCGTTCCCCGACGCGGTGTAGGACCGCACGACGTTCGTGGTCGTGGTTTCGATGGTGTAGACGCCGGGCGTGGCGCCGGCGAGATCGAGCTTGGCCGTCCAGGAACCACCGAGGTTGTTCAGCTTGGCCGGGGCCGGCTGCGGGACAATCACGGTGCCGGGGTCGCTCGGGTTGAGAAGGTCGTAGCTCTTGGCTGGGCCCGTCTCGTCATGCACGACACCATCGGGTCCGGCGACCACGACCCGACTGCGCGGGGAGTTGTCCCAGTTGTTCGGCGTGTTCGCGGCGGCGGGTGGGTTGTTGCCGAGGCAGGAGAGACCGGGAAGGAAGGCTCCCAGGACAACTGAATTCGTCCACCCGGTCGCCTTCGTGTAGAGACCAGTCGGGTTCGGCGTCGTGTTGTTCGTCGAGCGTGTGTAGATGTTGCCGCCGCTGACGTTGATGTTCAGCGAATCGGCGCGCACGACGGGCGGGTCGCCCGGCGTGGTCGGGCTGATCGTGGTCGCGGCGCGGGCCACGCCGGCGCACAGCGCGCTGACTATGGCAGCGCCCGTAAGGATCGCCCCCGCCTTACGCCGACTGGCGCTGAACGTCTGTTTCATTTGCGTGCTCCCCGGTTCCGTCGCGGCCGCGATGCGGCGCGCTCGTGATGCTCACAACGGGGAGGGTCGACGTTCCTTGCGCTCTACGCGGTGTTCTTCAGCCGTCTTCAGCCAATGTGCGCCGCCGGGCGAGGGCAACATCACGATTGTCACTCGCGCGCTTTGCCGTGCCGCGTCGGCGATCCTCGTGCTCGCCGCTTCAGCAATCTTCAGCGCAGCGGGCCCAATATGAGGAGATGAGTCAACGGGCGTGCGTTGCCGACCTCAAGCGAAACGGGCGGTTGTCATGGCGGCGGAGAATCCGGTATCGCCGACGCATGAGCCCCATCACGAATCGCGTGGCTCGTCGGGTGGTTGCTGTGGCTGCTGCTACCACCCTGCCTTTGTCGATCCTCATGACCGCATGCGGCGCCGGCAGCGAAGATCGCCATAACGATGGAGGTCAGTTGGATGGACGCGAGTTCCTGTCCCGGTCTGTCGCCGGACGCTTGCTCGTGTCTGGCACGCAGATCCGGCTCACGTTCGATCGCGGCCGGATAGGCGCATCCGCCGGCTGCAACGCTCTCGGCGGCCCGTACGAGCTGGTCGACGGCCGCCTAATCATCCGCGGCGGCATGACAATGACCGAGATCGGATGCGACCCGCCCAGGCACGCCCAAGATGAGTGGCTCGCCGATCTCCTACAGAGCGAACCCCAGATCAACCTCGCGGAGAACACGCTCACGGTTAAGGCCGCTGAGGTGATGCTGCGCCTGCTCGATCGTGTCGTCGCCGACCCCGACCGGCCACTCGTCGGCACCCGCTGGCGCGTCGACACTGTGCTCCGGGGGGGCGCCGCATCATCTGTAGCTAACGGGACGCTCGTGACCCTCGAGTTCGGCGATGACCGGGCACTCACCGCCTCATCGGCGGGCTGCACCTCCGTTCGAGTCTCCGTGAGTGTCGAAGCGGGAGTCCTGCGCTTTCGCGACGTCGTGATCGATACGATCGGCTGTCCGCCACCGTGGGATGCGACCGTTGAGCTGCTGCGGGCGGGGCGGGCGACGTATTCGATCACCGCGGCGCGCCTAACCATCCTCACCGAGGATGTCGGATTAGCCGCGGCCGGCGACTAACACCGCCTGCCGAGGTGCGGTCAGCGGCAGCGCTTGCTAGTCGGCCGCGAGTACATCAGATCGCATGTCCGAAGGCGGGGGAGTCTTGCTTGCCGGCTCGTCTTAGAAGCCACATCATGAAGGCGGCCTCGGCGATCACCGCAGGTACGGCCACGATCGCGGCGAAAATCGATTCGTGGTCCGAGTAGCTCGACAGTATCGAGTAGGCGAGCGTGTCGAATACGTACGCGGCGCCGGCGATGAGGAGCACGATACCGAGGGGCCGCGGCGCGATTGCTGAGCGCACTGTAATGACACCAAGGAGCGCGAGGTGGACTCCGAAGCAGGTGAGCCCGATGAGCCAGGTGGCGTTGAACGCGTCGAGCGCAAGCATCGTATGGGCTTCGCGGGTTGACTGGTCGAGGGAGGCGACGTAGTTCTCACTGCCGACGAGCTGTAGGACCGCGAAGAGAAACACGACGGCGGTGCCGAGAAAGACCGTGTAAACGATCCTGAACCAGGCGGTCAGCGACGCGAGTGCAGCTCCTGCGGGACGGAACACGTGGTAGAGCGCCCAGGCGACGAGCACGTCGAGCACGAAAGCGCCGATGAACGCGACGATGGCGAGCCGCACGAGTGTCTGAGCGTCAGCGATGTTCTGGAAGGTCGCCGATGCGTCGCCGGTTTCGACGAGTCGCTCGCGCACAAAGAAGTTGCCGAAGATCCCGAGGACGAAGAGCGCGACGTAGGAGTAGCCGGCAATGCGTGCTGCGCTGCGGGGCAATGGCGCGTTGCGCGCGTCATGGAGCGGTTGTTTTATGTGTCTCCTTTTAGGGCGTGAGTGCGAGCCGTCCTCGGGTGTTGCGGGCGTCGAGGTCGGCGATGGCGTCGGCGGCGCGGGCCAGGGGGATGCAGCGGCCCATCACCGGCTTGACCTGATCCGTGGCGATGAGTCCGTTGACTGACTGGACGGTGTCGGCGTGTTCGCTGGCTATGAACGTGCCGGGTCGCCCGGGCACGAACGGCGAGGGCAGCTGGGCGCCTACCTGGCGTGGATGCCGCCCGATGAATCACGAGCGCGCCTCGTCGTGTCAGCGCATGGCGCAGACACCCGAGCTTGCTGTTCCCTGCCACGTCGAGGATCACGTCGTACCGCCGTTCGCCCGAGGCGAAGTCGAAACGTGTGTAGTCGACGACGTGGTCCCCGCGTAGGGGAGGACGGCGGCCTTTTCGAACGTGAGGACACCTGGTTTCGGCGCAACGCGGTCCGCGTTGGCGGCGCTGAACTCGGACGAACGTACCCTCGCCGGTGCGGGTAGACCTCGTCGCCGGGCTTGGGGTTCGTGACCGAAGCGCAGACCGTTCCGACGACGCCGGCGAGATGGTGCCTGGCACGCGCTTCCTAGGTCGGCGAAGGCACCTCACGAGCCGGACGAGGTAGGGCAGGCCGCGCATCGGGTGGTACGAGCCGCGGTCGAAACCCGCCGCCACCACGCGAACGAGGACTTGGCGGTCGCCGACCGCGGGCTCCGGGATGTCTTCGAAGCAGAGCGCGTCGGCGCCGCCGTAGCGGTGCTGGACAATCGCCTTCATCGGGCAGCAGCCAGTCACGGGTCATCGCGGGACGGAGGCATCTGCACTTAGTGTCTCCATCGAGAGGAACGCATTCGACGCGCCGGGGTGACCGTTGGGTAACGATTCGGATCAGATGCGGACCGTTCGGCGAGGCGCGTACTACCTCGCTCCGGAGTCAGCGACGTCGATGACGTGACGCTCGATGCGGGCACCGGTCTCACCCAGCCCGCGCACGGTAACGCGGTCGTAGGCGACCAGCCGGGCGGCGACGCGATCGAAGTACAGGACGGTGCAGGTAAGTGGTTCTGGTTTGCCGCCTCGGAGCGCCCGCAGCCCCGCGCCCCCGGTCGATCCCTCGATCAGCAACCGGGTGTCACCGATCGAAGCCTCCCGGGCGGCGTGGGTATGGCCGGCAAGGACCAGGGGGACTTTGCCTCCGATGGCGCGGGCCATGCGAGCGTCATGCACCAGCACTAGGTCGACCCCCGGCGGTTCGTCGGCGGCCAGGAGCTTGGCCACGTCCGGCGCGACGGCTTCGGCCTGGTCCCGTTCGACGTTGCGTCCGGTGGGTTGGTCCTTGTTCGGCGTATACCGCGTGTCAGGGGTCCCCCAGAACCGCAGCCCGGCCACGGTCACCGGGTCGGCGTCGAGCACAACCGCGTTCGGCTGGCCCGCCACGGCTCGTTGGGTGGCATCCGAGTCGTGGTTGCCGCGCACCCACACGTATGGCACACCAATGCCCTCGATGCGGTCGAGCAGCTGGGTCTCCGGCTCGGTGCCCCAATCGGTGATGTCGCCGGTGTCGGCCACCGCGTCGATGGCGAATTGTTCGACGAGCAGCTCGATGAGGTCGTATGCCTGCGGGTTATTGTGGATGTCGCTGACGTGCAGCACCCGCACCGTGCCATGGTCGGGATCGAAGGTCGGCAGTCCCTGGGCGGCTCGGTAGAGGGTGACAACGCTGCCGACCAGCTCGGTGAGTTGCGCCCGGTATTCGTCGAAACGGCCCACCACGCCCTCGACGTCGCCCACCGCGGTCGGCGCCACTGTCAAGAGGCCTGAGTACTCGGGCTCGCTGACGGCATCGGTGTCGAAAGACACCGCAGTCCCGATCACCAGTACGGCGACCAAGGCTGCACCGGTCGCCCCGCCGAACGCAACCGACCGCAGTCGCGGCGACGCGGCGAACGACGCCAGGCAACCTCCGATGATCGCCACCACGAGACCCCGCAGCGCGACGAGCAGCAGTGCATTTCGGGCGTCGTCAGCGATGTCGTCCTCTAACGAACCCAGCACGTTGGGATCGTCCGCGATCCGCCCGGCCTCCTCCAGGCGCAGCTCGTCGACACGCAGCTCGAGCCCGACGGGTGCGTCGTGGGTGTCGAACTCGATTGAACCAAGCGGTGCTAGGTGCACGGCGGTGAAGCCGCCGAGCGAGGGCCGCGCCGACACGGTCGTGTCGAACGGCCCAACCTTGGCGTGCACGTCACCCGCAACGAACAGCGCCAGACCCGCGCCCGCAAGCGCGAAGGCGGCGAGTCGCAACCGGGCGACCCACCGCTGGCGACGGCTCGAAGCAGCATCCATCGATGCCATGCTCGCGCCGCCCGCACATCCGGGGCTCACGCGGTTTGAACCGATCAACGTGTGGAGGCAGGGTCAGGCTGTGGTCGACGCTCCCGCGGCTGCCGGCCTGGTCGCGCCAAGCAGCGCGGCGCCGAGGGCAGCAGCCGCGACAGATGCCGCGAGGATTGCGAGCTTGGCGGCGTCCGCCAGCTCCGGGTCGGCGAAGGCGAGCCCGGTGATGAACAGCGACACGGTGAATCCGATGCCGCCCAGTGCAGCGGCTCCTGCGAGGTGTCGCCACCGCACGTCGGGCGGTAATACCGCCACCCGTAGTCGTGTGCCGACCCACGCACCGCCGAGAATCCCAATCAGCTTGCCGGCAACCAACCCCAGAGCGATGCCGACGGCAACGCTGGTTGCAGCCGGCGCTGACAGCATGCCTTCTCTCAACTCGACTCCAGCGTTGGCCAGAGCGAAGATCGGCAGGATCACGAAGCTCGTCGTGGGGTGCAGCAGTTCCTCGAGGTGCTCCGCGGGCGAGACGCTCTCCCGGGCGATGATCGTCATCTGGTGGATCTCACTCGCGGTCGGTTCATCCGAGAGGTCCTGCGCCCACCGACGCGCGGTGTGGGCGGGCGCGAGCCGTTGCGTTGGTATCGTGAGCGCGAGAGCGACGCCGGCGATGGTGGCGTGAACACCAGAGCGATATGTGGCGTACCACGTGACAACGGCGAGAGCGACATAGACGGGCGACCAATCGACTCGCAATCGCCGAAGTCCGAACGAGGCCGCTATGCCGGCGGCGGCGGCGAGGAGCGCGGTGGCGTCTATCGCACCGCTGTAAAAGACCGCGATCACGACAATGGCGCCGACGTCGTCGACGATTGCCAACGTGAGCAGGAACAACTTTAGGGCTACTGGGGCCCGCGAGCCGATGAGGGCGAGCACGCCGAGGGCGAAGGCGATATCGGTCGCCATCGGGATGCCCCACCCGCTCCTGCCGGCGCCGTCGCCGACGACCGCGATGAAGACGAGCGCTGGGACAAGCATTCCGCCTACCGCGGCGAACACCGGTAGGGCGGCGACCCGGCGGTCGGCCAGCTCGCCGTGAGTTAGCTCCCGTTTGATCTCGAGGCCAACGACAAAGAAAAACAGGGCCATGAGCCCGTCGTTCACGAAATGCCGCAGGTCCTCGTCAACCCGAAACACGCCAATACCGAGTGTGACTTTGCTGTGCCAGAGCGTCTGGTAGCTGTCCTGCCACGGAGAATTGGCCCACACCAACGCCACGACGGCCGCCACCACGAGGGCGATCCCACCCGACGCCTCGGTGCGGACGAACCGCGCCACCGCGGTCGGGAGGCTGCGGGCAGGCGTTGACCGGCGCGCCCTTGCCGCAGCAGCGCGGTCAGCGCTCATGACGTCGCCGCTTGCGCCGGCTTTGTGAGGGCGTGCGCAAGATCAGAAAGACCGCGACATACACCGCCGCTATGGCGGTCAAGCAGAACACAACGTAGACCGTCACGAGGTTTCCGCGTTTGAGCAACGGCACGGTCGAAGCGGAACCCAGGCAGAAAGGAAATCCCGGCGCAAGATTGGCGGCATCGCTAGCGGTTCGGACATTGGGCCCTCACTGGTGGTCGACGGACAGATTCGCCGACCAGACTTCCCGGCACGCCAGCGATCACGCTAGCCGCGGGACGGGTGTGGTGTGTATCACTGCTGTGGCCGAGACGCGTGTCTCAGCGCGTTCTTCGCTGGGGACGCAAGGTCCAAGTCCAGCGTGCCGCACGTGACACATGCGGACGGACGCCGGCTCGTGCCGGCGCCCGTCCAGACCACGACACCGAGGGGGGTACGGCGGCGCGGCCAACAGTCTGGCGGTCCCCGGACATGATCTGCCGGCGGTTACGCTGAAGATTCCTTAACGCCGTCCCGCCGCATCATCGGCAACCGCAGCGTAAAAGCGCCATTGGCAAGCCACGCCTCGCCACCCTCCTGCCGGGCGAGCCCACGAGCGATCGGTAGCCCGAGGCCAGAACCGCCTCTTCCGTCGAGGCTGACGAACGGCTCGAAGATGTGCTCGCCCGTCCCCCAAGGGACGCCGCCGCCGTCGTCGCGAACGCTGATCTCGATCGCACCGTCGCGGGCGTCCGCCTCAACGACGATCTGCGTCGCCGCGTGGCGACGGGCGTTGTCCAACAGGTTGCTCAGTGCCTCACGCATCACATCCGGGCTGAGGGTCGCGTGTGGCGGCATCGATGGCGCGATGTCGAGACGGACGACCAGCTGAGGACACAAGTCGCGTCAGGCGCGTTACCTCGTCTTCGACTACTGACGCCGGGTCGCAGACGGTGTGCTGCGCGTGTTCACCCTGGTCTAGCCGCGCCATTCGCAGAAGGGCGTTGACCAGCCGACCCGCCCGCGCGCTTTCCTCGGCGATGTGGCGGAGAAGTTGCTCTTGCCCTGGTGACGACCCTTGGGCCAGCAACGCGTCGCTCGCGGAGCGCATTCCAGCGACCGGCGTGCGCAGTTGGTGGGCGGCGAAAGCCAGGAATTGCCGACTTCGCTGTTCGGAGTCCCGCGCCGCTTCGAGTGCGACTCGCAGTCCGGCGATTAGTGCGACGACGACGAGGAAGATCAGACCCCGGAAGACACCGTTGGCAAAGTGCACCGGAAGCGGAGCGCTCGGCGGGCCTCGCAGCGCGTCTGCGAGCACCCAGACGACCGCGCTCATCACGCCGAGCGCGGCCCCCGCGCGAGTGCCGATCGCGATCGTGCCCAGCGCGATTGGGAGCAGGTAGAAGACGCCGAGCGTGAGTGTCGCACCGGTTGCCGCGTCGACCGCGCCGATCAGCCACACGCTGCCGACCGTTCCGGCTGCGATCGCGGGGGCCAGCCTTCGCGATTCCGCCGGCCATTGGACGATTCGCGCCACCAGGCGCGGCGGCGCGAGCTGGCGACGACGCGGACTCAAGGCCGCATCTCATATCCAGCACCGCGAACCGTGTGAATGAGGCGAGGGCCAGCTAGCTCCATCTTGCGGCGTAACGCGCTGATGTGTACCTCGACGAGATTCGGGTCGTATTCGTCGAAGCGCCAGACCAGCGATAGGAGTTGCGGCTTCGAGAACACCCGGCCGGGACTGCGTGCGAAGACGCATAACAGTTCGAATTCAGTCTGGGTGAGTTTGAGGTCGGCGCCCCCTCGTAGAGCGATGCGGTTCGCTTCATCCACCACCACATCGCGCACCTCCAAGGTGCTCGAAGCGAGCCGGCCGCTCCGACGGAGCACCGCACGGAGTCGCGCGAGAAGCTCGGCGAGAGCGAACGGCTTGACGAGGTAGTCGTCGGCACCGACCTCGAAACCACGCAAACGGTCCTCGAGCGCGTCAGCCGCGGTCACGAAGATCACCGGGATGCCTGCGCTCCTGCGCAGGAAGGCGGCAACCTCGAAACCGTCCGGCGCCGTGGGCAGGCGTATGTCAAGCACGGCGACGTCTGGGCGGAAGTTGTCGACGATGGCGGGGATCGATGAACCGTCCGCCTGAGCGGCGACTGTAAATCCGACGGCGCTGAGGGCAGAAACCACGCTGTCTCGCAGCGCGTCGTCATCTTCGACGAGAAGGACACGCACCGGCGAAGCCATGGCCTCATTGTCGCAAGGTCGAACGCATTGGTGCGGCGCTTCAGGAATCTTCAGCGCTCGTGCGGGCGTTTCGCCGTGCGCGGCGAGCCAGCATGGCGCGCATGCCCGCAAGTCGTCAGAGGTCGCGTTTGTCGATGCAGCCGTGATGACTGCGCCTGTCGCGCTGGCGCACCGGGCCACCGGTCGGCCCGCGCCTCGCACATCGGCGGCGCCGCAGCGTGAGGAGCGGAATGCCACGGTTGACCTGCTGCGGGGTGCCGCCATCGTGCGCGTCGTGCTGTGGCACGCGAGCGGCGCAACATGGTTGACCGCGTTCGCCGCCATTCCTCTGATGTTTTTTGTCACGGGGTTCCTATTGGCGTCCGCGCTCGAGCGTCGCGGTTACCCGACGGTCCTTGCCACGCGTGCCCGAAGGATCCTCCTGCCGCTTTGGCTTTACGGCGCCACCGTGGCTTCGGCCGGCGCGCTCTACTCCGTCCTACGCGGCGCGTCGCTCGAGTTGTACTGGCGTGCACTCCTCCGCGGCTCGACCTGGCTTCTCCCAGTGACGGATCCTGTTTCGTCTGGGTGGCACGAGGGATGGCTGTCGAGTCACCTCTGGTACGTGCGGGCGTACCTATGGCTGCTCGCTCTGGCCCCGCTCTTCGCGTGGCTCGCCCGCCGCGCGGCGCGAGGTGCGACCGCGCTGTTCGTCGTCATCGTGGCAGTCGAGTCGACGCGGAGGTTCAGCGTTCCGGGGGTAACCACTGGCGCGGCGCGGGTGCTCCTCGGCGATGTCGCGACCTACGGACTGTTCCTCATGGCTGGGCTGGCGTATCGCCGCTCCGACAGCCTTCCCTCGCGACGTGTCCTCCTGACCGGGAGCGCCGCCTGCGCGATAGGTGCGGCCCTCTACGCCGCAGTGGTTGGGCTGCCTCCCGGTGGTGTGAACGCGTCATACCTCGCGGTGACGCTCACAGGATTTTCACTGCTGATGGCCATCGGCGCCGTCGCCGGCCGCCTCGGGAAACTCGCGGGCAGGCCTGCCGTCGCCCGCAGCACCCGGTTCGTCTCCGGACGAGCGTTGACGATCTATCTGTGGCATCCCGTCGCGGTCGTTGGTGCGCGCGCCGCGATCGACCATCGGGTTGCTCACCCACTACCCCTTGTGCTGTTGGTTACAGCGTTGCTTTGCGGCGCCGCGGTGATTGGCGCGGGCCGGCTCGAAGACATCGCCGCGGCCCGCCGCCCGCTTGGCGTCGGTGTGCTTGGTCGTGTTGTCGCGTTCTGCTCGGCTGCGACGATCGCCATGGTCGCCGCCGTACCTGTGCTCACGCGACCAGTGATACCGCGCGACAGGCCAGACGCCGCCACGGTCCAGACTCCACCCCTCTCGCCACCGTCGTTCCGCGAGGTACTCCGGAATGATGCATTCGACGCGCCTGTATCCGCTCAGGACCCGCGCCGCGTACGTTTGGTTCACGGGCGCATGCCCACGCTGGTGCTCCAACGGGTCTTGGACGACTGGCGCCGCGCGAATCCGGACGTCGCTTCGGTGGCCGTGTCTGTGGTGGCGGATGGACGGCAGTGGCTCGGGACGTCAACCCGCCGTGGCGCCGTGGCCATTGCCCCTCATCAGTCGTACCAGACGGCGAGTCTGACGAAGCTGTTCACCGCAGCGCTCGTACTCCGGGCGGTCGATGAGGGTCGCCTTGATCTCGATACCCCCTTGCCGCGGGTCGGGGGCGTGCGCCTGCCCCGGGGCATGGTCCAGGTCACGCCGCGTCAGTTGCTCCAGCACACCTCGGGTATCGTCGACTACCGCAGCCTTCCCGCGCTTGATCGTGATCCCCCGCTTACTCCAGCGAAAGCAGTGCAACGCGCTCTGCTGGCGCCGCCACTCTCACCCCCCGGCGCCGAAGTGCACTACACGAGCACCAATTATCTGTATCTGGGGTTGATCCTCGAAGAGGTCACTGGGATGCCCTACGCCGACCTCGTTGCGGGCATGGCCGCCGCCACGGCGGTGCCACGAATCCGGGTCGGGCCGGACCTGACGCCGACCTGGCTCGGACACGCGGCCGCTGGTGTAAACGCGTCGACGCCGGATCTGGCTCGCTGGTTCGATGCGGTCTCGACGCCGGGCCGATTCCTTTCCGCGCCGCGCGTTCGCCAATTCCTCACCATCGACCGATCCAACCTCGGTCTCGGTGCGTGGCCCCTGTGCCCGTGCTGGACCACCGGCAGCGTTCATCGATCAGCGGCGATGGGCCAGTTCGTCGGCCACGGCGGGCTGTATCACAGCAGTGTTGGTGTGACTCTCTCGATCCACATCGAGCCGTCGAACGAGATGAACGGAAGGCACGTCGAAACCCTCAACACGATCTTGACGGACGCGCTCCGTCGGGGCGCGGGCTGATACGAGGTCTACGGCGATTGGCCCGTTCTCAGCTGGACTCGCGCCGCGTCTCCTCGCTGTCCCGACGTCCCTGTTCGAATTCGCGCTTCGCTCGACCGAGCGAACGCGCCAGCTCCGGCAGTTTGGCTCCGCCGAACAGCACCAGCACGACAACGAGGATGATCAGCAGCTCAGGGGGACCGACGTCCACAACAAGTCAGCGTAGGTAATTCGCGCACCTCATTTTGCGGGAAGCGCGTCGCTTCAGAAAGCTTCAGCATCCAGTCGCGCTCCGGAGTTGAAGAGATCGGGGCGCGGCAGCCGGGATGGGCACGCGCCGGCGGCGCTGGTGGCGCTCCACAAGGACAAGTGTCGGGTACGCGTTCGCGCTCGATTTCGTTAGCGGGGCAGTGGCCGTCTCCGTTAACACCTGGCCGATTTGGCCGCGCTGGAGCGCGCGACGAACTGTCTCGACGAGGTGCTGTCGCTCTTGCGAGGTGGCCTCACGAGCGTTGGTTAGCGGCCGACAATGCATAGCTGCCCGGCCGCTACATGTTCAACTACACTAGTTGCAGTGCTACAACGAACTGCGCCCGAACCGGCACCGACGACCGATGCCCTCCTCAAGGCGTCGCGAGCGCTCGTGGGGGTCGCCGCTCGATCCCTTGCCGACGTCGACGAGGTCACGTTGCCGCAGTTCCGGGCACTGGTCGTCCTCAGTCGACCATCTGCCGTGACGGTACGCGACCTCGCCGACGCACTCGACGTTCATCCATCCACGGCGACGCGACTGTGTGACCGCCTTGACCGAAAGCAGCTGATTCGGCGGCAGCCCGGGCGGGGAGCGGACCGCCGGGAGACGACAGTCGAGTTGACGGCTCGGGGACGTCGGCTCGTCGACCGCGTTACCGAGCGCCGGCGCCGGGACCTTGCCGCAATCGCCTCGGCGATGGCTCCGGCCGATCGTGGTCACGCCCTTCGCGGGCTCAACGCTTTTGCTGAGGCGGCCGGCGAGATGCCGTTGGTCGACCCGTTCGGATGGAACGACGCAGGCCGGACGTGATCGAAGTCATAGCTCGCATTAAGGACTGGCCCTACCTGCGGAAGTGGCTGGTACTCGGTGTTCTCATCGGCGTCGTTGCCGGTCTCGGGGCGATCGCGTTCATCTTCGCTCTGGAGGGCGCGTCGAAGCTGTTGCTCGAAACGATGGGCGGCTACCGGCCCCCGCTGCCGATCGGCGAGGGAAATCGCCTGGTAGCCGGGGAGTTCACGAGGCCATGGGCGGTCCCGTTGGTCGTGGGCCTGGGCGGACTCATATCGGGTGTGCTGGTGTTCGGATTCGCGCCCGAAGCCGAGGGTCACGGCACTGACGCGGCGATTGCCGCCGTGCACCACAACCCTCGTGGCATTCGCGGGCGTGTCACTCTGATCAAGCTCGCAGCGTCGGCTGCGACAATCGGCTCGGGCGGATCAGCGGGCCGAGAGGGCCCGACAGCGCAGATCAGTGCAGGCTTCGGGTCCCTACTCGCGCGGCGCCTGGGACTGAGTCCGCAGGATGCCGCGCATCGCCGTAGCCGTGGGTACCGGCGCAGGGATCGGCGCCATCTTTCGCGCTCCCCTCGGCGGCGCGGTTCTCGGGACGGAGATCCTCTACCGCGACGATCTCGAGCCTGAGGCGCTGTTCCCCTCCCTCGTTGCTTCCATCGTCGGGTTCTCGGTCTTTGGCGCCGTCGAAGGCTTCGAACCCATATTCGGGCGACTGTCGACGCCGCAGTTCGATCATCCGGTGCAGCTGCTCTATTACGCGCTGTTGGGAATCGCCGCGGGGCTCATCGGGCGGCTGTACGCACGCACGTTCTATGCCTTCGCGCATCTTCGTGGACGCTTCCCCGGGCCGGACATGCTCAAGCCTGCGTTCGCAGGTGTTGCCGTGGGTCTCATCGGCCTTGCCTTTCCTCCGGCGCTGGCGACGGGCTACGGGTGGTTGCAGCGCGGCATGAGCGACGGGCTTCCGGGCATGGCGCTCTGGATCGTCCTCGCGTTGCCACTTGTCAAGATCGTCGCCACCTCCGCGACCGTCGGTTCGGGCGGCTCGGGGGGCATCTTCGGCCCCGGCATGGTGATCGGCGGGTTCCTCGGCCTCGGTTTGTGGCGGGTGCTCCATGGCAACGCACCGGGGATGCCGGAGCTACCGGCGCCGTTCATGGTGGTGGGCATGATCGCCTGCTTCGGCAGCGTGGCCCACGCGCCCCTCGGCCTCATGTTGATGGTCGGCGAGATGACCGGCAGTCTTGCCCTGCTGCCGCCAGCGATGGTCGCGATCGGGCTGGCCACGCTCGTCGTTGGTGACGACACGATCTACGAGAGCCAACTCCGCAGCCGTGTCGATGCTCCCGCGCACCGTGCCGCTTTCGGTCTTCCTCTGCTGAGCTCGATCCTGGTGGGCGACGTCATGAAGCCACCCCGACTCGTACTCGAGGGTGCGCAACCGTGGGCCGAAGCGCGATCCAGGATGGCTGATCAGCGCCTACCGGGCGCGCCGGTCGTGCGCGACGGAAGTTTCGCCGGTGTCGCCTCGATGGGCGGCTCGGAGCAACACGCGACCGCCGCGGCGGCTTCGGACCGGGCCTATCCCACTGTTGAGCCGGATCAAACGCTCGATGTCGCACTCGACGCAATGGTGTCGGCCGGCGTCAAGTGGTTGCCAGTTGTGCGTCACAGCGATGTCGTGGGAGTCGTCGCCATGACCGAGGTCATCGGCGGATACCAGGATGCATTGCGGCGGTCGTCTCGACGACTTCTCGATCTTCGGGGGCGCTCGTCGATCGTCGAGGCCGAGGTGGCGGCGACTTCGCCACTGGCCGGCAGCACAGTCGCGGCGGCGCCGTGGCCTAGCGGCGCGGTCGCGTTGAGCATCGACCGGAGCAGCCAATTGCTGACACCGAGGCCTGAAACCGAGCTGTGTCCAGGCGACGTCATCGTTGTTGTGGTTCCGGCGCCATCGGAACCCGAGCTACGTGCTCTGTTCGGAGGTGACTTGGATGGCTGAATTGCTTCTGGCCGGCGTCGACGGTTCGGCCGCGTCGCAGAACGCCCTACGTTGGGCGACAGACTATGCCGAGACCCGGGACTGCGAGATTCTCGCCGCGCACGTCATCACCTACTCGGTGGAGTTTCGGCGTGATTTGCCCCCGACGGGCCTCACCGCGTGGCGACAGAAACTTCGCGATCAACTTGAGGGCGAGTGGATGGCTGCGCTTCGAGACACGCAGGTTCGCTATCGCACAACATTGGTCGAGTCCGATTCCGTCGACGGTGGACTCCTCGAACTCGCCGCGGCGAGTGAGGTGTCGCTGATTGTGCTGGGTGCACACGCAGGCGTCGACCTGAAGGATCGGTTGCTCGGCGCCGTCACGTACAAGGTCTCGCATCGCGCTGATCGCCCGGTCGTCATCGTGCCAGCAGCGTGGAGCGCGACGTCGGCGCGATGAAGTCGCCGCGCTCCCGACAAATCGGCCTGCGGTGGCGCGCGATGATCGGCTTCGGGCTGACGGGTCTGCTCGTAGCCCTCGTGCTTGCCGGTGTCACCTACGGGGTTGCGCGGAACTACCTCGTCAAACAGCGGGAGGAGACCGCGACCCGCCAGACATACGTCAACGCCCGGTTGGCGAGAAGCGTGCTCCGACTGACCCAACCCGATGTGCGGTCATTCCTCGCCGGTCTCGGTGGGGGCACCGCGTCGACGACGGTGCTCCGTTACCAGGACGAATGGTTCGCGACATCTGTCGCGACCGGCCGCGAGGCGATCCCGCCCGGGTTAGTCCGGCTCGTGAGTGGTGGAGGTGCCGGTCACCAGCGTTATCGGGACGATGACGGTGGCCTGCGGCTAGCGGTCGGAGTCGCAGTACCTGCGGCCGATGCCGCCTACTTCGAGCTCTACTCGCTGTCCGAGCTCGAGCGGACGCTCGACTTGCTGGCCCGGTCGCTTGCCTTTGGTGTGGCCGGCGCCGCGGTCGCTGCGGCGGCGGTCGGACGCGCCGCATCGACACGTCTCGTTCGTCCGCTGCGACCCGTAGCGGACGCGGCGCAACGCATCGCAGGTGGTGCGCTCGACACCCGTCTGGACGAGAAAACCGATCCAGACCTCCGCCGGCTGGTCGAGGCATTCAACGCGATGGCCGAGGCTCTTGAGGCGCGCATCCAGCGGGAGACACGGTTCGCTGCTGACGTGAGCCATGAGCTCCGATCGCCACTCGCCGCCGTCGCGGCTTCGCTCGAAGTCATCGATCGGCGTCGCGAGCAGTTGCCACCGCAGGTCGTTGATGCACTAGGCGTCCTCGTTGACAAGGTCGCCATGTTCCAGCAGACGGTCCTCGATCTGCTTGAGATCTCCAAGATGGACGCGGGTACTGCGGACCTGGCGATCGATCGGATCGACGTGCGCCACCTCATCGAACGGGTAAGCGCTTTGCATGGAGCTGATGATGCGGTCGTCAACATCGGGTCCGGCGTGCCGGCTCACATCGCGGGTGACCGTCGCCGGCTCGCGCAGGCGCTGGGCAATCTGCTCGATAACGCGCGTCGCTACGCCGGCGGAGTCAAGACCATTGATGTTTCGCTGGAGCACGGCTTCATCCGCATATCGCTCGACGATCAAGGCCCAGGTGTTCCCCCTGAGGAACGGGATGCGATCTTCGGCCGCTTCGCCCGGGGCGAGGCCGGAATCCACGCGGGCAGTTCCAGTGGTAGTGGACTCGGCCTCGCGCTCGTCGCCGAACACGTGAAGTTGCATCAGGGCCGGGTCTGGGTCGAGGACGCGCCCGCCGGCGGCGCTCGGTTCGTCGTCGAGTTGCCAGTGGGTGCCCGATGATGTTTCGGCGAGCCGTCCTCGGCATCCTTCTGACCGCTTGCCTCAGTGGATGCGCCGTCTCAGGCCAACGCGATACCGCGATTGTGGATCCCGACACGGTGCCGTTCGGGCTGTTGGACTCCGATGCGCCGCCGTTGGTGCCGCCAACGACCACAGGGTCCGGGGAACTTGTCTCCCTGTGCTTCGTGCGTGAAGGCCGCCTCG
>CAVUMI010000003.1:0-184255 GCA_963742585.1 uncultured Actinomycetes bacterium
CCCTGGGCGGTCTCGAGGTTCTACAAAGAGTTGGCCCGGCGCTTCGCCGAGGCGGGCATCCACGCGGTGGCGATCGATTACTTCGGCCGCACCGCCGACACCAGCGAGCGCGGCGAGGACTTCCCGTTCCGCGACCACCTCGAACAGATGAACACCAAGGCATTGACCGAGGACGTGGATGCGGCGGTGCAATGGCTGCGTGGCCTGCCGGGGGCTGATGTTTCCTCGGTGTTCACGGTGGGTTTCTGTATGGGTGGTGCGTTTTCATGGCGGATGTCAGCCGCCGGCCTCGGACTCAACGGCTGCATCGGGTTCTATGGCGTGCCGGCGCGTGTCGGCGATCGCATTTCACGCATGGAATCGCCGCTTTTGATTCTGGCTGCCGGTCAGGACTTCACGCCGGTGGCCGACATCGAGAAATTTGCCAAAGACGTGCAGGCGGCCGGCATTGATGCGGAATTGCACGTTTACCCGCAGGCCCCGCACAGTTATTTCGACCGTGCGTTCGGCGAGCATGAAGAAGCCTGCACAGATTCCTGGCGTCGCATTCTGGACTTTGTGGAACGCCACGCCGTATAGCCCGCAAAGGGGGGTTGACTTCACCGTCCTCGTCGGTAGGGTGGAGGCCGTCTCCAACAGAGGGGAGATGCCCAATGGCAGAGCGACGCTGGTTCCCTACGGGGGCGGACCAGAAGCTCGGCGGGGCGATGCTCCCAAGGTGTGACGATCCGCCGACGACTGCATTAGCTCTAGAAGCGGCCACCGACGTGGTCCGCGTGTCGCAGGACGAGAGGGATGCACATGGCCGACGGAAGAACTGACGACGTTGTGCTGCCCGCCGGTACCGGCGTCCTCGTCCGAACGCGCTTCGATGGCCGGTGGGCCCGTGGCTTTGAGATCGCTGATGTTCGCCGCCGCGGCGTGGTCGCACCTGCGTACCGGATCCGACGCCGGTCCGACCACGCCGTTTTGCCGGGGCTGTTTCCCCGCACACAGCTCCGGCCGGAATAGCGCACCTGGAGGCAATAGCTAGACCCTTCGCTAGCTATTGCCTCCAGGCTGCGTGTTGCGTCACGGACCTGCAGTCTGGAGTACCAGAGCGACAGTCAGTGTCGTCCTGGTCCTCCAGACAGTGACGTGCTGAGGTTGGACATGGCGCGGCGGAAGAGACGGCCCATGACCAGGGGCGCGAGCGGCAGCAGGACGCGGAACATCGGTGTCGGGTCGATGCAAAACGTCCACCGCACCGACGAGCCTGACCCGCTGGGCTCGACGCGCCACTCTTCGACGATGGCGCGGGCGATTGGCGCGTTGGTCTCGTCGACTCGGAACGCCCAGCGCGACGGTGCCTCGGTTACGAGGATCGTCTCGCGATAGGTCGTTCGCCCGATCACGACGACGCGCTGCGCACCATCGATCCGCGCGTCGGACAGCCCGGGGAACCACTCGAGCCAACCGGCCGGATCGCCCGACAGCGCGGCGAACACAACATCGGGCAACGCGCTCGACCGGCGCGGTGAACGTCAACCGTTTCGGCGCGCGCTCGACGAAGTCGAGACCTTCCTGCCGGAGCTGCCTCAACCGTTCATCTGCGACATGAGTTGGTTCAGGTCGAAGTAGTCGCGCCACGCGGCGATCTTGCCGTCGTCGGTGACCTCGAACACGCCCATCACCGGTAGCTCCATCGTCTTGTCTGCGGTGATGAACGCGTCGACCCGTTCGTTCATGACGACGTTGCCATCGGTGGCGGAGTTCTTCACCCGGAACTCGATCTTGCTGACCATGCCGAAGAACCCCGAAATCGTGGCCCGGATCGCGTCGACACCCTCGACCGGATCCATCGGGATGTTGTGGTACACCGCGTCGGGTGTGAAGAACGCGAGGATTGCCTCGAGGTCGCCCTGGCCCCAGGCGGCGCAGAAACGGGCGACGACGTCGGTCGGGTCGGCGCTCATACCGCACCTCCCCGGGTCTCGGCCCAGGTTTTGCCCAGCTCGACGTCGATGTCGTGGGGTAGTCCGAGGATGCGTTCGGCGATCACGTTGCGCAGCACCTCGGAGGTGCCGCCGCCAACGGTGAGCGCAGGACTGAACAGGAACCCGCGCGACCACACCTCCCACTTCGGGTCTGGATCCGTGAGCATGCCGTGCGCGCCGATCAGGTCCTTGGCCAGGTTGAACACCCGCTTGCCGTGCGGATCGTTGAGCGCCTTGCGCAGCGACGCGTCGGGCCCGGGCTTCTTGTTGACCGCGGCCGACACCTGGCGCAGATGGTGGAAGCGGAGGATCTCGCCCTCGATGTAGGCCTCGACGATGCGCTGGCGTTCGACGCCGCCGATGCGGTCACCGAGGGACTGCGCGAGCGGGATCAGATCGCGCGCTGTCGGGCCGTAGCCCCACTGCACGCCGCCCTTCGACAGCGACACGCGCTCATTGGCCAACGTCTGCTTGGCCATCGCCCAGCCGTTGTTGAGTTCGCCGATGAGGTTTTCGGCCGGGATCTGCACGTCGGTGAAGAACACCTCGTTGAACCCGCCGTCCTCCTGGCCACCGATCATGTTGCGGATCGGCCGGATCTCGATGCCGGGCAGGCTCATGTCGATGATGAAGTATGAGATGCCGGCGTGCTTCGACACGTCGGCGTCGGTGCGGGCGATCAGGATCCCGAACTTGGCGATCTGCGCGAGCGACGTCCAGATCTTCTGGCCGTTGATCACGTACACGTCGCCGTCCCGCACCGCCCGCGTCGACAGGTTGGCCAGGTCCGAACCCGCGCCCGGCTCGCTGAACAGCTGGCACCACATCTCCTCGCCCGACAGCATCGGCGGGAGATAGCGCTGCTTCTGCTTCTCGGTGGCATGCACCACCAGCACGGGGCCGCAATGGCCGATGCCGATGGGGTTGGTGGGCTTGGTGACCGCAGCCCGCCGCAGCTCGTCGTCGATGATCAGCTGCAGTTCGGGTTCAGCGTCCATGCCCCACGGCGCCGGCCAGTGAGGCACGACGTACCCGGCCTCGGCCAGCTGTTGGCCGGAGGGATTCGGGTGCTCTTCGAGCCATGCGCGAACCTTCTCGCGGCGCGGGTCATCCTCGGGGGGCAGGTCGATTTGCATGCGCGAATTGAAACAAGTTCTCGCGAGGGTTACAACAGGGCCTCGCATGGCCCTGCTTGATGTCATCAGCGTTTCGGTCAGCTTTGGAGGGCTGAAGGCGCTGGTGGACGTCTCCCTCGATGTCGAAGCCGGGCAGGTCACGGGCCTGATCGGTCCCAATGGCGCCGGTAAGACGACGCTCTTCAACGCGGTGTGCGGTCTCCAGGTGCCGGAGCGGGGTCGGATCGAGCTGGACGGGCGCGACATCACTCGCCTCAAGCCCTATCAGCGGGCGCGGCTCGGACTCGGTCGCACATTCCAACGCCTCGAGGTGTTCGGATCCTTGTCGGTCTACGACAACGTCCTCGTGGCGGCGGACGCACCATCGACCACCAACGGTGAAGGGCACGACAGCCGCGTCGGCGCGGCCGAGCTCCTCGACCTGGTCGGCCTCCGCGTTGTCGCCCGCACGCGCGCTGATCAGTTGCCCACCGGCCAGGCCCGTCTCCTGGAGCTGGCCCGGGCCCTCGCCGCGCACCCGCGCGTCCTGCTGCTCGACGAGCCCTCCTCGGGCCTCGACGAAGGCGAAACCGACGAGCTGGCCGCGCTGCTGGTCACGTTGAGCGAGCGCGGCGTCGCGATCTTGCTCGTCGAGCATGATGTCGAGCTGGTGATGCGCGCGTGCCAGCGAATCCACGTTCTCGACTTCGGCTCGATCCTCGCGGTCGGGACGCCGGCGCAGATCCAACGGAACAAGGCCGTCCAGCACGCGTATCTCGGTGGCGCGTGAAGCGCCGTGACACGTACGAGAACAAGTTCTAATCTCGCCTGACCTGATCAATACTGCGTTTCCGCAACGAGCAGGTAGGAGTGGCAACTTTGAAGCCCAGAGGTGTTGTTGCGCTGGTGTTGGGGCTGGGGCTGGGGCTGACGGCGGCGTGCGGCTCCCGGCTTCCCGACGACACCCTCCAAGCCCTTGATAGCCGCAATGCCGGTGCGATCAGCGCGGGCGCACCCGCGGCCAACGGCGACACGGCGGCAGGCGAGACGACAGATACCACGCTTGCCGCGATCGATACTGGAGCAAGCGGTAGCACGGGCGGTTCGTCGGGCGCCACCGCGAACGGCTCGACGGCCACGACCGCGGGCGGCGGTCCGGCGCCCGCCGCCAACTGCACGCCGGGCAACGCAAGTGCCCCGGGCGTCTCGAAGAACGAAATCAGGGTGTCGAGCATCGTCACCGACTCGGGGCCCTTGCCCGGAGCCACCGAAGGCTCCTACCGCGGTGCCGCCAGCTACTTCGCCAAGATCAACTCCGAAGGTGGCGTGTGCGGCCGCAAGCTCACGCTGATGAAGGGCGACGACGGCCTCGACCCGGCCAAGGCCCGGGCCGAGTTCCGCCGCCTCGAGCCGAGGTCACTGGCCATGGTCAGTGCGTTCTCCGTGGCCGACTCGGGATTCATCGACCTGATCCGTCAGACCGGCATTCCCTACGCCAGCCTCACGGTTGATCCCGCGGGCGCCGACGTCCCCAACGTGTACCCGAAGAACCGCCGCGACCTCGTGAATACTGCGCCGTTCGTGTGGTGGAAGCAGCAGCACCCCAACGTCTCGAAGGCTGCGCTCCTCTACGCCGACATCGGTGGCGTCGACGCCAACGTTCCCGGGTTCGAGAAGGCCATGCAGAAGGCCGGGTTCTCGATCGTGCACAAGGAAGGCGTGCCGGTCACCGAGGTCGACTTCACCGGGATCATTCGCAACCTCCAGTCGAAGGGCGTGCAGTTCGTCTACGCCTTCGCCTTCGAGGTCAACATGCACGTGCGCTTCATCCGCAACATGAAGCAGCAGAACTACAACCCAGAGATCAAGGGCGCCAACATCGCGTTCAACACTCGATTCTCCGAACTGCTCGGGCGCGACGGCGACGGCTGGGAGAACCACCAGAGCTTCCTGCCCTTCCTCGACCCGGCCGAGAAAGCGCGGTCAAAGCCGCTGGCCGACTTCATCGACTGGAACGCGCGCCAGTACCCGGGGGCGCAACTCGACCTGTTCCCGGTCAACGGCTGGGGGTACGCGGCGTACTTCGTCGATGCCTTGCGCCTCACCAACGGCAACGTCACCCGCGCGTCGTTGCTGGCCGCGCTACCCAAGGTTGCCAAGTTCGACTTCGGTGGGATCAATGCCCCGACGGAGCCCGGCACCGGCAACACCAACCCGTGCTTCGTCATGGCCCGACACGTGAACGGCGGCTGGAAGCGCCACCACCCCTCATCGGGCGGCTACGAGTGCAGCGTCGGCGAGCTCTACAAGTTCAAGTGATCGCTGCGTAGTAGTGGACGTCGAGAAGTTTTTCGTCTTCTTCATCATCGGCGTCACCTATGGCGCGGTGTATGCGATCTCGGGCACCGGGCTCGTCGTCAGCTACATCACATCGGGTGTCTTCAACTTCGCCCACGGGGCGATCGGGATGTTCCTCGCCTTCGTGTATTGGGAGCTGCACGTCAATCAGGGCTGGGCCACCCTGCCCGCGCTGGTCGTGACGCTGCTCGTGATCGCGCCACTGCTGGGTGTGCTGCTCGACGTGCTCGTCATGCGGCGGCTGGTTGCTGGCGCATCCGTGGCCACCAAGCTGGTCGTCACCGTCGCGCTCCTGCTCTCGTTCCAAGGTGCGGTGTACGCGATATGGGGCATCGAGCTGCGCACCTCGCCGCGCTTCTTCGAGGGCAGCGACTTCACCGTCTTCGGCCTCACGATCAGCTACCACCAGACGATCACCGTCATCGCGGCCGCAGCGGTCGCCTTCGGGCTGCGCGCCCTGTTCCGTCACACGCGGCTCGGCGTCGCCATGCGGGCCGTTGTCGACAACCCCGAGGTGTGCGCCATCAAGGGCCTGAGTCCCAATCTCGTGACTGCCGCGTCGTGGGCGCTGGGCTCGTCGCTGGCCGGGTTGGCCGCCATCCTCATCGCGCCCGGGCTCAACCTCGAGGTGAACACGCTCAGCCTCTTGGTGGTGGCGGCCTATTCGTGCGCGGTGGTGGGCCGCTTGCAGAGCCTGCCCCTTACGTTCGCCGGCGCAGTGGTGCTCGGCGTGGCCCAGGCAATGATCCAGGGGTACCTCCCGAGCAACAACGAGTTTGTGCAGAACCTGCGGCCGGCCCTGCCGTTCATCTTGCTGTTCGGCGCGTTGCTCCTGCGCCGTGAGACGCGCCTGCCCGAGCGCATCCGGACCCACACCGAGCCCTCGCCTCCGCCGCTCCAGTCGACGCTCGTCCTCGGTGTTGGTGCGGTCGCCATCGCCATTGTTGCCTCGGCGATCTTCACCGATTACCAGCGCATCATCGGCTCGCGCGCGCTCGTGTTCGCGGCGATCGTCCTCAGCCTGGTGCTGCTCACCGGGCTGTCTGGCCAGGTCTCCTTGATGCAGCTCTCGTTCGCCGGGATCGGCGCGATCACGCTGGCCAAACTGCCCGACGGCATGCCGTATGAGATCGCGCTGCCAATTGCCGCGCTCGTGGCCGGCGCGGTTGGGCTCGTCGTTGCCTTGCCGGCGATCCGGCTGCGCGGCATCTATCTCGCCCTGTCCACCTTGGCGTTCGCCATCCTCATGGACAGCCTCGTGTTCGGGAACAGTTCGGTGCTCGGCGGTGGGACCACGCTCGCGGTGCCCCGCCCGTCGTTCTTGGGCATCGACTTCGACAGCGAGCGCTCGTTCTTCATCGCCATGGCTGTCGTCGCCGTGATCTACGCCAACGTGTTCCTCGCTGTCCGCCGGAGCAACTTCGGCCGCACCTTGGCCGCCATGCGCGACTCACCGAACGCGTGCCAGATGCTCGGCCTCAATCTCACGGCGATCAAGTTGAAAGTGTTCGGCCTCTCCGCGCTCATGGCCGGTGGCGCCGGTGCGCTCATCGGCGGCCTGCAGGCCCGCGTCGGCCAGCTCGATTTCCTGTGGCAGCGCTCGCTGTCGGTTCTGCTCGTCGGCACCATCTTCGGTATCACCAGCGTTTCCGGCGCGCTGATCGGCGCGCTGTTCTTCGTCGTCCTTCCGGAGTTGGCGTCCCAGACCGACACCGCCGGGGGCGCGCTCGCCATCCAACCGCTCGTCATCGGCCTGCTCGCCATGGCGACCGCCCGGCGGCCGGAAGGGATTGCCGGTCAGATGCGGGCATGGGTGCGGCCAGTGTTTGCCCGCATCCGGCCCTTGCGATCGCCCGAGGTCGAACTGCCCGAGGAGACTCCGGTTGTCGCTGCAGCCTGAGCCGAGCGGGCGGAGCGGCGCGGACACAGCGGTTCCGCTGCTCGAGTTGCGCGGCGTGCACGCCGGCTACGAGGGCGTCGAGGCGTTGCAGGGCATCGACCTCGTGGTGCCGGGTGGCGCGCTCGTCGGGATTCTGGGCGCGAACGGGGCCGGTAAGAGCACCACGCTGAAGGTCATCGCCGGTCTGGTCCGACCGATGGCCGGGCGCGTCTTCCTCGAAGGTCACGACGTCACCGGTGCGTCGGCCGTCCAGTTGGCGCAAGCGGGGGTCTGCCTCATCCCCGAAGGCCGCGGGATCTTCCCGAACCTCACCGTCAGCGAGAACGTGCTCATGGACAGCTACACCACGCGGCGGACACCTGCCGAGCTGGAGGAGATTGCGTACGAGCGATTTCCCGTGCTCGGCGAACGCCGTCGCCAGCAGGCCGGCACGCTGTCGGGGGGCGAGCAGCAGATGCTGTCCCTCTCGCGTGCGCTGTCCACCGACCCCGCGCTCATCCTCCTCGACGAGCTGTCGATGGGACTCGCGCCACTCGTCGTCGAGCAGTTGTTCCGCGTCGTCCGCGAGCTCACGCACACTGGGGTCACCACTGTCGTGGTCGAGCAGTTCGCCGGCGTGGTGCTCGACATCGCCGACGAGGTCGTGGTCATGGCCCACGGCCGTGTCCAGCTGCGGGGCCAGCCGAAGAAGGTTCGGCGCCGGCTGCACGCTGCGTACCTCGGAAAGGCGTCACACTGACTCTCATGCGACGGATCCTGCTGGGTGCTACCTCGATCGCAGTGCTGATGGCTGTTACCGCGCCCACGGCGGCACGCGCGCAGACGGACTCGCAGCTCGGCGGCTACGTGGCCTCGGCCGCAGGCTGGGCGTTCTCGTTCCAGCCCTTCCTCCCCGCGCTCCTGCCCACGGGCGACGCGCCGGCCGAGACCACGTTCTCCCTGTCGACCGCGAACGTGAAGTCCGGCGGCCAGTCGGCGGCACGTGGCGCGCTCGTCTGGCCGGGCTCGGCGGCGGCCAACCTCGGCCCGCTGATCGAACAGGCCGCCGGCATGCCTGGGTTCGCCGGTCTGCTCCCGCCCTACCCCGCGGCGATCGAGGCGACCGCCAAGGACGGCGAGCGCTCTCGCGTGCTGCCGCCGGCGATGACCATGCCGCGCGTTCGGCTCGGAGACACGGTCTGAGGGTGAAGTGCGGTCGCCCGATGTCCGCTTCGCCGGCGTATTGGAGATCGACTCGGTTTCCTCGAGCAGCATCGCCGAGGTCACCGACGTCGATGTCACGTCAGGCTGTTCGGTTCATCTCGAGGGTGTATCGATCCTCGGCGGCGCGGTGAAGTTCGCCGCGATCCACAGCCGCTCGGTAACCAGCAGCACGGGCTCGAGCGGCACTGCGGGCGGTGACCTCCAGGTGGTCGGGCTGACCATCGGTGGCATCGCGGCCGAACTCACCGCCGACGGCGTGCGCTTCACCGGCGTGCCGCCGGCCGCGGGCGACATCCCCGGACTGGGCAGTCCGTTCCCGGGTAACAACCCCGACGCGTCGCTCACCAGCGCGCTGACATCGCTCGGCGTCACGATCCGCCTGACGCGCGCGGTCGAGAAGGTCGCCGGTGCGTCCGCCGAACGTCTCGCCAACGGCGTCACCGTCTCGGTGTTGAACCCGGCGGTCGAAGGCGGTCGCTTCGACATCACGCTGGCGTCCACGGGCAGCGCGGCCACCGCCAGCCTTCCGGTTGACTCGATCGTGAGCGGGCTCGACCTCCCGCCGATTGCCGACAATCTCAACGACGCGCTGCCGCCTCCGCTCGACCTCGGCTCTGGCTCGACGCCGTTCACGTCGAGCCCGCTGGGCGATCTCGCGGCGGGTGCGTCGGCACCGGGCGCCGGTTCCAACGGGCTGGCGACCACGCCGGTCAGCTACTCATTCGACGGCGTCGGATGGCAGCTCATCCTCATTCTCTTGGCGGCGAGCGTCCTCGTTGCCCGCTGGATCCGCAGCGTGCTGCGGACGCACCTATTAGTGGCACCACCGAGCGAGGGAGGGTCCTAGTGGCCACCGACGTCGCAACCGATCAACGGGTAATCGACCGCCGGGCACGCTTCCGGGAGGCCGTCTCGCGGCTGTCGGACCGGGCCCGATCCGCCGAGCTCGTCCGGCTGCTGTTGTTCCCCGGCGCGCTCTGCGTCGCGGTTGGGTTCGCGTTGATGATTCTCGGCTGGTACGGCGCTTCGCATACGGCGCGCCAGATCGAGCAGATCCCGTATCTGATTTCGGGCGGGTTGATGGGCCTTGGTCTGGTGATGGTCGGCGCGCTGCTGCTCTCCTCCGCCATCTGGATGACGATGCTCCAGCGTTACCTCAAAGAGCGCGATGAGCCCACTGCTGACTGATCGTGTTGTCATCGTCACTGGCGCGGGGCGGGGGCTAGGGCGGGCCGAGGCGCTCGAGGCGGCGGCCGAGGGCGCGCGTGTGGTGGTCAACGACATGGACGGCGACGAGGCCGCCGCCGTCGTCAAGGAGATCGGTGCCGCGGGCGGCGACGCAGTGGCCGACATCGGCGACGTGGCCGACTGGGAGTACGCGCGGGCTGATCGAGGCGACGGTGAGTCGTTGGGGTCGGCTCGACGGCGTGATCAATAACGCCGGGATCCTGCGCGACCGGATGATCTTCAACATGGGCGAGGACGAGTGGGATGCGGTGATCCGCGTCCATCTCAAGGGCCACTTCTGCATGAGCCGGTGGGCCTGCAGTTACTGGCGTGACACGGCCAAGGCGGCGGGCGGCACCACCTACGGCCGCATCGTCAACACCGCGTCGGAGGCCCTCTTCGGCAGCCCTGGCCAGCCGAATTACGCATCGGCCAAAGCCGGCATCGTCGGCCTCACCGGTTCGATCGCGCGGGGAATGAGCCGGTATGGGGTCACCGCCAACACGATCGCCCCACGGGCGTTGACCCGTATGACCGAGCAGCTGGAGGGCTTCGACGACCTCGGTCCGGAGAAGGTCGCGCCGCTGGTGGCCTACCTGCTCTCGCCCGAAGCGGCCCACATCAACAACCGGACCTTCATCGTCTACGGGCGCATGATCACGCTGCTGGCGCCGATGGCCGAGCAGGAACGCTGGGATGCCGACGCCGACTGGACGCCCGACTCGGTCGCCGCGGCGCTGGCCTCGATTATCTAGATATAGCTACAGTGGCCATATCGGAACTAGAACCGATTCCAGTTTTGTGAGGCGAACCCCATGAGTATCACTGACGAGATCAACCTTCTGAGCAGGGACCAGTTCGTCGAGGGCGTCCCGCACGACTGGTTCACGTGGCTGCGCCAGAACGCGCCCGTGTACCGCCACAGCGAGCCCGCCGGCCCTGGCTTCTGGGTGATCACCAAGTACGACGACGTGGTCGCGGTCGGCAAGGATGCCAAGACGTTCTCGTCCGATCAGGACCGCGGCGGTGTCGTGATGATCGAGGAGCCGCCGCCCGGCATGAGCAACAACCTCGAAGGTGGCGGCAAGCTCATGCTCACCACCGACCCGCCCGAGCACACGCGCTACCGCAAGCTGGTCAACAAGGGGTTCACGCCCCGCATGATCAACGCGCTGGAGAAGCACATCCGCGAACAGGCCGTCGACATCATCGACAAGGCGATGGCCGGTGGCGAGGCCGATTTCGTGGTCGACATCGCCGCCGATCTCCCGCTGCAGGCGATCGCCGAACTCATCGGCGTGCCGCTCGAGGAGCGCGGAAAGCTCTTCGAGTGGAGCAACCGGATGATCGGCAGCGAGGACCCGGAGTACGCGGTCACCCGTGAAGAGGCGATGGGCGCCAGCATCGAGATGTTCATGTACGCGCAGGCCCTGGCAGAGGAACGCAAGGCCAACCCGAAGGAGGACATCATGAGTGTCCTCATCGAGTCGGAGATCGACGGCGACCGGCTGTCGGAGATGGACTTCAACTTGTTCTTCCTGCTGTTGTCGGTGGCGGGCAACGAGACGACTCGCAACGCAATCTCGCACGGCATGCACGCGCTCCTGCAGAATCCCGACCAGTACCAGCTCCTGGTGGACGATCCTTCGAGGGTCACCATCGCCACCGAGGAGATCGTGCGCTGGGCGTCGCCGGTCATGTACTTCCGGCGCAACGTCACCCAGGACACCGAGCTGCGCGGCCAGGAGCTCAAGGCCGGCGACAAGGCCACGATCTATTACATCTCCGCCAACCGTGACGAGGACATCTTCGACGAGCCGTTCGCGTTCGATGTCCTGCGCGATCCCAATCCGCACATCGGCTTCGGCGGGGGCGGACCGCACTTCTGCCTCGGTACCAGCCTGGCGAAATTGGAGATCCGCGTCCTGTTCGAAGAACTGGTCCAGCGGGCGCCCAAGATCACGCAAGCGGGCGACGCACCGAGGCTGCGGTCGAACTTCATCAACGGCCTCAAGCACCTGCCCATCAAGTTCGGCTAATCGAGCCGGAGGCGAAGACGGAAGGCGAGCGGGCCAACGCAGTGGCGCTCCCCCTCGCGGGCGTACGCGTCGTTGACGCGGTTCAAGAAAAGGGGGAGTTGTGCGGGCGGCTGCTCGCTGATCTGGGCGCCGACGTCGTGCGGGTCGGCGCGGCACGCGACTCCTACGACTTCGCAATCCGCAACTACAACAAACGGGGCGCGTCGCTGGACCAACTCGACGCACTGCTTTCCGGCGCCGACGCGTACCTGACCTCGTCGCTGCCGACGACCCAGGTGATGCAGGAGCATCCGCATTTGGTGATCACCGCGGTCACCGACTTCGGGCTGACCGGTCCGTACCGCGACTACCGCGGCACCAACGCGGTGATGGTCGCCATGGGCGGGATGCTGTTCCGCAGCGGCACGCTTGATCGGGCGCCGCTGTTGCCGCCGGGGTTGCTGGCCTATGACGTGGCCGGCATCGCCGCCGCCTTCGCCACGCTCACCGCGCTCTGGCAGAAGCGTCCGCAGTTGATCGACGTATCGGTGATGGAATCGGTGCTCCAGATCACCGACTGGTCGCTGGCCGGCTTCGCCTTCGAGGACGGCATCGATCCAATGCGCAGCGGGTCGGGACCCGTGTACTCCATCTACCCGTGTCGGGACGGGTACGTACGGGTGATCGTGTTGAGCCCGCGGCAGTGGCGGGCCATGCGAGAGTGGCTGGGAGATCCTTCCGAGCTCCAGGGCGATGATCTCAATGGCCTGCTCGGTCGAATAATGATCCAGGCCACCGTGATCGACCCGTTGTACATCGCGTTGTTCTCGAAGTACGACGGGGCCGACCTGGCCGACGAGGCGCAACGGCGCGGCATCGTGATCACCCCCGCATTGCGACCGGACCAGGTACTGAAGGCCGAGCACTACCGCGCTCGCGGCACGTTCGCTGACGGCCTCGGCGGCAAAGTCGCATCGGGCTTCTTCGAGGTCGACGGCCAGCGCGCCGGCTACCGGCAGCCGTTCGCCGAAGATGACGCGCCGGGGTGGGACGCTCGTCCCGCGCCAGGTGCGGCCGGGCGAGCGAGCGCCAGCGAGCCGAACGGCGATGGCGTTCGGGGGCGCAGCCCCCGGGTGATGGATATTGAACCGTCGCGGCCGTTCACGGGGCTGCGCGTCATCGACTTCGGGATCGGCGCGGTGGGCGTCGAGGTTGGGCGCCTCCTCGCCGAGAACGGCGCCGACGTGATCAAGGTCGAGAGCCGGGGCGCTCCTGATTTCATCCGGGTGGTGATGGGCACCGAGATGAACCCGTCGTTCGCGTCGTCCAACCGGTGCAAGCGCAGCTTTGGCGCCAACGTGGCGACACCGGAGGGCCTCGACCTCGTGAAACGGCTGATCGCCGACGCCGACGTCCTCATCGAGAACTCGGCGACCGGTGTGATGGACGGATTGGGCCTGGGCTGGTCGGTGCTGCACGATCTGAACCCGCGGCTGGTGATGGTGAGCAGCCAGCTCATGGGTTCCCGCGGCCCGTGGAAGGACTGGCGGGGATACGGCCCGTCGACCCGCCCACCCAGCGGGATGACGTATCTGTGGAACTGGCCGGAGGGCGGCACGCCGCCGGGGTCGTTCGCCGTGCACCCGGACCATCTGGTCGGTCGCATCTGCACGGTCGGCGCGGTTGCCGCGCTGCTCGGTGGCGGCGGCCGCCATGTCGAGGTCGCCCAGGTGGAGGGCATCATCAACCTGCTCGGCGACATTTTCCTCGGCGAGAGTGTCGCGCCGGGTTCCGCCCAGCCGGTCGGGAATGGCGACGTCCGCCTGATCAAGTGCGCAGGCGAGGAGCGGTGGGTTGTGGTCGACGGCGAAGGCGATGTCGACGAGGCGTGGTGTGCGGAACACACCGACCGCGAGGTGATGGCGGCGTTGCAGGAGCGAGGAATGGCCGCCGGCTACGTCGTGTACCCGAGCGACATGACCAACGACCCGCACCTCGTCGCCCGGGGTTACCCGCAACAGGTCGACCAGCCCGGACACGCGCACATGTGGCTCGAGGGGCCCGCGTTCCACGCCACCGGCATCCCCGAACCGATCGTGACGCCTGCGCCCGGCCACGGCCAGCACACGCGAGAGATCGCCACCGGCCTGCTCGGCCTTGCCGACAGCGACGTCGACAAGCTCCTTGAAGCTGGTGTCTTAGAGGGAGGCGGAGGCGGAGACGGAGCCGACCGGGAGATGAAGGGCGCGGTATGAACGTTGATCTGCTGGACGGGCGCCTGTACGGCGGTGACTCGCATCCCGCGTACGCGTGGATGCGCGAACAGGGCGGTATGTACTTCGACGAGAAGAACGGCGTTTGGGGGGCGGCGTCGTACGAGACGGTGCTGGCGGCGTCGAAGGATCCGAGCACGTTCTCCAACGCCGGCGGCATCCGGCCCGACAATGGTCCGCTGCCGATGATGATCGACATGGACGACCCCGCGCATTGGAAGCGGCGCAAGCTCGTCAACCGCGGCTTCACGCCCAAGCGGGTCCGCGATAGCGAGGCAGAACTCCAGACCGTGTGCGACGACCTCATCGACCGCGTGTGTGAGGCGGGCGAGTGCGACTTCGTCCGCGACCTGGCCGCGCCGCTGCCCATGATCGTGATCGGCGACATGCTCGGCGTCGCCCCTGAGGATCGTGACGATCTGCTCCGCTGGTCCGACGACATGGTCAGCGCGCAGGGCGGTAACGCCACCGAGGCGCAGTTCGTCGCGGCGATGGGCGCCATGAGTGAGTACAGCGACTTCGCCACCAAGGCCATCGCCGCCCGGCGGGCGGCGCCGGCGGATGACCTCATCAGCGTGCTGGTCCACGCCGAGGTCGACGGCGACCGGCTCGACGACGAAGAGATCCTCTACGAGGCCCTGCTCATCTTGGTGGGTGGCGACGAGACGACGCGCCACGTGATCAGCGGCGGCATGCACCAGCTTCTGCTCCACCCCGAACAACGGCAGCGGCTGGCTGGCGATCCGTCGGGCATCACCGTGGCGGTCGAGGAGATGCTGCGTTGGGTCTCGCCCATCAAGAACATGTGCCGCACGGTGACCCGCGACGTCGAGTTCTTCGGCGGCGCGCTCAAGGCCGACCAGAAGGTGATGCTGCTGTACGAGTCGGCCAATTTCGACGCCAAGAAGTTCGTCGACCCGGAGACCTTTGACGCTGCTCGCCAACCCAATGACCACGTGGCCTTCGGCTTCGGCGCGCACTACTGCCTCGGCCAGGCGCTGGCCCGGGTCGAGCTGAAGGTGATGTTTGAACGCCTGCTGGCCCGGCTGCCCGACATGGAGCTGGCGACGAGCGATGCCCTGCCGCGGCGGCAGGCCACCTTCATCAGCGGCTTCGAGTCCATGCCCGTCCGCTTCAGTCCCGCCCCACGCCGCACCCCCTAACGAACTGGCGCGCGAATCGCGGCACTTTCTGCCGCGATTCGCGCGCCAGTTCGGGTGGAGGAGGGGGTCGCTTGCGGGCTAAATAGAAACGTGTTCTACTTCTGGCCGTGGCGCCTGAGACGACTTGGAAGCTGGAGTTTCCCTACCGCAGGAGCGTCGGACCGATCATCGGCGCGTTCCTCACCGGACTGCGCGACGGCAAGATCGTCGGCATCCGAACCGCGGCCGGGCGGGTGATCTGCCCGCCGCTCGAATACGACCCCGAAGATGGCGAGAGCCTGGCCGCCGACGCGCTGGTCGACCTGGCCGACACCGGCACGGTTACCGATTGGGCGTGGGTCAGCCAGGCCTCGCCGAAGCACCCGGTGAGCGACAGGCCGTTCGCCTGGGCTCTCATCCAGATCGACGGCGCCGACACCGCGCTGATGCACGCGGTCGACGGCGAGGTCGAGCGGGGCACCAAGGTTCGGGCCCGCTGGCGCGACGAGCGCAAGGGCCACGTCACCGACATCGAGTGTTTTGAGGTGATCTCGTGAGCGACGTCCAGGCCGCGCCCGAAAGCACCGAACCCGATCCGCGGTTCATGGATCAGATGGTCGACCTCGAGTACCACGTCGTGGCGTCGCCGACGGCGAAGGCCTTCGCCAAGAGCATGAAAGCGAGCAAGATCATCGGCCACAGGTGCCCGTCGTGCGCGAAGGTCTACGTGCCGCCCAAGGGGTATTGCCCGATGTGTGTCGTCGAGACCACGGACAAGGATGTGGTCGACATCGCCGACGAGGGCACGGTCGCCAGCTTCACCGTCCTCACGCCGATCCAGTACCGCGGCCAGCAGGAGAAGGACGACTACGCGCTGGCCAACATTCTCCTCGACGGCGCCAGCGGCACGGTCGGCCAGCAGCGCATCGCCGGTGTAACCACCGACGAGGTGCGCATGGGTATGCGGGTGAAGGCGGTGTGGACGCCGAAGGAAGAGCGCGAGGCCGATGACGACCCGCGTGGCTGGGGCTTGGGCACGGCCATCAAGCACTGGGAGCCGAACGGTGAGCCCGACGCTCCCTTCGAGACCTACCGGGAGCACATGTTGTGAGAGACGTCGCCATTGTCAGTTACGCGTCGATCTCGGTCGACAGCACCGACCTGTCCGAGACGCAGTTGCTCTATCCGGTCGTCACCGAGGCCATCAAGCAGTCGGGCATCCCGCGCGACGAGATCGGTTTCACCTGCGCAGGCAGTTGTGACTATCTACAGGGCGCCCCGTTCGCCTTCGTCTCCAATCTCGAGGCGACGGGAGCGTGGCCGCCGATCTCCGAGAGTCACGTCGAGATGGACGGCGCGTGGGCGCTGTACGAGGCCTGGGTCCGGTTGCAGGACGGCGACATCGATGTCGCCCTGGCGTTCTCGTCGGGCGTGTCGTCGCGCGCCAAGGACCTCAACGAGGTCACCAATGTGCAGCTCGACCCCTACTACCTCATGCCGCTGTGGCCCGGCCACCTCGGGCTCGCCGCCCTCCAGGCGCGAGCCCTACTCGACAACAGCGGGTACACCGAGCGCGACATGGCCGAGGTGGTGTCACGGAGTCGTGGCGACAACCGCAGCGTCGACCAACTGCTCGCCGAGCCGTACGCCGTCGCGCCGCTACGGGCGCATGACCTTCCGCCGGTCAATGACGGCGCCGCCGCGGTGATCATGGTGGCGGGCGACCGGGCCAAGGAGGTCTGCAGCCGACCGGCGTGGATCACCGGCATCGACCACCGCACCGACCCGCACTACCCGGGCGTGCGCGACTTGGCGACGTCCCCGTCCGCCCGCATCGCCGCCGAGAAGGCGGGCGTCGGCAACGGTGAGGTGGAAGTGGCCGAGTTGTACGCGGCGTACAGCCACCACGAGCTGATCCTGCGCGACGCGCTGGGGTTGGGCGAGAAGGTCGAGGTCAATCCGAGCGGCGGCGCGCTGGCCAGCCACCCGTTCATGGTCGCCGGCCTCGCTCGGATCGGCGAGGCGTTCCGACAGATCAACCAGAACGGCCGGAATCGCGTCGTCGCGCATGCCACGTCCGGTCCCGCGCTGCAACAGAACCTCGTCGCCGTACTGGAGGCCCGCTAGATGGAACGTTGCGCAGTTCTCGGTATCGGCCAGACCAAGCACGCCAAGGTCCGCGAGGACCTCTCGATGGCCGGTCTGGTCCGCGAGGCGGGTCAGCGCGCCCTCGACGACGCGGAGATGACGTGGAAGGACGTCGACGCGGTTGTCATCGGGAAGGCGCCCGATCAGTTTGAAGGCCTGATGATGCCGGAGGTGTATCTGGCCGACGCGCTGGGTGCCAACGGCAAGCCGATTTTCCGCGTGCACACCGCGGGCAGCGTCGGTGGGTCGACTGCGGTCGTCGCCGCCCACCTCATCACGAGCGGCGTGCACGAGAAGGTGCTCACCGTCGCCTTCGAGAAGCAGTCGGAGGGCGACACCACGTGGGGCCTCGGCGGCGGTCGCAGCGGCAGCATCGGCGCGGGCGGGTATTTCGCGCCGCACATCCGCGCCTATATCGAGCGGTCGAAGGCACCCGAGTACATCGGCTGGATGGTCGCGACGAAGGACCGCAAGAACGCGTTGAAGAATCCGTACGCGCACCTCCAGCTCAAGGACATCACGCTGGAGATGGTGAAGGAGTCCCCGATGGTGTGGGACCCGGTGCGACGGCTCGAGGCGTGTCCCGCGTCCGACGGCGCCGCGGCACTGGTGCTCACCAACGAGACGATCGCGGATGCGTCGAGCCGGCCGAAGGCGTGGGTGCACGGGCTCGCGGTCCGCAGCGAGCTGGGCCAGTTTCCGGGGCGTGACCCGGTCAACCCGCAGGGTGGGCGTGATTGCGCGGCCGACGTCTACAAGCAGGCCGGGATCACCAATCCCCGGCAAGAAGTCGACATGGTCGAGTGCTACGTGCCGTTCAGCTGGTACGAGCCGATGTGGATGGAGAACCTCGGCTTCGCCGCCGAAGGCGAGGGCTGGAAGATGACCGACGAGGGTGCCACCGACTTCGGCGGCGACCTGCCCACCAACGTGAGCGGCGGCGTCCTCTCGTCCAACCCGATCGGCGCGTCGGGGATGCTGCGCTTCCTCGAAGCCGCGTCGCAGGTGCGGGGCACCGCCGGTGAGCATCAGGTCGACGGCGCGCGCACCGCGGTCGGTCACGCGTACGGCGGTGCGTCACAGTTCTTTGCCATGTGGGTTGTGCGTTCGGAGAAGCCGTAATGAGCCAGGGCAAGCCTGACCTGATTGTCGAGCGCGAGGGTCACGTGTTGATCCTCACGATGAACCGGCCGGAGGCGAAGAACGCGCTGTCCGGCGAGATGATGCAGTTGATGGGCGAGGCGTGGGACGAGGTCGACGCCAACCCCGACATCCGCTGCGCGATCCTCACGGGTGCCGGCGGCGCGTTCTGTGCCGGGGCCGACCTCAAGTCATTCGCCGCGTCGCCCCCGGGTGAGTCAATGGCGTCGGGCGCCGGCGGTTTCGATCCCAAGGTCATCAAGCCACTCCTCAAGGGCTACCGGCTCAGCAAGCCTCTGATCGCCGCGGTCGAGGGTCCCGCCATCGCGGGCGGCACCGAGATACTGCAGGGCACCGACATCCGCGTCGCGGGGGAGAGCGCCAAGTTCGGCGTGTCAGAGGTGAAGTGGAGCCTGTTCCCGATGGGCGGCTCCAGCGTGCGCCTCGTCCGCCAGATCCCCTACACGGTTGCGGCCGACATCCTGCTCACCGGGCGTCATCTCAGCGCGGCGGAGGCCAAGGAGATCGGCCTCATCGGCTACGTGGTACCCGACGGCGGTGCGCTCGACAAGGCCAAGGAACTCGCTGATTTGGTCGCGGCCAACGGCCCGGTTGCCGTGCAGGGCGTGTTGCGCTCGATCCGCGAGACCGAGGGCATGAACGAGACCGACGCCTTCGAGATCGAGTCGAAGATCGGCATCGAGGTATTTCTGAGCGAGGACGCGCGGGAAGGCCCCCGTGCATTCAAGGAGAAGCGGAAGCCGAACTTCCTAGGGCGCTGATTCGCCCGCGGCGACGGCCATAGCCCGGTCGACGTCGGCGCGCACGTGGCGGCGACCGCGCCACACCACGAGGGCGCCGACCCACACCAGCGGCGTGACGATCAGGAACGCGTTGGCTACGTGACCCTCCAACTCGCCGTCGACGGTGAACTTGAACTGGTCAGCGAGCAGCCCGACGATCGGCGGTGACCCGGCGGCCACCAGTCCGGCGAGGAAACCGGTCACCGAGAAGGCGATCCCGCGGATGGTCGACGGCACGACCTCGGCGATCATCACGGTGAGACCGGGCAACCCGGCGACGATGCCGGCCACGCCGATCACCTGAACCGGCAGCCGGAACCACAGCGGCACTGGGAAGAACGACAGCCAAAGAAGGAAGCCCCCGCCGGCGCTGGTGACCGCGGCGATGAGCATCGGCGCGCCTTCGTACCTATCGCGGAGCCGGTCGATAGCCAGCGCGCCGGCCCACGTGCCCAGCAACGCACCGATGAGGATCAGCCCGGCCGCCGCGCCGGCGCCACCGGTGTCGCCCAGGCTCGAATGGCGCTCGTAGAACGCGGGCGCCCAGAAGGCCAGGCCTTGTGTCGCGCCCGATGCGATAGCGGTGCCGATCATCAGCGAGCGAAGTGTCTTGATCCGCAGCGCCTCCCGAACGTCCTTCAGCAAGGCGGCGACGCCGCGGGTGCCGGTTCCGACGGGGGCGATGTCGTCCTGCGCTGCAGCAGGGTGATCACTCTCCCCGCGCCGCGGCTCGGCCATCCGTGAGACCACCAGCGCGAGGATCGAGCCGGGTACGCCGACGATCAGGAATGCGGCGCGCCAGCCCCAGAAGCTCGCGACCAGCGCGCCCAAGCCGATCCCGATCGGGCCACCGACAATCGGCGCGATGCGCTGGATGCCGTACGCGCGGCCGCGGATTTCCGGCGGGTAATAGTCGGCCATGAGCGACGCGGATGCCGGATTGTCGATGGTCTCGCCGGCGCCGAGCACCGCCCGGACGCCGAGGAACTGCCCCCAGTTCTGCACGGCCGCGTTCAGCGCCGAGATGGCGCCCCATGACGCCATGACCGCGGCGATCACCCGGGTGCGCTTGAACCGGTCGGCGACGTAGCCGGCTGGTAGGACGACGAGGAAGCCGGCCAGCACCGCGGCGGTCGACAGGAGGCCGGCTTGGAAATCGCTGAAGCCGAACTCGTCCTGCACCTTGGTGAGGACGCCGGGCAGGATGCTGCGGTCGACGGCGTCGATGAAGGCCACCGCGGCGAGGAGCAAGGCCGGCCGCCGTCCGTACCGCCCCCAATCAACGCGAGTCTTCTCCGCGCCCTTCGTCTCCCGGATCGGCTCCGGCTGCGCCTCCGCCTCCCTCATGTAAGCCAGAATCAGAACACGTTCTCATCCGCCCGACAAGGGCTACTGTCCGCGCATGGCTGAAGCCCTGCCGGTAGCCACGTTGACGGCGGGCCAGCACGCGCGCCGCCAGCGCGTGGTGGCCGCGGCGTTGGAACTCGCCGCTGCCGGTGGCTATGAGTCGGTGCAGATGCGCGATGTGTCGAACCGGGCCGATGTCGCGCTGGGCACGATCTACCGCTACTTCTCCTCAAAGGATCATCTCTTGGCCGCGGCGATGGCCGACCTCACCGCCGGGCTCCACGTACAGGTAACCGACGTCCCGCCCAAAGGCGCCAGCGCGGCCGACCGGCTGGTCGATGTGTACCGCCGAGCGACGCGCGCCCTCGAGCGGCAGCCCAAGCTCACTGCCGCGCTGATCACCGCGCTGTCGTCGCCGGACGCCGGCGTCAACGAGAACGCCGCACTCGTGCGCGGCCACATCGGCGGTATGGCCCAGGAGATCCTGGCCGAGCTCGACCCCAACGTGCGCGAGGACATCGTCAGCGTCCTCGGTCATGTCTTCTACTCGACGCTTACCGCGTGGGCCCACGGTCGCCATCCGTTCTCCCACGTCATGCGCGAACTCGAAAAGGCGATCCGCCTACTCCTCGCGCCGTACGCCTAGCGGTGCAGCCAGTCGGCTTCGGTCAGGCCGCAGTCGAGGACGTCGGGTGGCGACAGCAGTCCGGTGAGCTCGCGCGCATGTGGGGCGAGCGCGGCAGCCAGTGCGAGCAGCGTGTCGATATCGTCGCTGCTCTCGCGTTTCGGTGTGCGTAGGCGAGCGAGCGCGGACTGCTTCTTCGGGAAGGACACCAGCTTCACCTTGGCATCAGGCGCCACGCCGGCGACCTGTTTGGCTAGCCGGATCGCGGCGGTGAGGCCGCCGAGTTCGTCGACAAGCCCGCGTTCGAGCGCGTCGGCACCCGTCCACACGCGACCACGGGCGACCTGGTGTACCTGCTCGCGCGTGAGGCCGCGACCCTCGGCCACCCGCCCGGTGAACGTGTCATAGATGTCGTCGAGCTGGGCTTCGAAGCGCGCCTTCTCGCTAACCGAGAACGGCCGGTTGACTGAGTACAAGCCGGCGTTGGCGCTTGTCTTCAACTCCTCGACGTTGATGCCGATCTTGCGCTTGGCCTTGGCCAGGATCGGTTTGCCGGAGATCACGCCGATCGAACCGGTGACCGTGCCCGGCTGCGCCACGATCCGGTCGGCCCCGGCGGAGATGTAGTAGCCGCCCGACGCGGCGACGTTGCCCATCGACACAACGACCGGCTTGCCCTTCGCCTTGGCGTTGAGGACTTCGCGCCAGATGGTCTCCGAGGCGATGGCCGACCCACCCGGACTATCGACTCGCAACACCACGGCCTTGACCCGCTTGTCCTTTACTGCCTTCCTGAAGGCCTCGCTCACCTTGTCGGCCACCATCGGGGAGCCTCCAGCCAGCGGGTTGACGCCGCGCTGGCGCGAGACGATCCCGCCGGTCGCGGTGACGACAGCGAGCGTCGCCGGTCGGCCCTTGCCCGGCCAGGGACGGCGCTTCACGCGCCGGTGATAGGCGGCGATGTCGAGCAGCTTGGCCTTGGAGCCGGCGCGTTCCTTGGCCCGTTCGACGGCCTGATCGCGGTACGCCGAGCGCGTCGACCAGGCCCTCCTTCTCGGCCTGGGCGGAGAGGAACGGCCCGCGGTCGATCAGCGCGCGAACCTGCTTGTCGGTACGCCCGAGCTTGGCGGCGACGCCGGCTACCACCTGCTCGAAGGCGCTGTCGAGCCGGCGTTGGACATCCTCGCGGTTGGGCTTGCTCATGCGAGTGCGCGTCAGCTGGTCCGCCGCGCTCTTGTACTCGTGGCGACCTTCGAACTGGGTGTCGATACCCGCCTTGTCGAGCGCGCCCTTGATGAAGTTGATGCTGCGGTCGAAGCCGGCGAGTCCTACGTTGCCGACCGGCTGCAACAGCACCTCGTCGCACGCGGTCGCCAGGTAGTACGACGTGTTGGTGTAGTCGTCGCTATACGCGATGGCGAACTTGCCCGCGGCGCGGACGTCGGTCAGCGCGTCGCGCAGCTCTTGTACCTGGGCCAGGCCGGCTTCGCTCGACAGGGCGTAGACGAGCACACCCTTCACGCGCCGGTCGGCGCTCGCCTTGAGGAGCGCCTCGACCGTCTCGCGAAGGGTCAGCTGTTTTGGACCGGTGATCGTGGCTAGCGACAAGCGCTCCGACGGCGCTTCGTTGGGCATTGTCGTGAGGTCGAGCTCGAGGACGACCGGCCTGGCCGTCGCGCGGGCGATGACGGTGACGACGACGCGCAGCAGGATCGCGGCGACGACCGCGATACCGAGTCCTTGGGCCACGCCCGGCAGGTGGTCAGCGACCCAGTCGACCCCCAGGCTGATGCCGATGACCACGGCGATGGCGACGCTGGCCAGCACCACCAGGCCCAGAAGTCTCTGGACGCCCCTAGCGATCTTCTCCATCAGATCGCTCGGTCCCGGCCTTCCCAGTACGGGTCGCGCAGCTTGCGCTTGTACAGCTTCCCACTTGGATCGCGCGGCATCTCGTTGGTGTAGTCGATCGACTTCGGGATCTTGAACTTGCCCATGCGGTCGGCGCAGAACGCCAGCAGTTCCTCGGTAAGCGCGCCGCCAGGCTCTATGCCCACCGCCGGCTCGACGACCGCCTTGATCTCCTCACCCCAGTCGGCATGGGGAATGCCGAAGACGGCGACGTCACCGACCTTCGGGTGCATGAGGAATACGCCCTCGATCTCGGCCGGGTAGATGTTCACGCCGCCGCTGATGATCATGTCGGATTTGCGGTCGCACAGGAAGAGGTAGCCGTCGTCGTCGAGGTAGCCGATGTCGCCCACGGTGAAGAACCCGGCCTTGCGACTCGCCTCGGTCTTGTCCTTGTCCTTGAAGTACTCGAACTTGGCCTCGGGCAGCTTCATGTAGACCGTGCCGGGTTCGTTGGCGGGCGCGTCGTTGTCGGCGTCGTCGAGGATGCGGATCTCGGCGTTGGGCCACGGGCGACCAACGGTGCCCGGCTTCTTCAGCCACTCTTCGGGCGTGACCAGCGTGCCGCCGCCTTCGGTCGCCGCGTAGTACTCGTAGATCACCGGGCCCCACCACTCGAGCATCCGTTGCTTGATGTCGACGGGACAGGGGGCGGCGGCGTGCACCATCGATCGCAGCGACCCGACATCGGCCTTCTTCCGCTCGTCCTCGGGGAGAGCGAGCATCCGGTGGAACTGCGTGGGCACGAGGTGGCTCTCGGTGACCTGGTACTTACCGATGAGGGTGAGCATTTCGGCCGGATCCCACTTGTCCATGAGCACCACTGGGTGACCGATTTGAATGGCTGCGCTCGAGAAGGCCAGCGGCGCGGTGTGGTAGAGCGGCGAGCCGCAGATGTGCACGTTGTTGTCGTGCGACTGCACCCCGAACATGCTGAGGAATCCGGCCGAGAACAACGCCTGCAGTTCGGGCTCGACCCCAGGCAGCCCGCGGCGCACGCCCTTGGGCCGTCCGGTCGTCCCCGACGTGTAGTGCATGGGCTGGCCGGCTTGGCGGTCCTCGGGCAGCGTGTCGGGCTGGCCCTTGACCAGGTCCTCATACACGCTGAGATCGTCGACCATCACCTTGGCTTCGGAGTCTTCGACGATGTACGCGATCTCCGGTGCCGCCAGGTGGTGATTGATCGGCGTGAAGTACCACCCCGCCTGGCCGCAGGCCAGCGACAGCGCGTACATCTCCACGCAGTTGTGCAGCAGCGCGGCAACGCCGTCGCCCGCTGTTAGCCCACGCGAACGCAGACCGTGGACGAGCTTGTTGCTCTCCGCGGCCAGCTCGCCGTAACTCAACTCACGCCCGTCGGGGCCGACCAGCGCGAGCCGGTCCGGTTCCTCGCGGGCGATCTCCCAGAACCCGAGTGCAGACACGCGGCGACAGTAACGGAACGACGCGCTTCGGCGTCTTGGGGCTCCAAAATTCCGTCTATCCACGGGCCCGAATGACTTGCAATCGAACACACGTTCGCATACGATGAGGTGATGGACCTCGAGGAACTCGCAGATGTGATGGAGGACCTCGAGGTGCCGCGGAGTTGCGATGGCCTGCGCCAGTACTTCGCGCTGGTGAGTCGGCTCGAGGCCAAGCTGGCGCCGGCCATCGACGCGGTGGCCGACTCGGGCGAGTGGCAGATCGAGGGCGCGGTCTCCATGGTTTCCTGGCTCCGCGAGCACGGGCGCATGGCCGGGGGCTCGGCCAAGACCTTGACCACCGTTTCGGCCCGGGTAGCCGAGCTGCCGGTGACCGCCGCGGCCTGGGAAACAGGTGCGCTGTCGTCGGGTCAGGTCCGCGCCATCGTGGCCAATGTCTCTCAGCGCCGGGTGGGCCTCTTCGCCTCCCACGAGGAAGAGCTGATCCCCCGCCTGGTGCCCCTCAGCGTGGCCGACACCGCCTCGACGATGAACGACTGGCGCCTGCGCGCCGATGCCCTCGATGAGGGGCCCGGCGAACGCGAGACCTCCCGCGAGCTGTCCTTCTCCCGCACCTTTGGTGGCCGGCGCGAGCTGCGGGGCTCCTATGACGATGCCCCGGGCCAGGTCATCGACGCCGCCCTGGCGCTGGCCAGCACCACCGACGCAGAGACCGAGACCCGCACGGCCAAGGAACGCCGGGCCGACGCGCTCATCGACATCTGCCAGTACTTCTTGGACAACCAGCGAACCAAGCGCGGTGGCCGCCACCGCCCGCACCTGAACCTGGTGGCCGATGTCGAAGACCTCGAGACCGGCCTGCCCGGTCGCTTCATCGACGGCTCCCCCGCGCCGGCCGCGGTCATCGAGTCGATCCTCTGTGACTGCAACCTGCATCGGGTACTGAAGTCCGGTCGCTCGGCCATCCTCGACTACGGCCGCTCGGTGCGCACCGCGCCACCTGATCTGTTCAATGCCATCGCCCTACGCGACGGCCACTGCCGCGAACCGGGCTGTGACCGGCCGCCGGCCTGGTGCGATGCCCATCACGTCGATGTGTGGGACGAACGCGGCGTCACCAGCCTTGAGAACAGCGTCCTGCGCTGTGTCCGCCACCACCATCTGTGGCATAAACGCCGCAAGCTCGGGTGGACCGAGCGCCTGGAGCCCGACGGCACGCTCCACATCACCGACCCCGGTCACCGGGTCTATTCGAGCTACCCCGCGGGACCCATGGCGCAACGGCAACTGCTGGTTTCCTGAGCGGCGTCGCCGAGCCGACTATGCGCGGCGCGGCGGCGTAATGTCGCCGCGATGTCGCTCTCGCCGCTCGACGACTATCCGGTACATCAGATCGCCGAGCCGATCCGGCGCGTCGGTACCAGCGACCGGAACTTCTACGACAGGTACTACTTCAATGCGTTCCCGCATTCGGGCGACCTGTTCCTGATCACGGGACTCGGCGTGTATCCCAACCTGGGCGTGGCCGATGCCTTCGTCTGCGTTCTGCACGAGAACAAGCACCGGGTCGTACGTGCCTCGCGTGAGCTCGGCGTCGACCGCATGAAGACCACCGTCGGGCCGTTCCGAATCGAGGTGATCGAGGGTCTGAAGAAGCTGCGTGTGATCCTCGAGCCCAACGAGTGGGGCGTCGCCTACGACCTGACGTGGGACGGGTTCGAGCCCGCCCACGAGGAGCCCCGGCACTTCATTCGGACGGCGCACGACCGAACCACGTTCGACACCTGCCGGCTGGCCCAGATGGGTGGGTGGACCGGCACGCTGGAATTGCCGGACAAGACCGTCACCGCGTCGCCCGACATGTGGTGGGGCTCGCGTGATCGGTCGTGGGGTGTGCGCCCGGTAGGCGAGGCCGAGCCGCCCGGTATCGGTGTCGCCACGCCGATGTCGACCTTCTACTGGAACTACGCGCCGATCCGGTTCCCTGGTTTCTCACTCTTCTACATCGCGCAAGAGGACCGGGAGGGCAACCGGGTCATCGAGGAGGCGCTGCGCGTGTGGGACGACGGGACGCCACGAGCACTTCGGCCGACCGGAGCACCACCTCGAGTGGCGATCCGGCACGCGGATGGTCGATAGAGGAGTGATCACGATGGGCGACCTCAAGGTGGAGATCGAACCCATGCTGCAGTGCCATCTCGGGATCGGCACCGGTTACGGGTTCGACCAGGACTGGCGTCACGGCGCGTATCAGGGCCCGCTCGTCGTGCAGGGTCTCACGCTTGACCTCGACAACCCCGACGACGCGGCGCGCATGATGGGCATCGTCGACAGCGCGGCCCGGTTCCGGCTCGACGGCGAGGTGGGCTACGGCCTGTGGGAGTACTTCGTGATCGGCCCGCACGACAAGTACGGCTTCAAGGATCTTCTCGATGGGAGCGGAGCGACCCAGTGAACAGAGTGCCCTGGGCATTTCGCCATCCGAAGGATGGCGTTTGAAATGCCGATCCCTGAGCAGAGAGACTTCGAGGCGACGCGGAAGGTGCTGGCCGAGTGGTTGCGCGACAGAGTCGGCGACGTCGAGGTGTCCCAGCTGGTCATCCCCGACGGCACTGGGTACTCGAACGAGACGCTGTTGTTCGATGCGGGCGACGCGGGCTACGTGTTGCGGGTCAAGCCCACGGGTTACCAGCTGTTCCTCGAGTCCGACTTCGAGCGACAGTTCGAGATCATGAAGCTGGTCTCGGAGTCCACCTCGGTGCCGATGCCGAAGATGCTGTGGTTCGAGCCGGATGACAGTTGGCTCGGTGCGCCGTTCTTCGTGATGAGCAAGGTGGCCGGCCAGATCCCGTCCGACAACCCGTGTTACAACATCGAGGGGTTCCTGGCCGACGCGTCGGTCGCACAGCGACGCCAGCTCTGGGAGAGCGCGATGCATGCGTTCACCGGGCTCCACCGCGAGATTCCCGCGGACAAGGTTGCCTTCATCGGCAAGCCCGAACGCGGGGCGACCGGCTTCGACCAGCAGTGGTCGTACTGGACCGACTCGTTCACCTGGGCCGCGCAGGGTCGCGAGCAACCGGTCGCCGACCAAGCGCTGGCTTGGCTCGAGGCGAACATGCCCGCCGACCGGCCCACGGGTTTCGCGTGGGGCGACGCCCGTCCCGGCAACATGATCTTTGACGACTTCGAGTGCCGGGCCGTCCTCGACTGGGAGATGGTGTCGCTCGGGGGGCACCTGAGCGACCTGGGCTGGTGGCTCTTCCTCGATCGCTTCCATAGCGAGGGCTACGGCGTGCCCCGCCTCGAAGGGCTAGGGACGCGGGCCGAGTCAATCGCCTTATGGGAGGACCGCGTCGCGCCGACGGCCGGAGTCGAGTGGTACGAGATCTACGCCGGCTTCAAGTTCGCGGTGATCATGATCAAGCTCTCCCAACTCTTCGAGCACTGGGAGATGATGCCCGTCGCCGACGCCCAAGCCATGGAACGCGACAACCCCGTAACCGCAGTCCTTGCCGCCATGCTCCGCGAGGCCTAGCTGTAGCTAGCACTGCGCCAACGATGGCGCGGTAGTGGTCGTGATTTGACGGCTTCGGCGCCGAAATCACGACCACCAGCGCGCACTCGAGGTGGAGTCGGGTCAGTGCCGTTGCGAGCACGGATCAAGTTGAGGCACACGCCAAGCCCCGAGGACGCGCCACCAGGATCGACAGTTGATCGCTAAGACTTGTCTACCTAGGCCCATAAAACGCGTGCGTGTAGGAGTGAGTGATGGCGACCCCGGTCTATCTCGAGGTGGGGAGTAAGAAGGTCTTCGCCTGCGCGGTTGATTGGGTGGGGTGGGCGCGGTCGGGGAAGACGGAGGAGGAGGCGCTGGACACGCTCGCTGAGTACGTCGACCGGTACCGCGTGGTGCCCGAGCGGGCGGGACTGAACTTCGCGCAGTCGCACACGTTCGACGTTGTCGAGCGGGTGAAGGGCAACGCCACCACCGAGTTCGGTGCGCCCGGCGTCGTGCCGCAGCTGGACCTACCTACGGTGACGAAGGCCCAAGCCGCCAAGCTGACCAAGCTGGTCGAGGCGTCGTGGTGGGCGTTCGACCGCGTGGTCAAGCGCGCGCCGCCGCGCTCCGGAAGGGACCCCGTGGCGGCGGCCGGGGTCGCGACAAGATCGTCGAGCACGTGCGCGACGCTGAAAAGGCCTACGCCGCGAAGCTCTTGCTGCCGCCCAAGGAGCGTGAGCGCGAAGCCATTGCGACCGCGTTGCAGACCGCGGTCGGCGCCGGCGAATGGAAATGGCCCCCGCGCTACGCGGCCCGGCGCATCGCCTGGCACGCCCTCGACCACGCGTGGGAGATCGAGGACAAGAGCGGCGTCTGACTTTCGGACACTTATCGCCCTGGGAGGGCGATAAGTGTCCAGAAGTCAGGAAGTAGTAGCGGTCGCGGTTCCCTCCTCGGCCCACTTGTGGTGCATGCGGCCGTGATCGGCGTTGGCGGCCATGATGCCGCCGACGGTGCCGTCGGCCCACGGCGCGCCGGGGATCTTCGACAGGAGTTGCTCGTCGCTGAGCTCTGACAGCAGTTTGAACGTGTCGGCCCGCACCGCCAGCCCGATGCGGACGAGCTCGTCGAACGGCCTGCCACGGTTCTCGTCGGCCCAGCCTTCGGTCCACTCGTGGACGCTGGCCATGATCTCTTCCATCGTCTGGCGGGTGCCGTCCTCCTTCACCCAACGCGCCATGCCCGGCTGCCCCTCGAGGTGACGGCGGAACATTCCGTTCCAGTTCTTCTCGATGAGCGTGGTGTGCACGAAATGGTCGGCGTACGACCATGTCTTCGCCGGGTCGTGCTCGCTTTGCGTGCGGGGGGCGTAGAGGTCGGCTGCACTCATCTGCGACAGCGTCTCGAGCAACCACGTACGGTCGCGGCTCAGCTTCACCTCGATGTCGATCCGATTCATACCGCCATCTTGCCGAATAGCCTTGTTGTGTGACCACAATGGCAGAGCGGCTCGAGGCGGTGCGGGAGAAGGTTGACAGCGCGCGCGACGCAGTAGCGAGCGACAACGGGGCGTCACCGGTTCTCGCCGCGGTGGTGAACGAGTTCGCCAAGAAGGCGGACAAAGCGGTTGCGTCCGCTGACGAACGCGTCGCGGTGATCGAACTCGAGCAGGCTGGCGACAGCGCGAAGGCGGCGGCCGAGGCGGACGCCGGTGTGGCGTCGGCCACGCGCGACGCAGTGCTCGAGGCTCATCTGGCGATCTGCATCGCGAAGGGCAAACTCGACCTCTGATCGCTACAGGGTGAGGATGTAGTTCACATCTTCGACGCCGCTGGGCGCGTACACCGGCCGCACGGCCTCGGTGAGAACCCACCCCCGCCGTTCGTACATGGCTCGGGCCAACGTGTTCTCGCGCAACACCCAAAGCGACGCCCCCTCGTAGCCCAGTTCTCGCAGCCGGTCGAGGGCGGCGTCGTGCAATCGGGCGCCGACGCCGCGGCGCCAGTACTCGGGGTCGACATAGAGGTGCGACAGCCACCCGTCGCTCGCCTGTACGAGCCCGATCACCGCGCTGCGGTCTACCGCAACCAGACACTGAGCGCCGCGCAACGCCTCGACCAGCGACTCGATCGTGGGCTTGGGCGCCTCGGGCGGAAAGATGTCGGCGTACGCGGTCAGCGCGGAGCGGAGCCACACCGCGGCCATCGCGTCCAGATCCGCCGCGGTGGCGTCCCGAATCTCACTCAGCATCCCCGATCGCCTTCCGGTTCACTTAACCGAGGATCACCTCGGCGACGCCCCGCATCTCATCGACGCTGCCCGCGCCGATCACCAGCATCGTGACGCCGGACTCCTCCCACATGGCCAGGTCGTCGCGGATCTTGGCTGCGGGGCCCACCAGCGCGATGTCGGCCGCCATCTGCGCGGGCACCGCGGCGATGGCCTTGTCTCGCTCGCCGGCGAAGAACAGATCTTGGATCTCGTTGGCCTCGGCCTCGTACCCCATCCGCGAGAACACCTGCTTGTGAAAGTTCATGTCCTTGGCGCCCATCCCGCCGATGTAGAAGCCGAGCGTCGGCTTCATGGCGTCGAGCGTCCCTTCGATGTCGTCGGTGATGACGACGCTGCAGTTGGTCGCGATCTCGAACGTCTCGCGTTTGCCGCGCGCCCCTGGACGGGCGAAGCCTTCGTCGAGCCAGCCGTTGTACATGTCGGCCACCTTGGGCGAGTAGTAGATCGGCAGCCATCCGTCGGCGATCTCCGCGGTCATCGCCACGTTCTTCGGTCCCTCGGCGCCCAAGAAGATCGGCACGTCGGCGCGCAACGGATGCACGATCGGCTTGAGCGGCTTGCCGAGACCCAGTGAGTTGGGCCCCGCGTAGGGAAGCGGGTAGTGCGGACCGTCGCTGGTGACCGGACCTTCGCGCTTGAGGACCTGGCGCACGATGTCGACGTACTCGCGGGTCCGGGCCAGTGGCTTGCCGAACGGCTGGCCGTACCAACCCTCCACCACCTGCGGCCCCGACACGCCGAGACCGAGCACCGCCCGCCCGCCGGAGAGGTGGTCGAGGGTGAGGGCGTGCATGGCTACCGACGTCGGCGTGCGCGCGGAGATCTGCACGATCGAGGTGCCGAGTCTGATGCGCGACGTCCTCGAACCGTGCCAGGCCAGCGGCGTGAATGCATCCGACCCCCACGCCTCGGCGGTGAACACCGTGTCGAAGCCGAGCTTCTCGGCCTCCAGCATCTTGTCGAGCGCGTCGGTGGGCGGTTGGGCCATCCAATAGCCCAGGGTCAGGCCGAGCTTCATAGATTTGAATCTATGTCCGCCGACCGGCCACTGATCGCTGCGGTGCGTAAAGACCTGCAAACGGCGGCCGACCCGGAGAAGGCGCCGGCCATGCAGGCGTACATGAAGTCGGCCATGCCGTATCACGGCGTGAACGCGCCGGGCGTGCGCCGCATCACGAAAGCATTGTTCGACGCGCATCCCCTGGACGGCGTCGACCGATGGACCGACACGGTGCTCGCGATGTGGCGAACCGCGAAGTTCCGCGAGGAGCGTTACGCGGCGATCGAGCTCTCGGGTCATCGTCTCTACCGCGCCCACCAGCAACCTGTCGCCCTCGCCATCTACGACGAGATGCTCGTGACCGGCGCGTGGTGGGACTACGTCGACGCGGTGGGCATCCACCGTGTCGGCCCATTGTTGCGGGCCTATCCCGAAGACATTCGGCCGGTGATCGAATCGTGGAGCACCGATGCCGACCTCTGGCGACGTCGCGCGTCGATCATTTGCCAGATCAGCTTCCGGGGCGAGGCCGACCTTGACCTGCTCTACCGCTGCATCGAGCCGAACCTGGCTGATCGTGATTTCTTCATCCGCAAGGCCATCGGCTGGGCCCTGCGGACCTATGCCTGGGCTGAGCCCGCTGAGGTGGTTCGTTACGTCACGGCCAACAAGGACCGCCTCAGCCGCCTCAGTCAGCGGGAAGCGCTAAAGAACGTTCACGGGCGTCGGCCGGGCTGATACCGGCCTTGGCCGCCAACCAGCAGGCGATTGGGGCGGCGGTCCGCTCTGACGCGTGGGCCGCCGTTGCCGCCAATCCGAGGAGGGCGTCGAACTCCTCGGCTGATGGCGGGGCCACGCCCAGGTCGGCGGCGAACCTCTCGATCCATTGTTGCGCGTTCACGGCGCGAAGCTAGGCGTTGTGCGAGGCCGGACGGAAGACGTATTGGTGACCCGAGTCGATGACACGGGCAGTAAACGCGTCCCCGACCACGTCATTGTCGAGGAACCGCTGGAGATCCAGCTCGACGGGCAACTCGTCAGTGTGACGATGCGCACCCCCGGTAACGACTTCGAGCTGGCGGTCGGGTTCCTGCATGCCGAAGGCCTGATCGACGACGTCACCATCCAGACGATCCGCTACTGCGCAACCGGAAGCGCGGTCGAGACCAACTTCAACACGGTGACGGTCGAGACCGGCATCGAGCGACCCGACGTGCGGGCCCGGTTGACGACGACGACTGCGGCGTGCGGCGTGTGTGGCTCCCAATCGATCGAGGAATTGGTGGCGCGGCTCAGGCCACTGACCACGCCGCCGGCCCTCGACCTGGCCGTCGTCGTCAAGGCGGCCGATGCGGCGCGCGAGGCACAGGCCTTGTTCACCGAGACGGGCGCGGTGCATGCCGCAGCGGCCTTCGACCTGGCGAGCGGCGATATCGTGCAGATCCGCGAAGACATCGGACGTCACAACGCGGTCGACAAGGTCGTCGGCCGGCTGCGACTCGACGGGGCGCTGCCCGCCGCCGCCCTCGGTCTGTTCGTCAGCGGGCGGGCCAGCTTCGAGATGGCGCAGAAGGCGTGGGCGGCCGGGTTCCCATGGGTGGTCGCCGTGGGCGGCGTGTCGTCACTGGCCATCGCCACGGCCAAGCAAGGCAACCTTGGGTTAGCCGGTTTCCTGCGCGACGCCAGCTTCACCGTGTACGCGCCTTGAACGGCCGGGCGGGAATCGTCGTCGCCGGCGGTCAGGGACGGCGAATGGGCCGTCCCAAGGCCAGTGTCGAGCTGGCGGGCATGACGCTCAAGGATCGGGCCGTCGCGATCCTGCATGCCGTGAGATGCGAACCGATCGTGGTCGCCGATCACGGCGACGACGGGCCGCTGGCGGCGCTGCTGGCACCACTCGAGCAGCTCGAGGGTACTGAGGTGTTCGTACTCGCGTGCGACCTCCCGCTAACCGCTCCGGTGGTGGCCCGGCTGGCCGCCTTGGCGCCGGGCCCGGCCATCGCGGTGGATCCGGACGGACGCGTGCAGCCGCTGTGCGCGCGCTGGCCGCTGGCCACCGCCCGCGATGCTGTCCGCCGGATCGTCGAGAGCGGCGAGCGTCGGATGTCGGCGCTGGTCGACGCGATGAACCCTGAACTCGTCGTGGCCGATGCCGACGAGCTGCTCAACGTCAATACGCCGGAGGACCTCGAGCGAGCTAGACAACTATTGACAGCCTGACTGCCAAATGTCACGCTCGGCACATGGGCCGGAACATCCTCTTCATCACGACCGACCAACAGCGGTACGACTCGCTCGGCTGTAACGGCGGCCAGATCGCCCGCACGCCGGTGGTCGACCGGCTGGCCGCGCAGGGCATGAGCTATCGCCGGGCCTACAACCAGAACACCGTGTGCATGCCGGCCCGGTCGACGATGTTGACCGGGCAGTACGTCCGCACCCACGGCGTCACCGCCAATGGCGTTCCGCTCCCGCTCGATGCGCCGAGCATCGCCGCGTACCTGCGCGAGAAGGCCGGCTACCGGACCGCGTTGCTCGGCAAGGCCCACTTCGAGCCGGGGTTCGATCCGCAGTTCCAGTACGAGGAGAACGCCCGCGCCCAACGGGGCGACATCGGCGAGTGGCGGGGATTCGAGCGGTCGATCCAGGTCATGCACACCGCGGCCTTCGTGCTCCCGACCGGTGACGGCGAGAAGTTCGTGCGACCGGTCGCGGACTACGGCCGGTGGATGCAGGAGAACCATCCCGAACACCTCGAGAGCTTCGCCCCGCTCCTGTCGGCCGAGGGCGGCGGCGACACCGGCGCCCCCGAGACCAAGAACAACCCGATCCCGCGAGTGGTACCACACCGACTGGGTCGCCGATCACACCGTCGCGTGGCTCGACAGCCTTGCTGCCGACGACGACTGGTTCTGCTGGATGAGCTTCCCGGACCCGCACCATCCGTGGGATCCGCCCGAATCCGAACTACACCGCGTGCCGTGGCAAGACCTCGACATGCCGCCCGGCCACCCGGGTTCCGACGAAGCCATCGAGAAGGTGCTGGCCGAGAAGCCGGCGCACTGGCTGGCTTGGTGGAAGGGCGAGTGGAAGAACCGCGAGGGCGGACCGTCAAGCTTCTTCCCGGCGTCACTCACGCATGACCAGATCCGCGAGATCAACGCCAAGACCCACGTCATGAACGAGTTGGTCGACGAGGCCATCGGACGGGTAATGGGCAAGGTGGCCGAGCGCGGCTGGGATGTCGACACCGACGTGTTCTTCACGACCGATCACGGCGAGCTCCAGGGCGACTACGGGTTCATCTTCAAGGGTCCGTTCCACACCGACTCGTTGATGCGGCTACCGATGGTGTGGCGGCCGGCGCCATCGGCCGGCCTTACGCCCGCGGTCATCGACGATCCCGTCGGTCAGGTCGACCTAGCCGCCACGTTCTGCGCCATCGCCGGTGTTCCCGAGGCCGACTGGATGGAAGGCGCGCCGCTGCCGACCGCGGCGGGGACCGGTCACGAGCGTGTGCTGTGCGAGTGGGACAGCCAGTTCCCCGGCTACGGCATGCACTTGCGCTCGATCTACCGTGACGGTTGGCTGTGCACGGTGTACGAGGAGAGCACCGACGGGCAACCCAACGGGCTCGAGGCGGTCTCCGGCGATCGCGTGTTGCGCAAGTGCGGTGTCCACTACGACGGCACCGAGGGCGAGCTCTACAAGATGGACGAAGACCCGCACCAGTTCCACAACCTCTGGGATGATCCGGCGCACAAGGCGACCCGTGAAGACCTCGTGGCCGATCTCTACGACAGCCTTCCGGAGGGTCGGGCCGAGCCACTGGCAGTAATGGCGCCCGCGTAGGCTGCGCACGTGGCGGGTCAGCCCGATGTCGTTGTCGTCGGCGCGGGCATCGCTGGTGGCGCGCTGGGGACGGTGCTGGCCCGTGAAGGTCTTGACGTTGTCATCCTCGAGCGGGCCTTGGAACACACAGACCGCGTGCGCGGCGAGTACATGCATCCCTGGGGCGTCGCCGAGCTGCACACGCTCGGCCTCTACGACGTCCTGCTGGCGGCGGGCGCCAACGTCCTGCAGCGCATGATCCCCTACGGCGACCTGGTGTCGCCCGAGGAGGCGGAAGCCAACGCCGTGGCGCTGGCGTTGATGCCGGGCGTCGATGGCCCGGTGGCCATCGGCCACCCCACGGCGTGCAACGCCCTCGATGCTGCCGCGATGGCCGCCGGATCGCGGCTGGTTCGTGGCGTGGGCGACGTCGTGGTCAGCGCCGGTCGCCGGCCCACCGTCACCTACACACTTGACGGCGCGCAGCACACAATTTCGCCTCGGCTCGTCATCGGGGCCGACGGCCGAGAGTCCGCAGTCCGCAAACAACTGGGTCTCGAGCGCCATGCGACGGAGCCGGCGACGATGGGCGCGGGGATGCTGGTCGAGGACGCCGCCGCGTGGTCCGGCACCGACATGGTCATCGGTACCGAAGGCGAATGGAACTTTCTTGTATTCCCGCAAGGCGGTGGACGCGCCCGCCTTTACCTGTTCTACGAAATGGTGCACAAAGGCCGGCTGGTCGGCGCCGACAAGCAGCGCGTATTCCTCGACGCATTCCACCTCGACTGCTTCCCGGGTGGCGAGATCTTCGCGGGGGCCACGCCCGCCGGCCCGTGTGGCGCGTTTCCGATGAATGACACGTGGGTCGACCGACCCGCGGTCGATGGTGTCGTGCTCATCGGCGACGCCGCCGGCCACAGCGATCCGCTCATCGGCCAGGGACTTTCGATCGCCATGCGCGACTCTCGCCTGGTCAGCGAGGCTTTGCTCGCCGGCGACGACTGGTCGCCCGACGCGTTCGCCGGGTATATCGAGGAGCGGGCCGAGCGGATGCGACGGCTGCGGTACGTGTCGCTCGTTGTCACACGCGTTTCGTGTGATTCGGCGCCCGGTGCGCTGGATCGCCGCCGCCTTTATGGCGAGCGGCTGACCAATGACCCGGAGCTGTTCATGATCCGGGCCAGCGCGTTCGTGGGTCCCGAGGTCGGGCCGCCGGGCGCGTTCACCGACGAGGCGATGGACAGGTTGTTCGCTCCCGCTTGACGATAGTGTGGAGGAATTAGAACACGTTCTGATTCTCTGGACGCCGAACTCCAGGCGTTCGCGGGCGGGCCTTCAGGTCCCGCATCGTTTGGGCCCGATCCCGTCAATCAGCCGATGATCCGTCATCTGGTCGAGGCGCTCGAGGATCGCAACCCGATCTACGTTGATGCCGCCGCCGCCGGGGCCGTCGGTCATCCCGATGTGGTCGCGCCGCCCACGTCGCTCCAGGTCTGGACCATGGGCGGCTTGCGACGCCATCAGCCGGCCGAGGACGGCCAGGACCACCGGGGCGATCTCATGAGCCTGCTCGACGACGAGGGCTATCGGGGCGTAGTCGCAACCAACTGTGAGCAGACGTACATGCGGTACCTGACCGTGGGCGACCACCTCCAAGTGAGCTCGAGTCTCGAGGCGGTCTCCGGTCTGAAACGCACCGCGCTGGGCGAGGGCTATTTCGTCACATCGCTCCAGACCTACCGCGACCAGGCAGGCGAGGTCGTCGGCGAGATGCGTTTCCGCATCCTCAAGTACCGCCCCGGCACCGGTAAGGAGCGCGCGCCGACACCGGCCGGGCCGCGGCGCCCGCCGAGTGAGGAGTCGCTACCGCCGTTGGAGATCCCGCTGACGCCGACGGTGATCGTGTCGACCGCGATCGCCACGCGCGACTACCAGGACGTGCACCACGACAAGGACAGGGCGATCGAGCTCGGCTCCGAAAACATCTTCATGAACATCCTCACCAGCAACGGCTACGTGGGGCGGTTCATCACCGACTGGGCCGGTCCGGCGGCGCGGCTCAAGAAGGTGGCGATTCGTCTTGGTGCGCCGAACTATCCCGGTGACACGATGACCCTCAAAGGTCGCGTGACCGGTGTCGAGAACGGCGTCACAACCGTCGCCGTCCGTGGATCAAATCGAATCGGTGACCACGTCACCGGAACTGTTGAACTCGAGAGAGGAAACCAAGATGCCTGAAGCAGTCATCGTCGAAGCGACCCGCACGCCGATCGGCAAGCGCAACGGCTGGCTCTCCAGCCTGCACGCCGCGCAGCTGTTGTCGACCGCACAGGTCGAGGTCGTCAAGCGGGCCGGCATCCAGCCCGGCGACGTCGAGCAGGTGGTCGGTGGCTGTGTCACCCAGGCCGGTGAGCAGGCATCGAACATCACGCGCAACGCGTGGCTCAGCGCGGGCCTTCCCTACGAGACGGCGTGCACCACGGTCGACTGCCAGTGCGGCTCCGCACAGCAGGCCAACCACTTCGTCGCCGGTCTCATCGAGGCCGGCGCCATCGACATCGGCATCGGGTGCGGTGTCGAGGCGATGAGCCGGGTCGGCCTGGGCATGAACGTCATGAACGGCCCCGGGTCGTCCCGTCCCGACGACTGGCCATGGGACATGCCCGACCAGTTCAACGCAGCCGAGCGGATCGCCAAGAAGTACGAGATCACTCGCGACGATATCGAGGAGCTCGGCCTGCGGTCGCAGGAGAACGCCAAGCGGGCGTGGGACGAAGGCCGGTTCGACCGCGAGGTGTTCAGCGTCGAAGTGAAGGACGGCGACCCGACGATCGTCTCGCGTGACCAGGGCCTGCGCGACACCACGCGTGAAGGCCTGGCCAAGCTCAATCCCGTCTTGCCCGACGGCATCCACACTGCGGGCACCTCGTCGCAGATCAGCGACGGCGCCGCCGCGGTGCTGTGGATGTCCCGGTCGAAGGCGGAGTCGCTCGGGCTCAAGCCGCGTGCCCGCATCGTCGCCCAAGCGCTGGTCGGCTCCGATCCCTACTACCACCTCGACGGGCCGATCGCCTCGACCGAGCGCGTGCTGAAGCGGGCAGGGATGACGATGGACGACATCGACATCTTCGAAGTCAACGAGGCGTTCGCGTCGGTCGTCGCGTCGTGGGGCAAGGTGCACGACGCCGACTGGGACAAGGTCAACGTCAACGGTGGCGCTATCGCAATCGGGCACCCGGTGGGTTCGACCGGCAGCCGGCTGATCACCACCGCGCTCCATGAGCTGGAGCGGTCCGACAAGCAGCTCGCGTTGGTTGCCATGTGCTGCGGCGGCGCCCTCGCCACCGGCACCATCATCGAACGCATCTAGGCGATGTCCATCGTCGACCGGCTGTTCCGGTTCGAGAACGTCGACGCGGCTGCGGCGCGCCGGCGTGAGTTGAAGCGGCGCCTGGCCGACGCGGTCCGGCGGGTCGTCGAGGACGCATCGCTCGCTGACGCGTCGGTTGCGACGGAGACCGAGCTCGAGTCGCTGATCGAGGGCGCCGAGAAGTTATCCGCCCGGTTCGCCTCGGTCGCGTCCCACCGGGCCAACGGCGGGCTCAACTACGAGGGCAACGGCTGGGAGGGCGCGCTCGTCGAGAGGTCACCGATCAGCGGCCAGAGCAACCCGCTGGCCGCGCCGCTCGTGGTCGACGCAACCGGCGACGACGGCGTGCTCCGCGCCCATGCCACGTACGGCTACGCGTACGAGGGTCCTCCCGGCCACCTGCATGGCGGCGCGGTCGCCGGCGCGTTCGACGAGATGGTCGGCATCGGCCAGGCCGTGTCGGGCCAGGCCGGGTTCACCGCTTCGCTCACGATCAAGATGCGCCGGCCCACGCCGCTGCACACGCGCATCGACTATGAGGCCGGCGTCACCGAGGTCGACGGTCGCAAGATCACGGTGTGGTCCCGTTCGCTCGCCGACGGCGAGGTCGTCGGCGAGGCCGAGGCGCTGATGATCACGCCACGCGGCCCGCTCTACTGATTCTCGAGGCAATAGCTGTCGGAAAACGACAGCTATTGCCTCGAGAATGAATCAACCGACGTTGACGGCATCGTCACTGGCGGTTGCCGGCAGCTGGAGCGTGAACGTGGCGCCGTCGCCGGGCTGGCTGGCGACGCTCAACGTGCCGCCGTGCAGTTCGGCGTAGCGACGGGCCAGCGCGAGCCCGACGCCAAAGCCGTGGTCTGGTCCGCTGGCAGTGAAGGCGTCGAAGATGCGGTCGGCGTCCTCGGCCGCCACTCCCGGACCCGAATCGTGCACTGACACCTGAAGGTGAGCGCCCACGCGTCGCGCCACGACACGCACATGCCCGCCGGTCGGCGTGTACTTCACCGCGTTCGAGACCAGGTTGGCCACCGCGTTGCGAAGCTTGGCCTCGTCGGCTTCGACCACGCCAAGATCGTCGGCGTCGACCTGCAACGCGATCCGCCTGGCCGCCGCTACTGCCTCGAACTCGCCGGCGACCGTTCCAATGACGTCGGTCGCGTCGAATGGCGTTCGCCGCACTCCCATGCGGCCGGCCTCGGCCTTGGCCAGATCGAGAATGTCGTTGATGAGCCCCAACAGGTGGCGACCCGAGACCAGAACATCGGTCACATACTCGTGTTGCTTCTCGTTCAATGGCCCGAAGGCTTCGCTCTCGAGCACTTCCGAAAACCCGATGATGGCGTTGAGCGGTGTGCGCAGTTCATGACTCATGTCGGCAAGGAACTGCGACTTGTGGCGCGAGGCCACCGCCAGCTCCAGCGCCACTCGGTCGGCTTCGTCCCGCGCCGTTTCCTCGGCTTCGGTCTGGGCGCGGATACGGGCCACGAATCGCTGATAGATCGCGGCGGTGGCCACGATGTAGGTCAATGCCCCGAGCCACCGCGCCGCGGGCACGGTTGTGCCGTCTAGTCCCCACAGGGCGGCGGCCTCACCCGCGCCGAGAATGACAAACGTCGCCGCCCAGACGCGGAGGTCGGTGAAGGCCAGCACCGCGGCGCTGCCGGCGAACGCCAGGTAGGGAAGCGTCAACTGGCCCCAGTCGGGGCCCAGAGCGATTGTCATGAGCGCCAAGCCGGCGGTGGCGTACAGCATCATCCACACGAAGGCGGCGCGTGAGGCCAGGACGTCCGGCCGCCGCCAAATGCCGACGATCACTACCAGCACGGCGCATGCGAGAGCGAGGAAGGTCACGGGGTGGCCGCCGTGGGCCGCCTCCGGGACGAGCAGGATGGCGGTGACGGCGATCGCCGCGCTGATGGCGGCGACCGCGCCGATGGTGAACGTGAGCCAGACGGTCTCGGCCCGACGCTCATCGGAGTCGGGCTCGCCGAAGAACAACGGCTCTCGCCGGCGCTCGGTTGCCGGCGCATCCGCTTGGGAAGGGGGAGCGCACTGCTGCGGGACCCAGGCCACTAGGCGCGCGCCCCGCGACGCGTTCTCGGCCCGTAACCACCCACCGTGGAGTTCCACGAACCGACGCGCCAGCGGTAAGCCCAGGCCGGTACCCCGGCCCGGGGCAGCCGCGGTGCCTTGATGGAACTCGGTGAACACCGCCTCGCGTTCATCGGACGGGATGCCCGGGCCTGTGTCGGCGACGGTGATGCGCACGCCGTGGGCGGTCGCGGCGGCCGACACCGTGATCAGCCCTCCCTCGGGCGTGAACTTCACTGCGTTCGACATGAGGTTCAGTACAACCTGGCGCAGTTTCCGCTCGTCGCCCTCTATCTGGGGAACAGCGGGGGCGATGTCGACGGTCACCTGAAGGCGCTGGCGCTCCACCTGCTCGTGGAACACCGCGAGCGCCGACCGCACAACGTCGGCCACCGCAACGTTCGTGACGTCGAGTCGGACGGCGCCGGCTTCGACCGACGGTAGGTCGAGGAGGTCGTCCACCAGGGACAGGAGGTGCCGACCCGAATCGACGACGTCGTCGATGTATTCGGCCTGCTTCGGCAGCAGCGGCCCGAATGTGCGCTGGGCCAGGACGTCAGAGAACCCGATGATGGCGTTCAATGGCGTCCTCAGCTCGTGACTCATGCGGGCGAGGAACGCGGTTTTGGCCGAGTTGGCCGCCTCGAGCTCGGAGCGGATCTTTTCCGACCGCTGCCGGGCCGTCCGCTCGCTTTCGTTGATCTCCCACGAACGGGACACCATCCGGTGCACCGTTGCCGCGAACCCCAGCGTGACGAGAATGACGACCTCCCACCGCACGAAGGGCAGGGCATGGCCCGGCTGCAGCGCGAGAACTGCGCCATAGGCCACCGCCACGCTGGCCAGGACGGCGCGATAGCGCGCCCGCGACAGGTGAACAACCGTGCTGCCGAACCACATGTACATCGCGGCGACGGTGACGCTCAGCTCCGGCCCGACCGCGTACACCGCGCCGGTGACGCCGGCGACAGCCACGAAGTAGCCGTGAGCGAACACCCGGGGGCTCAGGAGGTTGCGCCGCACCACTTCGGCGGTGACGAGCGCGAGTACCGACAGCCCGAGAACCCAGCCGCTCCGATACTCCGCTGGGTGGGCGTCGTACAGCGCCACCATGCCGGTCAACATCAAACCGAGGGCACCGGCAGTGACGAGCGCGATGACTTGGAGGTGGCTGATCTCAGCCAGCGGCGCGTGCGGGCGCGGTTCGTCGGTCATCCGACCGGCACCCGCAGCGTGAACGTCGCGCCCTGGCCGGGCACGCTGGTGACCGTGAGGTGACCGCCGTGCAACTCGGCGTACCGACGGGCAAGAGCGAGCCCCAGGCCTGACCCTGCGTCGGGATTCGTCGATGTGAACGCGTCGAAGATCCGCTCGTGTTCGTCCGGTGCGATGCCGGGGCCGCTGTCGGACACGATGACCTCGAGCGCGCTGTCGGGTCGGGAGGCTCGCAATGTGACGTTGGTGCCCGGTGGCGCGAACCGCACAGCGTTGGAAAGCAGCGAGCTGACCGTGCGGCTGAGCTTGGCCTCATCGAGGTCAATGACGCCGACGGCGCTGTCCACCACCAACTCAACTTCAACCTCACGCTGACGTGCATCGGCGCGGTGTTCGTCGGCGATGCGGGCGATGGCCGCGGCCGCGTCGACCGGCACTGCGCGCAGCTCCATGCGGCCCGCCTCCACCTTGGCCAGGTCGAGGATGTCGTTGATGAGGTCGAGCAGGTGCCGCCCGGACGTGATGACGTCGGACACGTACTCGGTTTGCTTGGGATTGAGCGGTCCGAACGCCTTGTTGAGAAGAACCTCGGAAAAGCCGATGATGGCGTTGAGCGGAGTGCGCAACTCGTGGCTCATGTTGGCGAGGAACTCGGTCTTGTGCCGGCTCGCCACCACCAACGCCTGCGCCACGCGATCGGCTTCCTCGCGGGCTTCGCGTTCGGCTTCGGCCAGCACGGTGATACGCGAGACAAACGCCCGGTGGAGCATGGCGGTGACCGATGCGAAGCCCGTTATCAGCACCCATTTCGGCAGCGCGCCGATGGTTGCCGGCTGGGCCGCCAGCACGACGGCGTACATCAGCGTCGCGGACCCGACGGCGATATAGCCGAGGCTCTTGCTGATGAGGGCACCGGCGACGGTGATGGCGATGCTGGCCGCCAGCGCATATGGGCTGAACACCGCGCCGGCCGCGTGTGCGGCCAGGCCGTAGGCGACGGACAGCGGTGGGATGAAGAAGGGGAGCACGATCGGCGTCCCCACCTGGCGGGGGAACCACCAGATGATGGCGACGACCACAGCCGCGAACATTGCGACGCCGGCGAACACCGGGAGCGATCCGGTGCGCTCGAACTCCGCGACCGGATGGAGCCAGAAGGCCAGCGACGAGATGACGGCGGTAATCACGACACCCGCGCCCACGACGAGCATCCCGCGGCCGGTCTCGTGGCGGCGTTCGGGCGTGTCGGGTTCACCGAGGATCAATCGCTGCCGGCGCGACGGCGCCGTCGCGCTCGGGGAGGCACTGCTGTCGTCCGGGGGCCGGCGGGGGATGCGCGCGACGAACGTGGAGCCTGATCGACCGTCGCTCTCGACCCACAGTCGGCCGCCGTGTCGCTCGACCAAGCGGCGCGCCAGAGGCAGGCCCAATCCCGTTCCGGTCGCGCTTCCCCGGGGCGAGTCGGCCTGGGCAAACTCCTCGAAGATCGCTTCCTGCGCGCCAGGATCGATTCCTGGTCCGCGATCGATAACTGCGATCTCGACCGCGTCGCCGTGCGCCCGGGCCCGGACGGTGATGCGTTCTTCGGGCGGCGTGAACTTCACCGCGTTGGCGAGCAGGTTGAACAGGACCTGACGGATCTTGCGGGCGTCGGCCTCGATCGAACCGACATCGTCGACGTCGACCTCGATCGTCAGATGCCGGCGGGCTGCTTGTTCGCGGAAGAGCGAGGCGCTGCTCGACACCAGTTCGGCCACGACGACGTGCTCACGATGGAGTTCGAGGAGGCCGGACTCGACCTTGCCAAGATCGAGGAGGTCGTCCACCAGAGCGAGGAGATGGCGCCCGGAGTCGACGACGTCGCCGACATAGTCGGACTGCTTCTCGTTCAACTCGCCGACTTGGCGCTGGGCCAGCACCTCGGAAAACCCGATGATGGCGTTGAGTGGGGTGCGCAATTGGTGACTCATGCTCGCCAAGAAGCGCGACCGCTCGGCACTCACTTCCTCGAACGCGGCGCGGGCCGCCTCGGCGTCGGTGCGGGCCTCGGCTTCGCCCTTCACCAGACTGCGCGCCCGCTCGACGAGTCGGTACATCGCGAAGGCGAATGTCACCATCAGAATCGTCAACGCTTGCCAGCGCCCGAAGGCCGACGCATTCCCCTCTTGAAGCACCAACACCCCGGCATGGAGAAGGCCCGCCCAGACCATCAAACGAATGGCGGTGGCCAGCCGGAGGAATGTCGTCGTCGCCGACGTCCACGCGAGAAACATCGCCGCGTAAGGCGAGAACTCGATGCTGGCGAAGTAGGCCACGGTCGCCACTGCGAGGCTACCGATGGGGATCAGGTACGGAAGGGTGGCGGGCGATAGGAGACGCGGGTAGACGCGGGCCGCGGCGGCAACGGCAACCGCCGACAACGACAACGCGATAACGGGGAACGGCTCGTAGTCGGGGAGCGAGTCACGCAGACCGCCGAGGTGGATCAGCGCGGTGGCCGCCAGGGATAGGAGACCCATCGCACCGACGCCGATCGACGCGAGTCGTGAGACGGTCGCCAGTTCCTCGCGTGAACCCGGTGCGCCGAGCAGGACCGGACGCGACGCGGCCGGCTCGCGGGTGGCCGTCACCGCAGCGCCTCGGCGGGTGCGGTCGGCTGATGGGTCGGGAGCCGCAACGTGAACGTCGCCCCCGCGCCCCGTTGGCTGGTCACGGTCAATGTTCCGCCGTGAAGCACCGCGTAGCTGCGGGCCAGGGCCAGCCCGAGTCCGGCGCCCTGCAGCGCGGTGGTGTCCGCGCCGTGCACGAACGGTTCGAAGATCCGGTCGTGGTCGTCGGCGCCAACACCGGGGCCGGTGTCGATGACATCGATCTCGAGCCAGCCCGCCGTCTGGCGGGCCCGGACGATGACGTCGGCGCCGGCGAACTTCACCGCGTTGGCGAGCAGGCTCGACAGGATCTGGCGCAGCTTGCCCTCGTCTGCCTCGACCGCGCCGATCCCGTCGACATCGATCGACACGCTGGCGCTGTCTACCCTCGCCAGTCGGATGGCGTCGCCGACTGTGTCGGCCACGTCGACGCGCGCCGGCCGAAGGGCGGTGTGACCGGCTTCGGCCTTGGCCAGGTCGAGGATCTCGTTGATCAGACCAAGCAGGTGGCGGCCGGCGTCCTCCACGTCGCCGACGTACTCGTGTTGCTTTTCGTTCAGCGATCCGAACGACTCGCTCGACAGAACCTCTGAGAATCCGATCACCGCGTTCAGCGGCGTGCGCAGCTCGTGGCTCATGTTGGCCAGGAACTCGGTCTTGTGGCGCGTGGCCGCCGCCAGTCGGGCCGTCATTCGCTCCGCTTCCTCGCGGGCGACGCGTTCAGCGCCGGCGAACACCTGCACTCGGGCCACGAGCCGGCCGAGGATCACCGCGGTGGCGACGACGAAGCCGGTGGTGAGGGTCCAGCGGGCTATCGGGGCGGTCGTGTGCGGGTGCAGCCCGAGCGCGAAACCCGCGCCCACACCGGACGTGACGAGCATGGCGGCGAACCAAGAGGACGAGAACGCGATCAACGACGTGCCGACGAGCATCGCGTCGAGTACCCCGATGAACTGGCCGATGTCGGGGCCGAGCCAGTACCAGCTGAATGGCATGGCCGCGGTCACCAGGCCGGCGATCAACATGACGTTGCGCGGCGCAGCCATCGGTTGCGGGCGCAGCGCAACGAGAGCGAGCAGGATCGCCGAACCGAAAACCAGCAACAGGACAAGCTGGGGACGGGCATCGGGTATGCGGTCGGGCAGGGCCAGCATCGTGAAGTTGGTAACGCTGGCGGAGAGCGCCACGCCGACCCCGGAAATCGCCGCGATTCGCGAGGTCTCACGTCGACGCTCGTCCGAGTCGGGTTCACCGAAGTTGCGGAGCCGGCGAACGATGTTGGCCGGGGGCGATGGCTCGGCGGACGGAGCGTGGGTAGCCGCGTCACGCGGGAGTTCGGCGACAAACGTCGCGCCGGTCGAGGCTGACTCGACCCAGAGGCGTCCGCCGTGCATCTCGATGAACCGCCGGGCCAGAGGCAGACCCAATCCCGTGCCGCCTCGAGTGGGCGCACCGACTACCTCGGCTTGGTGGAACTCCTGGAAGATCGCATCACGCTCGGCCGCCGGGATGCCGGGCCCGTTGTCGGCAACGGCAATCTGCACGCGCTCGCGGCCGCCGTCGACGCGGGCGACGATGCGGCCGCCGTCCGGGGTGAACTTCACCGCGTTCGACAACAGGTTCGACACCACCTGGCGCAGCTTGCGGGCGTCGGCCGCTATCGGCCCGACCTCGGGGGTCGGTGTGAAGCTGATCTCGATCTGTCGCCGCCGGGCCTGCTCCTCGAACAGGGTCACGCTGGTGCTGACGATGTCATTGACGTCGACGGTCTCGACGCTGAGATCCGGATCGCCCGACTCGATCTTGGTGAGGTCGAGCAGGTCGTTTACCAACGACAGCAGATGCTGACCGGAATCGACGATGTCCTGCGCGTACTCCTGCTGCTTCTCCGTCAGCGGACCGAAGGTTCGCGCCGCGAGAACCTGTGAGAACCCGATCACCGCGTTCAGCGGCGTCCGCAACTCGTGGCTCATGCGAGCGAGGAATCGCGTCCTTTGATCGTTGGCGGTCTCGAGCTCGGCCCGGATCTGCTCTGACTCGGCGCGGGCCGCATGCGCGCGCTCGGCCAGGGTCCACGACCGGGCGACCATCCGGTTCGTTATCAGCGCGAACGTGACCGTGAACGTGACGACGAGAAGGAAACGGTTGAACGCGAGCGGGTGGCCGGGCTGGACGGCAACGAGCACGCCGTAGGACGCGCCAACGAGAACGATGAGCGCCGCCGCGTACCGGCGCGACACATGGACCACGGCGCCGCCGATCCACATGTAGAACATTGCGATCACAATCCCGAAGGTGGGGCTGGCCGCCCACACACCGGCGGTGATGGCCAGGACTGCGAGCGGGTAGCCGAACAGCTCGAGCCGTTGGGGAATGATCTGATTGCGGGTGAGCACGGCGATCACGACGGCCGCAGTGCCGAAGCAGGCGATGACGCCGGGGTGGTAGTCGGGCGGATGGACGCCTTCGAGCCGGACAAGTCCAATGAAGGCCAGGCTCAGCGCGCCAACTGACCCCATCGCGAGCGCGTCGATCTGGGAGACCTCTCGGAAGTGTTCGGCCGAACCCGGCGCCCCGAGCAGAATCGGCTCACGCCTCTTGCTGCGCCCCCCCGGGCGGCCCGTGGGCAACAGCTAGCTCCCGGTCCCCGCTCCGCAGTACGCGGCGATCTGCTCGGGGAATTGCCGGACGTCGATGGGCTTGGACATGTACCCGTCGAATCCGGCGGCGAGGAACTCCTCGCGGTCGTCGCTCATGGCGAACGCCGTTACGGCGACGACTGGGATGCTCGCGGTGAGATGGTCGGCGCGTAGGCACTTCAGGGCTTCGCGCCCGTCCATGTCCGGCAGCTGGATGTCCATGAGTACGAGATCCGGATGGTGCTCGAGCGCGAGCGCGAGGCCTTCACTCGCCGTCATCGCTTCAAGCGTCTCGTAGCCGTGCAGTTGCAGGAGGTCGCGTACGAGCTTGAGGTTCTTGTCGTTGTCTTCAACGACGAGGACTCGGGGGGTCATTGGGCGGGGCTCCAGTCGAGGGAGGGGTCGTGGGCCAGGATCGTGGCTTCGAGTCTGGCTAGTGCGGGTGACGGGTCGAGACCCACTTCGTCGGCCAACGCGCCGCGGAGGTCCTGGAACGCGCGCAAGGCGTCGGCCTGCCGACCGGTGCGGTACAGCGCGAGCATCAGCTGCCCCCACAGCCGTTCGCGCAGCGGGTGGGTCTGCACCAGGGACTGCAATTCGCCGATCACCGCGGCGTGATGCCCGCACGCGAGATCGGCGTCGATCCGGTCTTCGATGGTGACGAGACGCAGCTCGTCCAGCCGCTGCGCCTCGGGACCGACGTTCGGCGCAGCTGCGATCTCGGCTAGCGCCGGGCCCCGCCACAGCGCCAAGGCGTCGTGCAGCGAGCGGGACAGGTCGTTCGGAGCCGAGGCTCCGATCCCGGCATCACGGATCGACTCAATGAGGGCCTCGAACCGGAACGCGTCGACCGCGTCGCGGTCGGTCTCGATCACGTAACCGGGGGAGCGGGTGACGATGATGGCGTCGGCACCGGCGGACGCCAACGCCTTGCGAACGCGCGAGACGTGAACCCGCAGTGACGCGGCGGCCGCGTCAGGTGGACTGCCTTCCCAGAGATCATCGAGCAGCTGGTCGACCGACACGATCCGGTTGGCGTCGACGAGCAAGCGACTGAGCAGGGCGCGCTCCTTGCCGGCCGGGAGTTCGAGTGCGGTGCCGTCGACGACGACTTCGAGGGGACCAAGGACTCGGAACTCGGTGCGCTTTTCGCCGTGGGATGCGGCGATCGCACCGGACCGCAGCGTGCGTACCGACCAGGCGGGAATGGGTTCGGTGAATCCCTTGGCGTCGATGGGCGCAAGCTCATCGGCATCGATCGCGCTCTCGACCGCGGCGAACGCTCGGGGCCCGACGAGAATCTCCCCGCCTTGCGCGGCGGTGCACAACCGCGAGGCCTGGTTCACGACCGGGCCCAACGCGGTGTAGTCGTAGCGACCCTGGAAGCCGATGATGCCGAGCGTGGCAAATCCCAGCGAGATGCCGATGCCGATGTCCAGGTCGTATCCGCGGCGCCGCCAACCGTCGCGCAGCGGAACGAACGCGTCGCGCAGTTCGACGGAGAGTTGCGCCGCCTTCAGGGCGGGTTCGGTGCACGGTACGGGATCGTTGAAGAAGAGCATCACGCCGTCGCCGTCGAAGTAGCCAACGGTGGCGCCGTGCTGGGTGACCAGCTCGCCGAGGACGGTGTGAAACTCGCGCAGCGCGTCGAGTAGCTCCTCGGGCTCGACCGCCGCCGCGAAGCGGGTAAACCCGCGGAGGTCGCAGAACACGACGGCGATCTCGCGCCGGTGGGGCTCGAGCAATGTGTCGTCGCCCGCCGACAGGACCACTTCAGCCAGTTGCGGCGACAGAAATCGTTGCAGCCGTCGGAGATTCAGCAGCTCGCTGAGCTGCTCGTCGACCCGCTGGCGGAGATCGCGATTTAGCAGTTCGAGCTCGCCGGCCTGGCTCTCCACGACGTCGTGCAGTTCCTTGATCCGCAGCAACGACCTCACCCGGGCCAGGAGCTCGGCCTGGTCGAAGGGCCGGCTGACAAAGTCGTCGGCGCCCGCATCGATGGCCGACACCGTATTGGCGTCGGCTCCCGAGGTGACCATGACGATCGGCAGCAACCGCGCCGGATCCGCCTCGCGAATGCGCCGGCAAACTTCGTGGCCGGTCATACCCGGCATGTTGACGTCGAGCAGGACCAGGTCGACGTCGCCCTGCGCGATCCGTGCCAGCCCTTCGGGCCCCGAAGTCGCCGAGGCGACGTCGTATCCCGCCCCGCCCAGGATGGCTTCGAGCAGGCGGATATTGGTGGGCACGTCGTCGATGACCAGGATCGTCTGCGTTACCCCCACAAACTGTGAATCCTGCCACGGGGCAGACGCCGGGCGGATGGTCATGGCCACTTGGAGATCCTGCGTGTGCGTTGTTGCGCGCCTGTGAACGCAGATCGCGGCCGGATTCGTGTCCCGCCGTGCCTGCGTGCCTGGGAGGTCGCGCAACAACCCGTTTACGTCCGCGCAGCAACCGCCGTTCAAGATCACCTCCATGGCGTTCGTGATTGCCCAGGAAGTGCCCCTGCTCGCCGGCTGCAGCCCGGCGGACCTGCAAGGCGGCCTGGCCCGCTTCCGCCATCGGCAACTCCAGCCGGGCGAGGTGCTGATGTCGGAGGGTGCCGACGGGCGCGAGTTCTTCCTTATCTCGTCGGGGACGCTGGCGATCAGCCGGGGCGGCGAGTTCGTCCGCATGCTGAGCGGCCCGACATTCCTGGGCGAAGAGGCCATGCTCGGCCTGGGCTCCCGGTCAGCCACCGTGACCGCGCTGACGGCGGTCGAAGCACTGTCCACCGGGCAGCTCGGCTTCGACGAGATGATGCGCCTCCCCGGCGTCGGCCGCCAGATCGCCACCGCCGTCGCCGACCGCATCCGCGGCCGCGTCCAAGCCACCCACGTCGCCAGCTAACAGACCCCACAAACCAATGTGTCGGTGTCGAGTCGGGGTTTTTCTTCGATTCGACACCGACACGTGGCTTTAGGCGGTCGCCTAGCTTCTCAGGCGATGAGTGAGGTTGTGGTTCAGCGGCCGGAAGACGTCACGGCGGAGTTTCTTGCCGAGGTCCTCGGCCGGCCGGTCGAGGGCTTCGACGCGCAGCCCGTCGGCACGGGGCAGATGGCCGACAGCGTGCGCTACACGCTCAAGCCCGACGGCGATCCGGCCAGCGTCGTGGTGAAGTTCGCCGCCGCCAACGACACCAGCCGGGCGACGGGCCTCGCTCTCCGCAGTTACGAGATCGAGGTGCGCTTCTACCGCGAGCTGGCGCACACGGTCGGCATCCGCACGCCGCGCTGCCACCACGCGGCGGTCGACCCGACGACTGGCTGGTTCACGTTGGTGCTCGAGGACATGGCACCGGCCGAGCAGGGCGATCAGATGGCGGGTTGTTCCCTCGACCAGGCCGCGCTCGCGCTCGAGGAACTGGTGAAGCTGCACGCACCGCGCTGGGGTGACGACGAGCTGACCAAGCTGGAGTGGTTCCACCGCGTGCAGCAATCCGAGAGCACGGGCGGCTTCATCCCCATGCTGTTCGCCGGGTTCGAAGACCGCTACGCGGGCCGTATGGATCCCGCCCATCTCGAGCTGTCGCGGCAGTTGATGGCGAGCCTGCCGAACCTGATGCGGGCGCCGTCCGTGCCGCTGACGGTCACGCACGGCGACTACCGGCTCGACAACATGCTGTTCGGCACGGCCGACAGCGCGGCACCGCTCGCGGTCGTGGACTGGCAGACGTGTACCACCGGACCCGCGCTCACCGACGCGTCCTATTTCGTCGGCGCCGGCCTGCAGATCGAGGACCGGCGCACCCATGAGGAGGCATTGATCCGCGAGTACCACCGCGGGCTGCTGGCGGCCGGCGTCGACGGCTACAACTGGGACACCTGCTGGACCGACTACCGGCGTTACTCCTTCGGCGGCCTGATCATGGCCATCGCCGCGTCGATGCTCGTCGAGCGCACCGACCGGGGCGACGACATGTTCATGACCATGGCCTCGCGCCACAGCACCCAGGCCCTCGACCTTGGCGCCGACGAGTTTCTCGCCTAGCGGCTATTCCGGCGGGCGGATGTCGACGCCGAAGGCGGCCTGGAACGCGGCGTGGTACTCGTCGTCATCGGTGATGGCGCCAAGGGCAACCCACTCCTCGTCCGCGAGTGCCTGCCGGGCAGCAACGATCTCGGGGCCGCCCCACGCGCACGCGTATCGCAGCTGAGGCTCATCGGTCTCGACCGCATGCCGGATCACTTCGGCGACCTCGAACGGGTTGGTCGCCTGCGCGAGGCCGGCGGCGTAGAAGTTCAACAGCCGGCGGTAGTGCAGGTCGTACGCGCCGGTGACGTTCGGAACGTCGACGTTCTTGGCGAAGATGGCCGACTTCGTGACGCCGGGTTCGACGATGACGACCCTGATCCCGAACGGCGCCAGTTCGAGCGCGAGCTCTTCGCTCAATCCCTCGAACGCCCACTTCGACGCGGTGTAGGGCGCTTGGGCCAGCGCGCCGAACCGACCAGCCACCGAGGTGATGTTCACGATCGCGCCTTTCCCGCGCTCGCGCATCCCCGGGAGCACCGCCTGTATACAGCGCACCGCGCCGCAGAGGTTCACGTTCATCACGCTCAGCATCTCGTCGGTCGTGACTTCCTCGATGACGGCGTTGCCGCCGACGCCGGCGTTGTTGACGAGCACGTCGACCCGGCCGGCTTGCGCGAGCACCTGCGCCATGCCATCGCGCACCGAGTCGTCGTCGGCGATGTCGAGCTCGACCAGCTTCACCTCGGCGCCGGCATCGGCGGCCATGGCGCGGAGCTTGTCGGCCCGGCCGACGTCGCGCACTGTGCCGTAGACGTCGTGCCCGCTGGCCGCGAGATGGATGGCCGTCGCCCGCCCAATCCCTGAGTTCGCACCGGTGACAACACTGATAGTCGCCATGGGCCGAACCTAGCCATTCCTCCGGTCGCCTTCCGTCTTCGCCTCCGGCTCCCTCTGTAGAACGTGTTTCAATTCGTGGCTAATCTCGGCGCATGGACTTCTCGTTCACGGAGGTGCAGGACGACCTGCGGGGGCTGACGAGGAAGATCCTCCAGGAGCGGGTGACGCCCGAGCGGCTCAAGGAACTCGAAGCGGGAACCGACCGCGTTGATCGAGAGGTCTGGGCCGAGATGGCCAAGGCCAACCTCCTCGGCATCGCCCTGCCCGAGGACATCGGGGGCAGCGGCTACGGCCCGATGGAACTCGGCGTGATTCTGAGCGAGGTAGGGCGCCACGTCGCGCCGGTCCCCATGCTGGCGCTGGCGATCAGTGCCGTGCCGATCGCCCGTTTCGGCAACAACGCGCTCCGCGCGCGGCTGCTCCCGCCGGTGATCGCCGGGGAGACGTTCATCACCGCCGCGCTCGAAGAGGCGCACGGGGCCAACCCGCTGCAGCCGGCGACCACCGCCGTGCGCGACGGCGACGACTGGGTCCTCAGCGGCGAGAAGGTCGCCGTTCCGTGGGGTCAGCGCGCCGACCACATCATCGTGAGCGCGGATGCCGGACTCTTTGTGGTCACCCCCGACCAGCCCGGCGTCACCGTCGACCCCGCGCTTGGTACCACCACCGAGCCGCAGGCCGTCGTTCGCCTCGACGGCGCGCGCGTCGCCGACGAGAACGCCGTCTTTCATCCCAGCGCGCTGCGGTTCGGCTACCTCAATGGCGTGGCGGCAACCTGCGCGACTGCGGTCGGCGTGTTCGAGCGGGCTATCGAGATCACGGCGACGTACATCACCGAACGTCAGCAGTTCGACCGCCCGATCGCCACGTTCCAGGGCGCCACCCTCAAGGCGGCCGACGCGTACATCGATCTCCAGGCGATCACCGTGGCGACGTGGTCGGCACTGTGGCAGTTCTCCGAGAACAAGGCCGCCTACCCGGAAGCGCTGGCCACGGCCAAGTTCTGGGTAGCCGATGGCGGGCAGCGCATTGCGTACGCGTGCCAGCACCTGCACGGCGGCATCGGCGTCGACCGCGACTACCCGCTGCACCGCTACTTCTTCTGGGCCAAAGAGCTCGAGGCCATGTTCGGCGGAACCAACAGCCAGCTGTTGCGGGTGGCGGTCTAGTGCAGCTCGAGTTCACGCCCGACCAGCTGGCATTGCAGGACCAGTTGCGCGGCTACTTCAGCGACCTCATGACCGACGACCGCAAGAAGGCGATCGACGTCGAGCGCATGGGCAGGCCGTATCGCGAGACGGTGCGCCAGATGGGCAAGGACGGCTGGCTCGGCGTGGGCTGGCCCAAGGAGTACGGCGGCCAAGGGTTCGGTCCGATCGAGCAGCTGATCTTCCTGCAGGAGGCGGCGCGCGCCGGTGCGCCCATCCCGATGGTCACGCTCAACACCGTTGGCCCCACGATCGCGGTGTTCGGCAGCGACGAGATCAAGGACTACTTCCTCCCCAAGATCCTCTCCGGCGAGGTCCATTTCGCCATCGGGTACACCGAGCCCGAGGCGGGCACCGACCTGGCGTCGCTGCGCACCAAGGCCGTGCGCGACGGTGACGAGTACGTCGTCAACGGCCAGAAGATCTTCACCACCGGCGGCCACGACTCCGACTTCATCTGGCTGGCCTGCCGCACCAATCCCGACGCGCCAAAGCACAAGGGCATCAGCATCCTGCTGGTCGACTGCACCTCGCCCGGCTTCAAGTGGACGCCGATCCATGTCCTCGGCGGCGGCCACACCAACGCCACGTACTACGAGGACGTGCGCGTGCCCGTGAGCCGGCGCGTCGGCGAGGAGAACGGCGGGTGGAAGATGATCACCACCCAACTCAACTTCGAGCGCGTCGCGCTTGGCCCGGCCGCGGGAATCCTCAAGGACGTCGAGCTGGTCGCCGCGTGGGCCCGGGCCACCGAAGCGCCTGAGGGCGGCACCGTCTTCGAGCGCGAATGGGTCCGCCTGAGCCTGGCTCGCATCAAGGCCAAGGCTGAAGTGGCCGAGCTGTTCAACTGGCGCGTCGCCGCACTGCAGGACAAGGGCGAATTGAACCCGGCCGACGCGTCGGTGATGAAGGTCTACGGCACCGACCTGCGCATCGAGTCGGCCCGACTGCTGATGGAGATCCTCGGCCGCGGCGGCACGTTGCGCGAGGGCTCGGCCGGCGCGGAATTGAAGGGTCGACTGGAGAAGGCGTACCGCCACGCGGTGGTCGGAACCTTCGGCGGTGGTGTCAACGAGATCCAGCGCGAGATCATCGGCATGGCCGGCCTGCGCCTGCCGCGTGTTCCTCGGGATCGATAAGGAAGGCGGAGGCGGAGACGGAGCCGACCGGGGACATGCGTTACGCGAGCCTCCCCCGTGTCTTCCGAGCGCTGAAGCACCAGCAGTTCCGCGTCGTCTGGGGCAGCTTCGTTGTCGGCCAGCTCGGATTCTGGATCTCGTTCGTCTCGTTCCAGGCCCTGATGTCGCGGCTGACCGATGCCGACGGGACATGGCTCGGGCTTCTGTTCTTCACCCAGTTCATTCCGACGCTGGTGTTCACCCCGTTTGCCGGCGTGGTCGCCGACCGGGTCGAACGCAAACGCATCCTCATGACCGGCTACTTGGTATTGGCTGCCACTGTCGGCGCCATGGCGGTGCTCACGCTGACCGACAACGTGCGGCCGGTGACGCTGCTGCCCTTCGCATTCGTGATGGGCATCGTGTTCTCGTTCAACGCGCCGGCCAGCCAGGCGCTGGTCGCCGGCTCGGTCACGCGCGAAGACCTTCCGAGCGCGATCTCGCTCAACTCAACCGGCGCCAACCTCTCGCGTGTCGTCGGGCCCACGATCGCCGCGCCGCTCTTGACGATATGGAACGAAGGCGCGGCGTTCGTCGTCTACGCGGCGACGAGCATCATCGTGTTCTTCCTGCTGCGCCGCGCCCAGCTGGACGACTACGAGCGCGAGACCGGTATCAGCAAGTTCTCGGAGTGGCTGCGCTCGGGCTGGGTGCACGCCCGCGAGCGGCCCCCGGCAATGCGGGCGCTCTCGATCCTCTCGATGTCGTCGCTGTTCGCCGGCGCCTACCTCGCGGTGCTGCCGATCGTCGCCGCCAAGGTGTTCGACAAGGGCCCGGCCGGCTTCAGCCTTCTGGCCGCCATGGCCGGCGTCGGGTCCGTCGGCGGCGCGTTCCTCACCGGGCTGCGCATAAACGTTCCCACGCTGCGGTCGCTCGGCCTGCAAACGGCGGCGTTCGGGTTCAGCGTCACGGCTTTCGCGTTCGCACCAACGTGGACGTGGGCCCTGATCCTCGTCATTCCCGTGGGCACTCTGTACTTCTGGGCCATGACGTCGATCAACACGCTGCTGCAGTTCCTGGCCGACGATGCCCGCCGGGGCCGCATGCTGAGCCTCTTCCAGGTCGGCTGGGCCGGCCTCATCCCGATGGGCGGGTTGTGGTTGGGCGTGGTGGCCGCGGCCCAGAGCGCGCGGTTCGCGCTGGCCGTCGCCGGCGCGGTGACCGCCAGCTACTCGCTGCTGGCGATCAGCATCCCTATTCGCAACCGTCAGCCCGCCGGTGCCTGGGACACCGTCTTGTAGGCGCCCTCGCGGATCCGGCGGATCTTGGCCTCGGCGGCTGATGCCGCGTCGGACCGGCTCGTGTCCTCCGGCAAGCGGAAGCCCGTGTACATCACCCGGCGCTCGCAGTCGACGGGCGCCTGGCTCATGTGCAGCGTGCAGCTGAGGTGCACGGTGACGTCGCCGGTCGACGTCGGCAGGTCGACCTGGGGCAGGTCGAGGTTGCGGCGGACGAAAGCGGGTTGGACAAGCGCGCGGTGCGAACCGGCCACGACGCGCAACTGACCCGAGGTCGCATCGGCGCCGGTGACGGAAATGCCTGCGGTCAACGAGCAGCAGCGGTAGGAGTGCCGGCCGAGGCTGCAGTCCTTGTGCCACGGCAGGTCGGAGATTCCCTGCACGACACCGAGGGGCTTCACCAGCGCTTCGATCACGTTCCAACCCAGATGGGCCTCGCCGAGTTGGTGATCGTCGGTCGTCAGCCGGCCGATGCGTAGGAAGCGGTCATCGGCCAGCAGCTCGCGCGTGGTGGGGGAGTGCTCGTGGAAGTACTGCATGCGCACGACCCGGTCCTCGCCCGACTTGGTCTTGGCCCACCACGACCGCCCATCGTCCTGGTTGTAGGACGGCGTCGCCGCGTCCATGTCGGCCGATACCGCGGCCATCTCGTCTTCGGTGAAGACGTTGGCCAGATGCAAGAAGCCAGCGCGACCGAGGAAGTCGCTCATCTCGGCGGGATCGTCACCGGGTGCGAAGGCGCGGGTGAGGTCGAGGTCTTCGAAGGTGATGTCGCCGGTGGTGTGCACGGCGCGCCCGTCGATGAGCGACCGCAGCACGACACCCCAGTCGAGGAAGTCCTCGAGCCGCCCCCGGGGCATGTTCAGCTCGCCGCCGGTGAAGAAGCTCATCGGGCCGCGCACATCATGCACGACGTCGGTGAGGCCCTCGTCGTCGAGCACGACGATCGCGCCGGCTTCGTCGTCACCGCGCACGAGGCTGATGTGGTCGTCGGTGAAGCTCAGCGTCCAGCTGCGATCACCGACGTGTATCGCCAGCGGCCGGGGTGCCAGCTCCCGCGTGCCGGGAATCGCCAGTTCGCCCCGCTCGGCGATCAGCCGGGGAAGTTCGTCCTCGAAGAACGCTGCCGCATCAACCGGTACGACATCAGCATCTGTCCGCGTCCGAAAGTCAACCGAGACCATCCCGCGATCATCGCAGGATTAAGTGTGAATCGCCGAACTCGTGCCAGTGGTAGCGGTGGGCGATGGCCGCGGCATAGGCGGCGCTGAGTGCGTCGTGGCCGGCGATCGCTTCGAGCATGAGCAGATGGGAGGCGCGGGGCTCGTGCCAGCCGGTGATGAGGCCGTCGACGGCACGCACGCCGCGCGCCGGCTCGACCACGAGCTTGGTCCAGCCCTCGCCGGCGTTGACCTGTCCGTCGACCTCTGCTACCGACTCCAGCGCGCGGACCACGGTGGTGCCGACGGCGACGACGCGGCCGCCGGCGGCGTGCGCGTCGTTCACCCGGCGCGCGGTGGCCTCGGGCACGCGGAAGTACTCGGGGTAGGGCCGCTCGTGGTTCTCGAGTGATGACACGCCGGTGTGCAGCAAGAGAGGTGTGACACCGACGCCGGCCGCGACGACAGCGGTGATGATCTCGGCGGTGAACGGCCGGCCCGCGCTGGGCATCTCCGCGCTGCCCGGCTCGGTGGCGTAGACGTTCTGGTACGCGCTCGCCGGCCAGGGCTCGCGCACGTAGCTGTAGCGAATCGGTGCGCCGTGTAGCGCGAGGTATGCGGGCATCGGAAGCGGCGTGTGGACCTCGGCGATCCAGAGTCGCGTCGAGTCGGAATAGTGCTCGAGCAGGGTCGCGGTGGCGCCGCCCGGCAGCGAGAGAACTTCGCGGTCGAGGTCGCCGGCGTACTGCAGGCTGGCCGGCGGCGCGGGAATTCGCGGCTCGACGAGCCAGTGACCGCTCTCGAGTTGCGTCGAGATGTGGAGCTGTAGGTTCTCGCCGTCAGGCCGCTGAGCGGGCAACGCGGCGGGAACGGTCGCCGATGTGTTAATCACCAGCAGATCGCCCGGGCGCAGGAAGTCCGGTAGGTCGACAAACCGGGCGTGGGTGGGCTCGTCGTCCCCGTTCGACACCAGCAAGCGCACGTCGTCGCGGGTGCGGCCCGTCGCCTCGGGCGGCTCGTGGGCTTCGAGGCTGGGCGGTAGGTCGAAGTCGAGCGTCGGCGTCGCGACGAGCGCGGTCACGACGCCGTTACCGCCTTCGCTTGATAGCGACCACTCGGCGGTCGGCGGGTGATGATGTCGAGGATGCCGGGCACGCTGTCCTCGGGCGGCGGGCGGTCGGAGATGTCCTCACCAGGGAACGCCTCTTGATGCATCTTGGTGTTCATGTCGCCGGGGTCGATCCAATAGACAGCCAGCTCAACTTCCTCGGCGGCCAGGATCTTGCTGGCCTGCTCGAGCGCTGCTTTCGATGATCCATAGCCACCCCACCCCTCGTAGCCCTCAACACCGGCATCGGACGTGATATTCACGATGACGCCCTTTCTGGCGCGCAGGAGGGGCAAGGCCTTCTGGATGAGGGCAACCGGCGCGACGACGTTGACCTCGTAGACGTCGCGCAGCACCTCGAGCGGGTAGTTGCTGAGTGCCGGCTGCGGGCTCGGGCCGAGGATGCTGGCGTTGTTGACGAGGAGGTCGAGGCCCCCGAGGGCGGCGGCGGCGTCAACGAGCTGCTGGCGGTGGCCGGCATCGGCCACGTCGCCGTCAACCGCGGTGACCTGTGTGGTCTGCGCGAGTTCGGCTCGGGCGCTCTCGAGCGCCTCGGCACCTCGGGCGTCGATCACCAATGACCACCCCAGGTCGGCCAGCCGTCGGGCGAGGGCAACGCCCAGTCCTCGTGAAGCTCCGGTGATGAGGGCTACGGGCATGGCGGCCTCCTTGGCGTTGGCCGCAATATAACAAGTTGATCCTTATTAAACAAGCGGAACTTGGTCACACCGCGAGCCGCGTCGTGGTCTCGGTCATACGCGCCTCATTCTGGCGGCACGCGGCCGATCATCACTTCGCTGCGGTAGCGCCAGGCGGCGTCCACGAGTTCTCGCCGGCCGGCGTCGTCGAGCCCCGCGACCGTGGTGACCCAGTCGAGCTCGTCGGACAGCGTGGTGCCGAAGATGCCCGGGTCATCGGAGCCGACCACGATCGGCACGCCGCGCTCGAGGAAGCGGGTGACTGGGTGGTGCGCCGGGTCGGCGATCGCCCCGATGCGGCGGTTCGATGTCGGGCACACCTCGACCACCGCGCCGGCGGCGGTCACGCGATCCATGGCGTAGTCCTGGCGACGGCGGACGTCGTCGAGGCGCGCCGCGTTGTAGCGGTGGGTCACCATGTCGTCCGCGGCCAGCGTCGCCAGCCGCTGTCGCTCCTCGCCGAGCGCGACGACGTCGACCGACACGCCATGACGCGCCAGGCCGTCGGCGTGGATGATGTCGTAGTCGATCTGGTCGAGGCGTTCGGCCGCCGACTCGGTGCGGTCGTGCTCGCCATAGCAATCGGGATCGACGCCGAGTGCGATGGCGTGACCGAGGCGGTGCGCGCCCAGCTCGGCCGCCTCCTGCACCCATCGCACCGAGCTCTCGAGGCTCTTGTCGCGGAAGCTCTCGCCCACGTGGTACAGGATCGCCAGGGCCCGGCCGGGGTGGGCGTCGTTGAAGTCGTGCACCGCGGCGAAGAACTCGGCCTTGTCCTTGGGCGGGTGGCCCTCCTCGACGTGGCAGAAGTCGATCCCGGTCAGCGCGTCGCCGTTTGGGCCGAGGGCGAGCTCGGTCGTGTGCTCCCACAGCGGCCACGGGTCGCGCCGGGGCAGGCCGACCGCCATCCGTTGAGTGATGGTGCCGTCCGACGACGCGCTGTACGCGGCCAGCATGTCAGCGAGCAGCGATCGGGCGATGTCGCCACGGAGCGCGCCGCCGACGAGCAGCCGTTGCTCGGCGTAGCCGATGCCCTGCGCGATCTGGTCGGCCCGGATCCGGTCGAGGAAGAACTCGACCTCGAGGCGTAGGTGCTCCAACGCGTCGGGCGCGCCGCGGAGGACGTCGAACATCGCGCTGCCGGCGATGAGAAGATTGAACTTGGCCTGGAACCGGTCGAAGTTGCCGGCGTCGGCGTCGCCGAACACGAACAGTTCCTCGAAGGCAGCGGCCGCGGCAGTGTCGCCGGCCCGGTGGCGGTCGAGCACGTCGCGCACCGGCGGGTGGGCGCCGTAGGCCGCGACCATCTCGTCCTCGTACCAGGCCCAGTCGACCTCCCTTTCCGCCAGGTGCTGGAGGTAGTCGGCGGCGCGGATCGTGCCGTACAGATGGAGGTGCAGCTCGGCCAAACCCCGGTCCATGCCCCCATAGTGCCGCGCACCTCAGGCGTACTGTGTGCCTAATGAAGCGTGGGGTGTATCTGCCGCCGTTCGGCACCTTTGGCGACGTCCACCTGCTGGTGGAGCTTGCGCAGGTGGCCGAGGCCGCCGGGTGGGACGGGTTCTTCACCTGGGACCACATCCGCTACGAGCAGCCGGTGCCGTTCGCCGACGCGTGGATCGCGCTGTCGGCAATCGCCGTGGGCACCGAGCACATCCGGTTAGGGCCGCTGATCACGCCCCTGCCTCGCCGCCGTCCGTGGAAGGTGGCGCGGGAGGCGGTCACCCTCGACCACCTGAGCAACGGGCGGCTGGTGCTCGGCGTGGGACTCGGCGTGGACTTCTTCAACGAGTTCAGCGCATTCGATGAACCCGCCGATACCGACGCAAAGCGGGCCCGGTTGCTCGACGAGGGTATCGACACGATCACCCGGCTGTGGTCCGGTGAGTTCCTGCCCCCACCGCTGCAGCAGCCCCGCATCCCGATCTGGACCGCGGCGCTCTTCCCATTGCGCGATGGTCCGCGGCGGCGCGCTGCGCGCGTCGACGGCGTCATGCCGTGGAATGTCGATGGCTTCATGTCGCCCGATGATGTGCGCGCCGTGCGCGAGCAGATTGGCCGCAACGAGAACTACGACATCGCCGTGGTCGGCCCCCGCGACGAAGCGTCCGCCTACGAGGCCGCCGGTGCCACCTGGCTCTTCGACGGCTTCTGGCCCGAAACGTCCCTCGTCGAGGCCCGCCAGCGGATCGCCGCCGGCCCCTGACCCGTTCTTGGCAACTTTGAGGGCGCTATACGCCGTCAGAGTTGCCAAGAACGCTCACAGGCCGAGGGGGGCGAGGACGCCGGCGCGCATGCCGGCGGTGAAGCCGCCGTCGACGACGAGGGCGTGGCCGGTAACGAACGAGGCATCGTCGGACGCGAGGAATGCGACCGCGGCGGCGATCTCCTCGGGCCGGCCGAACCGGTTGAGCTTGTGCTGTGACCGGTACTGCTCCTCGACCTGGCTGAGGCCCAGGTCCATGATCCCGCGCATCATCGGCGTGTCGATGAGGCCGGGACAGATGCAGTTGACGCGGATGCCCGGCCGGCCGTAGTCAATCGCCATGTTCTTGGTGAGGAGCACGACAGCGCCCTTGGACGCGTTGTACGAGCTGCCGCCCTCGGTTCCCTCGATGCCCTCGATGCTGGCGATGTTCACGATGCTGCCGCCGCCACCGCGCTCGACCATGTGCGCCAGCGCGTGCTTCGACACGAGGAACGTGCCGATGAGGTTCACCGCCATCACCCGCTCGAAGTCCTCAAGCGGAACGAGGTGCACCGGACCACCGCCGGCCACGCCCGCCGCGTTGACCACGATGTCGAGCTGACCGTGGTCGCGCACCACGGCAGCGACGGCCGCGTCGACCGCCGCCTCGTCGCGGACGTCGACCACATGCTCGACCTCGCCGGCGATGTCGAGGCCGACGGCGAGCGCACCCTCCTCGCGCAACCGTGTAATCGACGCCGCGCCAATGCCCGAGCCGCCACCGGTCACCAACGCCACCTTGCCCTCAAGTCCTCGCATCTGCCCACGATTACACACGTAAAGATCTCTTGACATGGGAGGTAAAGAACGCTTTACTCACGCCATGGAGACCAATCTTCCTGAGAGGCAGTGGGGCCGGGCGTACTCCCGTGAGTTGGGGATGGTGCTGGGTGCGTACGGCGCGTTACTGGGCCTGTCCAACGTCGGCCTGCACTACGTCGACGGTTGGGGCCGATATCCGATCGTCCTTGTTCCGATGGTCGCCTTCGCCGGCATCCCAATCGTTGTGACCCGTATGCAGCACCGAGTTGACGAATTGCAGCGCGCGATGATCAAGAACGCGCTCGGTGTTCGCGTTCTTCGGAACGGCGATTGTGACGTTCGGCTACGGCTTCCTCGAAGAGGCCGGCGCGCCCCGTCAATCGATGTTCACGGTGTGGGGGGCCATGTGCGTCCTGTGGGGGCTGGGGATGCGGATCGAGCGTCGCCGCAATCGATGAAGAACCGCATCCGTGAGTTCCGCGACGAGCGGGGGTGGACGCAGGCCGATCTCGCCCGCGAGCTCGAGGTCTCGCGCCAGACGGTAAACGCCTTGGAGGCCGGTCGCTGGGATCCGAGCTTGCCGTTGGCATTCGCGCTGGCGCACCTCTTCGGCATGAAGATCGAGGAGTTGTTCCAACCGGCGTCGTAGCGGGTCGGTGTGCTAACCCCGCGGAATGAAATTCGCTCTGTTCTACGAGATCCCGGTGGCCCGGCCGTGGGATCCGGAATCGGAACACCGGGCCTACAAGAACACGCTCGAGCAGGCGATCCTGGGGGACAAGGTCGGGTTCCACTCGGTGTGGACCGTCGAGCACCACTTCCTCGAGGAGTACTCGCACTGCTCGAACCCCGAGATCCTCTACGGAGCGATCGCCGCCCGGACCGAGAACATCCGCATCGGCTACGGCGTGCGGCTCCTGCCGCAGCCCTACAACCACCCGATCCGTACCGCTGAGTCGGTAGCGGTGCTCGATCTCCTGAGCGACGGCCGCGTCGAGTTCGGCACCGGCCGGTCGTCGACCCGGGCCGAGCTCGAAGGCTTCGACGTCGACCCGCACCAGACCCGCGAGATGTGGAGCGAGGCGCTCGGCCATATCGTCGGCGCGTGGACCGAAGACGAGTACCAGGCCGACGGCAAGTACTGGCGCATGGGCGGAAAGCGCCGCGTGCTCCCCAAGCCGTTGCAGAAGCCGCACCCGCCGATCTGGGGCGCGACCTCGAGCCCTGACGGCCACCGCGAAATCGGCCGCCACGGCCTCGGCCTGTGTTCGTTCACCGTCGGCGTGCCGCCCGAGCAGCTGGCCGAGCGCCTCGACCTCTACCGCCAAGGCCTGGCCGAATGCACGCAGCCCGCGGGCAAGTTCGTCAACGACCAAGCGGCGACGTTCACGATGGTCCACTGCGCAGCCAAGAAGGAGGACGCCTACGCTGCCGCGTCAGAGTCCTTCGTCTGGTACGTGAAGCACGGCTCGTGGTTGATCGGCAGCGTGGCCGAGCTGCTCGAGGGCAAGGACCTCGGCACCTACCAGTACACGGCCATGCCGCTGGAATCGCATCGCAGCGGCCTCGTCGACCATCTCTCGTTCGACTACCTGCACGACAGCGGCTCCTGCATCGTCGGTGATCCCGACGAGTGCATCGAGACAGCCAAGCGCTACGAGGCGGCGGGTTGCGATCTGCTGCTCTGCCTGGTCAACCCGTACAACATCGCCCATGAGGACGTCATGCAGTCGATCGAACTGATCGGCAAGCACGTGATTCCCGCATTCGCGTCGTGAGGAGGAAGGCGGAGGCGGAGACGGAGCCGACCGGGAGATGAGCATCGGGCGCTACGCGAACGAATCCACTCCGACGTTCACCGAGTTGCCGCGGGCGCCGAAGGGCGCGCCCAACGTTCTGGTCATCGTCCTCGACGACACCGGCTTCGCGGAGCTCGGGTGCTTCGGGTCCGACATCGCCACGCCCAACATCGACCGCCTGGCGGCCGGCGGGCTTCGCTACAACCGCTTCCACGTGACCTCGCTGTGCTCGCCGACGCGGGCCTGTCTCCTCACCGGCCGCAATCACCACCGGGTCGGGATGGGGTTCCTCACCGACGTGCCGCTCGGGTACCCCGGCTACACGGGCCGCATCCCCGCCGACGTTCCGACCATGCCCGCGCTGTTGCGCGACAACGGCTACAGCACCTTCGCAGTCGGCAAGTGGCACTTGGCGCCGCGCTGGGAGCAGAGCGCGTCGGGTCCGTTCGGCCTGTGGCCGCTCGGTCTCGGCTTCGAGCGCTACTACGGCTTCCTCGCCGGGCGACACCAACCAGTGGACGCCGAACCTGGTCAGCGACAACGGGTTCGTCGAGCCGCCCCGGCGTCCGGAGGACGGCTACCACCTCACCGAGGACCTGGCCGACCGCGCCATCCGTCTCGTGCTCGACCAGAAGCAGGCCACGCCTGAGCGTCCGTTCTTCATGTACTTCGCCACTGGCGCCATGCACGCGCCGCACCACGCGCCGGCCGAGTGGATCGAGCGCTACCGCGGCCGGTTCGACGACGGGTGGGAGGCATGGCGCAAGGTCACCTTCGAGCGCCAGGTGGCGGCCGGCATCGTCCCGGCCAGCACCACCCTGCTCGAGCGCCCGTCGTGGGTGCAGGACTGGGCCGCGCTCAGCGCGGACGAACGGCGGCTGTTCGCTCGCATGATGGAGGTCTTCGCCGGCTTCCTCTCGCACACCGACGCCCAGATCGGCCGCCTGCTCGACTTTCTCGAGGCCACCGGCGAGCTCGACAACACGATCGTGTTGCTGTTCTCCGACAACGGCACCAGCGCCGAGGGCGGGCCCATCGGCTCGCTCAACGAACTGCGCTTCACCCACGACATGGTCGACGACATGAGCGACACGCTCGCCCGCATCGACGACCTCGGCGGCTTCAAGGCCTACAACCACTACCCGTGGGGTTGGGCCTGGGCCGGCAACACGCCGCTGCGGCTCTGGAAGCGCTACTCGTGGCTCGGCGGTGTACGCACGCCGCTGATCGTCCGTCCTCCCGGGGGCGCGACCGGCGAGATTCGCGACGAGTTCTGCCACGTGACCGATCTGCTCCCCACGATCTGCGATGCGGTTGGCATCGAGAGTCCTGGCGGTCTCGACGGCACCTCGCTTGGCACCGAGCATCCCATCCAGTACTTCGAGATGCTCGGGTCGCGGTCGATCTACTGCGACGGCTGGAAGGCGACCACCAACCATGTCGGCAAGCAGATCTCCATCGAGCGCGAGCTGGTCGAGGGCAGCACCGACTTTGACGCCGACCGGTGGGAGCTGTTCAACCTGGCCGACGATTTCGCCGAGGCTCACGATCTGGCCGACGAACATCCCGACAAGGCGCGCGAGCTCGAAGCGTTGTGGTGGGCCGAGGCGGGTCGCAATCAAGTCCTGCCTTTGGACGACAGCTTTGTCGCCCGGGTCGGCGCACTGGAGCCGTCGCCGTACACGACGCAGTTCCGCACGACTTACCGGCCGGGCGGCGGCCCGATCGCCGAGGACCTGGTCCCCGGACTCGGCGCCGGCTTCGATCTGATCGCCGACATCGAGGCCGGCGAGGGCCCGAGCGGCGCACTGAGCGGGATAGACGGTGTGATCGCCGCGCTCGGCGACTGGAACAGCGGGTGGGCGCTCTACGTCGTGAGTGGCGTTCCCGCGGTTGCCTTCAGCCTGTTCGGCGACCTCGTCCAGTTGCGTTCGCCCGACGCGCTGTCACCCGGCGCGCATGAGCTGGGCATCACCTATCGCACTGGTCGGCCGGGATTGTTCGAGCTGCTCGTCGATGGCACCGTCGTCGACCAAGCCGAGGTGAAGCATCACCTGCCGTTCCGCTGGCAGATCGGTGGCGCCGGCCTCCTCATCGGCCGCGACACGGGCTTCCCGGTGTGCGACGACTACACGCCGCCGTCCCCGTTCACCGGCGCGATCCACGGCGTCACCATCGAGATCCCGCACCTGGCGCCGCCGGCCACCGAAGTCGTGGCCACCGCCCTCCGCCACGAGTGACGGAGGGCGGTGGCCGGCGGGCTTAGCTGCCGCTGGCGAGAGCCGGCAGGTAGTTGGCGTTGCCGTTGTAGGTGACGGTGTAGCCGTTCAACGAGATCTGGAGTTGTTGCGAGAGGTTCGCCGTGCAGCTGGCGCCGCCGTTCGCACCTGTCGTCACCGTGCAGATCGTCGTGGTGCCGGTCTTGAACACCAGGGTCTGACCGCCCAGCGGCCCTTGCGGAGTTGTCAGCACCGCCGAAAGCAGGCTGCCGCTACGACTTGTCGTCAGGGAAGGCTGCGCCTTGTTGACGGTGTGGCTCTTCACCGGCGACGTACTAGCGCCGTAGGTGGCGTCACCGGAATACGCCGCGGTGAGCGAGTGTGTGCCGACACTCAAGTTCGAGACGCTCAGACTGGCTGACCCACCGGCGCTCACTGGTGCGGTACCGATCAGCGACGCGCCGTCGTAGAACGACATCGTCCCGGTGATCGGGTTGGCATTGGCCAGCGCCGGCGTGACGTTCGCCGTCAGGGTGACCGGCGCGTTGAACGTCGAGGGATTGGGCGAGCTGGTGAGCGCCGTAGTTGTCGGATCGCCTTGGACGGTATGGGCGATCGGGCCCGCGCCGGCAGAGGCGAAGTTGAAGTCACCCAGATACGTGGCCGAGAAGTTGTGCACTCCCACGGCCAGACCTGAGACGGTGGTGCTCGCCTGGTTGCCTCCCACACCGTCGGCCAGGGTTCCGGTGCCGATGAGCGTGGGCCCGTCGAAGAAGTTCACGGTGCCGGTCGGTAGCCCAATCGCGGGCGGCACGATCGCCACCGTTGCGGTCAGGGTCACCGGCGCGCCGTAGGCCGACGGGCTCGGGCTGGCGACGAGTGTCATTGTCGTCGCGCCCGGATTCACGACCTGGCCGACGCTTCCCTCACTCGGGAGGAAGTTGATGTCGCCCGCGTAGGTCGCGGTGATCCGGAAGTTGCCTGGTGTGAGACCCGCGATAGGCGCGCTGGTCGCGTTGCCGTTGCTGTCGAGTGCAACCGGGCTGCCTTGTGGGGCGCCGTTGAGTTTGAACTGCACCGTTCCGGACGGGATGCCGGTACCAGGCGCGACGGCGACCACCGACGCATTGAACGTCACCGGTTGTCCTTGCACGATCGGGCCATTCGCGGCAACCGTCGTCGCGCTCTGGGCCTTGTTGACGGTCTGGGTGACATTGCCCGTGCTGGTCAAGAAGTTGCCGTCACCGGAGTACACCGCGCTGATGGCGTGCGTCCCGACCGAGAGGGCGCCGGTGGAGAACGACGCGGTGCCCGAGCCCGGTACGCCGACAAGCGGCTGGGTGCTGAGCAGCGTGGCGCCGTCGAAGAACGACACCGTGCCCGACGGTGTGCCCGCGCCCGGCGCAGTCACGGTGACGGTGGCATCGAAGGTCACGCCCTGGCCGAACACCGACGGGTTGACTGACGACGTCACCGCCGTGCTCGTCGCCGCCTTGTTGACCGTTTGGGTCAGCGAGTCGGAGCTACCGGTGAAGTTGGTGTCGCCGCTGTACGTCGCGTCCACCGTGTGCGGACCCACTGAAAGGCTGTCGATCGGGTCGCTGGTGGCGTTGCCGGCGCCGTCGACCGCGGCCGGGCTACCGAGCGGATTGCCGTCGACGGTGAATATGACGGTGCCCGTCGGGGTTCCGGCGCCGGGCGCCACGACGGCGACCGCGGCGCTGAAGGTGACGGATTGGCCGAAGACCGACGGATTAACCGACGACGAAACCGAGGTCGTGGTTGCCGCTTGGTCGACGTGCTGGGTATACGTAATCGTCGAGGAGTTGAAGTTGGAGTCGCCGCTGTACGCGACGTCGACCGTGTGGTCGCCGGGGCTCAGCATCGCGGTGGAGGCGCTGGTGGCCTGACCGCTGGGCGAGAGCGTCACCGGGCTCCCCAACTGGTTGCCGTCGACCGTGTAGGTAACCGTCCCGGTCGGCGTCCCCGCGCCCGGTGCCACGGCCGAGACGGTGGAGCTGAACGTGACCGCCTGGCCGAAGACGGACGGCGCGCTCGAGGACACGACGCTGGTGGACGTGTCGGCCTTGTTGACCGCCTGATTGGCGGTTATCGAGCTGCCGTTGAAGTTGCTGCTGCCTTGGTAGGTCGCGGTGATCGGGTGGGTAGGCGACGCCGCGAGTATCGAGATGTCGTCACTTGTGGCCTGGCCGGCGCCGTTGAGCGCTACCGGGCCGCCGATGGGCTGCCCGTTCTGCTGGAAAGTGACATTGCCGGTGGGTATCCCGGCGCCGGGCGCGACGGCAGTCACGGTCGCGGTGAAGTTGATCGTCTGGCCGAACACCGACGGGTTGACCGACGACGTCACCGAGGTTGTCGTCGACGCCTTGTTCACCGTCTGGGTGAGCCCGCCAGTGCTACTGGCAAAGTTTCCGGTAGCGGTGTAGTTGGCAACCACCGAGTGTGGCCCGGCCGCCAGTGTGGCGATGCTCCCGCTCGGGGCTTGACCGCTGCCATTGACAGCAACGGGCCCGCCGAAGTTGTTGCCGTCGACGACGAACTGAACTGAACCGGTTGGCGTTCCCGAACCGCTTACGCCGGAGGCGACGTTGGCGGTGAAGCTCACCGGCTGGCCGAAGACTGACGGGTTGGTCGACGACGTCACTGTTGTCGTCGTCGGCACCGGCTGCACCGTGAATGCCTGCGTGATCGTCTTGGCGGTGTAGAAGGGCCCGCTGTACGTGATGGTGAGCGTGGCCGGCCGAGGTGCCCCGGTGACATTTAGGGTCGTTTGCGCGACACCGCCAGCGACGGTCGTGGCGTTCACGCTGCCCGCCTGGCCGGACAGCGCGAAGTTGACGGTCTGACCGGCGGGCGGCGCAATGTTGTTCTGGTCGGTCAGCGTTGCCTTCACCGTGGCGGCGGTGCCGGTCGGCTTGGCAATGTCACCGCCGTAGGCCAGGTTGCCGGTGTTCTGGACGGTGTAGGTCCGAGTGTCGGTCTGAGTGCTCGTTCCCAGACACAGAGTGTTCTGGCTCACCTCGGTGCCGGTTGCGGTGTAGGTGCCATTGGCGAAGTTGTCAGTGATCCAGTTCGTCGTCAGCGGGATCGGCGGGCCCGATCCACCTGAGCCGGAGACGGTGGCGCTGTGGACTACGACGTTGCTGGGCTGTGCCCGCACGGTGATCGTCGTCGAGCCCTGGCACGAGCCGAAGAAGAGGTTGCGACCCCGGCTGTGCCCACCATCGTTGAACAGCGTGACAGTGCCGCTGATGACCGACGCGTTGGCCGGTGTCGGCGCCTGGAAATGGGCCGCCGCCGGAGCGGCGGTCGCCAGTAGCAACGCCGCGGTCGCCGCGATCGCGAGGCCTACGGTTGAGAAGCCTTTGCGCACGAGTCGATCTCCTTAGCTGACGTTGACTTTGATGACCGCAGCCGCGGTCGTGGAGCCGAAGAAGCTGGCATTGCCGGCGTAGGTGACCGTGTAGCCGGGTTTGAGGAAGATCGCGAGCAAGGCGGTGGCGTTGAGGTGGTTGCAGTACGCCGTGCCCAGCGCGTTGGTTACCGATGTACAGAGGACCGTCGCACCGGCACTGAACACGAGCGTTTGCCCGGGTATCGGCTGGCCGTTCCCAATGAGCGTGGCCGAGAGGGGCTCGAGCAACGTGAGCCGTACGTTCAGCGGCGCCCCGAGTACCACCTTGACGCCGAGGATCGCCGGCGTCGCACTGAGGCTCGACGGTGCCTTCCCGACCGTCACGACCACGGCCGACGCGGTCGCGCTCGGCGCGAACCGGGTGTCACCCGAGTAGGCGGCGGTGATGTTGTGGTTGCCGGTCGACAGGGTCGAGGTGGTGAACTGCGCCTGCTGCTGGCTGCCGACGGTGGCCAGCGGTGCGGTGCCCAGAACAGTCGCGCCCTCGCTGAATGTCACCGTTCCAGTCGGCGTGCCCGGACCGGCGCCGGTAACGGTGGCGGTGAGGGTGACCGGGTTGCCGAACACGGCCGGGTTGGGCGCGGCCGACAGTGTGGTGGTGGTGGGGATCCGCTCAACTGTCTGGTTGTACGCCGCGGTGGTCGAGGCGAAGTTGGGATCACCACTGGTGAGCGCCGACACCGTGTGGACGCCGGGGTCGAGGCCTGAGACGACCGGGCTGGTTGCCTGGCCACCGCTCACCGCTACGGGCGCGCCCAGCGGCACGCCGTCGACGCGGAATTGCACGCTGCCGCCCGGCGTCCCTGCGCCGGGGGCGACGGCCGAGAGCGTCGCGGTGAAGGTCATGCTCTGCCCGTAGGGCGCGGGATCCATGGACGAGACGATGGATGCGGACACCGCCGCCTGCTGCACCGACTGCGTCGTGACGGTGCCACCGGCCCCGAACCCGATGTCGCCGCTGTACGCGGCGATGACGGTGTGACTGCCGGCGGCGAGTGAGGCGATGGCGTCGCTAACTGCTGCACCACTGGCGTCGAGCGTCACGGGCCCGCCGAGGTCGGTGCCGTCCACCGAGAACTGCACCGTGCCAGTGGGCGCTGCCGTTCCACTCGCCGGTGTGACGGTGGCGGTGAAGGTGACGGGCTGGCCGTACTTCGACGGGTTGGTGGAGGACGCAACCGCGGTGGTCGTGTCGATGATCGGCGGCGCCTCATTGACCACCTGGGTGACGGTGTCCGAGACGCTTCCGAGGTAGTTGGCGTCGCCTGCGTAGGTGGCGACGATGTCGTGGTTGCCGAGCGCGAGGGTGCTCAGCGCGATGCTGCCCTGTGCGCCGCCGACCGTCGGATTCAAGGTGGCGGAGCCGAGGACGGTGGCGCCCTCGGTGAAGGTCACCAGGCCGGTGGGTGTGCCCGCGCCGGGTGCGACGGGCGTCACCGTAGCGGTGAACGTGACCGTCTGGCCGGTGACCGACGGGTTCGGGCTGGTGAACAGGACCGTGGTGGTTGCCGCCTGCGCCACGGTGATGCTGATGGTGGCGTTACTGGCGGCGAAATTCGCGTCGCCCGAGTAAGCGGCCGAGACGGTGTGCGGACCCGCGGTCAAGCCACCGGACGGGATCGACACCATGCCACCGGCGAGGGTGGCCGGGCCGCCGACCGGCGAGCCGTCGATGGTGAGGCTCACCGTGCCGCTCGGCACGCCCGCGCCAGGTGCGACCGGCGTGACGGCGATGCCGAAGCTCAACGGCTCGCCGGCGACGGGTGTCGGCGACGACGGTGTGATGCTGGTCGAGGTCTGGGCCTGCAGCACCGTCTGGGAGATCGGTGGCGAGGTGCTGGCCGCGTAGTCGAAGTCGTTGCCGTAGACCGCGGTGATGCTGTGCGTGCCCACCGCCAACGAGCTGACGACAGCGGTCGCCTGATCGTTCCCCGGCATCTCGTTGAGGGTGCCGGTTCCGATGACGGTGGCGCCGGCCTTGAAGGTGACGCCACCAGTCGGCGTGCCGCCATCGGAGGCGGTCACGGTGGCGGTCAGCGTGGTCGGCTGGCCGAAGACGGTCGGGTTCTGGGAGCTGGTGACCGTGGTGGAGGTGGCGATGCGCACCTTGTCGACGAACTGCACGAAGATCGGCGACGTGCTGCCGCTGTAGTTTGCGTCACCCGTGTACGTCGCGGTGACGTCGTGGTTGCCGATGCTCAGGCTGTTGGTGGAGATGGAGGTGGCGACGCCGCCGGCGCCCACTGTTGCTGGTCCACCCAGCGGGGAGCCATCCACGAAGAACTGAACCGTGCCTGAGGGCCCTGCCGGCACTGATGGCCCGGTAGGTGTCACCGTGGCGGTGAACGTGACCGGGTCACCCACCGTGGATGAGGGATTGGAGGAACTGACCGACACTTGCGTCGGGTCCTTCGTGACGGTGAACGGCGAGGTGGCGACCGCGGCCTGGAGCGTCGGTGTGCCGGCGAACGACGCGGTGATCGTCGCCGAGCGCGGCGGGGCGGCGACCGACAGGTTGGCGGTGGCGACGCCGCTGGCGTTGGTGATGCCGGAGGCGGTGCCCGCCTGGCCGGAAAGGGAGAACGTCACGGTCGCTCCGGCCACCGGCTGGTTGGCGCCGGTGTCGGTGAGGAGCGCGCTGACTGTCGCCGTCGAAGCTTGTGGGGCGCTGGTCACCCCGGTGTACGCCGAGCGCGGTGCAGTTCTCCGGCCGGACCTCGAGGGTTGCGACCTGCTTTGCGCCGGCGATCGTGACGATGATTCCCCATCCGGCGCGGGCGTCGGCCTTGGAAAGACCATCCGGCTGAAGCGGTGCGGTCATGGTGGCCGAGTAAGCGCCGCCGGCACCGGTCGTGGTGCTGGTTGTGATCGCCTGACCTGGCGTCAGGATCGACTGATCAAGCGAAATGCTGACCGGCTGGCCGGACTGGCCGGTGCCGAGGGCGCCGGAAACCGTGAACTGGCCGCCGCCGCATACGAGGTTCGGAGAGATGGTCTCGGTGACCGCGACGGCAGGCGCGGTGAGCAGTACCGACGCCAGGTTCGCGTCGAGGGTGAGTACTGAGCCGTCGCCGGAGACCGACTTGGTGTGGGTTCGGCCGTCGTTGCGGTACGCCGGCGCCCACCATTCGAATTGCTCGCTGCCGTTGCCCGCGGTCATGGTGACCCGGTCCGTTACCACGCCGGCCGCGATCGGAAGGTTGAGCGTTTCGGCGGCGACAGTTGCGGTGGTATTGAACGCCGTCGAGCTGTCGAGCGGACCCGAGCCACTACCACCGATGCCGGCGTTGTAGCTGAACGTCCCGGCCGTGTTGATCGTCTCGTTCACCTGCCAGGTGTCGCCCGCGTGAAGCCGGAAGTCCTTGGTGCGCCACGACGGACTCGGGGTGATGGTCGCGTCGAAGGTGGCGGTGACCGCGACACCGAACGGGCCGGTGCCGCTGAAGGTCTGGACCTCGTGGGTCTCGATCTCGGCCAGGTCGGACTGGCGGACAAATCGCGTTCCGGTGATGCTGCCGCCGGTGATGTTGACGTTGTTGCCCTGAGCGTTGGCGTTGCCGCCGGTGACGTTGCCGGTGATGTTGAGCTGCCAGGCGGGCTGACCAAACTTGGTCACCGGACCGGCATTTATGTAGTTGACGACTTCGTTGACGTTGGCCGTGGTTCCGTCGGCGCCCGCGTACTGGAAGGTGCGGTTGTACGTCCACCGCCAGTTGGTCGCCCATCCCGACAGGTCGTTCCCGCCGGCTTGCGGTACCGCCTTCGCCGCGGGCGGGGCGATCAGCCCAGCGGTTGCCGCGGTCATTACGGACGCGACGACGGTCGCGGTAATGCGCCGAAACTTGCCCACCCGGTCCTACCTCCCCGGAACGCGACCTCAGCCGATATGACGTCGGTCACGAGCCCTCGGGTATGTAACGGGGCAATAGGCAAAAACTTGTACGAAAGTTAACGAAGGTTCAAGAAGCCGCATTTGCTCGCGCGAGTTGCCGCGTCAGCGGGCTAGTTGCAGGGCGTGACGCTGATCGACTGCGTCGGGCTCTGGCCCCGGGCGCCGGTCGAATCGGTGGCGGTGACCCACCAGGTGGCAGTGCCCCGGCCGAAGAGCGGGCCGAGCGTGCCGCTGTAGGTGCTGCCGGAGCCGTTCAAGCGCTTGCTGCCCGAGGTGCTGCCCGGTCCGGATCCAGAAGAAGGCTGACGGCACGAATGGGTTGCACGCCCCCGATGACCGTCGCGGTGATCGACGTGGTCGTGCCGGTGGAACACGAACCGGCGTCGCCGATACTGCGGCTGCCGCTGGTCGCCCGCACCGAGAATGGCAGCGGCGACGCCGGTGGTCGGCGGCGTGGTCGTCGAGACCGTCGGTCGCCTGGTCGTCGCCGTCGGGCGACCGCCCTGCGTGGTCGCCGTCCGCCGCGTCGTGGCAGTCGTGCCCGCAACCTCACCGGTCGTCGTCGTGTCGTCGGCGACGGTGGGCGTCATGCTCGAGCGGGTCAACCGTCGTGGCCGTGGCCAAGCGCGACACGCGCGACGGCGAGTTTTCGTTGCGCATCGCGGCGACGCCGGCCACGACGCGAGGCCGGCGGCCGCCGCGACGACGCCGGCAGCAATGCGCCGCCGCCGCCCCTGATCGATCGGTCGCGGTCGCGCTGACCAGTTGGATGTCGTTCGAGCACCGCGGTCGCGCAGCGCCAGCGGCGCCGGGACCACCGCGACGCCGGCCAGCAGCGCCAGCGGGCTGACCATCCGCCGCCGGGTCTCGCTGCACGTGGGGCAGTCCTCGACGTGGCGGGCGATTCGCTTGCGCCAGAGCGGGTTGAATTCGCCGTCCCAGCCCTCGAGCAGGGCGCTGAGCGCGGCGCAGTCCGCTCGACCCTTCTTGGCGACGAGGTAGGCGCCCAGCGACCGTTCAACCTGGTCGCGGAGCCGTGACATCAGGACGTTGGCGTTGTTGGCCGAGGTGCCCAGGGCCTCGCCCAGCGCCGCGCCCTCCAGGCCCTGGCGCAGATGCAGATCGAGCGCGGCACGGTCACGGTCGGCCAGGCCGGCCGCCGCCGCCCACACCAGCTCGCGCAGCTCCTCGGTTTCCGCGAGGCGATCGGGCCCGTCGCTGGCCGCCGTCACCTCGAGTTCCTCGGTGGGCACGGCCTTCTTCTGCTTGCGACCGTGCGAGAGGGCCTCGTTGCGGGCGATGGCGAACAGCCACGACCGCAGCCGTGACGGGTCGCGAAGTTGATCGAGCTTGCGGTAGGCGGTGATGAACGTGTCGTGCATCGGCGTCAGCCGCCTCGTCGCGGTCGCGCAGGACCGACCAGCAGAAGTCATGCAGGCGGTCGGCGTACCGGTCGTAGATGCCGGCCCAGGCGGCGCGGTTGCCGAGGCGGGCGGCGAGGACCAGGTCGGCATCGTCAGCGGCCATGCCTCAAGAGCATTGCTTGTCGGACACAGTGAGGTAGAGCGCGCCACCCCGCCCGACCTTGCAACTTTCCCCGTCCACCGGGCGATTCTCCGCGCATAGAGCGTGACAATCGCCCGGTGAACGCAAAGAGCGACCGGGCCGTGCGGTCCGGTCGTTCCTTGCTGGGGGTATGGGGGTTAGGCGGTGCGCTCGTCCTCCTTGCCGCGGCGGGCGATGATCACGCCGACCACCAGGAGACCGGCCAGGCACATCCCGAGCAGGGTCAGCAGTCCGGCGACGCTCCAGTCCATCGCCTTGCTGGCCGGCCGGGCCTCGGCCACGGCGTTCGGCCCGAGGGCCTGCTCGCCCTCCGGCGCAGCGGTGCGCTGTCGGTGACCTCGGCCTCGACCCCGGCGTTGGCGCTGCGGGATTCGGCTGCGGCTGCGGCTGCGGTTGGGGCTGCGGGTTCGGTTGGGGCTGGGGCTGCGGGTTGGCAACCAGGAAGTCGTCGTTGACCACGGTGCCCAGGCCGGTGCCGTCGGCGATGGCGACGTTGATCGGGTTGCTGAGCTTGGCCGTGAAGGTCTCGTTGGGCTCGAGGTTGCCGTCGCCGTTCACGTGCGCCGTGTAGGTGCGCACGGTCTGCGCCAGGGGCAAAGCTGAGCGTGACCGGGCCGGCGGTGAGGTCCTCGGGAACATGCGCCGTGCCGGACTGGCCGACCGCGCCGACCTTGATGGGCTTCTCGCTGGCCGCTGACAGCTTGGCGCTGAAGGTGAACGGCGTGATGGCGCCGGTGCCCTCGTTCTTGCTCACATCGTTGACCGTCACGACCGGGGCGGCGTCGTCATCGGTGATTGACCCTACGCCTTCGCCGTCGGCGACGTTGATGCCGGCCGAGTGACCGATGACCTTGACCGAATCGTCTCGTCGTACTCGTCGACGGTGTCGCCCAGGATGGTCGTGTAGAAGACCTTGCTGGTCACGTTCGGCGGGAATTGACAGGTCGACAGGGCGATGACTTGGTAGTCCTTGCCGCGCTCGGCCGGGCTGGCCCCCGGAGCTGACTGTCTGGACCTTGACCCACTGGGGAGCGGGCGACGGGATCGACAGCTTGATGCTGAACGGCATGAGCTTCTGGCCGACATTGCCCTCGGCCATGTGGACGTTGAAGACGCTGACCGACGGAACGACGGCTTCCGCCTTGGTGGTGCTCAGTGCTGCGAGTGCGGCAAACACCGTGGCCACGACGGCCAGACGGTTCCGCCATGCGCTACGACGGTTGCGGGTCATCTGTCTCTCTCCTCGTTGTCGTGTGGATGTCACGACGAGGTAGAGGCGGCAGGCCCCGCTGACCTTTCAGAAACCTATGAGGATTTTGCCGCCCGCCGACGGTCGGGCTCCTTGAGCTGCCGTTTACGCACGCGGATGGAGGTGGGCGTGATCTCGACGAGCTCGTCGTCGGCGATCAGCTCGATGGCCGACTCGATGGTCAGCTCCTTGGGCGGCGTGAGCTTGATGGCGTCGTCGGCCGCGTGCGTGCGGATGTTCGTCTTCTGCTTTTCCTTGATGACGTTGACGACCATGTCGCCCGGGCGGGCGTTCTCGCCTACGACCATGCCCTCGTAGACCGGGTCGCCCGGGTGCACGAACAGCTCCCCGCGGAGCTGGAGGTTGTCGAGCGCGTAGGCCATCACCGAGCCCGGGCGGTCGGCGACCATGGCGCCGCCCCGCCGGTGTGGGAGGTCGCCGAACCAGGGCGCCCAGCCGCGATGGCGGGTATGTAACAGCGCGGTGCCGCGGGTTTGCGTGAGCAGCTGCGACCGGAAGCCGAGCAGCCCACGGGCCGGCGCCTCGAAGCTCACGATCGTTCGCCCGGGGTCGCCGGGTCGCAGCTCGAGGACGGTGCCCTTTCTTGGGGCCAGCGCCTGTGACACTGCGCCGACGTGCTCGTCGGGCACGTCGACCACGCCTTCCTCGACCGGCTCGTGGCGCTTGCCGTCGATGTCCCGCGTGATGACCTCGGGCCGGCTGACCTCGAGCTCGTAACCCTCGCGGCGCATCGACTCGATGAGCACGGCGAGCTGCAGCTCGCCGCGGCCGGCGACCTGGAGGACGTCGGGCTTGCTGGTGTCGTCGACCTTGATGGCCACGTTGCCGAGGACCTCGCGCGCCAGGCGGTCGCGCAGGTGGCGGCCGGTCACGTACTTGCCGACCTGGCCGGCGAGCGGCGACGTGTTGACGCCGAAGGTAATCCGCAGCACCGGCTCGTCGACGGTGAGGCGGGGCAGCGGATCGGGATCGGCGGGGTCGGCCACGGTGTCGCCGATCTCGACCTCGGGGAACCCGGCCAGCACGAACAGGTCGCCGGCACTGATTTCCTCGACCGAGACGCGGCCCAGTCCCTCGACGGCCAGCAGCTCGGACGGCTTGCGGGCGATGGCCGCGCCCTCGGCGTGGACGACGGCCAGCGGCCGGTCGGCGTGCATTGTCCCCCGGACGACCCGGCCGATGGCCAGGCGCCCGAGATATTCGGACGCGTCGAGGTTGGTCACCAGCGCCTGGAGCGGCGCGGTGGGATCGCCGATGGGCGCCAGCACGGTGTGCAGGACGGCGTCGAGCAGGGGCGCCAGCGTGGCGTCGGCCGCCGGCACGCCCACGCCCTCGCAGGTGCGGCCCTCGCGGGCGATGGCCGAGATCACCGGGAACTCGATGTGGTGGTCGGGCACCTCGAGGTCCATGAACAGCTGGTAGATCTCGTCGAGCACTTCGGCTGGGCGGGAGTCCGAGCGGTCGACCTTGTTGAGGACCACGACGGCGGGGAGGCCGGCGGCGACGGCCTTCGAGAGCACGTAACGGGTCTGGGGGAGTGGGCCTTCGGCGGCGTCGACGAGGAGCAGCACGCCATCGACCATGGCCAGCGCCCGCTCGACCTCACCGCCGAAGTCGGAGTGGCCCGGCGTGTCGACCAGGTTGATCTTCACGCCCTTCCAGTGCACCGACGCCGCTTTGGCCAGGATCGTGATGCCCCGCTCGCGTTCCTGGTCGTTCGAGTCCATCACCCGGTCGACCACCGTTTCGCTCTCGTGCGCGGAAAACGTGCCGGTCTGGCGCAGGATCGCGTCGACCAGCGTGGTCTTCCCATGGTCGACGTGCGCGACCAGGGCGACATTGCGAATAGGGGGCGGACCAGTCATGCGAGCCGTCCAGCCTACGGGACGGCTCGAATGGCCTAAACCGGGGCGGGTTGGGCGCCGCGGACGAGGTGGCCGGGCAGGGCGCCGGTGTGCTCGCCGCCGCGGTAGATCTCGACGCCGTTGACGAAGGTGTGCTGGTAGCCGTCGGCCCGCTGGATAAGGCGCTTGCCGCCCGCCGGCAGGTCGAAGCAGATCTCCGGGCGGCGGATGGTGAGGCCCTCGAAGTCGATGACGTTGACGTCGGCCTTGTAGCCCGGCGCCAGCACGCCGCGGTCGAGCAGGCCGACCTGCCGCGCCGTGTCGCGGCACTGGCGCTGCACCAGGAAGGGCACCGTCATGCGGCCGTGATCGCGGTCGCGGGCCCACATCGTGAGCAACGTGGTGGGGAAGCTGCCGTCGCAGATCGTGCCGACATGCGCGCCGCCGTCGGACAGGCCCGGGATCGTGTACGGATGGGCCAGCATCTTGCCGACTTCGTCGAGGCCGCCGTCGATGTAGTTGAGGAACGGCACATAGAACAGCGTCTTGCCGTCGCCCTGCGACAGAAGGTCGTAGGCCCGCTCCGCAGTACCGATCGCGCTGGACGGATCGGGCTCGTAGTCGGGCGGGTCCTCGAGGAGGAACATCCGGTCGAAGAACGTGGCCAACCCGCCACCCAGCTTGCGCACTTTCTCGGTGCTGCCCTCGGCGAAGAACCGCTCCTTGAACCCGGGCTCGCGCATGATCGCCGCCTGCTCGGCCGCGGGAAGCCCGGCGATCTCCTTGTAGACGGGGTTCATGATGAAGGGGTTGATCGTGCACTCCAGGCCGAAGATCAGGCCGACCGCGCGCGCCGCGACCTGCGCCTTGATGTCGAGTCCATCGGCATTGGCCGCAGTGATGCGGTCGAGCAACTTCAAGTGATTGTCGGGCGCGATAGGCGATGCGGCCAGCGAGAGCGACAGCGGTCGGCCGCTCTGGCTGACCATGTCGCGCAACATGCCGAACTCGGTATCCGCGTCGATGAAGTCCGACACCAGCTGCAACACGCCGGTGTTGGCTTCGCCGATAGCGCGGGCAATGCCGATCAGCTCGTCGGCCGACGCGGTGAGCGTGGGCGTGGGTTCGCCGCGCGATGTGCGGTGGTTCAACGTGCGCGACGTAGTGAAGCCCAGCGCGCCGGCCTCGATACCGGCGCGGGCGATGACCCCCATCGTGGCGATGTCCTCGGGGGTGGCCGTCTCGCGTTGCGCACCGCGCTCGCCCATCACGTGCAGTCGCAGCGCGCCGTGCGGGAGTTGCGCGCCGACGTCGATGTCGTGCGGCTGGCGCTCGACCGCGTCGAGGTACTCACCGAAGCTCTGCCACTCCCACGACAGGCCCTCGTGCAACGCGGCGCCGGGAATGTCCTCCACACCTTCCATCAACTCGATCAGCCGCTGATGGTCGGCGGGCCGCACCGGCGCGAAGCCCACGCCGCAGTTGCCCATGACGACGGTGGTGGCGCCCTGCCACGACGATGGCGCCAGCTGCGTGTCCCACGTGGCCTGCCCGTCGTAGTGCGTATGGATGTCGACCCAACCGGGCGTGACCAACGCGCCGTCGGCGTCGATCTCCTGCGTGCCCTTTTCGCTCACCTCGCCGACCTCGGCGATGACGCCGTCCTTGATGGCGATGTCGGCCGTGCGCGCCGGCGCGCCGGTGCCGTCGACCACTGATCCGCCGCGGATTACGAGGTCGTGCATAACGCCTCCGTATCGATGTTGTAGAGATCGGCCACGTTGTCGCAGAGGATGGCGCGGCGCTGCTCAGCGGTTAGCTGGGCCGTGTGCTCGTCAAGCAGATCCTGCGACCACGGCCAGGTCGAGTCGGAGTGGGGGAAGTCGTTGGCCCACATCAGCCGGCGCCAGTTCATGTCGGACGCGAAGCGGAACGCAGTCCAGTCGTCCTGGAACGTGACGTAGATGTTCTCGGCGAAGTACTCGCTGGGCAGCTTCGAGAGCTGCTGACCCGGCGGGAGCCAGTAGCGGTGGCGGTTGAACGCGTGGTCCATGCGATACATGAAGTGGGGGACCCAGCCGGCGTCGGCTTCGACGCAGACGATCTTCAGATCGGGGTGGCGCTCGAACACGCCGCCGAGCACGAGCATGCCCATGATGTCCTGGCACCCCCGCACCACTGACAGGAACGAGTTCATGCGCGGCCCGCGCGTGTGCTCCGACCGCGTGGTGAGGATGTGGAAGCTGAGCGGCAGCCCGAGTTCGATCGCCGCTTCCCAGAACGCGTCGTAGACCGGCGAGTCGTAGTCCTCGACCGCCGGGTCGCCGGGCATCATCACGCCGCGGAGCCCGAGCGCGGCGATGGCCTTGAGGTCGGCGACGCCTTCCTCGGGAGTGCGCATCGCGGTCTGGCCGCAGCCGATCAGCCGGTCGGGATGGGCCGAGCAGTAATCGGCCACCCACCGGTTGTACGCGTCGAAGCAGGCCTTCTTGTAATCGAAGTCGCTGTGGTTGCAGATGACCATCCCGACGGTGGGGTAGATGATTTCTGCTGCCACGCCGTCGCGGTCCTGGTCGGCCAGCCGGGCCGCCGGATCCCACCCGCCGCGGTGGAGGCCGTCGAAGCGGACACCCATCACCCGGATCTCCTCGGCCGGCTTGCCGGCGGCGGCCACCAGGCCCATGGGGACGGGCCGCTTCATGCCGTCGATCATGAAAAGGTCGCCCACGTCATCCCCGCCGTCGACCATCCGGGGCGCCTTGTCGAGCCAGGCACGGTCGATGTGGTCGAGATAGGTGTTCGGCGGCTCGGTGATGTGCGAATCCGCCGAAATGACCGGATAATCGACGGCAGCGGGCATGCCTGAAGGATACGGGCGATTCGGCGGGGCCCGCCGGGTAGGCCATGATTGGGGGGACATGGCCAAGGCCAGGCGGCGGCGTCCGCCTAACCGGACCAAGCGTCGACCCCCCAATCGTGAGGCTCCTCCTCGCATGGGCGGGCCGGCGAGCATGGGAGCGACCCGCACGTTCGTCGCGCCTTCGCGCCGGGCTCGCCGGGCCACCATGATCCGCGCCGCGATCGCGGTCGGCGCCGGGCTCGGGTTTCTCATCGCCGTCTTCGTGATCGTCGGCGGGGGCGGCGGCGGAGAGTCCAAGCTCACCGCCCGGCCGCTCACCGGCAAGGTCCTCTCGCCCAGTGTGAAGTACCGCGCCGCGTCCGGCGGCGTGCTGACCGAACTCTCGAGCAGCGACAAGTTGAACGAGAAGGCCGTGATCGAGACCGACGTCACCGGGCTCGGCGAGTTCCGCTACGCCGACGGCTCGGTGATGCGCGTCGGCCCTGATTCGAACTACTCGCTCACCAGAGCACGGTCCGAAGGCAGCAAACGTGACATCGCCAGCCGCCTGGTCAAGGGCAAGTCATGGCACCGGGTGACACCCGGCTTTGGCGAGTCAAGCGACTACCAGATCACGGTGCTGGGGGCGACCGGCGAAGTGATTGGCACGTCGTTCTCGGTGGTCTGTCCTGCGGAAACCGACTGCTTCTACACGGTGGTCAAGGGCCGCATGAAGGTGGAGGACGCGGCCAAGCGCACCGCTGATCTCAAGGCCGGCGACCAGGTCGAGGTGAAGTTCGGCCGGCTCGACCCGGTCAAGCACCTCACCGATGAGGAGCTGGCGGCGGACGCGTGGATCACGCAGAACCTCACCCTTGACGGCGACTCGACGCTGCCGCTCCCGCCGGAGGAGACCACCACCTCGATCGACGGCGAGAGCACCACCACGGTCTTCGGCCAGACCACGCTCACCTCGGTGGGCGGCGGCCCGCTGCCGACACTCCGGAGCAGCGGCGGTAACCCGCCCCCGCCGCCGCCCCCGCCGCAGGGGCCAGGGCCCACAACGGGCACGACGACCGCGACCACCCAGCCCCCGGCCACGACAACCACCGCGCCGGCCACGACAACCACCGAACGCTGCCGCCGCAACAACGGCACGTGGAAACCGGCCGGCTGCAACACCGGCACAACCGGCGGCGGCTAGTCCTTAAAAACCGCGTGTGTCGGTGCTTTCGGTGGTTTCCGTAGACAAATCCACCGACACATAGGAAGACGAGCACGTCGCGCCCAGGCCGAACGGCTGGAGCGAGCGACCGCCTTTGTGCGGTTGCGATGCCCGCCCCCACCCCGGGTCGACGGGCACGTCCCAACAGACCCGGCGTCTCCTTCGGTCAGTGCGGGGCTTTAGGAAGCTGCGGACGATTTCGCCTGCCAGTCACGGGTCTCGGCGGCCAGGCCGGCAAACCCGGCCCGCTCTTCCAGCTCAAGGGCAGCGCGATAAAGGTCGGCGGCCTCATCGTGCCGGCCCTGCGCGGCGGCCAGCTGCGCCAACGAGCGGTCGGCGGTGCCCTCGATGGTCATGGCATAGGCCTGGATCCAGAGGAGACCGCGATAGGGCCGCACGTGGGGTTCGAGCAGCGCGGCGCGGCGGCGATCGGCCAGCGCGGCGCAGGTCTCGGCGACCCACCGCAGCGTCAGCGGTCGCAGCCAGTCGTCGGGCAGGTCGTCGAAATCGGCCGCGGCAAGGACGTCGAGTTCCTGTTGGGCGCGGTCGAGCTCGCCCGAGCGGGCCAGCGCGCCGGCCAGCATCGCCCGATGCGGCACCGCCAGCCCCGGTTGGGACCGGGCCACGAAGTCGGTCAGTCGGGGGATCAGGCCGTCGAGGGCACCCTCGGCGATCCGGATGGCCGTCATCTGGGCGCGGTAAGTAGCGAGGAAACCGCCGGTGGCGACGGGTGGAATGTCGCGGGCTGCGCTGACCTCCGCGCAGCGCGTCGTCGAGCCGGCCCTCGGCGATGGTCGCCGCGGCGCGGAACACCGCCACGTTCCAGCGGGCGAAGAACAGACCGTTGCGGCGCCCGTGGTCGTCGACCTCGACGAGCGCGGCATCGAAGTTGCGGCGATCGCCGGTGACGATCGCGACGTAGGCGAGATCGATTCGACTGGCCATGAGACTGCGGGCCGAGATGTAGCGGCGGTCGTCGATCACGCTGGCCAGCTCGGCGGCGGGCGCAGCCGCCCGGCGGAGCGCCTCGACGTTGGGCGAGCCTTGCCAGAACCGGCCCTCGGCGCGCGCTGCCGCGGCCTTGGCGATGGCATCGTCGAGTTGGTCGGCCGCCGCCACCATCTCGTCGAGAACGACCCTGAGCGGTCCCCGGCCAAACCAGGTGACGGTGATGTCGATCTTCTCGCCGAGGAGTCGTACGCGCTGCGCGCTGGGCGCTGGTCCCACCGCGTCCAGTGCTTCTTCGATGAAGGCAACGACATCTGCGTCCGGTTCGATACGGACCGGACCGGCGTAACCGATGACCGCGTCGGCGAACCGAGCCGCGTCGTCCAGCTGTCGGGCCAGCACGGCGGCGCGCCGGTAGGTCTCGATGCTCGTGGTGATGTCGGCCATCCCGTACGCCGCGTCCGCCCGCGCCATCGTCGCTTGGTACTCGAGCTCGAGGTCGGCCAGGCCACTCTCGCCGATCAATTCCAACGCGCGATCGGCGTGCACGAGCACGGCTTCGAACCCGGCAAGCTGGCGCGCTTCATCGGCGGCTTCGAGGCACGCGATCACCGCGCGCCGCGCATCGCCCGCAGCAACGCCGGCGACGAGATGGTTGGCGACCTCAATGGCCGATGGCGTGTGGTGCCCGGAGAGCGCGTGGCCGACGCGCGTGTGCAGACGCGCTCGCCGCCCGGCCGACAGACCCTCGTACATCGAGCGGCGAACCAACGCGTGTGAGAACGCCCACCTCCCGGCCGTGCCGCTCACCTCGGTGATCACGCCCGCTGCCGCCGCCTCGTCCAGCGCATCAAGGAGCGCGTTCTCGTCCAGGTCGGTGCCGGTTTCGACGGTGGCGGTGTCGAACTCGAGGCCGCACACCGCAGCCACCGCTAGTGCGCGGTTCGTGTCGTCGGAGAGGCGCGCCAGGCGGCGGGCGACGATCTCGCTCACCCCTTCGGGGAGCCGCGCATCGTCGGGACCGACGTCGGCCGCGTGCCGCAGTACTTCCTCGATGAAGAACGGGTTGCCGCCGGTCTGATCATGGACGCGAGCCCAGAAGTTGTCGTCGGCGTCGAGGTCGGGGAACGCGGCGGCGAACCCGGCGACGTCGGCGGCGTCGATCGCCCGCAGGCTCACGCGGTCGAGCACGTCGTCGCGGCGCAAGGCGGTGAGCACGTCGTTGAACGGGTGGCGGGGGCCGACCTCGGTATCCCGGTAGGTGGCCACCACCAGCAGGCGTACGGGGTCGCGGAGGATGTGTTGGAGGAGCCGCAGCGTGGGCTTGTCGGCCCAGTGGAGGTCGTCGAGCACAAGCGCGATGGGCGCATCGGCTGAAAGCCGCCGCATGAACGCCGACATCGCTTCGAAGAGCAGGAAGCGCTCGGCTTCCGGTTCACTGCGCGTCGGCAGGCCGAGATCCGGTAGGCGTTCGGCCAGGCCCGGCAACAGCCGGAACAGCTCGCGGCCTTCGGTGCCGAGTTGGCGGCGCAGGTCGTCCGGGTCGACGTGGCGGACGTGGTGCGTGAGCGCTTCGATGAACGGCTTGTAGGGAGCGGCGAGGTCCTCGTCGGCACGGCCGTGCAAGACGACCGCACCGTCGGTGTGCGCGTCGCGGGCCAGTTCCGCGGCCAGCCGGGTTTTTCCGATCCCCGGTTCGCCACCGATGGCGACCATGTGTTGCACGCCGGCGCGGGCCCGTTCCCACGCGGCGAGCAGCCGGGCCCGCTCGGCGACCCGGGCCACGAAGTGTGAGCCACGGACCGCTTTACTCAGTCCCGGCGGCAGCGGGATGCCGCCGTGCGCGTCGTCCGGCGTCCATTCCCACGCCAGGTCGACGTGCGAGGGGCGGAGCACCAGCGCCTTTCGGCCGCCGAGCAGGTGGCGCACCAAGTCGGCCACCAGGACCGTTCCCGGACGTGCCGCGTCGTGCAGGTCGTGCGCCTCGGCCACCGGGGGACCGGACCATCCGGCAGCGCTGGCGCGGCGCTTCGCCGGCGCTGACGCCGACCCGGGCAACGCCGGCGCGCGTCAGCGCCACCGCGCAGTCGAGCGCGTCGACCGCGCTCGTGAAGAACAGGACGACGCCGTCATCGCGCTCCGCCACTTCGGCGTGGGCCGGCGGGCGCGTGCCGGGCGGCATGGCGTCGCTGAAGAGCACCGTAAGGATCTCCGTACCCGCAGCCACGCACGCACGCTAGTTCCGACCGTAAAGTCCGGATTATGAGTGAGCGGGAGGCGAAGCCGGACGGCGATCGGGCAAGCACAGTGGCGATAGATCTGCACGAGTTCCGTGAAAAGGCCCGGGCCTGGCTCGAGGAGAACGTGCCGCGGCGAGGGGAGCGTCGGCCGACGGACGACGCCGAAGAGGAGGCCGCAGCACCGGCCGATCGCGACCTGGTTATCGAGTCGAAAACGTTCCAGGCCAAGTTGTTCGACGCCGGCTTCGCCGGGATCACGTGGCCGAGCGAGTATGGCGGCCAAGGGCTGAGCAACGAGTATCAGCGCGCGTTCAACGAGGAGTCGGCGGACTTCGAGCTGCTCACCGGTACGTTCACGATCGGCCTCGGTATGTGCGGACCCACGATCCTCAGCCACGGGAGCGAGGAGCAGAAGCAGCGATTCATCCGCCCGATGCTGCGGGCCGACGAGGTGTGGTGCCAGATGTTCTCGGAGCCGGGAGCGGGCTCCGACGTTGCCAGCTTGCAATCCCGCGCCGTGCGGGACGGTGACGAGTGGATCCTCAACGGGCAGAAGGTGTGGACCACCGGGGCGCACTACTGCGACTACGGCATCGTGATCGCCCGCACCGATCCCGACCAGCCCAAGCACCGCGGCATCTCGATGTTCATTCTCGACATGAAGTCGCCCGGTGTCACCGTCAAGCCGCTGCGCCAGATCACCGGTGGGTCGTCGTTCAACGAGGTGTTCTTCGACGACGTGAGGTTGCCGGTCGACAACATCGTGGGCGAGCGCAACGAAGGGTGGCGCGCCGCGATCACGATGCTGATGAACGAGCGGGTCGCGATCGGCGCGGGCGGTGGCGGCGGGGGCGGGCGCGCGGCTGCCGGCTTCGAGTCCTTCGTGAAGTTGGCCCGCCAGCGCGGCCTCGACCAGGACAGCGTGATCCGCAACCGGTTGGCCGACCTCTACATCAAGCGCACCGTGCTGGGCTACATCGGCATGCAGATCAGGGAGGCGTTCAAGGCCGGCCGCGACCCGGGGCCGATCGGGTCGATCGCCAAGCTGTACGGGTCGGTCCTGGCGCGTCAGTCGTCCGACCTCGGCGTGGCCCTGGCCGGCCCGCTCGGCGTCGCGTGGACCGCCGACGACAAGCGCGCTGACCGCTGGTCGACCGCGGTGCTGAGCGCGCCCGCGTCGGCCATCGCCGGCGGCACCGACCAGATCCAGCGCAACATCATCGGCGAGCGCGTGCTCGGCCTCCCCAAAGAACCCCAAGTCGACCGCGACCAACCCTTCAAAGAACTAAAAGTCGGCACCCAGCGCTAATGCTTCTTGGCAACTTTGACGGCCTATAGCGCCCTCAAAGTTGCCAAGAATCAATCGAACCTCAGGGCTTCGACGATTTCGAGGCGGCCTATGCGGCGGGCGGGGATGAGGGAGGCGATGGCGGCGACGATGATCGTCAGCAGGAGCAGGACGGGGAGCAGGCTCCACGCGTAGACGTAGTCGATGGTGAACCCGAGGGCGGCGCGCTGGCTCACGACGATGCCGGTGGACAGGAGCCAGCCGAGCGGTAATGACAGCGCGTACGCCACCAGCGCCAGGGTGGCCGCTTCGACCAGCACCATGCCGCGCGCTTGACGGCGCAGCGTGCCGGCCGACCGCAGCATGCCGACCTCGCGCGTGCGGGACAGCACCGACACCACCATCGTGTTGGCCAGGCCGAGGATGCCCACCAGCCCGGCGACCGACAGCAGCGCGTATGCCAAGGCGAAGAACCCTTGTAGCTGCGCGTGGGCCTCCTCCTTGATGTCGTCGGAGGTCTGGACGTCGATGTTGTACTTCGGCCGCAGCGCGGTACGCATCTCGTCGCGCAGCACGCGGGTATCGACGCCGTCGTCAGCGTCGATGAGGAAACCGTTCGGGCGCCCGGTGCCGAACAGGGCGGCGTCCTTGGTGCTGAGGCCGGGCCCGAAGTAGTTGCCGATCTGGCCGTAGGTGCCGATCAAAGTGAACGGCTTGATGCCTTGCGCGGTGCGGACGTTCACCGCGTCGCCTCGCTCCTTGTCGAGCCGGATGGCCTGTTGCTCGGGCAGGACGATCACCCCGCCCCGCTCGAGCGCTTCCCGCGCGCTGGCGTCGTCGCCGTTGACCCACGGGAAGCTGGCGATATCGAAGTAGGTGGCTGGGTCGATCATCGTGAAGAACTGGTCTGCGGATGCGCCTTCGTCGACGATGTCGATGAGGCCGAACAACAGCGGCGAGGTGGCCTTCACGCCGTCGAAGGCCTTCAGCTCGGCCTCGATGCCGGGGTCGAGGGCACCGGGCACGCCGACCTGGATCGCGCCACCGGCCTGGCGCTCGATCGCCCGGTCGATGGTGCGGGCCATCGAGACGTTGCTGGTGCCGATCGAGAAGGTCATGGCCAGCACGACCATCAGCAGGGCGAGCGTGTAGGCCGAGCGGCTGCGCTCCTTGACAAGGTGCATGACCGCGATCGCGCCGACACCGGGCGCCAACCGTCCTGTGATGGCGCCCAGAAGCCGGGCGAGTGGCGCCAGCACGATTGGCACGAGCAATACCGCGCCGAACAAGACGAAGAGCGTGGGCAGGATCCGCGCTGCGTTGTTGGCCGTGACGAAAACCAGCACCATGCCGAGGCCGACGAGGATTGCGCCGAGAACCGGCCGCCCCGCCTTCTCGTCCTGCAACCCGCCGCCCCGCATCGCCGTTACCGGGCTGAGCGCAGCGGCCCGCCGGCCCGGCAGCCACGCGGCGGCCACGCTGACGAGCACGCCCACCGCGACGCTGAACACCGCCGGCCCGAGGGGCAGGCCGAGGCCGGGCAGTCGGAGGTCGAGCAGTGACGACACGAGCTGGATAGCCAGGTAGGCGAGCCCGTAGCCGATGAACAGTCCGCCCACCGACGATGCCAGCCCGAGGAGCGCCGCTTCGCGCACCACGACGCGCCGCACCTGCTTCGGCAGCGCGCCCAGTGCGCGCATCGTGCCGTAGGTGCGGGTGCGCTCGGCCACGGCCAGCGAGAAGGTCAGGAAGATGAGGAAGCCGCCGACGAACAGCGCGATGGCCGAGGCCAACGTGAGCGCCGCGTTGACCGCGGCGATGAATGTTCGGAAACCGGCCTCGGTGTCGGTCGATTTGGTGAGCGATACGTCGCCCAGAGCGGACTGTTCGCGCTCGATCCACTTCTTGGCGTCGACGCCGTCGCGCAGGACGACGTCGAGGCCGTTGATGATCGGGCCCTTGCCGAGCAACCGTTGGCTCAGGGGCTTCGACAGGTAGACGATGTCACCGCTGCTGGCGTTGCCCGCGCCTGCGCTGGCCAGGATGCCGGCCACCTGCACGCGCGCCTGGCCCGACGGCGCGGCGATGAGGACGTCGTCGCCCGCCCCGACGTCGATCGCTTTGGCGATGTGGTTGCCGATGACGGCCTCGTCGGCGCCCTCGCTGAACAGACGGCCCGACTTCACTTCGTAGCTGCGGATCTGGCGATCGGCGGCCAGGTCGATGCCGCTGACGAACACGTATCGCGGCGCGGCATCGACGTCGTCGGGCTTGCTCGGGTTCGTCAACGCGCTGCGGAACAAGGTGCTGCTCACAACCTGCTCGACATCGGGCCGGCTCTGCGCTTTGGCGACGATGTCGGCCGGCAGCGTGGCGTCGAAGGTGCCGACCGGCCGCACCACGACATCGGACGTTCCGGCCGCGCCGTTCACAGCGCGGTCGAGGGCGCTGTTGGTGGCGCCGCCCATGATCTGGACGGCGAACAGGACGGCGACGCCGAGCGCGGTGCCGCTGGCCGTCAGCAGGTAGCGGCCCCGCCGCCGGGCCAGGTTGCGGACGGCGACCGAACCGAGGGAACGCAGCGCCATTGCGTTACACCCGCACCTTGCGGACCGCGCCGGTGCTGTCGAGGGACTCGAGCCACTTCAGGACGGCCAGCGAGCGGCTCTCGTGGTTTCGTTCGGTCTTCGCCGCGCCCCGGCACGCCTTGCTCACGTCGAGCTGGCTGGCCACCGTGCCCTCCCGCAACAGCAGTACCTCGTCGGCAAACCCCGCGCTGCGCGGGTCGTGGGTGACCATCACGATCGTCTGACCGAGCTCGCGCTGCGCATCGGCAAACAGCGAGAGGATCTCCTGGCCGGTGCGCATGTCGACGTTGCCGGTGGGTTCGTCGGCGAGCAGCACCGCCGGCTCGATGAAGAGCGCGCGGGCGATGGCGGCGCGCTGCTGCTGTCCGCCGGAAAGCTGGGCGGGCTGCTTGTCCTTGTGGTCGGATAGGCCGACGACGGCGACGACCTCGTCGAGCTTGGCCTGGTAGCTCGACGGCGCCTGGCCGGCGATCACCGCCGGCAGCGCAACGTTCTCCTCCACGGTGAGCACCGGCACCAGGTTGAAGAACTGGTAGACGATGCCGATCTGGTTGCGCCGCAGCCGGGTGCGGTCGTCGTCGCTCATCGTCGACAGGTCGTTCCCGTCGACGGTCACCGCCCCGCTGTCGGGGGTATCGAGCCCGCCCAGCAGGTGCAGCAGGGTCGATTTCCCGGATCCCGATGGCCCCATCACCGAGACGAACCGGCCGCGGCCGACGGTGAGGCTGACCCCGTTGAGCACCTGCTCGACGGCGTCGCCCTGCCGGTAAGCCTTGTGTAGATCCTCCGCGGCGAGGACCGTGTCGATTTGCACCATTCCGGGCACGCTAACGACGCGGTGTGCGTTCGTCGTGCGAATTCCTGCCGCCCCTGCTAGATACTGCCCTTACCACCCGATCATTTAGGAGCGAATAACCCGATGCCCAATCCCTTCATGTCCTCTGCGTGGCTCGACGAGGTCGAGGCGCTCGGCGCCGAGGCACCCGACGCCGGCAGCGGTCCCGCAGCTGACCTCGTCCTCAACGTCAAGATCCCCGATGGGCCTGAGGGCGCCGTCGAGCTGAACATGCAGGGCGGGAAGTTCAACCGCGGCCTCGCCGATGGCGCACCCACCACGGTGACCATTCCCTGTGAGGTGGCCAAGGCCATGTTCGTCGACGGGAACCCGCAAGCCGCGATGCAGGCCTTCATGGCCGGTCAGATCAAGGTCGAGGGCGACATGACCAAGCTCATGGCCATGCAGTCGGCCGGCGGACCCACCCCCGAGCAGACCGCGTTCGCCGAGAAGATCAAGGCCATCACCAGCTAGTCATCCCGCATTCTCGAGGCAATAGCTGTCGTTTTCCGCCAGCTATTGCCTCGAGAATCGGGTTATTGCTTCTCGCCGTCGATGTAGAGGTCGACGCGGTCGTTGTAGAACGCGACAAGGCCGGCGATCTTCTGGCTTTCGGCCAGGGGCGACGGATACGTCCACACCACATCCTCGACGAGCACGTCGTCGACGTTCACCGACCAGTAGCTGGCTGTGCCCTTGTACGGGCACTGGGTCTGCAGCTTTGACGGCCGCAGCAGGTCCATCCGCACCGACGTGAGCGGCAGGTAGTAGCGCGGCGGCAGTCCGGTCTCGAACAGGATCCGGGGCTGGTCGGTCTCGGCCACGGTCGTCCCGTGGATCTCGACCCGCACGGTCCGGCTGCTAGCCAGGATGTCGACGCGCGAATACGGGTCCCGCGGGTGGACGATGACCTCCTCGTCCTCCTCGAACCAGTGGTCCATCGCTGTCCACTTCACGCTGAGGAGATCGTCGGGGCCCGAACGCCATTCGCCCTCGGCGAGCAAGTCGACGCGGATGTCGTCCCGAGGGAAGTAGTACGCCGGGTACGGGCGGTCGGCCCAGACGTACTTAGCCCGAAGTGAGTCAACGATCACTTCGCCGCCCCGAACGGCGCGGATTCGCTTACGACACTCCTCGATCCTCACGCCGCTTCGCTCGTCGTCCACGTACAAACGATAGGTACGCTGCGGTTCCTATGGACGGTGACGTAGTCAGTGTTGAGCGGGTGATCGAGGCGCCGCCGGAGGCGATCTTCGCGTTGGTGGCCGACGCGGCCAAGCATCCGCTCATCGACGGATCGGGCACGGTGAAGGAAGTGAAAGAGGGCGCGCCCGAGCGCCTGTCGCTGGGCTCGACCTTCGGCATGAGCATGAAGGCCGGCCTCAGCTACTCGATGGTGAGTGAGGTCATCGAGTTCGAGGACAACCGGCGTATCGCATGGCAGTCCAAGCCCAAGGGCATCGCCGGGCGCGTGGCCGGCGGGCGCATTTGGCGTTACGAGCTCGAGCCGGTCGACGGCGGCACCAAGGTCCGCGAGAGCTGGGACCTTTCAAAGGATCACCAGCGCATGCTTCTCAAGCGGGGTGGTCTTCCCGAGCGCACCAAGAAGGCGATGGAGAAGACGCTCGAGCGCATCGCCGAGATCGTCGCCAAGCCTTTGGCCTAAGTCTTGGGGCGCTCCCAGCGGAGGACGTTTTCGATGTCGCCGGTCTCGACGTCGTAGACCAAGCCCTCGATGACGTTGATCGGCGCGAGGTACGACTTGCCTCGCAGCAGCTCGATGTCCTCGCGGAGCGCGACGTCGTGATTGGCGATCGGGAAGAACCCGAGGTCGGCGCCAGTCACCTCGCGGAGCTGGTCGTCGGTGGCGCCCTCGAGGCCGCACTTGGTGTGCTGCATCACCAGGACGGTGTCGACACCCAGCACATGGCTCGACAACGCCAAGCTCCGAAGCACGTCGTCGGTCACCCGGCCGCCCGCGTTGCGGAGGACGTGTGCTTCCCCGAGCTGCAGACCGAGGACGGCGAAGACATCGATCCGAGCGTCCATGCACGTGACCACGGCCAGGTGCCGGCTCGGTCGCGGATCAGTGACCATGGAGCGAGTCCTTCCTCGAGTTCGCGAGGATCAACCCTCGGCCTCGGTGAAGCGCACCTGGCCGTCGGCATCGAAGACCAGGCCCGGGTTGTGGCCGAGGCATGTGGCCAAGTCCCGAACGGCCAGGGTCACCATCTGCAGTCGCTGGCCCATCGAGCGTCCAGCCTCGCGCGCAGCCCGTACCATGGTGGTACGCCCAAGGGGGGCGGGAGGGTACTTTGACCGAGGCGGCAGGGCAGGTCGACACCAAATCGGTGGTGTTCACGGATCTCGTGAACTCGACCGAGTTGCGTGTGCAACTGGGCGAGGAGAACGCCGACGCCCTGCGACGCGCTCATGACGCGCTGTTGACCGAGGCGGTCGACAAGCACGGCGGCACGGTGGTCAAGGGACTCGGCGACGGGATCATGGCCACGTTCGAATCGGCCGCCGACGCGGTGGGTGCCGCCGTCGCTATACAGCAGGCCGCCGAAGCGCACGGCCGCCGCGTGGTCGAGCAGACCTTCGCAGTGAAGGTCGGCGTGTCGATCGGCGACGTGTCGACCGAGGACGGCGACGTGTTCGGCGTGCCGGTGGTCGAGGCGGCCCGTCTGTGCGGCGTCGCCACCGGCGGCGAGATCCTCGCCAATGAGTTCGTGCGCGTGCTGTCGCGGGGCGCGGCGGTTTCGTGTTCGAACCGATGGGCGACATCGAACTCAAGGGACTGCCCGAGCCGCTGCCTACGTGCCGCGTCGCGTGGGAGCCGCTTCCGGTTCTCGTTCACGTGCCGGCGTCGGCTGCCGCGGTCGCCGCCGATAGCGTTCCATTGCCGCCGTCGTTGGTCGGCGGGAACAGCATTGGGTATGTGGGTCGCGCCGACCTGCTCGAGAACCTCGAGAACGAGTGGCGCGCCGCTAGGGCCGGGGCGGCGCGCGCTGTACTGCTATCGGGGGAGCCCGGCGTGGGCAAGACCCGCACCGCGGCCGAGCTGGCCCGCCGCGTGCACGCGGCCGGCGCCACCGTTCTCTACGGCCGTTGCGAGGAGGGCCTCGGCGCGCCGTACCAGCCGTTTGTCGAGGCGCTCGATTGGTACACCGCGCACTCGACCGCGCCGGCGCTCGGTCGTTTCCCGGGTGAGCTCTGCCGCCTGCTGCCCGACCTGTCGAGCCGAGTCGCCGGGCTGCCGCGAGCGATGTCGTCGGATCCGGGGTCCGAGGAACACCGCCTGTTCGAGGCGGCCACGTCGTGGCTCATGCACGCGGCGGGCGACGACGGCCTGGTCCTCATCCTCGACGACCTGCACTGGGCGACCAAACCAACGCTGCTGCTGGTGCTGCATCTGTTGCGCGCCGCGTCCGATGAGGGCGTCCGGCTGCTCGTCATCGCGACCTACCGCGACACCGATATCGACCGCGCCCACCCGCTGTCGGGAGTGCTGGCCGACTTGCGCCGGCTGCCTGCGGTCGTTCGTTCGCCGGTCGACAACCTCAGCTCTGAGGAGGTCATTGCCTTCGTCGCGACCTCGGCCGGGCACGCCCTCGACGAGCCGCTCAGGGTCATGGCCGACGCCGTGTACCGCGAAACCGAGGGCAATCCGTTCTTCGTCGTCGAAGTGCTTCGGCATCTCGTCGAGACCGGCACGGTGCGCCGGGACGGTGACCACTGGGTCCCCGACGACCTGAGCAACTTCACGATTCCCGAGGGGATCCGTGACGTCGTCGGCCGGAGGTTGTCACGACTCTCGCCCACCGCCAACGAAGTGCTCTCGGTCGCCGCGGCCATCGGTCGCGACATCGACGTGAACGTGCTCTGCGCGCTCACCGACGCCAACGAGGCCGATGTGCTCGACGCCCTCGACGAGGCAGTCCGGGCGCGACTGGTCGAGGAAACCGGCGCCGACCACTTCCGGTTCGGCCACGCGCTGGTGCAGGCCACGCTCTATGAGGAGCTGTCGGCCACGCGCCGGCGGCGGCTACACCGGCGGGTAGCCGATGTGCTCGAGAAGCTGCGGCCTCACGACGTGGTGGCCCTGGCCCACCACTGCACCCATGGCGGCCCCGAGGGCGGCGATCTGACCCGTGCGGTGCGCTACACGCTCGCCGCGGCCGAGGAGTCGCTGGCGGCGCGGGCCTTCGCCGACGCCGAGGTCCGCTTCCGCTCCGCGCTCGAGCTGTTGGAAGAGGGCGAAGAAGTCGCGCCCCGCGAAGCCGTCGCCGCGTTGTGCGGGCTGGGCGAGGCCCAGCGCGACCAGGGCAACGCCGCGTTCCGCGAGACGCTCCTCGACGCCACGCAGCGAGCGGTCGAGTTGGGCGACGTCGAACTGGTCATACGATCCGTGCTGGCCAACAGCCGCGGCTTTGTCAGCGTGGTCGGTGGCATCGACCCCGAGCGCATTGCCTACATCGAGCAAGCGCTGGAGATGGTCGGCCCTGACGTGTCGCCAGAGCGGGCCCGGCTGGTTGCCCGGCTGGCGTCGGAGAAGACGTACTCGAACGAGCACGAGCAACGCTTGGTGTTGGCCGACGAGGCCGTGGCGATGGCGCGGTCCTTCGGTGACGAAGCTTTACTGGCCGAAGTGCTGGTGGCCACGGGATATGCGCGTGTGACCGGCGCGCGCTGGCGAGAGTTGGTTGATGTGGGCGCCGAAGGGGTGCGGCTGGCGGACGCCACCGACGACCCCACCCTCCGGATCGTCGCCCGCGTCTTCGCGTCGGCCGCCTTGATGACCGCCGGTCGCATGGCCGATTCGGTGCGCGTCACGCAGGAGATGGTCGAGGTGAGCGTGACCGAGGGCTCACCGTTCCTTCGGTGGCTGGCCGTGGCCAGCAGCATGCGCGTGCCGGCGATGGCCGGGCTGATCGATGAGGCCGAGGCACAGAACAACGAGGGCCTCGCACTGGGCGAGGGCGCCGGCCAGCCGGACAGCGCAGTCGTGGTGGGCGGCGGGCGCAGTCGGGATCGCCCGGCTGCGGGGCGACACGACCGGGTACGCGGACGCCGCCGGTGCATTCGCCGACGAGTTCCCGCTGGCGCTCGTGTGGCGTTCTGCGCAGGTGTGGCTGCTGACCGAGGTCGGTCGACTTGACGATGCCCGACGACTCTTCGCCGAGTATCCCCTCGATCCGGTTGCCGGTGTCGTCGAGTCCTGGCCGTTCACGATCCCGTACCAGCTGGGATTGGCGGCGTGGCGGCTCGATGATGCCGATATGGCGGCGCGGGTCATCGCTGCGCTCACGCCGTATCGCGAGTGCTGGGCGCACTATTACATCCTGTTGCTGGGCCCGGTCTCCGAGGCGCTCGGTCTGGCTCACGCCACGCTTGGCGCGTACGACGAAGCGGTCCCGCTACTCGAAGAGGCGCTGGCCATGGCAACTGAGCAGCAGACCGTCGCCTACATCCCCGATATCCGCGCCAAGCTCGACACCGTCCGCCAACGACGCGACGCCGCCGCGACCAACCCCTAATCGCAACGTGTCGGTGTCCAATCGGGGTTTTCCCTCGATTGGACACCGACACTTGTGGTTGCGTCTTGTGTTGTCTTAGAGCTTGAGTTTGCTGGCGGTGTCGGAGGCGACGGTCTTCAGCTTCTCGAGGGCGCCGGGGACGGCCGGGTTGACCTTGAAGATCACCGTCTCACGTGACGGTGAGCGATCGGCGGCCTTGCCGTACGTGTACTTGCCGAGCAGACCCTCGTAGTCGATCTCGACTTCCTCGATCGCCTTGAGGATGCCCTCACGGCTGAGGTCGTCGTTCTCGACCGCCTTCTCTAGCAGGGCGTGAACGCCCTTGGCCTGGGAGTAGCCGAACGCGAAGTACACATCGGGCTTCTGCGCCGGGGCGTACTTGGTCTGGTCGTCGATCATTTGCTTCATGCCCGGGACACTCGTGTCGCCCCACGTCGCGCCTTCCGACAACCAATAGAAGGTCTTGGTCAACACCGGAGCCAGCTGCGGGCTGGCGGCCAGCCCACTCGCCCATGTGGGCGACTGCCCGAGCCAGCGGGGGAGAAGGCCCTTCTGCGCGGCGGCACCGATGATGCGGCCGGTGTTCGACGGCAGTGCGGTGAGAAACACCGCTTCGCACTTGGCCCGCTGCAACTGGGCGATCTGCCCCGTGTATTCCTCGTCGGCCGTGCCCTTGAACCGCGCGGTGGCAGCAACGGTGAAGCCCAGTTCCTTGGCTGCATAGGTGAGGCCCTCGATGCCGGCCTGGCCGTACTCGGACTCGATCGCCATCTGGCAGATCGGCTTGCCCTTGAAGCCTTCGTCGTTCAGCAGCCAGCTAGCGGCGTTGATGAACTGCAACTGGTAGGTGCTGCCGATCGGCAGAAGGTTGGGCTCACGGACCCACGCGGCGTCGAGGGATGCCGGCGAGGCGGCGATGCCGTCGGTCTTCAGGTCGACGAGCACCGTCTTGGTGGGCGGCGTCCCGAGGATCTGCGAGAACATCACGACGTCGTTCTTGATCTTGGTGTACTTGGCCTTGGTCTGTTCGTTGCTGTACGCGGTGTCCTCTTTGACGAGCTCCACCTTGTACTTGCCGGCGATGCCGCCGGCCGCGTTTACCTTGGCCCAGTAGGCGTCGCCCCCGGCGGAGAGCGGCTTGCCGATCGGGTCGGCGATCGGGCCGCTCACGCCCTCGAGGACACCCAGCTTGATGGTTTTGCCGTCGAAGCCCGGTGAGGCCTCGATGTCGTCATCGCGACCGCACCCCGCGGCAACCAATGCGAGTGCGAGTAGCAGGCCGAACAGCTGGATGGTGCGTCGCTTCATTGAGCGCCTTCCTCTCGGTACAGACCTCAGTACGAAAACGGCCAAGCTTTGAAGTACGTCTTCAGGCGGAACCATAGGCCTGCGAGGCCCCGCGGTTCGAGCATGAGGAACAGAATGATCACGACGCCGAACAGCAACTGGTTGAGCGTGGCGATGGTGAGGTCGGTTTCCTTGGTGAGAAAACTCACCAACGGGATGCTCGAGCTGTACTCCTCGATCATCAGCGGGGCGCCGGCGATGAACAGCGCGCCGACCACCGCGCCGAACACTGTGCCCACCCCGCCCACGATGATGATGGCGATGAACTGGATCGACAGCAGCAGGTTCCACTGCTCCGGACTGATGTAGCCGTAGTACGACCCGAACAGCGCGCCGCACATCGCGGCCATCGCGCTGGAGATCGCGAACGCGAGGATCTTGTAGCGGGTGGGATCGACGCCGATGACCGCGGCGGCCACGTCGCGGTCGCGGATCGCCTGGAGCGCGCGCCCGGGCCGGGACCGCACGATGTTCTTCGTGGCCAGCACGGCCAGTGCCACCAGCACCCAGATCAACCAGAAGTAGGCCTGCTCCACCGAGTACTCGGTGCCGCCGAGGTTCAGCGCAGTGAAGTCGAGCGGTCCGATGCGCGCCGCCCGCTCGCCGCCCACGCCGTCGAAGCCGCCGGTGACCGACTCGAAGTTGTTCCAGATGTGGATACCGATGAACACCAGACCGAGCGACACGATGGCCAGGTAGTTGCCGCGGAGCCGCAGCGCGAACGGCCCGATCAGGGCGCCGACAATCCCACCCACCAGTCCGGCCAGCGGTAGCCACACCAGCAGGGGGAGGTTCTGTTCACCGCCGAAGTGCGCCCAGGTGTACGCGCCAGCGGCCATGAAGAACGCGTGGCCGAGGGAGACCTGTCCGGCGTAGCCGGTGAGCAGATTGAGGCCGAGCGCGCCGATGGCGAAGATGCCGGCCCGGTTGAGAACCGATAGCTGGAAGTCGCCGACGCTCATCGGGAGCACCAGCCACAGGATGACGACGACCGCCATCGCCACCTGACTCAAACGCGACGGGAGCAGTCGAAGGTCGTCGCCGTACTCGACCGTTAGTCGGTGCGGGCGGAGCAGGCTCATACCCGCGTCACCTCGCGTGTGCCGAAGAGGCCGTAGGGCCGAATCATCAAGATGGCGACCAGCACCACATACGGCGTGACCCGGTTGAAGTTGGGCCCGAGGAACTCGGGCAGTCGGTCGTTGTAGCCCGCGGTGAGCGTCTGCACCACGCCCATCACCAGACCGCCCACCACCGCGCCGCCCGGCGAGTCGAGCCCGCCCAAGATGACCGCGGGGAACGCGGCCAGCGCCACGAACGACAACTCGGGCCCGAGGCCCCGCCCGCCACTGACCAGCAGCACGCCGGCCAGCGCGCCGATGGCCGCGGCGATGGCCCACGACAGGCCGAAGACGCGCTTCACGCTGATGCCTTGCGCCAGCGCGGCTTCCTGATCCGACGAGGTAGCCCGCATGGCGATGCCGACGCGCGAATAGCGGAACAGCGCGAAGAACCCGATGAGGATGACGCCGGCCACGACGATCTGCACCACGTTGACGACCGGGATGACGACGCCGGCAACCTCGTAGGTGTCGATGCCCCACGGGTCGGCGAAGTTGCGCTGCAGGCCGGTCCACCGCCAGATGACGGCCTGGTCGATGGCGATCGAGAGCCCGATCGTGATCATGATCACCGCGTAGATCGGCTGACCGATCATGCGCCGTAGCACCAACCGCTCGATGGCCAGGCCCAGCACTGCGGCCACCGCCATGGCCGCCAGCACCGAGGGGTAGAACGGCCAACCCCATTGACCGTTGAACGTGAAGCAGAAGTACGCACCGAGGAGGACGAGCGCGCCCTGGGCGAAGTTGATGACGTCGGTCGCCTTGTAGATGACGACGAAGCCCAGCGCGACGAGCGCGTACAGCGCTCCTTGGGCGATGCCGCTGACCACGAGCTGTGCAAAGAGCTTCACGAATACATCGCCTCGATCAGCGGGCCGAACTCGGTGGCGATCGCGGCCCGCTTCACCTTCTGCGTTGCGGTCAGCTCACCCTCCTCGGGGTCGAGCTCCTTGGGCAGCAGCTCGAACCGCTTGATCGTCTCGACCTGCGCGAGATCGCGGTTGACGCCGTTGACCACCTCGCCGATCAACGCCTTGACCTCGTCCCGCCCGCTGAGGTCGCGGTAGGTCGTATAGGCCACGCCCTTGCGCGTCGCCCAGTTACCGACGGTGTCGGCCTCGATGCCAATCAGTGCGGTGAGGTACTTACGGCGGTCGCCGATCACGATGGCCTCGCGCACGTACGGCGAGACCTTGAGCATGTTCTCGATCTCCGACGGCGAGATGTTCTTGCCGCCCGCGGTGATGATGATGTCCTTCTTGCGATCGGTGATCGTGAGGAAGCCGTCCTCGTCGAGCTCGCCGACGTCGCCGGTGTGCAGCCAGCCGTCGCGGTCGACGGTCTCTGCGGTGGCCTTCTTGTTGTCGAGGTAGCCGACGAAGACGCCCTTGCTGCGGACGAGGATCTCGCCGTCCTCGGCGATGCGGAGTTCGACGCCTTGGAGTGCCTTTCCCACCTTGCCGATGCGGACGTCGTCGGCCGGCGTGTAGGTGGCCAGCGCGCTGCCCTCGGTCTGGCCGTAGCCCTCTCGTACGGGGATGCCCAGCGCCCAGAAGTACTCGAGCACCTTTGGCGCGATCGGCGCCGCGCCCGACACGGCGGTGCGCACGCGGGCCAGACCCAGCTTCTCCCGCAGGCTGCGGAACAGCACCAGCCAGAGCACGCCGGCGATCACGCGGTCGATGGGGCCCAGCCCGCCCTTCATGCGTTTGGGCGCCAGTTTGCGGCCGCGGGCCATCACCCGCGCGTAGATGAACCGCTTGAGCCGCGACGCGTCAGCCATGCGGATCTCGACGGTCGCCAGCATCTTCTCCCACACTCGCGGTACGCCCAGGAAGAACGTGGGCTGGATCTCGCGCAAGTCGGCGGCGAAGGATTCACCGCCCTCGCCGAAGTTCACGACGTAGCCGCCCTTGAGCGCGTCGATGAGCGACACCAGCCGCTCGGCGACGTGGCTCAGCGGCAGGTATGAGAGCACCTGATCGTCGGCGGTGGTGGTGAACGTCGCGCTGAAGGTGTCGGCCGCGTGGACGAGGTTCTCGTGCGAGAGCATGGCGCCCTTGGGCGGACCAGTGGTGCCCGACGTGTAGACGACCATGGCCACGGTGTCGCCGCTCACCCCGGTCCCCCAATCGGCGACCGGCTGGGACCGACCCAGCTCCTCGAGCGCGGCAAAGGTCATGACCATCGGGTCATCGAGATCGCGGATGCCGCGTGTGTCGATGACGACGATGTGCTTGAGCGCGGGGAGCTTCTTGCGCACGGCCAGTATCTTGTCGATCTGCTCCTCGTCCTCGACGATCACCACCACGCTCTTCGAGTGGCCGAGCAGGTACTGGACCTCGGACGCCGGGCTGGTGGGGTAGATCCCCACGCTGACTGCGCCGATGCCCTGCGCGCCCAGGTCGCTCAGCAGCCACTCGGCCCGGTTCTCGCTGAGAACAGCGACGCGATCGCCCTCGCCCACGCCGATGGCCCGGAGCCCCGCGCCGACCGCCGCGGCGCGCGCCGCGTAGGCCGCCCAGGTGATCTCGCGCCAGCGGCCGAGCTGCTTCTCGCGCAACGCGACGCGGCCGGGATGCTCCATCGCCCGCTGCAACAACATCGCCGGAAGTGAAGCTGTGTCCTCCGCTCGCCTTCCGTCTTCGCCTCCGGCTCGCTTCATGACGCGGTTTGTCCGAGATACGCCTCGATCACGCGCGGGTCGGCCTGCACGTCGGCGGGCGAGCCGGTGGCGATGATCAGACCGAAGTCGAGCACCATCACCCGGTCGGCCAGATCCATGACCACGTGCATGTCGTGCTCCACGAGGATCATCGAGAGCCCGAGCGCCTGGCGAATCTCGACGATGTAGCGGGCCATGTCCTCGGTCTCCTCGAGGTTCATACCGGCCACCGGCTCGTCGAGGAGGAGAAGGCGAGGGTCCATGGCCAGGGCCCGGGCCAGTTCGATGCGCTTCTGAATGCCGTAGGGGAGCGCGCCGACCACTTGACGGCGGTGCGGCTCGAGCTCGAGCAGCTCGATGATCTCCTCGCACCGCTCGCGGTGAGCGATTTCCTCGCTCCGCGCTTTGCCCAGCCACGCGGCGGCACCGGCGAAGCCCGTGCGCATGAGGTGGTGGCGTCCGAGGAGCAGGTTGTCGATCAGCGGCAGGTTGGTGAACAGGCCGAGGTTCTGAAAGGTGCGGGCGACGCCCATTGCGGCGATGTCGGTCGGGCGCTTGCCGATGAGTTCGACGTCGTCGAGCGTGACGGATCCCACCTGTGGCCGGTACACCCCGTTGAGACAGTTGAAGATCGACGTCTTGCCTGCGCCGTTCGGACCGATCACCGCGAACAGCTCGCCGGCGGCGACGTCGAAGCTCACGTCGGACAACGCGGTCACCCCGCCGAACCGCAACGTGAGCTCGTTGACGGATAGCAGGGTGCTCTTTCCCCGGTCGCCTCCGTCTGCGCCTCCGGCTCCCTTCATGCTGACCAGCGCTTCTTCCGTCGATAGGTCTTGACGTCGCGGTACGAGCGGCGGCCGGCCTCGCCGACGCCCAGGTAGAACTCTTTGATGTCGGGATCCTCCAGCAGTTCGTGGCCGGGCCCGTCCTTGACGATGCGCCCGGTCTCCATCACGTAGCCGTGGTTGGCGATCGACAACGCCATCGTGGCGTTCTGCTCGACCAGCAGGACGCTGGTGCCCGACGCGTTGATGTCGACGATGATCGAGCGGATGTGCTCGACAACGCGGGGGCGAGCCCGAGTGACGGTTCGTCGAGGACGAGCATGCGCGGCGACGCCATCAACGAGCGACCGATGGCCAGCATCTGCTGTTCGCCACCGGAGAGGTAGCCGGCGATCTGCCGGCTGCGTTCGGCGAGCACGGGGAACAGCGTCATGACCCGTTCGTGGGAGCTGCGCAGCTCGGCCTTGTCTCGCCGGCTGATGCCGCCGGCCCGCAGGTTGTCCTCGACGGACAGCTCCTTGAAGATGCGCCGGCCCTCCATCACCTGGCTGATGCCGCGGCGCACGATGGCCGACGCGTCGAGCTTGTCGATGCGGGCGCCGTCGAACTCGATGCTGCCCTTGGTGACCTCGCCGCGGTGGATGTCGAGCAAACCGGAGATCGCCCGCAGCAACGTGGTCTTGCCCGCGCCGTTGGCCCCGAGCAGGGCGACGATTGCTCCGGCCGGCACCTCGAGGCTCATGCCGCGGAGGCCGAGGATCACGTCGCTATAAACGACCTCGACGTTGCGGACGCGCAGCAACGGTTCGGCCACGGCGACATCATTGCCTAAAGCAATGTGTCGGTGTCAGGTCTCGCTTTTCGGTAACTGAGCACCGACACGTCGCTTGTTGGCGGGCTTCTTGGCGCTTGGCTTTTTGACGGCGCGTTCTAGGTGGGCGCCGAGGAGGCGCCCGACGCCGAGCAGCTTGGCGACGCGGGCGGTGTCGAGGCTCGAGACATCGCCCTCGTAGACGACGAGACCGCGCTGCATGATCGCGGCGCGGTCGACGAGGCGGAAGCCGAAGCTCACGTTCTGCTCGACCAGCACCATCGTCATGCCCTCGGCCCGCAAGCCCTGCAACATCTCGAGGACGCTCTCGATCACCGCCGGTGCCAAGCCGGCGGACGGTTCGTCGATCAGCAGCACCTGCGGGTCGCCGGCCAGGGCCCGCCCGATGGCCAGCATCGCCTGCTCGCCGCCGGACAGCGAGCCGGCCTGTTGGCCTCGCCGGCTGCGAAGGATCGGGAACCGCGAGTACACACCGTCGAGAACTTCGTTGAATCGGTCCTTGTCGTGGCGGCGCTGCTCGAGCGAGCGCCAGCGAGCCGAGCGGCCATGGGGCCCGGGGGCGGAGCCCCCGTGTAACAGCACGTACCCACCGAGCCGCAGGTTCTGCTCGACGGTGAGCTTCGGGAACAGCTGGCGGCCCTGCGGCGTGTACGCCATGCCGAGCCGGGCCCGGTCCTCCGGCGACAGCGCGGTGACGTCGCGGTCGCGCAGGGTGACGACGCCGGCCCGGGCCGGCACCAGTCCGGCGATCACCTTCATCGTCACGCTCTTGCCCGCGCCGTTGAGCCCGAACATGCCGACCGACGTGCCTTCGGCCACCGCCAGGTCGACACCGTGCAACACGACGTTGGCGCCAAAGCCGGCCACGACGCCGTCGAGCGAAAGCAACATCGGCGCGCTCACAGCACGACCTCGCCGAGGTACGCGCTGAGCACCTCGGGATTGCGGGCCAGCTGGCGCGGCTTGCCCTCAGCGAGCAGCGCGCCGGCGTTGAGCACGTAGACGTAGTCGCACACGTCGAGCACCAGCGGCACGTTGTGTTCGATGAGCAGGATCGTCTGACCGTGGTCGTCGCGGAGCTCGCGCAGGCGGTCGGCCAGGTTCTCGGCCGCGGCGGGCGAGAGTCCCGCGGTCGGTTCGTCGAGCATGAGCAGCTTGGGACCGGTGGCCAGCACCGCGCCCAGCTCCACCAGCCGCCGCTGCCCGCCCGAGAGGTTGCGCACCGGCTCGTCGGCGTACTCCTCGAAGCCCAGCCCGGCGATGACCTCGTCGGCCAGCGCGCCCAGGGTCCGTTCAACCCGGTCGACCCCGCCGGCATAGAGCAGTGCGCTCGGCGCGCCGTAGTTCGCGGTGACGTGCTGGGCCAGCAGGATGTTCTCGCGCACGGACATGTCGACGGCCAGGCCCACCTGTTGGAACGTCCGCCCCAGTCCGGCCTGCGTGCGGGCGTGTGGCGCCAGGTCGTGCAGGGCCACGCCGTCGAGGATCATCACGCCGCGCCGCTCGGGCACGAAGCCCGAGATGGCGTTGAACAGCGTCGACTTGCCGGCGCCGTTGGGCCCGATGATCCCGACGATCGTCTGCGGGGCCACCGTCAGCGCCACGTCGTCCACCGCCATCAACCCGCCGAAGTTCACCGTCGCGCCCTCGACGATCAGCAGCTCAGCCCGTTCTGTCACATTGCGCGCCTCCGGCGCGACGGACGCCGCGTCGCGCACGACGAAGTTCGGTATCACTGGTTCGTCGTCATCCTCGTCCGCCGGCGCGTTCCGGTGATGGCGGAGCTCGCCGACAAGACCGGCGAGCCCGCCGGGCAGGTGCACCACGTTGTAGACGGTGATCAGCGCGGCGACGACCAGGTCGTAGCCCTGCATGAACTCCGGCAGCTTGGGCGCCAGCGCCAGCAGCACGGCCACCACCGCGATGCCCCAGCGCTTGCCGACCCCGCCGATCATCACGATCAGCACGATGCGCAGCGACATCTCGAGCGGGAAGACGTCGCTGTTGACCAGACCGACGGCGTGGCCGTACAGCGCGCCGGCCAAGCCGGCGATGGCACCCGACAGCACGAAGGCGAACAGTTTGTAGCGGGTGACGTCGACCCCGAAGGACTGCGCGGCAACCTCGTCCTCACGGATCATGCGGAAGGCGCGGCCGAGCTTGGTGCGCATCACGTTGCGGTCGACCAGCCACACGCCGAGCAAGGCGAGCAACACGAGCGAGAGATAGATCGCCGGGTTGCGCAGCATTGAGTCGCCCCAGAGCCGGCGGGGTAGCGCGGCGCCGGCCGACCCGCGCGTGAATACGTTCCACCGCAGCACCGACGACTGCATGGTGATGCCGAAGACGATCGTGACCAGCGCGAGATACAACCCGCGCAGCCGCAGCGCGGGCAGACCGATGGCCAGCGCGACCACGCCGCCCATCAGCGCGGCGGCGATCCAGTCGACGAACATCGGCAAGCCCCACCGGTCGACCACCACGCTGCCGGCGAACGCGCCCACGCCGAGCAGCGCGGCGTGACCCAGCGACAGCTGCCCGGCGTAGCCGAGCAACAGATTGAGCGAGAGCGCAGCGATGGCCAGGGCGAACCCGATCGACAGCGTGAGCGCGGTCGATGCCGGGAGCAAGCGGGGCATCGCCTCGGACGTCGCCCAGGGAAGGACCGCGCAGCCGAGCGCGATCAGCAGCACGTTCTGCCGGTACGGCGTGAGCAGGCGCGTGATCATCAGGCGGCCCGTCCGGCGAACAAGCCTTGCGGCCGGAACACCAGCGTGGCCACGACGGCGCCGAAGATGACCAGCTCGGGTAGACCCGTGAGCGACGAGGAAACCGTGGCGTGGCGGATCTCGGCCTCGGCCACGCCGACCACCAGGCCGCCGGCGAAGGCGCCGGGCATGCTCGACAGTCCGCCGATCAGCGCGGCGCCCAGCGCCTTGATGAAGATGGCGCCGAACGCGCTGGCGGAAATCACGCCGACCGACGGCTGGATCAACAGCGCGGCCACCGCGCTCAACACCGCGGCCAGACCCCACGTGAAGATCGACACCCGGGCCAGGCGGATCCCGAGGAACCGCACCGCCTCCTGGTCCTGCGCGGCGGCCTGCACCGACAACCCGAAGTCGGTGAAACGCAGGAACGCGGCCAGCGCCAGCCCGATCACCAGCACCAGCACCAGCGACATGCATCTGTGTGGGCGTAACGATCACCTCGAACATCCGCACGCCCACGCCTTTGATCGGCGGATCAAGCAGCCGCGGGGTGCCGCCGAAAATCTTCAGTTCGAGCGCGATGAGGAACGACAGCATGGCGATGGTCGCCACCGCGACCGAGATACGCGGTGCGGCGCGCAGGGGCCACACCGCCAGCCGTTCGAACAGCAGCCCGAGCGCCGAGCGCGGTGAGGACGGCGGCGGCGGCGCCCGACGACATAGGGCTGGTCCCGCTCGACGATCACGTAGTACGCGATGAACAGCGCGAACGTCCCGAGTTCGGCCTGGGCAAAGTTGAGGACGCCGGACCCGCGGTACACCAGTACGAGGCCCAACGCGTAGAGGCCGTAGATGCCGCCGGTGACGAGCCCGACGACGAGCGCCTGCTCCACTTACGACGCCGGCGCCCGCGCGCAGCGCTGGGTGTTGCGCAGCGCAGCCCGACCGCGCGGTCCGGCGTAAGCCTCCATGATGTCGGCCGAGAACCCGCCGTGGTGGCCGTTGCCGGTGAAGTCGAACTCACACAGCGCGCCGATCTTGGCCTTGTAACCGCTCTCCATCACGCCGGCGAAGCGGTTGCGGGTGCAGGCCGGACCGCACGCCTCGAACAGTCCGGCGATGCCCTTGAAGCCGAGCCAGCCGCCCCACGCGATGTCACCGGCGATGCCGCACAGGTCGGTGTTGGGCGAGTACTTGGCGTAGGCCTCCTCGAACTCGCGGATGTCGGCCGCGTAGCGACGCGTACGGACCGTCGAAGGTGTGGCACTCGTAGGCGGGGGCCAGGTTGGCGCCGCGCAGCGGCGGACGGAGCGCGTCGTTGCCGAGCGTCTGTGTCTGGATGTTGAAGGTGAACAGCAGCCACTGAGGGCTGTACTGCTGGGTCTTGCCCTGCTTCACGACGTTGAGCTGGCTGACCGCGTCGTCGAGGATGAACACCACCTCGGCTCCCGCCTGCTGCAGCGTGATGATCTCCTGCGTGTAGCTGCCCTGGTTCTTCTGGACGGGGAGATCGGCCACGATCTTGCTGCCGTGCTTCGTGACGTAGTTCTTGTAGGCGTCGCGGCCTGGTTGGACGTTGTTGGTGTTGCGCCACAAAAGGCCGACCTTCTTGCCCGCGAACTGCTTCACCGTCAGGTCGGCGATCACCAGCGCGGTGTCCTCCTGGGAGATTGTGGCGCTGTAGCTGTAGCGCAGCTTTTCCGAGCCCTTCTTCAGCGTGAAGCCGTGGAGATACAACTCCTTGTTCTGCTCGGCCCAGATGCGCACGGGCGGGATGACGTCCGAACCGATAGCGCCGAAGATCATGAACGGGTTGCGCTCGGCGCAGGCCTGCGCGGCGGGCACGCCGCCCTCGGCGGTGTACTGGTCGTCCTCGAGGGTGATGTCGAACTTGCGACCAAACAATCCGCCTTTGTCGTTGAGCCAGCGCCAGAAGACGAGCAGGTCCTCGGGCTTGGTGTTGAGCACGGCCCCGAGTGACAGCGGCGCGTGACCGCACACCTTGATCGTGTCGTTGGTGATGCCGCGCGTGTTGTTGGCGCCCGAGAAGAGGTTGGCGTCGCGAATGGCCAGACTCGGTGCGCCGACCGAGATGCCGCGCGTGGTCGCGGTGCGAGCGGCCGTGCCGCGGTTGACGATCGAGCCGGCCGCGCCCGGCGGCAGCGTGGTGTCGGACGTCGCCCCGCTCTCGTCACCGACCACCGGGTTGTCGTCGGCCGGAATGTCGGACGCGGCCACCGTGGCACGGTCGCTCGAGGTGATGACCGGCAAGCCGGCCGAGTACAGCGCGAACACGATGGCGCCGATGAGCAGCACGACGCCGACGCCAAGGGGTGGGGCGTTCTGGCGGACGGCGGCCAGCACCGGTGAGCGGACGTCGTCGGGAAGGGCTTTGAGCGCGGCGCGCACGACGGCGGCGATGAGCAGCGCGGCCAGCACGAGGCCGATGCCGACCACCCACACCCACGCTCGCGAGCGGGTCTCGACGGTCTGGGCAAACAGCAGCAGCGCGGCGGTCATGCAGCTCCTTGAGGGGCGGGGGCGAAGGCAGAGCACGCGGTCGACACGTAGTTGGCTACGGCGACGACGTCCTCGAACTCGATACGCAGCACCGGAGCGACGGTGCCCACGGTGTAGATCTGGCGAAGGACCTGCCCGCAGGCGTCGAACACCGTCGAGCGCAGCGGCGCGGCGATCGGTTCTGGGATGACGAAGGCCGGGAGCCCCGGGAGGTCGGGCAGCGGGATGGGTTCGGTGAAGCCGGCGTCGGTGAGGAGTTGATTGATCGGCCCGAGGAGGGACAGCGCGGTGTTGACCGGGTCCTTGCAGCCGGCTAGCGCTTCGACGACCGCGCCGCCGTCGGCGCCGAGCGGCTGTCCGGTGAGGCCTTCGACCGCGACCTGCGCGTCGCGCACCGCGTCGGCCTGCGCGGCGACCGAACACGGCGCCGGCGGGTTGCCGCCACCCGCCGCGGGCGGCGGCTCACTCGCGGGAGTCGTCGCCGGTGGCAACGTTGACGGCGCCGCGCCCAAGTCCTCCTGTTCACCGGGCGATTCTCCCGCTCCATTCGCGGAGAATCGCCCGGTGAACAGATCGATGGGGGCACCGCTGGCGCCGAGTTGGTCGGCGGCGGCCATGGTGCGCGAAGCCGCGATGTCCCTGGGGAACGCGCCGGCCGAGGGATAGGCGACGGAGTACAGCGCGTAGATGATCGTCCAGAGTGCGATCACGGCGCCGCTGATCGCCAGCCGGGGCCGGCTGCGCACCTGACGACCACGCCGCGGCGCGCATGTCGTCCGGGAAGGCGCGGGCGATCTGCCGGCTGGCGTGCGCGACGAGGATGCCGCCGAGCACGAGGCCGGCGACCACCGCCCAGATCCAGGGCCGGGGCCCGGCGTCGGCGAGCGTCATGCCGCGGGCAGCGCTCCCAGGAACTCGAGCATGGCGCCGGTGAGCTGGTCGGGCTGGTCGGTGAAGATCACGTGCCCGCCGCCGGCCAGGACGACCTTACGAGCGCCGGGGATGGCGCCGGCGATGATGTCGGTGTTGACCGGCGGCACCATCTGGTCGGCGTCGCCGGTGATGACGAGGGTGGGCACGGCGATCTGGTGAAGCCGGTCCTTCGTGCCCGGGTAGCCGAGTCCGGCCATCAACTGGTTGGTGTAGCCCTCGTTGGTGGTGGGCAGCGCGAGGCGGCGCTGGATGTCTTCCTCGATGCGGTCGCGCGGCGTGGTGGCCGCGTACCCGACCTCGATCGAGGCGCGCGCCGCGTCCTCGGGCGACATCGTGGCCCGGTTGCGCAGCATGTCCATCACCTTCTCATCCGGCCACACCGCATCAGTACCGGCCGGGTGGGTGCAGCAGAGGATCAGGCTACGGACGCGATCGGGGTGCGAGAGCCCCACTTCCTGCGCGACCAATCCGCCGAGCGAGCAGCCGAAGACGTGCCGCGGTCTCGACGCCGGCCGCGTCGAGCACGGCCGCCGCGTCGCTGGCCATGAGGTAGATGCTGTACGGCCCCGGCGGGACGTCGGACCGGCCGATGCCCCGGGCGTCGTAGCGGATGACCCGGTACTGGGCCTCGAGGGCCGGTAGCACGCGGAACCACATGTCGCTGCTGAAACCGAGGCCCTGGATGAGCAGCAGGGGCTCGCCCTCGCCACTCTCGTCCCAGTAGAGCTTGGCCCCGTCGACGTCGGTGTACGCCACCGTCCCCTCCCTAACACTCGTTCGCCTGGTTTGGAGGTTGTCACGGGAGCAACGGTGAGTCAATATGCAGTCCATGGCTAACGGTCGTTCGCCCGTTCGGAGCGCGGCACCTGCGGCGGTGCTACCCCCCGGCTTGGGCAAGCCCAGCGCCCGCAAGCTGCTCGAGGCGGCCGTCGTGGCCTTCGCCGAGCGGGGGTATCACGGCGTGTCGGTGCGCGACCTCACGTCGTCGGTCGGCATCCAGGCCGCCTCGTTCTACGCCCACTTCCCGTCGAAGGAGGCGCTGCTCGCCGAGCTGATGCTCGGCGGCCATCAGCTGCACCAGGCCCACGTGCGCGACGCCATCCTGGGCGCCGGCCCGGATCCGGTCGAGCAGCTGCGGCTGGCGATCCGGGCCAACGTCGAATTCCAGGCGACCTGGCCGGTGCTGACGATCGTGTGCAACAGCGAGCTGCACGCGCTGGCCGAGGATCACAGCGACCGGGTGCTGGCGTTGCGCCACGACTCCGCGGTGTTGATCGTGGCCGTGATCGAGCGGGGGAACGTGACCGGTGCGTTCGAGTGCCGCGACATGTGGTTGGCGTTGTCGGCCATCGGCGCGATGGGAGTGCGCGTGGCGTGGTGGTTCCGCCCGCCGGGCGTGACCTCCGACGACGACAGCCCCCTCAGCACGTACCCGCGTGAGGCGGCGACGTGGATGGCGGGCGACGGGAATACCGCAGAGACGGTCGCTGACGCGTACGCCGAGTTCGCCCTGAGGATCGTGGGCGGGCGCGGTGCGTAGGTCGGTTGTCGCCCTTGCGGTGTTGGCGCTGGCGCTGATCGCCGCGCCAGCAGACGCGGCGCGTTGGGCCGGCGCGTTCACGCGCCACACGCTCGTCGCGGGCGCGACCTATCCGGCGCGCGAGTACTGGACCTATGTGCCGCCCGGGTTGCCGCCGGCCGGCCAACGCGCGCTGGTGGTGTACCTCCACGGCTGCGCGCAACCGGCCGAGCAGGCCGCGTTGTCGACGCCGTGGAACGACCTGGCCGATCAGCGCGGGTTCATCGTCGCCTATCCCGAGCAGTCGACCGACCCGACCACGGGCAGCCCGGCGCAGTGCTGGAACTCGGGGCAGGTCGTGGTGCCGCGCGGCGAGGGTGAGCTGGAGTCGGTCGCCCAGATCACGCGCCGCGTCGCCGCCGCGCACGGCGCCGATCCGGCGCGCGTGTATCTGGTCGGTGTGTCATCCGGCGCCCTGATGGCCAACGTGATGGCAGCGACGTATCCGGACCTCTACGCGGCCGTGGGTTCGATCGAGGGCTGTTCTTATCTGTGCTCCGACCCGACCGGTGATCAGGCCTACATGCGGATGGGCGACTTCGCGCAGCCGATGCCGGCGTTCATCGTGCAGGGCAGCGCCGACTACCTCACCAACCCGGTGATGGGCGAGCTCACCGTTCTGCAGTGGCTGGGCACCAACGATCTGATCGACGACGGCGCGCACAACCTCTCGGTGTCGCTGCTGCCCGCGTCGATCGAACATCGCAATCTCGACGGGCTCACCAGCATCGGCGCCGGCGCGCCGGGTGACACCTGCACGCAGCAGCCGCCTCGCAACCCCTGCCTGCCCGCCGCGCTCGGCGTCTCGCCGTACCCCGCGACCGTCCGTCACTACAACGACGCCGCCGGCCGCGAGCTCGTGCAGGCCTGGCTCGTCCACGGCCTCTCGCACAACTATCCCGGCGGCAGCTTCGACGGCAGCTTCAGCGACCCCTACGCCGGCGACCTCACCACCGCCGCCTACGACTTCTTCGAGTCCGCGCACAGCTAGGTCGCGAGGCGCTGCGCCTTGCCGATGAGGTGGTCGACCATCGCGCCGGCGACGTCGAGGCCGCCGACGGTCTGCGCCGGCACGAAGTAACAGGGAAAGTTCGCCTCGAGAAGAAACAGTTCGCCGCTCGACGACTCGAGGATGTCGACGCCGCCGAACTCGCGGCGGAGCGCGCGCATCGCGGAGTGAGCCAACCGGGCGAGCGGCTCCGGGCCAACCGCGTGGTAGTCGGCCGGATCGTCACTCCCGTGGCTGCGGAAGTCGTCCGCGGCCACGGGGTTGCGGTAGGTCGCGACCGCCTGATCGCCCACGAGGACAACGCGCCAATGAGTGGCTGCGTCGAGGAACGGCATCAGGGCGGGCATCGCGCCGCGCGCCAGCACGTAGTCGACTACCGAGAACAACGACGAGAACGAGTCAACTCGCACGACCCCGACGCCGCCGGAGAGACCGAACGACTTCACCACCAGCGGAAAGCCACCGACGCGGTCCGCGAACGATCGCAGCAGTTCGCGGCTGCCGCTCCCCGCGTAGACGGTCGGCGGCACGGGCAGCCCGGCCGCCTCGAAGACCATCGTCGCGGTGACTGGACGGAAGTGGATCCCGTCTGGCTCGGTGTAGAACGTCGAGACCCCTGGTCGGTAGAGGAACTCCTCGACGCGGAGCGCGGCGATCCCTACCGCGGGCCGGAAGAGCAGGTTCCCAGGATCGAGTCGATGGCGGGGGTCGTAGTCGAACGTGCGCGCATCGACGGCCACGTACTCGACGCGGCGCGTCGCGCACGCGACGCGAAGTAATCGCGTCGTCTCGGGTGGGACCTCGATGTCGACGCAGTAGAAAGCCGGCAGCGCGGCTACTTCCTGCGGTCTTCCCTGGCGCCGCCCTTGACGTTGGCGGCATCTTCGGACTCGACGGTCAGGTCCTCCACGAGACCGGCTTCTGATTCAGCGGTGGCGTCGTCGGCCGCGTCACCCTCGTGGGACTGCGGGCGCTCTTCCTCACCCATGGTGCTTCCCTCCCAACCGCCACGACATCGCGGCGAGTACGTCCACGGTACGCCCGTGCCGTAACTAACGCGAGATCGACACGCTGGGGCTGGTGGCCAGGACGCGGCCGTCGGCGGCGACGGCAACGACTCGATAGGTCGCGGTGGTGGCGCGATCGGGGAGCTGGTCGACGGCGGCGGTTGTCCCGATGTCCCGGATCTGGGCGACGACCTCGGTGCCCGCGTCGGCCGGATACGCGGGGCCCGGGGGCGCTTGGTCCCGGCCGAGGCGACGCAGGACGAGGTAACGGTCGAAACCCGGGCCGGTGTAGCCGCTCCAGCGCAGGTTGGCGCGCCCCGCTCGCTCCGGTGTCGCGGTGAGCCGCAGCGTCGCAGGCCGCGACCGAACCGTGGTCGGCGGCGGCGGCGTCGGTCGGGTGCCTGGCGGACGGGTTGGCGCGACGGTTGGTCCCGGACGACGGGTGGTCGCGGTCGTTGGCGGGCGGGTCGGTGTCGGCGCTGGCCGTCCGACGCGCAGCCGCCCGTCGACAATCACGCCCTCGGCGTTCGCACCCAGTTCGACGCCGCGCACGTTTGCTCTGCCCTCGGGCCCGGTGCGGATGACCGTGCCGTCGGGCAGCCGCAGGCCGGCGACGCCGGGGATGACCGAGCCGTCGGGCAGCACGAGCAGCGCACCCGTCGCGCTGGTCAGCTGCACCTGACGATGTCCGTCGTTGCGCAGCGCCGCCGCGCTCACCGCGGCGATCACGAGGACCACGGCGGCGGTGATCGTCACCAGCAACCGTGTCCGCGGGAAGGGCGTGGTCGGCGCGGCCGGGCCGGTCATGCCCGTGGCGTGGATGGCGCGCAGCCGGTCCTCGAGCGATGCCGCGAATTCGGCGCGTGGGGCCGGGGCCGGAGCGCCGCCGGCTTCGGAGAGGCGATCGTTCAGTTCGTCGGTCATGGCCGGGCTGCCTTTCGCAACGCGGCAACGGCGCGGTGCAGGGTCACCGCCATCACCGCCTTCGACGTGCCCATCGCCGCAGCAGCCTCGTCATGCGATAGGCCGGCGAGATACCGCAATGAGATGGCGCGCTGGTACCGCGGGTTGATCGTGGCGAGCGCTGCGAGCAGCGGGGCAGCGTCGCCGGGCACGTCGAGGCGATCGATGCCAACTGACGCGTCGGCGTCGCCCGCCGACGCGGCACTGACGAGCGCGTGGGCGACGCGCGGTGCCCGGTTCCGTTGCTCGCGCCGGTGGTGGTCGACCAGTTCGTTGGCCGCGATGCGGAACAGCCACGCGCCGAAACCGCCGCCGCGCCAGCGGAACTGATCGAGGCTGCGCAGCGCCCGCTCGAACGTGGCCGAGGTGACGTCCTCGGCCACGGTACGCGAGCCGGTGCGCCGGTAGGCGAACGCGTGGATGCGCGGAAGGTAACGGCGGTAGAGCTCGGCCATCGCGTCTGCGTCCGAGCGCGCCGCCTCGACGAGCGCGCGCTCGTCGAGGTCAGCGGGGTCGGGAACGGCATGGGGCCACGGCTTCACAGTGTCGCCGACGGCCCCGGGCCGGGGCGGTTGTGGTGATGGCTCACCCATCACCTTGCGATGCCGGCGGGATGCCGGTGGTCACCACGCTGCTGCGGCCGACGATGTGGCCGGCGGCGTCGACGGCCACCACCGCGTAGCGATAGCGGACGCCGGGACGGACGTTGGTATCGAGGAAGCGAGTGTGAGCGCGGTCGGCGGTGCGGAAGACGACTTCGCGTCCGTCGGGTGTGCCCCGCACGAGGCGGTAGCCAGCGAAGCGACGGGACGTCGACGGTGACCACCGGCAGCCGATGCCCCGTTGTTCGCCGTCGCTGGCCGGCTGACAGGCGAGGCGCAGGTGCTCGGGCCGGTCGGGTCGAGGTCTCACCTCGACCGCGGCCGACGGCCGAGCGGGGCGTTCGGCGGCGCCGGCGGGAACGGCCGACGCCGCGGCCACGCCGCCGGCGATGACGGCGCTGGCGAGCACGAGGGTGGTGAACGGCTTGGGCATGCAAGGTCTCCTTGGTGAACGAGGGTGGGCGGGGGAGCGCGCTCGAGAGTCCAACGAACAACGACCAACCCGATTTCACCTACGCCGGCAAGAAAGCCATATGTCGGTGTCCGGTCTCGAAAAACGGTCACTGCGCACCGACACTTGCGGCGGAGCCTGCCTAGGTCCGGCGGCGGCGGGTGAGGGTTGCGACGACGAGGGCGGCGGCGGTGAGGGCGAGGCCGGCGGCGGGGCCGGGACCGGCCAAGCCGGTTGCCGGGAGACTGCCCGTGCCACCGACGTTGCTTGCGGCGACCGCGCCCGCCACGCAGCCCAGGCCAGTGCCAGCGTCGCGATCAGCCGCGGTGGCCGTCGCGTTCGTGGGGATCGATGCGGCGAACGGCCCGACGCCGGCCGCGGCCAGCGCAGGTCCCGGCGGCTTGACCGGATCGTCGGTGATCCTCCAGCCTTTGCCGCCGTTGATCGCGGTGCCGGTATCGCCTTGCGGTGTCACTGATCGCAGCGCGAACTGCCACCCATCACCGCGGCCGACACCCTTCACGGTGACGTGGTGTTCGGTCACGTACATCGGCGCGCCGACCTGCACCACGTCGGGCGCGCTGCCCTTACGCAACAACACCAACGAGTTGGCCGGCTGGCTGGTGCGCCAGTGCACGACCGCAGTGGTCGCGTCCACCCGTTCGGTGCGAACGTCGGAGATCAGCGGCGGCCCGCTCGCCGACTGACCCAACGGATCGCCGGTCGTGAACAGCACCAACCGCGGCCGGTATTCCAGGCCACTGGTGCGCCGCCCGAAGCCGGACTCCCACACGTAGAGAGAGTCGGTCAACGGGAAGCCGTCGACCGAGGTGCCCGGGTCGCCCCCCAGCTCGATGCGGAATGCCGCCTCGCGATTGACCAGGTTGGCGCGCAGCTTCGTGAGATCGCTGCATGGAACGGTGAAAGCCTCGTTGACGTACGGCACGCTCCGGTACGCGGTCGGCGCCCCCACACGGATATCGGCCGGCGCGCTGAAGACGTCTTCGTACGACGTGCCCGGGCCCCACGTCGCCTCGGCGCTGTCAGCCAGGAGGACCACTTGGTGGGTGGGTGCACCAAGAACCCGGCTGGCGAGATCGTGTCGTGTGCTCAGCACGACGGCCGCACCGGTGATCCTCTCCAAAGCAACGCCCGCGGGAAGCCGGAATTTGAACGCGCTGCCCACGTTGATCGGTCCGCAGATCGGCAGCTCGAGGATGTCGCACAGCAACTGCGTGGTGGCGGGTACCGCGCCGACGTACAGCTGCCCGGAGTGGCCCCACACCGCGGTCTCGTCCGGGAACGGCTCCCCGGTCGTGGTGTCGGCGCTGAACAGCGTGGCGGTGTCGGCGGCGACTTGTGGAGCAAAGACGCCCGCCGGGGTCGTCACTGCAAGCGCGCCTTCCACGGGCGTCGCACCGCCGGTGGCGGTGAACGACACGCGGTAGCGCGCGCCCGGCGACAAACCGGTGAACTTCACGATGTGCTCGGTGGCGCGTACCGGTTTGTTGAGGAACTGGCCGTCGTTCTCGACCTGGACCAGCGCGACGCCAGGGTAGGCCGACGCCGGACGGCTGTAGACGTCGCTACGGGTGATCGCCGCGCCAGTGTCCGACGTGAGCGTGACCGACGCCGTGGTCGGAACGTTGGTGGAGAACCGCACCACCGCGAGATCGGCGCTCGGCGCGCTGACCGACGCGCCGGTGATGGTTGCCGCCGGCGGTGCCGGTGCCGTTACGGCCGGCACCGCGGTGAAGCGGCCGGTGGCGGCCAGCGCGTAACCCTGCCGCCCGGTCAGCGGACGCTCCGAGAGCCCGATGGCGTTCTGGTCCTGCATGACGAGGTCGCCCTTGACGTGGATCGTGTACCGCCCCGGCGCCGGGTTGGGCAGGTACACACCGTGCACGTTGTTGAGCCGGTCGCCCAACAGCGGGTTGCACACGCCGGGGAGTGATGTAGCGACGTCGGCCGAGGGCGTGGCCATCGTGTTGATGCGGTTGCCGCAATAGGACGTGCCGCCCGGCCCGTCGACCTGCAATGCGAGCTGGTTGACGACGACCTCGTCGGTGCCGATCCCGAGGAAGCTGGACAAGCCGCCGGGGTCACTCCACGCCAGGATGACCTTGAGCGGTTGGCCGGGGCCGACGTCGACGGTGTAGGTGACGTCGTCGCCGGTGGCCACGCCGGCGCCGGTGTCACCCGCGCAGTGGCGGGGCGGCGGGCAGAACGGCACGTCGGCCACCCAGAGATTGGGCGACCCGGCGACGTCGTCGAAGTGCAGCGCGCGGTCGAGTTGCACCCGACCCCAACCTTGGCCGGCGGAGGGCCACTGGCCATCGAGCTCGCGGTTGGTGCCCACCGCACCGGTGTACTTACCGCGCATCCGCTGACCGGAGTTGACGATCACCGCCTTGACCAGCGCGGCCGACGGGTTGAACCCACCGGTCGTGGCACGCCGACCCGATGCGAAACCCACGACTGTCCCTGGTGGGCCGCCGGGGCCGAACCCGTCCTCGAAGTACTGCCGCACGAGGACCGCGTTGCCCGACAGAACCGGCGCCGACATCGAAGTCCCCTGCAGGACGTGCGTCTCAGTGTTCGTTCCGCCCTTGGGCGACACGATCCGCAGGCCGGGATCGACGACGTCGGGCTTGATGCGGGCCAGGTTCGGAAGCTGACCGTCGACCAGCGCGGCACCGTGGCTCGAGAAGTTGGCGAGGCTGTCGAGCGACACGAAGTCGCTGGCCCCGTTGGCCATCGCTCCGGAGGTGATCGCGTCCTTGGCCACGCCCGGCTCGCCGATCGTGGCCATGTCGGGCCCCGCGTTCCCCGCCGAGACCACGACGGTCATGTCCTCGTTGTTGGTGACGAAGTCGTCGAGCCGGGGCGCCTCGCCGAGACTGACGATCGGGACCGCGCTGCCGATCGAGGCCGAGTGGACGCGAGCGCCGGTGCCCCGCACATACGGCCCGACGGTGTCCTCCGGCGTGGCCGCGCCGCTCGAGCCTCGGGTGCCGCTGGGCAGTCGTGCCGGCTCGTAGGCCTGGGACAACAGCTCGAAGTAGTCGGCCGGCAGGCCGGCCAGTGACTCCTCGTCGCCGCCGACGTCCTGGAAGACGACCTTGGCGCGCGGCGCCATCCCGTCGTCGCCGTTGGCGACGCCGTAGGGCGGGTGGTCGCCCAGCAGGCTGCCCGACACGTGGCTGCCGTGGGTGCTGCCACCACTGTCGCCGGCCACCGCCTCGCACTCGGCCACCAGATTGAAATAGGCGAGCACCTTGCGGTGGCCGGTGCGCGGGCGCACGGTACGCGCCGGCCTGCATGTCGCCACTGCCGCTGCAGCCGGTGTCGCCCGGTGAGGTGTTCGGGGCTTGGTAGGTGTTGTCGGCCACCTTGCAGCTGGCGGCGGTCGGCTGGGCCGGGTTGGTGCAGTCGGAGAAGAACCAGCTGGCCGTCCCGTTGCGATCGAGCGCGTAGGCCATGCCGGTGTCGACGATGCCGGCCACTTCGCCGTCGCCGAGCAGCCCGTGGTCGGTCAGCGGGGTCGAGGCCCGCACCGCGGACTGCGTCACCCAACGGGCGTTGGCGTTCAGCGGGCGGATGACGGAGCGCACGGCGACCGCCCCGACGGTCGGGTCGCCGACGAGCGCGGCCAGTGCGGCCGGCGTGGTGACGCGCGCGGTCCGGATGCGGGGGACGCCCGGTCGGTCGGGCATGGCGGCGATGGTCAGCTCGGTGCCGCGCGACGCGGTCTCGACGCCCTTGACCACCTTGGCCCACGCCGGGAAGGGGACCACCGCCCGCACCGACTTCAGCGCGCGGGCGGCGGTGGCGGCCCCAGCGCTGCCCCGCATCAGATAGGTCGCGTCGGGGACGACGGCCAGCGGGCGCAACGCGACTCGACCGAGCGCGACTTGCCCGGCCCGGCTGACGGGGACGTGCAGTTGCACCAACCACAGCTGGTCACTCGAGGTCGCCGAGGCGACCGTCTTCAGCCGCCGAGCCAGGTCGGTAAGCGGGCGCGGCGTCGCCGGCGCGCCCTTGGCCGGATCGAAGCTGACTCGGGCCAGGCGCACCCGGCTACCCCAGCCTTCACGTGGCGCCTCCGCGGCCGCCCGGACCGGCGTCGGGAACGGGAGCAGCCCGGCGAGTACGACTGCGGCCGCAACGGCCTCCCAGGTCCGGCGCGGGGCGTGGCCCACGGCATCGGCTTAGCAGACCACCCAGGAGTCGTCGCCCTCGGTGGCGAATACGGACAAATGCTTCTTGCACAGATCGTGGCGATCATCGCCTCGGCTGCTCGGGTTAGTCCTCGGAACGCCCCCGCCCCATACGGTCACCCCCAACTACGTGGCCCTGGGCGACTCCTACACGTCGGGGCCGCTGATCCCGTCCTACGAACCGGTGTACGGGTGTCTGCGCTCGACCAACAACTATCCGCACTTGCTGGCGCCGAAGTTGGGGTTGCCCTTGCGCGATGCGAGCTGCGCCGGGCGCGGAGTCCGAGGACATGACTGCGCCGCAAGGCGTGACGCCCGGACCCAACCCGCCGCAGTACGACCGCCTCGACGCCGGCACCCAGATCGTCACCTTCCAGATGGGTGGCAACGACATCGGCTTCTCCGGCATCGCCGAGTCGTGCTTCGCGCCGGCCCCGCAGGGCACGCCGTGCCAGGACGAATACGTGGTCAACGGTCAAGACGAGATCACCCAGCGGATCGCGGCGGCGGCGCCGCACGTGTCGGCCGCGGTCGCCGGCATCGCGACGCGGGCGCCGAACGCGCGCGTGTTCGTCGTCGGGTATCCGTCAATCGTTCCGGTGGTCGACGATGTGCTCGCGGTGTGCTGGCCGCAGCTCCCGGTGTCGCCGGCCGACATTCCTTGGCTGCGGGCCAAGACCCAGGAGCTCAATGCGATGGTCGCGTCAGCCGCCGCGGCCAACGGCGCGACGTACGTCGACCTCTACGCCGCCAGCGTCGGCCATGACTCGTGTCGCGCGCCGGGCATCCGGTGGGTCGAGCCCGCAGTATTCGTCGGTCCCGCCGCCCCGGTGCATCCCAACCTCGTCGGCATGCTCGCCATGACCGACGTGATCAACGCCGCCATCGCGGCCAACTAGTCCCCAGCCAGCTCGCGCACGATCTCGGCCGCGGGCTGCTGACGCCGCACCGCGCCCACCGACTCGCCTGCGTACAGGGCCATGGCATCGACGGTCCCCGTGGCCGACCGATCGGGGCACGGAACCGCGAACCGGGGCAGCGGCATCGTCATGTCGCCGAAGGCCATCTCGCCGACGATGGCATCGGGGGCCAATGCATCGGCCGCCTCGACACACGAGCGCAGAACGCGGTGCGGCGCATCGGGCCACATCAGCGAGAACGCGGTTGTGAGCACGGTGTCCTCTGGCTCCGCTTCGATCAACCGCTCGAGGTAGCGCGGGTGCACGTCGGCTTCGGTGGCGGCGAGGAACCGGGTCCCGACGCGTGCCGCGCCCGCGCCGGCGGCGAGGACCGCAGCGACCGCGCGCCGGGTTCCGATGCCCCCGGCGGCGACCACGGGAACGTCGACCGCTTCGAGCACTGCGTCGAGCAGGGGCAACAGACCAGTCGTGCCGCGGACGTGACCACCCGCCTCGACGCCTTGCGCGATGACGAAGTCGCAACCGGCATCGACGGCTTGGCGCGCTTCGTCCACCGAGCCCACCTGCCAGGCCGCCAGCGCCCCGCCGCCGTGCACCATGGCGACGAGCGACGGGTCGGGTGGCGCGTAGAAGAACTCGACGACCCGCACCTTGTCGGCCGCAGCTTCGACCGCGTCCCGATCGAGAAACGGCATCAGGAAGTTGATACCGAACGCCCCGGTGGTGGCCGACTTCAGCGCAACCAGAGCCTCGGCGATCAGCGGCGCGGGGAGGGGCAGCGCCACCATCCCGAGCGCGCCGGCATCGGCCACCGCCGCGGCCAACTCGGCCTTGGCCACGCCGCCCATGCCGGCCTGCTGAATCGGCACCGCACACCCAACGAGATCGGTAAACGCCGTTCGCACCGCTCACCTTGTTAACTGATGGCGTGCTGGAAATGCGAACGGAATGTGAGAAGTGCGCCAACCCGCTGCCGCTGGATGCCGACGCCCGGATATGCAGCTTCGAGTGCACCTTCTGCCCGACCTGCGGCGCGGGCATGGACAACGTTTGCCCCAACTGCGGCGGCGAACTCGTCGCCCGGCCCAAACGCGCCGGCTAGTGAGCGGGAGTGCTGTTCACCGTGCGATTCTCACGCGCTATTCGCGGAGAATCGCCCGGTGAACGCAACTAGGGCTACTTCGCGGCGGCGGCCATTATTCGGCCGATGTTGTCGGGGTTGAAGAACTCGGGGATGGGGAGCGTGCCGGCTTGGACGCTGATGAAGTCGTCCATGGCCTCTTGGTTGCCGTAGACCGCGCCGAGCAATTGCTGCGTCTCGGGCGGCGGTGGCTTGTCGACCTGGGCGAAGTCGAACGTCATCTCGTACATCGGCATCACGGACTCGTCCCGCGCCTGCTGATACCGCGCCATCACATCGTCGTACATGCTCCGGCCGCTGAACGATTCGTCGAGGGCATCGGCGAGCCGCTCGGCGTCGAGGAACGCGTCGGTGATTCCCTGGGCGGTGATCGGATGCAGGTGATAGCCGGCGTCGCCCACGAGCGCCCAGCCGGGTCCGTACGGCTTGCGGAAGTAGCCGGCGAGACCCGACGCGGTATGGAAGCGATCTTCACGCTTTCCCGCGCGCACGCGTTCGCCCAGCGGCGCCTGGTCGACAATCTTGAGGAACGCGCCCTCGATGTCTTTCTTGGCGGCCTTGAACCCAGTCTCCGGCATTCCGGCGATGACCAGCGTCAGGTCGTCGTGAGTGGGAAAGGCGGCCATGCCGCAGTTCTCTCGGATGTGCACCTCGAAGCCTGAGCTACCCACGCCGCTGTAGTACGAGTAGAACGACGGGCAGACGGCGGGCTTCTCGTTGTACTGCTCGGGCTTGACCGCCTTGGCCACAACGGAGTTGCGGCCGTCGGCGCCGATGACGACTTTGGCTCGCTCGGTCACCGCGCTGCCGCCGGCGTCCTTGCCCCGGATCCCGACGACGACGCCGTCCTCGACGAGGACTTCGTCGACCGAAAATCCCTCCCGCACCTCGGCACCGGCCTCGGCTGCAGCGTGGACGAGCATCGTGTCGAGCACCAGCCGGCGCGGGCAGTACGCCTCGTCGACCCCATCGCTGGGGCGGGGCGAGCCGGCGATCGTGAAGGGTCCGAAGTCGAAGGCGTACGTCTTGACCTGCGGACAGCCAGACGTGGCCAGCGCGTCGCGCAGCCCCCAGCGTTTCAGCGCGGCCATGCCGGGGGCATGGACGAAGTGGGTCGAAACGGTGTCGCTGGGGAACGTGGCTCGGTCCACCAGCAGGACGCGGTAGCCCTTCTTGGCGAGGAGCATGGCGGTAGGCGACCCGCCGCAGCGGGCGCCGACGACGATGGCGTCATAGTTGGTGGACATGCTGTTCAGTCCTTCCGGAGCAGCGGCCGTTACGGCCTGCTCAAGCGAACCACCCTACGCCTGGCGGGGCAGGCCCGTTACGCCTCCAGGGCGAAGTGCTGCACCTCGACCATCATCGGCAGCAGGAAGCCGGTGTAGAAGCTGGTGAGCTTGACCGGGCCGAAATCTTCGACCGTCTTGTCGATCACTGTCACCCGCGGGTCGTTAGCGGCGCGGGCCTTGGCCCGGTCGAGCACGGCGTCGAGGTCCTCGACCTTGTCGACCGCCATACCGAAGTGGTCACGCTTCCCGACGCGCGCCGGCTCGTCACCGCCGACGAGGAACACGAATTGATCGAACCGGTGCGCTTGCAGGACCAGCACTCGGCCGGGCTCGGTCATCTGCGTGACCTCGGTCCACCCGAACACGTCGCCGTAGAAGTCGATGACTTCGCCGCGGCCGTCACCGTCGAGCAACTCGGGCGACACCGTCAGCGCGATGTGGTTGAACCGGGGCTTACCCATGGGCCGAAGGCTACGTGCGGCGGCGTCCTCGGCGGGGAGTGTCGACCGCATCGAGCACCCGACGGTCGACCGCGGTAAATACCGCCCCGGTCATGTCGGTGACGAGGTCGATGAGCGCGTCGCGATCCCAGCTTCCGTTGGCCAGCGCCCCCCGGGCGGCGGCTTCGCCGAGCGCGAAGAACAGCCATGCCAGGACGTCGGGCAACTGCTCGGTCGGGTAGTCGATCTGAGCGAACTCTTGCCGCATGCGATCGGAAAGCGCGCTGACCACGGAGGTACGCGCCATGCGCCGGCGCCCGACCCCGGCAGCTTCGTCCCGTGAGCGGCTCAAGAGCGCGAACGCGTCGGGGTTGGCGACGGCGAAGTCGAAGACCGCGGCGTAGCGCTGGCGGATCCGGGCGCGGGGCGTGGCCGCCGGCGCCTCGTAGGTCGCGACCAACGCCGCAGTGAAGCGGCCCAGCTCCTCGGCTAGGACTACGTCGTAGAGCTTCTGCTTGGACGGGTACAGCTCATAGAGCGCGGGACGGCTGATCGCGGCGCGTTCAGCCACCGCCGCCATCGACGCGCCGGCCAGCCCGTCGCGGCCGAACACCTCGACCGCTGCCGTCCGTATCGCGGCGGCGGTGACGTCTGCTGGCTGCTGTCGGGGCCGGCCCCGCGCCGCCGGGGTCACGGACTGGCCAGGAAATCCCACACCTGCTGGGTGAGGGTGGGGATGCAGCCCGTGTCATTGGCTTGGCACGGCGCCGGCGGCCACAGGTGTGACTGACCGGCGATCGGTCGCCATGCCACCGTTGTACCGCTGGCGCAGCCGGTGTACGTGACGGGGTTAGTCGTGTACTGACCGGGCGGGGCCGGCGCGCCGGGCACGCGTCGCGGGCGGCCGAGGCCCACTTGATCATCGCCGCGTAGCCGTTCTCGGGCGCGACAACACCATCGCTGGTGCCGTGGAACGACGCCCAACGCACGTCGCGGGCTGCCGCGCACGTCGAGTTGGCGTTCTGGGTGACGTCGCCACCGGCGAACGCGGCGGCCGACTTCACGTTGATGCCGCGGTCGACGAGGCTCACGCCCGCGGCGTCGTCACACGCGATGCGGTTGGACATGTAGGCGCCTTCAGAGTGGCCTTCAACGTAAACCTTGGCCGCATCCGCACAGCCAGCGTCGACGAGCGCCTTGGCCACTGCGTAGATGAACTTGCTGTCGTTTCCGCCGGCGGCCGACCAGTTCCACAGCGTCGACGTGCCGTTAGGGAACGCGACGATCGCCTGCTGCTGCGCGCCCACCGCGGCGAAGTGCGTCTGGTTGGCGTGCTGGGTGCCGTTGGTGAACAGCGCGTGCAGCGCCAGGAGCGTCGGCCGCGGAGTAGTGATGCCGGTCGGGACGTAGAGAAGGTACGAGCGACTGCGGCCGCCGATGGTGAGGTTGTACGTGGCGAAGGTGGCCGGATCGGTCGACGGCGACGCCGGGAAGGTGGTGTAACAAGACGCCGCCCGCGCCGCGGGCGCACCGACAGAGCCGCCGATCAGCAGCCACCCGGGGAGGACGAAGGCCAGTGCAATCAGTCGGAGTCGTCGCATGCGGGTGATTTTCCGACATCAGTGTCAGAAAATCAAGAAAAACCTCTGACCCGCACGCCCTGCCGCGACAGCCGCAGCGGAAGCGCCTGGCCGACGGGAATCGTGGGTCGGGTCTCGCCGCAGATGATCGTGACCGATCCGCCGCGGCCACCGGCGCCGTTGACCTTCCAGCCCAGCGCGCCCGATGCCGACGCGGCATCGATCACCAGCTGGGCGTCCTCGCTCACCAGCGCAGGGTGAAGGGCGCGCTGCGCGTCGGTGTTGGCGACCAGGGCGGCGCCGTAAGCCCGGAGGTCACCGGCGACCAGCGCCCCCGCCGCGTCGCGCGCGCACCTGCGCAACGCATCGAGTGGGGCGGGGTCGGCCGTGAGGTTGGCGATCACCTCGTCGTGCACGGCCGAGGACGAATGCGCTCCGAGGAACACGGTGACCAGGCGCTGGTCGAGCTCGCGCCACGCGGCGGCCGGGACCTTCAGCGCGCGGCGAGTTACTCGCGGGAACTCGATGTCCAAGAGCGACGCACCGCCCTGCGCGGCGGCGACCTGGTCCTGCACGCCACTCTGGAGTCCGAGACGTTCGGTCTCGACGCGGTGCGCCCTTGCCGCGAGCTCGCGCCGTGGCACACCGAGCGCGGCGAGGAGGGCGACGGCGACGGCGGCCGAGGTTCCTAGTGATGACCCAGCCGGCGCGTCGGCGCGGATCTCGATGTGGACGTCGGCCGCGCCCGCTTCGGCGGCGGTGGCCTCGACCAACGGCGTCGGTGGGTCGGCGAAGGTCACGCCCCGGCCCGGTGTGACGACCACCCGCACACCCGGCCGCACCGCCAAGTTGCACACCGCGCCGTGTCCGGCAAACCAGGTATCAGTCCACCCGCCGGCGTCGCAGATGCGGACGGGGGCGGTAACGAGAAGACGGGTCAGCCGGGCCAGCGTTCGACAGGAGCCGACGCTTCCGGGACGACCACGCAGGCGGCGAGCTTGTCGTGCCAGGTCTGCCGCTCCGGATCCCAGAGCATCCAGAAATATCCGAGCGCGAGCGGCAGCGCGGAGAGGAACCGGGCCACGTACCGGACCCCGGCGCGGCCGTAGCCGATCGATCCGCCGTTCTCAATGTCGACGACGCGGATCTGCATGACCTTCTTGCCGAGGGTCTGCCCCGACGGGCTGCCTTCGAGGTAGATGTAATAGCCCAGGCCGATCAGGATGCTGAGCAGGGACCCGAAGAACCCTCGCAGAAAGACTGACAAGACGCCCAGCAACACGCCGTCGATGAGTGCGCCGACGAGCCGTTGCCCGAAGGACGCCCGATCTGAGGTGGGTGTGGTGAACATCGGTTCTCCCATGGCGCGGAGGCTACCGGGCGCGTGAGAAGTACCGAATAGGCGGCGGCAACTTGTAGCCGCCGCCCATCACCACGCGGCGGGCGATGGCGAGGCTGCGACCTTCCAACGGCCCGGCGCCGGCCGCGTCGACAACGCGGTTGATCACATGGAACAGCACGCTGATGTGCACGGCCTCATCCAGTGCCGCGTCGGTGACGCGCGCGGCGCGCACCGCCGCGACATCATCCACGCCCACATCATCAGGCGCGTCCGCCAGCTTGCCCAGGAACACGAGTGCGGCCGCCACCTCAGGCCGCACCGGTGCAGTTGCCGGCGCGTCGAGCGCAGCGGCCACCGCCTCATCGCCTTCGATCGACGCGGCGAACGACTGATGCGCCGTCGTGCAGAACTGACATTGGTTGCGCGACGAGGTGAACGCGGCGAACAACTCGCGCTCGCCGACCGTCCACGCCGACGGTCCCCGCATGACGTCCTGCACGAGTGCGTGATACGGCGTGCCGAAGTAGAGGTGGCGGTAGCTGGCGATCCTGATCACCGCGGGCACCTCGGTGCGAGCGATGCGGCGCATGAGCCCGAGCGTCAGCCGCGTCGGCAGATCATGGCCGGAGTCGAAGATGCGCAAGCGCAAGCCCACGTCAGTCCCCTCCCATGGCGCGCCGCGTGATCCGCAGACGCCGCTCGCCCGCAGCCATTGCGGCCACGACGGTTGCTTCGAAGATCTCGTCCTCGCTTAAGCCGGCGCGTTTGAGGTCGTCGATCTGGCCGTCGGTCACGCGATACGCGTGGCGCACGACCGTGTCGACGAAGCCGGCCAGGCGTTCGGGAACGTCACCCGCTCCGTCGAACACCGCCCGGCGGACGGCCGGATCGAGCTGACCGGGCCCATCGACCACCTGGCTGACGAGCTGGTCCCAATTCCGCTGCCGCGCCTCGGCGTTGCTCACTCGCCTCGATGCTATGACGTGAGCGTGACCCACGAACCCGAGCTGACCGAACCGGTCGACCTGTGCACGGCCGACGGCGACCGGCTGAATCCCGCGGCCCGCGGGTGGTCACGCCGGCCGTTGCACCGGGCCAACCTCGACGGCCGCTTCGGGACGAACAAGCGCTGGGACTACTGGGCCATCCTGGCCGGCGACCTCGTTGTCTCCGCGGTGTATTCGAACGTCGACTACGTCGGCTTGGCCGACGTGTGGTGGTGTGATCTCGTCACCGGCGAACGCGGCGGGTGGGGGACGATCGTGCCCGCCGCCGAGGGCTTCAACCTTCCTGAGCTTCCGGGGACGGCGCCGCTCATCGTCAAGCACGGCGGCCTGGATCTGACGATCACCGACGACGAGGTCGGCACCCACCTCGAAGCGACCTGGACCGAGCGCGACGGCCGCAAGGGCAGCCTTGCGGTCACCGTTGCGCTGCCCGCCGGACACGAGTCGCTCAACGTGGTGATCCCGTGGAGCGACGAGCTGTTCAACTTCACCTCGAAGCACCAGGCCCGTCCGGCGACCGGCGAACTGGTGGTGGGCGAGCGGCGGTGGGAGATCGGCGACGCGTGGGGCGTGCTCGATGTCGGCCGCGGCCGGTGGCCGGCCGAGATCACGTGGAACTGGGGCGGCGGTGCGGGTGTTGCCCACGGCCATGTCGTCGGTCTGCAGGTCGGCGCCAAGTGGACCGAGGGCACCGGCCTCACCGAGAACGGGCTGATCGTCGACGGCCGGCTCAGCAAGCTCGGGCACGAGCTCACGTGGGATTACGACTGGGACAACCCGATGCAGCCGTGGCACGTGGTCGACCCCGGCGGGCAGCTCGATATGGTGCTGACGCCGCGCTTCGACAAGCACACCAAAGCGGCGGGCCGCAAGCGGGGGAGCGAGACCCATCAGGTGTTCGGCACGTGGTCGGGGCAACTTATGACCGACGACGGGCTCGCCCTCGACTTCGAGAATCTCCAGGGTTTCGCCGAGGAGGCCCGCCAGAACTGGTGACCTAGGCGATCGCCGCGTAGCTGGTGGTCCAGAAGTCGGCGATGGTCGTCGTGCCCTGCGGTGACTCGAAGGCTTGGTTGGTGAGGATGATGCCGACGAGGTTCTCGATGGGGTCGTTGGCCCACGACGAGCCGAGCCCGCCGTCCCACCCGTAGGAGCCGACCGTCCGCGCCGGCGCGGTGCGGCTCACCTGCACGCCGACGCCGAAGCCCCATCCCAGCGCGCCGGTCGGATCAGGGCCCGAGGCGGCGCGCTGCTCGTCGGTGAGGTGGTCGACCGTCATCGCTTCGATCGAGGCGCGCGACAGGATGCGTTCGCCGCCGCCAGTGCCGCGGTTGCGGAGCATGTCGGCAAACGAGAAGAAGTCGTCGACTGTTGACACCAACCCACCGCCGGCTGAGGGGAACGAGGGTGGCGTGGCCCACTGTCCGTCGGCCGGGTCGTACAGCTCCCGGCCGGTGGGGGTGGGCATGTAGGCGGCACCGAACCGGTCTAGTGACGCGGCGGGGACCGAAAAGCCGGTGTCGTTCATACCGAGCGGTTCGAAAATTCGCTGGCGGAGGAATGTGTCGAGCGGCTGGCCGGCGGCTCGGGCGATCAACACACCGAGCACGTCGCTGCCGAGGTGGTAGAGCCACCGTTCGCCCGGTTGGTATTCGAGCGGCACGGTCCCGAGCAGCCGGATCCACTCGTCGGGCGAGGGCGGTCCCTGCGGCGTGGGCGGGCCGCTGCCCAGACCGAGCGCGCCGAGGGCGTTGAGCACGGGCTGCTGGCCCCAGCGGGTGAAGTCCATGCCGATGCCGAGGCGGAACGTGAGCAGGTCGCGCAGCGTGATCGGGCGGACGGCGGGCACGGTTTCGTCGATCGGGCCGTCGGGGTTGACCAGCACCTGGCGGTCGGCCAGTTCGGGCAGGAAGTCGTCGACCGGGTCATCGAGACGGACGACGCATTCCTCGACCAGGATCAGCGCGGCGACCGCGCTGACCGGCTTGGTCATCGAGGCGATGCGGAAGATCGTGTCGCGGGCGACCGCGCTACCGCCGCCGTCTTCGGTCGTGCCGGCCACGCCGACCTCGACCTGACGGCCGCGGGACAACAGCCAGGCCAGGCCAGGCACGCGGCCGCCCTCAACGTGGCGCTCAAGCGTCTCGTGCACCCGAGTCAGGCCCGCCTTGTCGAAACCATTCTCGCTCACGGCGTCTCCTTCTCTCTGTATCTCTCTCTACCGAACTGTTCCGACTCCGGCCGGGTTCTGAACTAATCGCTGGTCACCGGTAGCGTGCGGAGAATGGCGCTCAGGACGACATCGGTGCTGGTGGCCGACCGGGCCGATGCCGACGCGATCGCCGCGCACAACGGCACCGTCGTTGAGCACGCCGGTGATGGCGTCATGGCCACCTTCGCGTCAGCCGCCGACGCGGTGACTGCCGCCGTCGCAATTCAGCGGGCTGCGCACGAGCGCGACATCGCGGCGCGGGTCGGTGTATCGGTGGGTGAGGTGAGCACCGAGGCCGACGGCACCATGGCCGGCGCGCCGCTCATCGAGGCGGTCCGGCTGTCCGCGACCGCGCTGCCGGCCGAGATCCTCGCTGGGCAGACCGTGCGCGAGTTGGCCCGAGCCCGTGGGGGCTTCACCTACGAGCCGATGGGCGATCTCGAGCTGGCCGACATCGCCGAGGCGGTGCCGGCCTGCCGAGTGATGTGGGAACCGCTGGCCGCGCCGGGTAAGAGCGGCGCGCTCCCATTCCCCGAGCCGCTGGTTGGCGGCTTTACCACTGCCTACGTCGGCCGGAGCGCGTTGCTCGAGGGCATCACCGCGCGGTGGCAACGCGCGCAGGCCGGCGAGGCCGGCGCGGTGCTGCTGGCCGGCGAACCGGGCGTGGGCAAGACGCGCACCGCCGCCGAAGTGGCTCGCGCCGCCCACCGTGACGGCGCGCTCGTGCTCTACGGCCGGTGCGACGAGGACCTCGGCGTTCCCTACCAACCGTTCGTCGACGCGCTCGAGGCGTACACGTCGGTCGACGGCGAGGTCGGGCCGCTCGGTCGTCTCCCTGGCGAGCTGACCCGGCTTTTGCCCGCGCTGAGGGCGCGCATCGCCGCGCTGCCCGCGCCGGTGGTCACCGATCCCGCGTCGGAGAAGCACCGGCTCTTCGAGGCGGTCGCGTCCTGGCTCATCGACGCGGCGGCCGAGCGAGGCCTCGCTCTCGTCCTCGACGACCTGCACTGGGCCACCAAGCCGACGTTGCTGCTCACCCTCCATCTGCTGCGCGCCGCGGCCGCCGCCGAGGCGCGGTTGCTGGTGGTCATCACCTATCGCGACACCGACATCGACCGCGCCCATCCGCTCTCCAACGTGCTGGCCGATCTGCGCCAGGTGCCCGGCGTCGAGCGCACGCCGGTGGAGAACCTCAGCGCGGCCGAGGTCGTCGCGCTGATGGAGGCCAGCGCGGGCCACGCCATGGCCGAGGCCGGGCTCGCCCTCGGCGCTGCGGTGTACGCCGAAACCGAGGGCAACGCGTTCTTCGTCACCGAAGTGCTGCGCCATCTGGTCGAGACCGGCGGCATTCGTCGCACTGACGACCGCTGGATCCCGAGGGCCGACGTCGCGACGATCACCATCCCCGAAGGCGTACGCGACGTCGTGGGCCGGCGGCTCACTCGTTTGTCGTCCACCGCCAACGAAGTGCTCAGCCTCGCCTCGGTGCAGGGGCGCGAAGCCGACGTCGATGTGCTCGTCGCGCTGAGCGACCACGGCGAAGAAGGTGTGCTCGACGCGCTCGATGAAGCGGTGCGCACCCGTCTGGTCGAGGAAACCGGCGCCGACCGCTTCCGCTTCGCCCATGCGCTGGTGCGCACGACGTTGTACGAGGAGCTGTCCGCCGCACGCCGCCGGCGCCTGCACCGCCAGGTTGCCGACGTGTTGGAGCGGTTGCGACCGTACGACGTCGTCGCGCTCGCATACCACCACGCCGAGGGCGGCGACGTCGCTCGCGCCGTGCACTACGGACTGGCTGCGGCGGAGGAGGCACTGGAGGCCCGCGCCTTCGCCGACGCGGAGGACCGTTTCCGCCACGTGCTCGATCTGCTCGAGGACGTCGAGGATGTCGACCCGGCCACGCGTGTCGCCGCGCTGGTCGGGCTGGGCGAGAGCCAGCGCGACCAGGGCAACCAGGGATTCCGCGAGACGCTGCTCGACGCGTCGCGCCAAGCGCACCAGTTGGGTAACACGGCGCTGCTTGTGCGCGCGGTGCTGGCCAACAGCCGCGGCATGGTCAGCATCGTGGGCGGGCGCGACAGCGAGCGGGTCGAGTTCATCGAACTGGCCCTTGACGCAGTCGATACCGCGCCGTCGCCTGACCGCGCCCGCCTGCTCGCGCAGCTGGCGTCGGAGGTCATGTTCGAGGGCGATCACGCGCGCCGGCTGGCCTTGTGCGACGAGGCCGAAGCAATGGCGCGCGAGGTGGAGGACAAGGCAGTCCTGGCGTGGGTGCTGGCCCGCACCGGTTACGCCGCGGTGGTGCCGTCGCGCGGGGAGCAGCTGCTGGCCCGCACGCAGGAGGGGACGCAGCTCGCCGACGCGACCGGCGACCCGTCGCTGCGGGTGTATGCCCGCGCCCTCTATTCGGGTGCACTGCTCTTTGCCGGCCGGATCGAAGAGGCGCTCGAAGTCAACGACACGATGGTTGCTATCGGCGACGCCGAGTGCGCGCCGACTGAGCGGTGGGTGGCCCACATCAACGCGCTGCCGTCGACGCTGGTGCGCGAGGGTGTGGTTGCCGCCGCGCAGCGCAACGACGAGATCCTTGCGATGGGCCAAGAGGCGGGGGAGATCGACGCGCTCCAGTGGTGGGCCGCCCCAGCCTCGGGCTTCTACTGGCTCATGGCGCAGGGCGGCGACATCGCCGATGCCGCCGGCGTGTTCGCGCAGCAATACAGCGGCACGGTGTGGCTCACCGGATGGGCGTGCATGCTCATCGACGGCGATCGCCATGACGAGGCCCGCGCTGTCGTCGACGCGCACGGGTTGCGATCCGATGCGCTGGAGGACTTCTCCATGCCGCTGGTCGGCACCCAGCAGCTGGCGTTGCTGGCATACGACCTCGACGACGTCGAGATCGCCCGCCTGGTCGCCCCCGTCCTCGAGAAGTATCTGGGCTGCTGGGCGAACTACTTCCTGTTCCCGCTGTCGCCGGTGCAGTGGGGCCTCGGCGTCGTGATGTCCGTGCTCGGTGAGCACGATCGCGCCGTGTCGCTCCTCGAAGAAACGCTCGCTGTCGTCCTCAAGGTCGGCATGCACGACCACGCCGCCCAGTGCCGCGTCGGGCTGGCGCGTGTCCTGCGCAAGCGCGACGCCCCCGGCGACGCGGGGCGCGCGCATGACCTGCTCGTCGAGGCCCGCGCCCACGCCGAGTCCATCCCCGCCCCCCGCCTCGTCGCCCGCATCGACACCCTGCTCGCGCCGTAAGCCCCCCATGCTCCGGGCGAACTGGCAGTTCGCAGCGCGCAGCAGTGGTGATCCGTTAGGCCAGCGGGATCATCACGAGGCTCGCCGGGTGTTTGCGGATACGCGTGATGTGGCCCCGGCCGGTCGTGTCCTCGACCAGACCGAACTGTCCGGGCCCGAGCGTGCGGGTCTCGCCGTCGCTGGTCTCGGCCTCGAGCTCGCCTTCGAGGACGATGACGAACTGGCGCGCCGGCGCACAGTGCGGCTCCATCTCGTTGATCTCCTCGGGCGCGGTGATGAAGATCGCCGCCGACACCGGCTGCGGCGCCGATGCCAGCACCTGCGGGATGTTCGCACCGATGCTCCGCAACTCTTGATCGAGCTCGCCCTCTTCGAACTTTGATCCACCGTCTTCGGTCGCAACGACCTTCATGAAGCGCATGCCTGCACGCTAGAGGGCGGGCTCAGCCGGCGAGGAGTTGGAGGGCCAGCAGCGACGCGATGCACGCGAGGCAGAACAGGTGCTCGCGCAAGATCATCCGCGCCGCGGCGAACTGGTCGGCGGAGGAGTCGGTCTGCGCGCCGAGCCGGACGGCGCGCCCGACGGTGCGAGTCGCCGCGGTGCCGATCGCGACGACGGCGAGGACGAGCGACGTGATCGCCACCCACTGCGGGACGGCGTCGCCGACGACCTCGGCGACGAGCCCGGCGAGCGTCGCCACCATCACCAACGCGATCACGCGGTTCATCGGCCGAGCCTCGGTGGTCACCCGGCGGTAGTAGCGGGCGATCGAGTCGACGTCGCCAGCGCTCCGGCCGCGCCACACCTGCACGTCGAACATCAAGTCGAACCACAGCACTGCGAGCAGGAACCCGGCTCCGGCACTCACGGTGGCTCGCATCAGCGGCAGTGTCGCATCATGGAGCGATGACCGGCGAGCAGAACATCTTCAGCTACGCCGACGCGGCGGCCGCAGCAGACAGCGATGCCGGCGCACTCAAGCGACTTCAGCGTCGCGATCTCCTCAGCTCACCCACCGAACGGGGCAGCCGTCCGGCAAGCGACGACGTGCGCCAGACCAAGCAGGCCATCGCGATCGATGTCGACCGCCGAGGTGCCGTGACGGCCGAACCTGGTGCGCATGCCGTGTACGACCCCGCCCCGTTGCTCAAGGGACTCGGCCTGTTGTGACGTGACCTATTCGGGTTCAGATGTAGGCCCTCACGACGTGTCGGTGCTTTTGTCTACGGGAACAGCCAAAAGCACCGACACATGTATCAGCCAGACACGCGAGGCTGAACGGATGGCCGGCACGCTGCTGACGGCGGCGGCCGAGCGACTCGGCGTGACCGTCGACAAGGTCTTCATCGATCACCACGAGCGCGCCGTGTTCCGCAGCGGCGACACCGTGGTGAAGGTGGAGGTGCGCACGGCCAAGCGCGACGCCGAAGTCGTCGCCCTCCGCGCCGCGGCGGCCGCCGGCCTGCCGGTTCCGCGCATTCTGCACGTCGACGACGGGCCGCCGCCGCTGCTGGTGCTCGAGTACTGCCCGGGCACCCCGCTCGTCGACGTCGATGACCCGCGAGCCTGGCGAGCGGCGGGTGAGGTATTGCGGGCGCTGCACGACCTGCCGATCCCACCTGGCCTCGCGAAGTTCGACTTCCGAGAGCCTGACTGGCGGCGCTTCATCCTGTGGTGGGTCGATTACGAATGCGGCATTGCCCCGCTGCGCGCCGACGTACTCGAGCGCCTCCGCACGCGGATGGTCGACGTGTTCGCCGCCATGCCCGAGCCGCAGCCTGTGTTCATGCACGGCGACTGCGCCCCGGCCCACTTCCTGATCGACGAGGCGACCAGCCAGGTCACCGCGATGATCGACTTCGGTGACGCCGGCTCGGGCGACCCCGCCTACGAGTTGGCCGTGCTCACGCTGTGGCGTAGCGACCGCATCGACGCAGTCCTGGCCGGCTACCGCCCCGACGACGAGCGCTCGCTAATCGCCCTTCTTGCCCCATACCGCTTACTCCGCCACCTCGGCGCGGCAACGTGGCTGATGCAGCACGGTTTCGATCCCACCGCCGACCTGGTCGAGGTTGTCCGACGTAGCAAACAGTGATGGACTTCACCTTGCGGTAGTGACAGCGGTCACGGTCCGGTGGCGGCGGAAGGCGGAGGTTGGCGACATGGCCAATTCATCACGCGCGGCGAAGTCTTTCTGGTTGTTCGGGATCCTGATCGGCGTGGCGCTGGGCGCCGCGGGAACGGCCAAGGCCGCGCCCGCTCCTTCACTGGAAAGCCTGACCTATTCGATCCGCACCACCTACGACGCCGGCGGCGGCTGCGGCAACGAAAGGCTCACCAACGCCACCATCGGCATCCCTGCTCTGATCAATGTCGGCGGCAACTTCCTGCCCGACGTGAGCGTCGTGCTGGTCGCGCTGCCGCCCACCGACGGCACGCCGGCGGTGCTGCAGATCCTCATCACCCGCCTGCGCGACTACAAGGGCGCGGTCGAGACGATCGTGGCGCCCAGCGCCGGCGCGCCCAAGCGCTTCGCCTTCGGGTATGACGGCTGCGAGTCCGGCGTCCCCGCAACGTTCAGCGCAACGATGACCGCGTCGGCCACACGCGTTTCCGTCAACGCCACCACCCTCACCAACCACCCGAACCTCAAGGTGCTCGGCTCGTTCTACGACCAGGAGGGCGCCACCCGCGCCAACCCGACCGCCATCGTCGCCCGCCTCGCGCCGGTCCCGTTGAACCTCTCGGCCGTCGTCGACATCGTCGGCGACACGTACCACGCCACGTTGGAGACCACTCAGCCCACCCACCTCGGGCTCGACTACACCAGCGTCAACGGTGCGTCGCGCACCGAGGCGACCGTCGACGTGGATCAGCTGCCCAAATCACTCGTCGTCGACTTCGATCCCGAACGCGTCGCCTACGCGGCGTCGTGCTCGCTGCCCGCGCCGCAGCTGCGGGCCCGCGTGGACTTGAGCCAGTCGCCGCCGTCGATCGACATCACCCTCACCCGCTATGGCGACGGTTCGCCGTGTCGTATCGCCGCCATGGACTTCGACATCACCACCGAGAAGGCCGGAACCCGTACCGCCCGTCTCGACGGGCAGCTCCGCGGCCTTCCCGCAGTGGCCGACCTGCAGCGCACGAGCCCGACGCGCATGCTGTTCAACGCGCCGGGCACGATCGACTCGGCCACCATCGGCTTCGCCTCGTTCATCCCCGGCACGACGCTCCCGGTGCTCGAAGAGCTGGCCGACCAGTACGTCGTCGCCGATGTCGACCTGGCGTTCTCGGTCGCCCAGGTACGGCTCTTCGGTCTGTCGAAGGCCGACGTCGACACCGGCGACCCCGTCGTTGTCGACATCGCCCATACGGCCGGGCCGTTCCACGTCGTCGCCCAGGTGACCTCGCCCGCGGTGATCGAGCCGCCGCAGCCGCAGGAGACGCGGGATCTCAGCGTCGACGTCCTCGACCTGCCCGCCGAAGCCAAGGTGACGTACTCGCCTAAGACACAGTCCTTCAGCTACCGCGGCTCCGGTGTCATCGGCGACCTGGTGGCCGAGGTCATCTCCGACATCGCGCTGGTCGACGACGCCCACCGCTCGCGGCTGCACATCGTCGGCCTGCCGACCGGCCTCGAGGGCCAGCTCGACAGCAAGGCCAAGACGTTCACCGCCGGCCTCATCGGCGGCGCCATCGGCGCGTTGGAGATCGAAGTCACGAGCGGCCCCGACCTCCGCTCGATCCTGCCCGGCGATCAGCAGGGCGTCGCCGTCCAGGACACCAACGACAGCTACGCGGCCTTCGTCCGGATCACGGGCGTACGCGAGGTCGCCGTCGGCTGGGGCACCACCCAGCACGCTCACCTCGTGCATACGCCCGGGCCGTTCATCTTCCGGGTCGACGTCGACGACTCGTTCCAGGACTCAGTGCAGGACGACGACATCGTGTTCCGCGGCGATGTGCTCGACCTGCCGGCCACCGCCACCCTCACCTTCGCGCCGGCCGACGAGTCGGTTGACCGCTACGAGACCAAGCTCACCTACGACGGCTCCGATGCGATCAACCGGTTGACGCTTGACGTGGTGCGCGAGATCGACGACCCGATCGCCCGCGACCCGAACGAAGCGCACGTGGCCGCCGACGGCGTGCCCCGCCACTTAGAGCTCGTGGTCAACAACGCGCAGGAGACCATGGAGGCCACCACCAAGCCCGACGATCCTGCCGACGGGCCGGGCGACCCGCTCGCCCATCTCGACCTCGAGCTGTGCACAACAAACGGATGTCAGCCCACGCCCGCATCGGGGACTGACCGGCTCGACGTGCTCGACCGCCTGCTCCTCGGCGAGACCGGCCAGTACCGCGCCTTCGCCCGCATCACCGGCCTCCGCAGCGTCACCGCGAACTGGAGCGAGAAGGTGTCGTCACTCACCTTCGACAAGGCGCCCGGTCGCTTCGACATCCGTGTCGACAAAGACATCGTCGAGGAGTTCGACCGACCTGCCGGCGGCTGGCCAGACGGGGACGCGCCCAACCCGCCATGCATGAGCACCCCCAAGCCGGCTTGGTGCGAGCCCGACGCCAGTCCGCGGCGCAAGGTGTACTGGGGCTTCCCGACCCTGCTCACGGTGGCGATCGACCAGCTGCCGGCGACCGGCTACGTCTCGTACAACCGCGAAACCCACCGCGTCGAGTACCGCGGCGCGGCGGTCATCGACTCCCTCGTCGCCGACTACTCGTCGCAGTTCAAGCGGTTCCCACCGCGGGCCCGCTGGGCGCACCTCGACATCCGGCAGCTGCCCACCAACCTCACGCTCACCTTCGCCCTCGGCGAGGGCGGCAAGCACGTCGTCATGGATACCGGCGGCGGCGTGCTCGGGCACCTCGACTTCTGGCTGACCAACACCGAGAACGTCGTCCCCAATCTGCCCTTTGATGGCTTCGCGCTGCACGACGGCTGTCCCGAGACCCGCTCCTGCGTGGTGGCCGACGAGTTCGAGCTGCGGGCAAAGGTCACCCGGCTCACCCACTTCGACTACCGCGAAATCGGCCAGGACGCGTCCCACACCGAGCGGACTATCGATCTCCAGCGCTCCGCCGATCCTGCGGGCCGAGGCGAGACCATCTGGCTCCTCGTTACCAAGAAGGACGTCACCAAGCACGACGAACTCGCCCGCTTCTTCGTCATCTACGCCGACCCGCCGCCGTCGTTCAAGGTCGTCACCGACGAGGAGCCGTCCAACACCAGCGTCGGCTACTGGGGCGCTCGCGGCGGCAGTCTCTTGTTCGAGACCAACGCCGGCGAAAACCGCTCCTTCCTCGAGGCGAGGATTGTCCCCGTCCCCGCGTCCACTGCGACGCAGGAGGGCGTGGCCGTTTGCATGGCGCCGTCCCACGACGTGTGCTCGCACGAACAAACCAATGGGGGTCACGACGAGATGTCGTTCTCGGTCAACGTTACCGAGCCGATCACGCTCAGCCTCATCGACTGCAAGGAAGTCAACGCGTACTGGCGTTGTCAGGACGACGAGGTAACCGACCGCGAGTACCGCAACACGCTGCTTCGAGTCGACAACCTTCACATCGCGCGATCGCTGGTAGTGATGAAGGAAAAGGTCAACGTCGAGTGGGACGTCGACAACGCCAACGTCCACGTCGACACCGCCGGGCAACCGGTGCACGGCGAGATCACCAGCACTCGACGGCTGTTCGCGTCGAACGGTTGGGATCCGGAGCTCCCGGATCAGTGGATCACCCAAGTCAAGCTCCACGTCCTACTGCCGGTGGGGTTCCTGGCCCACGACCGCTTCGGCGAGATCGACTGCACCCCTCCATCGGGCTGCAGCTGGCACGACAACACCACGCACTCCGGACTCAACACCGCCGCCTGCCCGGCGGGCTTCGAGATCGAAGTCAAGGTGACGCCGGTCTATCTCCCGAACTTCGAGGACGAGTTCTGCCCGGCGCCGATCATCCACTCGGTCGAGCTGGCCGGCGGCGGGCCGGCCGCAGTCGCCCAAGGCACCACGGCGACGGTTCGCGTCCGCGGCGAGCGCTTCTCGCCCGGGCCGTTCCTCGACCTGCTCATTCCCGCGCTCGGCCATGACGACCAGATCGTCATCTCCGACGTTCAGTGGCACAGCCTCAACGAGGTGACGTTCAACGTCGCGGTGTCGTGCGACGCAGTGACGTTCCCAACCGACAAGCGGGATCTCTACATGGAGAACCCCATCGAAGGCCACAACGACACCACCGCGCCCGCCGCCTTCACCGTCCTCCCCGGCGACTGCGGAGTGTGACGGCGCGGCGCGAGCCAAGGCGCGCCACTGCCCGCCTCACATCGCCGCCGTCGGCGGTGCGTTGGCATTCGCCGGGTGTCGTGGGTCATCGGGGCCCACGAAGGCCCGCGTGCCGGTGCCCTCGACCAGCTGCCAATCCTTGGTGGTCTTGAGCTTGTGGTGATGCGCACAGAGCAGGTCGAGCCAGTCGAGCATGGTGATGTGGCTCCTGGCCCAGTCGATCCGGTGGTCGCGCTGCAGGCGGGCCACCGCGTGACAGCCCAACGCCGCGCAGGAGGGATAGAGCCACTCCAGTGCGCTCTGCTGCTTGGCGCTCGGCGGCCGCTTGAGATGCGCCACCCCGGTGAGCTGTTCGCCGTTGGTGATCACCGCGGCCACGAAGCCGCCGGCGTCAATCGCCTCGTCGACCGCCGAGGCGGCCACCGGGCCATAGCCCACCAGCTCCATGACCTCGCCTTCGACCGGGAACCCGCGTAGCCAGGCGGCCCAGTCGATGCGGAAGATGACCTTGGGCCGGGTGCTTCCCTTGGCCGGCCCGGCCTGACCGGTGACCAGTTGCACGAGCGCGTCGGCCGCGTAGGCCTCGCGCGGCTCGCGCCGGCCCTCCCGATAGGCCTTGTGGAAGATCCCATCGGTGATCTCATCGACCACCGCCATGACCGTGGCGATGACCTCGGGGTTGTCCCGCATGCGCAGGTTCCCGGCACCCTCGGCATCGGTGAAGGACCGCAGCGAACGCCGCCTGGTGGATCTTCTTGCGTCGCGCCTCGGGATCGGGATGGCTCGCCGCCTTGATCCGTGCCGCCTCGTCCCGGGTCTCGGCCAACGACGCCCCGGCCCGGACCTGGCCGAGCAGCTTCGTGCCCGCCCCGGGCTGGGCGGCTTCGGCATCGGCGATCACCTGTGTCTGCTGGGCCGAGACCTCACCACGGCGCGCCGCCTCGTCCACATCGGGCTGGTCATCGAGGCGCGCCGCGGTCTCCAGCGCATCCTTGGCCGCACCGACTGTGGTCCCGGTCTCCCGGGCCAGCAGGTGCGCAGGCGAGCGGTCGCCCTTGCGCCGCCACAGCTCGGTCTCCGAAACCCTCGCCGCCAGCTTGGCCTTGAGCGGCCGAAGCCATGTTCTCGATGGCCGCCGCGTCGCGCATGCCGGCGAACGCGTCGGCCGCGCTGATCGCCGAGGCGTCGAAGGCCTCGGCATAGTGCTGGACGATCTCTCGGATCTCGGCAAGCCGCGCCATCTGCGGGCCTCTCTGTTGCTGCCGACTACCTAGGGGGAGAACTCACCCGAAGAACTGCTTCCACCATTGTAGCGAACAGGTGTTCGCCCTGTCAACTGCTAGCTGCGGCGCAACTCTTCGATGATCTTGGTGATGCGGCGTTGACGCGTCGCGGCGGTCTTGGCCCCCTCCACCGCGAGCACGTGGCGGCGCGGGTTGCTGTACGACAGCGCGTCGAACGCAGCGCGGGCGCCCTTGTCCTGGGCCAGTGTCGTGGCTAAGTCGGCTGGGACCTCGACCGTGCGCGGCGCGTCATCCGGCGCCAGCTCGACGTTGATGACATCACCGCCGACGCTCGCCCGCCGCTGCACCCCTGCATGTACGACCAGAGCCCTCGCTGCATCACGACGACCATCCGCCGCTAGTCGTCAGTTGATCTGTCAGTACCGGATGACGACGAGCTTGTTGGCGGCGGACTCGGCGCCCCACACCTCGCCGGCCCGACCGAGCATCTGGCGGACGTCGCCCGGCTTGGCGGGCAGCGGGAACGAGGTGAAGGCCTCGGTGGCCGGGTCGAAGCGCACGATGGCGTTGGCGCCGAAGTCGGTGAGCCACACCTTGTCGGTCGGGTCGACGTAGACCGAGTAGGCCTGCGGGCGGGACCCCGGCAGCTTCCACTCCCGCCACGTGCCGGCCGCCGGGTCGTAGACGGCGACCTGGCCGGCGTTCCACTGGCTGCACCAGATGCGGCCCCGTGAGTCGCTCCACACCCGGCGGGTGCCCTGTCGGGCGGTGGGCGGTTCGAAAACGGTGGCCGCGCCGGTCGTCGGGTTGACCTTGCCGAGGTGGTTACCGGCCAGCGACGCGTAGTAGATGTCGCCGCCCGGCGTGACCGTGATGCCGTAGGGGCCGGCGCCGCGGGGCGCGTCGAACACCTCGATGGCGCCAGTGGCCGGCCGCAGCCGGCCGTAGATGCCGGCCTGGCCGGTGAACCACAGCGTGCCGTCGGGGTGGAACACCGCGGTGTTGAGATTGGAGGACGGCCGGTCGGCCGGCAGCGGGAAGGTGCGCACCGCCGAGGTCGCCGGGTCGACCCGGACGATGGCGTTGAGTCCGCCATCGGTGATCCACGGTGCGCCGTCGGGGCCGACGATGACGCCGTGCGGGCGGGCACCCGCGCCGAGGGCAACCTCGGTGACCTTGCCGCTCGCCGGATCCAGCCGGCCCAGCTCGCCCGAGCCCTGCGCGGTGTACCAGACGATGCCGTCGGGGGTGACCGCCACGTCGTGCGGGCGCGAGCCCTCGGGCACCTCGTACTCCTTGATGGCCGGCGCGACGACGGGAGTGCTCGCCGTCGCCTCGACCGTGCTCGACGTCGTCGAGGGGCTCGCGTCGTCGTCGCCGTCACTACAGCCGGCGAGTGCCAGGAGGCAGATGATCGCAACAAGTCGACGGACGCGAGCCACCGTCACATCTTCGCCGGTAAATGCGAGAACGGTTTGCCGGTGGCCGACGTACTAGTGGCCATGATCACGTCGCGCATCAGCAAGTTCGCTATCACCTCGTGACCTGGCGGCCGTTGCGGCTTTCGTCTTCTTCGTCACCCCGGCCGACGCCCGCCCGATGTTGCAGCCCTGCCAGTACGACCACACCTGCATCACCACCACCGTCCGGCGCTAGCCGGCGGTTACGTAAGCGAGATCCCGCGCTTCCTGGCGATCCCCTCGAGCCAGTTGTAGTCCCGCATCATCCGCTTGATACGCCACCGGTGACTCACGGACAGTTCCGTCAGCAACTGTTCGAGCGGTGACCCGGCCGCTGGCGTGATCCCCACCCCGGCGTACACGTTGGGGGCGGCGGCTCGTTGAGTGGGTCAGAGAGGGTGGCGGAAGCGTCGCCGAGATCATCCATGAAGCCGAGGGTACCGATCGCCTGTATCAGCTACTTGCGGGTGGCGCACACGCGGTTCTGTGCAGATCCTTCCGTCGCAACGACGGATAAATCCGAACAGAAGCCGGCCGGCGTTAGCCAATAGCGTCGACCGCCATGGGTGACCTGGGGATCGACACCGCGGTCGAGCAGATCGACGACAACCGCTACTCGGCCAAACTCAGCGCGGATTGGCGGATCTGGGGGCCGCAGGGCGGCTACATCGCGTCGGTGGCGATGCGGGCGGCGGGGGAGGCCAGCCCGTTCGAGCGGCCGGCCAGCTTCACCTGCCACTTCCTCGGCGTGGCCGAGTTCGACGAGGTCGAGGTCATCGTCACGCCGCTGCGCGTGGCCCGCACCGCGTGCTCGCAACGGGTCGAGCTGACCCAAGGCGGCAAGACCATGCTCTCGAGACTTGTCAGGCAGTAGTTAAAGGGCGACCAGTTCGCCATGGGCCGCCGACGGTTGGTGTGGGCCCGGGTCGACGTTGAAGTAAGCGTCATAGCCGCCCGCGAGTAGGGCGGCTATTGCACCCGAGATGCCGCCGCATGTCGCTGTCCCTGTCGCATCTGTCGTGGCGGTGCACACTGGTTTTCCGCCCGCTGAGAAGGCGATCGGCTTTCCCGGGATCGGCGCTCCGGCAGGAAACGCCTGACCGAGGACGAACCCGTCCGCGGCCGCGGTCAGGGTAGCGCTGAGCGTGAGGTACGTCTTAAGGGGAGAGAGTTTCGCGATCACGGGCGCCGCGGTCAGCTTCGTCGGCACTTGGAGGATGAGGAAACCCTGCACCAGCTTGCTGTTGCCGCTTCCATCAAAGCAGTTCGTGGTTGCATAAAACGCCGCATACCTCACCGTGTCAGCAGGCACATTGAAAGACTGCGGCGAGATATGCCCGCTGGCATCTCGCGTAACCGTCCGCGAGAAGATGGTTTCCGTCGTGCCAAACGTCCCATGGTTGAACGTACGCTGAAGTGTCACGTTCGCACTCCCACCGCCGGTGCAGCCAGAGCTGTGGTCGGTGATCGTCACAAGGTCGCCAGGGTTCGGCTCACCGGGCGTGAACATGAGGTCACCGGTGCTGTAGGCCCCTCCCACGACGGGCTGAAATGCCATCAGTCCGATCGTCACACTCACCGCGATGCCGACGCACGACACGACTTGAGCGACGCTGCGTCGCATAATCACACCCGACCCCGTTCCCCTTAGACAGGCCTGCGGCCTGTCGGCCCGCGGCCATTAAACCACCCGTCTGGCAATCCCCGCAACGATGGGCAGCTCGAACGAGGTGCGGGTAGTCGTCCCGTTACTCATGTGCGGACGTGCACCACTCGGCGGCGCCCGAGATCAAATAGCAGTTCAGCGAGCACTGCGACAATGAGTCGACCCGGCGTGCCGCCGTGGTATCCCCGCCCAATAACGTCGGAACGGTGTGGGGCGACGTGGGCAGATGGATTGACGAGCGCCGCGAGCGCTACGCGGGCGTGCTGCTGCAACAGGGCCGGGTCGAGCTGACGCCGATGGGGCGAGCCGGCCGCCGTCACCGGTCCCGCGCGCGGCGGCTCGTCATCGACCTGGTCGGTCCGATCGGTGCGCCGGCGGGGGCGGCCGGTTCGCGATCACCATCAACGGCGACCGGTTATCGGTGAGTCCGGGGCACTTCTGGGTCGACGGCATCCTGGTGCACACAAGCCCCGACCCGGTGACCGTCGAGGACAAGGCCCCCGCACCGCCGTTGTCGCTATCGCGTGTGGGAACGGCACATCGTGCGGCCCAGGTCCCCGGTGCGCGACAGCACGCTCGATGCGGTCGACACGTCGGGTCGGGTGGATCCGCGTGGTGCGTCAAGCTGCGATCGGCGGCCGATCGAGCCCCCGACCGCGTCGCACCCACGATGGCGGCCGACGCTCCCGGCGGCCACCGCGCACACGAGAACCGGCTGTACCGCGTCGAGGTCCACGAAAGCGGCGACGCTTCTACGTTCACGTGGTCGCCGAGAACGTCGGCGCGCTGGCGATACTGGCCGTCACCGGCGCCGAGTGCGTCGGCCGCGGCAGCGGCGCGAGCGAACCGCGACCGATTCCGGACGACGGATGGATCGAGCTTGAGGACGGAATCCGGATCAACTTCGTCGCCGGTGAGTACCGGACCGGCGACTACTGGCTCGTCCCCTCGCCCGGCTGTCGAAGGGCTCAGTGGCCGTGTGACACGGCCGCCAAAGGCTGTCGCCGGTCGGAGGACGGCGACACGTGGCATCGGTCGGCGGCGGTCGAAGATGTCGACTGTGCCGTACGCCCGCATGCCGGGTCGCGCGAGATCACGCCAGCCCGGTCATCCCGAGCGCCGCTCCGAGCTCCCGCGCCTCGCCCGCCAACGCCATGGCGTCGTCGTGTCGGCCCGGGATCCGCGCGAGCGACGCCGCCCACCACGTCTTGGTGCGGGCCACCAGCGGTGGCGCGTCCATCGCCTCCTCCAGCGCGAGGGCGCGCCGGTAGCGGTCGTCGGCCTCCTCAGGTCGGCCGTCGAGCGCGGCGAGCATGCCGAGAAATCGGTCGACCGCGCCGACGCAGTACGCGCCGTAACCGACCACCGCGATAGTGCCGGCGAACGGCGCCAGTCGCTCACGGAGCCAGCGCCCGCCTTCGACGTGGCCGAGCCGCACCGCCGTTTCGGCCAGCATGGCCAGCGCGGCGACGTAGGCCAGGTCGCGCTGCACCATGGCGAAGTCGTCGGCGGCGATGATCTCGTAGTGGCGGCGGGCGTCGTCGAGCTCGCCCAGGTCGGCGTAGGCCAGGGCCACCCCGCAGCGCGCAACGCGCGACGGCATGCGTTCGAGCGAGTCCTCGACGAGCGTGATCATGTCGCGCAGCTCGCCTTGCTCGCGCGCCACCCAGAACATCTGGGCCGCCCACGCGGTGAAGAAGTCGGGGTCGCCGCCGGCCACGTCGAGCATGCGTTTGGTCAGGCGGCGCACGTCGGCGAAGCGGCCGGCGATCAGTGCCTGCAGCGTGCGCCACTCGGCGGCGAACGCGCGGAACTGCCACGAGTTCAGCGCGTCGCCCAAGCGCTCCACCTCGGCGGTGTCGGTCTCGAAGCCGGCGGCGTCGCCGCTGACCAGCCGCATGGCGCCACGGATCTGGTAGCCGAAGGCGCGGGCCCGAAGATCGGTCTGGCCCAGCGCGAGCAGCTCCTCGGCCAGCGCCACCTGCTCGGCGATGCGAGGCGTCGCCCGCAACGTCACGGCGCGCACGAAGAGCGCGTCGACGACCACGGCAGGGTCGCCGACGGCGCGAGCCAGGCGCAGCGCGTCCTCGGCCAGGGGTTCGACGTCGGCGCCCCGGCTCTCGGACCATGCCCGGTAGTAGGCGGCCAGCGTGGTGAGCCGGGCCCGCAGCGGCGGCTCATCGCCGCCCAGCGCGGCGAGCGCCTCCTCGACCAGCGCGATCGACGTGGTGTCCGGCCGGCCGAAGTGCGCCCACCGCGCGTGCACGGCCGCGGCGTGCCCGAGGAGGTCGGCCCGACCGAGCGCCCGCGCTGCTTCGGCGGCGACCGCAGCCGACTCCTTGGCCGTGTCGACCTGGCCGAGGCGGTGCTGCACGTCGCCCAGCGCGATCAACAGCTGCGCGTGGTTCTCGGGGTCGGTCACCGCGCCCGACTGGTAGACGGCGAGCGCCCGCTCGAGAATCGCCGCCGCCTCCTCCCAGGCGAACACGTGCAGTGCCTCGGCCGCGGCCAGACCGGCGTAGTGCGCCGCCTTGGCCGCGGCGGCCGAACCGGCCAGCGCCAGGTGATGGGCCAGCGCGCCGGCGGGCGCGTCGGGCAACGACTCCAGCGCCTGGGCCACGCGGCGGTGCATCACCGAGCGGCGAGTCCGGGTCAGACCGGCGTAGATGGACTCGCGCACCACGGCGTGACAGAACGTGAAGCGTCGCGACCCATCATCGACCGCGCCCACAACCTTGGCCGCAGTCGCCTCCTCCAGCGCCTCGTCGACGACCGCGCCCTCCTCGGCCAGTTCGAGCACCTCCGCGCTGAACTCCCGTCCGACCACCGCGGCCAGTGCCAGCACGCGATTGGTGTCGGGCGAAAGCCGGTCCACGCGACGGAGGGCGACGTCGCGCACGCTTTCGGGCAGGCCGCCGTCGGAGAGGTGGGCGGCCATCTCCCGCACGAAGTACGGGTTACCGCCAGTGCTCGAGACGAGCCGCGCCGCGATTTCGTCGTCGTCGACCAGCGCGGCCACCGCGGCGGCATCGAGGCCGTCCAGCGTGATCGTCTCGCCGCGGTCGGCGATCTCGAGGAGGCGCGACGGGGGTGCCAGGTCGGTGTCCCGAAAGGTGCCGACCACCAGTACGCGCTCGAGACCCGTCGACTCGATGAGGTGCTGCAGCAACAGGAGCGTCGACGGTGCCGCCCAGTGCAGATCATCGAGCACCAGCAGCAGGCCGGACGGCGTCGCCACCTCCCCGATGGCGGCGACCACGGCGTCGAAGAGGCGCCGCCGCTCGGCGGCCGGGTCGGGCCCGGCCACGTTGGCGTCGGATCGCGGCAGCGCGCCGAGGGCCTCGATGAACGGTTGGTAGGAGATGCCGACGTCTTCGGCGCAGGCGCCATAGCGGACGGGGGCGCCGTCGGCGATGACGGTCGACGCCAGCTCGGCGACGAGGCGCGTCTTGCCGATGCCCGCTTCGCCGGCGACGAACACAACCGCGAACCCGTCACGCGCCGCTCGGGCCCACGCGGCCCGAAGCCGGTCGAGCTCGGCGGTCCGACCCGAGAACGGCGAGTCGTCGAGCTCGCGGGCGAGCTGGGCAGGTAGCGCGGGCCGCGCCGTCACCGGTTGCCACCGCAGCTCGCGGGCGGCGACCGGATCGGTCACCGCAGGAACAGCCTCGAAGCTGCGCCGGGTGCCGGCCAGGGTGACGACGAGCTCGGAGGCCAGGATCTGCCCGGCGCCCGCCTGGCGACACAGCGCCTGGGCCACGGTGGCCGGGTCGTCGGCCGACTCGCCCACGTGCAGCCCCACCGGTGCGCCGCCGCCCGTCGCCGTCTGCAGGTCGATGGCGCAGTCGCACGCGCTCACGGCACTGGAGAAGATGGCGACACCGGGATCGTCGGACGGCACGCCGCCGTGGGTGTCGACCAGCGCCTTGAGCGCGTCGATATCGTCGGTGTCCGTAGCCAGCACGGTGACGATCCCAGTCGGCATCGTCGCGAACGTTACGGCCCGGGGACCAGGACGTTGAGCGGGTCGTCGCCCTTGACGATGCTGAACTCCGATGGTCCGTCGAACACTTCACCGTCGGCGGCCAGCCGCAACGCGCCGTTGAGCGATCGAACTTCGAGGCGATCGGCGATGCGCTCCTCGTAGACCCGCGACCGCCCGAGCCGGCCGGTGAGCACGGCGAGGACGAGCCGCGTTCGCGAGAAGGGCGACGCGGCGTCGACCAGCCGAATGTCGAGCTGGCCGTCATCGAGCCGTTCCCGCCAGCTGGGTGCGAAGCCGTGCGGGTGGTACCGGCAGTTGCCGATGAACGCCATCCACACGCGGCGGCGGCGACCGTCGATCTCGAGCTCGAGCGGTTCGGCCCGGCGCAGCACCGACGCCAGCGCGACGACCACCGCCGGCCACTTGCCGATCCGGCGTTCGAGGCGCTCGCGGGCGTCGACCAGATCGGTGTACACGCCGAAGCTGGCCGTGTTGAGGAACAGGCGGTCGGCGATCGTCGCGATGTCGACAGCGACGACCCGACCCTGACTCGCGTCGGCCGCATCGCTCACCGACTCGATACCGAGCGCGTGGGCGAAGTGGTTGAGCGTGCCGCCGGGAATGACCAGCAGCGGCTTGCCGGCGGCATGCGCGGCCTGGGCGGCGTGGTTGACCGTTCCGTCCCCGCCGCTCACGCCGAGGACATCGGCTTTAGCGGCACGCTCGAAGGCGGCGGGGAGCTCGTCGGGCTCCTCCACGCAGATGACGTCGGCCGTCGGTAGCGCGTCGGCGATCTTCTTCACCGGATCGGGGCCGAGGACCGAGCCCGCCGCCGCGTTGACCACGACGGCTATCGAGTCCCCAACCGCGCCACCGGCGGCATCGAACGTCGCCCGTGCCTTGGCCGCTTCGTGGGGCGCGACCGGCCACACGCGTCGCGTGGCCACGGCGAAGCCCAGGCCCATGGCCGCGCCGATGGCAACGTCACTCCGATGGTGGTGACCGGTCCGCACCCGCGACCACGACACCGCGGCGGCGGTCGCTCCGAGCACGGGCGCGACCACCGGCAGCTCCATCGACGCTCCGGTGGCGAACGCGAACGCGGCCGCCGCGTGCGAGCTCGGCAGCGACGACGTGGTCGGCTTCGTTCGGCGGGCGAGCAACGCGGGCAACCGGTGCCGCGGTCTTCGCCGCCGGATCAACGGCTTGGCCGCCGCGGCGGCGACCTCGACCGCGCCCAACGACAGCAGCCCGCGCGACGCGGCGCGGCGGCCGAACCGGCCTCCGACGGCGGCGAGGGCGGCGGCGACGGCGAGCCACACCCGCGCCCCGTCGGCGGCGCGCGAGAGCAGGCCGAACACGACATCGCTGCGAACGTGGCGCTTCACATTCGTGCCAAGGCGCGTCCGGCGCCGATAAGGAGCACGGCCAGCATGGCGATCCCGACGCCGGTCAACCACGGTCCGGCGTCGTGGTACGCGGCGCCGAAGAGGTAGCCGGCACCGATGACCTCGGCGATCGAGGCAACGCCACCGGCGAGGTCGGCGGGCAGGAACTTCTTGGTCGGCATGTCCGAGGCTCCGGCGGCGGCGGCGAGGAGCGACGACGGGAAGATGGCCAGCCGTCCGATGACCACGATGCGCTGGCCGTGGCGATCGAGGAGCTTGCAGAACTTGCGGATGCGCTTGGTGGGAAGGATCCGGCCGGCGAAGGACGGGATCGCTTTGCCGCTCTGGATCTCCTTCGAGTACCCCCGCCCGAGGTAATAGAAGTGCCACACGCCGACGAGGGCGAGCGGCACTGCGGCGGCGATCAGCAACAGGAGGTTGACGTCGCCCCGGCGGGCGAGGAAGCCGCCGGCCAGCAGCACCTCCTTGGTGGGTCGCAGCAACACCAGCACGAGGAAGTGGTCGTCGTAGAGAACCGGGGCGAGCGGGATGGCGATGACGCCGAGCGCGGCGCGGGCGGCGCCGAGCCACAGCAACCAGGTCCGGTTCTGCCGGATGGTGGTTGTCGTCATCGGATGGGTACGCAACAGGGCATGCGCATCGGTCTTCCCCAGAACGTGCGCGATCGACTCGACCCGTCGAGTCGGTATGGCCTCCGGGTCACGCTGTTCGCCATCGCCACCGTGCTCGTGGCGGTGCCGTTTTCGTTCCTACTGCTCCAAGTGCTCAGGCAGGGCCCGGTCACGCGTATCGACCAAGGCGCGGCGGAAGACCTGTATCGGGCGGCGGCGGATCGTCCTGCCGTGATCGAGGTGTTCAAGGTCATCAGCCTGCTCGGCAAGCCGTTGTGGCTGGGCATCGCCATCGGGGCCGGCGCCCTCTATGCGGCGTTTCACGGCCGGCGCCGGCTCGCGCTGTATCTCATCGTGACGGCGATCGGCGGCGGCCTGGTCGACAGCGCAGTGAAGGTGCTGGTCAACCGGCCCCGTCCGGAGATCGAGGATCAGCTCGTCCACGTGTTCGGCAAGAGCTTCCCGTCGGGCCACGCCATGTCGTCGACGGTCACCTACGGCGCGCTGCTGCTGGTGTTCCTGCCCGTCCTGTCCCGGCGCGCCCGCATCGCCGCGTTCGCGGGGACCATCGTTCTCGTGCTGCTCATCGGGCTGAGCCGGCTGCTGCTCGGCGTGCACTTCATCAGCGACGTCGTCGCCGGCTACGTGCTCGGCCTGGCCTGGCTCATCGGGGCGACCGCGGCGTTCAGCATCTGGCGCACCGAGGAAGGCAAGGAGCCGGTGCATCCCACCGAGGGTCTCGAGCCCGAGGCGGCGGAGGACCTGCGCGCCGACGCCGTCAGCGACCATCGGTAGCGGCATCGCGCGCCCGGAGCATCGCCGCGTGGCCCTGGTGCGCGAGCGACGACGAACGGCGGCGCGCCGAGGCGTTGGTTGCGAACACGATGGCCACGGGGGAGTGCGTGTCGGCCGCGTCCCACCGTTCGAGACGGTGGCCAGAAGGCCGGGGTAACGATCGCACAGCACCTCGAGCGCAGGATTGACTCATGCGGGAGGTCCATGGCGTTTCTTGACGCCGACCGCAATCGGCGTGAAGCGAGCGAGGTTCGGATCGGGGCGATCAATGTGGCCGAACACGAACATCCGCTGCGTGCGCTCCATGTTGTGACCGAGTCCACTAGTGCGTGCGCCGGGGACAACACGCCCAACGCCGTTGTTGTGCCCGTCGTGAAGCGAACAGTTGGCGTGCCCGGCCCGCCGATCAGGGCTGCGGTAAAGCCCTTGAACACAACTCGCCCGTCGTACCAGAACAAGCCGCCCGCCTCAGCAAGAGTCTTAGGTGTGACCTGATCAAGCTCGTGCCACCGGATCAGATCCCCTCCACGACCTGAGCGACGAGCAAGCTTTTGCGCCCTCCGTAAACACCATCGATTCGGCCGCTTGCCAACGACCAACACGAGGTCTCCATCCTCAGCTGAGAGCAGACTCAACAGGCGCCGAAGGTGGCCATACGAAACGTCGACACGCACTGACGCAGAGGTCGCATCGTCGACCGTACCGATCTTCGGGTCGTATCCAATGGCAGTGCTGTGACCAGCCCGAAAACGGACCACTTTCCCACCGCATTTCCACTCTCGGCGGAGGGTCGACCTTGACGGTGGGTGCGGGCTGCCGACCGCCAGGTGCGTGCCACGAGAGTCACGCTGCCGAGCACTCGCACGGCTATGCCCGCCCCGGAGAAATCTCATTTTGGCTCAGTTCAGCAAAGCTGCATTCAGGAGCTGAAGCCGGCTGACGCGTCTGAACCAGTTGCTGGATGTCGTGCGACGTCGAGTTGGGTGTTGAACCGAAGAGTTGCGTCGAGGCTCGTCAACGCCTCATCAAGATGGCCAGTCGGAAGCTGAGTTTGATCTCGCCATCGATGACAGTGGCTGATCTCATGGGCAACCGCTGCCTTCATGGAAAGCGCAGAGTTTGGGTCAGCGACGGCGTTGCCGGGGTAGATGTCTGCCCCGAAGTGAACCCGGCCGAACTCTGCGCCGTCCTCGTCCTCGATCACAAGGCGTGTGGGTCCGTCGGGGTCGTGTACAAACGCAACGCTGTCATCGAGACCGATGAAGGTTGGTGGACGCTCTGATCTGTTGCTACAGTCAGCGGCGTCTTCGATCGGCCGCCGAGCAACAAAGCGATCGGGAGGTCCTCCGGCATCTAGGACGCAGGTGGTTAACGATCTCAGGGTGTCCCTCGTTGAGGAAGCGTCTGAGCGCCATGCCGGCCCTCGCACGAGCTTGCGCCTGCTGTGCAGGACCGTGAAACCTTGGCTCCGGCTTTCACGATTCCAACTTCAAGCCACAGGGGGTTGTGCTTGTCGAGGAAGTCACCTTGCCAATCGCCAATCTCGGTGACGTTGTCGGGCGAGAGTTGGCTGAGCTTGGTCGCCCACTCTGATCGGGCCCGCTACGACCGAAATTGCCAACATCGAGGTTGTAGTCGCCCATGAGTGCCGCATACCCGTACATCATCACGGCGGCGGCGGCAAGAGACGATTCGCGTTTTCGGAGTGCGGTGTCTCTACTGGCAGTTCCCGGCCGTCGGCCCGCAACGGATCTCGAAGAACTCCGCCGCCACCGATGCGAGGCCGTCCATTTCGGTTTCGTCGACCTCGGTGGATCCAGCGAACGATTTCATCACTTCTCTCAGTGTCGACAACGTCAAGAAATGCGGTGCCTTCTTCGAGAGCCGATCAGTCGCACGATTGACGCCCGCATCAAGGCTGGGTGATCGATCGAGTACTCGCTTCGCTAGCAGTGAGAGGTCATCCTGAGTTGTTAGGTCGTATGCCTTCGACATGGCGGTCAGGCTTAGGCCGTTGGTTCTTGTCGAAGAAGTAGTTGCCCTCTCCCTCTCGATCGAGGAAGTAGATCTCCACCTTGAACTGACGGTTGGGATTGAACTTGGCATAGGCGCCCGGATGATCCCTGAAGGCACGCACGGCCTTGACGATCGCTTGGTGCCGATGATGGGAGTCCGGCAAGAAGACTCGGCCGTGGTAGAGAAATATCGATGATTCGTCCTTCGACCAGAACGCCTCGAAGGTCGCCGGTCGAAGATTCCAAACGAGAGGGTTTAAGAAGAGCCGCTCGCCTCTCAGCAGCTTCTCGGTGATGTCGTCAGCGTTCGATGCATCGAAGATGTACGTTCCCGGTTCGGGATAGCCGTCGCCCACAGCGAGCTCACGAGCTGTTCCGGGTGGCGCCGAGGGGCTAATGCCACGCTGGACGGACTGGTCAGTCCAGAGCAACCGACTGTCGGCTGCATCGAGGACCTGGTCCACGGTCACTGTCACCGTTGCGAAAACGTCTGCGTCGTCTCCGGTCCACTGCACATCGGCCAGAGTCAGCCGGCCCTGATATGCGGATTGGTTGGGGAGTCTCTTTGGCTTAGCTAAGAAGCCGCGGACCTGAAGCCTTATTGTCACCCTCGGCGTCGACCTGTCGTTCCCGCCATTCTGGCCTACCGTGTCGACGCGTCGTGAGCGGCCGCATCCCACCACGGTGGAGTCGGGGCAAGGGATTTCGGGTGGTCGTACAACTCGATACGTACGGTCTGACGAGCGCGCGAGGCCTTGGAAGGCAAAGTCAGACCTTTCTCTGAACCCGCAGATACAGCCGGCGCGATGCGGGTGGTTTCAGCAGCGCTCGGGTCGATCGCGACCACGGGTTCGCTGTTATCGATCGTGGACGCAATAGCTCCACCAGTACCCCTAGCCATCGCCGGTGGCGGTGGTCGCATGGGGCGGCTAGCGGAGCGCCTGCTCAGCGCCGCAGACGCGCTTGGTCGCGCCTCGCCCCGCAGGAAGCTTCACGGTCGTCGCCTCACCACACGAAACCCCCGAATGACACGAGAGAGTTCCAGACGTACCGATAGTGATCCGCGCGACACGGCGTCAGGCATGGCACGATGAGCCGATGCCAAGGCTTCTGCGGGGTTGTCACACCTCGTGCGTAGCGTCGGCTGCATGAAAACGAACATGCGCTCAAGAGGCGCTCAAGCGGCGGCAATAGACCTCTTTGCTGGTGCGGGCGGCCTTGGGATCGGCGCCAACGCCGCCGAGCTGATACGAAGCTCTCGGTCGAGTTGGACCCGGTTGCCTGTCTGACACTTAAGGCAAACAGTTGCTTAACCGATGCCAAGCTCCTTGAGGCAGACGTTGCCGAGTGCACTGGTAAGCAGCTTCGGCGAGAGGCGGGTCTTTCGTTCGCCGACCCGCTCGTGGTAATTGGCGGAGCGCCATGCCAGCCGTTTTCGAAAGCGGCCTATTGGACTGAGCCCGGTGACGAAGCGGCGTACAGGCGGGCGTGTGCGAACGGCCAAGCGAATCTGACGCGTCCGCCCGCCCCGACCGTCCCGCGAAGCGATGGCCGACGCACGCTCGTCGAACACTTTGCGAGGCTTGTGACGGAATCCCGGGCGGATGGTTTCGTCTTTGAGAACGTTCCCGCGATCACGCATCCTCGCAACCGTCCGATGTTGGATGGGCTGGTGAGGGAGTTGTCAGCAGTGGGATACCGCATCACCGTCGTCAAGGCAAATGCCGCGGCGTTCGGTGTCGCGCAGCGTCGTGAGAGAGTGTTTGTGCTTGGCGCCCGCTCCACTGCACCGGTTGCGCCCGCGGCGACCCACCGCCCCTGCGACGAGAGACCAGCGAAAGCTGAGAAGCACCTTCTGCCTATGCCGACCGCGGGTGCCGCGTGTCGGCCGTTCCGTGCCAAGAAGTTTTCCGAGCCCGAGGAAATGATCCATGGTCGTTGGGCTCAACACCTTCGCTCTGTCCCTCCGGGCTGGAACTACAAGGCCCACACGGCGTGGGGAGGCCATCCGCGTCCAACCTTTGTCACCGAGACACGATTCTGGAACTTCCTGCTGAAACTCCATCCTGACTTGCCGTCGTGGACGATCGCCGCGTCGCCAGGACCTTGGACGGGTCCGTTTCATTGGGATACACGGCGTCTGCGTGTTCCCGAGTTGGCCGCCCTCCAAGGCTTCCCCCGCGACCACGAGTTCGTCGGCTCCAGGCGCGAGAGGATTCGCCAGATCGGGAACACGGTTCCGCCGCCGCTCGCGCGCCCAATGGTTCGCGCTGTCCTTGACGCGCTAGGGCCGCGGAAGCCTGATCGATGAAGTGCGTCAGCATCTTTAGTGGCTGCGGCGGTCTCGACCTCGGGCTGCAGGGCGCAGGCTTTGACATCGTCTTCGCGAGCGACAGCAGCGGTGTCTGTGCTGAGAGCCACAAGCTCAACTTTCCTGGGACCAATTTCGTCCTCTCGCCGATCGAAGCGATCGACGAAGCACATCTCGAACCGGTGCTTGCCTCCGGGCCTATTGACCTGCTTGCCGGGGGCCCGCCGTGCCCGCCGTTCTCCAAGTCCCGGTTCTACTTGACGGACAAGCCACGGGCTCTTGACGACCCTGTTGGAGGCGCGACGCTACGGGGTTCATGCGGGTACTCGCAATTGTTCGTCCTCGCACCTTCCTGCTCGAAAACGTGCCAGGCCTCGCGTACGGCGTTCATCGAGGCGCGCTGGACTTCCTTCTCGCCACAGCCGCGGAGTTGGGCTACGAGTGCAACTCGCAGCGGCTGAATGCTGCTGATTACGGCGTACCCCAAATTCGAGAGCGCTTTTTCGTGATCGGCAGCACTGGCGGCAGGCCAGAGTTTCCAGCGCCCACGCACCGCAAGGGCGCTGAGGGCCATTTGTTCGACGAGGAGCTTCCGCTGTGGCGGACCGCTGGCGATGTGCTTAGAGACCTCGACACCGACGAGAACGCCACTGACGAAGGCCACTTCGCTGGCGGCCAATACCATCACTTGCTACGCGAGATCCCCCCCGGCGACAACTACCTGTTTCTGACGTCCAAGCGAGGCCATCCGAATCCTCAGTTTGAGTGGCGAAAGCGCTACTGGTCCTTCTTGCTCAAGCTCAGCCCAGATCTGCCCTCGTGGACTATCCAGGCGCGCCGCTCCAACAACATGGGTCCATTCCATTGGCGAAACCGGATTCTGCGAATTAACGAGATCAAGCGTCTGCAAACGTTCCCGGATGCGTGGCAGCTCGCAGGTCGCATCGAGGAGCAGTGGAGGCAGGTCGGCAACGCGGTGCCGCCGCTCTTGGCGGAGGCGGTAGGCGCTGCGCTTCGCAGGCACCTCGAGAGGCCGTCGACGGATTGAGCGGGTCGTCCACGGCGTCGATCAGGTTGCCTTGGACGGGCGAGTTTTCGCCCGGCCAATTGAAGGGTGAACGACCCCTTCGGGAGGCGCTCGAAGTAGTTGCCGCAAATGAAGGTGACCGGGCGAAGCTAGTGGAAGCCATCCGCGTCAAGTGGTTTGCCCACTCTGCTGGCGCACGGAGCGACCCGGCGGAACGGCTGATGCAACAGCAGAAGCGGGCCGGCAACGTGATCATCGGAATGCGGGGCTACGGCCTGATCGATGCTGATTGTCGCTTCACCACGCTTGGAGGCGAACTTGCTGTCGAGATCGACGACGCGGTTGCCGCGAAGCGATTCGCGGCCCACATCCTTAAACACTGCCAGGGCCTCGAGCTTCTCGACGTAGTGCGCGATCTCCAGCAGCGCCGCGTGGGTGTCGACAAGAAGCGCTTGACCGCGGAGTTGCGTCGACGTGGTTACTCGGTCACGACAAACAGCGGTGACGAAGGCAAGCTCCGCGCCTGGCTTGGACAAGCCGGCGTGATCGACGACAACTGGGTTATCAACGAGGCCAAGGTTGCAGAGTTAGCTGGGACGAGCCTGGCGACGATCGGCGAGTGGCAGACGCTCACTCGGGCGCAGCGGGCGTTCATTGCGACGGTGCGTCGGCTCGCCGAGACGCGGCAGTCGGCCGATTCCGTCACCTGAGTTGCTTGACTTCGTGCGAGACGAGCACGGCCCAATCTTCGATGAGGGTCAGCTCAAAGCAAAGATCTATAAGCCGCTTGCCGACAGCGGGTGGATCACGCATGAGTTCCCGAGAGGCGGCCGCGGTGGGAAGGGCGGGGAAATCGCCGCAAGTACCAAATTGCTTGAGGTCGACTTTGAGGTGCTCACCGGCTTTAGACCCGGCGATCTGCCAGCGGATCTGCGCGCCGCCATGACTACGCCCCTCGAGGACATTTACCGCGACCTGACGCCGAAGGGGGTGACGAAGGCTGAGATCTACAAAAAGGGGATTGCCCTCGAGCTCCTCGCCCTGAACCTCGCAGCTGATCTCGGCCTAGCGCCGCTGCGGCTGCGTATCCGTGGCGTTGCCACGGGAGGCGCCGAGGTCGACCTCGTGGCCGAGGGCGCACATCTCCATTTTCACCGCTGGCTGTTCCAGTGCAAGAACACAAAGAACGTCGACGTCGGCGTACTCGCCAAAGAGGTCGGTATGGCAACCCTTCTGCAAGCTCAGGTCATCGTCATTGCAACGACGGGGAAGCCCTCCAAGACGGTTCGCACCTACGCCGAGCGTGTCTCGCTTACGACGCCGTTTCAGGTGGTGCTCATCGACGGTGCTGCTCTTGAGGAGTATCAGAAGGGTGGCGCAATGGCACTCCGAGCGCGATTCCGGGCGGATGCCATCGCCGCGATGCAGCTGAAGCGACCGCAGGTTATCAAGACCCTGGACGAGCTCGCGGACGACGAGAGCTAAGACGACTCAGTTCAGTTCGGACCATCAAGACTGCTTCCTCCACACGGCACGTGTTCCCAGATGCGAAGAACGGTCCACCCGCCGGCTGCAAGCGTCGCCGTATCGTGCTCATCCCTGTACCGGTTCCGCTCGAACTTCTCCTGCCAGAAGGTGGCGTTGGTCTTCGGCTCGTTCCCGTGCTTGGCGCAGCCGTGCCAGAAACATCCGTCGACGAATATCGCTAGACGTTGCGTCGGAAAGACGACATCGACGCTCGACCTAACGCCGGGAACGGGCCGGCGGTGTGTGAAGAAGCGCAGGCCGTCGCGGTGGAGTGCTGACCGCAGCCGAACCTCGGGTCCGGTGTCGAACCTCCGGTTGCCTTGCATCGTCCGACGCACCGCCGGCGTACTTGCCCAAGAACCCTCGCTCCTGACGCTTGGCATTCGGCTATCCCAATTCAGCCGCCGTCACGACCGACGAGGCGCGGATAAGCAGCGACCCCGCGGTCACAGGGATGCCAGCCGGCTAGGAGACACGGTGTTCATAGTTGGCGAGCAGCCACGCCCGGCGGGGAATGAGCCAGTCGATCGCGGCTACGGCGGTCGCTCCGTCAAGCCAGAGCGCCTCGGCTCCGGGAGGCAATAGACGGAACGCGGTCCAGCAACAGGCCTTTGCACTGGCTGCGACGGACCGTGTAATCGCCGTCAACGAGCCGATACGGAAGGCTAAACGCCTTCAACGGTGTGTGCGTCAGCGTCAGCAATTGCTTCCATCGCGACGTGTCGGGTGTGTGAAGCTTGTGCTTCCAGTCGCGTCCGCTCGCACACTGTCCAAAGATGACTGGCAATGCTGCTCGGCGATCTGGGAACCGGCGGACTGCGGCGATATCCATGCCAAGATCCTTCTCTGCTGCAGCGACGAAGGCAGGCGCCTCCGTGCGAACGGTCTCCATGGTCGAAGCTGCGATTTCATCGAGGAGTTCGATAAGCGGCGTCCCGATGCCACCACCCCATCCGGTTCTCGTCACCTCCCATTCCGGAAACCACCTGCCGAGTGCAGCAGCGGTAATCGCCTCAAAGAGCGCACCCTGTTGGACATAGTCGCCGCCGACCCAATCGGTGTAGCCGGAATAGAACGGCGCGGTCGATACAAGCAGACAGAACGCGAGCGCTGTGTGTTCTCGCCACGGTTCAGCACAGGTGAGGCGGAGGCTGGGATCGATCGATATCGGATAATCGGTTCCGAACAGTTGCGTGCGCGTCCGGAGCTCGCCAAAGACGGACTCGAAGAAGGCGGCACAAAAGCCTTGGTCCCTGTAGATCTGTTCCTCGACGAAGTAATCGACACACTCATGAACGGTGATGCCTTCGTCGTCGTCGTCGAACAGCAACACGCCCAATTCGAGCCAATCCGCGACAAGCGTGATGTTGCTGTTGTGTTCCTTGACGGAACGCCTCACGCCTTCAGTCGGGTGCGCTAAGAGCATGTCATTCTTCGGAGTCGCCGCAAACCTCTGCACGGTGCTCCGGAAACGTGTTTAACAGGGCCGCCACACCACGCACGAGCCGACTGATGGCTGCGCGCACCGGCTCGCGGTCCGGGTATAGATGCACAGTTGAGAGTGCCTGCTCGAGCTCGTCAGTAGCCGCCAACAGGTGCTCGATCAAGTCGTCGGTGTCTGCTCCCGCCTTCGACGCGGCTGCAGCCAAGGAGGGGGAGCGAGCCTCTTTAAGATACTCGACAGCCTCGGCGCTTTGGAGGATCCGGGCGAACTTGGTGACAAACCGCGAGTCACTGAAGAGGGGTGGCACCTCGCGGGTGCCAAAGACCCACTTGACGAAGAACTCCAGATTCGTCAGGTACTCCGGAGCCGACACGGGTTGGCGCGCAGCTTCCGGTTCCGCCTCTGGGTCGATCCCGAGAAATTCTTGAACGCCGCGTTCGCGCAGCGCAAGGAACAGAACTGAAAAGCGGTCCTCCACGAGTGCGACGTCGACCACTTCCGAGTCGTCGAGTTGGCGCAGGATGTTGTAGGAGATGTAGTTCCGGCGAACGGTTGGAGTCTTGCTGCCAATGGCGCGCATCACCGCCACGTAGGACATACCCGAGTCCACCAAGCTCGCGATGTACTGAGCCTTTTCCGCGGGTGCCCACTCCTTGATTCCGGTGACGTGACGGAACCCGAGGAACTTTCGAATGTCGTCGCGATTGTCGGCGAAAAGATATGGGACCTTGGCAAAGAGGTCTGCGTCGGTAACTTGTTCCGCGAGTTCCGACCACCGCCGGGTGCGCGGGTCTCCGTTCGCAGCGGCATGAAGAAGCTTCAGTGCCCCGAGACGACGGTTCCCCTCGGCGACAACCAGATGCGTGCTGTCGACGTCGGGGTCACGCACGGTGACAACGGCTTCCTGAGGCCAGAAACCACTTTCAATGAATGAAATCGCGAGCTCCTCGAGGTCCCAGCCTCGAATGATCTCCAAGACGTCCTGTTGTGGAAGTGACGAAGAGAGGTTCCGGCGTCCGAGCCGGGGATTCTTCGGGTCGAGCAACAGTTCATTGACCGCTGCGTACTTGATCTCTCGTGCAACCGCCATTGTGAGCTCCTCGTTGCGCAAGGCGAGTGGAATGAGCGTAGAAGACTGCCAACGTCGGCGAATCGTCGCAATGGGACCACTGCTCTTGTGGTCTGTTCCGGCAAGCGCACCTAACCGCACACGCTGGTAAGCCCGTAGACTCAAGCATTTCCTCCAACGACAGCGACGCCGCCCGTCCGTGCCATCACCGGCCGAAGAGACGGAGGAACCATGAGGTAGCGCCCGGGCGCAGGCGATCAACTGGCTGACTCAGCCATATTCACCGGCGATGTGGACGCCTGGCGACCTGTTCACCAACAACTTGTTGTGCCATGCCGCGCAGCCCGTTGGCCGGTGTCGGCGCAAGCAACAGGCCAGCACAGGTTCACCGGCGCCGTTTGTGCGACCTTCGAACTGACGGGCGGCGACGCGAGATCGACCACTTCTTCTGTCTTGTTGAGGACGAACTCTTCTTCGTCCTGCTGAGGATGAGTGGCTTGGAATGGGAGCATAGGGCGCTCGGCCGCAGCGGCGGCATGCTGGACGTGAAGCTTCACCTATCGCTTCGACAACGGAGCCATTGTCGAGATGTGGATATCCAGCGCGGGCAGCGCAACACCCGTCGGTTCTGGGACCGACGGCCCCCACGGTGGTCCCGCGAGTGGCCATGCCACTCGGCGAGAATCGGTGGCCGATCCTTTCAAACGAGGCCGGCACGCCTGGACCGCGACGCTTGGGCCAGGCTCACGACCGCGATACCGGCCGCGGCGATATCGGGATCTGTCGGTCTTCCCGTCATATCGACGGACAGATCCGGCAGACGCGGTGGCGTTACCATGATCCGCGCTGGGTCACGAAGGCGGCGGTAACGACGACATGAGCACCACGGGGGGACAGGTCGATACGAGGTCGGTGCTGTTCACCGATCTCGTGGACTCGACCGAGCTGCGCGTCCGGCTCGGTGAGGAGCAGGCCGACGCGCTGCGCCGCCGCCACGACGAGCTGCTCACGGCCACCATCACCAACAACGGCGGCACCGTCGTCAAGGGCCTGGGCGACGGCCTGATGGCCACCTTCTCCGCCGCCGCCGAAGCGGTGGCCGCCGCGGTGGCCATCCAGCAGGCCGTCTACGCCGAGCCGTTCGAGATCCGCATCGGGCTGAGCGTCGGCGACGTGAGCGTCGAGAACGACGACGTGTTCGGCGTGCCGGTGGTCGAGGCCAGCCGGCTGTGCGCCATCGCCACCGCCGGCGAGATCCTCGCCGCCGAACTGGTGCGAGCCCTGGCCCGAGGCCGCGGCGGCTTCGTGTTCGAGCCCATGGGCGACCTCGAGCTGAAGGGCCTGCCCGAGCCGGTGCCGTCGGCCCGGGTCATCTGGGAACCGCTGATCGACACCACCGCCGAGCCCAGACGCAGGCGACGACGCCGTCCCCATCCCCGCCGCGTTGCTCACCGGCATCAGCGCCAACTACGTCGGCCGGCCCGCGCTGCTCGAGCAGCTCGACAACCAGTGGGCCCGCACCACCGAAGGCACGACCCGCGCCGTCCTCCTGGCCGGCGAGCCCGGCGTCGGGAAGACCCGCACCGCGGCCGAGCTCGCACGGCATGTCCATCAGCAACAGGGCCTCGTCCTCTACGGCCGCTGCGAGGAGGGACTCGGGCGCGCCCTACCAACCGTTCGTCGAGGCGCTCGACTGGTACACCGCCCACGCCACCGCCGCGCCCACACTCGGCCGCCTCCCCGGCGAGCTGACCCGGCTGCTGCCCGACCTGGCCAACCGCGTCCCCGGCCTGGCCGCGCCGATGGCGTCGGACCCGGGCTCGGAGGAGCACCGCCTCTTCGAGGCCACCACGTCGTGGCTCATCGACCTGGCCAACCGCGAGGCCAGCCCCGGCCTCGTGCTCGTCCTCGACGACCTGCACTGGGCGACCAAGCCCACGCTGCTGCTGACACTGCATCTCCTGCGCGCCGCGTCGGAGCAACAGGCGCAGCTGCTCGTCGTCGTCACCTACCGCGACACCGACATCGACCGGGCCCATCCGCTCAGCGGGATCCTGGCCGACCTGCGCCGGCTGCCCGCGGTCGAGCGGGCGCCGGTCGACAACCTCAACGAGGCCGAGGTCCTCGCCCTCATGGAGAGCGCGGCCGGCCACGAGATGGACGAGGCCGGGCTGCTCCTGGCCCAGGCGCTCTACGCCGAGACCGAGGGCAACCCGTTCTTCCTCACCGAGGTGCTGCGCCACCTCGTCGACATCGGCTTCATCCGCCGGGAGGGCGAGCGCTTCGTCCCCGGCACCGACCTCGACTCCCTCACCATCCCCGAGGGCGTGCGCGACGTCGTCGGCCGGCGCCTGTCGCGGCTGAGCCCGCAGGCCAACGAGGTGCTCTCCGCCGGCGCGGTGATGGGCCGCGACCTCGAGGTCGACGTGCTGGTCGCGCTGAGCGACGCCGGCGAGGACGCGGTGCTCGACGCGCTCGACGAGGCGGTGCGGGCCCGGCTGGTGGAGGAGACCGGCGTCGACCGCTTCCGCTTCGCCCACGCGCTGGTGCGCACCACGCTGTACGAGGAGCTGAGCGCCACCCGCCGGCGCCGGCCGCACCGCCGCATCGCCGATGTCATCGAGAAGCTGCGCCCGCACGACGTCGTCGCGCTCGCCTATCACTGCGCCGAGGGCGGGCCCGAGGGCGGCGACATCAGCCGCGCCGTCCGCTACGGCCTGGCCGCGGCCGAGCAGTCGCTCGCCGGCCGCGCCTTCGCCGACGCCGAGGTGCGCTTCCTCGCCGTGCTCGACATGTTGGAGGACGCCGAGGAAGCCGACCCGCCCGAGCGGGTCGCCGCGCTGGTCGGCCTGGGCGAGGCGCAACGCGATCAGGGCATCCGCGAGTTCCGCGAGACGCTGCTCGACGCGTCGCGGCGCGCGCTCGAGCTGGGCGACACCGCGCTGCTCGTGCGCGCCGTGCTGGCCAACAGCCGCGGGATCACCAGCGTCGTCGGCGACGTCGACCGCGAGCGCATCGAGCTGATCGAAGCCACCCTCGCCGCCATCCCACCCGAGCCCAGCGCCGACCGGGCCAGCCTCATCGCCCAGCTGGCCTCCGAGGTGGCCTTCGCCGGCGACCATGCGCGTCGCGTCGCGCTGTCCGACGAGGCCGAGGCCATGGCCCGCCAGCTGGGCGATCCCCGCGTGCTGGCCCGGGTCCTCGTGATGACCGGCTACGCCGTCGTCCTCCCCGATAACTGGGAGCGGCTCCTCGTACGGGGGGAGGAGGGCGTCCGTCTCGCCGATGCCATGGGTGATCCGACGTTGCGGATCCTCGCCCGACTGTTCTGGTCGGGCACGTTGATGTTCGTCGGGCAGATGGCCGAGGCCGAGCGGGCTACCGAGGAGATGGTGGCGATTGCCGACGCCGACGGTTCACCCACGATGCGGTGGGTCGCCCACGTCAACGTCGTCCGCTGGATCGCCGCCCGGGGGGACATCATCGAGGGCATTGCGGCCAACGATGCCTGCTTGCTCATGGCCCAGGAGTCGGGCGAGGCCGATGGCCTCCAATGGTGGGCGGCGGGACTGAATGCGCTGAGCTGGCTCCAGAGCAACCTCGGCTTTGTTGCCGACGCCGCGGGCGTCTTCGCCCAGCAGTATCCGCTGCTGCCCGTGTGGCACTCCGGCCACGCGTGGACGTTGGTCGAGGACGGCCGGCTCGAGGAGGCCCGGGCCGTGATCCGGGACCACAACCTGACGCCGGCGGGATTGCTCGACGAGACCATGCCTCTGTGCGGGCCGGTCCAACTCGGCCAAGTGGCGTTCGCCATTGACGACGTCGAGCTGGCCACGGCGGTCATCGAGGTGTTGGCGCCGCATGTCGGTCGCTGGGCGCACTACTACCTGCAGACCTTCGGCCCGGTCAGTTGGACCCTGGCGATGGCCAAGTCGACGATCGGCGCGCACGACGACGCGGTGACCGGGATGGAGCGGGCCATCGGCGAGCTGGAAGCCGCCCGCTTCACCAACCATCTGGTCCTCGTTCGCATCGACCTCGCCAAGGTGCTGCTGCGCCGCGACGGGCCGGGCGATCGCGACCGGGCCCGGGCGCTGCTGGCCGAGTCCCGCGCCGAGGCGATCGCCAACGAGAACCCCGGCGTCGTCGCCCGCGTCGACGCGGTGCCCGCTTAGCTCGCCACGACGGCTCCGCGCACACCCCCTCGGTATGGTGAGCGTCGCGCTTCCCCGGCGATCGCCTGCAGACAGGGAAGCACATGCACACGTACACACCTCGGTGGCCAGACGAGGTCGATCTCGACAACCTTCCGAGCATCCTCGACCACCGCTTCAACAACGCGCTCGACGTCGTGGCCTGGGCGGAGACGGACCGGTTGCTCGGGCAATGGAGGAACTGGCCCGAGGTCTGGCATCTCGATGACGAGGGCACGTTCTGCTGCTATTTCAAGGGATCGACCGGTCGAACCATCAAGGATTTCGCCGAGGACCCGTGGGAGTTGCACATGTCGCGCGAACAGGGTCTACGCGAAGGTGGGTGTCCTGATCGCTGGTTGATCGTCGAGTCGCGGCCGCGGTGGATCTACGAGGGGATCGAGGTTGACGAGGGTGACGCCGCCGCGTTCCACGAGGTGCGTCGTGAGCTGGCGACGCTCGACCTCGTCCTCGTCGACGATGTGATCTTCGACGACGAGTTCCACTGGTGGTCGCTCAATGAGCTGACCTCCGGCTCGGTGGAATGGTCGCAACGAATCGCCCTGTAGCACGCCGTGCTACGATGGCGCATGAGCAGGGAGATCACTCAGCGGGAGTTGCGCAACCAAAGCGGGGAGATCATGCGCGAGCTCGATGACGGCGAGACATTCGTCGTCACTCGCAACGGCGTCCCCGTCGGCGAGTTGACACCGATGCGCCGCCATCGCTTTGTCGCCGCCGAGGCGGCAGTCGCCATCTTCAAGAGCGCACCCAGCGTTGACTACCGCCAGTTGAGGCAGGACCTCGATGCCGCGGCGAGGCAAGACGTGCTCCCAGGTGGCTAAGGCGAAGCGGCACGAGCGGGGATTGCTCGACACGTCGGTGCTGATCGACTTGGAGGCGATCGAGGTCACCGCACTCCCGCTCGCGGTTGCGGTCAGTGCCGTGACCATGGCCGAGCTTGCGGCCGGACCGCATGCGACCCAGGACGCGGAGGAGCGTGCCCGCCGACAGGACCGGCTGCAGCGAGCCGAGGCGGCGTTCGATCCGCTGCCGTTCGACGGCGATGCGGCGCACGCCTACGGGCGGATCTTCGCATCGGTGACGGCTGCTGGACGCAAGGCCCGCGGCGCACGGGCTGTCGACCTACTTATTGCGGCCACCGCACTCTCACAGAAGTTGCCGCTCTACACACGCAACGGCGAGGACTTCCGTGCGATCGATCAGCTCCTCGACATCGTCGAGGTGTAATGCCGCTACGACTCGCGCTGCTGTAGGTCGCTTCTCGGCCTACCGCCCGAGGCCGTCGATGGCCGTTACCAGTCCCGCCATACCGAGGTCGCTCGCATCGTGGCGCGCGTCCTCGAGCAGCGGTGTCGCCGCGTCGACATCGCCCGCGTCCAGCAGGAAGCGCCCGTACCAGTAGCGGGTGCGGGCCAGCCAGGGGCGCGAGCCGATGCGCTCCTCGAGTTCGACCGCGTCGCGGAAGTGCGTCTCGGCGACCTCATGGTCCATGCCCGCCGTCATGGCGAGGATGCCCAAGTAACGATCGGCGGCGCCCACGGCGAGGACGCCGATGAGGGCGAGGATCGTTCCCCGGAACGCCAGCAGCTCGTTGTAGAGCGCGGCCGCGTGCTCCGCCGTCCCGATTGCGGCGATGACCTCGGCCAGCATGGAGGAGCCGACCGGCCAGGTCTGGTCGCGTGGAATGACGGCGAAGGTGTCGGGGGCGACCTCGACCAGGATCGCACCCGCTTGGTCCGCGTCGCCCGACTCGAGCAATGCGAGCGCGAGTGCGACCCGGTAGGCCGGCAGCGTCGGGTTCTCCTCGATGGCCGACTCGATCACCGGGATCAGCTCGGTCAGCCGGCCCTGCTCGCGACGCAGCGCGAGGAGGTGCCCGGCATACGAGTTGAGCGCGTTGGGACTGGCGCCTTCGGGCTTGGAGAACGCTCCGGCGGCAAGCTCCTCGACCTCGTCGAAGCGGCCATCGAGGAGCGCTCGCGCCGTCTGCCACCAGTTGCCGAGCTGGCTTCGGGAGAGCATTGGGTCAGCGAGCATTGTGTCGATGCACTCATCGAACGTGGCGAGGTCGGCCAGCTCCAGCGAAGCCCCGGCCCGTTGCTGGATTGCCGAGATCCGCGAGTTCATGTCGCCTAGCCGGCCGATCTCCTCCAACTCCTCGGCCAGGCGCAGCCGCTCAACCGCGGTCGGTGTGCCCACCAGCGTGTAGACCGCGTGTCCCGATCGCGCCCGCTCGCTCCTTGAGCGGCAGCTGCTCGGCTATCACCATTGTCTCGGCCGACATGGCGCGCGCCCGCTCGGGGTCGGGGTTGGCTATTGCGTAGTAGGCGGCCACGCTGGCCTGCAGCTCGACACGCAGGTACACCTCGTCGTCGCCCAAGCCGGCCAGGGCCTCGTCGATGAGGGCCAGCGCACCGTCGTCGTCATGGCCGGCGTGAAAGTTGTACGTGCGCCAGATGACGGCTTGGGCAAAGCGGGTGGGCGAGCCGAGGGGCCGAGCGGTGTCGACGGCGCGCTGACCCCACGGGGAATCGGCCGGGTTGGCCGAACCCAGGGTGCCGAGCTGGGCCAGCGCGATGAACAGATCGCAGACACACTCCGGGTCGACATCGGGATAAGAGTCGGCGATCGCCACGCCGCGAGCGAGCAGGGTATCGGCCTCACCGATGGCCAGGCTGGCGATGGCGGCCCGCCCCGCGGCCAGCGCATACCGGGCGGCTTCGTTCGCGGTGCCGTCGGGCGCGGCTTCGGCGAAGTGATGGGCCAGCGCGGCGAGGTGACGTTCGACGTCGGGTTGGGCGGCGAGGGCGCGGCCGACGTCGCGGTGTAACCGCATGCGGCGGCCGGCGCTGAGGGCGTCGAGCACCGCTTGGCGGGTGAGCGCGTGGGTGAACGCGTACTGACCGGGCGCTGGTTCGGTGACCACCGCGGCGGCGACGGCCTCGTCGAGCGCATCGAGTTGGTCGCCACCGGCCACGGCTTCAATGAGCTGCAACGTGAACGGGCTGCCGGCGACGGCGCCGACGCGCAGGGCGGCGTTGGTCTCGGGCGACAGTCTCGCGAGGCGGCTGGCTACGACGTCGCGCACACTCGTCGGCACCGCGTCGGCGCCGGCGCCGGACTCCGCCACGTGGCGCACGACCTCGCCGACGAAGAACGGGTTGCCTGCCGTCTCGGCGTGGATGGCCGCCGCGAGCTCGGCACCGGCGGCATCCAACTCACCGCCGCTGGCGTCCGCGACGAGCGCCTCGACGCACTCCGGGTCGAGACCGGACAGCGGGACGACCGTGGTGCCGAGTAGTCGCGGCGCCTCACCAAGCAGCTGGCGCAGTGGATGATCGTCGGGGACCTCGCGGTCGCGGTAGGTGGCGAGGATGCAGACGAAGGCCGGCGTCTCGCTGCGGAGGAGATGGCGTAGGAGGTCGATCGTCGATGGGTCGGCCCAGTGCAGATCGTCGAGCACGACCAGCAGCGGGGCCTTGACCGACGCGGCGGCGAACATGGCGTCGAGCGCTTCGAAGGTGAGCCGCAGCTCAGTGTCCACATCCGCGCGGGTGGGCGGCGGGAGGCCGGGGATCAGGTCGTCGAGCTCGGGGAGCAACCGCTTGAGCTCGCGGCCGCCGCTCAGCGTCTCGACTCGACGTTCGGTCGGCGCCAGCGCGGTGAGCCGGGCCCGCACCACTTCGACGAACGGAAGGAAGGGCGCGGCCAGGTTCTCGTCGCAGCGGCCGTGTAGGACGACGCCGCCGTCGGCCGCGGCGCGGCCCGCGAGCTGAGCGGCCAGTCGGGTCTTGCCTACCCCTGGCTCACCACCGAGGAAGACGGCGCGGCGGGTTCCGGTGGTTGCCTCCTTCCAGGTGCGATGAAGAACCTCGAGCTCGTGTTGACGGCCGACGAAGGTGAAGGCGCGGCTGTCGCTGGCCAACGACGTGGGCACGTCGGTGACCTGTCGCTCGGTTTGCCAGCGCACCTCCACGCAGGGCACGGGGTCGGGGAGGCCCTTGAGGTCGAGCGCGCCGGCGTCGCGCAGCTCGACGTCGGTCAGCGATCCAGCTAGCGCGGCGACGAGTTGGGTGGCGAGCACGCCGCCGTCGGGCGCGGCCGCGCAGAGGCGGGCCGCGGTGACGACCGGCACGCCGAACCAGTCGCCGTTCTCGAAGGTGGCGTCGCCGGCGGCCACACCGACGCGGATAGCGACGGTGTCGTGATCGGCGCCGCGGGCCACCACGCGCTGTAGGGCGACTGCGCCGGCCAGCGCGTCGGCCGCGCTGCGGTAGACGCACATGGCGCCGTCGCCCATCGTCTTGATGATCTCGCCGCCGGTGGCGGCCACGGCCATCTCAATGGCGGTGAAGTGCTGGCGGCGCAGCTCGTTGGCCGCTTCGTCACCGACGCGGGCGGCCAGCGCAGTGGACCCGACGACGTCGGTGAACACCACGGTCACCATCTCCCGCTGGGCCACCAGCGAAGTCTACGGAGGGTTCGTCCGCACCCCGGCGGCCTCTGCGTGCGCTCGCTTCTGATTGGATCTGTCCGTCCCTACGACGGAACGATCCAAGCAGAAGGCGTAAGTTGACGGTCGTTTCCCGAATGAGAGGACGCGGCGATGGTCAACCTCAACCGGTTCAGCAAGAAGGCCAAGGAACTGGCCGATAAGCACGGCGACAAGATCTCTTCCGCAGTGGACAAGGCCACCGACAAGGTCGACAAGAAGACCAAGGGCAAGTACACCGACAAGCTGAAGAAGGTCGATGATCTGGCCGCCAAGCTCGAGAAGGACAAGGACGCCTAAGCGGGCGTGGGGGAGCGGACGCAGCGGAACTCGGCGCGGGTCATCCTCATCGACTCCGACGAGCGGGTCCTGCTGTTCCGGGTGCTCGACCCGACCACGTCGGTGCCGCCGGTGTGGATCACGCCGGGCGGTGGGCTCGATCCCGGTGAGGACATCGTCACCGCAGCCGTCCGCGAGTTTCGCGAGGAAACCGGCCTGATCGCGGCCGCCGAGGAGCTGGGCGCGCCCGTCGCGTTCAGCCGCGGCGACTGGGAGTTTCGCGGCCAGCCGCTCTCGTCGGAGGACTGGTGCTTCGCCCTGCGGTGCCCGGCATTCGAGGTCGACGACTCGGGTTGGACGGGCATCGAGCGGGAGCTGCACATCGGGTGGCGGTGGATGACCTGTGACGAGATCGACGCGCTCGACGAGGCCGTATTTCCGGAGGGCTTATCGGGTCTGGTTCGCGACGTCCTCGCCGGTGTCGCCTTCGCCGAACCCGTTGAGCTGCCCTGGACGTCCGTCTGAGGGTGGGCGGCGCCGCGCCGCTAGCCGCCGCCTGGCTCGACGCCGACCTAGAGGAAGCCGTTGAATCATTGGATGCAGCCAGTGTGGGCAGCGTGGTGATAGTCCTGGTCAGAAATGAAGTCTCTCGAAGGGAGCGGCAGCCGTGAGTCCTGGGTCGAGAGGGTCCGCCGGCGAACTGCGCCGTTTGAGCGTGTCGCTCAAGCGCGGCCACGCGATGGAGATCTCACGCATCTCGGTCGGTAACCAGAAGCTCGTATATGTCCTGCTCGCTGACAAGAAGTTGAATTACTCCGATGGTCGGTCTCGCGTGGCGTACCTCGGAACAACTAAGAACGGGATCGACCGTGTAGCCAACAGCGTGGCGTATCGCGCTCCCGATGTGTTCGCCCTGCGCGGCGTCCAACGGTTTGAGGTGCGGGTTGTTACCTGCACCCCACGGCAACGTGTTAAGACCTGGGTCAAGCTCGAACGTGCGTTGCTACTCGCGTTTCGCGAACTCTACGGCGAGGTGCCAACGCTTAACAGTCACGGTCGGAAGATCAAGGAGACGGACGAGTTCAGATACTTTGCTCGCGCGCAACTAAAGACGATCCTGGAAGATCTGGCTTGAGGCTCTCGATCTTTGCATCGGAGCAGAGCGACCGCGTGCGCATGATCACAGAGTTCCACATCGATCTCAGGAAGCTGTCTTGACGCAATCGCGGTTGTCCGTCACGACCGTTTGCCTGCGTTCTGAATCGCCGGTGGAACAGGCGCCGAGTGCTGCAGGCCGAGTACTTGAAAGTAGCGGCCTCGCCCTGGTTTGGTCGGATCTTCGATTCTTGTGAACGCGAGTGGTCCAAGGTCATCCTCCTGGCCGCCCGACTCGCCATCCTGGCTGCGACAGCTGCCTTCGCCCCCGCTAATCCTCTCCAGTGCCCCGTGATCTGCATTGCGGTAAATCGATCTGAGCGTCGGGTGTACGCGTGACAACAGGACTCCCGACGGAGGAGAGCACGCCCGTCTGCTCGAGCTTCCACGCCGACGTAGGCCACGAGGCTGCCCGGTTACGGGTGTCTCGCTGACTATCACGAGGGTGCGTACGAGTGTGACTTTGTCTCGCCCTACACGAAGGCGGCTGGCAACGTTGACGCTTCTGTCATGGTCTTGCTCCAGGATTGGGCTTCAGACGACTTCCTGATCAAGCCGGTCCGGCCGGACATCGCCGACTGCGGTCATGATCCATCCAACGTGACCAACGTCCGTTTGAAGGCGTTGCTTCGCACTCATTTCGGTCTTGAATTCGAAGACATCTATGCCACCAACGTGTTTCCGTTCATCAAGCCGGGCGGCATGAGTGGCGCGATCAAGGCGGCCGACTTCGGACGTGCGATCCGCGAATTCGCAATACCGCAGCTCGAAATCGTCGCGCCGCGGCTGGTGATTTGTCTGGGGCTGATGACGTACAACACGTTCGCCCGCGCCGCCGGGCAGCACGCCGCCAGCACGATCGCCGGTGCCATCGCCCAGCCCTTCGGGGTCGGCTCCGCCGAAGTGTGGGCGCAAGCGCATACCGGCCGCCTTGGAGCTGCTCGCCGAGGCACTCAGCAGATGGATGACGACTGGCAGCACATGGCCGCGGTGACTACGGCCGGGTGACGACCTCGAACCCCAGACGCTGAAGCTGCCACGCCGCCCGCCCCGCGCCGACGCCACCATAGAACTCGCCACTCGTTAGATGTCCGTCACCGGGATGCTCGTATTTATGGGCGACGCCCACGATGCCTTGGAGTCGTAGAACCGGTTGTCAATCTTGAGCAGATAGTTCCGCGCTGGTCGAATCCGTAGTGCGATAAAAACGCCTCACGTCCCATGCGGTCGCACTCCCGCACTGCTTGCATCACGGCTTCGCGGCTCTAACACACGCTCCTCCCTACTTTGCTCTCTCGGCTGTCGCGGCTTGGATGCCGCAGCGGCAATGTCCGGAGGCTTGTCGCCGCCCAACGTGGCGAATTCACGCCGGAGTTGACGCAGCCGCACCCGGCTCGTACTCGGCAGACAGTGGCCCAGGTTCAGGGGCGGATCCAGCTGCGCCACGACCGCCAACTCAACCGCGGCGATTTCGTTGCGATCCTCGATGGAGACAATCGCAACTCGGAGGTGTTCCGCGATCCATTGTAGACGAAGCGATTGCTGTCGAGCACCAAAGTCCTCTTCGGCGTGACGGCGAGGGCACACCTCACGCGCAGCAGCGCGGAGATTGTCAGCCGGAACGTCGAAGACCTCGCGTTGCCCCGAATGTGTTGGCCGCCCACTCGGGTAAGCAACGTCGCTGCGTCGCGTGCCGGAGGGCCACTGCGTGGCGCCGGCCTGGCCGACATACAACAACTGCGGTAGTTCGATACCGAGCTCGGACCCGAGGGCCACGCGAGCCTCGGCGTCGCCCCACCACGAATACATGCCGGGCTGGTTCGCCTCGTGGCGATCGATGGGAAACTCGGCCGGCGGAACCACACATCATTCATCGGCGAGTAGAGCCGCAACGCTCTGCGACGGGGGAGTCGTCACCGTTGGCCCCTTCGGAAGCGCACGGACTCGGCCTTGAGATCAACAGCGTCTACTAGCCAACCTGCGGAAACCCAACTGGCGTCGGCCTTGTTGGCCCACCACGGGCGATGGCGACACGCGGACCCCGGCAAGGCCCGCCCCAGGAGACGCTCAAGGTCTGAGAAGGCGACCGTTACCGGTGAAGTCGCCGTTCCGGTTAGCCACTGCGCCAGCGGGCCATACGATCGCTGAAGCCGTTGATGCAGGGCCGGCGTCGTGGCTGCCGTCCCTTCCGAACGCGAGCCTGCGTAGAACGCCAGTTGCTTGCCGATTCCCAAGTGTTCCGCTGGGACCTCTACCGCGGCGCGCCGTTCCTGGAGTCCAGCGACGAGGCCAAAGTCCCGATATTCGGCTCCCGCATGTAGCTCGTACACGACGCCATCGAAATCGACCCTTCGATTCTCGAGGTCATGGAGCACGGTCACGGCCCACACACACTCGCGTCGACTCGAGCGCTTTTGAGCGTCCGGTCATACGGCGCAAGCAGATCGTCCGGATCGACAAGTCCATGCACGGCCGAGAGGATGAACCACCGATCGCAGCTTCGTTCGACGAATGCTCGCCGGCCGCGAAACAGGGGCGACGTGTACAGGTCTTCGCTGGTGACGGCGATTCCCGCTTCTGCTTCACGCACCCGACCAGCCCGACGCGCATGGCTCCATCGTAGGAACGCCGTGTTTCGGGCGGCGTCAGTTTCGCCGTCGAGTTGCCCTGGACGTCGGTCTGACGGCCGCAGCGCCCCGCTAGTCGCCGCCGAGCGCGGTCACGATCTTGGCGATGCGGCGCTTTCGGGTCTCGTCGGTCTTGGCGCCCTCCACCGCCAGCACGTGGCGGCGGCAGTGGCTGTAGGCCGTGGCGTCGAAGCGTCGCTAGTGCCTCGTTCTTATCCAGGGCTTCGGCCAAGTCGGCGGGAACATGACCGTGCGAGGCTCGTGTCCGTCGCGACGTCGACGTCGATCGTGTCGCCGCCGGCCACGCCCGCGCCCTTTCGGTGTTCGGCGGCGACGGGGATCATGAATTTGCCGCCCATCACCGCGACGGTGTTGCGGTAGGTGAAGCCCTTGATCGTCACCCTGACCGCGGTCGCTTCGTGCTGCCCAGCCCCTCGACGACATCGGGCGGGACCTCGATGCCAGTGGCCGTCTTGCCGGCGGTCAACAACGTGGTCTGGAATCGCATGCGTTAGGACGACCGGTGCCACCGGAACTCATCGCCAGAGTTTGCCTCTGTCGGGCAGACACACCCGGGTCCTACCCTCAGGAGCATGGATCGCGTTGCCGTGGCCGTCGACATCTTGCGAACGCACGGACCGATGAGCGAGGACGAACTCGTCGACCGGGTCATCAGGGCCGGTGCTGCCGTAAGTGATCGCCAAGAGTTCATGTTCGAGCTGACCGAAGGACCGCTTGAATTCTGGGGCCTTGACCTCGTCGGGTTGGTCGAGCACGTGCTTCCCGGCCGGGTGTTTACGCACCGGCTGACCGCCACCGAGCGGGCCGGCGGATTCGTCAGCGCTCCCCGGACCTCGGCGTCCTTCTCTACTCCGCATTCGAGAATGACGTGGTGGCCCTCGCTGGCGGCGGCCAGCTCGAGGCGATCACGGACTACGTCGACGACAGTCTTGAGTTCCGGCTGGTCGGGCCCTCGGGTTGGCTCGACGCGCACCCGCCGGGCGTTGTGCTCGGATTCCGCTGGGAAGAGGGTGTTGTGTCGGTGGCTCCCGTCGACCTCGCCAGCGACGCCGACGTTCTCGCGCCCCTCGTCGCCCACGCCTATCGGGACGACGCTGACGACGATGGTGTCGCGTACGCCGAGATCATCATCAGCCGCGTCGCGGTGCAGCACCCCGACGCCTTCTCGGTGCCACGGCCGCCGGTCGACGAGCTGTTGGCGGCGGCCGGCCTGGAGCGGAGCGGGGACGCGGTCGCGCCCGTCGGGTTCGACTGGGAGGCCCTTGCGCAGACGAGGCGGGATCGCCATGCGAAGGAGCTTGCCGAGCGGGCCGGCCTCGACGAGATCGACGGGCGGCTGCTGTCCGACCTGGCGGTTGGGCTCACGCGGGCCTGGCGCGCCGATGGCGGCATCGCCGAGTTGGACGCCGAAATAGTGGAGCGGGTCGCTGTCGCTTTCACGAGTCCGTACGCGACCGACGCGTTCCTGAGCCGGGCTGAGGGCCCACTCAGCATTGGCAGCTCCGAGGAGGTCGTCGCCCGTCTCGACGCGCTCGCTGACCAGGCCTTGGCGTACCTTCCCCGCCGGCCGCCGGCCGGTGCGCTCATGGCCAAGGCCCGGGTGGCGGAACGGCGTGGCGACGCGTTGAGCCACGAACGGTTCGTGAAGCAGGCGCTCGCCGCGGACGACGATTTCGATATGGCGCTCGAGGACGCGGCCATCATCGCCAGCGAACGCGGCGACACGCGGCGCATGCGAGCGCTGCTCGACCAACTCGAGAGCGAGGACGGCGTTGCCACCGCGGTGTCGGTTCGCTTTTCTGAACCCGGCCCGCTGGCCGCGGGTCGCAACGATCCGTGCGGCTGTGGCTCGGGCCGCAAGTACAAGGATTGCTGCCGCGGTTTTATGGTCACGACCTGGCGGAGCGCGTCGCATGGTTGTGGGAGAAGGCCAACGCCTACATCCGTCGCGACGTGCGCTTCGGCGCGTTGTGGGACCTCGCAGTCACCAGCGTCGGTATGGACCCCGATGAAGAGGACCCAGAAAGCGGGGTTGACGAGGCGGTCGCCTCCACGCTCGACCACATGGCGCTGGCCGATCTCGTGCTGTTCGAAGGTGACGGGCTTGTCCGCTTCGTCGAGGAGCGGGGGGCGCTCTTGCCGACCGACGAGCTGGCTCTCTGTCGGGAGTGGGCAAAGGCGCGTCACCGGCTGTGGCGGATCGGGGGCGTTGCCGGCGACGCTCTCGTCCTCGAACGACGCGGCGACTGGCGAGGAGCTCACGGTTGAGGTCGGCGGCCAGCCCGAAATATTCGACATCGGCACGCACATCCTCGCGGTGGTCGTGCCGGTTCCCGGCGGCCGCCGCCAGTTATGGGGAACCGGAATCGGCGTGCCCGCCAGCGATGTCGAAGAGGTCGTCGAACTGATCAGTGGGGGCCCTCGGCCCAGGCGATCGCGACCGGTCCGCTGCGGGTCGCAGTCGCGCTCGCACTGGTATCTGATTGGATACCATAGTGACATGAATGCTGCGCTGGTGATGCGAACCATTCGCCGGCGCTCCGGCCTGGGGCTGCGGGAGCTGGCCCGGCGGGCGGGTACGTCGCATGCGACGTTGCGCACCTACGAGACCGGAGCGAAGGAACCTCGGGTCGACACGGTCGATCGGATTGCGGCGGCGGCCGGGTTCGCGCTCGAACTCGAGCTGGCGCGGCGGGCCGACACCGGGCCGGCGCGGGCAAGGAAAGGCCGCGAGCTGGTTGACACCTTGCTGGTGGCCGAGCAGTTCCCCGCCCGCCGCCGCCGACGGCTCGGCGGGCCCGTGTTCCCGCACCGACCGTGAATCTTCCGGAGAAGATCGTCGCCATCCACCGCGCCCTGGACGACGCCGATATTCCCCACGCATTCGGTGGCGCGCTGGCGCTGGCATGGTGCACCCAGCAAGCGCGGGGCACCGCCGACATCGACCTCAACCTGTTCCTTGAAGCTGACGAGATCCAGCGCGTGGCCGACGCGCTGCCCGACGGTGTCATCGTTACGCCGAGCGACGTCACCTTGATCCAGCGTGATGGTCAAGCGCGGTTGTGGTGGGGCGAGACGCCTGTCGACGTCTTCTTCAACACAACGCCGTTTCACGAAGCGGCCTCGGCGCGAGTCCGGCGCGAGCCGTTCTTGGGTGACGAACTGCCGTTCCTGGCGTGCCACGACCTGGCCGTCTTCAAGGCGTTCTTCAACCGGTCGCAGGATTGGGTCGATCTCGAAAAGATGGCCGATGCCGGCACCCTCGATGTCGAGGCGGTCCTCGGTGTCCTCGTTCGCTACCTCGGCGCACCGGACGAACGCATCGATCGCCTACGGGCACTCGGTTAGCCGAGGCCGCGCACCTCGCTGATACCTTCGATTCGACCGCTTCCCCTGCGTGTTGTTCGCACCCAGGAGAAGCCCGTGTCCACACCCGCCGACGCCCCCACGCTGCCGCCGGTCGATTCGTTCGTTCAGGCCATGTCGCAACTCATGGCCTTCGAGCAGGAGTTCGGGCCGATGCAGAGCGCGCTCGTCGTCGACGGCGACGGCGCAGTACGTGACGGCGTGGTGCTCACCGCCGACTGGCACACCGCCGACCACGCGCTGAGTTACGTGTTGGTGGGCGACCGCCAGCCGGGTGAGCACGTGTTGCTATTCAGCGTGATAGGCGCGGCCGACATCCGCGTGCTGGCCGAGTCCGACGTCGACGCCTACGCCGCGCTCGGGCGTCGCTGCGCAGATGAAGGGCTGCACTTGGCCGACTGGCTCATCGCCGGGGGCGAGTGGTACCGCTCCATGCAACTCACGCTGGCCAACCGTCCGCCGGGCGACTGGGCCCTCCTCGATGGGGTCGGCCCAGTGAGCGCATACCAGTTCGGTATGCTTGAGGCGATGACCACCGAGCAGATTGCGGTGCGGCTGCCGGTGCCGTTGCTCGGAGAACTCGACCGGCTTGTCGCGGCCGGCGTCTATGAGAGTCGGGCTGCGGCGGTGCGCGCCGGCATTGAGATGCTGGCCGAGTTGGCGAAGCGGCGCCGCGACGACGACGCAATCATCGACGGCTACGCGGCGACTACCGCAGTCGGATGCGGCGGTGCGTGCGGCTGAGATCGCGGCGCGCGCCTCGATCGCGGCCGAACCCTGGTGAGTGAGCCGCGTCGGGCCGAGGTGTGGTGGGGAGAAGCTGCGCGCGGTTGGGCGGCGCCCGTACCTCGTGCTCACCCGCAACCCCGCCATCGATCACCTGCGCACCGTTCTCGTCGCACCGATAACGCGGAACCGCTCGGGGTATCCCGACCGAGGTCCGGCTCGGGCCCGACGACGGCATGCCCACCGAATGTGCGGCCACGTTCGACAACGTCGCTCCATTTCCCAAGTCGCTTCTCGTCGAGCGGGTCTGCGCGTTAACGCCGGCGCGCATGGTCGAGGCCTGCGAAGCCCTGCGTCGCCGTCGACTGCTAGTTGCTGCGGCGGCGGGCGACGCGGCCGGCGCTGTGGAAGTACTGCGAAGCCGCCCTCGCCGTCGGGTTCGAGGAACGCGGCGAGGGCAATGACTGTTGCCGGTCGGGATCTTGGATCACGAAGCGGTCATCGCCGGTTGGGATCGAGCCGGTAGGTCACCGACCCGCCGCCTGGCGGCGGCGGCGAGTCCGGTCATCGACACCGCCGCGCTCAGCGTGCCGTCGTCGGCGGGCGTGATCTCGGTGCTCACGTTGTAGCGCTCGTACGACACCGGCATAGCGGCGTCAGGTCGACTGTCGGCGGGTGACTCCGGAGTCGGCAACGGCGGCGGCAGTTCCAGCCCGGCGACCGCGTCGAACACGTGCCGGCCGAGGTCGTTCCACAACGCGGCGCCGCTGGCGGAGTTGGTGAGCAGGCAGACGACGAGGTCGTGCGCCGGCACGGCGACGAGGAACGCGAGCTGGCCGATCGTGCCGCCGGTGTGGGCGAGCGTCGTCACGTCGCCGGGCCACGTGCCGATGAGCCCAGCCCAAACCCATGTGCGCCGATCGGCGCCGGCCGCCGGGAACTCGACCTGCGGCACGGCCATCGGCGCCAGCACCGCGTCGCCCGCCATGTGCAGCCGCGGCGAACGCGACCACGTCGCGCGCCGTGGCCGAGGTGAGGCTGCCGGCCGGCGCGTTCGACTGCGGCATGAGGATGATCGGCGCGACGACGGGATCGGCGTCGGGCGTCGGCGCCACGTGGCCGACCGCGTAGCGGTAGGCCGAGCATGTCGGCCGGCCGCAGCTTGGTGTCGTTGAGCCCGGCCGGCTTCAGCAGCGCGTCCACAGAGCGCAGTTGCGTACGGCTTGCCCGTCACCTTCTCGATGAGGTGACCGAGCAGCACGAAGCCCGAGTTGCAGTACGAGAACATCGCACCGGTGGGGTGCACGAAGTCGAGCGCGGCCATCGACGCCACGTAGCGCTCGATGGCGTCGTCGCCGGTGCCGAAGTCGTCGAAGTAGTCGCCCTGGATCCCGGTGGTAGTGGGTGAGCAGGTGCCGCACGGTCACCGCGTCGGCACCGGGCACCGCCAGCGCGAAGTCGGGCACGTACTTCACGACCAGCTCGTCGAGAACGACGTCACCGCGCTCGACGAGCCGCATCACGACCGTCGCCGTGTACACCTTGGTGATCGAGCCGATCTGGAACAGCGTGTCGGCGTCGACCTCGACGCCGGTGCGCACGTTGGCGACGCCGAAGGTCGACGGCCGCGAGCTCGTCGCCGCTGCGACACAGCGAGCGACGCGCCCGGCACCTTGTGCTTGGCCGCCAGATCGGCGAGGAACGGGACCGAAGTCTTCGATCGTCATGCGGGATGGACCACCTTGTCGGGGAACACGAAACAACTACAGCTGAATCGTCGTACACGAAGTCGCGCACGCCGCTGGCGCCGTAGTGCCGAGTGACGGTCGAACGTCGTCGAGTAGGTGACGGCCGACGCGAAGGAGCCGCCGAGGCCGTTGAGCCCCACGCCGTACGCCGCCGGCGTGAGCGGAGCCGCCGCCGCGGATCGGCGGCGGCGAGCACGTAGACGAGGTCGCAGACGCCGACCCATCACGCCGCGCGTGAACTGCGCCTCGGTCTTCTGCCCGGCGTCCCGCATCGAGCGCGATGCACTGGTCGGCGGCGGGCCCGACCGAGCCGAAGTTCTCGACCTCGTTGAGCGGCTGGTACCCGGCACCCATGGCGCCGTGCAGCTGCTCCTTGCCCACGTTCTGGGCCAGCAGCTGCGGGGTGTCGATCGTGTCGTCGACCGCGTAGCGCGGGTGTAGCCGCTGCGACCCGGCCCCTTGGTAGAAGAGCAGATTGGCGTTGAACATGTGCGTGATGCCCTGGGCCTTCAACCGCAGCACCGCGGCCGAGGTGCTCGCCGCGTTGGCGCTGACGTCGATGCCGTGGCGCTCGACCTCGTTGAGCGTGAGCTTGTGGCGGGCCAGCGCGGCCCGCAGCACATCGACGTAGTGCCGGCCCGCTCGGCGTGATCGAAGCTCTGCGTGGCGATCTTCACCGGCGCCGTCGGGCTGGGCCGGCCGAGCGTCGTTGTCCCACCACGACGAAGAACCTCTGGGCGACGAGGCGGTCAACGAGCGCGGTGCAGGTAGCGGTCGATCGTCATCATCGACGGGCCCGCCATGAGCGGCGCAGGCCTTGTAGTCGCTTGTCGCCGAAGCGCGGTGTTGGTGATGAGCGGGACGCCGGCCTTGGCCAGGCAACTCGATGACGCCCAGCTCGCCGGCGATGCCGATCGTATCGACCACCGCGAAGACCTTGTTGTCGACCGTCCACGTGTCGCACGCGGCCTGGCCGGCCGCGGCCGGATTCGACGCCGACTCGACACGATCTTGAAGTCATGGTTGACCAACACGATCTTGCGGCCGAGTAGACCGCCGTTGCGGTTGATCGTCGTCGACGACTGCGCTTGACCTGCGCGTCGACGTCACCGAGCTCGGCGCCGGCGATGCCGAGCGAGCTGGCCACCGCTGGCCAGAGTCGCGCGCCGCTCGAGTAGCCGATGAACACCTGGGTGGCGGTGACGCCGCGGCCCGTTGCCGTCGGCGACCGGCGCGGCGGTGACGCGCCTGGTGGTGGCCGCGGTCGACCGCGTTGCCCGCGCCGGTGATCAGCTGGCGCCGCCGGTCGGCTGCTCGACGGTCGCACGTGTCGGCGGCGGTCGAGTCGTCGGTCGACAGCGTGTCATCGGCGCCGCCGAGGCTGGCGTCGCCCGACGCGGCACACCGACGCCCGCTGCGGCGACCGGGAACGGTGGAGCCGCACGCGGCGGTCAGCAACGCGAGCGCGAGAACGACCGCGGCGCGGCGCATCGTCAGCCGGGCCGGGCCGAACAAGGCGATGAGCGCCTCGGGCAGCGTGCGCCGCCAGTTGGCGATGTCGTGGCCGCCGGGCTGCTCCTTGTAGCCGACGATCTCGTAGCCCTTGGCCCGCAGCACGTCGCGGAAGTGGCGGTTGGCGGTGACCATCGTGAGCCCGGCGCGCCATCGGGATCGCCATGGCCTCGAGGATGCCGACGTCGATCCAGAACCGCACCGGCTTGGCCGGCGCGTCGACGAACTGGCGGGTGAGCCAGCCCGGCCTCGCCGTCGACCATCTCGCCGAACCACATCGACGCCGACATCGAGATCACGTTGCCGATGGCGTCGGGCCGGGTGAGGCCGATGAAGTTCGACGCCAACCCGCCGTAGCTCGCGCCGCCGACGGCGATGTCGGCCGGGGTCGGTCGAGATCGGGTAGCGCTCGCGCAGCCACGGCAGCAGCTCGTCGGCGATCAGGGTGGCGAACGGCGTGTTGCACGCCATCTCGAACATGCGGGAGACGGGGTCGACGTTGTGCACGCAGATCGCGATCATCGGCTCGATGTGGCCGCCGCCGATGAGGTTGTCGAGCGATGCGGTCGACGCGGGCGATGCGCAGGATCGCCTCGCCGTCGAGGAGGACGACGGCGCGGTACGGGCCGGCGGCGGGATCGAACCCGGGCGGGGTGTAGACGGTGATGTCGCGTTCGTTGCTGAGGACGGTGGAGGTGAACCGCTCGGTGTGGAGCTCGCCGGGGGCGGCGGGCGTCGTCCCACCACGGGAACGGCTCGGCATCGGGGAGGGTGAGAACGCGGCTCGTAGCGCTCGCTCGTCGCCCAGCAGCGCGACTGCGACAGCATGCGGTCGGGGTTGTACGGGTCGGCGACGGTGGCCGTCGGCCAGGCGGCGCATGTAGGCGAGCAGGGCGTCCTTGTCGCTGGCCAACGCCATGGGGTTCTCGGGCATGGCCGGCGGGTCGACGAGGAACGAGTAGATGGTCGACACCCGCCGGTCGGCGACGGTGGTGATGTACCAGACGTCGGTGCCGGCGACCCGGGTGAGGGGCGTGCCGTACGACGGCGCCGTCAGGTCGACGGGGAACAGCGACGAGTTGATCGAGACCGGCGCGTCGCTGGCCGACTCGATGATGAACGTGACGAGCGCCTTGGTGGGTCGTCGGCCGGTTCGACGAGCGGCCCGCCGGCGGCGCGGCGGTCGGCGTTGAGGGCGGCCACGGCCGCGGCGACGTCGTCGGCCGCCTCCTTCTCGAACTGCTCGATGCGCGGGCTACGGATGTCGGCCATGGTGGACGAGCGTCCCACGTATCGCGGCGGTGAAGGATGTGCGAACCGACGAAGGCCGCCGTCGAGGCTTGGTGGAAGCGCCTAACCCTCCAACCCCGTCCCGCTGATGGCATACAGGGCGAGCGGTCCTGTCTTGCCGCGGACGGTGATGTCACCTTTCGACTCCAAGTCCGGGTGCGGCCGGGTCGCCGGCGCGCTCGTCGCCTCGGTGATCAGGATCGTCTCGCCCAGCTCCTTCGTCAGTTGCTCGACCCGCTTGGCGACATTGACCGCATCGCCGATCACGGTGTACTCGAGCCGGCCGCCGCCGCCGACGCTGCCAACGATCACCGCGCCAGAGTTCACGCCGATGCCGACGCGAAGCCGTTCGCCGTAGCGCGCCCGCACGGCACGGTCGATCTCGACTGCCGCAGCCATGGCGCGGTCGGCATGGTCGTCGAACCGCTCCGGCGCACCGAACACGGCGAGGAGCCCGTCGCCCAGGAACTTGTTGGCGTGGCCGCCGTGACGGGCCACGATCGGGACCACTAGCTCGAAGAAGTCGTTCAGCATGCTCACGGTCTCGTCGGGTCGCTGCTGCGCTGCGGTTGCGGTGAAGTCGCGGATGTCGACGAACGCGACCGACACGATGATTTCCTCCCCGGCCAGGTCCGGACCTTCGATGAGGAAGCGGTCGGCCACTTGCGGCGATATGTAGAGGCCCATGGCCGCTCGCAACGCTTCGCGCTCGCCAGCCCGGTGGTCATCTCGTTGAACCGGCGGGCGAGGAACCCGACCTCGTCGGCGGCCAGGAGCGGCACACGAGCGTCGAGGCGGCCAGCCCCTACGTCGTCCATGGCTGCGACGAGATCGTTCACCGGCGTCACGACCGCGTCGCTCATCAGTCCGGCGATGAAGAAGACCAAGGTGATCGACATCAAGATCGCGAACCCAAGTCCGACCGACAACTTGGCCACGGGCGACAGCGACGTTCCCCCGATGGCCGTCCCGAGGCCGACGCCGTACACGCTGGTCACCGTCATGCAGGCGACGAGCCGCGTTCTGAGACGCGGCGAGGGCCGCTGGGGATCGAACGTCGACGGCAAGTGTTCGGCCATGGCCCGCAGGACCGGTCGGCTTATCAACTCGAAACCCAGATAGTCGAGGAGCGCGGCGATGGCGATCGTCATCTCAACGGCCAGCGCAACGACCAGCGCGCCGGTACCAAGGCAGCTCAAGGATGCGGGCGGCGACCAGCTCGGCGGGAATGGCGCAGATCGAGAACACGATCACGGCCCGCACGATGAAGCCCGACAGTTCCGCGACAAACGAATCCCAGGCCTGGACCGCTAGCTCGGGCGACCGGGCCCCTGACAACCAGGAGACCGCCGGAGCGAACCGGCGGCGGGTCATGAGAATGACAATCGCCAGCGACGCGGCATTGGCGATGATCCACGCGGCGGCCAGTGATCGGATCTGGTTCCCGTCCACGTGCAGGTAGGGGATAGTGGCGACCAGCGTGATGAGTCCGGTTGCGAATGCGACGATCGAGATCCAGCCGTAGAAGAACAGCGCGTAACGGTCTCCGGCGCGGGCAAAGGCGGCGGTCGATCGCGGACTCCATCCACGAGGTGGATGTCGGCTCCGATGATGGCGGCGTCTCAGCAGCCGTCTGAAGTCCCCCCATGTCCCACGACCCTACGAGACACGTCAGCGCAGGACGGCGAGGAAGCTTTCGACCTCGGCGAGGAAACGCGCCGGCTGCTCGTCGTGGACCATGTGGCTGGCGCCCTCGACCATCGTGACCGTGGCAGGCGGGTTGGCGGCGAGGAACGCAGCGGCATCGGCGGACGTGAACGCCGCGCTCGCTTGGGTGGTGTCGTCGGCCCGCAGCACCAGGGCCGGGCACGGCAGCTGCTTGTCGCGCTCGACCGGGTCGATGGCGCCGCCCTCGATCGCCGCTCCGAAGATCGCCGGGTCGAGTCCGGCCATCGCCCGCGCTTGGGCGCGGGTGCAGTCCTCGCCCAGGGTGTCGGCCATCGTGCCCGCGCCGCCGTTCATCGCCGGCGCGGCCCGCACCAACGCCTCGTACTCCTCGATCGCCGCGCCCCGCGTCTTCATCTCGCCGAGCAGCTGTTGCATGAGGCCGAACATGGCCACGATCGGGCTGGTGGTCATGTCGCTGGCGGGTCGTGACGTAGAGCGGCGGGTCCTCGAGGATCACGCCGCGCACGAGGTCGGGGCGGGCCAGCATGGCGCGATGCGAGATCACGCCGCCGAGCGAATGGCCGATAAGGACCGCCGGCTTCCCGACGACCTCGTCGAGGAAAGCGACCGTGTCGCCCGCGTAGTTATCGAGGACGTAGGTGCCGGGCGCGTGGGTCGACTCGCCGTGACCCCGAGCGTCGAGGGTCACGATCCGGTAGCGGCCGGCGAGCGCGCCGGCCAGGCGAGCCCACGTCGACCGTGCGCTGCTCAAACCGTGCAGCAGCACCACCGGGTCGAGGTCGGCCTCACCGCTGTCGTCGAACGCCAGCACAACGTTGTCGTGTTCGAACGCAGCCACGGCCCGCGACTGTACGGCCGCCCGCTCGTCACCGGCTGGCGATCCATAGCGATATCGCACTTATTGACATAGCAAAAGCGCGATACACTTGGCCAGTGCTTGCGGAACAGGTTCGGGTCGATGATGCGGGCGCGACGGCCGCCCGTCTCATCCGGTCGGCGCGCATTCATGCCGGCCTCACGCAGGCGGAACTGGCCGAGCGGCTCGCCACCACGCAATCCGTTGTGTCGCGGTGGGAACGCGGCGGCGGCGAACCCCGGCTCGCCACCTTGGCGCGGATCATGCGCGCCTGCGGTCTCGCGTTGACCGTCGGCGCCCAACCCGACGACGTCGATCGGGCCCAGATCCACGAGCAGCTCGCGCTGACGCCGGCGCAGCGTCTGGCCTCGGTCAGGAACCTCAGTCGCGCGCTGGCGTCGGCCCGTCGCGTCGACTGATGCCGGCGCCCCTCGACCCAGAGTGCATCTTCCGCACCCTGTCCGACCATGGCGTGGACTACGTCCTCGTCGGCGGCCTGGCCGCGGTGCTCCACGGCTCGCCGGCGATGACCAACGACGCCGACATCGTCCCGGCCAAGGCGCCCGAGAACCTCGAACGACTCGGCGATGCGCTCCACGACCTCGACGCCCGGTTGCGCGTGGAAGGCGAACCCGACGGCGTGGCCTTCGATCCACACCCGGCGCTCCTCGCGTCGATGGCCATGCTCAACATGACGACGCGCTGTGGAGATCTCGACCTCACCTTCTCGCCCCCTGGCCTCGATGACTACGACGGGCTGGTGGCAAACAGTCAGGCCTTCGACATCACGGGATGCCGCGTGCAGGTTGCCGCGCTGGGCGACGTCATCCGGTCGAAGACCGCGGCCGGCCGCCCGAAGGATCACGCCACCCTCCCCATCTTGCGCGCCCTCGAGGAAGAGATCACGACCCGCCGCTACCGTTACCGACGATGAACGAGTACCACCTTCAGTTCTGCGCGAGCGACGAGTGGGCCGACGCGCTGAAGCAGTGGATCCTGCCCAGCGCGCTCGCCGGCGTGGACCTGGGCGACGACGTGCTCGAGGTCGGCCCCGGGCCCGGGCGTACCACCGACCTCTTGCGAGAGATGACGGCGAAGCTCACCGCGGTGGAGGTCGATCCGCCGCTGGCCGAAGCGCTGACGGCGCGCATGGCCGGCACCAACGTCGAGGTGATCCACGCTGACGCCACCGACATGCCCTTCGATGACGGCCGGTTCACCGGCGCGGTGTCGTTCATCATGCTGCACCACGTCCCGACCGCCGAGCTGCAGGACGCGCTGTTCGCCGAAGTGGCGCGCGTGCTGCGGGCCGGCGCGGTCCTCGCCGGCGTCGACAGCCCTGACACGTCCGAGTTCCGCGAGATGCACATCGACGACGTCTGCAACCCGATCCCGCCCGACGGTCTCGAGGCCCGCCTGCTGGCGGCCGGCTTCACCACCGCGACGGTGACCGTCAACGACTACGTGACCGAGTTCCAGGCCCGTCGCTGACATGCCGCCCCGTCGATTGCGCCACCTCCTCCTGACTTGCGCTCTCGTTGCTGGTGCCGCCTGCGGGGGCGGGGGCTCAGATGACAACGGAGGGGATATACCGATGTCCGAGAAGGCGGCCGCCGAAGCCGCCGCGCTGAAGCTCAGCGACTTCCCGTCCGGGTGGACCATCCAACCGGACCGGAAAGATGCAGAGGTCCCCAAGGCGCCCGCCGAGCTGGCGAAGTGTCTGGGCACCGACGAGGCGGCGTTCAGTCAGGCCGGCGACGCGGGGTTCGAGTCACCCGAGTTCGAGGACGACGAGAGCAACTCGGTGTCGAGCTCGATCAGTTACAAGCCGACGACCGGTGAGATCCGCGAGGGATTCCGCGCCTCTCGGGTCCGGAGCTCCCAGGCTGCCTGACTAGGGCGATCAAGACCGTCATCGAATACAGGGTGCAGCACCCCGATATCGGCGAAGACGCGCTGCCAAAGGCAACCGTGATCGGGGAGCCCACGGTTGCCCGGATGTCGTTCAAGTCCTTCGGCGATCAGAGCGTCGCCTACCGGGTCACCGTTCCGGTAAAGGCGGACCAAGCGGAGATCGAGGTCTTCCTGGACCTGGTCTTCATTGCCAAAGGCCGAGCCGGCATCACGATGGACTTCAGCGCCCCACTGGCGCCGTTCCCAACCGAGGACGCGGAGCGGTACACGAACATTGTCGTGAGTCGCACCAACGCCGACCCGAAGCCCGCGTAGCCCG
>CAVUMI010000004.1:0-257372 GCA_963742585.1 uncultured Actinomycetes bacterium
AAGTCGTGCAGACCGCGCACGTCGGGCAACACCACCATCGCCCGATCCGACGGCACGTCGGGGTGGGCGTAGTACGCGTCGAACCCCGTCCCGTCAGCCGACGTGAGACTCAGGTCGCCGTGGTTGCTGGCGCCGCCGCGCACGGGCGGCAGCGGCGGTGATGCGTCATCCCCGTAGCACATGGCCCGGGAAGGTAGCTGTTAGACGTCGACCGTCGCTTTGTGCATGCGCTCGGTCGTGTCGATGTACTCCTCGACCATCTCGAAGATGACGTCGCGACAGCTCTTGACCTCGTTCATGCGACTGACGATCTGGCCGACGGGCATACCGGCCATCTCCTTGTTGCCCGATCGGGCGATGCGCCGCATGGCCTTTGAGTTGAGGATGAACTGCAGCGGCATCGGCAGCGTGCCCGGCGACTCCGGTGCCTCCCACGCTTCGGTCCACGCGGTGCGCAACATGCGGGCGGGCTTGCCGGTCATCGCACACGACCGCACGGTGTCGGTCGAGGTGGCGGCGAGCAGCTTCTCCTGGATGACGGGGCCCGAGTCGGACTCAGCCGTGGTGAGCCAGATCGACCCCGTCCACACGCCTTCGGCGCCCAGGGCCATGGCCGCGGCCATCTGCCGGCCGGTACCGATGCCACCGGCCGCGAGCACCGGCACGGGTGCGACGGCGTCGACGACATCGGGCACCAACACCATGCTCGAGACCTCGCCGGTGTGGCCGCCGGCCTCATAACCCGACGCAACGATGATGTCGACGCCTTGCTGCACGTCGCGGACGGCCTGCTGCACGCGCCCGATGAGTGCGGCGACCTTGACGCCCTGGCTGTGGGCCCGCTCGATGGCCTCGGGCGGCGGCGGGCCCAGCGCGCTGGCCAGCAGCTTGATCGGATGGGCGAGCGCGATATCGATCAGCGGCGAGCCGGTCGCTTCGGTCCAGCCCAGCACGCCCTGGCTCAGCGGGTCGCCGCCGCTCTCTTCCTCCTCGGGCAGGGGCGGGATACCGGCGTCGGCGAGGATCTTGTCGGCGTAGTCCCAGTGCTCCTTGCTGATCATCCCGTAGAGCTGGCTCGAGAGATTCTTGGTGTCGCTCAAACCCTGCTCGCGGTCGACGCTCTTCACCGGCATGACAACGTCGACGCCGTAGGGCTTGCCGTCGACATGCTCGTCGATCCAGTTCAGCTCGATCTCGAGCTGTTCCGGACTGAAGGCCAGGGCGCCCAGCACGCCGAGACCGCCGGCCCGGCTGACCGCCGCGGCGACATCGCGACAGTGGGTGAAGGCGAAGATCGGGAACTCGATGCCGAACATCTCGCAGAGCCGGTTCTGCATGGGGCCACCTCGTATCTAGAACGTGTTCTAGACGCTACCCCTTCTCGAAGACGATCAGGAATTCGAGGAGGCCGTTGTCCTCGGTCTGCGCCGGACCGCCGCTCGGATCGCTGATGTTGTAGTCGGAGAACTTGATCGGCGTGCTGCCGTTGACCTCGATGGTTCCGCCGACCCGCTGCGACTTGACGTCGAAGGAAACCGTCTTCGTGACGCCGTGCAGCGTCAGCTCCCCGGTCGCCTTCTCGGTGACCTGGGCACCGGCGTCGGGGACAGCAGGCAGCTCGACCGGCTGGGTGAGCTTGAACGTCGCGGTCGGGAACCTGGACGTTTCCATGATCCGGCCGCGGAACTGACCGTCGCGCTGCGACCGGTCGCTGCTGATCGAGGCCATGTCTACCGAGATGTCGACCGCGGAGATCTTCGTCCCGCTGATGGCCATCGTGCCGGTGACTTCGCTCGTGCGCCCGTAGGCCTCGTTCTTGGCGCCGGCCAGCGTCTCTTGCACGCGGTAGCCGACAACCGACTTCGACGTCGCCTTCCAGCTCCCGCTGATGTCGCCGGAGTCGCCGGTGTCCGATCCACCGCCGACCGCAGTGGTCGTCGTGCTCAGGGTCAATTTGTCCGGTGCTTCGTCGATGGCCGCGTAGATGAAGGCACCGCCCACGCCCAGGACGATGAGGCCGATCACGCTTGCGATGACGATCTTGATTCCTCTGCTCATAAGTCGGGCATTCTTCCCCGCTCGGCTGGGAGATAACGGTCAGCCCGCTGTGAAACGGCTGTGAGTCGGGCTGGCCGATCGGGGGCCGGCCCGCTACATTTCTATAACCGGTTTCACTTTTGGAGGCGATGTGGAGTTCGGCCTTTTTCTTCAGGGTTACGTGCCCGGACCTGGGGCGCACGACCCTGACGCGGAGCACGACGCGCTGCTGAAAGAGGCCGCCCTGGTGGAGTTGGCCGACAAGACGGGCTGGAAGTACGCCTGGTTCTCCGAGCACCACGCCCTTACCGAGTACAGCCACATCTCGTCGAGCGAAGTGATGATGGGCTACATCTTCCGGGGCACCGAGCGCATCCATCTCGGTTCGGGGATCTTCAATCTGAGCCCGCGTGTGAACCATCCGGTGCGCAACGCCGAGCGGGTCACGATGCTCGACCAGCTGTCGTCGGGCCGCTTCGAACTGGGCACTGGTCGAGGCGCCGGCTCCCACGAAGTCGCCACGTTCAACATCCACGACACCTCGTCAACCAAGAGCGAGTGGGACGAGGTGATCTGGGAGCTCCGCAAGATGTGGGAGACCGAGGATTACACGTTCCAGGGCAAGCACTTCCAGCTCGACAAGCCCCACAACATCCTCCCCAAGCCCTACAAGGGGATGCACCCGCCGATCTGGGTCGCCTGCGGCAACCCGCCGACCTTCGAGAAGGCCGGGAAGATGGGCATCGGCGCATTGGGCTTCAACTTCTCGCCGATCCACGACATGAAGCCGATGATCGACTCGTACAAGAACGGCATCGCCAACTGCACCGAACCCGTGGGGCGCTACATCAACGACAACATCATGTTGACCAACGCGGTGCTCTGTTTCGAGGACGGCAACAAAGCCCGTGACCTCGCGGCCAAGCCCGATCGCGGCTACCTCTACACGCTGGTCTGTCTCTACCACGACACGTTCCCCAAGCCCGATTGGGCGCCGGTGTGGCCCGAGCCGCCGCTGCAGCTCGACCGCGAAGGCGTGGAGCGGGTCATCAACATGGGCGGCCTGCTCTGCGGCACGCCCGACGAAGTGTGCGAACAGCTCAAGGCCTACGAGCAGACCGGCGTCGACCAGGTGTCGTTCGGCTTCCCCAGCCACCTCTCACACGACGACGCCATGGAGTGCATCGAACTCTTCGGCACCAAGGTCATCCCCGAGTTCGACAAGGACCCTGTCCACTCCACCACGCGTTACCGCGACAGCGCGTTCTAGCCGCTGTCAGCGGCTGTCGGCGATCGGCGCGAGCATAAGGACCCACGCGATTTAGGAGGTCTCGCCATGGCTGTGCAGCCGATCCCCGAGGGCTACCCGAGAGTCACCCCGTACCTGAACGTCGCCGGCGCCGCCGACGCCATCGACTTCTACTGCAAGATCCTCGGCGCCAGCGAGCGCATGCGGATGGACGGTCCCGATGGCAAGATCGGCCACGCCGAGCTCGACCTCGGCGGCTCGGTGATCATGCTGGCCGACGAGAGCACCGAGGTCGGTAACAAGAGCCCCGGCACCCTCGGTGGCACACCGGTGTCGCTCATGGTCTACGTCGAGGACGTCGACTCCACCTACAGCGCCGCTCTCGCGGCCGGTGCCTCCGAGATCCAGGCCGTAGATGACAAGTTTTACGGGGACCGCTCCGGGATGTTCAAGGACCCGTGGGGCCACGAGTGGACCGTCGCCACCCACGTCGAGGACGTTTCCGAAGAGGAGATGGGGCGCCGCATGGCCGACATGCAACAGGGCTAACGCGGGCGGCGGGCGCGCGGGATCCCTAGGAGACCAGTAGCTGGCGCGGCCTCGACGGTGGTGGCCAGAGAAAGCGCGGCGTCGATGATCTTGCCGGGCTCGGACCGTCCGCAGGCCATCGCAGCTCCGCGGCACCTCGAGGTTCTCAACCGCATCGGCGAGCGCCTGATCGATGGAGTTCACATCGGACCTCCAAATAAAGCGATTTCCAAAAAATTTCTTGGTCCGCCTTACAGAAACGCCGGCTGTGGTGTCCTTAAGCCGTGGGTCGCCGTTGGGTCGACGCCCGATCTGGTCGGGGCGCGTGTCGAGCTGCGTCGATCACATCCCTTACGCCGGTGCCGTGAACGGGACGTTGACGTAGCCGGCGACGTTGGACATCGTCACCCGGCGCAGGCCGGACTCGTCGACGGCGAAACGGGGCCAGCGGCGGCGGATCTCTTCGAAGGCGACTCGCGTCTCGAGGCGGGCGAGGTGGGCGCCGATGCACACGTGCGCGCCGTGACCGAATCCCAGGGCGACGTGATGCTCGCGTGTGATGTCGAAATCATCGGGTCGGTCGTAGGCCCGCTCGTCACGCGTGGCCGATCCGGTGAGTAGCAGCACGGGTGACTCGGCCGGGATCGTGCCGCCGTCGAATGCGGCGTCGGCCAGTGTGTACCGACCCTGGTATTGCGCGGGTGGGACGTAGCGGAGGATCTCCTCCACCGCGTTCGGTATCGCCGCCTCATCATCGAGCACACGCTGCCACTGATCGGGGTGGCGGGCGAACAGGACGACGCCGCTACCGATGAGTTTGGTGACCGTCTCGCTCCCAGCGGCAGCGAGGAGGACTGAGAAGCTCGCCACTTCGACATCCGTGAGCTCCGCGTCGATCAGCGCGCTCATCATGTCGTCGGCCATGTTCGACCGCTTAGCCACCGCCAGCTCGTAGAAATACGTCCCCAGTGCCATCGCCGCCTTGAATGCTTCGCCGCGGCGGGCGAAACTCACCGGGCTCGCGGTGCAGCATCTCGTCGGTCCAGTGCCGGATTTGCTGACGCCCTTCCTCAGGGACACCAAGGACGGCGCTGATGACCTCGACCGGGAACGGCGCGGCGAAGTCGGCGACGATGTCGAACTCGGAGCGACTGTCGAGCTGGTCGAGATATCGCCGCTCGGCCTCGACCACGAGCGGCTCGAACCCAGCAATCGCACGAGGCGTGAAGGCCCGGCTCACGAGCGCGCGCAAGCGGTCGTGCTCGGGCGGGTCCATGACGATGATGCTGTTGGCCTCGGACGGACCAGGCGTCACCAGGTCGTCGAGCGACACACCGTGGGTGCTGCTGAACGTTTTCCAATCGCGTTGCGCGTGAAGAACATCGTCGTAACGCGACAGCGCCCAGAAGCCGTACTTCTCGCTGTGGTACACGGGCGCGTCCCGGCGCAGCGCGCGGTAGATCTCGATAGGGTCCGCGAAGTACTCGGGCGAGAACGGATCGAATTCGACGGTCATCCCACTAAGTCCCCCGCGGCTCGTTTGATGAATTCGACGTGCTCCTCGGGCGTGCGCCCGCCGCCCAGTCCGGAGATGGCTACACGCGTCGCGCCCACCGACTCCCACCGCGCCAGCTGGCGGCGCAGCGCGGCACCGATGTCGTCTCGGTCCCGCGGTTGGACGATGCCTTGGAGCGGCACCGCGTCCGCCGGGCGCCCAGCGTCGACGGACCCGGCGCGGACCACCTCCAGCGCTTCCTCCAAGCCGTGCCCCGGCAGCATGTTGCACACCCAGCCATCGGACATCCGGCCGATGCGCCGCAGCACCCGCGGTGCGAAGCCACCACCCATCCAGATCGGGATCGGCTGCTGCACCGGGCGGGGAAGGATCCCGGCCCGGTCGATCGTATGGAACCGACCCTTGAACGTCACCGCGTCCTCCGTCCACAGGAGCCGCAGGACCTCGACCTGTTCCTCGTAGAGATCGGCGCGGGTGTGGAAGTCGACGCCGAGCGCTTCGTATTCGACCGCGTTCCAGCCGATGCCCACGCCGAGCTTGAACCGACCGCGGGTGAGCACGTCGATCTCCGCCGCCTGCTTGGCAACGAGCGCGGTCTGCCGCTGCGGAAGCACGAGCACCGCGGTCATGAGTTCCATCTGCGTAAGGGCGGCGAGGTAGCCGAACAGCACGAAGATCTCGTGGAACTGCGAGTGCAGGTCGTACGGACCCGCCCAATTCGAGCGGGATGAAGTATCCCCACCCAGCACGTGGTCGTAGGCGATGAGAAAGGTCAACCCGCCTTCCTCGGCGGCTTGGGCGAACCGCGCCAGCACGTCCGGATCCGGGCCGATCTCGGTCTGCGGTAGCACGACGCCGAGCTCCATGGATGAAAACTAGCGATTCGCGGCGCTGCTTAGACTCGCCCGCTATGCGAGGCATCGTCGGCGCCGCCGGCTACATACCGCGGGGGCGGCTGGACCTCGCAGACGTGGCGCCCGTGGCCGGCACCGGCGGGGGCAAGGGGACCCGCAGCGTTGCTTCCTACGACGAGGACACCACCACGATGGGCGTCGAGGCGGCCCGCCTAGCGCTGCGGTCGGCGCCGGCGGCCGGCGTCGACGCGCTGTGGTTCTCGACGGCGACGCCCGCGTACGTCGACAAGACCAACGCAACGGCAATCCACGCCGCGCTCCGCCTCGATGACAGCGTTCCCGCGCTGGACTTCGGCGGCGCGCCGCGCTCGGCGGCCGGCGCTCTCGGCGTCGCGCTGCGCGGCACGGGCACCACGCTCCTCGTCGCCGCCGACGTGCGGACCGGACTACCCGGCAGTGGCGACGAGGCCGCCGGTGGCGATGGCGGCGCGGCACTCCTGGTGGGCGACGACGGGGTCATCGCTGAGTACCTCGGCGGCGCATCGATGACCGAGGAGTTCCTCGACCGCTGGCGGACGCCGGGCGACATCCGCTCCAAGGTGTGGGAGGAGCGCTTCGGCGAGACCAAATACCTCGCGCTCGGCGACCGCGCCTGGCGCGAGGCGCTCAAAGCGGTTGCGCTCGAAGCCGACGCGATCGATCGGGTGATCGTCACCGGTCTGCACGCTCGCGCCGCCCGGTCACTCGGTGGCCGACTCGCCCGGCCGGTGGTCGAGGACCTGGGGGTGGGCAACACCGGTACGGCGCACCCGGCGCTCATGGTGAGCGCGGCGTTGGAGAGTGCCAGCGCGGGCGACGTCATCGCGCTGGTGGTTCTGGCTGACGGCGCCGACGTGTTCATCTTCCGGGTCACCGATGCCATCGCCGGGTGGCGGTCCCCGCGTCCGATCGCCATGCAGCTGGGGTCCGGTGCGCCGGTGAGTTACGGCAAGTTCCTGGCGTGGCGCGGCGTGCTCTCTGTGGAGCCGCCCCGACGCCCCGAGCCGCCGCGAGTGTCGGGGTCAGCCGCGGGCCGGAGTGAGGACTGGAAGTTCGGCTTCGTCGGCCGCCGCGACCCGGACAGCGGCGACCCGCAGTTGCCACCCCGGCCATCGGGCGGTGAGTCGGTCCCGATGGCCGACGTCGCCGGCATGATTGTGACCTTCACCGTCGACCGGCTGGCCTACTCCCCCAGCCCGCCGATCGTGTTCGCGGTCGTCGACTTCGACGGCGGCGGGCGGTTTCCCGTCGAGTTGACCGATGTGAGTCCCGACGAGGTGGCCATCGGCGGCCGGATCGAGATGACGTTCCGCCGGCTGGCGACGACCGACGGAATCCACAACTACTTCTGGAAGGGCAGGCCACATGCCGAGTAACGGCGTCAAAGATCGCGTCGCGATCATCGGGATGGGCTGCACCAAGTTTGGCGAGCACTGGGATCTGAGCGCCGACGACCTGATGGTGGCGGCCGCCAACGACACCTTTGCCAGCGCGGGTATCGACAAGAGCGTGGTCGATGCGTTCTGGCTCGGGACCGCGCAGACCGGCATGAGCGGCATCACGCTCGCTCGCCCGCTCGAACTCGAGGGCAAGCCGGTGACCCGCGTAGAGAACTTCTGCGCGAGCGGCTCCGAGGCGCTGCGCCAAGCGGCCTACGCGGTCGCGTCAGGGGCGTATGACGTCGCTATGGCCGTCGGCGTCGAGAAGGTGAAGGACAGCGGCTATCAAGGGCTCAACGCCAACAACCCGCCCAACGACGGGACGGGCCGCACGCTGACCGCGGCGGCCATGTTCAGCATGGTGGCACCGGCCTACGGCAAGAAGTACGGCGTCAGCGACGGCGAGATGCGCGACGCCATGGCCCACATCGCGTCGAAGAACCACTTCAACGGCGCGCGCAATCCTCGGGCCCAGTTCCGGCGCGAAGTGAGCACCGAGACGATCTGCAACGCGCCACCGGTGGCCGGCACTCTCGGCGTGTTCGACTGCGCGGGCGTGGCCGACGGCGCGGCGGCCGCCATCGTCGTGCGGGCGGAGGACGCGGCCCGGTACACCGACAACCCGCTGTACATCAAGGCGCTGTCCTTCGTCGCCGGCAACGGCAACGGCTTGGCCGACCCGACCTATGACTACACGACGTTCCCCGAGGTCGTGCAGGCCGCCACGGACGCATACGCGCAAGCCGGCATCACCGATCCGCGTTCGCAACTGGCGATGGCCGAGGTTCACGACTGCTTCACGCCGACCGAACTCGTGTTGATGGAGGATCTCGGCTTCAGCGAGCGGGGCACCGCCTGGAAAGAGGTGCTGGCCGGTGCGTTCGACCTCGCCGGTGACCTCCCGATCAACCCCGATGGTGGACTCAAGAGCTTCGGCCACCCGATCGGCGCGTCCGGCCTGCGTATGTTGTTCGAGCCGTGGCTGCAGCTCCGGGGCGAGGCACCCGAGGACCGGCGTATCGGCAACGACCGGCGGCTGGCGCTGACCCAGAACCTGGGCGGGTATCCCGGCGAGATGGTGGCGTTCGTTTCTATCGTCGGTACGTGATCACGCGGCCGCTGGAGGGCGTGCGCGTCCTCGCCGCCGAGCAGATGCAGGCGCTGCCGTACGCCACGCAACTGCTGGGCCGGCTCGGCGCCGACGTGGTGAAGGTCGAACCACTCGGCGGTGAGTCGGGACGCGCATCGCAGCCGGGCGGGGCCACCTTCGTCCGCAACAACCTCGGGAAACGCAGCGTGGCCATTGACCTCAAGTCCGACGCCGGGCGCGATCTCTTTCTGCGGCTCGTGCCCCGCTTCGACGTGGTCGCCGAGAACTTCAAGGCCGGCACGATGGAGAAGTTCGGGCTCGGCTACGAACAGCTGCGAGCGGTCCACCCCGGCGTGATCTACACGTCAGTGTCGGGGTTCGGCGCCGGCGACTCGCCCTATGCCGACTGGCCGGCGTACTCGTCGATCGTCGAGGCCATGTCGGGCATCTACGAGTACACGCGACGCCCCGACGAGGCGCCCCGGGCCAACCCGGTCGGCGCGTTGGGCGACATCGCGGCGGCGCTGTTTGCCGCGATCGGCGTGCTCGCCGCGCTGCGCTGGCGCGACGCGACCGGCGAGGGTCAGCACGTCGACGTGGCCATGTTCGACGCCACCGTGGCGATGACCGACATCGTGACCAATCTGGCGTCGCTGGGTCAGGAACGCATGCCCTATCCCCCGCCGTTCATCCTCGACACGTTCCGGGCCTCCGACGGTTGGTTCGTCATGCAGTTGGTTCGCGAGCACCAGTTCGCGCGACTTGCGCAGGTCGTCGGCCAACCGGCGTGGGCCGACGACCCTCGATTGGCGACCCGCGCCGGCTGGGGCGAGCATCTCGACGGCATCATCCGACCGGGCGTCGAGGCGTGGGCGGCGACGCGCACCAAAGCGGCGGCGGCGCGGGAGTTGACCGCAGCAGGTGTCGCCGCCGGTCCCTGTCACGACGCCGGCGAAGTCATGGCCGACCCCCACCTGGCCGGCCGCAACATGCTCACCAAGCTCGACGGCGGCGCGCTCGTTCCTGGCAACCCGGTCAAGCTGTCGGCCGTTCCCGATCGGGCCGACGGCGACCTGCCCGGCGTCGGCGAGCACACCGCCGACGTGTTGCGCGCCGAGCTGGGCTTGAGTGACGCTGAGGTGAGCGCGCTCGTCGCCGCCGGCGCGATCGCCACGACTCCATGATCCGGCGCGTGTTCGTCTTGGTTCTGGCCGTCGTTCTCGTCGGCGGTTCCGTTGTGGTGGGAAGGCTGTTCCTCTGGCCGTCGACCAGCACGCCGGCGCGCGCGGATGCCGTGGTTCTGTTCGTCGGCGGCAAAGGCGAGCGACTGACGGAGGCGTTGAAGTTGGTGAGGGCCGGCGTCGCCAAGAATCTGGTCATCCCCAACGGGACCCGACCCACGTGGCCGGCGGCGAACCGCCTCTGCCGCGGGGCGCAGGACTTCAAGGTGTTCTGCCCGACGCCGGAGCCCGACACCACCCGCGGCGAATCCCGGGCCATCTCCACGGTGGCCAAGCAGCAGGGATGGGACAACCTGGTGCTGGTTACCTCGACCTACCACGTCACGCGGGCCCGGATCCTGCTGTCGCGCTGCTTCGAGGGCGACATCCACACGGTCGCGGCCGACCCCGGCGTGGCCATACCCCGTCACATCACCCGCATTACGCACGAGGTCGCCGGCCTGGCCGAGGCCATGCTCGTCAACAGCGGCTGCTAACAGCATCCCACTCGACTTCTGGACACTTACCGCCCTCCCAGGGCGATAAGTGTCCAGAAGTCGTCAGGTGGCCTGTCGGTATGCCTCGACGATCGGAGTGAGTTGCGTCGGGGTGGCGCCGTGCAGGATGACCCCGTCACAGCCGAGTTCGAATTGGCCGCGGATGGCCGCGACACACTGCTCGGGTGAACCGGTCGCCGCCGGCGCCAGCCACTCATCCGGAATGAGCGTGGCGACATGCTCGAGCTCCTCGGTCGTGGCTTTGTCGTCGAGGGCGCCGCGAAAGCCGGCGACGAGCGGGTCTGCTCGAAATCGCTGAAGGACGGCGGGATCCCAACGGTTCGTCGATACCAGCAGATCGCCGTAGCCCTGGAGATACGTCGCCATTCGCCCAACCGTCTTCTTCAGCCGCAAGTCAGCAGGGAGGTGGTCACCGATCGTGGCGAAACACGACCACACCTTCACCGAGGCAGGGTCGCGGCCGGCCTGGTCCGCCGCGTCGCGGACCGCGGCCACCACGCGCGCGGTCGTCTCGTCGGTGAAGAACGTGTGCAGCACAACCGCGTCGAACGTGCGGCCCGCCAGCGCCAGCGTGTTCGGGCCGAACGCGGTGATCAGGAGCGGGATGTCCTCATCGAACGTCGCGTCGAGATGCAGGATCGGGTACGAACCGCTGGGCCCCTCATGGGCGAAGATCACCTCGCCGTGCCACAGCCGCCGCATCAAGCTGGCAAAGTCTTCGAGCTGCGCGGTGGTGATCCGAGGGATGCCAAAGGCGTCGAACATCGGCGCGATACCGCGGCCCAGGCCCAACGTGAACCGGCCGCCGGTGAGCCGGTGCATCGTGGTGGCGTACGACGCGGTGACCATCGGATGGCGGGTGTTGTGATTAGTCGCCGCGGTGGCGATCTGGATCTGCTCGGAGACCGCGCCCACCGCGCCGGACAGTGTGGCCGCCTCCTTGATGTTGAACCGTTCGGAGATGAACGCGGTGCCGAGTCCCAGCGCTTCGGCCTCGGCGACCTCCGCGATCAGCTCTCGCGGCGAACCCGGCGCGCCGGGGAGCGTGTAGAAGCCGAGTTCCGGGAGCGGCGCGACCATCGCCGCACGTTATCGACGCTCGACCAGCCCCAGCAGATTGTCCTCCGAGTCGCGGATGAAGGCCATCCACTCCTCCTGCCCCGCGGGGCCGAAGGTGCCGTCTTCGTCGCGGTGAATGACATGGGGCTCGGCCTCCAGCGTGACGCCTTGGTCGCCGAGGGCCTTGTAGGTGGCATCGATGTCATCGACGCCGAGATAGAGGAGCGCGGAGGTGGCGCCCGCTTCGAGCAGTAGCCGGGTGCCGTCGAGGTCGAAGAACACCAGACCAGGAGGATCGAACCGGGCAATGAGTGGCAGCCCGAGCACGTCCCGATAGAAGCCTTCCGCCCGGTCGAGGTCGGTCACCCGCTGCGCTACCTGGTGCAAGCCCGTCATGCGTGAAAATATAGTTAGCAAGCCTTACTATGTAAAGGTGACCGACCGGATCGACGAGCTGGCGTTCGAACTGAACTCGGTTGCGATCCATCTCGTGCGCCGACTTCGGCGCGCCGATGTGTCCCTGGGCGTCGGGCCGGCGCGCCTATCGGCACTCTCGGTCCTGGTCTTCGGCGGGCCGCGCAGCCTGGCCGAACTGGCAGCCACCGAACAGGTCTCGGCACCGACGATGAGCAAGATCGTCGTCGGGCTCGAGGGCGCAGGGTTGGTGCGGCGGGACCCGCACCCCGACGATCGCCGGGCCGTGCGCCTTACCGCGACCGCCGCCGGCAAGCGGCTGATGCATCGCGGGCGTCAACAGCGCGTGGAACAACTAGCCAGCGAACTCCGCAGTCTGCCCGGCGCGGACGTCAACGCCCTCACCCGCGCCGCTGCAGTCCTGCGGGCGCTCGAAGGCGCCGGGGCTAGCCCTGCGTGAGGATGTTGGTGATGGAACCGAGGCCGAGCCCCTCGGGGCCATAGGCCTTCTCGGGTGCGGACCGAACCGCCTTGTCGAGCGCGATGGCGTCGTCGCCGACGAGGATCCGCCAGTTCTCGTTGCGCACGTTGTTGAGGATGATCTGCGCCGCCCCGGCGGCGGAGAGCGGCGCGTTGTCGCGGAACCCTTCGCCCATCATGCGGATGAACTTGCGGAGGTCCTCCGTGCTCACGCCCTCGGTCGGGAACCCGCGCTGCGCGAACTCGACGCGCAGCTCTTCGGCCTCCTCCTCGGTCATGTCTTCGGGCGACGTGCCGCGGTGCACCAGCCGTGAATTCAGCACAATGTCGGTGCCGACGTGGCCGGGCATCACGACCGAGACGCGCACGTGTGGTGCGTTGATCCGGAAGTCCTCCATGAGTGCCTCCGAGAACCCCTTCACTGCGAACTTCGCGCTGCTGTACGCGGTGTGCGCGGTACCGGGACCGAGCGATGCCCAGAAGCCGTTCACGCTGCTGGTGTTAACGAGGTAGCCACTGTCGCTGGCGACGAGCAGTGGCACGAATGCCCGGCTGCAGTTATACACACCGCCCCAACACACGCCGAAGGTCCGCTCCCACTCGTCCCGGTCGCCGGCGACGAAGCTGCCCCCGCCGCCGATACCGGCGTTGTTGAACAGCAGGTTGATGTGGTCGGTCTCGTGCTGGGCCATGACCTCGTCGCGGAACGCGTTGACCTGGTTCTCGTTAGAGACGTCGCATACGTGGGTCGTGAGCTTCGTGCCCGCGGGGGCCGTCTCGGCTGCCCGCCGGGCCGTCTCGACCATCGCCTCTTGATTGAGGTCGCAGGTCGCGACCGAACACCCGTCGGCGGCGAGCTGGATGACCAACTCGCGTCCCATCCCAGTGCCGCCACCAGTGACGACCGCCAAACGCCCCGAGAACTCCATTGGTGCTCCTCTCGCTGTCGAAACGACCCTACTTCCAGGCCCACGTCGGCTGTTCGAAGTGATCGACGCGCGTCGACCGTCCGTGCACGACCACTTCGGCGAACTGGTAGAGCACGGCTGCGGTGGGCGCGTGGATCCATCCGCCCAGCATTGGCATCTGAATCACCGGACGGTCGCTCTCCGGGATCGTCAGTAAGCGAGGCGCCTCCGGATGGTCGAGGTCAGCCACCGGCACGACGTGGACGGCTTCGACCTCCGCCGGGTTCGGCGTCATCGCCGCGGCGGCAGGGCCCGAGCGGCCCCCTGAGCGGGGAACAGCCCACACCACAACTGGCGTGATGAGGTAGCCCGAGCGCGTTGGGTAGTCGTCGAGCAGCCCGAGCACGTCGGCCGACGAACACGTGAGGCCGATCTCCTCTTCCATCTCGCGCAATGCCGCGTCGATGGAACTCTCGCCTGGGTCGACCCGGCCGCCGGGTAACGCGTATTGCCGGGCGTGGGCGCGGAGACCCGCGGCGCGCGTCGTGATCACGAAGCTCGCTTCGCCCTCCGCGCCAGCCACCACACACACCACCACGGCCGAATGCCGTTGGTTCTCCTGCGCACGGCCGACGGCATCGAAGCGCTCGAGGTTGCCCTGGCAATGGGCGCGGAATGCGTCGTCGGCGAGATGCATCAGGTCATGACCGTAGGTTGTCGGTCATGGAAGATGAGCCAACTGTTCGGCTCGAGCGCTGGACCGGGCCGTGGCCGGCCGATGACCCCGACGCCAACTTCAAGGCCGAGGTCGCGCTCTATGCCAACGCCGACCCGCTGGTGACCGTCACGGCGCTGGCCACCAACCTCGGCATTCCGGTGGGGGCGGTTTGCCGATACGTGCTGGCGCGCTGGACGACCGGCGGCAGTGGGAGCCTGCTCGAGCTGGGGCCGACCATGATCCACCGGCTGGCCGACGTGTGCGACGGCGCCGAGGCTGTGAACACCGACGAGGCCCGGCTGGCCGCCTACGACCAGCTGCGTCAAATGATCGACTGGCTGCGCCTGCCTCTGATCGACGACGCCGGGTACTGACTTATTTCAAGAAGCCCGTCGGAGAATGCCGCCTCGCGACGACGATAGGTATGTGTCGGAAGTCCTCGCGCTCTACGACCGGGCGCTGCCGCAGGTCTACGGCTACCTGGTCGATCGCTGCGGCGACCGCGCCACCGCGGAGGACCTGACGTCGGAGACGTTCCTGGCCGCGCTCAAGGACGCTGACGCGCCGGTGTCGATCCCCTGGCTCATCGGGGTCGCCCGGCACAAGCTGGCCGACCATTGGCGCCGCAAAGCCAGGGACGAACGCATCGTCGACGCGGTCACGAACGAGAGCGCGGAAGCCGAAGATCCGTGGGACACCCAGCTCGACTTATGGCGGGCGGTCGACACACTCAACGCGCTCGGCGCACACCACCGGCTGCCCCTCACCCTGCGGTACGTCGATGGGTTGCCGGTCCCTGAGGTCGCCGAGTTACTCGACCGCACCGTCCACGCCACCGAAGCGCTCCTGGTGCGGGCCCGGGCCGCATTTCGCCGGCTCCACGAGAAAGGGGAATCCGATGGCGACGTCGACTGACCCCTTCGACGCGCTGCTCCGGCCGCCGGCCCCGCGGCGCCCCCGCCCGCAATTCGCCGCCGCACTGCGTCGGCGCATCGAAGAGGAGCTCAACATGACAACCACCGAAGCGACCGTCCACCTGCCGGCCATGTTCCACATCGCAGTGCCCGACGCCGACCGAGCCATGGCCTTCTTCGGCGCCGTCTTCGACTGGCAGGGCGAACGGGTCGAATGGGAAGGCCACGTTCGCCACTACATGACCAACACGACGGGGAGCCAGCCCGTGCTCACCGACGAGCCGGCATCGTGGGCGGCGCGGCTCGGTTTCAAAGTCGACGACCTCGACGCGACGCTCGCCACGATCGAGCGGATGGGTGGTCGCATCACTGACCGAGGCGACACCTACGCCAGCGGCGAGGACAACCAGGGCGTGGAGGTCGTCGTGTGGGTCCCCGGCGATCCGCACCCGCACGCCCCGCCCACCAACGCCGCCACCGGTGAACTCGAATGGTTCGAGATCCGCGTCCCGTCGGCCGAACGGGGCCACGCGTTCTGGGGCGAGTTGCTCGGCTGGAACTTCGCCCGGTACGAGGACGGGCCATTTACCCACGTGGTGAACGCGGCCGGTGAGTCGCAGGCCGGGTTCGTCGAGGCGCCCGGTGAGGGCCCGCGGGTAACGCCGTGCGCGACGGTGGCCGACATCGAAGCCGCTCGGGCCAAGGTGGTCGCCGCGGGTGGAACGGCCGGCGAGGCCAGCCCGATGGGACCCGGCCTCGGCTGCGATTGCACCGACGATCAGGGCACGCGCTTCGCGCTCTGGGCCCCAACGCTTTAGCCACCCTGCCACCCTCTCGAACTGTCAGCGGAATCGGACCGGACGCTTATCCGCGCGATTCGGCTCACAGTTCGTGGGTGGAGGTGCTAGCGACCGCGTAGGCGACCGCTGCGCTCCGGGCGCGGATCGGTCAGCAGCCGGCCATCGCGCAACTTGATGCGACGGCGCGCGTGCTGGGCGACGTCCTCGGCGTGGGTCACGACAATGACGGTCGTGCCCTGGTCGCCCGACAACGAACGCAGCGTGGCCACGACCTCTTCCGCCGTAGTGGAGTCGAGGTTGCCGGTGGGTTCGTCGGCCAGGATGACCCGCGGCTCATTGGCCATCGCCCGGGCGATGGCGACGCGCTGCTGCTCGCCGCCCGACAGCAGCGACGGGAGGTGGGCGGCGCGGTGGTCGAGGCCGACGCGCTCGAGTAGTTCCGCGGCGCGGGTGCGGCGGGCGGCGCGGTCCTTGTTCTGCGGAACCATCGCCGCCTCGACGTTCTCCGCCGCGGTGAGTGTCGGGATCAGGTTGAACGCCTGGAAGATGAAGCCGATGTCCCGCGACCTGAGGTCGGTGAGTTCCTTCTCGCCAAACTTCCCGACGTCACGGCTGTCGAACACGAGCGAGCCGGCCGTCGGCTTGTCGAGCGCACCGAGAAGCTGCAACAACGTGCTCTTCCCTGAGCCGCTGGGGCCCTCGATTGCGACGAACTCGCCGTGCTCGATCACCATGTCGACATCGACCAGCGCGTTCACATCGCCGCCGCCGGTCTTGTAGGTGCGGCTCACCCCGACCAGGTCGTAGAGAACGTCTCCCGTGGTTGTGACCATTAGCCCAGATCCCTAAGTGCGACCGATGGGGCGAGCCGCGCGGCGCGCCAGCTTCCGATGAGGCCGGCGAGCAGACCGCCTACCAAGGCGCAGGCCACACCGATGAGCAATGTGGTCGGGCGCAGCGGGGCGCTGAGCTCGACGTGGGTCTTGGTGGCGTTGGCGACCGCCTGGCCGAACTGGCGGGCGAGCGGCGAGCTACCCACGCCAGGGACACCGCCGGTCGTCGCCGACAGTGACGGCGAGGCGATGCCGACCGCGGCGGCCAGGGCGACGCCGATGCCCAGTCCGAGAACGGCGCCGACGACGCCGATGCCCATCGTCTCACCGAGCAGCTGCTTGACGACGCGGCCTTTGGACCACCCGATGGCCCGCAGCGTGCCGATCTCACGGACCCGCTTGGAGATCGACGACAGCGTCAGCAGCGCGGCGATGGCGAAGGCGGCGAGCAACACGATTCCGGCGACGGCGACGCCGACGTTGCTGGCGAGGTCCTTCGCGCTGGCCAGGCTGCCGGTGACCGAGGTGGCCAGCGACTTGGTGGTGACCACTTCGGCGCCGGGGAGGATCTTCTTGATGCTGTCGGCGACCTTATCGACCGAAGCGGCGCTGTCGGCCTTCACCAACACCTGGGTCACCCGACCCGGCTTCGACGCCAGCTCCTGCAGTTTCGAAAGCGGGAAGTAAAGATCGGCGGTGCTCCCGGTAAGCGTGGGACTGACCAGCCCGACGATCGTGTAATCGGTGCCGTTGATCGGAATTTTCCCGCCGACCGTGAGCGACTTGCTGTTGGCGTAGGCCACGTTGGCCAGTACCTCGTTGGCGGTGTTCGAACTCAGCCAGTTGCCCGACGTCAGCTGCTCGCTGGTGACCAGTCCGACCTTGGGTTGGCTCACGTCGACGCCGGCCGCGGTGTAACTGCTGCTGGTGATGTTGGTCTGCGGCGGATCGATCGCCTGCTGGATGGTGCGCTGCTGGGTGCGGAACTGCTGGAAGCGTTTCGGCAGGCAGGCTCCCGCCCCGCCGGCGCCACCGCCGGGGCCCGGGCGGGCTGCGCCCCCGCCTCGTCCGGACCAGGCCGGACCACGACGTTGCCGCCGGCGCCACCCGCACCGCCACCGACACCGCGCTCGGCGAAACACTTCTGGATCGCGGCCTGTTCTTCAGCGGTCGGCGGTGAGACGTCGATCGTCTCCCCGCCAGTCTGGATCTCGGCGACGATCTTGGGGACGGTGCCGGTCTGATGGTTGGCGAGTTGCACGAGCCCGCCGACGGCCGAGCTGACGCCAGGAAGCTTGGCGACTTCCTTGAGCGCGTCCTCCGGAAAGCTGATCAGCGTGGCCGAGAGGAAGAAGTCGTGGGTGAACTGGTCGCCCGGCTTGCCCAGCTTCGACAGGTCGGTGACGACGTTGCTGTTCTCCTTGGCCAGGTCGGCAACGTCCTGCTGATTGATGGCCACCGCGTCGGGGCCACCCGGGCCGCCTCGTCCCGCGCCGCCCACGAAGAAGCCACCGCCCCGCCCCGGTTGGTTGGCCACCGTTGTGGTGGTCGCACCCGTCGAATCGGTGGTGCTTGCCGGGGTGGCGCCGACGACGCGGGTGACCAGGATGTCGGTGCCCACCGACCCGAGCGGTGCGAGAACGTCGGCCTGCGCGGTATTCAGTCCCTGCGACACGCCGATGATGCCGATCACCAACCCGACGCCGAGCGCCAACCCGAGGCCGGTGAGGATCGTGCGTCCGATCCGCCGCCGCAATTCCCGGGCGATGTAGGTCAGATGGAACACACGACCAGCAGACCACGTCCCGCTGTGAACGCGCTGAGAATCCGCCCAACGGCGTCTGAGTAACGTCGAGGGCATGTGCCGGAACATCACGACGTTGCGAGGTCTGGAGCCGCCCGCTACCGAGGACGAGGTCGAGGCCGCAGCGCGGCAGTACGTCCGGAAAGTCAGCGGTGTGCAGAAGCCGACGGAGGCCACCGCGGCCGCGTTCGAGGGCGCCGTCGCGCAGGTCACCGCCGCCACCCGAGTCCTGCTCGAGCAGCTGCCACCCCGCAAACAGCCGCCGCCGACCGTCCCGCCGCTGCGGCGGCCGGAGGTGCGCGCCCGGCTCGGCCTCCCCTAAACTGACGACCCGTCAGATTTTCGCTCGCGCGGAGGAAAATGGACTTCGACTTCACCCCTGAGCAGGTCGCGTTCGTTGATGAGGTCGAGCGGTTCCTCGACGCCAACGACGACCCCGACGTCTTCGATCTCACCCGCGAGAACATGGCGCAGATCGTCGACACGCCCAAGCGCCGCGAGTTCATGGCCAAGCTGGGCGAGAAGGGTTGGCTCGGGATCACCTGGCCGACCGAGTACGGCGGCCAGGACGGCGACGGCGTCTACGAGTACCTGCTCAACGAGCGGCTGGCCGGCCGGGGCGGCCCGCAGATCGGCAAGGGCGTCGGGATCATCGGCAAGACGATCCTGCGCCACGGCAGCGACTTCCTGAAGCGGGAGTTCCTGCCCAAGATCCTGCGCAACGAGGTCGAGTTCGCCGTCGGCTACAGCGAGCCCGAAGCGGGATCCGACGCGGCGTCGATGAAGCTCAAGGCGACCCGCGACGGCGAGGGCTGGCGACTCAACGGCCAGAAGACATGGACGACCTCGGCCCACTTCGCCGAGTGGTACTGGGTCGGCGCCCGCACCGATCCCGACTCGAAGCACCAGGGCATCACGCTCTTCCTCGTGCCGCTCGACCAGCCCGGCATCACCATCAACGGGATCTGGACGATGGGCGACGAGCGCACCAACGACGTGTTCTTCGACGACGTGTGGGTGTCGGACGACTACGTGGTCGGCGAGCTGAACCGCGGCTTCCAGTACATCTCCGAAGCGCTCGACCTCGAGCGCTTCACCATGTTCACCTTCTCCCCCATCGAGCAACGACTCGACCTGCTGTGCGAGTACGTGCGCACTGCGACTGTCGACGACGAGCCGCTCAAGGACGACCCGGTCATCCGCCAGCGGATCGCCCAGCTCGGCGACGCAGGGCGAGGTGGCCCGCGTCCTCGGCCTCCGTTTCCTCAACGCGTCGATGAAGGGCGGCGCGGCGCCGACCACCGAGTCGAGCGAGTACAAGCTCTACGCCACCGAGCTGTCCAAGCGGCTTGGCCAGCGCGTCGATGGACATCGGCGGACCGGGCACGCAGCTGCGGGTGCACACCGAAGACGCCCCCATGAAGGGCCGGGCCGAGTCGACGTACCGCTACACCGTCATCGACACCATCGGCGGCGGCGCCTCCGAGATCCAGAAGAACATCATCGCCCGCCGCAAACTCGGCCTCCCCAAGAACTTCTAGTGCGTCTCCAAGTTGCAGAATTGGAACCAGCGGCCTCCAAGATCGCTCACACGAGCGATTTGTCGGACTTTCGGAGCCGGTCTTCCGCACTTGGAGGCGGTTCGTTACACAACTGCAACTTGGAGACTGGCGTCACGTGATGCTTGACGGGATCCGGGTGCTCGACCTGTCAAGTGTGGGGCCTGCGTCGAGGGCGTCGCGGTGGCTGGCTGACTACGGCGCGCGGGTGACCAAGGTGAAGCCGAGGGACGCCGGACGCCAGATCACGCCCCCGGCGTACGCGTACAGCGCGCATCGCGGGATGGACGATGTCGCGTTCGACCTGCCGAGCGAGGCCGACGCGTTCCTCGATCTTGCCGCCGAGCGTCGACGTGATCATCGAGAGCTTCCGACCCGGCGTCGTCGACCGGCTCGGCGTCGGGTACGACGCGGTCAACGCCCGCAACCCGCGGCATCGTCTACTGCTCGACGACGGGGTACGGCCAGACCGGGCCGCGCGCGCAGTGGGCCGGCCACGACCTCAACTATCTCGCGGTCGGCGGCTACCTCCACACGTCGGGGCCCGGCGACGGTCTGCCGGGCGCCACAATCGCCGACAGCGCGGGCGGCGGCATGCACGCGGTGATGTCGATCCTGGCCGCGCTCGTGCAGCGAGCGACTCACGGGCGAGGGCGCCTACCTCGACGTCTCGGTCGCCGACGGCGTGCTCGCCCTCATGGCGCTGAACGTCGACGAGTACCTCGCCGTCGGCACCGAGCCGGGGCCCGGCCACGGCATCCTCACCGGCCGCTACGCGTGCTACGGCATGCTATCGACTGCGTGACGGCAAGTGGCTGACCGTGGCGGCCATCGAGCCGAAGTTCTGGGCCAACCTGTGCCAGCGCACTCGGGCTCGACCGTTGGACCGACCACCAGACCGACGACGAGTTGCAGGACATGATCCGCGAGGAGATGGCCGCGTCGTTCCGCACCCGGCCGCGCGACGAGTGGGTCGACGAGCTGGGCCCGGCCGACACATGCGTGGCGCCGGTGCTCGCCGATCCCCGAGGTCGTCGCCGACGAGCAGTTCGCGGCCCGAGGCGCCTTCGTCGACGCGCCCGACGGCGAGTTCCGCCAGGTCGGCCACCTGCTGGCGGGAAGCGCCGTACGTGACCGTCGAACTCTCCGCGCTGGAGGCGAAGCGCATCGCGCTCACCGCGCAGGGCTTCGCCGAACGACGCCCGGCCAAGCCCGGCATGGCCGCCCTGCGCAAGTGATCAAGCGACTGCACGTCTCTCCAGCTCGATCCGATCAACGTCGTCGCCCGTGCGCAGTACATGCCGGCGTTCTCCCGGCTTGGGTCCGTACAACACCGCCCATCTCGACAAGCTCGCCTACGACGAGCGTCGCGCTGTTCGAGTACATCGGTCACGCCGCCGCACTGGTTGCCACCGAGCTGCACCCGCTCATGCGATGGCGGATGGAGGAGTCGACGCCAGCGAGAAGTGGGTGCCGGCGTATCTCGCCGAGGCGCTCGACGAGGTCCGTGAGCGCGGCGCCCCTCACGCCGGGCGACCTTCGTTCCAGCGCCGGTACGAGAAGGTCGCCGGACAGCTGGGGCGGCAGCTACGGCAAAGTCGGCTCTGCGCCGCCTGGCCTGGACGGGGCCGTCACCGTCGCCGGCCGCCGCGGCATCGAACAGATCTACGACCTGACCGAGCGGGTGATCCCGGCCGATGTCCTCGCCCACCCGACGCCGGATCGCCGACGACGCCAAATGCGAGCTGCTGCTGCGCGCCGCCCGGGCCCTCGGCGTTGGCACGGCCAAGGACCTGGGCGACTACTTCCTGATGCGCAACATCGGCCCGCATTGCTCAAGCGACTCGTGCACGACGGCCGCCTGATTGACCGCCGACGTGAAGGGCTGGACGCAGGCCCGCGTATCTACATCCGGAGGCCAAGGCCCGGGCCATCGACAGCCGCGCATCGTCTCGCCCTTCGACTCGCTGATCTGGACCCGCGACCGCGTGCCGCGGCTGTTCGGCTTCGACTACACGGATCGAGATCTACGTCCCGGCGCGCAAGCGGAAGTACGGCTACTACGTGTACCCGTTCCTCATGGGCGAGGACTTGGTCGCGCGGGTCGACCTCAAGGCCGACCGCAAGCGCTCGACGTTGCTCGTGCAGGGCGCGTTCGCCGAAGCCGACCGCGTCGACCGATGCAGATCGCGCCGGCGCTGGCGGCCGAACTCCACGCGATGGCCCGCTGGCTCGGCGTCGACAACGTCGTCGTGAAACGCAACGGCGACCTGGCCGCGGCACTCAGGAAGGCGGCATGACCGATCGCATAGGCGAGAAGCAGTACGAGGTCACCGGCGAGTTCCCGGTCGAGCGCGGCTACATATGGACGAGCTGCGCGTCGGTCGAGAACGGCAACCCGCTCTTCTGGGACGACGACGTTGCCGTCGAGCTGACCGGTGGACCGATCGCGCCGCCGTCGATGCTGTCGGTGTGGTTCCGTCCCCACCACTGGGCGCCGGGCCGCACCGAGCAGGCGCTGCCGCTTCAGGTGCACTTCGACCTCAAGGAGCAGTACGGCTTGCCCGAAGCGGTGATGACCGACAACACGATCGTGTTCTACGAGCCGATACGACCAGGCGACGTGATCACCAGCGCCCAGGTGCTGAAGTCGGTGAGCGAGGAGAAGACCACCAAGCTGGGCACCGGCCGCTTCTGGGTGATCGACGTCGAGTACACCAACCAGAAGGGCGACCTCGTGGGCGTCGAGTCCTACACCGGGTTCGGGTACATGAGGGAGGCGGAGGCGGAGACGGAACCGATCCCGGGGACGCGGCGATGACCGTGGCCGGCGACACCCTGCCCGTTCTCGAATACGACGTCACCGCGACGACGGTCGTGCTGGGCGCCCTGGCGTCGCGCGACTGGCGGCCCATGCATCACGATCACGACTTCGCCGTCAACCGCAACGGCACCAAGGACATCTTCATGAACACGCCCAATCTGGCGGCGTGGTTCGAGCGCTACATCACCGACTGGACGGGCCCCAAAGGCCGCCTCGGCCGCATCACGTTCCGCATCCGCGACTCGATCTTCCCCGGCAACGTCGATGCGTTTCGCGGGGACGGTGACCGGCACCGAAGTCGACGACGGCGGGTGCAGCTGGGTATCGCTCGAGATCGAACTGCACGCCGACGACCGGCTGGCCACCACGTGCACCGCGCGGGTCGCCATCCCGGCAGACGACAACGACAACCCGTGGGCCCGCACGGGCGACGACTGGAGACCGTAAGCATGCGTGAGACCAAGGCGTAGCCGGAGGCGATCGGGAAGATGGATCTGAACTTCACCGAAGAGCAGGACCTTCTCCGCGAGACGGTGCGCGGGCTGTGCCAGCGCCATGCCGGTCTCGACGTCGTGCGCCAGCTCGAAGACGACCCCGTCGGCTACCCGGAGAAGCTCTGGACCGCGCTGGGCGAGACCGGCCTGCTCGACATGAGCGAGCTGTCGACGCTCGACGCGGTCATCGTCTACGAGGAGTTCGGCCGGGCGCTGTCGCCGTCGCCGCACTTCGCCAGCTCGGTTCTGAGCGCGCGGGTGCTGGGTGAGCCGGGCAGCGAGCGCATCGTGACACCGGCATGGCTCGAGCCCGAGCGGGGCTTCGGTCCGAAGGGCATCACGCTGCAAGCGGCGAGCCTCACCGGCACCAAGCGTCACGTGCCGTTCGCGGCGGCGGCCGACGAACTGCTCGTGCTGGCACGCGACGGTGACGACGTCGTCTTCGTGCGGGTCGACCCCAAGGCCGACGGTGTCACGCTGACCCAGCAGAAGACGGTCGCGTCCGACACGCAGTACCGCGTCGACTTCGACGGCGTCGCACGGCGAGATCGCCGGGCGACACGGGTGGTCAGCGTGGGACGAGGCCATGCACGACGGGATCATCCTGCTGGCGGCCCAGGCGGTCGGCGGCGCGCGTTACGCCCTCGACATCACCGTGCAGTACGCCAAGGACCGCCAGCAGTTCGACAAGCCGCTGGGCGCGTTCCAGGCGCTGGCTCACTACCTCGCCGACGCCGTGACCGCCGTCGACGGCGCCGAGACTCTGGTGTGGGAGGCGGCGTGGGCGCGGGACAACGGACACTCGATCGCCCGGCTGGCGCCGATGGCCAAGCTGTTCGCTACCCAGACCTACCGTGACGTGACAGCCATGGCCCAGCAGGTGTTCGGCGGCGTCGGCTTCACCGTCGACTACGACATCCAGCTCTACTTCCGGCGGGCCAAGCAGCTCCAGATCTCGTGGTGGGACACCCGCTACCTCGAGGAGCTCATCGCCACCGACGTGCTGGATTCGTGAGCACGTGATCGGTGTCCTGGCGGCGATGCCGTCGGAGCTCAAGCCGTTCACGCGCGGCAACAAGCACGCGGGCGTCGTTACCGGTGTCACCGGTATCGGTATGAAGCGGGCGACCAAGGTCGCACCGAGATGGTCACCGCGAACAAGCTCGATCGCCTGATCATGATCGGCGTCGCCGGCGGGCTGCAGGGCACGACGATCGGCCAGGTCCTCGTCCCCGAAATCGTCATCGACCGGGCGACCGGCACGCGAGCTGCGGCCCGAGCCGATCGGCGGCCACACTGGCGATGGGCCGATTGGCGACCGGCGAGTTCACCGACCGACGAGTGTCGATCGCCGAGCTGGAGGCGCGACGGCGTGGCCGCGCTCGACATGGAGACGTTTGCGGTCGGCGCGGTGTGCGAAGCCCACGGCGTGCCGTGGTCGGTGTTCCGCGCCATCAGCGACCGGCCCGGCCGACGGGCTGGTCGACGACGCGGTATTCAAGATGGCCAAAGCCCGACGGCACGCCGAACATCGGCTGCCGTCGCCCGTTACGTGCTGCCCCGCCCGTGGAAGATCCCGGGGCTGCTGAAGCTGGGCCGCGACCTCAACACCGCCACCAGCGCCGCGGCGGCGGCGGCCATCGCGGCAATCGGCGACACGTAGGCTTTCGCCGTGGCGTTGCCGCGGGGGGTCGTGACGTTCCTGTTCACCGACATTGAGGGATCAACGCGCCTGTTCACCGAGCTGGGCGACGACTACCTCCCCGTGCTCGACATGCACAACGCGGTCATCCGCGAAGCCTTGGCCGCGACCGGCGGTTACGAGGTCAAGACCGAGGGCGACGCATTCTTCGCCGCGTTCTCCGATCCCGCCGCCGCTCTCGAGGCCTGTCTTCAGGCGCAACGCGGGCTGGCGACCCGCGATTGGCCGCACGGCCAACCGGTCCGGGTGCGGATGGGCATGCATCTGGGTCAGGTGCACGTGGTCGACGACGACTACGTCGGGTTGCCCGTACATGAGGCAGCCCGCATCGCCGGCGCGGCGCACGGTGGGCAGATACTGGTCTCGGCGGCCGTCGCCGATGCGGTCGAACGCTTACCCGAAGGTACAGGTTTGCGCGATCTCGGCCGCCATGCCCTCAAGGACTTCCCCGAACCCCGCCCGCTCTTCCAGCTCACCCATGACGCGTTGCCGGCGGCGTTCCCGCCGCCGCGCACGCTCACTGCGCGCGATCACAACCTCACGACACCGCCGACACCGCTGGTCGGGCGGGACGCCGACCTGATCGACATCCAGACGCTGGCGGTCGGCGACACCCGCTTGGTGTCGCTCATCGGCCCCGGTGGGATCGGCAAGTCGCGCCTTGCCCTAGAAGCGGCGTGGAGCCTCTTGAGCTGGTTCCCGAAGGGCGTGTACTTCGTCGAGCTGGCCGCCGTGGCCGCCGGTGAGGACCTGATGGCCACGGTCGCCGCCAACTTGAATCTCGCGGAGCAGCCGGGCGTCACTCCCTTCGACGCTGTGGTTGCCCACATGTGCGGCGGTCCGGCGCTCCTGGTGCTCGACAACCTCGAGCAAGTTCTCGAGGGTGTCGTCGTCATCGCCGAGTTGCTCGCCGCTTGCCCGGACCTCCGCGTGCTGGCGACGAGCCGAGTCCCGTTGCGCCTTCGCGGCGAAGCCATCCTCGACATCGAGCCCCTGGCGACAACCGACGCCGTCGAACTGTTCGGGCAGCGCGCGTCGGCGGCGAGCCGTCGCTTTGCGTTGAACGACGAGACGGCCGGGCTCGTAGGCGATATCTGCGCAACCCTCGATGGCATCCCGCTGGCGATCGAACTGGCCGCGGCGATGGTCCGGACGATGTCACTGGCCGAGCTCCTGACCGGGCTCGATCGCAGCCTCGACCTGCTCACCGAGGGCGAGCGCGACCTGCCGGCGCGCCAACAGACGCTGCGCAGCGCGATCGCGTGGAGTGACAATCTGCTAAGCGAAGACGAGCGCTCGGTGTTCCACACCGCGTCGGTGTTCGCCGGCGGCATGACCGTTGACGCGCTGGCCGCGGTGCACGGCCGACCAGTGGCTGCCGTCCAGCCGCTGGCGCGGGCGCTGGTGGACCGCAGCCTGATGACCTTCGCCGACGGCCGGTACGCGATGCTCGAGCCGATCCGTCAGTTCGCGGCCGAACGGCTTCACGGCGCGGAGGGCGCGGGCAATCGCGCCGCCACTGCCCACGCCGCGTGGTTCGTCGACTGGGCGGCACAGATCTCCCCCAGCCTGCTCGGCCACGGTCAGGCCGTCGCACTGAACACCCTCGACCGCGAACACGCGAATCTCCGCGCCGCACTGGAACGGGCCGCGCCGGAAATCGCCGTGCAGCTGGCCGCCACCCTCGGGCGCTACTGGCTCTATCGCGGGCACTGGGACGAGGGCCGGCGCGCCCTCGAGCGCGCGTTGGCGACCGGCCGCGGTAGTCCGAGCGATCGCGCCGGAGCCCGATTGGTCTTGGGCAACATCGTCCTACAGCAGGGCGACGCCCATGTCGCCCGGCTCCAGCTCGAAGCCGGGCTGGACGATGCCGCCGCCGCCGGTGATCGGGGCGCCGACGCCGCGATTCGGAACGCCCTTGGCCTCGTGATGCTCTCGGCCAACGACGGCGATACCGCGGCGACCCTGTGGGAAGAAGCGCTCGCCGCGGCCGAAGCAATCGGCGACCGGCGTCTCGCCGGCTTGGTGCACACCAATCGCGGCCGGTTGGCGTTCATGCGCGGCGACACCGAGAGCGCCGAGCAGGACTGGCTGACCGCCGCGGCGATCACCGCCCAGCTCGGCGATATCGCCAGCGAAGCCCTGGTGGTGAGCAACCTTGGTCAAGCGGCGTTGCAGCGGGGCGACGCGGCAACCGCCGAGCTGCACCTGCACCGCGCCGTCGAATTGGCCCGCACCCTTGACGATCGCGGCCGGTTGGCCCGGGCCTCCCTGAACCTGGCCGGTGTGGCGTATCAGCGGGGCGACGCTGCCGCCGCCGTCGAACTATGCCGCACCGCGCTCGAGCTGGCCGAGGACATCGGCGACGCCGCGCTCACTGCAACGGCGCTGCGCGACCTGAGCATGCTGTCCGACGACGCCGGAGAGGGTCTGCACCACGCCCGACGCGCCCTGGCCATGTTCACCGCGCTGGGCGATGAGGCCAGCGCGGCGACCTGCGCGGCGTTCGTCGATGCGTGGAGCGCCGAGTTAACGGGTGACGGTAACGAGCCCGGCGTATTGCGATGACGGCGCGGCGAGGCCGGCGCGCACCATCACTCCGGTGAACTTGTTCACATCCGCCGCGGAGATCGTCATGGCCGCCAACGTGCCACCGAGGGTCACGTTGCCAAAGTAGCTCTCGTAGAAGCTCGGATCGTGCACGTACGCCCAGCCCGAGCCCGTGACGGTCTCGTTGGCGCCGACGTTGATCGACGCGCTGATAGCTATGCCGTACACGCCGGCCGTCACTGCGGCCGCGCCCGGACCGCTGCCCGCGATCACGACGTTGCCGCTGAAGTAGAACGTCGAGAGGTCAGACGGGACAAGACCGAGGCCGCTGATGATGCCGGCCAGCGCGCAGCCCGGCGGACAGGCGATGCCCGCATCGGCGGGCGCCGGCCGCGCAATGAGTGAAGTGAGCGCGAACGCGCAGACCGCCAGCAGTGAAAAGAACCGTCGCACGGAATCCCCCTTGAGAACGTTGTGGTGGAGCGTACGTATTCGCTCATCTACGGTCAATCCGAACCACCATGACAGAGGTCACACGGAGGTCACACGGACGAGCTGGCGACGGGTCCGCCGTCGAAGCTCGACGACAAGTCCCAGTAGCGCTAGGGGCGCCAGAGCCGGCAAGCCACCGCCGGTTGCCGGTAGGACCTGACCGGTTCGTGTGCCGGCCACCGCCGGAGCCGAGGTCGGAGGCGCGGGAGGAGCCGCGTCGGCCAGGAATATCGGGTTCCCGATCGTGGTGAGCGACTGCAGGTCGCGGGTCTCCACCCTGTAGAAGGTCCCGAGCGGACCTTCGTCGGCTGAACGGGCGCCCTCAAAGGTGTACGTGAACGGATCGGCGTCGATCAGCGCCACATGCGCGGGGAGCCGGTTCCGGAGCACCGTCAGCAGCTGGCCTTGGGCACCCCGCACGGTCACCTGCATGGGCGCGCGGTTGGCCGCGACCGTGTCGCCGAACATCGCTGTCGTGCCGTCGGGGCGCGTCGCGGTGAATTCGAGCTGCGGACTGTTGAGCGGGCCCTTCGTCCGCACGTATGCATGCCCGGCGCGGAGGGCACGTCGCAGCGCCGCACGCGACAGCTCCTCGGCGTAGACCGCGGTCGACGTGGTGCCCCACTTGAACTTGGTCTCCTCGACGCCCTTCGAGTCCGACCCGCTGACCGCGGTGATCTTGTTGCCCGCCATCAGGCGATCGACCCACAGTCCCAGGGCCGTCAGCGCGAAGGGATGTTCGATCTCGCCTGGGACATCGTCCACCCCCAGCACACTGGCGTCGACGAGGATCGGGCCGGTCAGCACTTCCATCGTGTCAACCGCGTTCCAGTCGATCACTCCGCCCAATTCGAACTCGCACCCGCGGCAGAGACCGTGCAGCGGCCCAGGGAAGAACGTCGGGTGGGCCACCTGGAACAGGGCGCCGTCAGCACGGCTCTTCCGCTGAACATCCAACAGCGAGACGTCCTCGAACCCGTGGCGATAATCGATGGCGTGCGGCGTCTCGCCGATCGTGATCATGTGGCCGAAGTAGGTGATGATCTCTCGACCCGGCCACAGGAGAACGTCGCGGTTCGCCGCCTGTACTGGGCCCAACTCACGCCAGTGCTGGTTGGTGACGTAGTCGGTGATCGGGAGGAAGTCGAGACCGACGCTGCGCGCGTAAGCGACCATCGCTGACCACGACGGCGCGCTGGAGGTTGGACTGCATTCCGTGCATGTGGAAGTCGCCGTCGAACCAATCCGGCGTCGTGCGGGCGACGAACGTCGGGTCGAGCGGCTGGGCGACGAACGGCGCCCCCACCACCGGCGCCGAGCACTTCACGGTCATCGTCCATGTCGCGCCAGTGGGCCCGACGGTGGCGATGCCGAGCTCGAGCCACCACGTCCCGGGTTGGATCGGGCCGGGTCGGTAGCCCCGCTGCGCGACGTCCTGCTGGATGAATACCGCGGGTTGGCCGGTCGCGACTCGACCGGCCCGGCTCCCCGACCACCCGCGGAAGCCGTCGACCGACCGGTAGCCGCGCTGATCCCACATCCCAAGGTCAAAGACCGTCGAGGTCAGCGGCGTGCTCGGCAGCGCCGGCTCGACGTCGGCCCAGTCGTAGGTGGCTTCAACGCGTGTGGTTCCCGGCGCGACGTTGAACGGTCGCACGAGGTAGCTGCGCGCGCTGGCGGACCCAACCGTGCCCGTGTAGGTGACCGGTGGTGTGAGCGGGCCGCAGGCCGGCGCGTCAGCGGCAGTCGCCGTCGCTCCGGGAAAGAGCGCAGCAACAGACGCGGCGACAGCAACGACGGCTCTACGGATGCCCCATCCTGTCAGTCCGTTCGCGCCACGGACGCTCAGCGCATCGCCGGACGGGCCTGGAGAAAGGTCCAGCGATTCCCTTCGAGGTCCTCGGCGACGTACACCGATGAGCCGGGGTATAGGTGCAACTCCTCGACGATCGTCGCGCCACTGCCCTTCGCGTGGGCGTAGTGCGCTTCGAGATCGTCGACGTACACCCACGGCACATGCGTCCGGATGTCGCCAGTCCGCTCGCCGTCGAGCTTGAAGATCATGAGCCCGGCATTGCCGATCCGCAGCTCGATCCACGGGTGGCCATACGGGCCCTCGGGCAGCGGGTCGTCACCGTCGGGCACCGAGTCGGCGGGGCCGAAGCCGAACACATCGACGAGGAACCGAGTGGCCGCCGCCGGTCGCGCGTACGCGACGCCGAGGCCGAGTCGGGCAAGGTCGACTTGCTCATGCGGCACGTGGTCGCGCCGCTCGCACCAGGGCGCGAACCACTGCGGCACCATCCGGAACCATGCGGTGCCACCCTTGTCGACCCCGCCGGCGGGGATCACGAACTCGACGGTGACGCGCGTACCGCCCTCGATGGGGTCGAAGCGCACCTCGGTCTCGACGTCGTCGAGGTCGCTGGCCCAGGCCAACTTCGACCCCGGCTCCCACAGCGTGATCGTCGCCCGCACGAAGACGTCGTCGGGCCGCTCGAGAACCTCCATTATCCGCCCACCCACTCCTGGCTCGCAGCGCAACTCGACCACCCGGCCGGCGTCAGCCCAGAAGTTGATCGGCCCGCGCATCCACCACAGGTCCATCTCCTCGGTGAACACCTTGAACGCCGTGTCGGGATCAACGGCTACATCGACCTGGGATGAGGCAGTCAGTGCATCGGTCATCAGCGATGATAGTTACTGATTTCGATAACTATTGTCAAGACGCTGAATCTTTCTTGTTGTCGAGAACGGGTCTCACGTTCATCCTGCCGTAACCGATAAGAGGCGTAGACGCAACCGTGTGTGGGTACCGTCCGTAGTGGGTGGATGCAGCGTTGCTGTGTCCGGGAGGAGAACGAAATGCTGGCCTGGCTCAAGAAGCGGGTCCGCGACGATCACATCGCGGACGAGCGCCGTGCAGTGCGGCTCGTCCATGAGATCTTCGGACCTGGTGTCGAAGACGTCACACCGCTCAGAGAGGCTCCCCGCACCGCGGCCTAACCGCCGAGCTGGTCAACCAGCTTCTTCGGGGCGATGACGCGGTACGCGTCCTCGACGACCCCGGCGATCTCGGCCCAGTCGAGGTCTCGATCGAGCTGAACTCCTAACCAACCCCGCCCGCCGACGTAGGGCGGGCGGAAGAACCGCTCCGGATCCTCCATCACCATCGCCTCCTGTGCGCCGGGCGGGGCTGCGCACCACAGCGCGAGCCGTCCGTCGCCGTGGTGGTCATCGACGTAGGTGACGAATGTCTTCTTATCTCGCACGAACCACGTCGGGGAGCCGTGACTCAGACGTTCTGTGACTTCGGGCAGCGCCAGGCAGATCTTGCGCACGCGGGCGAGCGGGCTGGGTGGCATCAGGCGGGCTTCGTCCACCGGCACACGACCTGGAAGCCGGTTTCGACGAAGGTTGCGCCGGGCAGCGCGGCCGCGTAGCGGCGGCGGAACTCGCCCGGTGAGAGGAACCGATCGCTCGCCATGTGGTCGAGCCATCCCTGGTGTGTCATCAGCCCGAAGCGCTCCCATGCATGGGGCCGCCGGCGAACCACGTCGTTGACGAGCTGCTTGAGCGCGCCGAGTTGGTAGTACCAGCGCGGGAGCTGGGCTCGGAACGCGGTGACGTCGGCGAGCATCGCCGATCCGCCGGGCCGCACCAGCGTGGTGATGTGCGCGAGCGCGGCCTCGAGGTCGGCGACGTGATGGAGTGTGGCCGAGGTAACGACGAGATCGAACTGGCCCGTGACGTTGGCGAGATCGGCGACCTCGTAGGTGATGTTGGGTGCGGCCCGCTTGCGGCGGGCCACGTCGATCATCGCGGGACTGAGGTCGACCGCCAGCACGTGCTCGAAACGTTCGGCCAGCAGCGCGGCGTGCCGGCCTGGACCGCAGCCGAGGTCCAGCGCGTCTCCGCCGCGTTCGGGCAGGACGGTTAGCAGCCAGTCGCCGAACGCATCGCCTTCGAGTTCGGCGCGCCGGTCGAAGGTCTCGGCCAGCTCGTCGAACGACTGCGGGTGGTGTTGGTGGTGATGCGTCACCCGATCGCCGCGTACACCGCCTCGATGAGCCCGATCGTGCGGGGATCGCCGGCCAACGCCGTCGTCATCTTGTTCATCACGTAGCCGTAGCCGATGTCGGCGTCAGGGTCGGCAAAACCGAGCGACCCGCCGGCACCGGCGTGGCCGAAGTTGCGCGGCCCACCGAGCGGAGCGAAGGCCGAGTCCATGAAGAACCCGAGGCCGAAGCGAGTGGGGGCGTACAGCACCTTGTCGGGTCCGTTTGACTGTTCGGTCGTCGACGTTGGCGACGGTTTCGTCGGTGAAGAGACGAACGCCGTCGACCCCGTCACCCACGAGACCGGCGTACATCCGGGCCAGTGAACGGGCGTCGGTGATGCCGTTGGCGGCCGGGATCTCTGCGGCATGCACCTCGGGGCTGTTGAACTCGAGCGCCGGCTTGGTGACGAACAGCGCGCGGTTCACGAGCGAGTCGGGGCTGAGGAACGCCTCGGCGATCTCACGAATCTCATCGGGGAGCGACGCGAGGTCGATGTTCACGTCGGCCGCTCCGAAGCCACCCTGAATCAGCGGGCTAACGCGACTCTCCTGGCTGGCCGGCAGCCCGATCCAGAAATCGAGCCCGAGCGGCGCGGCCACTTCGTCGGCAAAGAACTGACCGAGGCTCTTGCCGCTGATGCGTCGGACAACTTCGCCGACCAGCCAGCCGTAGGTGAGCGCGTGATAGCCGTGGGCCGTGCCCGGCTCCCAGACGGGCGCCTGGGTTTCCAGCAGCTTGATGATCGGATCCCACGCCAGCGCTTCCTCGGGCGACGGTGCGTTGTCGACCACCGGCAAGCCGGCCCGGTGCGAAAGCAGCCAGCGCACCGGGATGTTCTCCTTGCCCTCGGCGCCGAATTCGGGCCAGTAGGTGACGACCGGCGCGTCGAGATCGAGCTCACCCCGCTGCACCAGGAGGTTGGCGCAGACCGCGGTGGCGCCCTTGGTCGTCGAGAAAACGAGCTGCAGGCTGTCCTCGGCCCACGGGCGACCGGTGGCCTCGTCGGCAATGCCACCCCAGAGGTCGACGACCTTCTGACCGCGGTGGTACAGCGCAAACGCTGCGCCCACGTCGCCGTGTTTCTCGAAGTTGGCGGCGAAGGCGTCCTTCACTCGCTCGAACCCGCTCGCTACCTCGCCTTGGATGTCGGTCATGGCCGAAGGCTAGACAAGCGCATGTCCTTCGTTCTGATCGACAAGCCTCAGCCCCACGTCAGCCTCATCACGCTTAACCGACCCGAGCGCATGAACGCCATGGCGTTCGACGTGATGATCCCGTTCCGCGAAGCGCTCGAGGCGGTGAGCCTCGACAACGACACCCGGGTCGTGGTCATCACCGGCGCCGGGCATGGGTTCTGCTCGGGGGCCGACCTCGAGGACTCCGGCATCGTCCCCAACATCGACGGCCTCACCGTGCCGACCATCGCCTACCGGGCAATGGAGCTCCTCGACAACGTGATCCTGTCGATCCGCAAGATGCACCAGCCGGTGATCGCGGCGATCAACGGCGCGGCGATCGGCGGGGGCTTCTGCCTGAGCGTGGCTTGCGACATCCGCTTCGCCTCGACCGACGCCTACTTCCGGGCCGCGGGCATCAACAACGGGCTGACGTCGAGCGAACTTGGGATCAGCTACCTGCTCCCGCGTGCGGTGGGCTCGTCGCGGGCCTTCGACATCATGCTGTCGGGCCGCGACGTCGATGCGGCCGAGGCCGAGCGCATCGGCCTGGTGTCGGCCACGGTGGCGCCCGATGAGCTTCTCGATCGCTGCTACGAGATGGCCCAGCGCATCATCGGCTTCAGCCGGGTCGGGGTCGAGAGCACGAAGAAGCTGCTGTGGTCGAGTCTCGACGCCAGCAGCCTGCTCGCCCACATGGATCACGAGGCCGCCGCCCAGCTCTACGTCCGCCTCACTACCCAGAACTTCGAAGAGGCCATCCGCGCCCGCAAGGAGAAGCGCCCACCCATCTATAACGACTGACTGAGTGTCGGAATCGTCATAGCTTTGGGGCAGGAGGCACTTCCAATGCGCATCGTGATCCCGATATTCGACCGCTTCACCGCCCTCGACGCGGTTGGGCCCTACGAGGTGCTGTCCCGCCTGCCTGGCGCGGAGGTCACATTCGTCGCCGCGACGGCCGGCCCGGTGCGCACCGACACCGGCGCGCTGGCCATCACCGCCGACGCCGCGCTCGACGACATCGACGGCTGCGACATCCTCACGATCCCCGGCGGTCCGGGCACGCGCGAGCTCATGACCGATCCGCAGTTGATCGACTGGGTCAAGCGCATCCACCCGACCACCACGTGGACGACCTCGGTGTGCACCGGCTCACTGTTGTTGGGAGCTGCCGGCCTGCTCACCGGCATCAAGGCGACGACGCACTGGGCGGCGAGCGATCTGCTCGAATCGCTCGGCGCGACCTACAGCGACGAGCGCGTCGTCATCGAGGGCAAGATCATCACCGCCGCGGGTGTGTCGTCCGGCATCGACATGGCGCTCACCCTGGCCGCCAGGATCGCCGGCGATGAGATCGCCCAGGCGATCCAACTCGGCATCGAGTACGACCCCCAACCCCCCTTCGACGCCGGCTCCCCCGCCAAAGCCGCCCCCGCAATCGTCGACCTCGTCCGCTCCCTCTCGGTCGACGCCACCACCGGCACCTAACCGAGCCCGCCGAACTCTCAGACGAACTAACTGCAAGGCTTCCGTTATGCCGCATCTCGATCGCGACGGCATGAAGATCTTCTTTGAGGCTCACGGCGACGGGTCCGATCATTCTCTTGAGCCATGGCTACTCGGCGACCACCGAGATGTGGGCCGGCCAGATCGATCCGCTGACCGGCGCCGGCTACAGGTCGTCACGTGGGACATGCGGGGCCACGGGCAGAGCGATGCGCCCGATGATATCGAGGCCTACTCGGAGTCGGCGACGATGGCGCGACATGGCCGCGATCCTCGACGCGGTCGGCGCCGAGCAGCGCCGTGATCGGCGGGCTGTCCCTCGGTGGCTACATGTCCCTTGCCTTCAACATCGCCGCACCCGAACGCGTCGCCGCGCTCGATGCTCTTCGACACCGGCCCGGGGTTCCGCAAGGACGAGGCCCGCGAGCAGTGGAACGCGATGGCCGCCCGCACCGTGAGCGGTTGAGGAGCGCGGTCAACGTGCTGGGCGGCGGCGCCGAAGTCCGACGCTCGACGCACCGCTCGCCCGACGGGTTGGCCCGGGCCGCCCACGGCATGCTCGCCCAGCACGACGCCCGCGTCATCGACTCGCTGCCGACGATCAGCGTGCCGACGCTGGTGCTGGTCGGCGAGAACGACACGCAGTTCCACGCCGGGACCGACTACATGGTCGGCCAAGATCCCGGGCGCGGTGAAAGCGGTCATACCGGCCGCCGGCCACGCGGCCAACATCGATCAGCCCGACGCGTTCAACGCCGCCGTGCTCGACTTCCTCGGGGACGCGGTCAACCACAGCCTGAATCGCCGGTACCCTCGATTCGATGGCGAACGGCGGGACGCAAGGCCAGCTGGCTGCTGCTCGCAGCCGCGCTCGGGCTCGCCGGCTGCGCCCGCGCCGATGACCAGAAGCTCGCCGTAGCCGAGCGGCTCGGTGCCGACGGTGCCCACGACGACCACGGCCTCGACGACAACCACGACGGTGGCGCCCGACCACGACGGCGGCGCCGCGCGCCCACGACCACCAAGTCGCCGCCCACCACCGCACGACCGTCGCGTCCCGGGTCGTGACCGAGCAGGACTGGACGCCGTTCGCGACCGTCGGCGGGCATCACGCTGCGCCATCCCTCGCGCCGCGTCGAGCGCATCGGGCTTGCACGAGTCGAATCACGAGGGCGCGCGTGAGCTCGAGGTGCTGCCCACTGCGGTACAACCCACCGATCTCGAGAACCGAGGCCGGCTCACGCCGGCGCGCACCGCGGCCGACGTCGTTTCCGATCCCGAGCCGTCGAGATCCGGTCGCCGGTCACCGGCACGGTGCTGCGCGCCGGCACCTACGTCCTCTACTGCAAACACTCCGACGACTACGTGGCCATCGAGCCCGACGATCACCCGGGCTGGGAGGTCAAGGTGCTGCACATCGACGGCGTGCGCGTGCGGCCCGGCTCAACGGGTCGTGGCCGGCGAGACCGTGCTGGCCCCGCGACCCACGCAATTGCCGTTCGAGTCACAGGTCGACAAGGCGCGGACCACCGATCCAGCGTGGCCACACGTGCATGTCGAAGTCGTCGATCCGAGCATCCCGAACAAGCCCTCGCCGGGAGGCGGCTGCTGATCGATAGTTTCAGGGCCCGATGCTTGCGCCGCTGCCCCCCGTCGAACGACTCCGCCCGGGTCTGTGGAGCGTGCCCGGTGCCGATCCCGTCGAACTCGCTGCGCTACGTCTTCGTCTACGTCTTCGAGACCGACGCCGGGCCGTACCTGATCGACACCGGCTGGAACACCGACGAGGCGTTCGCCGCGCTGACCGACGGCCTGGCCCAGGTCGGCACCGACGTGGCCAGCGTGCAGGGTGTGTTGGTCACGCACATCCATCCGGACCACTACGGGCTGGCCGGCCGGGTACGCGAGGCGTCCGGCGCGTGGGTCGCACTGCACCCGGCCGACGCCGCGCTCATCCACGATCGCTACGAGGAGCCCACCGATCTGCTCACGCGCGTCGCCACCATGCTGCGTCGGGTCGGCGCGCCCGAGGAGGAGGTCAACGCACTGGCCAACGCGTCGATGCCGGTGCGCGGCGTTCGTGAGCGCGGTGATGCCCGACGTCTTGCTCGAGGACGGTGACAAGCCCGAGGTGCCCGGGTTGGGACCTCTCGGCGATCTGGACGCCCGGCCACTCCCCCGGCCACCTGTGCTTCTGGGAGGACCGCAACCGCCTGATGCTGTCGGGCGACCACGTGTTGCCGCGGATCACGCCCAACATCCCGTTCCATCCGCAGGCGGGCGCCGACCCGCTCGGCGAATACCTCGAGTCGCTCGACAAGCTCAACGACTACGACGAGGACGAGGTCCTGCCCGCCCACGAGCACCGCTTCGTCGGGCTGCGCGACGCGACTCGACGAACTGCGCGCGCATCACGAGCGGCGCTTCGCCGAGGTCACCGCGGCCATCGCCGCCGGCACCAACACCGCGTGGTACATCGCCGAGCACATGAAGTGGTCGCGGCCGTGGGACCGCATCGACGGCTTCATGCGCCGGGCCGCGGTGGGCGAGGCGATGGCGCACCTCCGCGCCCTCGAGATGCGTGGCGTGATCCGCGAGGTCGCCCGGCGAGCCGACGACCTATGAGTTGGCGACCGACAAGCGGCGCCAACAATGCCTCGAGACTGTTCGATCTCACCGGACCGGGTCGCGCTCGATCACCGGCGGCAGCCGCGGGCTCGGACGCGAGATGGCGCTGGCCTTCGCCCAGGCCGGCGCCGACATCGTCGTGGCCAGTCGCAAGCAGGAGTCGTGCGACGCCACCGCCGAGGAGATCCGCGCGACCACCGGCCGGCGGGCGCTCGCCCACGCGTGCCACGTCGGCGACTGGGACCAGCTCGAGCCGCTGGTCGATGCCGCGTACGCCGAGTTCGGCAAGGTCGACGTCCTGGTCAACAACGCGGGCATGTCGCCGCTCTACGACCAGGTCGTCAACGTCACCGAGGCGCTCTACGACAAGGTGCTCGACGTCAACCTCAAGGGACCGTTCCGGCTCTCGGCGTTGGTCGCAACGCGCATGGCCGCCGGCCGACGGCGGGTCGATCATCAACGTCAGCAGCGTCGCCGCGATCCGCCCGACGCCCGACGTGATTCCGTACGCGGCGGCCAAGGCCGGGCTCGAAGCCATGACGATCGCCTTCGCCAAGGGCTTCGGTCCGAAGGTGCGGGTCAACTGCATCGAGGCCGGCGCGTTCCTCACCGACATCAGCAAGGCATGGGACCTCGACGCGTTCAACCGCGGCGCCAAGGTGCGCATCCCGCTGCAGCGAGGCGGGCGAGCCACGCGAGATCGTCGGTACCGCCCTGTATCTGGCCAGCGACGCGTCGAGCTACACGAGCGGCGCAGTGATCCGCGTCGACGGCGGCTCGGCTTGACGCTGCCCCAACCGCGTCGCCGCCGCACAACGACGGGATCCGGATCGCCGGTCTCGACTGGGGCGGTGACGGTCCGCCCCTGCTGTTCGTGCATCCGACCGGGTTTCCCGCCGGGTTCTTCGATCCGCTCGGCGCAACGGCTCGACTTCGTCGTTCCGCGTGGTCGGCGATCGACCTGCGCGGGCACGGCGCGTCGGACAAGCCCGACCGCGGCCGAGCTGTACTCCTACGAGCTGATGGCCACCGACGTCGTCGCCTTCCTCGACGCGCTCGGGCTCGACGCCGTGTACGCGCTCGGTCAGTCGCTCGGCGGCGGCGTGAGCACCCTCGTCGACCGGTTGCAGCCGGGCCGCATCACCAAACTCATGCTGTGCGAAGGCATCGCCCATCCGGTTGTGGAACGACCTGAGGGGCATGACAACTTCATGGCCAGCATCGCCCGCAAGCGCCGGCCGGTATGGGCGTCCCGCGCGGCGATGATCGAGTCGTACGGCGGCCGGCCGCCGCTGAACGAGCTGGCGCCGGAAGCCGCTGCGGCGCGTACATCGAGTGGGGCACCGTCGAGCGGGCCGATGGGCAGGTCGAGCTGGCCTGCCCACCGAGCCATCGAAGCGGCGGTCTTCGAGGCGGCGGCGCGCGCCGAGCGGGCGCGCACGCCGCGTGGGAACACCTCCCGAATCTCACCGCCAGCGCCGTCGTGCTCGCCGGCAACCGGTCCGATCTTCCTCAGGAATGGTTCCGCGAGCAGGCCGACCGCGCCCACGCGCCGTTCGTCGCCGTGGACGGCGGCCACTTCTTTTTGCAAGAGGACACCGATCGAGGCGTACGGTTGGTGCTCGACAACCTCGCGGTAGGGAGCTGACCATGCCTGACTTTCCGACCATCCAACACGTCGCTGTCACCGTCACTGACCTCGGGAAGAGCGTGCCGTGGTACGAGCGGCTTCTCGACGCCAAACCGGTACTCGATCAGGACACCGGACCGTTCCGTCACGTTGTGTTCGCGCTGGGCGGCGGACAGACGCTCTTCGGACTGCACGAATTCCCGGATCGCGTCGAGGGCGATTTCAACGAGCGCCGCCTCGGACTCGACCATGTCGGCTTCACGTGCGGCAGCCGGGCCGAACTCGACAGTTGGGCCAAGAAGCTTGACGAACTTGGCATCAAGCACGGCGGCATCGTCGACGCCGACTACGGCAGCGGCGTCTCATTCCGCGATCCCGACAACATCGCGCTCGAGTTCTTCGCTTTCCCCGCCTGAGCAAACCACTGGCCGCACGCGCGAGCCAACCCGCGCCACTGCCCGCCTCACATCGCCGCCGCCGGCGGTGCGTTGGCATTCGCGGGGTGTCGTGGGTCGTCGGGAGCGACGAAGGCCCGCGTGCCGGTGCCCTCGACCAACTGCCAATCCTTGGTGGTCTTGAGCTTGTGGTGATGCGCGCACAGCAGGTCGAGCCAGTCGAGCATGGTGATGTGGCTCCTGGCCCAGTCGATGCGGTGATCGCGTTGCAACCGGGCCACCGCGTGGCAGCCCAACGCCGCGCAGGCGGGATAGAGCCACTCGAGCGCGCTCTGCTGCTTGGCACTCGGCGGCCGCTTGAGATGCGCCACCCCGGTGAGCTGTTCGCCGTTGGTGATCACCGCGGCCACGAAGCCGCCGGCGTCAATCGCCTCGTCGACCGCCGAGGCGGCCACCGGGCCATAGCCCACCAGCTCCATGACCTCGCCCCCGGTGGGATAGCCCCGCAGCCAGGCGGCCCAGTCGACGCGGAAGATGACCTTGGGCCGGGCCGAGCCCTTGCTCGGTGCTGCTTGACCGGTCGACCAGCTCCACCGAGCGCGTCGGCCGCGTAGGCCTCGCGTGGCTCGCGCCGGCCCTCCCGATAGGCCTTGTGGAAGATCCCATCGGTGATCTCATCGACCACCGCCATGACCGTGGCGATGACCTCGGGGTTGTCCCGCATGCGCAGGTTCCCGGCACCCTCGGCATCGGTGAAGGACCGCAGCGAACGCGCCTGGTGGATCTTCTTGCGTCGCGCCTCGGGATCGGGATGGCTCGCCGCCTTGATCCGCGCCGCCTCGTCCCGGGTCTCGGCCAACGACGCCCCGGCCCGGACCTGGCCGAGCAGCTTCGTGCCCGCCCCGGGCTGAGCGGCTTCGGCATCGGCGATCACCTGTGTCTGCTGGGCCGAGACCTCACCACGGCGCGCCGCCTCGTCCACATCGGGCTGGTCATCGAGGCGCGCCGCGGTCTCCAGCGCATCCTTGGCCGCACCGACTGTGGTCCCGGTCTCCCGGGCCAGCAGGTGCGCAGGCGAGCGGTCGCCCTTGCGCCGCCACAGCTCGGTCTCCGAAACCCTCGCCGCCAGCTTGGCCTTGAGGGCCGAAGCCATGTTCTCGATGGCCGCCGCGTCGCGCATGCCGGCGAGCGCGTCGGCCGCGCTGACCGCCGAGGCGTCGAAGGCCTCGGCATAGTGCTGGACGATCTCTCGGATCTCGGCAAGCCGCGCCATCAGCGGGCCTCTCTGTTGCTGCCGACTACCTAGGGGGAGAACTCACCCGATACCTGCTTCCACCACTGTATCGAACAGGTGTTCGATCTGTCAAGCGGCAGCGAGGAATCCTTTTCGCGCCATGGGCGACCCGTCCACCCGCCCGATACCCGGCAATACCGAGCGGTTCTCACCAACCCATCGCGTGCAGCGAAATCGTTGTGATCCGCCCCGATTTCGCGTAAATCACGACGATTGCTCTGCACACGATGCGCGAGAAGTGCCGATCCCGCACTCCTCGGGAAACGCACGTCTGATCCCGTGGCTGGACGGGCCTGGCCGGCGCGTGCCCCTAACCTGCCAGATGAGGGCAGGCGACGGAATTAGGGACAGCCAGTAGCTGAAACTCTTGTGCTCCCGGGAGTTCGGCGAGATGGAGCAGACCCGCCAGAGCCTGATGAGACTGCGCTCGGCGCTCAATCGATTGTCGTTCCGGCTGGCGCTCTACGTATGCGAGCGCGTCCTTAGAAGCCTTAAGCAGGCTCTCACGAAAGCGGCGAGCATCGGCAGGCAGGTCAGCGTCCGCCCCCAACGCCTCGGGAACGGACACGAGCAACCGCTTGAGGCGCCGCCATACGTCGACCGCCTTGGCCTCGTCGGGGGGATCTCGTCCCTCTGGCGACGACAGAGCCGTCCCAAGCAGCCCCGCAAGGTGTTCTTGCACTTCAAAGATCACCCAGCAAACACGTCCGAGGGCCGAACTGGTATCGCTCCGGTTGATTTGCTCCATTGGCGGCACGAACCGTGTCGTTGACGGTGGGCCAGCAATATCGGGCGGCGTGGTAGTAACGCCCTGTGCCGTCGGCGTCGGCTGGCCCTGTCCACACACGCACAGCACCAGTGCAAGACGAAGCACACTCGATGACACGAGTCGCACGGAGCACTTCGTAGCGCATTTGCCGCTCAGCCTGTGGTGAGAGTGCCCGCCGCCACGTCGCCAGCGCCGGTTGTAGGAATGCGCGATAAGTGCCGACCTGCTCACGCGGATCCGGCGATATGCGTGCGTGAGCGAGGCGGTACTTCGTGGGCGCCGGACGTTTGTGAACGGCGAGTACGTCTCCGACGAGGGGCAGCGGCAGATCGACGCGTTGGTCCGCTGGATGAGGGTTTCTCGCCGACATCGGCGATGAGGTCTCGAGCTTCTACGTGGATGACCATGGCGTGTATTGGATGCACTCGAAATCAGAGCAATACGGAATAGACGCTTGAAATGATCGAGAGGTTGGCCATCGAGAGCCGGTATCCGACTGTTGACCCGGACCATCCGCTGAGCGCATAAGTCCCGATCCCGAGCGCTTCGATCCGGCAATATGCGCTGGTGAACCGGACCAACCGCCGTTGGCTCCTGCTGTACCACCGCCCGGACGGTTGTCTGTACTCCAGTTGGCGAACCGCTCAGGGATGTGATGTACGGTCGTCTTGAGGAGCTCGCCGCGGAACGTGCCATTCGACGACGTGCACGCCGCGCTGAGCGCGCCTGGTCCACGAGCATGAAGACATGGCCCTTCCGGCGGACGTGTGGACGATCGTGGACGAGGAGACAAGAGACATGGGGCATAGAATTTGAGCGGTCATGATTGGCGCAGTTCGTGGGCGTATACATGCCGATCCGCGGCTCACTTAGGCGGATGGTGCCTCACGACCGGCAACGCCTCCGAATCGTCAGGTGGCTCGAAGATCGACGCTAAATGGCGCACCGCAGCTTCGTCGATGACGTGTGAGTTGCTGCTCCCAGCGGCGTTGCGATGGGCCATCCGCTGAATGGCGAGGTCGATCGGCACATCCACGAAATGAAGGATGGCCGGATATCCGGGCGACCTCGGCATGGCTCCGCCATTCGACGTGTCACTCTCGACTCCACTGGTTCCAGTCGAGGACTACGTCGTGGCCGAGGCCGAGAATCTGCTGCGCTACCTCCCAGATCAGGTCTCGGCAGGGGCTCAGCCGTCTTACATACTGCGGGTCGTGGTATCTCAATCCATAAAGGCGCAGCATCCACTCATCGAGACTGAATCGAACCGCTGGGATCCCCGCAGCCAGTACCGTGTGCGACCGTCGTTTTCCCGGAGCCGTTGAGGCCCACATGCAGATGTTGCTCGGGCTGTGTTACCTGCCACGTGGCAAGCATCTCGCATGCGTCGCCGTTGGGCACGCAGTACCGTTACCGACGAGTGTCTCGCCAAGGGAACCCCAAAGACGTAACGCCTCAGGATGAGTGCGCTCGCGCCGCCGACAAACGCCGCAAGAACAACTCCGGTCCCAACCTTGGGGCGCCACGGCGAACATTGCGATGATCGCGACGCACTGGACCATCCAGAAGGCCACAAACCTTGAAGCACTTGGCCACTGGCGGCCTGGCATGTGGCTCAAGATAGCTAGGACTCGGTGAGCCCTTGCATGGGGAGCCAGCGCACGCGTGCGGCTGCAATGTTCGGAATCGCGACGTCGACCGCACGCCGCACAGGTCGATGCCTTCGTGAGAAGCCTGTGGAATGGGCTACGTGGCGCCGTCCGCTGGGCTTGGGACTTCATGCCGTAGCGCATAAGTGCCGTTCCGAGTCCGTCGGCTGAAAGACTTGGACGATGAGGTTGTTGCGCAGGTTGTGGTGGATGCTTTTTGACCGTGAGCGGTCCGCCTACCTCCCGATAAGTCTTGCGACGATGGTCATCCTGACCTCGGTTGTTGGTCCTGTTCGGGGTGGTTGAAGGCGAGCGACAGTTCGCATGGCTGACCCTCCTGCTCGGTGCCGTTACGTTCCCATGGTGCGTTAGAAGGACGACCCGCCGTCTCGACGCGCTGCGTATTGAGCGAGACGGCCGCCCATAAGTGCCGACTCTAGCTCACGCCGATCCGGCATTATGCGCTCCGTGTTGAGCCTTGGACTGAAATGAGATTCCGCTATCAGCAACGGATCGTTTATGCGGTGATCGCCAGCACCGTGGGCGTCGGAGCCGTAGCGGCATTTCAGTCGGAGCCCTTCGTGTCGCAGATGTCATTCACTTTCGCTCTCGTGTTGCTTCTGGGTGCGCTTAAGAACCTGCACGGCGACCCGCCTTCTCGCTTCAACGTTTTTGCGTGGACGCCAGAGGGCGTGATCTTCCTGTACGCAGCAATCAATGCGGCAGTCGGAGTAGCGGTGCTCCTGAAGAGCATCGTGGCATCGACTGTGCCGTTCGCCATCGCGTTGGGCGCGCTCATCGTCGGCTTGAGACGCCGGCGTCGCCGGGCCAACAGTGAGGTGGCTCCTCCAGTGGACTGATCGGGGGCTGCAGCCGGCACTGGTTAGGTATTTGGTGACTGATCGGTGGCTCGAAGCAATCCTCCTCCTTGGGGCCTTCTCCCTCGGAGAACTCGGAACCGTCGTATACCGGATTGTCGAGACCCGTAGACCACGCCAGGCCGGGTCCGCAGCATCCGACTGATCAGGGCTGTACGTGCCGATACAGCTTTCGAGGCTCGGTATCCGTCGGCGCTGTCTAGTCGGGTCCGATCTTCGACCGCTGATGCGAACTAGAGATCCACGCAAGCAGCAAGAAAACGCCAGCGACCACAAAAAGCATTTGGGACAGCACGGCATCGAACGGCAGGAGAACCAGCCCGCTGAGTCCAGAAAGTACGCCGCAGAAGACGAATCGGCCCGCCCATCTTGCCGTCTCTAGGAAGGGAAAGAGCCTCCGAGTCGATACCTGTGGGCTTGGGAAGACCGTCTGCGACAGCAGCCCCCCGATCGCCAATCCGATGGCGCCCCCCAGACATCTGAGCGCGATATCCGGGTGCGATGTCGTCTGAGCAACGGCCGCACTCACCGCCAGCACCGTTGCCAACGCATAGCTCAGCCACGGCGGCATTACTCGTTGGTACATGCGAACGCGCCGCATGTCAGCATGACCTCTTCCCGGCTTCCGTTGCGACTTCGATCAATTGATACGACAGGTCCAAGCCATTCAGAAGCTCACTAGCTCCGGAACAAGTCTGCCCGCCGCTCCAACGAGGATGCCGGGGATCGCCGGCGCGGCAATTACGGCGGCGGCGGAAACGCTACGCACGCGGGCGACGCATAACCCCGACACTGGGACCCTCGGCGCTGATATGCGACAGGTGCGCGGGCCGTCGGAGATCCCACCCGCCAATCAGGGCTCAGCGTAGAACATCTGCGAATGCCGTGGAGACAGACGTGTCAATAGCGCGCATCCACTTCCGCCATCCGTCAGCTCTTCGATTGCGGCGATCCTCGGCATCGGCGCCACGGTGACTTACCTACGCTCCCAACCCGATATCGCCAGATGGTGCTTAATTAGTGGTCAGCGGCTTTGCCGCTGGTGCCACGCTTACGTGGCGACGCCCTCAAGGCGAGAGCGATGAACCGCAATACCTGTTCCCGTCGCTTGTGACTGCCACCGCTCCGCGCAAATTTGCGATCTACGGAGGAGCGACCGGCGGAATCGGCCTCCTGCTCCTCCCGACGCCCAACGACATCGTGTCAGGCGGATTGCTCGCCATTGGGATCGTCTCCCTGTTCATCGCTTATGCGCTGCACGGTTCGAGGCGAGCGAAGCTCGCTGCAAGCTCTGACGCGCAGGGCACCCGCCGACCCCGTGACGAGGCCAACGGGGGACACCCAAATCGATCGTGAACTTCCTCATGCAGGCGCGATAAGTGCCGATCCGGCGTCCTCGGATCCGGCAATATGCGTTCCGTGCGACATCGAACACGATCCAACCGGGAACATGGTCGCGATGCAAAGATGTCGGAGAGAGCCTTGCTGCGCTGGACCTGGGCGGTCGTCCTGCTAAGCGTGATTGTGGTCGCTGCATGCTCGTCCCGGACGAAGGCGCCCACGTCGTCTTTCGATGCCAAGGCCGACCGCCTAGTGCGTGATCTATCGACTGGTCAGCTTGCGAACATCGTGGTGCAGTTCGACGCGACGATGCGAGCAACATTGACGGAGGAGGGCTTGGCGGCGGCATGGCGGACGTACCAGGACCAGCACGGCGAGTTCGTGTCCGCACAGAGAGCCAAGCCCACGTTGCGAGGCGATCTCACGGTCGTACAGGTTGCGGTGAAGATGGCCCGCGCGGAGGGCGAGATACGCGTGACGTATCACACGCGGACGGCACAATCGCTGGGTTGTACTTCCTGCAGGCCGGGGTCCCGCTGCCGCCGTAAGGAGCACATGAGTGCCGATCCCGAGCACTCACGTCGGGCAATACGCGTGGGTGGACGCAGTTGCCGAAAAGTGGCGCACCCAGCAACTAGCGGTCTGCCAACGGTTCGGAGTGGAGCGAATACCGCCCGATCCCCAGCGCAACAGCGGGGTCTCGGAGAACATCATCAACGGAGCGTGCTACGACGCAGGGACGTGGCCGCTGCACGGATGCCGCTACCTGCCTACGCCAACGACCACAGGCTGGTACGTGTGGGCAGGGGATCGGACGGACGAAGCGGACTTCTTCAAGCCAGCGCACACCCTTCATCTCGAAACGTGGTGCGCTGACGCAGTGCCATACCTCGGTCTGCCGCCTGGCTGGAGGTTTCTCATCGCGCCGGATCATGAGGACGTTTGGCTTCGACGACTCTCTGCTGGTCGGGTAGCTCATACGTGCCGATCCACGCGGACGGTTGTTTATGGGCCTAGGGCCATAAGACATCGGACATGCGATAAGTGCCGATCTAGCGCACTCGCGCTCGGCAGTCTGCGCTACCTCGGCCAGACCATCGGTTCTCCCGTCGTGGGCCTACGGACCACCGAGCCGGCGCAGCACCACGTCGAGTGCCGGCCACCGCGGACCTTCGCCCAAGCTCTCTTGCACGCACCTCGCGAGCAGCCACTGCCGGACCCGCGCCGGCGTCGAGACCTGCGAGGTCGGCGACTTTGGTCAACAGGTTGAGCGGGTCTTCCTGCAGCGACGCGCTGCAGTTCAGCAGGTGCTGCAGAACGTCGTAGTGCGGATCGCCGACATATGGCTTTGGGTCAATGAGTAGCCACGGACGGCGCTCGCTTGACAAGCACGTTGCCGGCATGCATGTCGGTGAGGAGCAACACATCGGTCGCTCCGGGACGCGACAGTTCGCGGAACAACTCCAGCCCTTCGCGGGCCAGTCCGGCGTCGAGTCGTCCCGGGTCGCCGATGAGCCGTGCCTCGGCGCGCGCCACCCAGTCGTCGGCCATTACGGACAGCGGACGGAACGGATGGTCAGACGGCAGGTCGACGGCCCAGACCGAGCGGAGCAGATCGGTGACGACGACGTGCTGCTCGGGCTCGGGGCGTTCACGTAGCTCGGTTCCCGGACGGCAGCGCTCGAGCAGCATCGCGGTGGTGTCGCTGGCCACGTGCTCAAACGCGAGCACCTCGACCGCTCCGTGGCCGGCGAGCGCGGCCAATCCCTCCGCCTCGTGCCGCGACTCGCTGTGTTGCCACGCCACCTTGAGGACGACCGCGCGCCCGTCGGGGTCGGTGCCCGGGGCGACCCACGAGCAGTTCCCTCCCGGCTCGAATGGCTCGCCGAGGTCCAGCCCCCAATGGACGGTCAGGTGCTGCACGCGGTTGGGCAGCGCCGCCAACCACTCCACCCGCGCTGGCCCGCCGACGTCGGTCGAAGCCTGCAGATACGTGGGGACTCGCAGTTTCGCGGTCATGAAGGAACCGTAAGGCTTCGGGACGCCGGGCTCACGGGCTGGTCGTCAACCGATGGGCCCAACTTGCGGGAGGTCGCGACAGCGCATAGGTGCCGATCCGCTACTGGAGGTGGCGGCGAAAATCCCGAAGCTGGCGAAGATGTAGGCCCAGCGGCGATGGCATGAGATCGGGGATTCGCTCAGGTGCAGGAGGCTCGCCGGTCCCGCCGCAGCGAAAGCAGGTGACCATTCCTTGAGATGCCGACCGACCCGCGAAAACCTCGAGGCGCGTCCCGGCTCCGTCGCAGGCACCGCACCGGCCGCTTACAGCCTCGACAGGTCGAAGTACGCCGTCTTGGGCTCTCATCTTGGCGGCGATCGTCCGAGCCCACCACCACGTGCCGCCAACCAACGCGAGGGTGAGTCCGAGGCCAATCGCGAAGACGACGAGCACGGCGATCACGCGCCGTCATGATGACACCGCTACCGCCCCGCTGCGGAGTGAACGACTAACCCATAAGTGCCGGTACCTCTCGCTTGCTGAGCACAGGCCCGGCATTATCGGATGGTGGCGCGTCGTCTCCAAGGTCCGCTCACGACGACGATCCGAATGTGGGTAGACGGTGAGTCGCCGGACGGCCGGCACCTCGAAGCAGGGGCCATCGTGGCGGAGTGGGCGGGTCGGACCGGTCATCCCACGTCATACGGGCTGCTAGGTATCGCACCGGTGAGCACGGCGTCACGTTTGCCGTCCCGGTGTCGGGACCGACTTTCGCCGAGAGCCTGGCGGAAGAAGACGACGCGGTTCGTTTTGGCCTGCCGGACGAATACCGACCCGCGACGGCCGAGGCGCTCCGAGTGCAACGCGGCGGGTGGGAAGTTCTCGTCGCAGCCCATGGAGAGATCGGGTCCTCGCCAATGGCCTTCCGGCGTATCGCTGAATTTCTACTTCGTCTCTTCTCCCTCGGGACCGAGGGGAGGGCAACCGATACCGCCGTTCTTGTCGGCTTGGGAAGAAGCGACGGCGCTGTAGCAGCAGCACATAAGTGCCGATCTAGAGCATTCGCATCCGGGAATACCGGACGGCACGGCACGCGGCGCCCGGACGCAGACCTAGCCGTCGGGACGAGTGGCCACAAAGCAGAACTGAACGACGGAGAAGAAGAACTCCCCAGCCTCGTCGAGGGCGCGTTGCTCGGCGGTCCAGCGCGTCGACGCTCCTCTGCGGAGACCGCGTCAGCGCTGGCCGCCGACGTAGTTCCGAAGCACGCTGATGATGGCACCGCCGTAGGTCTCTGGGGACAGCTGGTTGGTCGCGAAGACGTGACCCTCGAGGGCGACGTCGGTGAAACCGGCATCACGGAGACGAGCGGACAGGGTTCGAGGTAGGGCTGGGATGAACGAGGTGCCCGTCCCACGCCGCGAGGACGTTCGCCATGCGGGCTGGGTCAGCCGAGTGCCACGAGAGCAGTGCTCCAGTCGACGTCCCACACCACGAGGCGCCCGCCCGGGCGCAGGGCTCGGTGCATCTCGGCCAGCGCGGCGGTGGCGTCATCGACGTACTCCAGGACCTGCACGCAGAGCACCCGGTCGAAGGCGTTGTCGGCGACGGGGAGAGCAACGGCCGCTCCTTCATGGAACTCCGCGTTTGCGTAACCCTCCGTGCGCTTGGCCGCGATGGCCAGCATCTGCGGGCTGCTGTCGACGCCGACGACGCGACCGGTGGGTCCTGTCTGATCGAGCAGCTCGCGGACGTAGAAGCCGGGCCCGCAACCGACGTCGAGGATCGCATCGCCCGAGCCGGCGCCCACTGCGGCATGAACGATCGCCCGTCGGCGCAGGACGTCCGCCGTGCTGTAGAGCGCTTCGAGGGAGCGTGCGACGTTCTCGTCGAACTCCAGCTGGGGCACGCTCTAGGAAGGTACGGGACCAGGCGCATAAGTGCCGATCCCGTAGCTGCTGATCCGGCAATATCGTGTGGTGGTCGCGGATCAGTTCCGGAGCTACCGGGGCCGGAGCCGGTGGGTGATGGCTGTGGTCCCATTGGTCGCCATCGTGGGCGTGCTGTGGGCGTACAGCGCATTGGGGCCTGAGAGGCATGACTTCCACGTCACGGTGACCCTGACCGGCGATGCATACATAGAAGCTTCGGGCAGAGGTGATTGCCGTGGAGCCGGCGCCTACGCCGACGTTCGTCGCGGAGCAGGGTTGTTCATCCTCGACGGTAGCGGAAGCCGCATCGTGTCCTCCGAACTTGGGTCGCCTAGGTATGGGCAGGCAGTCGGTTCGATCGCTCGCGGGGTCGAGCGGGGGTTTGGCCAGTTCTCGTGCAGCTTCGCCCAGGTGATTGACGACGTGAAGAAGACCAGCGCTTACCGGTTGATGGTCGGCTCGCACGTCGGTCCTGACAGGTCGAGGGACCTCCTCTCCCATAGCGACTGCTGCGAGGAGTGGCTCCTATCGACGCGCCTCGGCGACGGTTAGTCTGGCTGCTAACGAGCGCATACGTGCCGATTCCGGGCGCGCCATGCGATGCGCCATGATCGTGTCCAGTGACCGTATGGACAGTCGATCCGGGCAGTTCAGTCGGACCAGTGCGACGGGGAATGACACGCGTGGTAGATTCGGCAGTCTCTCCGGTCGGCAGTCGTCTCCTTCCGCAAGACGCCCGATGTGACGATGGAGACGGACGCCTTCGATGATCTCGGCATTCATTGCCACTTCTCGCCGCAGGACACGATCACCTACGTGGAATGTCACAACGCATTCGGCGAGGTCGCGGTTTTCGAGTGGTCGGCGTCGATCTGAAGGGCTCGTGGCGAGCGGCTACTGAGTCCCTTGCTGCGGCAGGGTTTCGGCTGGAGGCGCCAGCGGAGGACTCCGCGGTCCTCGAAGATCTCGGCCTGTACCTGGTGGCGGAGCGATCCGAGCGAGGATCAGATCGACTCCGTGTCAGCGGTCCTCGAACCCGATCTCATCTATTGAGGTAGGCGCATAAGTGCCGATCCCGAGCACTCCGATCCGGCATCATGCGCTGTGGCTAAGGACTCGGACGAGCGGCAGCGGGAGAGCGACGCCGTGGTCCAGTGCGGGGTTGCGTGCCGGTGACAAGCCGCCGGATGAACGAACGGTCCCTGCTCGGCACGGCGCGTCGAGCGATCTCCATGGGATTCGCCGGCGTGCCCAACCCAATGCTATGGAAGATCGCCGTCGGGGCCGTTGCCATGGCGGGTCTTGCAATCCTCGCACTGATTAGGTATTTCGTAGCCGGCCGGTGGCTCGAAGGAATCGTCCTCTTCGGGGTCTTCTCTCTCGGAGCATTCGCGTCCGTCGTATACCTGGTTGTCGAGACCCGAGGGGCTCGCCAATCCGAGTCCGGCGCACCCGACTAACCGCGGCTGTATGTGCCGTTCTCGCGCTCAGCTCCGGCGGGCTGTCCCTCCCCTTCATGGGAGGACCAGCCGGTTCCGCTCGGATGGCCGGCGGAGTAAGTCGCCGGGGTGCGCCACGTAAGGTCGGGTGATGGTCAAGCCACTCGAGGACGTCCTGACTGAGGCCGAACAGGCGCGATCGGACCTCTCCGACCTGCTCGCACAGTTCACGGCCGAACGAGAAGCGTTGCGGGCAGCGACGGCCGAGGCACACGAAGTGATCCAAGCTCTACGCGCGGCGATCAAAGAGGCCAAGGAAGAGATGCGCCAGGTCGGCAAGGCAGAAGCTCGGAAGCACCTCGCAAAGCAGATGCGCGCCGCGGCCGAGGTTCTCGCCCACGACTAGCGAGCGCGAGACACAGCCCGACGTGGGCCAGCGCACAAGTGCCGATACCTCTCGCATCGCGGCGAGGCGCTTGCCAACCTGGTTCGAGTGAGCCCTCTCCCGCGAGCGAGCGAAGATCCCCGACTAACCCTTGCAGCGACGCCGATTCCAGTGCGCGGTGGGGATGCCTTCGAATTAGAAGCACGGCTCGTATCACCGCGACGGGCCATCTGGGGGCTCTTGGCGTCCGTTGAGGAACTGGTTGAGGGACGCTGGGTGGAGCGGTACGACTTGGCGAGCGAGGATCCACCGCGCTGGTTGCGCGTAGACGTCGACCAGCTGATCGTGCGCTCGGCGGGCGTCGAGCTCCAGAGTGACGGGGCCTTAGCGTCGGGAAAACTGCCGTTCGTCTGGCCAGATACCCCTCCAGGCCTGTATCGGATTGCGAGCGTCGTCGCCGAATTTCCTGCGCGAACCGAGCGTGAAGGAGCCCGACACTTGCAAGGCACCACGGCGACGATCGTTATCGGCTGACGCACAAGTGCCGATAGCGCGGTCAGGGACCTAACCCACGCGGGCACTTTGGCCGCCGTCGACGGGGAGGACGACACCGGTGATGAAGGCGGCGTCGTCGGAGTGGAGGAACAGCGCGGCATGGGCGATGTCCCAACCGGTGCCTTGCTTGCCCCGCAGCGGCACGGCTCCGTCGCGGCGGCGCGCAGGTCGTCGCGCGTGATGCCGAGCCCCTCGGCCATGCCCTCGATGGCCATCGGCGTGTCCATCAGCCCGGGCATGATCGTGTTCACCCGGATGCCGTGGCGGGCGTTGCTGTTGGCCAGGTTCTGACCCAGCGCGTTCATCCCCAGCTTCGAGATCTTGTAGGCCGTCAGGTTCGTGGTGGCGACCGCGGCGATCGACGAGATGTTGACGATGCTGCCCGACTTCTGCTCGCGCATCACCGGAAGCACGGCCTGGCACGACAGCAGGCATCCCTTCAGGTTGACGTTCATGATGCGGTCGAAGACGTCCTCCTCGAGTCGCAGGAGCGTGGCGTCGCCCGCGCCGATGCCGACGTTGTTGTGCAGGAAGTCGACGCGGCCGAACGCGGCGACGCACGCGTCGACGTAGGCCTTGCACTGGTCGGCCTTGGTCCAGTCGGCCTCCACGCATTCGGCGACGCCGCCCTCCTTGGCGATCATCGCCGCCGTCTCCTCGGCCGACGCCAGATCGCGGTCCACCAGCAGCACCTTCGCCCCCTCGCGGGCAAACAGCACCGACGCGGCCCGCCCGTTGCCGATGGTCTCGCCCGGCGTCTGCCCGGCGCCCACGACGATGCCTGACTTGCCCTCGAGTCTCATCGCACGTTCCTCGGTACGTCGCGGAAGGGGATGTCCCTGTCGACCTGCGGGTCCTTGGGCAGACCCAACACCCGCTCGCCGATGATGTTGCGCTGCACCTCGTCGGTGCCACCGGCGATGGAGATGGCAGGAACCGACACCAGCACCTCGCCGATCACATCGCCGGTAACCATGGCATCGGCGCCGCTGATCAACGAGTGAACTTCGGCCGAGGCGCGGGCGATCTTGGTCGTGAGCAGCTTGTGCAGCGAGCCGTGTACGCCGGGCCGTTGTGCGGTCCACTGCGCGACCCGCTGGAGCGAGAGCAGCGCGGCGATCTTCTGGCGCACGACCGGATGCGCGTTGCGGCCGGTGGCGCGCGCCCGCTCCGCTACGAGATCGGGCCGACCGGCCCGCTGCGGGTACCAGACGTAGGTTTGGAAGTAGCTGTCGGCCTCGGCCTGTGCCTCTTTGGCGGCCCGGCCGGTGCCGGTGACGGCACGGCGGCGGGCGAATGCGGCGAACGACGCCCGCTCGACGCCGAGCGTGGTGACCGCGACGGCCCAGCCATTGCCGACGTCGCCGACGACGTGGTCGACCGGAACCCGCGCTTCACTCATGAACACTTCGTTGAATGACTGATAGCCGTTCATCTGCTTCAGCGGCCGCACCTCGACGCCGGGCTGGCGCATCGGAAAGGCGAAGTAGGTGATGCCCCGGTGCTTGGGCACGTCCCAATCGGTGCGGGCAACCAGCAGGCCGTAGTCGGCGTGGTGCGCGCTCGGTGTTCCACACCTTCTGGCCGCTGATCACGAACTCGTCCCCGTCGCGGTCGGCCCGGGTCGTGAGCCCGGCGAGGTCCGAGCCGCTGCCCGGCTCGCTGAACAGCTGGCACCACGTGTGCTCACCGGTGAGGATCGGCCGCAGGAAGCGGCGCTTCAACTCGTCGTTGCCGTGGGTGAGGATGGTCGGCGCGGCCAGGCCCATGGACACACCGGTGGGCGTGCCTACTGCACCAATCCGGCCTAGTTCGTCGTCGACGATGAGGTCAGCTTCGGGCGACAGGCCTCGACCGAAATACTCGGCGCGGCCAGGACGGGCAGGCCCAGCCCGAGTCGACGAACCGATCGCGCCACTCGCGCAACGACAACTCGGGGTCCCAATTTTCCTCCAGCCAGGCACGGACCTCATCACGCGTGTTGACGGCCACGACGCCAGTCTGACCTCGGGAGGGCGTTCAGCGCTTCTTAAGCGTGCCTGAGTACGGTCGACAACACGAGACGCCCAGGGGGGAAGATGCGAATCCGAGCACTGCTCATCGTGGCTGCGCTGTGCGCAGGCATCCAGTTCAACGCATCGGGTGCGGCCGCCGACGAAGCGCCCACGATCACCGATGCCACGCCGGGCTACTACAACGCCGGGATCGGCACCCTGCTCGACGGGACCCAGCCACAGTTCCCGGCCAGCGGCGACCCGTTCCTCGATCCCGCTCCCGAACCCGACCTCAGCGCGGCCGCAGGGCCGCTCGGGACATTCCTGGGCGCCTCGCCGCCGTCGGGCGGCGCGTGGAGCGCTGCACCGGTTGCCATTCCGCCGACCTGGGCCGTCACCACCGAAACCGCCATCGTCTATGTGCTCGACGGTGGCCCGGTCGGGCATTCCCGATTCCGTGTCGCCGTCGAAGTCGACAATGGCGTGTTCGTCTGGGTGAACGGTCAGTATCGCGGCGGCGGCCTGGGCCCGGGCACCTTGTTCAAGACCATCGATCTCGGTCCAATCGGGCCAGGGCTGAACTATGTGCAGGTGCTCCGCGAAGACTCGGGCGGCGTGACCAAATACCACATTGACCCCGACCTCATACTCGCCGGCCCCGGTTCGCAGCTAGACCCGCACGTGAGTGGAGACCTCATCGTCTTCTCAAACGACGATCACGGCCGCGTGCACTACGAAGATGTCGGCAATGCGAGCGGTGGCATCATCCCCGCGGCCAACCAGAACGAGTTCGACTACGGGCCTGATGTGCATGGAACACGAATCGTGTTCAGCCGTGCGACCGGCACCGAGCGCGTGATGTTCTTCGACACCGCCACTGGCGCCGCGCCTCGCGAGATCCCCGCACCCGCCGACCAGACTTTCCGGCGCAGCGCGGGAATCGGCGGAGCGACCGTTGTATTCGAGGCCGGCCATTCCTTCTCGAATGCGACAGCCGAGATCGCGGTGCATGACCTCTCGACGGATCTCACCACCATGCTCACCTCGGACGGTGTCATTGACACGGCCCCAGCGGTCAGCGCCGACGGGTCGGTAGTGGTTTGGCAGAAGTGCGCGACCTTCGACCAATGCGACATCTGGAAGGCGCGCCGCGACACGAGCGGCGTGTGGCAGCCCGCGCAGGTGACGAGCGGTCCCGACAACGACGTCGCACCGACGACCGACGGCACCGACATCGTCTTTGTCAGAGGCACGCATCCCTCATTCGCACTTCGACGCGTGCCGGCCGCCGGCGGCGCGGATTCCTTGGTGCCGACGCAGAATTCACAACCAGGAACGGCGAGCCTCGACCAGGGCATGCTCACATACCGCAGCCAAGTTGCCGGTGCGAACGCTCACGATATTTGGACGCGGGACCTGCGGACGGGCCGTGACCGCCAGGTCACGTCAACACCTTCCCAGAGCGAATTCCTGATCGACGCATCGGTGACCGGCAACAACGTTCGCGTCGTCTGGACCGAATCGAACGCCGATTTCGACGTCGCCACGACCACGTTCGAGCGAAACCTCGCGCCGGTCGCCGGTGACGACACCACTGCGGTCGATGAAGGCTCGTCGGTGCTCGTCAACGTGCTGGCCAACGACTCGGATCCCGACGGCGACGACTTGGTCGTGAGTGGCGCGACGACCCCGGCGCACGGTGCGGTGGCGGTCGAGCCCGGCGGCGTGCGCTACACGCCGACCGCCGGCTTCAGTGGCACGGATACCTTCGACTACACGATCACCGACGAACTAGGTGCGACCGATGTCGGTCGGGTGACGGTGACGGTGCGCCCGACGCGAAACATCTCGGTCAATGACATAGCCGTACACGAAGGGCTCTTCGGTACGACCGCAACATTTAGGGTCACGCTCTCCGAGGCACCGACGGCGCCGGTCACGGTGACGTTCCGGACAAATGACGGCACGGCGCACGCGCCGGGCGACTACGAGGCCCGCTCCGGCAGTGTCAGGTTCAACGCCGGTCAGACCGCCAAGACGATCGAGGTTCGTGTGCGGGGTGACTTGCGCCATGAGAGCGTCGAGTACTTCCTGCTCAACCTCACGGGTGCGTCGGGAGGTTGGACGATCCGCGACGGTCAGGGCGTCGCGCTCATATTTGAGCACTAACCACCGGGACAACTTCCTTGCCCATGCGCGCGACCTCGGCCAGCCACTCGGCACGGGTGTCGGCCTTCCAGATCACCGTGTAGAGATCGGTCACGCCCGCGGCGGCGAGTTGCTCGGGTGTGTCGCGCCCGAGCGCGTACATGACGCCGAGTGGCGCTGACCGTCCCATCGACTCGGCGTAGTCCCGGGCGTACGCGATCCCGGCCTTAACGTCGTCGAGGCTCTCCAGCGCGGGGCTACGCCGGCGCGCCGCGTACTTCGCTGGATTGGGCATCGGCATCCAGCCGTCGGCCAGGTCGACGGCGCGCCGGATAGCCCGCTTGCTGTTGCCCCCAATCCAGATCGGCGGCCCGCCGGGCTGCACGGGCCGCGGGAGCATCGTGTGCCCGGCGCTGGCATCGAAGTGTCGGCCGGTCGCCTGCACGCCGGCCTCCTGCCACGCCCGCTTCATCATCACAATGGCCTCATCGGTGAGATCGTTGCGTTCGTCGAAGTCGACTCCCGAGCGCGGCGAATTCCGGCTCGAGATAGCCGGCCCCGACGCCCAGGATGACCCGGCCGTTGGACAGCTGGTCGAGCGTGGCGATGCCCTTGGCCGAGAGGAACGGGTTCCGGTACGCCAGGACGAACAGGTTGGTGTGCAGACCGATGGTGGAGGTCGCCGCCGCCGCGAACGCCAGGGCGACCAGCGGGTCGAGAGCGTGGTGGCCGCCGCCGTCCAACCAGCGGTCGTCGGGAAACGGATGGTCGGTGACGAACACCGCGTCGAAGCCGGCCGCCTCGGCGGCCTTGGCCATCTCGGCGATCGCCTCGGCGGTGACGAATTCCTCCGGCCGGTCCGAACGGCTGGTCTCCAGCCCGAGCGACAGTCGCATGAGGCGTAGTAGAACACGTTTCACTATGGGCGGCGATCGGACCCCCGTCATCGCAGGCATCGGGCTGAGCGACTATCCCGTCGCGCCCGAGCTCGACAGCATCCAGCACCACGTGCAGGCGATGCAGCGCGCCCTCGGCGACTGCGGCCTCAAGAAGGCCGACATCGACGGCTACATGTGCGCGGGCGGGATGGGCGGCGAGACCGCGGTCGACATGGCCGAGTACCTGCAGATCAAGCACCGGTTCATCGACAACACGATGACCGGCGGATCCAGCGTTCGAGTTCTACGTGCAGCACGCGGCGGCCGCGATCAAAGACGGCCTGTGCGACACGATCCTCGTGACCTACGGCTCCAACATGCTCTCGGCCATGGGCCGCATGCTCGGCACCCGCGGGTTCCTGACCGCGGGCCAGCGCGTGCCCGGGCCACTGCAGTACGAGGCGCCGTACGGCAACGTGCTGATCGGCGCGTACGCGATGGCCGCGCAGCGGCACATGCACGAGTACGGCACCACGTCGGAACAGCTCGCCGAGATCGCCGTCGCCGTACGCGGCCACGCCAAGCTCAATCCAAAGGCGATGTACCGCGACCCGATCACCGTCGAGGACGTGCTCGCCTCGCGGATGATCGCCGACCCGCTGCACAAGCTCGACTGCTGCGTGATCTCCGACGGCGGCGGCGCGGTGATCATGACGACGGCCGAGCGGGCGCGCGACCTCAAGAAGCCGCCCGTCTATATCCTGGGCGCCGGCGGATCGCAGACGCACTGGAACATCGCCCAGATGCCCGACTTCACCCGCACGTCGGCCGAGCTGGCCGGCAAGGAGGCGTTCGGCCGAGCGGGCGTAACGCCGGCCGACATCGACACCATCCAGTTCTACGACAGCTTCACCATCACGGTGTTGCTGCTGCTCGAAGACCTCGGATTCTGCGCCAAGGGCGAGGGCGGCGCGTTCGTGGAGGGAGGGACGCTGCAGCTGGGCGGCAAGCTGCCGCTGAACACCGACGGCGGCGGACTGTCGTCGTGCCATCCCGGGATGCGCGGAATCTTCCTGTTGATCGAGGCGGCGCGCCAGCTGCGCGGCGAGGCCGGGGAAGCGCAGGTGCCCGACGCCAAGTTGGCGCTGGCCTGCGGGTCGGGCGGCTGGCTCTCGTGCATGGGCGCGGTAATTCTTGGGAGCGACGCGCCGTGAGCGTCAACATGGAGGGTCGTCCGCTCCCCCAGCCCGACAACGTGTCGACGGCCTTCTGGGCTGCCGCGGCTGACGGCAAGGTGCTGTACCAGCAGTGCACGACGTGCGGACACTCGCAGTTCTATCCACGGGCCATGTGTACCGAGTGCGCGGGCGAACCCGAATGGCGGGAAGCATCGGGACGCGGCACCGTGCACACGTTCACGATCATCCGGCAGAACTGGGCAGACGCCGTTCAAGGACGAACTGCCGTACGTCGTCGCCATGGTGGAACTCGAAGAGGGCGTGAGAATGATGAGCAACATCACCGACTGCCCACCGGAGACGGTGCACATCGGCATGGCGGTCGAGGCCCACACCGTGAAGGTGGAAGATGGTCTCGGCATCATCTTCTGGAAGCCAGCGAATTGAGGAGCGGCTAATGCAACGATCTGACGTCAATCCGTGGGAGTGGTCGAAGGCCTTCGGCTTCTCCCAAGCGGTGGAGCTGACCGGCTTCGAGAAGATCCTGGTCTGCTCAGGACAAACCGCGATGGGTAGCGACGGCTCGACCGCGTCCACCGCCGACATGGGTGAACAGATCGGCATCGCGCTGAACAGTCTGGCGACTGTCCTGGCCGGCGGGGGCATGACGATCGCCGATGTTGTCAAGCTCACGATCTACACCACCGATGTCGACGAACTCCTCGCCGCCTACGGCGCGGCCGCCGAGGCGCTAGGAACGAACATGCCGGCGATGACCCTCATTGGCGTGAGCCGTCTCGCATATCCCGAGCTCAAGGTCGAGATCGAAGCGACGGCGGCGCGATGAGCGTCACGACCGACGACGTCGAAGAGGGAGGCGGAGCCGGAGCCGATCCGGGAGATGAGGAGAGCGCGGAACTCCAGGCGTTCCGCAAGGAGCTCCGCACCTGGCTGGAGGAACGCAACCTCGGCCCGGTGGGAGCGGGGTTCGGTACGAGTGATGTGGCCGTCGCCAAGGCCTGGCAGGCCGCGCTCTACGACGCCGGCTACGTCGACCTGCCGGCCGAGCAGTACGCGGTGGTCGCCGACGAACTGAACAAGGTGAACGTATTCCTCGGCACGTTCATGGTCGGCATGAGCATGACCAGGCCGACGATCGAGACGCACGGCACCGACGAGCAGAAGGCCCGGTTCTTGCCGCCGTTGATGCGGGGCGACGAGATCTGGTGTCAGCTCTTCAGCGAACCTGGCGCTGGGAGCGATCTTGCCGGTCTCGCCTGCCGGGCGGAGCGCGACGGCGACGAGTGGGTGGTCAACGGCCAGAAAGTGTGGACGTCGGGCGCGCAGAACAGCGACCTCGGCATCCTCATGGCCCGCACCGACTGGGATGTGCCGAAGCACCGGGGCATTACGTACTTCCTGTTCCCTATGCATCAGGACGGCGTCGAGATCCGGCCCCTGCGCCAGATGACCGGCGCCGCCCACTTCAACGAGGTGTTCCTCACCGACGCCCGCGTGCCCGACGCGAACATCCTCGGTGGCCTCAACAACGGGTGGGCAGTGGCGATGACCACACTGGCCAACGAGCGCAGCGCCATCGGAGGCGGCGGTGGGCGCGGCTCGGTGTTTGACCAGCTCGTCGCGACCGCGCGTGCACACGGTCGCACGTCGGACCCGGTCATACGCCAGCAGCTGGCCTCGGCCTACTCGCGCATCGAGTTGATCAAGTGGCTCGCCGCGCGGGGTGGCCTCGGCGCCATGACGCTCAAGCTCTTTTTTGCCCAGCACAACAAGGCGTTGGGCGAGTTGGCGCTCTCGCTTCAGGGACCCGCCGGTGCCCTGCGGAATGACTGGACAGACTCATTCCTGAGCGCGCCGTCGATCCGCATCGCCGGTGGCAGCGACGAGGTGCAACGCAACATTCTGGGCGAGCGCGTCCTCGGCCTCCCGGCCGAACCCCGCCCCGACAAGTCCGCGCCGTTCAGGGATCTCCCTCGGAACTAGGTCGCCAGCTCGGCGAGGAGGGTGGCCGAGCGCAGGCGTTGCGCGAGCGTCGGTGAGATCAGGGTCACGATCAGCTCATCCGCGTTGGTGTGGGCGGCGAAGTTCTCAAGGCCACGCGCAACGGCGGCGCGGTCGCCGGCCGCGGTGTAGCGCATCATCTGCTGGATCTGCTGGCCCTGTCGCGACTGCAGGATCTCGTCGGCCTCGTCGTCGGTGAGCCGGCGGTTGGGGGCGACGAAGCGCGCCACTCGGCGCCGCTGCGCGTACAGCAACTGCGCTTCAGCATCGGCGCGGTCGTCGGACGCGATCACGTTGATGCCCGCCATCACGTACGGCGCGGCGAGCTGCTCGGACGGCTCGAACCGCTCTCGATAAAGGTGGATCGCCTGCTCGAGCGCGTCGGGCGCGAAGTGGGACGCGAACGAGAACGGCAGGCCGAGTACGGCGGCAACTGACGCGCCGAACAGCGATGAGCCGAGGATGTACAGCGGCACGTTGGTGCCCTTCCCAGGAACGGCCTCGACGCCGGCGACGCGCGAGGTATCGCTGAGAAAGCCCTGGAGCTCGACCACGTCGTGCGGGAAGCGATCGGACGCAGTCGGGTCCCGCCGCAGCGCGCGCTGCGTGATCTGGTCGCTGCCCGGGGCGCGGCCGAGGCCGAGGTCGATGCGGCCGGGGTGCAGCTCGGCGAGCGTGCCGAACTGCTCGGCGATCAGCAACGGCGAGTGGTTCGGCAGCATGATCCCGCCGGCACCCAACCGGATCGAGTTCGTGTGAGCGGCGACGTGCGCGATGAGGACGGCCGTGGCCGACGACGCGATCGCCTTCATGTTGTGGTGCTCGGCGTACCAGACGCGCCGGAACCCCAGGGCTTCGGCGTGCTGGGCCAGCGTGACCGTCGCATCGAGGCTCTCGCGCACCGTTCGATCGCGCTCGACGATGGCGAGGTCGAGGATCGAAAGCGGCGGTATCAGGTGCCTACTCGCATCGGTAGCCCTGGTTGACTGGATCGACTCGCCGCCATGCGCCCTTCTCGACCTTGATGATGAGGAAGCAGTTGGCCCAGCGCTTGCCGGCGGGATTGTTCGGGGCAAGGACGCCGCCCGCATCGAATGCAGTGATCTTGCGCAGCTCGGCCAATACCCGGTCGCGCGTCGGCGCCCCGCCCGCGGCACGCAGCGCAGTAACGAACAGCTCGGCCGCACCCCAAGCGATGACGGCGAAGTAATCCGGATCGAGCCCCGGGTTCGTGCGGGCGAACCACGTCGCCATCCGGCCGATAGCCGAGTTGTTGGCCCGGTTCTCGATGATGTCGTACGCGATGTTGATGGTGACACCCTCGGCCGCGTCGCCGGCCAGCTTGAGGAACTGCTTGCCATAGGCCTGCGGCCCGTACGACGCGAACTTCGGCTGATAACCCTGCTGCCTGAGCGCGCGGGCGAGGCTCGCCATGGCCGAGACCTCGAGCGCGGTCACGAGCACATCGACGTTGTTCCGCTGGATCTGGGCGGCGAACCCGCTGTAGTTCGTCTCGGTCACGGCTGACTCCGCGGTGTACACGACATTGATGCCGGCCCGCTGCATGTCGCGTACATAGCCCTGCGCCCGGCCACGCGCGATCGGTTGCCCGGGCCAGATGACCGCGCCCCGAGTCGCGCCCTGGCTGCGGTAGTACCGGAGCGCGGGAACGAAGCCGTTGCCGCCATCAGCCAGGTCGATCGGCGCGCTCGAGAAGTTGTTCGGAAGCTTGATGCGGCCGTCCGACAACGCGATGCCGACGTCGGGGACGTTGGTTCCCTGCAACGCGAGCGCGCCGCCGTCGTCGACCACCGACAATCCGCCGACGAAGGCGAACACCTTGCTCTTGAGCTGCTCGGTGACGGACCGGTTGGCGCCGCTGTCGAAGCGGTCGTCACCCGCGATCATCCTCAGGCGGCGCCCGCACACGCCGCCCTCGCTGTTGACGTAGTCGACGTAGGCCTGGGTCGCCGCCTGTGAGGTCCGCCCGAAGCCCGGCACCGCTCCGCTGATGATGGACACGTTGCCGATCGCGACTTCGGTGTCGGTGACGCCGATGTCGGTCGCACCACCACTCGGTGCGCAGCGGGACGCGCCGGTGCCTGTCGTCGGCCTCGGCGTCGGGCCGGCTTGAGGCGTCGCCCCGGCCGGCGCGTTGATCGCGCCTGCGCCGCTCGCTTCTTCGGGGGACGCCCCGCCGACCGGTAGCGCCGTCGTCGCAGTTCGCTTGGAAGCAGCCGGCGCGGCGCAGCGCCGCCCTCTGCTCGGCGTCGAACCGCGCCCCACAGCTGGCGCCGATGACGCATGCCCCCAGCAAGAGGGCGCACCACCTACTGCGCATCGCTGATGGCGGCTCGGATGCGCGCGGCCAGTTCAGCCCTGTCGGCGTCGGGCATATCGAAGTAGTCGTCGGTCGTCACTGCCTCGAACTGTTGCTGGCGAAACGGCACGCCGGGAGGGAGTGGCGCGAGATGCCAGTGAACGTGCGAGATGGCCTGCTGGCTCCCGAGGCTGAACACATACAGCCGCTCGGTGTGCACAGTCGCGGCGACAGCGCGGCCGACCCGGTGGACTCGCTTCTGCAGCTCGAGGTACTCGTCCAGTTCGAAGTCATCGACCACGCCCGTGCGATGCTCGAGCGGGGCCACCAGCGTGTAACCGATGAGCCTCGGATAGAGATTTAGGAACGCGACGCACACGGCCGATGTAGTTGTCAACATCGAGCGCGACTCGCCGGTAGCCCAACTACTTGCTGAGGATCACGCTCGAGCCGTGGCCGAACAGGCCCTGGTTGACGGTGACGCCCACGGTGGCGCCTTCGACCTGACGGCCCTCGGCCTGGCCGCGAAGCTGCCAGGTGAGCTCGCACACCTGGGCGATCGCCTGCGCGGGGATGGCCTCGCCGAAGCAGGCCAGGCCGCCGCTCGGGTTCACCGGGATGCGCCCGCCGATCGTGGTGTCGCCGTCGCGCAACAGGCGCTCGGCTTCACCCTCCTTGCAGAGCCCGATGTTCTCGTACCAGTCGAGCTCGAGCGCGGAGGACAGGTCGTAGACCTCGGCGACGTCGACGTCCTCGGGGCCGATGCCCGCTTCCTCGTAGGCCGCGGCGGCGATCGAGTCGCGGAAGCTGGGCAGCCCGACCACCGCAGCGGACACGGCGGAGTCGGTGGCGAAGTTCGGCATCTCGATCACGGTGTTGGGGAAGCGGGGCGTGACCGTCGAGACCGCGTCGATCGTCACCGGGGTGTCGACGCCACGCTTGCGCGGCGAACTCCATGCTCGACAGCACCAGGGCGGCGCCGCCGTCGGACGTCGCGCAGATCTCGAGCAGCCGCAGCGGGTCGGCGACCATCGGGCGAGGCCAGCACCTCTTCGGCGGTGACCTCCTTGCGGTAGCGCGCGTTCGGGTTGTTGAGACCGTGGCGGGCGTTCTTGACCTTGACCGCAGCGAAGTCGTCCTCGGTGGCGCCGTACAGCTCCATGCGCCGCCGGGCGTAGAGCGCGAAGTACGTCGGGTTGGTTGCGCCCAGCAGGTGGAATCGCAGCCAGTCGGGATCGTCCTTGCGGTCGCCGCCGACCGGCGCGAAGAACCCCTTCGGCGTGGTGTCGGCGCCGACGACGAGCGCGACGTCGCACAGGCCGGCGAGGATCTGCGCCCGCGCCGCGTTGATCGCCGTCGCGCCCGCCGCGCACGCCGCGTACACGCTCGACACGCGCGCACCCGACCAGCCGAGCGCCTGGGCGAACGTGGCGCCGGAGACGAAGCCGGGGTAGCCGTTGCGGATCGTGTCGGCGCCGGACACCAGCTGGATCTCGCGGCCACGCGACGCCGGCGTCGGTCATCGCGTCGCGCGCCGCGGCCAACCCGTACTCCACGAAGTTGCGGCCCCACTTGCCCCACGGGTGCATCCCCGCACCGAGGACGGCGACCTTGTCAGGCACTGACCGGACTCCACTTCCAGACCAGGTACTCGTTCTCGTCGTCCTCGTAGAGCGTGTCGATGACGAGCTCGACCTCCATCCCGATCTTCAGGTCGTCGACGCTGACGCCGCTGAACGACCTGGCCCATCACGACCATCTTCTCTTCGGCCAGCTCGACGGCCGCAATTGCGAACGGCTCGTAGGGATCGGCGTGGGGACGTACGGCGGCGGCGGTTGGTAACGGGCGTCGGTGAACGACCAGACCGTGCCCCGCCGGCTCAGCGGGCACCTCGTCGAACGCGGTGCCGTCGCACTCGGGGTTGCGGCAGAAGAACGCCTCTTTCGGGAAACGCGAACGTGCCGCACGTCTCGCACCGGCTGCCGAGCAGCGCGGGTGGTTCCTCGACCGTGAACCAGCCCTCGACCGCGGGCACTTTCGTCTTCAAAGCCATGCAGCGAATCTACGTCCGATGAAACGACTCTCCGTGCCGACCGCGCCGGCGGCCGGCTACGGTCTCCAAACTGGAACCGGAATTGGCCGAGACCCTGGATTTGGGGCGAGAAGAGCCCGGAATCCGGGTTTCGTTGCAATTTGGAAACAAATCGATACTTGGCGCAGCGGGTGCGCGACCGCGAAGGGCGACTGATGAACCTGGCGCCGACACGAGAGGAGGCGTTCCGCGCCGAGGCGCGCGCAGTGGCTGGCGGCGAACAAGCCCGACCTGCCGATGCCGTCGGGCGACACCGCCGACGGCTTCGAGGTGCACCGCGCGTGGGAGCGCCAGCTGTTCGAGGGCGGGTGGGCGGTGGTGTCGTGGCCGGCAAGAAGTACGGCGGCCGCGACGCGTCGCTGTGGGAGTGGCTGATCTTCGAGGAGGAGTACTACGCCGCCGGCCTGCCGCAGCGCGTCGGGCAGAACGGCATCTTCCTTCTCGCCCCGACCGTGTTCGAGTTCGGCACCGAGGAGCAGAAGGACCGACATCCTGCCGCGCATGGCCGGCGTCGAGGACATGTGGTGCCAGGGATGGTCGGAGCCCGGCGCGGGCAGCGACCTGGCCGGCATCACCAGCCGCGCGACGCGCGACGACGCGGCCGGCGGGTGGCGGCTCACGGGTCAGAAGACCTGGACCACACGCGGCGCGTTCTGCACGCATCTGTTCGGGCTGTTCCGCACCGACCCGGAAGCCGAACGCCACCGCGGCATGACGTACTTCCTCGTCGACCTGCGCGAGCCCGGGATCACCGTGCGGTCGGTCGACAAGCTCGACGGCGACGCCGGCTTCGCCGAGGTGTTCTTCGACGACGCGTTCGTTCCCGACGCCGACGTCCTCGGCGGCGTCAACAAGGGCTGGGAGGTGGCCATGGCCACGACGGGGTCCGAGCGCGGCCTCAGCCTGCGGAGCCCGGGCCGGTTCGTGGCCGTCGTCGACCGCCTGATCGCCGAGTACCGCGCGCGACCCGAACCCCGAGCTGCGCGGCGAGGTGGCCGACGGCTGGATGGCCGCGCAGGCCTACAAGCTGGCGACCGACATGACCGTCACCCGCCTGGTGGAGGGCGCCAAGCTCGGCGCCGAGTCGAGCCTCAGCAAGGTGTTCTGGTCGGAGATGGACATCGCAGCTGCACGAGACGGCGCTGCGGTTGCTGGGCGACGACGCCATCACCGAGAACGCGTGGATGAAGGGCTTCCAGTTCGCGCTGGCCGGGCCGATCTACGCGGGCACCAACGAGATCCAGCGCAACATCATCGCCGAGCGGCTGTTCGGGTCTCCCGCGGAAATGAGGTTCGCGTTCACCGACGAGCAGCTGTTGCTGCGCGACACCGTGCGCGCGCTGCTCGACCGCGAGTGCCCGCCGTCGGTGGTGCGCGCCGCGTGGTCTGACCGCGACGCGTACGGCCGGCGTGCTGGAAGCGCCTCGAGGAAGTCGGCGTGTTCGAAGCCGATCGATGACCGACCTCGACCTGGTGCTCGTGTTCGAGGAGACCGGCCGCGCCGCGCTGCCGGGGCCGTTCGTGGAACAGGCAGTGGGCGTCGACGTCGTCGAGGCGGCCAGCGCCTCTCGTCGATCGCTCGGTGTGGTGGCAACGCCAGCGGCGACAACGACCGCGCCGCGCTTGGGTACCGCCGCGCAGCTCGTCGGGCTGGCTGCGTCGCATGATCGACATGACCGTCGACTACGTGAAGGATCGCCACCAGTTCGGCGTGCCGGTCGGCAGCTACCAGGCGGTGAAGCACCACTTCGCCAACGCGTTGCTGAAGGTCGAATACGCCCGGCCGGTCGTGTACCGCGCCGCGTACACGCTGACCCACGACGAGCCGACGATCGCGCGATGTGTCCTTCGCCAAGGTCTACGCCAACGAGGCCGCGGCGTTCGCCGCGCGCGTCGCCCTGCAGTGCCACGGCGCCATCGGCTACTCGTTCGAGTACGACCTGCACCTCTGGATGAAGCGGGCGTGGGTGCTGCAACGGCGTGGGGCGACACCGCCTTCCACCGCCGCCGCGTCGCCGACGCAATCCTCAAGAAATCTCCGGAAATCCAGGCCAAATGACTTGACAGGGTCGAACATGTGTTCGTATACTGAGGGCAGCAGCTATCGGGTGACGACTTCCCCCTATGACAGTCCCCTCCGAGTCCGGAGGATGCAGTGCTCGCAACGCTTGAGCGGTGATCGGCGAACTCGACGACAGTGCTCGTCGCGCTCGATCCCGCCGCGCTGCATGCCCGCGACGCGGTGACGCTCCTCGATGACTTCACCGCGATCGAGCACCGTGCGGTGGCCGGGCGCACGCTGGTGGCCGAGCGGGCCGCGGACAGCAGCGACTGGACCCGGAATGGTCATCGGAGCCCGGAGGAATGGCTGGCGGCCAAGACCGGCACCAGCTACGGCGCGGCCAAGGACACCTTGGAGACCTCGGCCAAGCTCGAGGACCTGCCCGCCACCAACGAGGCCCTACGGCGCGGCGAGCTCTCAGGCGCCCAGATCAATGCGATCGGCCCGGCGGCGAACCCCCACAAATCGCCCGTTCGCGGCAAGATGGAGATTCATGAGTGATACGTGGCCAGACGAACCTCGCGAACTCATGGTCGATTAGGAGGAACGGTCATGCCGACCCTGACGCTGTCGCTGCCGACGTTCGGGCGGCCGCCCGGCGACGACTGGCGCGGGCTCATTGGACTTGGCGCAGCGGGCCGAGGAGGCGGGCGTCGATCGGGTCGATCGTGAGCGATCACGTGATTCTCGGCCCCAACGTCGACGAGTATCCCTGGGGTCGCTTTCCGACTGCCGCCTGAAGCGCCCGTGGCTCGAGCCGCTCACCGTGCTGGCCGCCGTCGCCGCTGTCACCACCGGGTTCGGCTGGCGACCGGCATCCTCATCGCGCCGCTACGCCCTGCGCCCGTCCTGGCCAAGACCGTCGCCACGCTGGATCAACTGTCGGCCGGGCGGATCGATCTCGGCGTCGGCACCGGGTGGCAGCCGGAGGAATACGACGCAGTCGGTGTCGACTTCGACGCGCCGCGGCGAGTTGCTCACTGACAACGATCGCCGACGTGCCGCGCGCTCTGGGAGGGACGGGTGCCCGACGTCTTTTGCGAGCCGCGGCCCAGCGCAAGAGCGATTGCCGGTGTGGTTCTCGGGCACACTCCATCGCCGCAACGTCGCTCGCATCGTCGAACTCGGCGATGGGTGGATCCCGATCATCGGCGCGTCGATCGAGGACATTCGCGCTGGCGTCGGGACACTGCGCACCGCGTTCGTCGACGCCGGGCGTGACCCGGATTCGCTACGGGTCCAGGCACCAGCACGAACGCTCGACGTGATTCCTGCCCTGGCCGACGCCGGGGCGACGACGATCAGTCGTTTTTATACGTGAGTTCTTCAGCGACGTCAGGGCCGCACCTGGCGCGCTGCGGGACATCGTGGCGGCGGTTCGCCGACCGGTTGGCGACAATAGGAGGACAGCGATGGCACTGCACGGGTACCTGGTGAATGAGATCGCCGAAGACTTCGGGGACGGCCTACTGACCCGACGCGAGGCGTTGCGGCGTCTGGGGCTGCTCGGTCTCGGGATCACCGGCGCGGCCGCGGTTCTTGCCGCCTGCGGCGGCGACGACGATGACGACGCGGCAACCACCACTTCGGCCGCAGGCGCGGCCACGACCACCGCCGCAGTCGGCGCCCCGCCCGGCTCGGCCGGCGCGATCACCGCCCAAGCCGTGAAGTTCGCAGGACCGGCCGGCGAGATCCACGGCGCGTTCGCCGCCGCCAGCTCCCCAAAGGGCGCCGTCCTGGTGATCCACGAGAACCGCGGCCTCACCCCGCACTTCTTCGACGTGGCCGGGCGGCTGGCCGGCGCGGGCTATCAGCGCGCTCGCGGTCGACCTGGTCTCCCGCAAGGGCGGCACTGCGGCGGGCGACGAGGCCGCCGCGCAGGCTGCGCTCGGCACCACACCCGCCGAGGACCTCATCGCTGACCTGCAGCGCCGGAATCGGTGAGTTGGAGAAGCGCGTGCCCGGACAGAAGATCGGCGCGGTCGGGTTCTGCTTCGGTGGCGGCATGGTGTGGAACCTCCTGAACGCCGGCGAGACTCGCCTCGCCGCTGCGGCTCCGTTCTACGGGCCCGCCCCGGCAACGCCGGACTTCAGCAAAGCCAAGGCCGCGGTGCTGGCGGTGTACGGCGAGACCGACACCAACGTCAACCCGACACGCGAGCGGGCCGAGGCGGCGCTGAAGGCGGCCAACCTCAAGTACGAGATCAAGAGTTTTGCCGGCGCCGGTCACGCGTTCTTCAACGACACCGGCCAGCGCTACAACCCCACGGCGGCCACCGAGGCGTGGTCGGCCCTCCTCGCCTGGTTCAATACGTATCTGTGACCACCACGCTCGACCCCGAGCTGTTCCTCCCCGACCCCGAGCCGCGGGAGATCAAGTACACGGTGATCTCGGTGGACGACCACCTGGTCGAGCCGCCCGACATGTTCGAAGGCCGCCTGCCGGCCAAGCTCCAGCCGCTCGCGCCCAAGATCGTCGTGAACAAGCGCGGTCACGAGGTGTGGGAGTTCGACGGCCAGACCTACTCGCAGGTCGGCATGAACGCGGTGGCCGGCCGCCGCATGGAGACCATGAAGATGGAGCCATCCAACTTCACCGAGATGCGGCCCGGTTGCTACGACATCCACGAGCGCATCAAGGACATGGACATCAACGGCATATGGGCGTCGCTCAACTTCCCGTCGATGATCACCGGTTTCTGCGGTCGGGTGTTCAGCATGTGCAGCGACCCGACGCTCGGCCACGCGGTGACGACCGCGTGGAACGACTGGCTCTTCGAAGAGTGGTACTCGCCGTATCCCGAGCGCATCATCCCGCTCGGCATCACGTTCCTCACCGACCCTGAACTGGCCGCCGAGGAGATCCGGCGCAACGCGGCGCGCGGGTTCCGGTCAGTGACTCTGCCCGAGCGTCCCGACCAGATCGGCCTGCCGTCGATCTTCCTGCCCTACTGGGAGCCGATCATCGCCGCGTGCGCGGAGACCGACACGGTGATCTCCCTGCACGTCGGCTCCTCAGGCATGGGCCACTATCCCGAGGGCTGCTCCGGCTCGGCGTGCAGCTCGGCGCCACGCTGTTCGGCCAGCTGTCGCTGACCGCGTGCGCCGAGTGGCTGTGGTCGGGATGGCCGGTGAAGTACCCGAACCTGAAGATCGCCATGTCCGAGGGCGGCATCGGGTGGGTGGCCATGCTCATCGACCGGCTCGACAACATCATCGATCGTTCGGGCTACGGCGCTGGGCTGGGACATGCGCCCGGCCGACGTCCTGCGCCGCAACTTCTGGTGGTGCACGCTCGACGATCCTTCGACGATCGACACGCGCGACGTGATCGGCGTCGAGAACATCATGGTCGAATGCGACTTCCCCCACGGTGACGGCACCTGGCCCGACACCCAAGCCGTGATCGAAAAGTACTGGGGCCACATTCCCGACGACGAGCTGCGGATGATGTGCTGCGAGAACGCGGTCGAAGCTGTACCGCCACCCGCTACCGGACGTGGTCAAGCCTTGAGCTTTACGCCGACCGTAGAGAAGCTTCTCCCCGACCTCACGCCGCGCGAGGAGTTGGTCATTCTCGCCCGGACGCTGTGGCGCGAGGGCTACGACGATCACCTGGCCGGCCACATCACGATGCGTCAGCCCGACGGAACCCTGCTCTGCAATCCCTGGTACCTGCTGTGGTGCGAGCTGCGACCCGAACACGTCATCCGCATCGACCTCGACGGGCGCGTCCTCGAAGGCGACTGGCCGGCGCCACTCGGGATTCCTCTCCACCTCGAGCTGCACCGTCGGCGCGAGGACGTCGCCGTCGCCGTGCACAACCACCCGCGCTTCGGGACGATCTGGGCCGCGACCGGCCGTGTGCCCGGCGTGTACGACCAGAGCTCGGCGTTGGGTGGCGGGGACGTCGTCGTCGTCGACGAGTACAAGGGGGCGGTGAACGACCCGAAGAACGCGGCCGCGGCCATCGACGCGATGGGCCCCGCCGACATCGCACTGCTCGCGAACCACGGCGTATTCATCCTCGCCGGCTCGGTGCGGGCGGCGCACCAACGGGCGGTCGCCTTCGAGCAGCGATGCGAGCACGCCTACCTGGGTCGAGGCCCTCGGTGGTGGACGGGAAATGCCCGACCCGGCGCGCTCGTTCTTCCGCCAGTCCAACGGTGAGGGGTTCATCGGCTTCTGGGAAGCGATGGCCCGGCGCGAGCTCGACGCCGACCCCACGCTCCTGGAATCGCGCTGAGAATGGCTCAAGACCGCCGCAATTGTGCCGATGGAGGACACATGGTCATCCGCCTCCTGGGCATGTGGTTCGCCAGCTCGCTCGTTGCCACCCCCTTCATCGCCCTTCTTGTGAAGCGCAACGTCGCGCCGCTGCAGCCTGCATACGTCCACGCTCGCCGCGGTTGACAATCATTCACTGATGCGTTAACTATTGCGCGGACGTGAGTGAGCTCGATCTGGACTCCACGCTGGCCGCCTTGGCGGACCCCACCCGTCGACGGGTGATCGACCTTCTACGCGACGGACCGAAGCGGGCCGGCGAACTGGCATCGACCACGAAGATGAGCGCGCCGGCCATGAGCCGGCATCTGCGCGTGCTGCGGGACACCGGTCTGGTCGAGGCCGAGGGTGTCGACGACGACGCCCGCCTCCGCGTGTACCGCCTCCGCCGAGAGCGCTTCGTCGCGCTTCAAGCATGGCTCGATCAGGTTCAGGCGTTCTGGGCTGAGCAACTCGGCGCGTTCAAAGGTCACGTCGAGCGGCGCAAGGCCTAGCCCTACAGTGGGCCGATGAGCCGCTGGAGAGCTGAGGACATCCCCGACCAGACGGGTCGCACCGTCCTGATCACCGGAGCCAACAGCGGCCTGGGCCTACGAAGCGCCGAAGCGTTGGCCGCCAAGGGCGCGCGGGTGCTCCTCGGGTGCCGCAACGAGACCAAGGCGAAGGTCGCACGCGATGACGTGGCCGCCCAGGCGACCGGGCCCGAGCCCGAGGTGGTGCGCCTCGATCTGTCCGACCTCGGCTCCGTGCGCGCCGCGGCCGAGCAGGTCGACACGATGGTCACCGGTCTCGACGTGCTCATGAACAACGCCGGCGTGATGGCGATACCCAAGGCGCACACCGCGGATGGCTTCGAGATGCAGTTCGGCACGAACCACCTCGGCCACTACGCGCTCACCGCGCGCCTGATGCCTGCGCTGCTGCGAACCGACGTCCCGCGCGTCGTCACGACCTCGTCGACGGCCCACCGCACCGGCAAGATGCGTTGGGACGACCACCACTGGCAAAGCGGCCGCTACTCCAAGTGGCTCGCGTACGGTCAGTCGAAACTGGCCAACCTGCTGTTCATGTACGAACTCGATCGCCGCGCGAGAGGCCGGCGCGCCTCTCGTGTCGGCGGCGGCCCACCCTGGTTACGCGGCGACGCACCTGCAGGCGGCGGGCCCGCAGGCGAGCGGGAACCGCATCATGGGCGTGGTGTGGGGCGGGCTCAACCGTGTCGTCGCGCAGAGCGACAAGATGGGCGCGCTGCCCCAGCTGTACGCGGCAACGATGCCCGATGTCGTCGGCGGTCAGTACTACGGCCCCGACGGCCCCTTCGAGGCTCGCGGCGGTCCCAAGGTGGTCCCGTCAGCGGGCGCCAGTCGCGACGCGGATGCCGCGCGCAGGCTGTGGGAGCGATCGGAAGGGCTGACCGGAGTAGCGCTGAGCTTCTAGCTACACCGGCGCGTCGGGTGAGATGTCGCCCTCGTCGCGACGCACTTCGCGCTCCGCTTCCTGCACCTGGGCGGGGTCGTGCGGGTCGCCGCCGGCCGCGACGACCCGACCCTCGGCTTCGACGTGACGGTCGCCGGTTGCCCAGCCAAGGATCTGCCTCAGCTTCCCCTTGCGCTTGCGCTCAGCCATGGGGCGAGCCTAGGTGCTCGCGGCGGCGCACCAGCGACTACCAGCCACACCGCCGCGGTGAGGGCACCGCACGTGTTGAACACCAGATCCCATCCGGTGTTCTGGAGATCGCCCACGAACGCGTCGGCAAACCGCTGCGCGGAGAGAAACTCGAACGCTTCGTTGCCGGCGCCGAAGCCGAGCGCCATCAGGGCGGCGACGAGCGCCCGGGCCATCGCTGATGGTCCCGGTGCGAACATGTGGCCGAGCAACTGCCAGCAGGTGACAACGACGACCGCGCTGGTTGCGAAGTGCACCAGCTGGTCGTACTTGAGCACGGGCTCGACCAGCCACGTCTCGTAGAAGATCGGCGCGCCGGAGTCGGGCGATGCCAACAGTCCACCGACCATGTGGAGCGCGCCGCAGACCGACAGCGCCCACAGGGTCGCGGGTGGGAACGGGTATTTCTGATGCGTCCGCTGGATGACCCAGGCAAGAAGGCCCACCACAATGAAGTAGGCGATGAATCGCCGGCTGCCCTGCGCCGCGCCGAACGCGGCGAACGCGAACACGTAGCCCCACGTGAAGGTAGACAGCCCATTTCTCCCGATCGCCTTCCGGCTCCGCCTCCGGCTCACTTTGATTCACGACCTTGCCGCATACCGGCACGGAAGATCGCCGCACCCACGCCCGCCGCCACCAGGACGAGCATGAGCAACCCCACCGTGGCCAGCATCCACTGGCGCACGCGGCTGTTCAGCGATTCGCGGGAGATCACCCGGTTGTCGTTGTTGACCACGATCACCTGATCGATGTCGTTGCTCGTGGACGCACCGGTGTCGACGTTGATGTTGGGACCCGGGGGCAGCACGACGACGCGGCCGTCGGGGAGGCGGGCACCGGCGGGGTCATCGGTCGGTCGGATGCGAAAACACTGCGCCCCCGCCTGAACGTCGTCTGGACAGCTGGCGGGCTTGGCCTGGTCGACACGGTCTGGCGGGATCGACGGCGGCGCGGTCTGCGGCACCGGCCTGGTGCCGCCGCCAGGAGTGGTGCCGCCCGGGGGCGCCGTTCCGCCAGAAGGCGTGGTGCCCCCGCCCGGCGTGGTGCCCCCGGTTCCGCCGCCACCGCCGCCGGAGCCCTCAGAGCCGCCGCTCGACCCGTCGTTGTCCGACGTGCCGGATGAGCCGTTGTCATCCGAGCTTCCCGAGGATCCGTCGTTGTTACCGGAGTTGCCACTGTTACCGCTGCTGCCGCTGTTGTTGCCGCTGCCGCTATCGCCCCCGCCTGAATTCGAGCCGCCCGTGGTCTGGGCCAGCTGCGCCCGTCCACCGTCGACCCGGGTCCAGTGTCCGAGGGCGGCCGAGGCCAGCACAATCGCCACCAGGAGCACGCCGGGCCCGCATGGCCGGTGACGCTAGGCCAGGCCGCGGTGGGCGAGCAGTTCGAGGCCGAGAGCCGCCAGGCCTCGGGGAAGACCGGTGCGCTGTGCGGCTTCCGCGATGTCTATCGAAGCGATATCGATCGCCTGGCGCCCGACGGCGGGGAAGGCGGCGAGGAGGGTGAGCTCCTCCTCGCTGAGCACTTCCCGCGCCGTGCGTGCGCAAGCTGCCGGTCGAACGGTCGTGCGACAGAACCTGGTTTGCTGGTCTGATCTGGGCACTTGTCGCCTTCCGTTCTGTCTAGAGGTATGTAGCCCGTTGGGACTAGGTCCGTATCGGATGATGTGACTAGTGCCTTAGGAATCCGCACAACCTTTTTTCGGGAATTACCGTCCGCTCCATGCGCTATGCCGACGGCCCCATCGTCGAGGTCGAGACGGAAGTGGCCGCCCATCCGGCCCGGGTGTGGGCGCTGGTGACCGACATCGATCTGCCCGCCCGCTTCTCCAGCGAGTTCCAGGGAGCGGAATGGGAGGACGGCGTGACCGGCGCAGCGGTGGGCGCCCGGTTCACCGGCCGCAACAGCCACCCGGCGATCGGCGATTGGGAGACGCAGCCGCTAGTTGTCGACTGCGAGCCCGAGCGCAGCTTTGCCTATGTGATCGGCGACCCCGAGCGACCATCGGCGACCTGGCGGTTCGAGTTGGAGGAGCGGCGGACCCCGGACCCTGCTCCGCTACGTGGCTCGCATGGGGCCGGGTCCCTCGGGTTTGACGCCGGCCATCGAAGCCCAACCCGACAAGGAGGAGCGCATCGTTGCGCGCCGGCTCGACGAGTGGCGGACCAACATGCAGGCCACGGTCGATGGCATCAAGTCGATCGCCGAGGGCCCGAGCGGCCCTCTGAGCGGGAGATAGGGCCGAGTGAAAACGGCTATCTCCTTGGCCGCCGAGGGCGGGAAGTGGAGCGACCTCGTCGACTTCGTCGTCGAGGCGGAACGGCTCGGGGTCGACATGTGCTGGGTCGCCGAAGCGTGGGGTTGCGACGCGCCGACGCCGATCGCCTACCTCGCGGCCAAGACCGAGCGCATGCTGCTCGGCTCCGGGATCATGCAACTCGGCGTGCGCACCCCGGCGATGACCGCGATGACGGCCATGACGCTGGCCCGCGTTTCCGACGGTCGTTTCCTTCTCGGTCTGGGGACATCGGGCCCGCAGGTCATCGAAGGACTGCACGGCGTCCCGTTCGCCCACCCGTTGGGCCGGATGCGCGAGACCATCGAGATCATCCGCAAGGTCTTCGCCGGCGAGAAGGTGACCCACGACGGCAAGCACTTCCAGCTCCCGCGCGCCGGCGGCGAGGGCAAGGCACTGCGGCTGAGCCAGCCGGCCAACACCGCGATCCCTATCTACCTCGCCACGCTTTCGCCGAAGTTGTTGGAGCTCACCGGCGAGTTGGCCGACGGCTGGCTCGGCACCAGCTTCGTCCCCGAAGCGGCGGGCGGCAGTCTCGACTACATCGCACACGGCGCGGCGAAGGCCGGGCGTTCCCTCGCTGACATTGACATCAGCCAGGGCGCCGAGGTGGCGTTCGGCGACGACGTCGATGCGATGGTGGCGGCCCGCAAGCCTGGCCTTGCCTTCAGCCTGGGCGGCATGGGCTCGGCCACCACCAACTTCTACAACGACGCCTACGCGCGCCAGGGGTTCGCCGAGGTCGCCGCCGAGGTGCAGCGACTGTGGGTGGACGGGCGGCGCGATGACGCGGCCCGCGGCCGTCCCCGACGAGATGGTGCTGGCCACCACGCTGATCGGGACTGAAGCCATGGTCCGCGATCGGCTCCGGGTGTGGCGCGAGGCGGGTATCACCACGATCCGGTTGTACCCGGCCGGCAAGACACCCGACGAGCGGCTGTCGACCCTGGCCCGCGCGCTCGAACTCGTCAGGGAGTGACCTTGGCGATCACAGAATCGGCGAAGCCCCGGAGCGCGTCGATCTTCTGCTGAAGCGTTTGGTGTCCTGCTCGACGGCGTAGGGCCAGCGGAAGCCGACGATGGCGTCGGTGACCCCGAGGTCTTCGAGACGCTTGACGCCGTCGGGCGTGTAGGCGTCGGCCGAGATCACGTGGATCTCGAACGGCTTGGACGGCGGTGCCGTACTCGTCCCGCAGTTGTTGCAGCCGCGTCAAGCAGGCCGGGCAGGTCGGCCGGATCGCCGCCGCCGTGCATCCAGCCGTCGCTGCCACGCGCGCGGCCCGCTTGAGCGCGGCTTCGTGGTGGCCGCCGATGACGATCGGTATCGGCGGCCGTCGGCACCGGCGTCATCTTGATCGGGGGCAGGTCGAAGATCTCGCCGTGGTACTCGAAGAAGCCCTCGCTGGTGAGCCCGCGGAGGATGTCGATGGCCTCGTCCATGCGCTTGCCCCGCTTCGCCCACGGCACGCCGGTGAGCTCGTAGTCCTCGGGCCACGGGCTGGTGCCGACGCCGAGCACGAGGCGGTTGTCGGTGAGCACCGCGACCGATGCCGCCTGCTTGGCCAACAGCACCGGCGAGCGGATCGGCAGCTTGATGACGAACGTGGTGAAGCGCAGTCGCGACGTCACCGCGCCCATCGCGGCGATCAGCGCGAACGGATCGAGGAACGGCTTGTCCTCGAGGAACTCCCGGCTGCCGTCCGGGTTGTACGGGATAGGTGGAGTCGGACTCCTTGGGGTAGGCGATGCTGTCGGCGATCGTGATGGAGTCGTAGCCCGCGTCCTCGACTGCCTGCGCGAGCGGCAGCCAGAATCGCCGGGTCGATCATCGCCTCCGCGTAGGTGAACCTCACGCGGGCAGTTCGCTCTGACCGTCGGTGCCCCACCAACTCGCGGTGAGCTTGCGGCCCGGGCCGATCGAGCGGCTCGATCTCCTCGAACGTGCGCTTGTACGCGGTGCGGCTGATTCGCCACGCGCCGTCGACCTTCTCGTACTCGTCGGTGTAGAACGCGGCGCCGCGCACCGTCACCCCGAAGCCGCCGACGAGCACCGTGTCCTCGAGCGCCCAAGTGCCGACGGCGTGGGTCGCGTCGACCAGGTCGATCTCGGGATGGTGCAGCCGGTGGCTGCTCAAGAACGTTTCGTCGCCCATCGTGCGGACGAGGAAGCCGACGATCGCGTCGCGGCCCTCGTGGTGGTACTTGCCGCCGCTGTACGACGAGACCGCGTCCTCGGTGAAGCAGTCGACGATCTCGTCCCACAGCTTCTGGTCGAGGCAGCGCACGTACTTGTACTTGACGCGCTTGATCGCCTCGATCTCGACGAGGTCGTCAGGGGTCATAGCCACGCGTTGACCCACTCGACGATCGTGCCGATCACGTCGTCCTTCTCGGGCTCGTTGAGGATCTCGTGGTACAGCCCGGGCCAGAGCTTCAGCGTGATGTCGGTCGACGACACCATCGAGGCGATGTCCTCGCTGGCCTGGAAGGGCACCAGGGCGTCCTGGTCGCCGTGCATGACGAGGACGGGCAGCGTGATGTGCACGCAGGCGATCGCGCACACCCGGTATGTCACCGAAGGCGTTGATCATCGACCGCGGCATCGGGCCCAGGTAGTTGAGCGGGTCGTTCTCGTAGTCCTTGACGACGTCGGGATCGCGGGACACCAGCGGGCCGAGCGGCATCGCAGGAATCTCCTCGAGGTCCTTGAGCGCCTCGAGCAAGGGCGACACCGCTACCGCCGCGCCCGAGAGGATCAGGCCACGCAGCCGATCCTGGTGCTCCTCGGCGTAGGCGGTAGCGATCAGCCCACCCATCGAGTGGCCGAGCAGGAACACGGGTCCGGCGGCCTCGACGAGATCGACGAACGCGTCGAGGTTGGCCACGGCCCGGGTGAGCGAACCGATGCTGGCCCGCTCGCCCTCGGACTGACCGTGACCGAAGTGATCGAGCGCCCAGGTTGTGAATCCGGCCGCAGCGAAGGCGTCGCCCACGTGCTCGTAGCGGCCGCTGTGCTCGGCGTAGCCGTGCGCGAGCACGATCGCCGCCCGCGGCGCGCCGGCGTCCCACACCCGGTAGTACAGCTGGCCGTCCTGGAACCGCCCCTCGCGAGAAGTCATGCCCGCGAAGGGTAGTGAGCTAGCCGCCGTCTGCGGCCGCCTGCACCGCGGCGAGATCGAGCGTCTTCATCTCCATCATCGCCTTCATGGCGCGATTGGCGCGTGCGGGGTCGGGATCGAACAGCAGCTTGTCCATCGCCTCCCGCGATCGGTAACGGCACATTCCGGATGGTGGTCGCTGACTTCTGGACACTTTTCGCCCTCCCAGGGCGATAAGTGTCCAGAAGTCGGGCGCGGGGACGTCCTCGCCACCGCGGCGAGGCTGCCGAGCAGCAAGCGCGTTGGACGCCCGAGGGTCGGCTGCTGCCGATCATCGGGATCATCAACCACCTCACCCACATGGAGTGGCGCTGGGTGGAGGGTCGCTACCTCGGCTCCGAGTTCCCGACGCGGACTGAGGAGGTCGTCGTCGCCGACGACACCTCGCTCGAGACTGTGATCGCCGGGTACCGGGAGCGCGAGCGACGTACCGAGGAGGTGCTGCGCGCCGCGCCGACCCTCGACGTCCCGTGCCTTGGCCGCGAGGGCGACGGCCCGCCCGCCCACGAGTTGATCGGCCTCCCGAAACCCATCACACTGCGCTGGGTCGTCCTGCACATCATCGAGGAGACCGCCCACCACGCCGACTCAACCCGCGAGCTGCTCGACGGCGCCAAGATGCGCGCGCGTAACAGCTACACGTGGGTTGAGATGCCGACCCCGCCCCGGGTATCCGCGCCGTAGCGCGCCTTTTCCTTGGCGATGTCGAGGGGCTTGACCGTTGCCTTGCTGTCGCGTACGTCGTCGTCGAGTCGGTCGGCCGGTACGAGCCAACTCAGCTCGAACTCGATGCCGTCGGGGTCGCGCCCGTAAAGCGCCTTGGTTGAGGCGTGGTCGCTGGCGCCGACGAGCGCGCCCGCGCGGTGAGTGCCTGCTCCAGCCGCTCGAGCTCGGCGAGGGTGTCGATCTCCCAGGCCAAGTGGTAGAGCCCGACCGCGGTTGTACCGGCCGGCGACGCGGCGGCGTCGGCGCCGATCGAGAACAGTCCCAGGTCGTGGTCGTTGGTCGACCCGGCGGCCTGCATGAACACCGCGCCGGGCGTGGCCATGACCTGGCGGAAGCCGAGCACGTCGGCGTAGAACGCGGCGGAGCGCTCGGCGTCCCTGACGTAGAGCACGGCGTGGTTCAAACGGGTGATCGGCATGCTGTCTCCAACACTCGGCGGGGTACAGGGATTCCTACCCACATACGCTGACGGAATGGACCTACAACTCGAGCCGATCACCGAACCCGGCGTGCGCTTCGTCGAGTTGGCCGACCAGCACGCCGCCGAGGTTGCCGTCGACGCCGACGAGCGCGACCGCGAAGGTCGCTTCCCAAAGGAAGCGTTCGAGGCAATGAAAGCCAGCGGCTTCATGGCCGCCACCGTGCCCGAGGAGTTCGGGGGCCTCGGCCTCAACTCCACGCACGACCTCATGATCGGCCTGTCCCGACTCGGCCGAGCCGACGGGTCGGTGGCCATCGCCGCCAACATGCACCTGGTCTTCCCGCCCCTGATGAACTGGCTCCGCCAATTCGGCGCGGAGACCGGCGATACCGCCACGGCCGAAGGACTCGGCGGGTTACTCGGCCTCCTCGGCGCGGGCACCATCGCCATGGCCAACATGACCGAGGCGGGTACCGACCTTGCCCATCCCCTGCTCGAGGCCACGAAGGTCGAGGGCGGTTGGGCCCTGAACGGTCGCAAGATCTTCGGCACGCTGTGCGAGGTGGCCGATCTCTTCCTGGTCGGCGCCCGCGTGCAGCACGACGACGGCCAGATCGGCGCCGGCAACGCCTTTGTGTTCCGCGGATCGGCCGGTCAGGAGATCAAGTACGACTGGGATGCGATGGGCATGCGCGCCTCGGGGAGCCACGCCATCGAGTACCGCGACTGCTTCGTGGCCGACGACTTGTTCTTCGAACGCGGCCTGCTGGGCGAACGGTCGGTGTTCGGCAGCGTTCTGGTCGTGGGCGCCAACATTTCACTCCTCGGTCCGTTCCTCGGCATCGCCGAGTTCGCGCGCGACACGGTGGTCAAAATGGCCAAGACCCGTACGAAGGCCCCGAGCAACCGGCCCATCGCCGAGCGGCCTGGCATCCAGTTGCTGGTCGCCGAGATGGACACCGATCTCCTGGTCTGTCGAGCCGTCCTCGACCAGGTCAGCCGCTTGATCGATCGCGTCATCTTTGAAGCATCGCCGTCGTCGTTGACCATCGAGACGGTTGACCAGATTGCCCAGCAGTTCCAGTGCGCCAAGCTGGTCGTCAACCGCAAGGCGATCGACATCGTCGATCGGGCGTGCACGATCAGCGGCGGCGCCGGGTACATGACCGCCCACCCCCTCTCACCGCGTACCACGACGTACGCGCCGGGCCCTTCATGCAGCCGTACTCACCCAACGAAGCGTGGGAGTTCATCGGCCGCCAAGCACTGGGCATCGAGCCGCCCGAGCCGACGCTCTAACCCTCCAACTTGAAATCGGCACCCGTGCTGAATCGGGTGAGCGTGACCTCGTTGGGTTCGCGCGCCGGCGCCTCGTGGAGATTACAGGTGACCGCCCATCGCCGCGAACCCGCCTCGCGTACGCGCGCTCGGCGATCGACACCCTGCACGATCGCTTCGAGTGCGGCGGCATTCATCAACGCCGGCCACGACCACCCACCGTTCTCGTTGAGCGCGTCACAGTCCTCGATGGCCACGAGCAGCTCGTCACCGTCACGCTCGACGCGCAGGTCGACGTAGGCACGCGGGCGGAACGCCGGGTGCACGTCGAGCAGCGCGGCGATGCCGTCGAGGCCGGATCCGGCGCCGAGGCGCGAGGCCACGACACCTCCGATTCCGGCCAGCTGCTTCGGGGCGAGAGCGCGCGCGGCGTCGACGCCGAAGCGACGGTCGATCGTGAGCAGGAACGAGTGCACGAGCAGGTGACCTTGGAGACAGAACTCCTCCAGCGCGCGCGCCAACGCGTCGTCGGCGAGGTCCTCGAGCTGGAACGCGGGATCGAAACGCCCGGAATATCCGGTAGCCGGATCGGGTGACAACGCCACCGCCGCGGCGCGCGAGAGCGCGACCCGCTCGGCGGCCTCGGGCTCGGGCAGCGGCTCGTTGTCGGGATCGATCTCGACCAGCCAATAGCAGTGCGGATGGCGATCGGCCGGCGTGCGCGGTGGCCGGTGGAGCGGCGTCATCCGGGCGTGCGGGTTGGTCGCCGCCGCGGTGGCGTCGAAGGTGGGGTCCTCGATGTGGTGGCACATCCCGACCACGAACTCGTCGCCGAGCGGTTCGACGTCCATGAGCGCGCCGCACGACGCCAGCCAGAACTCGCCGTGGTGCCCGTCCTTCACCGCGTACCGGAAGTCCATGAACCGGTGGGGCGCGCCGATGTCCAGCTGCATGCCCTTGAAGATCGTGCCGACGTCGTCGCCGGCGAACCCCAGGGCGCGTTGCATACGCCGGGTGTACACGGGGCTGGCGCCCATCCACTCCTCGATGGCGACCTCCACCATCGCCTCGCGACCGAACTGGCTGATCACCTGGGGCATTCCGGCCCGGTCGATCAGGTGACCGGCGAGCAGGTACTCGCGACCGAGGACGGCGCGCTCTATCAATCGTTCGCCTCCGGCAAAACGCTCACGGCACCTCCCAGATGCCGACCGGCAGTTCGCCGCGGCGGTAGTGCCCGGGCAGCGACCCGGCGGCGGTGCGCTCCATGCGCTTGGTCATGCCCTCCGACAGCGTGCCGTCCTTGATCATCTCGATGAACAGCGACGCGGCGTTGCCGAAGTCGAAGAAGTCGCGCTGCCACGACCATTGCCAGTTGCCGGCGTAGCGGAACCAGCTTCCGCCGATGCCGCCGACCTCGTAGGCGCTGCCGTCGGCCCGTTTGGCGTCGGCGATCTGCTTCCAGAGCCCGATGACCTGGCCCTTGCGCTCGTCGACGAGGATCTCCTGGTACGGATAGGTCCACCCATCGAGACCGCCCATCTCCAGGCTGAGGGCGATGTCGCGGATCTCCTCGCGGCCAACGCACATGAAGTCTTCCTTGGGCCCGAGGTTCCATCCGTAGGTCGCGTCCTCGGTGAACATGTCGGCCAGCGGCCGCCAGTCGCCCGCCGCCTCGCACTGCTTGTTGGTTTCGAGCCAGCGCGCCACCATCTCGTCCATCTCGTCGCGGGAAAAACCGGCCACTAGTCCTCCTCAATCCTCAACGCGTGGGTGGGACAGAACTTCACCGCTTGCTCGACCTGGCGCCGCAGCTCCTCAGCCGGCGCTTCGTCGATGACCGTGAGATCGCCCTTCTTCGACACCGAGAACACCGTGGGCGCCTCCGACTCGCACACGCCGTGGCCCTGGCAGAGGTCGCGGTCGACCACGATCCTCACGAAGCTCTGACCTTGTAGCGGGCCAAGCACGGTTGCGCGAGCTGCACGACCATCTTCGAGTGGTCGTTCCGGTAGGTGTCCGATGGCTGCGACAGCTCGAACTCCCAGCCGCGGAGCAGCACCGAGAAGATCGCTTTCAGCTGCATCATGGCGAAGTTGGCGCCGACACAGCGGTGGCGGCCGGCGCCGAACGGGATCCACGTCCACGGGTTGGCCAGCGTCCTCGTTGCGCGGGCTCGAGGTAGCGCACGGGGACGAACGCGTCGGGGTCGGGGAAATCCTCGGGGATACGGTTCGACACCGCCAGCGTCGCGCCGACCATCTTCCCGGCGGCGATCCGGTAACCGTCGACTTCGAGATCGCGCTTGGCCACGCGCAGCACCAGGATCAGCGGCGGGTGGAGGCGCAGCGCTTCCTTGATCGCCGCCTCCAAGCGGGGCATCTCCCGAAGCGCCTGGTAGCTCACGTCGGGGCTTTCGGCGAACAGGCCGTCGAGTTCCTCGACGACGGCGGCGCAGCTCGTCGGGATGTCGCAGCAGTTCGATGAGCGTCCACGCCGCGGTGCCCGAGGTGGTGTGGTGCCCGGCGAACATCATCGAGATGAACATGCCGGTGACCATGTCGGCCGAGAAGCGCGGCGTGCCGTCGTCCTCCTTCAACGACATCAGCACGTCGAACAGGTCCTGGTCACCCTCGACCGGCCGGGCACCCATAACCGCCTCGACGAGTTGCACCAGCCCCACACGCGCCTCGTCGCGACGGCGGAAGCTCTCGATCGGGCGCGTACGGGTCGACGTACGCGAGCGCATCGGTGCCCCGCTCGAGGTCGTGGTACAGCTCGGCGAACCGGTGGTCGAGCTGGTCGCGGAACTTCTTGCCGATGAGGCAGGCCGACGACGTGTAGATCGTGAGCTCGGCGAACCAGTCGAGCAGGTCGATCTCGCCGGATGCATCCCAACGGCTGACCATGCCGCCGACTTCGGCGGCGATGGTGGCCGCGTGGCCGCGCATGAACTTGTCGCGCAGCGCCTGGTTGTGAAGCATCTCGCGCCGCCGTTCGGGCGGCGCGTCGAACACCACGCCCTCGCCGAAGATCGGCGTCATGAACGGATAGGCCTCGGCCTGGTCGAGATCCTCCTCCGGCGCTCGGAAGAAGAACTCGTTGGCTTCGGCGCCGCTCAGCAGCACGACCGGCCGGTCGGCCAGTTGGAACTCGCCCACCGCACCGCACTCGTCCCGCACGCGCTGCATCAGCGTGATCGGATCGGCCCGCAGCTCTTCGAGGTGGCCAGTGGTCGGCGTCACCGCCGGAGACCACCGGCGGCTCACGTAGATCAATTGGCAACTGGTCCCTCCGGTTCGACTTCCAGCAAGGTGATGTGCGCGCCGCGCGGCATCGCCACGACGGCCAGCACCGCACGAGCCACGTCCTCCGGGCGCATGAACGAGTCGTGGCGGGCGACGCCCCACTTGACCCACGCGTCGACGGTGGACGGCGAACTGGTCGCGCGTCCCAGCCGCGGCCCATCTCGGTCATGGTCGGCCCAGGCCGGACGATCGACGCCCGCACGCCGCGTGCCTTCGAGCTCCATCTGCATCGCCCGGGCCAGACCCTCGAGACCCCACTTGGCCGTCAGGTAGGGCGCCATCCCCGGCCGGGGCTCGCGCACGATGTCCGAGCTCACGAGGACGACGTCGCCGCGTCGCCGCTCGACCATTGCCGGGACGACGCGCGGCGACCAGTGCTTGAGCGCCGAGCAGGTTGATCTGCACCTGAGCAGCGAACGTCGTCCGGCGCAGTCTCGACGGCGGTACCCAACGCCGGTATCGCCGGCGTTGGCCACGAGGACCTCGATCTCGCCGACCGCATCGCTCGGCGGCGGCGACGAAATCCTTGATCGATGCGGCATCGCTGACGTCCAGGCGAGCAGCGGCGGCCTCGCCGCCCTCGGCGTTGATCTCGGCCGCCAATGCCTCGCAACGTTCGAGGCGCCGAGCACCGAGCACGACCGGGTGGCCCGCCGCGGCCAGCGCCCGCGCAGTTGCCGCACCGATGCCGGAGGACGCGCCGGTCACCACCGCAGGCCGGCGCTCGGGGTGGAGTTCGAACCGAGCCATCAGCGAACCTTCACCGTGGTCGGCAAGCGACTCGAAACCACGCACGTTGACCGAGTGCACCCGTCGTGCGCCCGCCTCATCGATGTCGTAGTCGGCCACCCGCCCCGTCAACTCGTTGAGCACGATCGACGCTTCGAGCCGCGCCAGCGACGCGCCGAGACAGAAGTGGCGCCCGACACCGAAGCTCAACAGTTGCGACGTGTCGCGCTCGAGGTCGTAGCGGTCGGCGTTCGGGAAGACATCGTCGTCGCGGTTGGCCGACCCGGCGAGCAGCAGCACGCGGCTGCCGGCGGGAAGCCGCTCGCCGTGTAACCCGGCTTCCTCGGTGAGCGTGCGGCCGATCATCTGGCTGGAGCCGTCATAACGGAGCGTCTCCTCGATCCAGTCGCCGATGCGGGCCGGATCGGCGAACGGCTTGGCCCGCTGATCTGGATTGCGCCAGGCCCAGTACCACGCGTTGGCGAGGAGCTTGGCCGTGGTCTCGTTCCCGGCGACCACCATCAGAAACAGGAAGCTCACGATGTCGTGGTCGGTCAGGCGGTCGCCATCGATCTCGGCATCGAGCAGCGCGGAGGTGAGGTCGTCGGTACGCCGACGCCGCCTCTCGGCGAGCATGTCGGCGAAGTAGCCGGCCAGCAGTAGCGCAGCCTCGACGCCCGCTTGCGGCACATCGAACACGCCGGCCTCGCGGTGCACCAGCAGATCGGCCAGGCGATGCACCTCGTCGCGATCGGCCACCGGAACGCCCATCATCTCGGAGATCACGTCCATGGGCAGCTTGCCGGCGAAGTCGGTGACGAAGTCGAAGGTCCCGGCCTCGAGGGCGGGATCGAGGTACTCGCGGGTGAGCTCGAGAATGCGGACCGACAGATCGGTAACGCGCCGCGGCGTGAACCCGCGCGACACCAGCGCGCGCATGAGCCCATGTCGCGGGGGATCCATGGCGAGGAACGACATCGTGCGCGCCGCTTGCGGGCCGGTCGCCGAAGGTTCGAAGGAGACACCGTTGGCGCTCGAGTACCGAGCCGTGTCGCGGAACGCCGCACTGACATCGGCGTAGCGCGACAACGCCCAGAAGTCGAACTCGTCGTTGCGGTAGAGCGGCGCCTCTTCGCGCAACCGGGCGTAGGTCGGGTACGGGTCCTCATGAGTCGCATAGTCGTAGGGGTCGTACTGAACCGCTTCGTTAGCGCTCACCGTCGCCGCCCGAGCAGCAGTGCGGCCACGCCGGCGAGTCGCGCCGGGAGCTCGTCATAGGACAGGTGCCCCATCCCGGCCTGAAGCAATGCGCCGCCAACCGCGAAATCCAGCGCTTGGAGGACGTCGGGGTTGGCGTCAGGCCCCAAGGCCGTCTCGAGGCGGAGCCGGATGTCGGCGCCGATGCGGTCGCGGAGATGTTTGACGTCGGGCTCGGCGGCGAGCATGGCCACGGTGGCTGCCGCGGCCAACTCCGGTCGCGCGGCGACCAGTTCGGTGATGTCGCGCAGCGCGGCGGCGACGCGAGCGGCGGGATCCGACCGACGATCCAGCTCCGGCACGGGAAGAGCGTGGAGCCGGCGCCAGAACACCTCGGCGACGAGATGGTCCTTCGACGAGAAGTAGGTGTACGCGGTCGCCGCCGCCACGCCCGCCCGGCGGGCGACGTTGCGCACCGTCAAGCCGTCGTAGCCGACGGTGCTGATCTCGGCCATGGCCGCATCGCCCAAGCGCGTGACCATGTCGGCCTGGCGCTCGGTCAGGCGCCGGCGGGGGGATTCACCGATGGAGGGAGCGGCGTTCCTGGACATCTGTCCAGACAGTAGAACATGTCAGAGCCACGCGTGTAGGCGGTCGCGTTCGTAGGCGAGCTTGCGTTCGTATTGAGCGGCGTCGGCTTCGGTGAGGGTGACGTCGGGCTGGGGCTCGGCGTAGAAGTTTCCCTCGACGAACGCGACGCGCTGACCGGGTAGCTCGAGGAAACAGAACCCGTGGCCGTCGAACGTGGCGGGCTCGCCGCTACCGAGATCGGCGGCGATGTTGCGGGCCGCGACCTCGCCCTGCGCGGCTGCGAAGACGCCGGCCTTCGGCAGTTGCCCAGTGGCGGTCGGGATCATGGTGCAGTCCCCTACCGCGTATACCCGCTGACGCTCGGTCCGCAGCGAGTGGCGGTCGGGCTCTATCCACCCGGACCCTCCTGCGAGGCCCGCGGCTTTCACGAATGCGGGCGGCGCGGCTCGGCCGGGACACCGAGCAGGAGATCGAACGCCAGGGCCGAGTCGTCGTCGAACCGCAGCTCACCGTTGTCAATGGCGGCGATCGGATGCTTGGCCAGCAGCTGGATGTCGCGCTCAGCCAGATGGGCGGCGACGTACGCGCTGGCGTCGGGCCCGGCCACGGGGAGCGTTATCGGTTGCGGTGTGGTGATCGCGACTTCGACGCGGTCACGTACGCCGCGTTGGCGCAGTCGCTCGTCGACCAGAAGCACGGCCTCGAACGGCGCCGGCGGGCACTTGAACGGGGGCCCAAGGATGCTGACGACGACGCGACCCGCCTCGATCTCCTCGAGCCCGGCCCGCATCGCCGGCAGCTCGGCCGCGTCGTAGAGATTGAACCCGCCGCCGTCGCGGAGCAGCGCGGTGTGCGCGGGTGATGCGCCCGCACCAAGTGCAACCAGGACGGCGTCGGCGTCGAGATCGGTCTCGGCGACGTCGCGCTGCACGAAGGTGATCCCGTGTTGCGCGAGCGCGGCCAGTGGCCGGGCACTGTCGTCCAGCGGTCGAATGCCGGCCAGGTCCCACAGCTTGGCGAACCCCATGAAGAAGCGATCGTTCCGGTCGATCACGGTGACGTCGGCGTCGGGGAGCAACCGGCGCAGCTCGTGGGCGCCCGCCAAGCCGCCGAAGCCTCCGCCGAGAACGCTGATGGCCGTCACTTGTTGCCCCTGCGCCTAGTCGACAAGTGCCGAATAGACGAGCTGCTTGAACTGGGACCGCAGCGGATGCGTGCTCGACGGCAGCAGCTGCGTCATCAGGATCGCGGTGATGTCCTCGGCCGGGTCGATCCAGAAGCCGGTGCTAGCCGCGCCGCCCCACGCCGCCTCACCGTCGCTGGCCAGGACCTTGTTGGCCACGCTGTCCCGGACGACCGAGAACCCGAGGCCGAAGCCCACGCCTTCGAACGTGGTCTCGGCGAAGAGAGGCCGACCGAAGGCTTCGAGGTCGGCACCACCAGGAAGGTGGTTCTGCAGCATGTAACGAACGGTGCGGGTGCCGAGCAGGCGCTGGCCGTCGAGCTCGCCGCCCCGCGCCAGCATCTGGGTGAACCGGTGGTAGTCGGCTGCGGTCGACACCAGCCCGCCGCCGCCCGACAGGAAAGCCGGCTTGGTCTTGGCCGCGTCGCCCATGGCGTCGAAACGAGTGGCTTGACGGCTGTCCGGTGCCGGGATGTACAGCGCGGCCAGGCGGTCGTGGTCGGCGTCGGACGCGAAGAACGCGGTGTCGGTCATGCCGAGCGGCTCGAAGATGCGCTCGGCCATGAACTGGTCGAGCGACTGGCCCGATGCCACCTCGATCACGCGGCCGAGCACATCGGTGCTCACGCCGTAGTTCCACTCAGTCCCGGGTTGGAAGAGCAGCGGGAGCGTCGCCCACGTATCGCAGCACTGTTCGAGCGTCTCGCCGGGAGGGCTGCCCCACTCGTAGCCCGCGTTGCGATAGGCCTCGTCCACCGGGTGGGCATGGTGGAACCCATAGGTGAGGCCGGCGGTATGGGTGAGGAGGTGCCAGATGCGCATCGGCTCGGTGACCGGCTCGGTGGCTGGTGCCAGCGCAGAACCGGCCTTGTACACGCGGAGGTTGGCGTAGGACGGAATGAACCGGCTCACCGGATCCTTCAGCTCGAACGCACCCTGTTCGTAGAGCATCATCGCCGCCACTGACGTGACGGGCTTGGTCATCGAGTAGATGCGGAACAGCGTGTCGAGTTCCACCGGGAGGCCCGCCTCGATATCCCGTTGCCCGTATGTGCTCAGGTGGACGATCTGGCCGTGGCGGGCGACGAGCAGGAGCCAACCCGGAAGCAACCCATCGTCGACGTAGCGGGCGAAGTGGGGATCGATGCGAGCCAACCGCGACGGCTCGAACCCGGCCTCGCGGGGATCGACCTCAACCTTGAGCTCAGTCATGGTCTGGACGCTAGTCAGTCACCGTGAGCTCGGGTTAGTGACCTGACCGGCGAAGAGGATGGCGCCGGTTGGCAGATCGCGGAAGAAGAACACGAACGGTCGGTCGACAACGAGCCGCTCGATACGCGCCGGTGCCGAGGTCGTGCGCATCACCGCTGCGGTGGCCGCGGCGGCAACCGTGCCCTTCTCATCGACCGTGATGTTCGCTTGGTGAAGCACGTCGGCGATCTGCAGCTGCTCCTCGACGGTCATTCCCGCGAAGTTGGCGGCGTCGGAGAACGCCATCGGCATCCCCAACTCGCTCAGCTGACCCTTGAGCGCGATCGACTTCTCGATGTCGAACTTCGGCAGCGAGAGATCCACTTCGACCGGCTCGGCCCGATTGAGCGTCTCGAGCAGGGACGAGTCGAATTTCGAAACCACTGCGTCGTAGTTGCCGGCATCGGGCACCACGACAGTCATGGCCAGCTTGTCACCGGCGTAGGGCAGTTCGACCGACGCCCACCCGTCCGCTTCGACGTAGCGGCGAGTGACGCTGGCGTTCATGAACGGCACGCTCACGTCGCCAGCAGGTGCGTGGAAGACGGCGTCGCGGTGTCGCTTCTTTGGAGAAGGGCGACTTCCAATCGGCCTTGAGGTACACGGCGTTGACCAGCACGAGGCGGGTCATCTCATCCAGCACGCCGCGCGCGATCAACTCGGGAATCCGTTGCCGCGTCTGCTCCGCGACCCAGGCATTGATCTCGCCGCGCGCTTTCTCTGCGGCCGTCCGGTAGTCGACCAGCCCCAGCGACGAACCATAAAAGCGGCCCAGGCCATCGAGGAACGGCCGCTCGAACTTCAGATCCGCCTGCGCGAACGCCCGGTTCGCTGCGGCCAACTCGACCGTTCCCGGCTCATCCCCGATCTGGAACGTGCCGTTGCGCGTGGCCAGCTGCTGGTCCAGCGCGTTCATCGCGTCGTGATATCCCGTCCCGGTGTGGAGCACCTCGTCCATCTGCGCGGCAGTTTCACCGTCAGCGCCGAGGCGCACCATGGCCAGTGCCGTCGCGATGCTCCACGGCGAGAGCGCCACGTTGCCCTTGGCCAGGCCGAGGTTGGCCTCGAGCAGATCGAGACCGAGGCCGTTGACCGAGATGGCGCCGCCCGCCGGATCGCCACCCTCCTGGCGCGCCACCGTCACGCCCGTAGTCGACGAGTCGTCGCCGCAGGCGGCGATGAGCAACGCAGCAACGGCGATGAGCAACGCGGCAACAGCTCGGAGCGCATAGCGGCGCACGGCTCGTCTCGACTCAGCCGACGCGATCCAGCGCGAGCTGCTTGAGGCCCGTGTAGTCCACCTTGCCGGCCGGGCTGCGCCCGATGGTGTCAACCACGATCACCTTTCGGGGCGCCTTGTAGCGGGCGAGCCGTTCGCGGACGTGTGCAATGAGCGCGTCGTCGTCGATGGCGGCACCAGCCGCGGGCTCGATCACCGCGCAGATGATCTCGCCGAAACGGTCGTCGGGGAGGCCGACACAAACTGCGTCCTGCACCGACGCGTGTTGCTTCAGCGCCTCCTCCACTTCCTCGGGAAACACCTTCTCGCCCCCGGTGTTGATGCACACACTCCCGCGGCCCGAACAGATGGAGCGTCCCGTCAGCATTGACCGACGCGAAATCCCCCGGGATGGACCAGCGCTGGCCATCGATGACCCGGAACGTCGCCGCCGACTTCGCCTCGTCCTTGTAGTAGCCGAGCGGGATGTACCCACCGACGGCAACCATGCCGACCTCATCCGATCCGGGGACCACGGCGCGGCCGTCGTCGGTGAAGACCCTGACCCGCTCACCGAGCTGGAACTGCGCGGTCTCCGCCGCTGCGCCCGCGCCCGAGGTTGAGACTCCCATGCCGACCGCCTCGGACGAGCCGAACGAGTCGAAGAGGAACGCGTGCGGGATGTGGCGGAGCAAGCCCTCCTTGGTCTCATGGCTCCACATCACACCCGAGGACGAGATCAGCCGGACGTTCGAGAGGTCGTACGCGCCCGCGTTCTGGTCCAGCTCGGCCAGCATCGGTTTGGCGAACGCATCGCCGACGATCACAACCGCATTGACGCCACGTTCAGCCACGGTCCGCCACAGCTCAGCGGTGTCAAAACTGCGGCCCTCGAGCATGACGATGGCGCCGCCACCCAGCATGGTGATGAACGCCGAGAACTGACCGGTGCCGTGCATGAGCGGGCAGGCCGGCAGCATGGACAGCCCGGGTGCCTCGATACGCAAGCGGAACTCCTCCAGGTCGGCCGCCGGCGGCGTGCCGATGATGGGGTTACCGCCGCCGCCCAACACCATGAACAGGTCGTCCTGACGCCACATCACGCCCTTGGGCATGCCCGTGGTGCCCCCGGTGTAGAGGAGCAGCAGGTCGTCGCCCGAACGGCCCCACGGCGCGATCGTCTGATCGGCACCCGTCGCCACAACCTCCTCGTACGGCACCGCCCACTCCGGCATCGGGTGCTCGCCGTCGGCAACCGCGTACCAGCGCTTGACCTTGCCCAACTCGCTGCGCACCTTCTCGAGCAACGGCGTGAAGCCGGCGTGGAAGACCACCGCCTCGGCGTCGGCATTGTCGAAGAGATAGAGGATCTCGTCGGGGCCGTAGCGGTAGTTGGTGTTCACCGGCGCCAGCCCGGCCTTGAACGCGGCGACGTACGTCTCGAGGTACTCGGGGCCGTTGTACAGATAGGCGGCGACCTTGGCCTGGTGACCCAGACCGGCACCGACCAGGTCGGCGGCGAGGGCGTTGGCCCGGCGGTCGAACTGCTGCCAGGTCACGATGCGCTCGCCCTGCACCTGGCACGCGGCGTCCGGCAGCCGTCCGGCCACGGCTTCGAAGGCGTCGGCAAAGTTCCACTCGGGCATGGCCGGTCACGGTAGCCCAGCGCCGTCTAAACCGTCCGGGAGCAAATTTAATACGGTTGTGTTACGGTCCCGACCATGGGATGGGACTTCGAAACCGAGACGGAATTCCAGCAGGAGCTGGACTGGGTCGACACGCTGATGCGGGAAGAGATCGAGCCCCTTGATCTTGTCCTGGGCGACCCGTACGACAAGAGCGACCAGCGGGCGCTCGACCACATCCGCCCGCTTCAGCAGCGGGTCAAGGAGCGTGGCCTGTGGGCCTGCCATCTCGGTCCCGAACTCGGCGGCCCCGGGTTCGGTCAGCTCAAGCTCGCGCTCCTCAACGAGATTCTCGGACGCTCACACTGGGCGCCCTCGATCTTCGGGTGCCAGGCGCCTGATTCGGGCAACGCCGAAATCCTCGCCCATTACGGCTCCGCCTTCCTGAAAGAGACCTACCTCCAGCCGCTGCTCGACGGGCTGATCTCCTCGGCCTATTCCATGACCGAGCCCCACGCCGGTGCCGACCCGACGCTGTTCAAAACCCGGGCCGAACTCGACGGCGACGAGTGGGTGATCAACGGCGAAAAGTGGTTCTCGTCCAACGCCCGCTACAGCAGCTTCCTCATCGTGATGGCGGTGAGCAATCCCGACGTGAGCGCGTACAAGGGCATGTCGATGTTCGTGGTACCCACCGACACGCCGGGCGTGACCATCGTGCGCAATGTCGGTCTAGGCACCGAACCCGAGGGTCACGGCAGCCACGGCTACATGCGGTACGAGAACGTACGGGTGCCCAAGGACCATCTGCTCGGGGACCAGGGCGGCGCCTTCGTGATCGCCCAAACCCGCTTGGGTGGCGGCCGCATCCACCACGCCATGCGGACGATCGCCCAGGTGCGACGGGCCTTCGACATGATGTGCGAGCGGGCACTGTCACGCGAAACGCGCGACGGGCCGCTGGCGTCGCTGCAGATGGTGCAAGAGCAGATCGCCGACAGTTGGATCGAGATCGAGCAGTTCCGGCTGCTGGTGCTCCGGACCGCCTGGCTCATCGACAAGTACAACGACTACAAGCGTGTGCGCAAGGACATCGCCGCGGTCAAGGTCGCGATGCCGAAGGTGTACCACGACGTCGCGCAGCGGGCCCTGCACCTCCACGGCGCGCTCGGCCTGTCGAACGAGATGCCGTTCGCGGGAATGATGCTCGGCGCCGAAGCGCTGGCGTTGGCCGACGGACCCACCGAAGTGCACAAAGTGACCATCGCCCGCCAAGTCCTCCGCGAGTACAAGCCGATCGATGGCCTGTGGCCCAGCGCGCACATCCCCACCCGGCGTGCCGAGGCCCGGGCGCGCTTCGCCCACCTTCTCGAACACGAAGTGGGCAACCAATAAGCACGCCGGGACAACTGGTTGCCGCGGCGGAACGCCTCTGGGCGCAGCATGGAATCGACGGTGTCTCGCTGCGCGAAATCAACCGCGCCGCCGGACAGCGCAACACCAACGCGCTCCAGTACCACTTCGGCGATCGCGACGCCCTGCTGGCCGCGGTTCTCGACAAACACCGGCGTGACGTCGAAGCCAATCGCAACGCACTGCTCGACCAATACGAGTTGAGTCGGGGCGACGACTTGCGAGCACTCGCCGCCGCGCTCGTGCTCCCGCTATTGGCCAAGCTCAACGATGATGACGGCGGCAGCGAATACCTCCAGATACTGAGCGAGATCGTCAGCCATCCCAAGCAGTACGCCGACGTATTGGGCGACGTCGGCAGCCTCAATCGCTGGCGGAAGCTGGTTGAACCACTGCTACCCCCGGAAGCGGTGCGGCCACTGCACCGCCGCTACGCAGCGGTGCGTTTCGCGCACGTCGAGATCGCCAACCGCGCCCGCGAGCGCCGGGCGCGCGACGACCGCCTGTTCACCAGTCAACTCATTGACTTGGTAGCCGCCATCCTCGCCGCGCCCATCTCACCGGAGACCAGCGCGCTCATCCGTCGTTAAGCGGCGAGAGGGTCGCTGTACTCGGGGACGAGGCCCTCCCAGATTTTCTGGTGCGCCTCCAAGTTGCAGAATCGGAACCAACTGCCTCCAAGATTGCCCACGCGAGCGATTTGTCGGACTTCAGGGGCGAATCTCCGGGACTTGGAGGCGGTTCGTTACAGAACGGCAACTTGGAGACTGGGCGCCCGCGGATCTACGCCGCGAGAAGGTCGCTGTACTCGGGGTGTTGGTCGATGAACTCGGCCACATACCAGCACTGTGCGTCGACGGTGTGGCCCGAGGCGCGGACATCATCGAGCGCGCCCTGCACCAGGATCGCCCCCAGACCGTGGCCCCGCATGGCGGGGGCTATCTCCGTATGCCGGAACACCACCAGCGAGGTGCCGGCGAGCGTGTAGTCGGCAATTCCCACGAGCTCGTTGTCGGCGAACAGCTCGTACCGCAAGCGGTCGGGGTTGTGGCGCACTTCGGTGAACATGGTCATCTCTTACCCGCTCGCGACCGATTCCAGTTCCCCAAGGCACGTATCACCGCACGACTGCACTGCGGCGGCGGCGCGAAATCGGTCGTCGCCCAACACGGTGACGATCGCCCGCCGCAGCTCGTCGATGGAGGCGTCTGGAGCCACGGTGATGCCGGCGCCCACCCGCTCTACTGCCGCAGCATTCGCCGGCTGATCCCGGCCGAGGGGCACGCACACCATCGGCACACCGTGGGACAAGGCGGCGAGGATCCCGCCGAGCCCAGCGTGGTTCACCAATAGCGCGGCGTGAGGCAATACCGCTGCGTGGCGCGTGTACCCGATCACCGTGGCGTTGGCCGGCGGCGCAATCGTGGTCGGATCGATGTGGTCGCCCACCGTGGCCACCACCCGCACCGGTAGCTCGGCCGCCGCGGCCAGCACCCGCTCGAGCAGCGGTCCCTCGCCCATCGGCGTGGTGCCGAGCGAAATGACGACGAGTGGCTCCTCGCCGGCGAACGCGGCGCTGGTCTCCGCGTCCTCGAGCATGGGCCCGACGTACCGGACATTGTCAGGGAGGGCGACGCGGGTATCGAGGAGCGGCGGGCTGGTGACGAGAACGCGTGCGCAGCGATCCAGCAACGCCCCGAGCCGGTCAACCGCACCAAGGCCGAGGCGGACACGAACCGCGTTTATCCCGTCGGTGTCCGCGGCCATGTACATGGTTAGGAGATCACCCTCGTGCATCATCGCTCCGTAGAGCGTGTGGACCAGAGCGACGGTGGGAATGCCCGCGGCTTCAGCTCCGCAAAGCGCACCCGGCTGCATGTAGTCGACCACGACGGCGTCGGTCGCCGCCCGCTTCACCTCGGCTACGACATCGTCGGCCGTTGCGCCTTGGTCCCACTCGCGATCCTCAGCGCGGCCAGCGAACGCGATTCCCTCGGCTTCGAACCGCGTGAGGAGATCGGCGGAACCCAGTACACGGACGGTATGGCCGCGGTCAAGAAGCCTTCGACCGATGGCCAGCACGGGGTTGACGTTGCCGCCTCCCGACCACGTGACAAACAGGAACGTGCTCAGGGCGTGAGGATGGCACAGGCCCCGAAGACCGGGCTCAGCGCCGCGTTGAAGTGCTGGCCGGTAACCGGAAGGGGGAAGCTCGACAGCGCGGCGACGAGAACGAACGCGAGCACCAACTGGCCGCAGACCGCTTGGGTCGCCGGCGCCGTCGCGCTCAGCACCGGGTTGACTTCCGGAGGAAGCGCGGGAAGAGGCAGCTGCGGCGGCACTGGAAGCGCCGGCAGCAGTGGGTTGACCGTAGCGAGCACATCGACGAGTGGGCCGGCCGCGCCAAGAACCGGGCCGAGCTGATTGACCACGAGTGAGAGCGGATCGAGGCCCGGCGAGCACCCGATGGCACCGGCGACGTAGGCGGCAATGTTGTCGGGCAACGGTCCGATGACGGTCTCGAGCTGCAGCTGCAGCGCGCGCAACTGCTCCATCGCCGGACCGAATACCGGTTGCGGCAGCGAGGCGTCGTTCTCGCACGTGATCGGCGTCAGCGGGCCCGCCCCGCTGCTGTTGTCCGGCGGTGCGCCGTCACCGCCCGCGGACGGCGACGTCGTCGTGCCGGACGGACTGAGGTCGAACCCCGGCTGGCCCGGCCCGACGTCGATTGCCGGCCCGGCCAGCGCGGGGGGCACGCTGACCGAGCCGATCTGTGGCCCGCCGGCGATTGCAGCGGCCCGGCCGGTCTGATCCGGAGCTGCCACCGGCGTGCGATCGCGCGCACCATCGAGAAAGAGGGCGACGGTGAGGACTACAACGAGCGGAATGAGCTGCGCCCGGTATCGGGCGATGCCGGCCACCAGCTCGCCGAGGGTTTTGTCCCCCATTTGCTTTGAGAACGTCGGAATGACTCAAGACTCGCGCGTTCGCGCGAGGAAGGGGCTTAGACCTCGGTGAATGTTTGGAAGTCGTCCGGAATGACCACATCCGGGATAGCAGCGGCATCAACGTCGGGACCCAGGTGCGTCAGGAAGAAGGGCACATCGGGGAACCGGCTCCTCAGCGCCCGCACGGATTCGATGTCCATATGGGCCCATGCCGGATGGCGACTGTTGCACTCGAGGACGAGGACGTCCGACGCACTAGCCAGCTCGTCGAGCCCGGCGCACGGCTGGGTGTCACCGGAATAGCCGACGATGCGATCGCCGCGCTCGATCAGATACCCAAAGCAGCGGAGGTACGGGACATGCTCCACCTCCACCGCACGAAACCGCAGCCGCCCGGCTTCTTGCCAGGCGCCGTCAACCTCCACGTAGCGGACGTCGAGGCCGGCGTGCGCCTCCTCGTGTACGCCGCTCACCGAGCCAGCGCGCATCATGTCGGCGAGGAACGCTTCGACTCCCGGTGGACCAACAATGAACAACGGGCGATCGCGGCCGCAGACCAACAGCTCCAGAAGGAGGAATGGCCAGCCAAAGGTGTGGTCGGCGTGAAAGTGCGAAATCAGGATCGCGTCGAGATCCCCGGCGGCGATGCCGCACCGACGGAGATTCGGCAACGCGGTCGGCGATGGCTCGACGAGGAACTCACCGTCGACCACGAAACTGTTCCAGTAGCGCCCGGGCGCGAGGTAGTTGCCGGTGCCGAGGAACGTCAGCGAGGTCATCGCTTCCGGGATACGAGTCGGATCGGCTCGAGCGCGGTCATGTAGTCGGTGAGTCGCGCCGCGATCTCGAACGCGAGATCTGGACCGCCGAGATCGGGGTCCGGCCATGTCTCGGACAGCCGGCGCCACACCGCAGCACCGAGGAACACGCCGGCCACCGGTTCCTTCCCGAGTTCTCGTCGCCAGCGTTTCTCCGCCTCGGTCAGTCGCGCTGAACGCGGCCTCGTTTGCCTTCGCATCGCGATGCTCGGCGTGGAAGCCCACTTCCAACGCGAGAACCCTTGCCGCCTTGACGTGTTTGGCCCCGATGACCTGGGCCTCGTAGTGCTCCCGGGGCGGTGTCGCGGGCCCGAACCACACCTTGATCCCGTAGCGGTGGTGGCGCTCGCGGAACTCTCCTAGCCCTGCCGGCGCTAGCCCGCGGGTCAGGTCGGCCACCTCATCGAACAGGGAGAGCTCCACGCCGACAAACTACGACGCGTGCTCACCAGCGAGAAGCGGGTCCTGACAACCCACGCCGGCAGCCTGCCGCGACCACAGGAGCTGGCCGAACTGCACGGGCGCCGTAGCCGGGGCGAAGGGGTCGATCCCGACGAGCTGCGCGCCGCGGTGGCCGACGCCACCGCCGCTTGCATCGACGCGCAGGTGGCTGCCGGGATCGACATCGGCAACGACGGCGAGCAAGCGCGCGAGAGTTTCGTCACCTACGTCCAGCACCGGATGACCGGATTCGGTGACACCAGCCAGCGGGCGATGATGCGCGACCTGGTCGAACACCCGGACTTCATCGAGCTGGCCCTCCCCCGCTTCCAGCGGATCAAGGTGAACCTGTTCGCCGCGCCCGCCGCCATCGCTCCCGTCGCCTACGCCAACTCCGGCGAGGTGGAGGCCGAGTGCCGCCTCGTCGAGGGTGCGCCGTTCGCCCAGACGTTCATGACCGCGACGTCGCCGGGAATGGTCGCCGCGGCGATGGACAACCGCCACTACGGCTCGCAGGCGGACTACGTCCGAGCACTGGCCGCCGCGCTCGCAACGGAGTACCGCTACATCGTCGGCCAGGGCCTGCTCCTTCAGATCGACGCGCCCGACCTCGCCATGGAACGCCATACGCTCTTCGCCGACCGCCCGCTCTCGGAGTTCCTGGAATGGGTCGAGCTGGTCATCGACGCGATCAACGAGGCGCTGACGGGTATCGCGCCGGAGAACGTGCGGTTGCACGTCTGCTGGGGCAACTACGAAGGTCCGCACACCCGCGATGTGCCACTCGAGGACATCCTGCCGCTGCTCTACACCGCCAACGTCGGTGCGCTCGTGATCTCAATGGCCAACGCGCGCCACGCCCACGAATACGCCTGCTTCGCCCGCCGCCCCCTGCCCGAACGCATGGTCCTGGTCGCCGGTGTCATCGACACGACCAGCAACTACGTCGAACACCCCGAAGTCGTCGCCGACCGCCTCGCCCACGCCGCCGTTGCCGTCGGCGATCCTCGCCGAATCATCGCCGGCACCGACTGCGGGTTCGACACGTCGGCGGGCCTCGGCGACGTGGCGCCGTCCCTGGTATGGGAGAAGTTGCGCTCCCTACGCGCCGGCGCCGACCTCGCCAGCGAGCGGCTCTTCTAGCGCGAGCGCTTAGTCAGTAAGCCAGCCGGCAGGAGTGTCGGCGACGCGTGACAGCGGCGGCGTCCAACCCGTGCCCGGCGCATGGCTGCGCACGACCTTCGCCGGCGCACCGGCTATCACCGCGTTGTCGGGGACCACACCGCGCACGACCGAGCCCGCAGCCACGGTCACGTGACGGCCAATGTCGGCGCCCGGGAGCACGACGACGCCGGCGGCCAACCAACTGCCGGCTCCGATTCGCACAGGCGCCTCGGTCAGCCATTGGCGCCCAATGGGCAACGAGATGTCCGCGTAACTGTGGTTGTGATCGGTGATGTACACGTTTGGTCCCGTGGTCACGTCGTCGCCAATGACAATCCCGCAGCGACCGATGATCGAACTGCCGCGACCGATGTTGCATCGATCACCGATGAGCACCACCGGTTCATCTGTGCCCAGGTCTTCGGTCGGCAATCCGGCGGCCAAACTGACGTGCGCGCCGATCATCGTCTCGGCACCGATCGAGATCCACCGCTGCCCGAACACCGATCCCGGCGGGAACGCGATGCCGCTGCGCGGGCCCATTCGATAGAAGCGGCGGCCGTGCGGGTCGTCGGGACCGACCATCCCGACCGCGCTCACCCACTCCCACGTGCGTTGGATCAGCCGGGCGGCGACGTTACGGGTACTGGGCGACAGCTCTGAAGGTGCGAACACCGCGGCACCGTACGGGAAATTGCTAGACGAAGTCGGTGATGAGGCGGGCCAGCTCGACCGGCTGATCGCCCTGGATGCTGTGGCCGGCGTCGGCGACGTGCTCGACGCGGGCGTCGGGCCGCCGGCGCAGCAACTCGGCTTCGTCAGCATCATCGACCACTGACTGCGGCAGCACTCCGCGCACAAGCAGCAGCGGCACCTGTAGCGCAGAGACGGCATCCCATAGCGAGCCGAAGTCGTGCGCCGGCGGACCTTCGCTGCTCACATGCGTGTCTTGCGCGCGAAAGCGGGCGTACCGCCACACCCAACTACCGTCCTCGCGCTGCAGCGCATTGTGCAGGATCCCCCGTCGCAGCGACGACACGGTGCGCGTCGGGTTGAACTGAATCGTGCGGGCAAGGATCTCGTCGAAGTCGGGGAAGCTCTCGGGACCGTTGATGAACGCGGTGATGGGCGCGGCTTTCTCGGCGTTGGCGCCCGGCGTCACGTCCACCAGCACGACGGCCCGCGCCAGATCGGGCGCGACCTGGGTGAGCGCCAGCGTGGTGACCCCGCCGAGCGACATACCCACGACCGCGGCGGCGTCGGGCGCCAACACGCGAATGGCTGCCGCGATGTCCGACGCGTTGTCGTGCAGGCCCAGCGATCCCCGCTTGCCGCCGTCCGAGTGGCCATGGCCGGGAAGGTCGATGGCGACCAACGGGCGGTTGAGCGCCATGGCCACGGTGTCCCACGTGTGCGCGTTCTGCGCGCCGCCGTGCAGGAACACCAGCTCCGGTTCCTGGGCACCCCACACCAATGCGCTGAGCTGGCGACCGTCGTCGAGCGCGACCGACTCGCGCCTGACGACGGGCGGACCGTCGTAGGGAAGGCCGAACTCCTCGGCGTTCTCATGGAACAGCGAAAACTCGTCGTACTCCAGCACGGCGTCAGGTCGCCCGCATGCGGTTCTTGCGTGGGTTGTGCTCGACCTCGGCCCGGCCCAGCACCTCGAGCACCGGCGGCACGTAGTTACCGAAGCGGCCGCGCAGGCCTTTCTTGAGCCCGTACCACCCGCCGACCGGGTTGTCAGGGGATCGACCCCACGCTTCAACTGTGCCGTCAGCCGCCGGCTTCTGCTCGTCGGCGGCGCCGAGCGGCATCCAGTCGCCGTGCTTCTTGAGCATCGCATGCAGATCGTCCAGACAGCGCAGCTGGTAGCTGAGCTGCGTCTTGCCGACTTGACAGACGAGTGCTGGCGGGTCCGCGGCCTCGTCGCGATACACCTCGAACTCAGACTGGCCGCTCGGCGTCTTCAGAACCCACGGGCTGTCTTTCGTGCCATCACCCTTAGCCATTCCGTCACCGTACCTACATCACGACGTCGCGGCGGCGAAAGACCATCACCCCCACGAATGCGGCGACGACCCCGATGCCCGCAAGCGCGAGCGCGCTGGGCCAATTCGGGTCGGCCGCCGGTGCCGGCGCGATGTGGTGAAACACGGAGGAACCGAGCAGCACCCGGTTCGTCGTGATAACCGCCGCGACGAGCTGGACCACGAAGGACCACGTCACGACGGCGTACGCGATCGCGGGCGCCCGTCGCGGCGCGATGCCGAACAGCAGACCCCCGACGCCGAGCACGAACAACCCCGGCGGCGTGATGTTGATGCCGGCTTTAACGAGATCGCCAAAGCCCACACCGCTGTGTTGCGACGCGGCACCGGCCCATGACGCGAGACCGGCGACAACACCGACGACAACGACGACCGCGGCACCAACCCCGAGCCGAGCAACGAGCCACCGATGCCGGCTCACCGGTCGAACCAGGACGTTGTCGAGGTGCCCCTCGGCTTCCTCGGCGCGGGCCGCCGCGACCTGGCCGGCGGCGGCGAACGCAACCAGTGCCCCGGCGAACACAAGCGCAAACCCGAGGTAGGACGCCGCGCCGCCCCGGCTACCGCCCAGACGGGCCAGCGCCCGCTCGATCGTCTCCGAGCCGCTAACCGCGCTCGCCGCCGACTGCGCCACCAAGCCAGTTACGAGGCTGATGCCGGCCAGGGCCCCAGCCCACGCCAGCGCGAATGGCAGCGTGAGCCGGACCGTGAGGCCGGTGGGGCCGTTCAGTAGGGCGAGACGCGGCGGGCGGGTATCGCGGCGGGAAGCGCGCCGGCGCCGACATCACGACGCGCCGCTAGCCCGATCGCCCCACCGGCCAGCAGCGCGGCCGCGAGGCCAAGCGGGAGCAGCGCCAGCGGACGCGAGCCCGTGAGCGGACGTAGTTCCTCGACCCACCCCAACGGGCTCGCCCACCTCAGCCATTTCAGCTGCGAGGCCGAGTCAGCGACCATCCGTACCAGGAAAGCAACGCCGAAGACGGCCGCACCGATCGCGTTGGCTTGCCGGCGGGTGGCGGCCAGCTGCGAGGAAAGGGCGCCGACCGCGAGGAACACAACCGCACTCGCGACGAGTGCCGTCGCGAGGAAGAGCGAACCGGTCAGCGAGAACCCGACGTCCGGACTGAGACCGACGGCCCAGGTGCCCATCGCCGTGACCGCCCACAGGGCGACGGCGCCCACGCCCAGGCCCACCACCGCTTGCGCGGTTGCGCCGCGCCGCGTGGTCTGCCCGGCCAGCAGCAACTCCCACCGGCCGGCCTCCTCCTCGCCCCGCAGCAGGCGCGTGGCCGCTAGCAGCCCCCAGAACGCGCCGACGATGCTCATGACTCCCATCGTTCGCCAGGCGGTGAATCCGGCCACCGTGTCGAGGCGGCGCGCCGGCCCCAGCAGGGCCGCCAGTCCCGCGTTACTCCCGAAGCTGCGGGCCAGCGTGTCGCGCGACGCGGCTGTCGGGAACGTCGACGCATACCCGGCGGCCGACGCCGCGACGATCGAGGCGAAGAGGAGGCCCCAGAGGATGCCGGACCGCGCCGCGCGCCGCGCGGTGAGTGCACCGACCAACCGTTGGGGTGCCGACCGCACTTTCACGAGCGGTCGGCGTGGTCCCCGTAGTGCGCGAGAAACAGCTCTTCCAATGAGGGTTCACGACTGATCAACCGCCGCAGACCCGCGGTGGCGAGCACCTGCATCAGGGGGGCGACCGGGCCCGCTACCTGACACCGGAGGCGGTTGCCGGTGACGTCGATGGCCGCGACGCCCGGCACCGAGCTGACGTCGGGCGGCGCGCTCTCGAACTCGGCCTCGATCGACAACGCCGAGAGGTGGCGCATGTCCGACAGCGTCCCCACCTCGACCAAGCAGCCTCCGCGGAAGATTGCCACGCGCTCGCACAACGCCTCGACCTCGCTGAGTATGTGTGACGAGAGAAAGACGGTTTGCCCCCGGTCGTGGGCGTCGCGCACGCATTCACGGAACGCCTGCTCCATGAGCGGGTCGAGACCGCTAGTGGGCTCGTCCAGCAACAACAGGTCGGCGCGGGTCATAAGCGCGGCGATGAGGATGACCTTCTGGCGGTTGCCCTTCGAATACGCCCGCACCCGCTTGGAGGGGTCGAGCTGAAACTGGTCTATGAGTTGTTCGCGGTACGCGACGTCGATGCCGCCGTGCAACTGGCCGAGGAGGTGCAAAGTCTCGGCCCCGGTGAGCGCCGGCCACAGGTTGGCCTCGCCGGCGACGTACGCCACCCTGCGATGGGCCTCCACCGGGCGGGCTTGGCAGTCGATCCCGAAGATCTCGGCGCGGCCCGCGGTCGCCCGAACGAGGGCCAGGAGCAGGCGGAGTGTCGTGGTCTTGCCCGCGCCGTTCGGTCCCAGGTATCCGATGACCTCGCCTTCGGCGACTTCGAGATCGAGCGCGCTGAGCGCAACCGTCTTGCCAAAGTTCTTGCTCAAGCCCTCGGTGCGAATAGCGACGCCCATTCGCTACGTCGCGGCACGCGCGAGATGGCCGGCGACCGCGGCTACCCACGCGGTTGGATCGTCTTCTTGGGGCGAGTGGCCGGCGCCGGAGATCACGACGAGATGCGCGTCAGGGATTGTCGCGGCCAGCGCATCGGCGCCCGCCCGTAGCCCCGAGTCGTTCTCCCCGATCAATACCGTCACTGGAAGCTTCAGACCGGCCAGGCCGTCGAGCAGCGACGGGTACGAGTTGAGCTCAGTGCTGAAGGCGGCGAATGCCTCGACGTCCATGTTGGTGAGCTTGTATCGCAGCCGCTCCCGCCCAGTCGCCGACGGCGGCGTCGGCTGCTTTTCCATGAAGCGCAGGAACATCTCGGCCACCGCGCCCATGCCGTCGGCGCGAGCGAGATCCAACACGTGACCGACCCAGCTCTTCGGGATCTGGCCCGCCGGAGCGCCGGCGGTATCCATGAGGATCAGCGACCGCAGCGTGTCGGGACGCGCCAGCGCATAGCGCATGGCGACGACCCCGCCCATCGAGTGACCGAGCAGGTCAAACGGCGCCAGCGCGCACTGGTCGACGAAACCGGTCAGGTCGTCGACGAGCTGGTCGAACGTGTAGGCAGCGGCGCGGCCGAGGTTGGAGCTGTCGCCGTGGCCGCGCTGGTCGTAGGCGACCACGCGGCGGTCGCCCGCAAGCTCACCAATGACGTCGGCCCAATCGAGCCGGCTCCCAGTGAAACCGTGAAGCAACAAGAGCGGCGGATCGCCCGATCCGTGGTCCTCGTAGGCGATGTCGGCGTCGTTGATGCGCAGCGTCGTCACACCGCATCTCTACTCCACCGCGGGAGGTAAAGATGGGTTCGTGGGCAAGGGGTGGGAAGACTGGGAGTGGGATGAGACCTTGTTCGCCGGCGCCGCGCCGCACTATGTGCGCGGGCGGTTGCCATACGCCGCCGGGCTCGCCGACGCCATGGCCGAGGCGCTCGAGCTCGACGGGACCGGCCGCTTGTGCGACGTCGGCTGCGGCCCGGGCGTGGTTGCATTGCGGCTCGCACACCTCTTTGATGAAGTCGTCGGCCTCGATCCCGATGCCGGCATGCTGGCCGAGGCCGAGCTGGAAGCCAACCAGGCTGGAGTCACGAACGCGCGCTGGGTGCACCGGCGGGCCGAGGAGCTACCGGCCGATCTCGGGCGCTTCCGGGCGGTGACGTTTGCGGCGTCATTCCACTGGATGGACCGACCGAAGGTGGCCAACGCGGCGCTGGCGATGCTCGAGGCAGGCGGCGCCGTCGTGCACGTCGACAATCAGCACCAGAACCTGGAGTCGCCCCACAAGGACGTGGTCGCCGACCTTCGACGTGCGTACCTCGGCCCGGACACGCGCGCTGGTCAATCGATCCGCAACAGCTCGCCGAGCGGCGAGGAAGCGGTGTTCGCCGCTGCGGGGTTCGGGGCTCCGCAGCGCGTGCGGGTGCCGGACGGTCGTCGCCTCGAGCGGACGCTCGACGAGCTTGCCGCCGAGACCTTCTCATCGTCGTCGACAGCACCGCACCTGTTCGGAGATCGCCTTGCCGACTTCGAAGCCGACCTGCGCGCCGCACTCGGCCGTGCGTTTCCGAGTGGCGTACTCCCGGTTCAGCTCCCGGATAACGAGCTGATCATCTACCGCCCCGCCTAGCCCGCCGTCGGTACTCGCGCCGGATGAACGCTGGCGCGTGCGCCAGGTACTGCTCTTGCCGGTCGGCCGTCATCGCGAAGTAGCTACCGACGACGATGCCCGAACAGCTGGCGGTGCCGCAGTTGCAAGGCCAGCTGCTGCCGTCGAAGGCGTTGAGGCGATAGTCGATCGTTATCTCTTCGCCGGCGGCTATCGCCCGCCAGGCGAACACCTTGACGCCATGTCGCATCGCGCTCGGGTTCGCAGGAATGATTGAGATAACAGCCGGGCGGCCCGAGCACGGCGAACCGGTCGAAGCCCAGCTCGCAAAGATGGATCCGTTGCCACTCATCGAGTGACGCGATCCCGGCTTCGTCGACGACCAAGACATGTCGCCTCCGAAAGATGAATTCGCCAGCCTCGAACGCGCGCCGGGCGTAGACGCCGAGTCCCTTGTCACCCGCGTCCCGCACCTCGACGTTGTCAATCACCAGTCCATTCTCGAGGCAATAGCTGTCGGAAAACGACAGCTATTGCCTCGAGAAAGTCAGAACGTGGGTTAGACGACCTCTTCTTCGACGACGCGGGTGCGGCGGGCCGGGCCGCCGTCATCGACGACGGTCTGGCGACGGTAGCCGCCGGGGCCGCCCCAGCTGTTCCAGAACATCATCGAAAGCAGGATGCCGAACCCGCCGACGATCATGAGGATCATGCCGATGGTGTTGAGGTTGAAGCCTTCTGTGGTGACGTCGACCGCGAAGGCCAAAATGGCGCCGACGGCGAACAAGAAGACGGAAGTACCGATACCCATGATTGGCTCCAAGCGTCGAGGAATAGGGCTACGGACCCCTTACCCAAATAACGTCCTCACCACACTGCGTGGTCAAACGATGCCAGTGGCGTCGAAGACCCATGAGAGGTCGGCGCTCATAATTTCCTCCACCCACCATGCCGGTGCGCCGTTGATGAGCGTGTTGTAGTCCCAGTAGTCCTTCCAGATCGCGATGACGTCACCGCGCACGTGTTGCACAGAGACAAATGGGAGCGCGACGGTCTCGCCGCTCGACCAGTGCCACACCTCGGTGTGCTCGGTCATGACGATCCGATCGCCTGCCGATGCGACAACGCCGGGTTGGTGCTCGTAGCCGGTCAAACCTTCGAGACCGAGGCGCAAGCGGGCTTCGATTCCCGCCGGGCCACGCGCCGCGCTGGTCGGACCGGTCGGCACGTCGTAGTAGATCGAGTCGTCGTCGAAGAACGAACGGATGCGTTCCCAGTCGCGCTCGTACAGCGCGTCCCAGAAGCGCGCCGCGACCTCCGACGCCGTCACCGCGCGCCGCGCAGCAACCGGCCCGGACGCGCGCCGGTGTCCTCGCCCGCGGCGAACGTGACCTCGCCGCCTTTGACCGTGGCTACGTAGCCCTCGGCCCGTTGGATGAACCGACGGGCGTCGCCGGGAAGGTCCGACACCATCTCCGGCCGGCGCAACTGCAGGCCGTCGGCGTCGATCACATTGAGGTCGCCCACGAAACCGGGCGCGAGGACCCCGCGGTCGCCCAGGCCGTAAAGCGTGGCGGTGGCCTGCGTGAGCTTGTACACCGCGGCCTCGAGTGGGATGCGTCCGGCGGCGCGGTCCCGTACCCAGTGGGTGAGCAGGAACGTCGTCGTCGAGGCGTCGCACGTCTGGCCGGCGTGCGCCCCTCCATCGCCGAGACCGAATGCCGACGTCGGGTGCACCAACATCTCGCGCGCAGCGTCGAGCGTGCCGTCGCTGTAGTTCAGCACCGGACTGTTGAGGAGTTCGCGACCGCCGTCACTCAGGAGCAGGTCGAGGAACGTCTCCCACACACCGGCGCGCCGGGCCGCGGCGATGGCCGACACGCTGCGTTCGGGCGGCGGCTCGTAGTCGGGCGGATCGCCGAGTACATAGACCCGGCTCGGGCGCATGAAGCCCATGACGATCGGGTCGTCCTCCAGCGCCTGCGCTTCCTGTGTCAATCGGTGGCGCAGGTCGAGGTCCGCTTCGAGCCGACGTACCTGTTCGGTCCAGGGAAGCAGGCCCAGACCGGCCGCGCCCCAGATCGGTGTGAATGAGAACGGATGGAACGTCTGGAAGCCGAGGAGGATCGACACGGTGCGGCCGTGCACTTGCGGCCGAACCGCAGCACCCTCAGCTGCTGCATCGGCGGACAGGTCGAGCATCCGCTGCCAGCTGCCCGGATCGGCGTTGTTCTGTGTAAGAGCGAACGTGACCGGCCGGCGGATCGCACCGGCCAGGCGGCGCATCCAGGACATCTCCCGTTCGGGGGCAGCCAGATCCTCGCCCAGCACGCCGGCGGGCGCGAGCTCGAAGACGCCGGTGCCGAGATCACCAAGGACGCGGCCAATTCCAAACAGCTCGTCCTCCGCCGCGAACGTGCCCGGCACCGGCTCGCCGTCGATAGCGCGGTGCGCCAAAGTGCGGCTGGTCGAGAAGCCGAGGGCGCCAGCCTGGATGCCCTCGCGCACGATGGCGGCCATCGCCTCGATGTCCTCGGCAGTCGACGGCTCGTTACGCGCGCCGCGCTCGCCCATCACGTACGCCCGCACCGCGCCATGAGGTACCTGGGTCCCGACGTCGGCAATCCACCGCCGCGCGGCCAGCGCCTCGAGGTATTCGGGGAAGCGCTCCCACGACCAATCGATGCCGACCGACAGCGCGGCGCCGGGGATGTCCTCGACGCCCTCCATCAGGCCGATGAGCCATTCGTGTCGGTCGGGCGCCACCGGGGCGAATCCCACACCGCAGTTGCCCATGACCACAGTGGTCACACCGTGCCAGCACGACGGCGACAGCAGTTCGTCCCATGTCGCCTGTCCGTCGTAGTGCGTGTGGATGTCGACGAAGCCCGGCGTGACGAGCAGACCGTCGCCCTCGATGATCCGCCGCGCTGCGCCGTCGATCCGACCCACCTCGGTAACCACACCATCGCTGATCGCCACATCGGCGGTGACCGCAGGTGCGCCGGTGCCGTCGACGACCGTCCCACCCCGTACCAGGAGATCGTGCATTTCTAAGCGCCATCTTTCGGATGGCAGAAATGCTGCATGCTCTGCTTGCTGGGGTCCTTCGCTCCGCTCACCCCCGGAACTCTAAAGGTGAATGTGCAAGCGGACCACGGTGCCGCGGCGCGACGAGCGCAGCTGGACGAGGTCGCAGAGGTGGTTCGCCAGCCAAAGGCCACGACCGCCGGTGGAGTCCGTGGGTGGGTGCTCGCGACCGACCATCGGTGCATCGATGAAGCCGCTGTCGCTGATCTCACAGATCAGATCGGCGTCTGTCTCCCACAGCCGGAGTGTGCCGTGACCGCCGCCGTAGCGGATGCTGTTGCTGGCGATCTCGTTGACGGCCAGCACGAGATCCTCGCGCCTGCTCCACACGAGACCGACCGCGGTCGCGTGGTTGGCGATGTAGCGGCGCACGGCGCCCAGCCGCCGCCCGTCGAAGGGCAGCTCGACCGCGCTGTCTGGCGGCGGCGGTAGCGGTTGGTCGAACGGCGCGGCCACCGCGCCGAGCCCGCGGTAGGTGTCACTGGGCTTCGTCGTCCCCCGCTCCGTGACAAAGGGATGGCTGCGGTGCGCCTCGTCCACGACATCGGCCGGCAGTGAGTCGACGTCGTAGGGACAGAGGAGCTGCCAGGCCGGCGCGCCGTCGAAGGCCAGGTTGAGCAGATCCTCGTGGCGCTGGCACTCGACGAGTTCAGCGGGCGATCGGTCAGCCCAAATCGGCTCGCCAATGCCCCGGAGAGGTCGGCCGTAGCCAATGTTGTCGTCAACGAAATCGCGCCAGGCAGGAATGATGCGCGCTCGGATTTACGCCCACCTGCGCCATATCGGCGAAATGGACGGCGTCGGCCTCAGCCCCCAGCGCGGCGCGCAACCACCCGATCTTTTCGGCGCTGACCACGACAAGGATGGGTTCGCGCTCGGCGACACCGGCTTTGATGAACGATGTCGTCCCCGCGAGAAAGTCCTCGCCTCCGGCATAGAGCAACGCCTCGTGGTTAAAGCGCGGCGGTACAGACACTTCTCCTGTCTATCTCCAGCGGGCGTCGGTTCACACCTCGCGCGCAAGCAATCTCACAGCCCGCGCACAGCTAACGGCCAGGATAGGTGCAGGCTGGGGCGCCAAAGTACGGCTGAGGAGGTGGTGTCGTGGCTCATAACGAGGTGCGCCAGCAGGTGCTGGTCGTCGATGACGAACCGTCGATAGTCGATGCCGTGGCGACCGCGCTCCGGTACGAGGGCTTCACCGTCCGGCAGGCCGAGACCGGCCGCGCCGCGTTGGCGTCCGCGCAGGACGACCCGCCCGACCTCGTTGTGCTCGACGTGATGCTGCCCGACCTTGACGGGCTAGAAGTGACGCGGCGCCTTCGTGCCGACGGCATTCGCGTGCCGATCCTCTTTCTCACCGCTCGTGACAGCGTCGAGGACAAGGTGGCGGGGTTGACTGTCGGCGGCGACGACTACGTCACCAAGCCGTTCTCGCTCGCCGAGATCGTGGCCCGGGCCCGCGCCATCCTTCGCCGCACACACGGGGATCTCAGCGACGCCGACGGCCGCCTGCGTTTCAGCGACGTCGAGATGGACGAGGACACCCACGAGGTGTGGCGGGGCGGCAAGCTCATCAAGCTCACCGCCACGGAGTTCAACCTGCTGCGGTTCTTCCTGCTGAACCCGAGGCGCGTGCTCTCGAAGAGTCAGATCGTCGATCACGTCTGGCACTACGACTTCGGCGGCGACCCCAACGTCGTCGAGACCTACGTCAGCTACCTCCGGAAGAAGCTCGACAAGCATGGCCCGCCGCTCATCCAGACGATCCGGTTGGTCGGCTACGCCCTACGGGAGTCCGAGGAAGCCGAATAGATGTCGCTGCGCGTTCGGCTGCTGTTGGCGGTCGGCGCGGTCGCCATCGTCGCGCTCACAGTCGCCGACGTGGCGACGTACTCCTCGCTGCGATCCTTTCTCTACCAGCGCGTCGATCAGAGTCTCGCCGCCGCCAGCAACACACTGTTGCGGCGAGGTCCGCCACGCCGAGGACGCCTTCGCGGCGCTGAGTTCGGGGCTGTACGTCGAGCAGCGCTTCCCCGACGGGCGGGTGGGGCGGTACCCCGGTCACCGGCCCGGCGGTGAGGAGTTCACGCCCGCGCTGCCGGCGAGCATCTCATTCGACGCCCCAACCAAATACATCACCGCCGGGTCGGCGCGCGCCGGGTATCCCAACTCCCGGACGGCGGACAAGTGATCGTGGCGTTGCCGCTGGATGACACCAAGGCGACGCTGCGCCGGCTCCTGGTCGTCGAGCTCCTCGTGACGGTCGGCGCGCTGGGCGCGGCGGCCGCACTCGGCTGGTGGCTGGTGCAGGTCGGCTTGCGACCGCTCGACGATGTCGAGGCAACCGCGGGTGCGATTGCCGAGGGCGACCTCGACCGGCGCGTGCCCGGCGATGACGCGCCGACGGAGGTCGGCCGCCTGGCCCGCGCCCTCAACACGATGCTTGGCCGCATCCAAGATGCGTTCACGGAACGCGACGCCACCGAGACGCGACTGCGGCAGTTCGTGGCCGACGCGTCCCACGAGCTGCGAACACCGGTTGCCGCGGTCGCCGCGTATGCCGAGTTGTTCGAGCGCGGCGCGAACGACCGGCCCGAGGATCTCGAACGGGTGATGGCCGGGATCCGCAACGAAACCGCGCGGATGGGCGAGCTCGTGCAGGACTTGCTGCTGTTGGCGCGACTCGACGAGGGGCGGCCACTCGATCATGCACCGGTGGAGCTTGTGAGCCTGGCCGCTGACGCGGTGGACGCGGCGATGACCGTCGGCCCGGCGTGGCCCGTACGGCTCGACGCCGCCGGTCCGGTGGAGGTGAACGGCGATCGAGCGCGCCTGCGCCAAGTGTTGGACAACCTCCTGACCAACGTGCGGGCGCACACGCCGGCGGGCACTACCGGTGTTGTGACCATCACGCACGACACCGACCAGGTCGAGATTGCCGTGCGGGACAGCGGCCCGGGACTCACCGACGAACAGCGCGCGCATGTGTTCGAGCGCTTCTACCGCGCCGACGCGTCGCGATCACGCCAGCACGGCGGCGCCGGGCTGGGGCTGGCGATTGTGGCCGCCATCGTCGCCGCCCACCGCGGGACGGTAACGGTCGCCGCGCCGCCTGAAGGTGGCACTGTCTTCAGCGTGCGACTGCCCCACGCGTCAGACTCCCAGCAGTCCTCATGAGTCTCTTGACCACCATCGGGCGTGTATTGCGCCGCCCGCGAAGCTGGCTCATCGGCGTACCCGTCGTTGTCGTGCTTGGCGCGCTTCTCGGGCCAATCATCTACGTCAATCTCATTCGCAGCGACCCGCCGCCCAAGCTGAGCTTCGCCGACACGCCGAAAGAGATACCGACCACCACCGCGAAGGCCGAAGGGCCAACGACGACTGCGGTGCTTGCCACCACGTCGTCGACCGTGACGGCCACGACCGTGCGACGCGCCGCCAGTTCGACCACCGGCGTGACGACCGCGGCCTCGCCGGTCGAGGGCGCATGGAAGGTCGGCGCCGGCAGCCTGGCCGGTTACCGCGTCGGCGAATACCTCGGACTGGAACGCACCGAGGCGGTCGGTCGCACCTCGCAGGTCACCGGGGCGCTGCAGATCCGGGGCACCGTGGTTGAGAACGGTCAGTGGGTCGTCAACATGGCGTCGGTCACCAGCGACGACCCGCGGCGCGATACCGCCTACCGGCGCAGCATGGCGACGGATACCTACCCAACCTCGACGTTCGTACTGGGCGCTCCGATCCAGGTCGGCACGATCCCGCCCGACCAGACCATTGTGCACTTCCCGGTGAGCGGCCACCTCACGCTGCGTGGCGTCACCCGCCCGGTGAACTACGAACTCCAGGCGCGACGACGGGGCACGCGCATCGAGGCGCTGGGCGTCATTCCGGTGAAGTTCTCCGACTACGGCATCCCCAACCCGAGTAACGGCTTCGCGTGGACTGACGACCACGGCCTCGTCGAGTTCTTGTTGCTCTTCGATCGCTAGCGCGTCGTCCTATTCTCCCGGCCATGTCACTGCGCGTCGTTGGTGCCGGGCTGGGCCGCACGGGAACCCATTCGTTGAAGGTGGCGCTCGAGCAACTACTCGGCGGGCCCTGCTACCACATGATGGAGGTGTTCACTCATCCGGAACACGTCCCGACATGGCATGCGGCCTTCGAGGGCAAACGGGTCGATTGGGATCCGGTGTTCGAGGGTTTCGTCGCCACAGTTGACTGGCCCGGCTGCACGTTCTGGGCGGAGTTCAGCGTCACCAACCCTGACGCCATCGTGCTGCTCTCGAGGAGGGACAGCGCCGACACCTGGTGGCGCAGCGCGAGCCGGACGATCTTCCTGCCGCTCAGCGGCGAGATCAGACTCGGCAACGAAGCCTGGGCCGAGATGGGCGCGGCGATGATGCGCGCCTTCGAGCCCGACTTCATGGACGAGGCCAAGGCCAAGGCCGCGTACGAGGCGCACAACGCCGCGGTGCGGGCCGGCGTAGCGCCGGATCGGCTTGTCGAGTGGCAGCCCAGCGACGGGTGGGAACCGCTCTGCGAGGCGCTCGGTGTGCCGGTGCCGGCCGAGCCGTTCCCGGTCACCAACACCAGCGCCGAGATGCGCCAGATGCTGGGTCTCGAGCCGTAGACCGCGAGACGGCTAGACCGCGCGGCGGTAGCGGCGGACCGCGAGGGGTACCAATACGATGAGGAGGCCGACCGACCAGAGGACGGCTTTCACTACCGGCTCCGTCGTCGGACCGCCGGCCATCAGTGCGCGTGACGCGTCGACCACCGCGGTTACCGGCTGGTTGCGAGCGAAGGCCTGCAGCCAACCCGGCATCGACGCCACCGGCACGAACGCGCCGCTGGCGAACGTCAGTGGCATGAGCACGGGGAACACCATGAGCTGCGCGGTCTCGCCGCTCGACGCCATGAGACCGATCGTGGCGAAGCCCCACAGCAGTGCGTAGGAGAACAGCAACAGCACGGCGACGCCGGCCACGAACGCGATGAACCCCGTGTGCACCCGGAAGCCCACGGCGTAGCCGACGCCGGTCATGAGGATGATCACCCACACATTGCGGATGACGTCCGCCGTGGTGCGACCGACCAATACCGCCGACCGGGCCATCGGCAAGGACCGGAAGCGCTCGATGAGGCCCTTGTTCATATCGTCAGCCAGACCGACCGCGGTGCCGATCGCGCCGAACGCGATCGTCTGCACGAAGATGCCCGGCATGAGGTAGTCGACGTAGCGGAACCCCGGAACCTGGATGGCGCCGCCGAACACGTACCGGAACAACAGGATGAACATGACCGGCTGGATGCTCGAGAAGAACATCGCGTCGGGGATCCGGGTAACGGCGATCAGGTTGCGCCAGGTGACGGCCCAGCCGTCGGCCACCGCCCACGCGAAGCGGCTGCGCTCCTGCGTGACCAGCGATGCAGGCGGCGCCATGGTGTCGACGGTCGCGGTCGCCATCACGCGGCGTCTCTGCTTGCTGGCGGCTGCTCCGCCCGCCGCGTGTGCAGCGGGGACCCCAGCCCCGCTGCCGGCCGTTGGCCTACTTCAGTCATGCGGCGTCCTCGGCTTTGTGACCGGTGAGGGCGAGGAAGACGTCGTCCAGGCTCGGCTCACGTAGGTGGATCGTGGTCGGCTTGATGCGCGCCTTGTTGAGCGCCCGGAGCAGGTCGGGCAGGATCTTGGCGCCGTCCTTGGCGTTGATCTCGACGGTCGTGCCGTCGATCATCGGCTCAGCCTTGGTGACGCCGGCGAGCACCCTGGCGGCCCGCTTGGCCACCGTGTTGCTCGAAAGCCCGATGTCGATCACCGTCGTGCCGATCGTCGCCTTCAGCTTTGACGGCGAACCTTCGGCGATGACCGTGCCCTGGTCGACGACCACGAGGTCCTGACACAGGCGATCGGCCTCCTCGAGGTACTGCGTCGTGAGCAGCACGGTCGTCCCGTCGGTCACGAGTTCCTCGACCATTTCCCACACGTCGGCCCGACCGGCGGGGTCCAGGCCCGTGGTCGGCTCGTCGAGGAAGAGAACGGGCGGGCGGTGTACGAGCGCGGCGGCCACGTCGAGCCGGCGCTTCATACCGCCCGAGTACGTCTTCGAGGGGCGAAACGCGGCGTCGGTCAGAGCGAACCGCTCCAGCAGTTCGTCGACGCGCGGGTTGATCAGCTGACGCGGCATGTGGGTGAGCTTCCCGATGAGCCGGAGGTTCTCGCCCCCGGTCAGGTTCTCGTCGACCGCGGCGAATTGCCCGGCCAAACCAATCGATGCCCGCACAAAGTGCTGGTCCTTGACGACGTCGCGACCCAGCACTCGTGCCGTGCCGCCGTCGGGGTTGAGGATGGTGGTCAGGATTCGCACCGCGGTCGTCTTGCCGGCCCCGTTGGGCCCCAACAGGCCGAACACCGTTCCGGGTGGAACCTCGAAGTCGATGCCGTCGAGGGCGACTACGTCACCGAACTTCTTACGCAGGCCCGCGACAGCAATAGCCGGTTCGGTCATGGCGTCCACCCTCGCGCTCGAACTCCGCGCTAGCCCAAATTCAGTTCGGGAAGCGGACCAGGCGGCCCGGGCGGGCACCGGTAGGCACACTGTCCTCGTAGGTGACTTGGCCAGCGAGGACTGTGGTTTTGTACCCGTCGACCTTCTGCACGAGGCGCCGGCCACCGGCCGGGAGATCGAACACCATCTCCGGTTCGTAGAGACGCATGCCTCGAGGTCGACGAGGTTGAGGTCGGCCCGCATCCCCACCTCGATGCGTGCCGCGGTCGGTGAAGCCATAGGTCCTGGCCGTCTTGCCGGTCTGAAGATGCACCGCTTGCTCGAGCGAGAGCCGCTCGCCGCGGCTGCGATCGCGCACCCAGTGCGTAAGCAGCGAGGTGGGGAAGCGACACGTCGCAGATGAGCCCGCAGTGGGCACCACCGTCGCTCAGTCCGACGACGGCGCGGGGTGCGTCATCATCTCGCGGATCGCGTCGTGGTCGTAGTCGACGTAGGACGCCAGCGGCGCGAACAGCAGCGCCTTGCCCTCTCGCTCGAGCAACCAGTCGAGCACGACCTCCTGGGGCGTGCGGCCTTCGCGCTCGGCCGCGGCGGCCTCGACGCTGGTTTCTGGCGCCGGCTCGTAGTCAGGCGGGTCGCCGAGCGGGAACATCTGGCCCCAACGGCGTCATGAGCGTGGTGGCGATCGGGTTCTTGGTGCGCCGGCTCCTCGGCGAGCAGCGCGCGTTCGCACCTCCGGCTGGCGGAGCTTGGCGACCCGCTCGCCCAAGCGGCAGCTCGGCGATCTTGCGGTAGGTGGGGTGGGTGATGAACGGATGCAGCGACGACTGCAGGCCGAACAGCATCCCGGTCGGGCGCACCGACACCTGCGGCACGAGGTCGATCCCGTCGGCGGCGTACCGCATCGGCGTGCGCCAGCGCGTCGCTGGTACACCGTCGGGCGCGTACGGCGCCTGCGCGAGCGCGTAGGTGACGGTGCCACCGGTGCGGCGCGCCAGCTCGACCATCAACTCCTGCTCGGCCGCGCCAGTGGCCTGATCGGTGACGATCTGGAACACCCCGTGACCAGCCCGACCGAGCGCGTCGCCGATCGCGAGAAGTTCGTCGCCGGGAGCGGTGGTCCCCGGGATGAGACCGTGCTGCGAGCTGTGCAGGACGGTGCGCGAGGTCGATGAAGCCGCAGGCGCCGGCGCTCATGGCCGCCTCGGTGAGCTTGGCCATCTCGGCCACGTCGTCCACGGTGGCATCGTCATGGGCGCGCTCGCCCATCACGTAGGCGCGCAGCGCGGCGTGCGGAACCTGGGCGGCGATGTCGACCGTGCGCGGCGTGGTGTCGAGTGCGTCGAGGTACTCGGCGAAGGACTCCCACTTCCAGTCGATGCCCTCGTGGAGCGCGGTGCCGGGGATGTCCTCGACACTCTCCATCAGCTCGATGAGGAAGTCCTGGCCATCGGGGCGCACGGGGGCGAAGCCCACACCGCAGTTCCCCATCACGACGGTGGTCACGCCGTGCCAGCTCGACGGGGTCATGTCGGGATCCCACGTGGCTTGGCCGTCGTAGTGGGTGTGGATGTCGACCCACCCCGGCATCAGGATGAGGCCGTCGCCGTCGATCTCTCGACGCCCGCCCTCGGCGACGTCGCCCACTTCGGTGATGAACTCGCCGTCGACGGCGACATCGGCCGAACGAGCAGGCCCCCCGGTGCCGTCGACGACCGTGGCCCCCCGAATAACGAGATCGTGCATAACGGACAGCCTACGGCCAGACGGATCTGCCAAGGTCCCGTAGGCGACTGCCGGCAGCGGGGTTGGGGTCCCCGCTGCATTCGCGGCGGGCGGAGCAGCCGCCAGAGGCTCAGCCGACCTTCCAGGCGCGGTAGACGTCGAGAAGGCCGGCGCGGGCCGTCGGGCTGAGTTCGTCGGGCTCGACGCGTCCGGCGGCCTCGATGATCGCTTGGATCTGCTTGAGGTATTCGGTGCAGTGCGGGCAGGCGGCGAGGTGCGCCTCGTAGCGGCGCCGCGCCCGCCGGCTCAGCTTGCCCTCGAGGTAGTCGGTGGCCACCTCTACCGCTTCGCGACAGACCATCGCGCTCATGACGCAGCCACTTCGCGCTCCAAAGCCGTACGAACCTTCGATCTGGCCCGGTGCAGCAACACGCGCTGGTTGCCTTCGCTGATGTGCAGGAGCTGGCACACCGCGCCGGCGTCGAGGCCCTCGACGTCGCGCAGCGTGATCACCTGCTGCTGCGCTTCCGGAAGCTCGTCGATCGCGGCGCGGACACGCGGCGCCAACGCGGCCGCGTCGAGCCGCTCGTCCACGGCGTCGGTCCACGCCGGTGGAGGCTCGACCCAGCCGCCGTCGGGTCCGAAGCGATCGGGGTCGACGGAGGGGCCGGCCCGACGCGCCTTGTATGCAGTGGTCCGGGCCCGGTTGGCGAGGATGGCGAACAGCCAGGTGCGGAACGAGGACCTCCCCTCGAAACGCTCAAGGCCGCGGAGTACTGCGAGCCAGGTGTCCTGGGCGACGTCCTCGGCCTCGACCCGGTTGCGGACGAAGGTCGTGGCGACGCGCACCAGCGTCATGTGGTGTCGCTCGACCAGCGCCTCGAACGCGCTCGCGTCCCCGCCGCGCGCCTGTGCCAGCAGCTCGCCGTCGGTGACCACGACAGGAGGTTAGACATCGCGGGCCGATGTGATGACCTCTACCAGCGTGGGCCCGTCCGACACCGCCATCGCTGCCGTCAAGGTGTCGCGAAGATTGGCGGCGGACTCGACTCGGAAACCACGAGCGCCGCAGATGCGCGCGTACTCGGAAAAGTCAGGGTTGTGCAGCGCGGTTTGCCACACGGGTCTCAGCGCGCCCACCTGTTCACGGGTGATCTTGCCCAGCTCGCTGTTGTTCAGCAACACATGGGTGATCGGCATCTTGTGAGCCACCGCAGTGGTCAGCTCGGCCATGTATTGCCCGAAGCCCCCGTCGCCGCTGATCGAGACCACCTTGCGGTGCGGGCGGTCCTGCCGGGTGGCCGCCCACACGCCCATTGCCGCTGGGAAACCGAAGCCGATCGATCCCAGGTAGCCCGACATCACAACGCTCTGGCCGGATTTGCACTCGAAGTACCGGCCGAAGGAGTAGGTGTTGTTGCCCACGTCGACGGCGATGGCGGCGTCCTCGGGCGTGACCTCCCCCAGCGCGGCGAACACCGCGGCGGCGTGCATTCGCCCGCGGCCGTCGGTCATCGTTGCCCGCTCGGCCTTCTCGGCCCGCCAGCGCGCCCACTGCTTCGCGACCGACTCGCGCTGCGCTGGTCGATCGGCCGCGGGAACGGCGTCGCGCAGCAGGGCGACCGTCCGCCCGATGTCGCCCAGTAAAGGCACGTGGACCGGATGGAACTTGCCCAGCATCATGCGGTCGATGTCGACCTGGATCGTCGGCACGTATCCGGCGATCCCGGTGTGCTCCGAGAACGACGCGCCGAGTACGAGCAGGCAATCGGCCTTGCCCATGTGGATGGATGCGACAGGAATGCCGCTGCGCCCCAACACGCCGCAGGCCAGCGGATGTGCATCAGGTATGAGTCCCTTGGCCTTGAACGTGGTGACCACCGGCGCGTCGATGTGTTCGGCCAGCGCCACGACGTCGTCGCGAAACGCACGCGCGCCGTGGCCGAGGATCACCACGGGACGCTCGGCAGAGCGGAGCATCTCCACGGCGCGCGCCAACTCCTCCTGCGGCGGCGCGACCTCGGCTGCGGCCACGCGCCCCAACCGCGGATGGGCTGGCGGCGCCTCCAACCCGGGAAACTCCTGGACGTCGTCGGGGAAGATGAGGTGGGCGACGTCCCGTTGGACTATCGCGTGCTTCATCGCCAGCGCGGCGAGCTCGGTCGCGTTGTCCGGCACCAGCACGGTCTGACTCCACTCGGCCACCGCGCTAAACGCCGCGGCCAGCGGTACCTCCTGGAACGTGCCCGGGCCCAACACCTGGCTCTTCACTTGACCGGTGAGCGCGACGATCGGCACCCGATCGACTTTGGCGTCCCAGAGGCCGGTGAGCAGGTTGGTCGCGCCGGGTCCGGCAATGGTGAGACAGGCCGCCGGCCGGCCACTGATCTTGGCGTAGCCACTGGCCGCGAACGCGGCGGCGCCCTCGTGGCGGATTCCGATGTAGTTGAGGCGGCCGTCGGCCTCGGCCTTTCGCAGGGCGTCGGCCAGGCCGAGGTTGGAGTGGCCGACCATCCCGAAGACCGTGTCCAGGCCCCACTCACACAACACGTCGACCATCTGGTCCATTAGCGACGTGCGGTCCTCGTACACGGGCAGCTCGACATAAACCCCGTCGGCGCGCTCCTCGACGGGATAACACGTGGCGGCGTCCTTGAACCCGGGCGGCGGTTGACCGGTCGCGGGGTCGTACTCGTACGCGTGCCACGGACAGATCACGAATCCGTCGGCGATCTGGCCGTCACCCAGCGGGCCACCCTGATGCGGGCAGTGGTTGTCGAGCGCGCCGTACCCGGCCGCGGTGCGGGTGAGGCACACCGCCCGCCCGTTGGCGATCACCGTCGTCACCCGATCCACCTCAAGGCCGCCGGGATCGACCTTCACCCATTCCGATTGCACAGCAACTCCTTTCCGCGGCGCAAGAACGCCAGACCGTCGGCGCCCGCCCGCAACTCGGCGTAGCTGAGCGACGCGCCGAAAGGCTCATTCCAGAACACGTCGCCGGCGCGCGCTTCCCATGGCCCCACATAGAGGTACGGCTCGGGATGGGTGTCATCACCGGGCGAGCCGCCGTAGTTCGGCGCGCGCGCCACCGGGACCGAGATCAAGCGCCAGGTCAAAGTGCTCGGGCCACAGCTGCACACGCGCAGGCGCGTCTTCGTCAGTTGCGTCGGACCGCACCTGCTCGAGAACGGATGCGCAGAATCCGTACCAGTCGCCCAGCGCCCGCGCCGCGAACTGGTCTACTGCGAGCGGATCACGCGCTCGCGAGTCGGTAGTGGGCGTGTACACGCCGGTTCGCGACTCGAGGTCGACGCCGGCGAGTTCGGCCGCGGCGACCAGCGTGGTGATCTCGTGGCGGGCGTCGTCGACGACCAGCGAGTCGTCTTCGACACGCACTTGATGGCTCTCGCCGAAGAAGGGGGTGCCGAAGCCGTGGTACGTGAAACGCAGCCCGACCTTGCCGTTGGCCTGGAAGCGGGCGGGTGCCACGACGTGCTCCGCCAGTGTGTGCAACGCGAGGCGAGTCGCACCAAACGCCGCTGGCAGTTCGGCGAGCGCGGGCCGCGGCACCAGCCAACGATCCCAACACCACAGCAGGAGGTCCCGATCACCCTCGGCCGCGCAGATTTCGGCCCAGCTCTTGGCACCAGGCCGCTCAACAGGCAGCACGTCGCCACCCTCGAGGGGATCGTCGGCGAACCAGGGCGGTTCGTTCACCGATGGGGGTGACGGCTCGAGGACCCGGACGTCGTAGCGACCGCCGACACGGTCGCGCGCCTCTTCTCGCGCGTTCCTCACGTCGCGTGGTCTAGCGGACGATGTCCGTCGTTACAGCGTGAGGGCTAAGCGGCGCGCCGTTCGGCCGCCGCCGCCCGCACGCGCTCGCCGACCGTCGGGACGGCGTCGAGCAGGCTGGCGAACTCGCGGCGGTTCTGCACCAGGACACGCACGTCGGTCACGGCGCGGACCGTGGCATTGCGGGGGCCGTCGCCGATAAGGGCCACTTCGCCGACGAAATCGCCACGCTGCAGACGGGCTACTTCGAGACCGTGACGGCTCACCGTGAGCTGCCCGTCAGCTATCACGAAGAACTCACGGCCGACGCCGCCCTCGGCGATCAGATCCGTGCCCGCAGGCAGGGCGATTTCCGTAAAGAGGCGGTCGACGGCAGCCAGCTGCGCGGAGCGCAGCCCGTCGAAGAGTTCTACGTCGTTGAGCCGGGACCAGGGTTGGTGACGGAGCATGGCGCCTCCTAATCGGGGTGCTTGCAAAGATTAGCACATGCATAGCAACCGCGAGCGGAGGCGCGGCATTCCCGGCTCCTCGCGCCTATTGCTTGATGGCTTCGACGGCCAGCTCGAGACGGATCTTCTTGCCCACCACGACGCCGCCGGTCTCAATCGCGACGTTCCAGGTAAGGCCCCAGTCCTCACGGTTGACCTCGGTCGAGGCCGAGAAGCCGATGCGGTTGTCACCAAACGGCGTGACCGTGGCGCCTTCGAACTCGACATCGAGAACCACCGGCCGGGTGACGTCGCGAACGGTGAGGTCGCCGGTCATCTTCCAGTTCTCGCCGCCGGCATGCTCGACGCTGGTGCTTTTGAAGGCGATGGTCGGATAGGTCTCGGCGTCGAAGAAGTCGGCACTCCGCAGGTGTTCGTCGCGGGCCGCTTCGCCGCTGTTGAGGCTGGCCACGGCGATGCTGACGTCGACCGAGGAATCCTCGGGATTCGCGGCGATCGAGACCGTGCCGCTGACGTCACCAAATCCGCCCCTGACCTTGGAGATCATGAGGTGGCGGGCGACGAACTCGACGGCACTGTGGCTCGGGTCAAGTTTGTAACTGCCAGCTTCGGGAATCGCGTTCCCGTTGTAGCTGCGGACGAGGTCGTTGGTGATAGTCATGGACCATACAAACGTTGTACAATCAACTATATTCCCATGACCGAACTCTCCGAACTCACCGAGCAGCAGCTCGCCGCCTGGACCGGCTTCCTGAAAGCCCAGCGCCGCGTCCTCGACCAACTCGAACGCGAACTGCGGGCCGAGCACGACATTTCGCTCAGCGAGTACGAGGTGCTGCTCCACCTCGGGCGGGCGCCCGCCAACCGGCTGCGCATGGGCGAACTCGCCGCCCGCGTCCTCGTGACCCCGAGCGGGCTCACCCGCCTGGCCGATCGCATGATCAAGGGCGGCCTCATCGCTCGTGAGTCCTGCCCGTCGGACCGCCGCGGGTACTTCCTCGCGCTCACACCATCGGGGCGCGCTCGCTTCAAGGCGGCGCGGCCCACCCACCTACGCGGCGTCCAGCAGCACTTCGTCCGCCACCTGGGAGCCGACGGCGCCGCGGTAGCCGCCGCCCTCGACCGCATCGCCAACCCCTCCACCTGACCTCGGCGCGCCTCCAAGTTGCAGTTTTGGAACCAACGCTCTCCAAGTTCATGCCCGGGTGGCAAATGTCCGATTGTCGGAGCGGCTTTCCGAGACTTGGAGGCAGGCCGTTACATCCGGGCCAGCGCCAGGCCGCGCAGTGTCTCAGTGCAGACATAGCGATGCCGACGAGCCACGTCAGCGAATGTGAAGCGTCGCAAGCTGAAGCCGGTGTCTTCGATCCGGTTCTGTCGATTGCGGTCGTACTGGAGTCCGGCGGGCGTGCCGTGGCTCTCGAAACCGTCTACCTCGGTGCCGAAACGCAACGGCGGGAAGCCGCAGTCGACATAGCCCATAAGCGTGCCTTCCTTGTCGTACACCGCCCACTGTCGTTGCGGCGTCGGGACGCCGCCTGCCCGGTAGACCTGGAGCAGCCGAGTCTCGATGTCGCTGCCCGTAGGTTTGGCGCCGATGGGTCGCCGGTCGAGGACGGCCCGCAGGGTTGGGCCACCATGGCGGGAGAAGACAAACAGGTTGGCGAAGTCCCGGAGGACGAGCTCGTCGACCAGATTCATGCGCAGCGCAGACTCGGCCACGCGCTCGACAATGTCGGCGTCGACCACCGCCCCGAGATCGGCGAGCGTCTGGCAAACCGATGTGACATACAGGCCGTTGATGTTGACGATCTGCAGATCGTCAAATCGCCGGCGCTGGTGCAGGTTCGCCGGCAAGCCGCGGGGTCGACTGCCGGCGTGCGGCACGATCCACTCAAGCGCGCGTTTGTCGATGGCGTCGAGCCCGTAGTAGGCCGCCGCGCCGCGGTATCCCAGAACTGCGTCATCACCGACCGCTGATGCCTGGGCCTGCAGCGACTCGGCAGGCGTATCAGCAGCAACGTATTTGCCACGACCCACGCGGTGGATGACGCCAGCATCGGCCGCCCGCTTGAGCGTCCCGCGGTCGATGCCGATGTCTTTCGCCTCCGAAGTGCGGAGTACGCCTCGAGCCTCGCAAACGGCGAGGATCCGTCTTTCTGTTCGAGCATTCATGCCCGCCACTATGGCGAGGGGGTGCGCGTCGTCCTCCTCCTGGGTCCCGCGCTGGTGTAACGAACTGCCTCCAAGTTGGTGCCCGCGGGCGATTGGTCCCTTGGTGAGGGGTCAATCGCGGGTTTTGGAGGGTGGGCGTCGCAAAAGTGAAACTTGGAGACACGGCGTAACGTGCGCTCCATGCGGGCATGGAGAACGCACGAGTTGGGGGAACCGAGCGCGGTGCTGAAGCTCGAGGAGGTGGCCGCGCCCGTCGCCGGGGCTGGGCTTGTGCTGATCGACGTCGAGGCCACGGCGCTCAACTTCCCCGACGTTCTCCTGCTGCGCGGTCAGTACCAGGAGAAGCCGCCGTTGCCGTTCACACCGGGCCTCGAAATCGCCGGGCGTCGAGTCGACACCGGCGAGCGGGTGATCGGGCTGGCCGGACTGCCCAACGGCGGCTTGGCCGAGCAGGTTGCGGTGCACGAGTCCTCGGTGCTGCCGGCGCCGGCGTCGCTGTCCTCCGCCGAAGCCGCGGCGTTGCCGATCACCTATCAGACCGGACACTTCGCGCTCTTCCACCGGACGACACTCAGTGCGGGCGAGACGCTGCTGGTGCACGCCGGCGCGGGCGGCGTCGGTTCCGCTGCCATCCAGCTCGGCAAGGCGGCCGGCGCTCGAGTGATCGCCACCGCGGGCGGGCCCGACAAGGTGAAGGTGTGCCTCGACCTCGGTGCCGACGTCGCCATCGACTACAACGCCGACGATTTCGTGGACATCGTGAAGGCCGAAACCAACGGTGACGGGGCCGATGTCATCTACGACCCGGTGGGCGGCGACGTATTCGACAAGTCGCGCAAATGCATCGCGTACAACGGCCGGCTGTTGGTCATCGGTTTTACGAGCGGCCGCTTCCCCGACGCGCCGGCCAATCATGTCCTGATCAAGAACTACGCGGTGATCGGCGTGCATTGGGGTCTGTCGCGGCGGAAGGAACCGCACCTTCTGCGCGAGATCCACGACGACCTGACCAAGCTGGCCGACGCCGGCCTGGTCAAACCGCTGGTGGGCGACACGGTGGCGTTCGGCGGCGACGTTCCCCGCGCGCTGGAAGCCCTGGCGTCGCGCAAGACGGTCGGCAAGATCGTTGTCGTCCGCGACTGACCCGCAAGAGCTGGTGGACGTCCACCTCGACGGCGAGCGACTCGTCGGCGCCGACTACGAACATGCCACCATCCTCGACTGCCGCTTTGTCGGGTGCGACCTCTCCGCCTCGGTCCTGCGCGAGGCGGTGCTCCACCGCGTCGAGTTCCGCAGCTGCCGCCTGTCGGCCGCCAACTTCTCGGGCGCCAAGCTGCGCGACGTGCGTTTCGTCGAATGTAAGCTCGACGACGCCAATTTCCGGATGGCAGTCGGCGAGAAGGTCGGGTTCGACGACTGCGTGCTGACCGCGAGCGACTTCTATGCCGCTTCGCTGCCCGGCGCGGTCCTCGCCCGCTGCGAGCTCACCGGCGCGGAATTCTCCAAGTGCCAACTCCTCGGTGCCGACCTCCGCGGTTCACGGATCGACGCGATCAAAGGCGCGATCGACCTCTCGGGCGTGATCATCGACAGCGCGCAGATCATCCCTTTGGCGCTGAGCATGTTCGCAGCACTGAGCGTCACCATCGACGACGAGCCGGCTAGTAGCTGATCAGCGCCTCGGCCAGGCGGGCGAGGATCTCGTCGACGGTCTGGTCGGGTGTTTGGTCCGAGGAGTCGATCCAGAGGCCGATCCGCGGTGACGCCTCAAGGTACGCGTCGAACACCGCGACGCCTTCCTCGACCGACGGCCAGTCGCGATATCCGCACGTCCCGCGGGCGCGCTCACGCGCGGCCAGCACGTCGGGGCGTGGCCGTAGGACGACGATGTACAGGGGTCGGATCTCGATCCGGTCGGGGTAGACGACGAGGTCGGCTCCCAGCACGATGTCGGAGTGCAGCGCGACGAAGCCGGCCGCCGCGTACGAGTCAGCCACCATCGCGCCGTGCCGGTACCGCAGTTGCAGCTGGCGAACTGCCTCGTCGGTCGAGTGGGCCGTCATGTCCTCGCGGCCGCTGACCACCATCAGCCACATCACATCGCCCTCCACGTGCGCGCTGAGCGGGAAGCGCTCGGCGAGCAGCCGTGCGACGGTGGTCTTGCCCGACGCCGACACGCCGGTCACGAGGAAGACCGCGCCGCTCACTGGTCCACCCTCATGGTGGACCAGCCTGTGCTTGCTCGATCGCCTTGCGGCTTCGCCTCCGGCTCACTCACGGGAGCCCGAGGTAGGCGCGGCCGCGTGCCGACAACCGGTAACCGATCTCGAGGCTCTCGGTGAGGCGGAGTGCCTTGAGCTTGCGGACGTCGGCCTTGAACGGCAGCCGCTCGCGCCCAAGTGTCTCGGCCAGGTCTCCCGCCCTCACCGCGGGCCGCTCGCCGATCAACGCGAGGGTGGCGCGGGTCCACGGGCCGGTGGCGCTGGACACGTCGAGCCGGTCGAGGCGCGCGGTAATGGTGACGTCGTCGAAGTCGGGAGTCGGCTTCGGTGGTGCCGGATCCTCACGATGGAATGCGATGCGGTAGACCGCGGTGTCGTCCGCCAGGTTGAAGTCGGCGCGCAACGTCGCCGCGTCAGCCGACCCGGCGCGGCGCGCGTCCGTGTCGCTGATCGCTACCGCAGCCAACCGGTCGATGGCGTCGACCACGAGATCGCCGCCGCCGGTGCGGTAGCGGCCGCCCACCTTGACCTGCGGTCGCTTCCAGTGACGGAACGTCAGCGTGATCGATCCGTCGCGCAACCCGGCATGGAAACGCTGCGGGAACAGCATTCGCCTATCCGGGCACCCATCCGCGACCGGCCACGTTCCCGTATGCCAACCGGACCCACGGCACGCCGGCCGCGGCCTTCGCCTCGCGCAGCTGCTCGTTCTCGAAGCCGTTGGCGGGCACGCCACCGCGCGTGCCGCGGGGGCAGGCGCGGGCGATGCGCCACGCCCGCGCGCTGTCGATGCAAGCCAACGGCAACGCATCACGGCACGAGCGGGCGTAGAAGCGCGCGTCGGGTCCGTGCGCAGCGCAGGAACCGCCGGCCGTCGGCTCGTTGGTCGCCCAACTCCACACCAGCGCGGCGAGCCGAGGATCGTCGGGGTGCAGCTGATCAAACCCGGGGAGGTTGACCCCACACCGGATCATGCGACGCGTCTCGGTGAGCGTCACGTCGCTCGTGCCGCCAATGCCGGTGCCGTCGGTCATCTCGCCGATCCACGTGCTGTCCTCGTAGCGCCGGGTGAGGTGCGTTGCGTACCCCACCGCGGCCCGCTCGGCGAGGCAGGCCGGGTAATCGGGATAGTTGTCGCCGGTGCCGATGCTGGTTTCGTCCCATTGGGGACCGCGCTGATGCACCCACGAGCCCCACGCACCCGGGCCGCAGTTGCCGGCGATGAGCACGCGCGCGCCGGTCGCCCTGACGCTGGCCCGGCTGATGGTCATCGGCATCGGGGCGCAGGGCCGCGCTGTGGGCGGCCGATAGACCAGCGGTCCGAGAATCCTCGCAATATCACCGGCGGCCTTCTCGTGGGCTACAGGATCTCCGTCAAGCGCGTTCTCCAGATAGAGGAGGACGATCTCATCGATGTTCGCCGGCTCAGCGAGCCAGCCCCGGAGCTCCGAGAGCCCGTCGATCAGCGGGCGGTCGACCGAGCAGCCGACGTGCACCATCGTGCCGCCCACGTCCTGCTCATTGCCGTGGCAGAGCACGACGCGATCGAGCCAGGTATGGACATCCATTTCGATGGCCCGGATGTCCATTCGTAACTGGTCGCGCATTGAGTACAGCTGGTTGGGGTCGAGTTGCGTCAACGTGGCCGGGTAGGCCGACGAGTTGAACGAGTTGTGCGTGTGCGGAATCAGCTCGCGCAAGAACGGCACGTCGTCGTCGAGTCCCCGCTGGAGTCCAAGCGCGCGGTGCACCCACGAGTTCTCGTAGGCGGCAACGCGGGTCTCAGACACCTCCAGGCCACCTATCGCGGTGCACAGGTCCTGTGGCACCCAGCTGAGGCGCCGGCACTCGGCAGCGAAACCATCACGCATCGCTTTCACGCTTCGGCTGGCCCGGTCAGCGCGGCCCGGCGACGCGGTCATGCCGATCAGCAGCAGCGCGACGAGGCACGCCTTCAGTGACTTCGGCATCGTCGGCATGGTACGGCAGACTGCTCCGATGCTTCCGGCAGTGATCGGCGAGGCGGCGCGGCGGTTCGGTGACACGTCCGCGTTGGTCGCGCCTGACGGCGGCGGCGTCTCGTTCGCCGACCTCGACCGACGGTCGGATGCCGCGGCGATCGGCCTCCAGCGCGTGGGCATCACCGCGGGATCGGTGATCGGTCTCACGCTGCCGACGACGGCCGAGTACGCGGTCGCCTACTTGGCGGCGGCCAAGGTGGGCGCGGTAACCGCCGGCGTGAACCCGCGGCTGGCCGACGCAGAACGCGCCCGCATGCTCGATCTCGTGCAACCCGCCTGGACCGGCACGTCCGTCGAGGACGTACACATGCTCGAACAGGCCGGCGCCGATGACACCCCGCGACCGTTGGCACCCGACGACAGCCGACCGGTCGCGATCGTGTTCACGTCGGGAACTACTGGCGCGCCGAAAGGCGCGGTATTCACCAACCGGCAGCTACACGCGATCGTCGACATCGACACGGGGGGCGCATGGGGTGGCGGGAGCAAGTCGGTGGCGGCCACGTCGCTGGCCCACGTCGGGTTCATGACCAAGCTGCCCTGGTATCTGATGTCGGGCGGCGCGCGTTACATGCTCGAACGGTGGGAGGCCGAGGCCAACCTGCGGCTCGTCGCCGCGCACCGCATGACCAACGTCGGGGGCGTCCCGACCCAGGTGGCGTTGATGCTCCGCTCGCCGGCGTTCGACGCGTACGACCTGACCTGCGTGCAGTCCGTCGTGCTGGGTGGCGGGCCCGCGCCCGTGCCGCTCCAGCACGAAGTTCGCGCTCGCTTCGACGCTCCCGTCTCCGTCCGGTTCTCCTCGACCGAGACCGGCGGCTGCGGCACAGGTACGGCGTTCGAGGATCCGATCGGCGAGGAGTACGGCGTGGGCCGTCCGCGGGGCCCGATCACGGTGACCGTGCGGGATGACGACGGTCACGAGTTACCGGTCGGCGAGGTGGGCGAGATCTGTGTGCGCTCGCCGGCCGCGATGACCGGCTACTACGGCGATGAGGTGGCGACGGCGGCGGCCTTCACCGCCGACGGCGCCGTGCGCACCGGCGACCTCGGCTGGCTCGACGACGCCGGCCGCCTTCACCTGGCGGGCCGCAGCAAGGAGATGTACGTGCGGGGCGGGTACAACGTGTATCCGGCCGAGGTCGAGGCGGTGCTGCTCGATCACCCTTCGGTGGCGGCGGTCGCCGTCGTAGCCACACCCGACGACGTCATGGGCGAGAAGGGCATCGCGGTCGTCGTCGTGCGCGACGGCGCGACGGCGCCGGCGCTGCACGAACTGCGCGACTTCAGCGCCGGCCGTCTGGCCACCTACAAACTGCCCGACGCCGTGCGCGTCGTCGACGACCTCCCCCTCACTGCTATGGACAAGATCGACCGCCGCGCCCTCGAACAGCTCCTCGCCGCGCACGACTAGGGCCCCGCGCCACCTCCACTCACCGGGCCCACCCTCGAGCCGGTGACCGCCGTAGGTGATGAGGTCGTGATCAAAGGAGCACAGCGTGGCCAGGTTCCAGTAGGCGGTGGGGCCGGCCTTGCCGTAGTCGATGCGGTAGTGGTGCACCTGCAGTCGATGGGCCGATGAACACCCCGGACGAACGCAGCGATAGCCGTCGCGCTCGAAGATGGCGGTATCGAGCGTGGCGGGCCGATGCCTCCCTGGATGGGCCACTAATGAGACATCGACGCCGTTGGTGGCCAGCACCTTGATAAAGGCCCCGGCCAGGATGGCCCCGATGGCCGCGTTCACCGGGACCGGCCCGGTGCCGCTCCGCGCGCGCTCGTTGCGCAGCGCGAGGCATCGACCCGGATGACCACGGTGGTATCGACGTTCGCCCCACCTGAGGTGATGAGGTGCAGCGCGTCGGCTCTATAGGCCTCGGCTGACTCACGGCGGCCCTCGGCATAGGCGGCCTTGAAGACCTTTCGGCCTCCGCGGCGAGGCCGCGTCGAACTGGCGCCGGCCATCGCGGTATTGCGGCCCGAGTAGCAGTAGCCACCCTCCGAATCGGTCCAGCTCCGGTGGTGGCGCTCCTTGTGGATGCGCGCGTGACGGGCGGCCTCGTCATCGACCGGACGGGCCTTGGCCTTCTCCTTGGCGCAGGTGCCCTTGAGCCCCTTGAAGCTCTCCTTCTTGGCCGCGCCCAGCAGGCGCTCCTCGTTCTCCGGGTTCGCCGCGGGCCCGATCTCGTTGATCTGGCTCCCTGACAGCTCACCGCGGCGTAGGGCCTCGTTGGTAGTGGGCAGGTCCTCGAGCTTGGCCGAGGTCTCAAGTGTCGATCGGGCCTGACCGAAGCTGGTGCCGGTCTTGGCCGCCAGCCACTCCTCGGGACTGCGATAGCCGTTCCGCGTCCAGTCGCTGCTGTCCGCGGCGCGGTCGGCCACCAACGTGCGCCCGGCCACTGCCCGATGCTCGATAGCGGTGAAGTCATCGAGCAACGCAACCGCGTCGGCGGGGATGCAGCGCGGCGGGATCGAGCGCGACGAGGATTTCATCGAGTTCGTCGATCAACCGCCCAAGCGTTGCGAGCACTGCGTCCTCCGGATTCGGAGGGACTGTCATAGGGGGAAGTAGTCACCCGATATCTGCTTCCCCCCACTATAAGAACACATGTTCGATGCTGTCAAGGGGGAAATTGCTTAGAAAATCGACAGGTCGTACCGACGGAAGGATTAGTGCGCTAGCGCGTATTCCTTGGCCCAGCGGTAGTCGGCCTTGCCTGACGGCGAACGCACCATCTGGTCGACGAGCGCGAGCGCACGGGGGACCTTGTAGCCCGCGATGCGCGTGCGGCAGAACTCCTGGATGTCCTCGAGTGACAACGCTGCGTCCGGTCGCGCCTGCACGACGGCGGTGACCTTTTCGCCCCAGCGTTCGTCGGGCGTGCCGACCACCACCGCATCGAACACGCAGGGGTGGGCCTTGAGCGCGGCCTCGACTTCCTCGGGGTAGATCTTCTCGCCGCCGCTGTTGATGCTGACCGAGCCGCGCCCGAGCAGGATCACGGTCCCGTCGGCGTCGACCTTGGCCATGTCGCCGGGCAGCACCCAGCGCACGCCGTTGATCTCGGTGAACGTGTTGGCCGTCTTCTCCGCATCGTTGTAGTAGCCGAGTGGGATGTGACCGCGGCGGGCCAAGCGACCGGTCTGGTCGGACCCGGGCTCGATCGGGTTGAAGTCGTCATCGAGCACCGCCGTCTGCTCGTTGACCGAGAACATCGGCTTGTCGGACTGGCCGGCGCGTGTCCCCTGCACGCCGGTCTCGGAGGACCCGAAGCCGTCAACGATCATCGTGGTCGGCAGCAGTTCGGCGATCTGTTCCTTCATCGCCGACGACAGGATCGCGCCGCCTGAGCCGATGACGATCAACGACGACGTGTCGTAGGTTCCGGCCTCGGCCGACACCAACTCGTCGGCCAGCGGGCGGGCCATGGCATCGCCCACGATCACGAGCATGTTGGCTTTCTCGGCGCCGATCAGCGTCAGGATCTCGGCCGCTTCGAAACGCCCACCGGGCGTGAATATGAGCTTGCCGCCGCCAAAGAACAGGGAGAACGCCGTCCACTGCGCGCTGGCGTGCATGAGCGGCGGCGTTACCAGGCCGGTGAGGCCCATCGGGGGGATGCGCGACGGAAGGTCGTCGAGGGTCTCGATCCTGTTCCCCATCTGCATCGGATCACCGCCGCCCATGGCGCCGAAGAAGATGTCCTCGTGGCGCCAGAGCACGCCTTTCGGCATGCCGGTCGTGCCACCCGTGTACACGCAGTAGAGATCGTCACCAGAACGACCGGCGCGGTCGGGCCGCTCGGGCGACGCGGCGGCGAGCGCGGCCTCGTAGCCGCCGTCGGCGCCCACCACCAGCGTGTGCTGCAGCTTCGGCCCGGCGGCGGCACGCGCGCTCTCGACGAACTGATCGTGAACGACCAGCGCAACCAGATCGGCGTCGTCGAAGAGATACGTCAACTCCGCCTCGACGTAGCGGTAGTTCACGTTGATAGGGACGGCCCGGATCTTGTAGGCGGCCAGCATCCCCTCGACGTATTCGCTGCCGTTGACCAGCTGGAGCCCGACATGGTCGCCGGGGCCGACGCCCTGCGCGGCGAGATGGTGCGCGAGCCGGTTGGCCCGTTCGTCGAGCTCGACGTATGTGAGGCGGCGATCACCGGCGACCAGCGCGTCACGATCCCCCACGGTGTCGACCACGACTTCGAACAAATCCGCGAGGTTCATCGGCGAAGTCACGTCGCGGAACCTTAACGACGCGACAGACTGCCCGCCGTGGGTACAGAGGAGTGGCTCGCGGTCCTCAGGATCGGCATTGGGTTGTGGTGGCTCGAAAGCTGGCGCCATAAGAACAAGGAGGCGTGGTTCCAGCGGTCGGCCGGGATCAACTGGGCGGCATCGGTCGCCGAGAAACATCCGTGGCCGGTGGTTAAGCGGCTGTTCGACCGCGTCGTGGCACCGCGGCCCCGGGCGATGGCGTACATCGTGGTGTTCAGCGAGTTGGCCATCGGACTCGGGCTGACGTTCGGATTCCTCACGCCGATCGCCGCGGCCGGCGGCCTGGCGCTCAACCTCATGTACTTCATGCTGATGTTCAAGGACTGGGCGGAGCAGGGTCAGAACTCGATGATGGCGCTCATCGAGGTGGTCATCATTGGCACGATGGCATGGGAGACTTGGTCTCTGGATAGCGCGCTCGGCCTGTTCTAACCGCCGCCCAACGTCGCTAGCCTCGGGCGTATGGCTGGCGCACTGGTTGCAGTCGGGACCTCCAAAGGGATGTTCGTCTTCCAGTCGGAGGACCGGGTCAAGTTCACATCGAGCGCACCGCTCTTGATGGGCGAGGAGGTGTACTCCGTCGCTGTCGACCGGCGGAGCGGACGGCCCCGCGTCTACGCGGGCAGCTCGAGTTTCTTCTGGGGTTCAGCCGTGCGGTCGAGCGACGATCGCGGCGCGTCGTGGACCGATCCCGAGGTCGGCAACATCAAGTTCCCGGAAGGCGCCGGCGCCTCGGTCGACCACATCTGGCAGGTGGTGCCGGGCGGCGCCGACGAGCCCGGCGTCGTCTACGCCGGCGTCGAACCGGCGGCACTATTCCGCTCAACCGATGACGGGGCATCGTTCAGCCTCGTCGAGGGCTTGTGGGATCACCCGCATCGGCCGCAGTGGCAGCCTGGTGGCGGTGGCTTGTGCTTGCACACGATCTTGCGGCACCAGGACGATCCGCGCCGGTTGCTCGTCGCCATATCGGCGGCGGGTGTGTACCGCAGCGACGACGGCGGCGACACGTGGCGGGCCTCGAACACCGGGATCCATGAGGTCGACCAACCAGATGTGTTTCCCGAGTTTGGTCAGTGTGTACACAAGGTGGCGGTCGACGCCGAGAAGGCCGACCGGCTCTACATGCAGTTTCACGGCGGCTTGTTTCGCAGCGACGACTTCGGCGATAAGTGGGAGAGCGTCGACAACGGCGTGCCATCCAACTTCGGTTTCCCGATCGTCGCCCATCCGCGGCGGCGGGACACCGCCTACGTGATTCCGATGGACTCGCCGATGCAGCGATGGACGGCGGGCGGCCGGTGCCGGGTGTATCGCACGCAGGACGCGGGCGGTTCGTGGCGTCCACTGGCCAAGGGCTTGCCCGAGCGCGGCGCCTACCTGTCGATCCTGCGCGACGGGTTCTGCACCGACGGCATGGACCCGGCCGGGCTGTACTTCGGCACCCGGTCGGGCGACCTCTACGGTTCGGCCAACGAAGGCGAGTCGTGGAAGCGCCTGGCCACCAATCTGCCGCCGATCCTCTCGGTGCGAGCGGCGCCTCTCGATTGAAAGTCACCGTACGCCTCCCGACTGCACTCCGCCCGTACGCGGACAACGAGTCTGCGATCGACATCGAGGTAGACAGGCCGACCGTCGCCGCAGTGATCGGCGCGATCGGCGCCCGCTATCCGGGCGTGGCCGACCGCACACTCGACGACCAGGGCCAGATCCGGCGCCACGTCAACGTCTTCGTCGACGGCGAGAATTCGCGCTTCATCGGCGGCCTCGACGCGGCCGTCGCGAATGGCGCTGAGGTCACGATCCTCCCCGCCGTCTCCGGCGGCTACCGCTAGACCGCGACGCTGTCCTCAGGTGCCCGCTGCACTTGGTTACGCCCGGCGCGCTTTGCTGTGTAAAGCGCGCGATCGGCCGACCGGAGCAACGCTTCAGCGGCGATGCCGCTGCCGGCTGCACACCCGATCGTCACCGTCACTTCGAGGCGCGCCCCGTCGAGGCCCGGGACACTGCGCCGGCTGACCTCTAGACGCATCCGTTCGGCGAGCGCGGCGGCGCTTGGGCCATCGGTGTCGGGAAGAAGGACCACGAACTCCTCGCCGCCCGTTCTTCCAACCACGTCGTGGACCCGCACCGACTCTTTCAACGCGGTCGCCACGTTCAGCAGCACGATGTCACCGACTGCGTGGCCGTACTCGTCGTTGACCGTCTTGAAGTGGTCGACGTCCACGGCGAGCACGGCGAGCGGCCGCCCTTGCCGGGCGAGAAGACTCGAGATGCGGCCAAGCTCGTCATAGAGGTGACCACGATTGGCAACACCCGTCAGGCTGTCGACTCTCGACTCTCGCTGCATCCGCTCGTTGGCATCCGCCAACGCCAACGTCTGCGCGCTGATCCGACGCTCGCGATTCCACAACAAGGACCCGACGGCCGCGGCCAGACCAAGACCCAGCACCGCGAACAGCGTGCCGAGGGTCTGAAGCTGATGGCCGAGCGCGTGGACACTGGCGAAGGCTTCAGCCGTCGTTTGCGCGGTGAGCACACCCCACGGCTGATCGAGGACGGGAACGTAGGCCTCGACGAGATCCTGCCCGTAAAACGGGCTATAGGTAACGAGGGTCGCGGCCTCGTGCCCGCGAGCGATGCGCCGGTTTACCGCGGACTTGAGATATTCGCCGACGCCGTTCGGATCGCCGTCGATCATGACGCGGCCATCGATCCCGATGAGCGCGCTCTTGCCTGTCTCGCCGAACCGCAGCGTCGCTCCGCCATCGATGAGGCGGCCGACATCAACATCCGCCACCAAGTACCCGGAACGACTCCCGGTCTTGTCGGAGAACGCGACACTCACCGAGCGCAGCGACAGAGGTCCGACCTGCCGAAGCGGTCCCTCGGTGATCCCGTTCTCCAAGATCTCGGGAGCCGGCGCCCCCGTCGCGGACGGGACAGCGGCGACTACCCGTCCCGACGCGTCGGCGACGCGTATGGCGGCGAGCGGAAAAACCGCAAGCATGTTTCCGAGAAACGTCTCCGCGAGCGACTTATCACTCTCCGTTAGGGCCTGCAGCACCGCGGGAGCGCCCGCGGCGCGCGCCAAGGTGCCCACCGTGTCTCGATACGAGTTTCCGACGTCGTTTGCCACTGCGGTCGCGGTCGCGTGTTCGCCGGCCATCACCCGGGCCTTTACCTCTTCGGTGGCGGAGCGGCGGGCGAGTTGCAGCGCGGCGAACGGCAGCACGCCGCCGATCGCGACAACAGCTAGCGCGACGAGGAGTGCGCGCCACCTGGGAGCCACGGCGCCTTATCGGCTGCAGAGCGGCAGCCCTGAGGCTTTCCGGCGTATTCAGGAAGTAGGTTGACGGCCGTGCCTGCGAAGCGCTGGGTGATCGCCGCAGTGACCTGTTCCCTGGTGGCCGCCGGGTGCGGGGCGCGCGTCGATCCACTGGTGGAGACGGGGGGCGGGGCCGTCCAAGCCGGCAGCCAGCAATCCACGGGCGACGAAACCACAGACACAACGCTGGCAACCGATCTCTCCGGCGGACAGGCGTCGACGGCGACCACGGCGGCGGTCGGCGGCAGGCCCTCGCCGAACACCCCCGCCATTCAGCCCACGACCGGGGCGGAGTTCAAATACGACGCCAGGTCCGAGGCGGCCGCCTGCACGGGGACCGCCGGCAACACCGCGTCGGACGTCGGGATAACGCCGACCGAGATCAGGGTGGGCAACGTCACCGGACTCACCGGCGTGATCACCAACAGCTTCAATCAGGGACCCGAAGCGGTCCAGGCGCTGTTCGAGGACATCAACGCAAACGGCGGGATCTGCGGCCGCAAGCTGCGGCTGACGGTGCAGGACGACGGCGAGGACGCCGCCCGCAACGAGGCCAACCACCGCGACCTGAGCAACCGGGTGTTCGCGTTCGTCGGCTCCACCTCGAACGCCGACAACGCCGGTGTTCAAGCGATGGAAGATCGGAACGTCCCCGACATCGGCTTCGCCATCAACGCCAATCGTGGTCAGTCGAAGGTCTTCTGGTCGGCGGCGGGCAGCACGCTGTATGAGGTCAACGGCAAGGCCCAGTCCTGGAACACGCTCGAGAGCGGCCTGAAGGACAACAACTCGCTGCCGAAGCGCGTCGCCGCGCTCGCCTACAGCATCCCGATCAGCCAGGACGCGGCGCAACAGTTCGCGTACCGCTTCCAGCAGGCCGGCGCCGAGATCTGTTACACCGACTACAGCATCACGCCCGGCGCCAACTACTCGCTGGACTCGCAGGTTCTTCAGATGAAGCGCAACAACTGCGATGGCGTCTTCACCACGATGGACTTGTCCGGCAACGACAAGCTCCTGCAGTCCGAGCGCCGCCAGAACTTCCATCCCATGACGTTTGTGACGTTCGCCAGCTACACGCCGGACCAGATCGCGGTGAGCGGCGCCGCGGCGGAAGGCCTCCAGACGACGTTGAACTGGATCCCGTTCAACGAGCCCCATCCGGTGATGAAGATCTACCTCGACCAGTTGAAGACATACCAGCCGGGCAAGCGACCCAGCTCGTTCGGCGTCCTGGCCTGGGCAGCCGCGCAGATGTTCGTGCAGGGCCTGATCAAGATCGGGCGCAACCCGACGCGGGCCAACCTGGTGAAGTTCTTCGAATCGCTCAACGACTACAACACCGGGGGCATCCTCACGCCGGTGACGCCGCGCACGCGCCGGCCGGTCGGCCCGTGCATCATCCAGGTCGAGGTCAAGGGCGGCGAGTTCGTGCGCAAATGGCCGGCGTCAGGCTTCTACTGCAAGTCGAAGCTCGTACCTTCGGAGCCGTAACGGGTGGGCTTCATCGGGGACATCTGGCCCCTTGCCGTGATCGGCCTCTTCAACGGCGCCATCTACGGCCTGGCCGCCATGGGTGTGGTCCTCACTTACAAGACCTCGGGCATTTTCAACTTCGCGTACGGCGCGGTAGCCATGTTCTCGGCCTTCACGTTCTGGCAGATACGCGACGGCTGGGGGCTCGATCAGTGGATCGCGCTGCCGCTACTAGTGCTCGTCATCGCACCGGTGATGGGGCTCTTCCTCGAGCGGCTTTTCCGGCCAGTTTCGGCCCTGTCGGCCGAGATCCAGATCGTGATCGCGTTGGGCGTGCTGGCATTCCTCCAGGCGTTGGCCCTGCTCATCTGGGGCGGCAGCCCACGCGTACTCACCAGCATCTTCTCGACAACTGCGTTCGACTTCACGTCCAAACTCAGGGTGAGTTACACGCAGCTGTTCACGCTGATGCTGGCGTCGGCCCTCGGGGTCGGTCTGTGGGCTTTGCTCCGCCACACCCGATTGGGAACGGCAACGCAGGCCGTGGTCGACAACCGCGACCTGGCCGAGCTCAACGGGATCAGCAGCGACACGGTCTCGCGCACGGCGTGGGTCATCTCGACGATGTTCGCCGCCATCGTGGGCGTGTTGCTCAGTGGGCAATCGCGGCTCGACGTGTACACGCTGGTGCTCGTCGTCATCTTCGCGTTCGCGCCTGCGGTTGCAGGACGGCTGGTCAGCCTTCCTCTCGCCTTCGCCGGCGCACTCGTGCTCGGTGTCGGTCAAAGCGTCGTCACGTACTGGGGTAGCTCGGGGACGCTGGCCACGCTCTACGCGTCGGTGCCCTACCTCGCCTTGTTCGCACTGCTCCTGCTGTACGGCAGCAGACTCAAGGAACTGCGGGCGTCGTTCCAACCCGTCACCAGCGCACCGGCGGCCACGCCGGCGCCCCGACGTCGTCTCTTCGCGATGGGTGGCGCGTTCGCGGCGATCGCGTTGGTCCTGCCCGTGCTGCTCAACGAAGCCCGCCTCGGCAACGTCACCTCAGGAGCGGTGTACGCCACCATCGCCTTGACGCTCGTGGTGCTGACCGGCTGGACGGGTCAGATTTCGCTGGCTCAGTTCAGCTTCGTCGGCGTCGGCGCGTTCACCGTGGGGCACCTGGCCGGGGCCGACGGCGGGGGTTTCTTCTGGGCCGCCATTGTCGGAGCGGCGATCGCCGTCCCCATCGGCATCATCGTGGGTCTGCCCTCGCTGCGACTCTCAGGCCTCTACCTCGCATTGGCGACGATGGCCTTCGCGCTCACGCTCGACACCATGGTGTTCAGCCAGAGACGGATCAGCGGCGGCACCACCGGCATGTCGATCCCGCGACCGCGGCTCGGTGGCTTCTCGTTCGCGTCGACCACCCGCTTCTACTACCTGTCGGTGGCCGTATTCGCACTGTTCGCGGTGGGCGCCGCGCTGTTGCAACGCGGGCCGGTCGGCCGCCGACTGCAGATGATCCGGGATGCGCCGCTGGCCGCCTCGACCTTCGGCGTCAACCTCACCCTCACCAAGCTCTCGGTGTTCGCGCTCTCGGGTGCGGGGGCGGCATTCGCCGGCGCGATGTTCGGCGCGCTCCGTCGCAGCGTCAGTCCGAATGACTTCGCGTTCAGCGCGTCGTTGTCCCTGCTGCTCCTGGTCGTGCTCGGTGGCCGGGCATTGGTCGGCGGCGCGGTGATCGCCGGGTTCGTCTACACGCTGCAGATCCTCCCCGGCCTCAGCCCGTATCTCCGCTACATCCAGCTCATGGTTGCGGTGGGCGTGGTGTCGGTCGCGCAGTATCCCGACGGCCCGATCACCGTGGCCGCGAGAGCAAACGCGGCGCTACGCCGATCTGCTGCGTTCGTTCCGCCAGCTCGTCGCCCGTCAGGGCGAGACACCGTCGCAGGTCCGCAGTGGCTGACGAGCCTCGCCTCGAGGCCCGCGAGCGTCACCGTGAAGTTCGGCGGCGTGCGCGCCCTCAACGGCGTCGACTTCGAGCGTCGGTGTCGGCGAGATCGCCGGGACTGATCGGTCCGAACGGCGCGGGCAAGACGACGCTGTTCAACGTGATGACCGGTGTTCAGCCCGCTGACACCGGGCGGGTCCTCCTCGACGGCACGGACATCAGCAACTGGCCGCCCCACCGCCGCGGTCGCGCCGGCATCGCCCGCACCTTCCAGCGGCTGGCGCTGTATAGCGGCCTCACCGTTCACGACAATCTGCTCGCGACATGGGAAGCCACGACCCCGGGCGGCGTGCTCGGCCGGCGCCGTCAACAGGGCCGGAACCGGGTGGCCGAAGTGATCGACCAGCTCGGCGCTCGACCCGGTCGCCAGCAAGCTGGCCGGGCAGCTCTCCACCGGCTTGGGTCGGATGGTGGAGCTGGGTCGGGCGCTGTGCGCCAACCCGCGCATCCTGCTGCTCGACGAGCCGAGCGCCGGGCTCGACCCCGACGAGACCGCGTACTTCAGCAGTGTGCTGCGAACGGTCGCCGGCGGCGACGGCGAAAGTCCCGCGGTGCTTCTCGTCGAACATGACGTGGGTCTGGTGATGGAGGTGTGCGATCACATCACCGTGCTCGACTTCGGGGAACGGATCGCGCACGGCACGCCGGCCACAGATCCGCGACGATCCGGCTGTGATCGCCGCCTACCTCGGCGAGGCCGTGTGAGGTGACGGCAATGTTGGAGCTCAGCGGGTAACGGTGTCGTACGGGGGCCTGCGCGCCGTCTCCGGACGTGTCGATGGTGATCCCCGAGGGCTGCATCGTCGCCCTGATCGGAACCAACGGCGCGGGCAAGACGACGATCCTCCGTACCGTGTCCGGATTGATCCGCCCCGACACCGGACGCATCCTCCTGGGCGGCCGGCGTATCGACGGACGACCGGCCCATGCCATCGCCCGCATGGGCGCGCTGCACGTGCCCGAGGGACGGGGCATCTTCCCGAGCCTCACGGTGCTGGCCAACCTGTCGATGGCCCGGGCGACCGCCGAGCCGGGTATCGACCTCGTCGCCCGCGCCATCGAGCTGTTCCCGCCGTTGGCCAACCGACTTGATCAGCTGGCCGGGACACTCTCCGGCGGCGAACAGCAGATGCTGGCGATGGCCCGCGCGCTCGTCGCCCGGCCGCGTCTCCTCATGCTCGATGAGATCTCGATGGGGCTGGCGCCGATCGTCGTGCGCCAGCTCTTCGATGCGGTCCGGTCGATGAAGGCCAGCGGTGCCACCGTGCTGCTGGTCGAGCAGTACGTCCAGGCCGCGCTCGAGCTGGCCGATTACGTCTATGTGCTCGACAAGGGACGAGTCGCGCGAGGTCGGCGAACCCGGGGATGTACGTAAGGCGGGGCTGGCGACCTCGTACCTTGGAGGGTGAGCGTGAAACGAGCCTTCGCCACCACTGTGTTGCTGCTCCTCGCCCTCGCCGGTTCGCTGGCCTGGCCGCCGGGGGCATCGGGCGCGGGCGTGGCCGGCTACGGCCTGTCCGCGCTGGCCGCTGGCGTCCGCTACCAGCTGAACAGCCCCGGGTTCCTCCCGGTCGGTGACCCGGCCGAGGGCACGATCCTCGAACTCGACATCCCGATCGCCCGCACCGGAATCAGCCAGGGTCCGCTGATCAACGCGGTGGCCTCGCCGGCCTACCCCGGCGACACCGTCGCCCACCTGGGCACCGCGGTCGGCACGTTCGCGCCGGACGCCCCACCGATCGCGAACTACCCGGTGCTCGCCGAAGCCAACTACCCGCCCACGCCGCTTCACGGCAGCACGGCATCGTTCGGCCAGGGTGGCGTGGGCGACGGCACCGCCACCACGAGCGCGGAAGGCGCGACGGTCATCCGCCAACACCGTGGCTCAATCGATCGGTGGTGTCATCGAGATCGCATCGTCGACGGCCCAGAATGAATTGACGATCGCCGCCGACAAGGTGCGCAGCAGCGCGAGGTCGATAACGGGGACGATCACGATCGCCGACGTGATCACGATCGACGGCGTCGTTGGAACCGCCGAAGCGACCTCGGACGGTGTGACCGCGGCGCCCAAGGCGCGTGCTCGACGTCGGCAAGGTCACGGTCGCCGGCCAGGCCGCCTACATCGACCGCGACGGCGTGCACGTCGCCACGAGTCCGGTCGTCGGCGCCGGGGTCATCGTCAGGATTGCAGACGATGGTGAACGCGACGCTGGCGACCGACGGCATCGAGATCCGCACCCTCGCATCCGGTCACGACGCTCGACAAGGGCGCGGCTACCGCTAGCTCCGGTGCGCTGTCGATCACATCGCTCCGCACTCTTCCCGCCGTCTCGCGTCCCCGGTGTACCCGCCCTCGAGATTCCCGGCGCGCCGCCGGTCATCCTCGGCACGCCGGACCTGCCGACGCGCATCGAGGTGCTCATCGGCGAGGCACGGGTGGGTGCCAACGCGACGTCGGTTCTCGCCACTGGCGAGCCGACATCGACGTCCCCGCCCTCGATGCGGCGGAGCGACACGACGGTCAGCGGTGACAGCTTCACCGACGTCACCGGCCCGGGCTCCTCGCTCGAGGGCAGCTCTGACGGTTACGCCGTCGGAGGCCGGGCCAGTCCGCGCTGAATGCCCAACCGACCGCGGGCACGCGGTAGCGGGAAGGGCATGCCGGTGGGCTGGGTGATCGTCGGTATCTTCGGTGCCTTCGTGGTCTCTGGCCCGCTGCTGGGTTACGCCCGCTGGCAACTCCTTGAAGGGAGACACAGATGAGCGAGCCGCAGGTGAGCGAGTCAATGGACGCAGTGTGAGCGCGGAAGCCGTAGAGGTCGCCGGGGCCGAACGTCGTCGGAAGTTCCGGTTCCCGGCGATGGCTCGGACCGACTCCGAGTTCGACCTGCGCAACACATGGCAGATCGCGGCTGGCGCGATCCTCATGCCGCTGGGGCTGATCGTGATCCTGTGGGCGTGGTACGGCGCCGCGCACGCCAACCATCCTCAGCAGCAGATCCCCTACATGGTGAGCGGCGGGTTCATCGGCCTCGGCCTGATGATCGTCGGCGGACTCATGTTCTGGGCGCACTGGCTCTACCGCATCTACGACCAGGCCGACCTGCAGCATCGGGAACTGCTGGACGCGATCAACCGGCTCGCCGGCGTGGAAAGCGACGTCCACCGCCAGTGCGCCGGCGAGATCTGGTGCCGCCGAACGGCTAGTTGCCACCGGGAGCGGCACCACCTTCCACCGGCCCGACTGCAGCTGTCGTGGCGCGCCGCAAAGGCGTGCGAACGATCAGCGAGCGCGCACGCGGCGAAACTGCAGCCGTGCCGGATCTGTGAACCTCTCGTTCACACCTGAGGAGGACACCTTCGCCGCGGAAGCCCGGTCGTGGCTGCGCGCCAACGTCGCCGCGCCGCCGGCATTCGAGTCTCTCGACGACGAGATCGCGTGGGGCCGCCGCTGGCAGGCCACCCTGGCCGGGACCGGTGGGTCGGTATCCATTGGCCGGCCGAGTACGGCGGCCGCGGCGCGACGCCGGTCGAGGTCGCGATCTTCAACATGGAGTACGCCCGCGCCGGCGCGCCGCAGCCGGTGAATCGCGTCGGCATCAACCTGGTGGGCCCCACACTGCTCGCGCACGGCACCGACGACGCAGCGTGCCCGCTGGCTGCCGTCGATCCTCACCGCCGAGGAGATCTGGTGCCAGCTCTACAGCGAGCCCGACGCCGGGTCGGATCTCGGCGCGCTGCGGACCCGTGCCGTGCGGGTCGACGGCGGCTGGCAGCTCAGCGGCCAGAAGGTGTGGACCTCCTACGCGCAGTTCGCCCGGTGGGGCATGTGCCTCGCCCGCACCGACGCCGGCCGGATCACCTGCTTCGCCGTCGACATGACGGCACCGGGCGTCGACGATCCGCCCGCTCGTGCAGATCACCGGTGAGGCCGAGTTCAACGAGGTGTTCCTCGACGACGTGTTCGTGGACGACGACTCGGTGATCGGCGGAGTCGACGACGGCTGGCGGGTCGCCACCACCACGCTCGCCCACGAGCGGGGCACCAACTTCCCGTTCAAGGAGCAGGTCGTCCACGAGGTGTACCTCGACGAGTTGTTCGCGCCGCCGACCTCGACGACCCCGAGGTGGCCGATGCACTGGTTGGCGCGTTCGTCGAGCTGCGCGTGCTGCGGCTGCACAACTGGCGCACGCTGTCGCGCCTGGCGCGGGGCGAGGAGCCCGGGCCCGGAGTCGAGCATGGGTGAAGCTGGCGTGGACCGACATGACCCAGCACCTCTCGGATGCCGCGCTGCTCGTCGAGGGTGGCAGCTCGGTCGCTCGACGGCAAGTGGTCCCGTCAGTGGCTGTGGAGCAAAGCTGCGTCGATCGCCGGCGGCACTTCCGAGATCCAGAAGAACATCGTCGGCGAGCGCATCCTCGGCCTGCCACGGTGACGTGGCGTTGCCACGTCACGTGAGCGACTGAGGCCCCCCCGCTAGCCGAACCGGCGCGCGAATCGCGGCAGAAAGTGGCGCGTTTCGCGCGCCACTTCGCAGACCTAGGTGCGGTCGAGTTCGAGCATCTTGATGGCATTGCCGCGCAGCACCTTGTACGCGACGTCGTCGTCGTAGCCGGCCAGCATCTTCTCGACATACGCCTTGGTGTCGGGCCACGTCGTGTCGGTGTGCGGATAATCGGTCTCGAAGCAGATGTTGTCGGGGCCGACCTCGTCGAGATTCTTCAGGCCGATGCGGTCGGCGGTGAAGCAGCCGTAGATACGCCCGTAGTAATAGGTGGACGGCGGCTCGGGAATGCGCTCACGCGTGTGCTGTCCAACCGTCGTGGTGTGCCACACGGTGTCGGCCCGTTCGAGGACGTAGGGAATCCAGCCGATCTGGCCCTCGGAGTAGGCCAGCTTGAGCTTCGGGAAACTCGATGAGCTTGCCGGAGAACAACCAGTCGGTGAGCGACGCGAACGAGTTGTTGAACGAGAGCGTGACGCCGACCGCCGGCGGCGCGTCCGGCGACGCGGCCGGGTTGCGTCGACGACGATCCGATGTGCATGCAGACGGTGACGCCAGTGTCGTTGCAGACCTGCCCACAGCGGATCCCAGTAGCCCGAGTGGATGCTCGGCAGCTTAAGGCGGGTGGGCAGCTCGCTGAACGCGATGGCCCGCACGCCGCGCTCGGCGTTACGACGAACTTCCTCCGCCGCCAGCTACCGGGTCCCAGAGCGGGATGATGCAGCACGGGATGTTCATGCCACCCGACGGGCCGCACCACTCCTCGACCATCCAGTCGTTGTAGGCCTGCACACAGGCGAGGCCGAGTTCGCGGTCGTCGTTCTCGTGGAAGGTTTGGCCGCAGAACCGCGGGAAGGTCGGGAACGGCAGCGAGCCGTCGACCCAGTTCAACTCCATGTCGGCGATGCGGGCGTCGCGATCCCAGCATCCCTTGCGCATCTCGTCGTACGTGAGCGCGGTCATCTGGAGCTGCGTGCGGTCGAGCTCGAGGCCATCAGTGCCCTCGGCTCACCGCGGACTCAGGGATGGCGACGAACCGCTTGTGGACGTAGATCACCTCGCCGTCGTAAATCCACGCGCTGCCCCAGTCGCCGTCGGGGTCCTCGGTCATCTCGTACTTGGCGCCGCCCTTTTGCTTGAACTGGCCCCACCGCTTGGTCTCGACTCTGGGCCCCCGCTCCCGGTGCTTCGCCGGCAACCACGTCTGCCACACGTGCGGCGGCTCGACGACGTGATCGTCGACGCTGATGATCTTGGGCAGGTCCATGACCGAATCGTACGACAGCATCTGACGGGGCGTCAGACATCGGACATAGAGTTGGGCATGAGCGCGCCAGAGGCGAAGCCGGCAGGCGAGCGGGAAGCACAGTGACCCTCACTGTGCTTCCGGAGCGGGACAAGCTCGGGCTGGTCGACGGCAGGCTGTTTCATCGACGGCGAGTGGGTCGACGGCAGCGAGGGTGAGACGTGGACCCACGTCCACCCGGCCACCGGCGAGGAGATCGGCAAGTTCGCGGTCGCCACCGTGGCCGACGTCGACCGCGCCGCGCAGGCCGCCGCTCGCGCCTTCGACGAGTGGGCGAGCTGGAAGGCGCGTGACCGCTCGCGCCTGCTGCGCCGCATCGGCGACGCCATCCTCGACAACGCCGACGAGCTGAACCGGCTCCAGACGCTTGGACAACAGCGTGCCCGCTCGGCTTCAGCGGCGATCTACCAGCTCTCGGCGCCCAGATGGCCGCCGACATCTTCGACCACCACGCCGGTTGGGTCGACAAGCTCACCGGCGAGACCATCCCCACCTACACCGGCGCAGAGTTCTTCTTCATGACGCTGCGCCAGCCGGTCGGCGTCGTCGGCGCCGATCATCCCGTGGAACGCGCCGCTGATGCTGTTCGCCAACAAGGTCGCGCCGGCGCTGGCCGCCGGCTGCACCGTGGTCCTCAAGCCGTCAGCGAGTACGCGTCATTCGCGGCGATCCGGCTGGCCCAGCTGGTCGAAGAGGCCGGGCATTCCCAAGGGCGTGTTCAACCTCGTCACCGGGCCGGGGCCGACCACCGGCCAGGCGCTGATCGACCATCCGAAGATCGACAAGGTCACCTTCACCGGCAGCCGCGGCGTCGGCACGCGTGTCTTGCACGCGGCGGCCGATCGCGTCGGGCGGGTGTCGCTCGAGCTCGGCGGCAAGAGTCCGAGCATCGTGTTCCCCGATGTCGACCTCGACGCCGTCGCCATGATGTCGATGGGCATGGTGAGCATGGGCCTCTCGGGCCAGGGCTGCGTGTGCCACACGCGCGTGCTCGTGCACGAGTCGATCTACGACGACCTCGTCAACAAGACGGCGGCCATGGCCAGCATGGCCACCTTCGGCGATCCGTTCGATCCCGGCCACCACCTCGGCGCCGCTGATCAACCCCCGCCAGGTCGAGCGGGTGCATGGGCTACATCGATGCCGGGCAAGTCCGAGAGCCGGCTCGTCGTCGGCGGCGATCGTCCGGGCGGCGACCTGGCCGCCGGCAACTTCGTCAATCCCACGCTGTTCGCCGACGTGCCGAACGGCGCCACGATCGCCCAGGAGGAGATCTTCGGTCCGGTGCTGGCGATGATGCCGTTCAAGGACGAGGCCGACGCCATCCGCCTGGCCAACGAGACCAGCTACGGGCTCGGGCGCGTCGGTGCAGACCAGCGACGTGAAGCGCGCCCTTCGCGTCGCCAAGGCGGTCCGCAGCGGCAGCTTCGGCGTCAACGGCTACACGGTGATGCCCAACGCGCCGTTCGGCGGCTACCAGCAGTCGGGCCTCGGCCGCGAAGGCGGCCGGGCCGGCATCGAGGAGTTCACCGAGCTGAAGACCGTCTGCATCGCGCTGGGCGACTGCCCGGTCTAGGGTCGAACGCCAATGACCGATTCGATCGCATCGCTCCGTCACCTCGAGGCGTGGCGAAGATCGACCCGTTCGAGCGCTTCAACCGGGCGATGGGCGCGGGCAAGGTCGAGGATCCGTACCCGGGCTTCGCCGAACTGCGCGGCAATGGCGACATCCAACCCGCCGACATGCGACTGCTGTTCGGCCTGGAGATCGGCCGAGCCGCCGCCCGGCTCGCCGCCCGATCTACACGGCCTACAGCTACGAGGCGGTGCTCCAGGTTCTCCGCGACGGCGACACGTTCTCCTCGAAGATGTACGAGGACGTGATGGGCGTGGTCATGGGCCACACCATCCTCGAGATGGACGAGCCCGAGCACCGCAAGTACCGCACGCTGCTGCAGCAGGCGTTCACCAAGAAGTCGCTGGAGCACTGGGAGCACGAGCTGGTCCGCCCGGTGATCGACAGGCTCATCGACAAGTTCATCGACCGCGGTCGGGCCGAACTCGTCACCGAGCTGACCCTTCCGTTCCCGGTCGACGTGATCGGCGGGCTCTTCGGCATCCCCGAAGAGGAGATGAAGCAGTTCCACGTGTGGACGGTCGAGCTCATCAGCGTCGGGCCTCGACTTCGACGGCGCAATCAACGCGTCGAAGCAGATCCGCGACCACCTCAAGGTGCTGCTCGAGGAGCGCCGCGGCCGAAGGCTGCGTCGGCCAGGACCTGCTCTCGATCCTGGGTCGGGCCGAACTCGACGGCCACCGGCTCACCGACGACGAGATCTTCGCCTTCTGCTGCCTACTGCTGCCCGCCGGCGCCGAGACCACCTACCGGTCGTCGAGCAACCTCCTCTACGGGCTGCTCACCCACCCTGAACAGCTCGACCTCGTGCGCGCCGACCCGGCCACGATGATCCCGAAGGCGATGGAAGAAGGGCTGCGGTGGGAAGCCGCCGCTACTGATGATCATGCGCCAGGCCACGCAGGGACACGGTGGTGTGCGGCGTGCCGATCGAGAAGGGCGCGCTCGTCGTCACCAGCCTGGGTGCGGCCAACCACGACGCCACCCGGTGGGACAATCCCGAGGAGATCGACGTGCTGCGCGATCAGCATCAGCACATGGCCTTCGCCTTCGGCCCCCACATGTGCCTCGGCCAGCACCTGGCCCGCATGGAGACGCGCGTTCTGTTCGAACAGCTGTTCGCCCGGCTCCCGAACATGCGGCTCGACCCCGATGGCGAGGTCGGCCCCATCACCGGCCTCACATTCCGGGCGCCAACGGCGCTCCCCGTCATCTGGGGTTAGTCACCTGCGAATCGCGGTCGCAACCATCGCGTTCGTGCTCGGCCTCGCCGCATCGACGGCGACTGCGACTGCGCAGAGCGACGACCTCAATGGCGTCTACGCGACCCAGACGCGAAGCGAGGGGCCACGGTGTGATCCAGATGTGTCGTCGCGAGCCGAAATCGCCGGCGTGACGGCCTCGTCGATGACCGTGGTCGTCGAAGGCGCCCGCCTCGTCACCACCTTTGATCCGCGGACGCTGCGCTTCTCACGCTCGCACCCAGCAGCTTCGGTCGAGGGTTCCTTGCGGCGCACCGCCGGTGCGGTCGCGCTGAACATGGAACTCACCATTCCCGATTCGTGCACCTACACCATCACCGGCACACGTTCCGGACCCCTGCCCGCAGCCACGTCTTCGACACTCAATACCGGGGCCTTGACCGCAACCACTGCTCCGAGCGGATTGGCGGCAGCAGGCCGCGAGGACAGCGAAGGAAGTTCAGGCGGCGTGAGCGGCGTCCTGATCGGCGCGCTGGCGCTCGGTGGTGTCGCCGGCGTCAGCGTGCTGGCCACGACCGGCCGGAGACGAACCCGACGGCTCGGCCGTGCCTTGGCGTCCGCCTGTGCCGACCGGATCGCTGCGGTGCGAGCGCTGCAGGAGTGTGAGGCGACGCTGCGCGGCTTCGATGCCGAGCTCGCATCCCGGCGGCGAAGGGTTTATGCCGATCAATGGAGCGCCCAGCTGACAACGCTCACCGCTACCGCGATCTCGCCGGTCGCGGCCACGCTCTTCAGCGGCAGCGCGCCCGGCGCACGCGTTCGCCCCGACCGCCGCGGCGATCGGCGCGCTTGCGGCCCGCGGCGATCGTCGTAGTGCGCCCCGCGAAGCGGCCCGGCGCGAGATGGCGACCCGTCGGGCGGCGTTTGACGCGGCGCGGCGGAATCGAGCCCGGCTCGAAGCCCGCGCTCGGGAGCGGGGTATGGACATCCCGGCCTGTGTAGATCCGCACGTGGCGCGTACGCGCATGGAGGCATTCTGAGATGGTCGACACTCCGACACTTACCGATTGGCTTCGGGAACTTGGCGATAGCGCTCCCGAGGTCGTGGAGCGCGGCATCCAAACATGGATCGTCGGGGTGCAGCGGGCGTTGTCGCCGGAGGAGATCTCGGCGTGGCAGGCGGCGCCCGGCAGTCTCGAGGGCGCGGTCGAGGCGGTCGCCGCCGGTCTACCGCTCGTGCGAGCCGACCTGACGCGCGACGGCGACCGCGACGTCGTCCGCTTCTGGGCGACCGTCCATGGCGAGGGGCTGTCGAGGCAGGCGTTCCTCTTGACCGCGTCCGCGGTCGCCAAAGCCGACCGGGGACTCGTCGTGCTGACGCGCGCCAACCGCGAGTACGCGACGGCGGTCGACGCGCTCGGACCAGTTGAAGAAGCGACCAGCGCGCCGCTCACCGAGCCCGACCGGGCGGCGCCGCGTCTCGATGTCGTTGACGAGGAGCCTTTCGACGAGAAGTGGGCCGGCAATGTTGACGTCTTGCTCACCGAAATCGGCCAAGGCAGGATCCAACTGTTGACGGCGCTGCAGAGTGCGCTCGGCCTCGACCGGGCCGCCGCGCTGGCGCTCGCGGACGCGGTGCCCACCCTGATCGCGACCGGTGTCGCCCGGAACCGAGGTGATGAGCTCGTCCAGCGCGTCAGCGCCGCCGGCGGGACGGCCAGGCTGCAGCCGAGCGACTAGCGACCGGTCCAGTCCGGCGGGCGCTTCTCGACCAACGCGCGGCCACCCTCGCGGGCGTCCTCGGTGCCGGCGAACAACTTGCGCATCGTCTCGCCGAAGCGGATCGCTTCCTGCGTCGACATCTGCTGCGACCGGACCGCCATCTCTTTGATCGCCCGTTGGGCCAACGGTGCGCCGCCCAGCAGCCGGGCCGCAAGCAGCGTGGGCTTCGTCCATCAGGTCGTCGTGCGGCACGACCCAGCCGGCCAGCCCGATCTCCTTGGCCCGGGCCGCGTCGATACGTTCGCCGGTGAGCAGCAGCTCCATGGCGTACTGCCAGTTGAGCGCTGCGGCAGGCGTATGGCGCCGACGATCGTCGGGACGCCGATCGCCGCTTCGGGGAAGCCGAACTCGGCCCGATCACTGGCGATCACGAAGTCGCACCACGTGACCAGCGTGAGCCCGTAGCCGAGGCAGTAGCCGTTGACCGCGGCGATCACTGGCTTGAAGATCTCCCAACCGCTCTCGAACGAGTTGGCCGTGGGCTTCTCCCAGAACGTGCCGGGAAAGTCGCCGGCCGGATTGCCCTTCCCCGCGAAGGTCGGCGCCGACGCAGAAGGCGCGGCCCGCGCCGGTGACGATGCCGACCCACGCATCCTCGTCGTCGCGGAACCGGCTGAACGCGGCGTTGAGGTCGGCGCGCATCTCGCCGTTGATCGCGTTGAGGGCGTCCGGCCGGTTGTAGGTGATGGTGGCGACGTGGCCGTCGAGCTCGTAGAGCACGGTGTCGCCCACGGTCAGGGGCCGATCGTGGTCGTCGTTCAGGGAACGTCGGTGGCGGCGGAAGCGTCGGCTCCGGCTCGGTGACCGGCGTCGGTCGTGGGTGCCACGGTGACCGTGGTCGGCCGGCCGGGTCGTGACCGACGCGCCGCGACGGTGGTCGGGGGCGCAGTCGTGGTCGGGATCGTGGTGGTCGAGGGGCTGTTGTTGTCCCGGACGATCGTGGCCAGCACCGCGATCAGCGCGATGGCCGCGACGGCGAGAACCACCGCGACCACTGCAGTCAACGCGGCGCGCCGCCGGCGTTCCGCGTCGATGCTCGGGCGGACCGCAGCCTACGGGCGGTGGGCCCGAGAGCACTTGGGTCGAGCTACGCGGCGGCGGTCGGCGCCGGCGTCGGCGCGATCACCGACGTGGCGTCGGGCGACGTCGAGTCGGGCGCGGTAGCGCCTTCGACCACGTCGAGCAGTTCTTGGCGCATGGCCTCGGCCGATGGCGGCCGGTCGTCCGGATCCTTGGCCAGCGCCCGCAGCACCAAGCGCGTCGAACGCCGGGCGAGAGGTCGGGGTTGAGCTCAGTCGGTGGCGTCGGCGCCTGGTGCACGTGTTGGTGCGCGATGGCCACGGGCGTGTCGGCCGCGAACGGCGGCTGACCGGTCACCAGGGCGTAAAGGACGGCGCCCAGGCTGTAGAGGTCGCTGGCCGGCCCCACCGTGCTCGCCCATGGCCTGCTCGGGCGACAGGTAGGACACGCTGCCGACGATCGTGCCCGGACGGGTGAGGTCGGTGCTGCCCTCCATCGCCCGAGCGATTCCGAAGTCCACGACCTTCACCGACGCCGCCGCCGCCGAGCAGCACGTTGCCGGGCTTGATGTCGCGGTGCACGATTCCTTGTTGATGCGCGGCGCCGAGCGCGGCGGCGATCTCCATGCCGATCTCCGCCGCCCTGGTCTCGGGCAGCGGGGCGTCCTCGGAGATCACATCGGCGAGCGTCGGCCCGTCGACGTACTCCATCACGATGAAGTACGTGACCCTCATGCTCGCCCGAGTCGTAGACCGACACGATGTTCGGGTGGTTGAGGCTGGCCGCCGCCCGCGCCTCGCGCTGGAAGCGGGCGACGAAATCGTCGTCGTCGGCCAGCTCGGGCAGCAGGAGCTTCACCGCGACCGGTCGACCGAGGATCTCATCGACGGCCTCGTGGACCTCGGCCATCTCGGTCCGGCTGATCCGGCGCTCGAGCCGGTACCGCCCCGCGAGGTATCACAGCGCCGACGAGACCGAGCGACGCGTTGGCGGTGGTCGGCGCGCGGTGCCGAGGAGGACTTCGCCGGTCTTGGCCCGCTTCACGAACAGGTGCAGGTCGTGCTCCCACGTGTAGCCGATGCCGCCGTGGATCTGGATCGCCCTCTTGGACGATGATCCGCTGGGCGTCGCCGGCCGCGGCCTTGGCCATCGACACCGCCAGCGCCCGCCGCTGGTCGCCTTCGGCGACGGTCGCCGCGGCGAAGTACGCGCAGGCCCGTGCTCGGCTCAGCGCGACGTACATGTCGACCAGCTTGTGCTTGATGGCCTGGAACGAGCCGATGGGCACGCCGAACTGTTCCCGTCCCTTGGCGTATTCAAGCGTCATGTCGAAGATCGTCTGGCAGGTGCCGACCATCTCGAGGGCCAGCGCCGCGGTGGCTTCGTCGATCACGGCCGCCTCGTCGACCGGGCCGACCGGCTCGGTCGCGCCGACCGTGACCTGCGCAAGGGGGCGGCTCTTGTCGAGCGTCTCGAGCGGCTGGACGCTCGGGGTCCACGGCGAGATGCAGTTCGCCGTCGCGGATGAGAGCGACTCGATCGGCCGGCCCCATGACGAGGCCATCGACGACCAGCGCCCCGGTGAGTTCGCCTGTGGCGACCTGCGCCAGCAACCCAAGGGCGCCGGCGGCCCGCAGCGCGGGCGCCAGCTGGGTCAGCGTCGGCAAGAACGGCCCCGGCGCCACGACCCGGCCCAGCTCCTCGACCACCACGGCCAGGTCGACGAACGTCATGCCCGAGCCCGCCGGCGTCCTCGGGGATCGTCAGCGCCGGCCAGTCCAGCGCGACCATCTGCTTCCACAGCGGCTCCCACGCGGCGTCGCGCACGACGGTGGTGGTGCACTCCTTCTCGAGCACGGCGCGCACCGACCCCCGCAGCTCCTCCTGCTCGGCGGTGAACTCGAGTTCCATCGCTCCTACTCCACGCCCAGCAGCACGGTGGACGCGGAGCTCCACCACCCGCCGGTGCCGTTGACGCAGGCGATCTTGGCGTTCGGGACCTGGCGTTCGCCGCACTCGCCGCGCAGCTGCTTGGTGGCCTCGACGAGGAGGAACATCCCGCGCATACCGGGGTGGCACGACGACAGCCCGCCGCCGTCGGTGTTGGTGGGCAGCGCGCCACCGACGCGCAGCTTGCCGTCCTCGACGAACGGCCCACCCTCGCCCTTCTTGCAGAAGCCGAGCCCCTCGAGCGAAAGCAACACCATCGAGGTGAAGGCGTCGTAGATCTCGCAGATGTCGACGTCGTCGGGGGTGATGCCGGCGCGCTCGAAGGCCAGTGGTCCGGAGATGGCGGCGGGGACTCGGTGAAGTCCTCCCACTCGCTCAACGTCGTGTAGGTGACCGCCTCGCCGGTACCGAGCACCCATACCGGCTCCTTCGCACAGTCGCGCGCCCGCTCCTCCGACGACCAACACGACGGCGCCGCCGCCGTCCGAGCGGATGCAGCAGTGCAGCTTGGTGAACGGGTCGGCAACCATCGGCGCGCTCTGCACGTCCTCGATGGTGATCGGGTCGCGGTAGTAGGCGTCCGGGATTGAGCGACGCGTTGTAGCGCGCCGACACCGCGATCTCGGCGAGCTGCTCGGCGGTGGTGCCGAACTCGTGCATGTGGCGCCGCGCGGCCATGGCGTACTTGGCCATCAGCGTGTGGCCGTACGGCGCGTCGAACTGCTGCGGGCCGCGGACGCCGAATGACAGGTTGGCGGTGCGGATGCCGCGCTTGAGGTTGGCCCGCGTGGTCGAGCCGTAGGCGGCGACGATCACGTCGGCCAAACCCGCCGAGATCGCCGCGGCGGCGTGCTCGACGTAGAACTCCCACGAGCTGCCGCCCACGCTGGTGCCGTCGACCCAACGCATCGGACCCATGCCGAGGTACTCGGCCACCTCGATCGGCGCGAGCGAGCCCATCCCGCACGACATGAAGCCGTCGACGTCGTCCTTGGTCAGCCCGGCATCGGCCAGCGCTCGGCTCGTCGCCTGCTGGTGCAAGTGGAACGCAGTCTTGTCGTCGACCCGCCCGCAGTCCGATAACGCGGCACCAACGATTGCGACTCGTCTTCCCGCCTCCCTCATGTCCCGGTCGGCTCCGTCCCCGCCTCCGCCTCCCTCAACGCCCGCCCATCTGGAGGCCGGGGTTGCGCGAGCCGAAGATCGTGGCGTTGACCGCGGCGCCGATGTCGGCCGGGTTCCACTTGGCCGGACCGCCCTTGGTCTCGATCTCGGCGCCGAGAGTCCAGGGGACGTACCGCGTGATCGTGTGGCCGACGGCTCGGAATACCTGGCCGGTCACGTGCATCGCTTCGTCCGACGCCAGCCACGCGACCATCGGCGCCGAGTTCCCGGGGTTGAGGCGCTCGTACTCGTCGTCGCCGTACTCGTCGGGCTCCTTGACCTCGAGGTCCTTGACGACGCCGCCGGACATGCGGGTGATCGCCGCCCGGCGCGACGGCGTTGGCCCGCACGCCGATGCGGCCCAGCTCGAGGCTGGCGATGATCGTCATGGCCGCGATGCCGGCCTTGGCCGAGCCGTAGTTGGCCTGGCCGACGTTGCCCTGGAGTCCGGCGCTCGAGACGGTGTTGACGATCGCGGCCCGCGGCTGGTTGCCCGCCTTGGACTGCGCACGCCAGTAGACCGCGGCGTGGTGCGTGCACGCGAACGTGCCCTTGAGGTGCACGCGGACGACCGAGTCGAAGTCGTCCTCGGTCATCGAGAAGATCATCTTGTCCCGCAGGATGCCGGCGTTGTTGACGAGGATGTCGAGCTTGCCGAACGCCTCGACCGCCTGGTCGACGAGGTTCTTGGCCCCGTTCCAGTCGGCCACGTCGTCGTAGTTGGCGACCGCCTCGCCGCCCCGCGCCACGAATGACGTCGGCGACGGTCTCGGCCACGCCGCTTGTCGGCGCCTTCGCCGCTTACCGAGCCGCCGATGTCGTTGACGACGACCTTGGCGCCCTCCTTGGCCAGCTCAAGCGCTTCGCCCCGGCCGATCACCGTGACCGGCACCGGTGACGATGGCCACCTTGCCGTCCAGCAAGCCCATCTACGCTCCTCGGGATAAGTTCTGACGGATCGTCAACTTAGCGCCCGGAGGAACGAGGACCCATGGCCGTGGACACCAGTCGTGATTGGCAAGCCGACCGGCAGTTGGCGGATCCGAATCGAGCGTGCGCCCGTGGCCAACTTCGCCAAGTCGCTCAAGGACGACGAGCCCCGATTACCAGGCGGCAGACGCGCCGGCGCCGCCGACCTTCGGGTTCGTCATGGCGCATTGGGGCGCCTACGCCGACGAGCAGCCGGCCGGCGGCACGCCCGACGGGTCCGTCGCCGGTGATGCAGATCATCGGCAAGCTCATGCAGAAGGGCGGGCTCGTCCTCCACGGCGAGCAGGAGTTCGAGTACCTCGGCGCCGGTGAAGGTCGGTGACGTCCTTCTCGGCGAGGGCAAGATCGCCGACGTCTACGAGAAGGAAAGCAAGGGGAAGATGATGACCTTCCTCGTGAGCGAGAACGAGTACAAGAACGAAGCGACCGGCGACGTCGTCCTAAAGACGCGGATGAACCTGATCCACCGCAGCGGCTGAACCGTTGCGGCGCAGCCGCGCCAAGGCGTAGTCGAGCATCGTCGCCGCGATCGCGGTGTCGTCGAGCATCGGCGTGAACACCTCGATCGGCAGCGCCAGCAGTCGCATCGGCGTTTGCGCGACGACGCGGGCACCGCGGGTGAGAACGTCTAGCGGCGGGCGGTTGGAGACGAACTCGCCGGGACCGACCTCGCCGATGTGCCGGTCGGCCCGCCAAAGCCCCGCGATGCCGTCGACGACCACCGCGAGGTACGGGGCGGCGGGCCCGGCGTGCTGCACGACTGCCCCCGCGGGCACGCTGACATCGCTGGCCACTTTGGCCAGCGTGGCGAAGTCGTGCGGCGAGATGTAGCGCAGGCCAGTGACCTTGCGGAGCGCGGACATGGTGGGCGTCTCAACGAGCACGATGCCGATGATCCGCCGGCGCCGCAAGCGCCGCGCAAGCCGAGAGCAAGTTGGGCACTACCAGCGGCCGACGGCGCCTGGATCCTTCCCGCCGTGGCCGGGGTCGATGACCACCCGCCACGGCATGACCGCCTCTGCGGTGGCCGAGCGTGAGTGCTGGACCACCGCGCCGGCGATGTCGAGCACGGCGCGAACCTGGTAGCGATGGCGCCCGGGGCTCAACCCGGCGTCGGCAAAGCGCCCGCCCGCGACCTGGCCGATCCGGTGGCCGTCACGCCAGATCTCATACGAGGTTGCCGCGCCGATCGGGCTCCAGCTCAGGTTGATCGTGCGGCCACCGGCGACCGTTGCCACAACGTTCGCCGGCGGCGGCAGGAGCGCGCCGAGGCGGGACGCCTTGGGCGACGGCGGCCCGGCGCCCTGCGGCACGACCTGCACGACCAGGCGGTTGATCAGCGCGTCGGCAATCCCGTCGGCGATACGGAGGCGGAACGCAGGGTCGGCCAAGCGTCGGGCTTCGCCGGCGTTCGAGAGAAACGTCCCTTCCACGATGATGGCGGTGGCCGGGCTCTCGCGGAGCACTGCGTAGTAGTCGCCGTTGTCGCCCTTGCGAGTGAACGCTCCGCGCAGCACCGTGCGGGCCCGGGCACTGATCGACCGCACGATCTCAGTGGCCAGCTGCCCGCCGAACCGGTTGCCGAGTTGGTAGTAGGCCTCCGTCCCGACGACAGCCCGGCTCTTGGCGCCGTTGTTGTGGATCGACACGAGGAGGTGGGCGTCGCGCGACGCCGCGGCGCGCTTGGAGAGGTCGATGTGGCGGTCGTCGGCGCGGGTCAGGATGACGTCGATGCCGGCCTCGCGCAGACGCTCCGCCACGCGCAGCGACTCGTGCAGGGTCGTGGCCTTCTCATAGACCGTCCCGCCCGCGGCGTTCACCCGCGTGATGTGCGTCGCTCCCAGGAGCACCAGCACAACCAGACCCACCACCAGCCGCCGCATACCGCAGAAACGGTACCAAGCGGCCCCAGCTCACGACGAGTGCCCGCACGCCCCACACCGGGCCTCGTGTAACTCTGGAGTGGTGAGGACACGGAATCCGTGCCCTGAGCACTCCATAAGAAAGGGTGCGCGGGCGCTGTAACGAATGTCGCCCAAGATCGCGCCGAGGGCCTCGCGAACTGGTCAAATCGCTACGCCCGCAAGGTCCTGGGTGCAGCCCGTATCAGTTCTGATACTTGGGGACGCCACGCGCCTGAGGCGCGCGCTGCCGAATATCGCGCTGACATTTCGGCCGTCATAGGCTCGGGGCATGACTTCAGTCGTGGGTGCGGACGACGTCGATCTTTCGGACATCGAGTTCTGGTCCAAGAACTACGCGGAGCGGGAAGCGGCGTTCACCACGCTGCGAGCGGAGCGGCCGATCGCGTTCTTTGCCGAGCCGGAGATCGCCGCGCTCCCGACCGGGACCGGGCTACTGGGCCCTCACCCGCCATGCCGATGTGGTGACGGCCAGCAAGAACGCGGAGCTGTTCTGCTCGGGACGCGGCACCAACATCCCGGACCTGCCGCCTGACTTCCTCGACTTCTTCGGCTCGATGATCAACATGGACGACCCGCGCCACGCCCGCCTGCGGCGCATCGTCGCCCGCGGCTTCACGCCCAAGTACCTCAACTCGTTGACCGACTACGTGCAGGACGCGGCGACGTCGGTCGTCGACGCAGTGATCGACAAGGGCGCGTGCGACTTCGTCACGGAGGTGGCCGCCATCCTCCCGTTACGGATCATCGTCGACTTGATGGGGATCCCAAGGAGCGAGGAGCAGTTCATCTTCGAGCGGTCCAACATCATCTTGGCCAACGGCGACCCTGAGTACGTCTCCGAGGATCCCAACGTCGTGCTCATCCAGATGCTCACCGCCGGTCAGGAGTTGGCGCAACTGGTCACCAAGCTGGCCGAGGATCGGGTCAAGAATCCGAAGGACGACCTCACGACCGCACTGGTGACCGCCGAGGTCGACGGTGAGCAGCTCAGCCCGGCGGAGCTAGCCAGCTTCTTCATCCTGCTGGTTGTCGCCGGCAACGAGACGACGCGCAACGCGATCTCGCACGGCCTGCTCGCGCTCACCGAACATCCCGACGAGAAGGCGAAGTGGGCGGCCGACTTCGAGCGAGTCGCTCCGACGGCGATCGAAGAGATCGTGCGCTGGGCAACGCCGGTGATCCACTTCCGGCGCACGGTCACCCAGGACGGCGTCACCATCGGCGACCACACCTTCGAGGAGGGCGACAAGGTCGTGTTGTTCTACAACTCGGCCAACCGTGACGAAGCCGTCTTCGAGGACCCATACCGCTTCGACGTCACCCGCCAGCCCAACGAGCACCTCGGCTTCGGCGGCCCCGGGCCCCACTTCTGCCTCGGCGCCCATCTGGCCCGCCGCGAGATGACGGTGATGTTCCGCGAACTCTTCCGCCGGCTACCCGATATCCACTCGGTCGGCCCTCCCGCGCAACTGCGCTCGAACTTCATCAACGGCATCAAACACCTGCCCGCCGAGTTCACCCCCGGTGGCGTCAGCCGCTAGCGACGCGGCGCTGGCGACGACGGACGCGTTCCTCGACGCCTTCAACGCCGGCGACGCGCGCGGCCACGTCGAGACGCTTGCCTACCCGCACATACGCCTGGCCAGTGGCCGGGTTCGCGTATGGAACGACATCGATGAGGCCGAAGCGGCGATGCGAACCAACATCGATGCCCTCCGGGACCGCGCCGGCTGGGACCACAGCACGTGGGATCACCGGCGGGTGATCCACGAGGGGCCGGGCAAGGTGCACCTCGACGTGCAGTTCACCCGCTATCGCGCCGACAGGTCGGTGATCGGCGTGTACCCCGCGGTGTACGTGCTCGTCGAGCAGGGCGGCCGCTGGTTGATTCAGTGTCGCTCGAGCTTCGCGCCCTAGGATTCGCGCAACACGAAGGGGCGGCGACATGGCGAACAAGCTCACCCGTTACATCGGCCTTGCGCTGGTGGCGATCCTCGGCCTCGGGCTACCGCCCGCGCGCGCCGCCGACCGGCCCTACGGCGATGCCCGCATCCTGGCCCGTTTCCCGTCGTCGCCCGGCTTTCCCGAGGGCATCGCGGTTCGTGACGGCCGGGTGTACGTCGCCGGCCCGGCGACGCTCGGAACCGCGGGCAAGCCGCCGTCGGCGGTGGTGGCCTACGACCTCAACACGGGCGCGCAGGTGGCGTACTACCCGACCTACGGCGAGAACCGCCAGGCCGAGCACGCCGACTCCTCGATCGCGTTCGACGCCGCCGGAAGGCTGTACGTCCTCAATACCCAATTGGGAATCTTCCGGCTATACCCAGCAACTGGTGTTCAGGAGTTCTACTCCGCGCCGTTCCCGAACCTGCGGCCGTGCATCCCGCTCTTGGGCGGCCCGCCGCCGTGCTCGCCGACCCTCCTCGACCTGCCGTCGATACCCAATGATCTCGCCTTCGACGCGGCCGGCAACGCGTACGTTACGGACTCGTTGCAGGCCACTATCTGGAGGGTGCCCGCCGGCGGCGGGACACCACAGATCTGGTTCCAGGACCTACGGCTGGCGTCGCCGTACATCGGGGTCAACGGGATTCGAATCGATCCATCGGGAACACGCGTGGTCATCACCGTATCGACGGACCTGCTCGGCAGTTCGGCGATCTACCGCCTGCCGTTAGTGGCCAAACCGACCGCGGCCAATCTCGAGTTGTTCCATCGGTATCCGATCGGAACCATGCCCGACGGCATTGCCTTCGGCGCAACCGGCTTGCTGTACGTCGCCATCGCGACACCGCTGGCGTCGGGCGTGTCGATCCTCGCTCCGAACGGGACCGAGATTCGGCGCCTGGGCAACCCGGCGTTGAGCCTCATCGCGCCCTACGATTCGCCGGCGAATATCGCCTTCACCGGTACCGGGTCGATCGTGCTGAGCAATCACGCGTTCGTGACCGGGCTGGTCCTCCCGCAGCAGTTCAGCATCGTCGACACGTTCGTCGACGACGCTGGCCTGCCACTCAACCAACCGGCGTTGCCCTAACCCCGGTCGTCGTTACCAGGTGCCGAGGTACAGCGCCTGGTCGCTCCAACGGACGGGCCACGGCGCGTCGTACCACGCGTAGAACGGGCCGCCGTTGTCGTTGTATTGCACGTCGGCGGTGCGAACGTCGGTGGTCAGGTTGTAGTAGTCGCTGTGGTACACGTTCGAACTGTCCAAGTACTGGACCTTGTGCGCCGCGCTCATCGAGATCGCCGAACTCTCCGACACGATCTCGTCGTCCCACGCGCCGACCGTCGTCCAGTCGGTCCCGCCGGAGCCCTGCGGGTTGGGTGCGTACGTGGCGAGCCAGTTGACGAACGACGAGCCCGGTCGCATCTGCGAGCACTGTGTGGTCCAGCAGTAGTTCGCCCAGCCGGTGCCGGCGTGCGGCGTGCCGAGCGTCGCCGAATCCTCGACGTAGAGGTACGGCGGGAAGTCAGCGTGATGCCGGGCCGTCTGCGCCGAGCGCGTAGCGGGTGATCAGGCCACCCATCGAGTGGCTGACGATGTCGACGGTGATCCCGCGGCTGGAGAACTGGCTGTAGATCATCCACGCCAAGCGGTAACCGAGGTGCTCGAGACGCACGTAGCGATCCCATTGGGTGCCCGGGTCGTAGTGGCGGCCGTTGGTGCCGTAGTTCTGCAACGGATGGGTGCAGTTCACGTCGCCGAAGTAGTAGCGCACGGTGACCTTCTGGCCGCTGAGACCCCACGACCGGAGCGTGTTGTCCATCGAGTTCCACATGTTGCAGTCGGCCCCGTCGCCGAATGGGTTGTAGCCGTGGACGTAGACCACGGGTTTGGCCCGATTGTCCGTCCGCGCCTCGGCGGCGGGAGTGTTGAGGCCGACCAGTACGGCGACGGCGACCAGTACGGTTGCTGCCCTGACAACACGGTTCATGGAAACCCCAATTCGCTCGAGGCCCCCCGATTGCCTGAGCCGTGGCGACTTTCGCAATCGGGTAAGAAACTGTCAAGAACTATCTCGCGACAGGACGCGCTGATCGATGCTCTACTCCGAGACTCACCGACTTGCCTTCATCCACATTCACAAGACGGGTGGGCTGTCGCTGCGGGCCGCGCTCGTGGGTTCGATCCCCGACTTGCGCGAGGTCCCCGAACTACCCGAGACGCACCACACCCTGACGGAGTTCTTCTCCGTGCTGTCCGCGGGGGGTCGACCCGGCCCGCACTCGAGTCGTCAGCGCGATCTGCCATCCGGCCGCACACGCGGTGTCGATCTACGAGTTCTGGCGCAGCAAGAAGACCGACCATGAGCGCCACCTCGCCCACGTCGAGCTGACCCGGCGGCTCAGCTTTCCCGACTTCCTGGATCAAGTCCTCGTTCGCGACCAGTTCGCCGAGGCCCTTCTCGTCGACAACGAGTTGCCCGCGAATGTCACGATCCTGCGGCGGGAGTCGCTTGCTCTCGACACCAGCAAGTTCTTGAGCGACGTGATGGAGCGGCCCATTCGGGCCAAGGTCAAGCACGTAAATCGCACAAAGCACGCGCCCGTTCGTAGCTACTACGACACCGCGACGATCGAGGCGCTCCGCGGTAGCTACGAGTGGACGTTCGCGACTGGCTTCTACCAACCCGAGCGTTTCTGATTCCCTCTTGACCTTGGCCGCCGCCGAGCGCTAGCACGGCATCGCGCCCTTCCCCGCCACGTTCTGTGACGAGAGGAAGCACGTATGCCCAGCGTTCCCGCCACCGCGATCGCGGCCAAGTTGGCCGCCGCCATTCCCAACCTGCTCCGTGCGCTCGACGACGAGATGGGCGACGACTTCTCGCAGCCGGCACGGCTGCTCATGTTCGAGGCCGACGACCTCGGCGTCACCTTCGGCATCAAACAGCTGGCCGCCGGGCAACACCCGCTCGACGCGTTGGTCGGTTTCATCGCGCCCGACGAGTGGGCCACGTTGGGAACGGTCTGCCATGGCTGGGCCACGCAGTCGCTCGGCACGCGGCCGTCGCTGGCAGCTGACCGGGTTCGCGTGCGGTCGGTGCACGTCGTGGCCCGCGATGGCACCGAAGTCGGGGGCCTGCGCATGAGCGGCGGCGAACTGGAGCTGCAGGACGCGATTGTCGGCGCGGTGCCCGATGCGCTGCGGCGGTGCCTCGGCCTAGGGCTGTAGGAGCGGGCCAAGGCGGCGGACGGCGACGGCGACGCCAACCGTGCCCATGCACCGCCAGGTAGAGCGCGTGCACGGCCAGGGTCCAGTCGACCGCGCCGAGGATCAGCCCGCGCTCGAGCGCGACGCCCTGGTACAGCGGCGTGATCCGGACGATCCACTGAAGCGCCTCGGGGTATTGCTCGAGCGGGAAGAACGTGGCCGAGAGCAGGAACATCGGCGCCATCACCAGGTTCACGAAGTCGAAGTCGACGAACGACCGCATCCACGTCGTCGACGGCCAGGCCGACGCCGGCGAACGCGAAGCCGATGAGCAGCGCGGCGGGGACCGCGAGCACCGCCCACGCCGAGGGCACCAGGCCCATGAACACCATCGTCAAGAGGAACGCGCCGCCGTAGACCGCGCCGCGGAGCAGGCCCCACGCGACCTCGCCCAATGACAGCTCGGCGATTCCCATGGGCGTCGCCAGCATCGTGTCGTAGGTGCCCAGGTACTTGTACTTCACGAAGAAGTTGAACGTGGTGTCGAGCGTGGAGGCGTTCATCGCCGCCGCCGCCAGCATGCCGGGCGCGACGAACTCCTGGTAGGTGACCAGCTGGCCGCCGGGACCCGGCACCGTCCCGACCAGCGCGCCGACGCCGATGCCGATCGAGAGCAGGAACAGGATCGGCTCGAAGAAGCCGGCGAGAAAGACCGACCACATGCGCCGGTAGGCCAACGCGTTGCGCTCGACGATGTTGCCGACGCGCGAGAACGTGATCACTGGGCGAGCTTCTGTGCGAACGTGCGGGTGCCCCAGAGCGACCCGGCGACGACGATGCCGACAGGACGGCCACGTGCGCAACGACTGCCGACCAGCCGAACTGACCAGTCGTGAATCCCCGACACAGCTCGACGGCGTGCCACAGCGGCGAGAGCCACACCGCACGGCTGCAGCCACTCGGGTAGCTGGTCCACCGGGAAGAACGTCCCCGAGAACAGGAAGAGCGGCACGATCACCAACCGGATGATGACGGCGAAGCTGATGTCGGTGGTCTGCGTTGCCGCGAACGCCACCAGCGGCGCGGTGAACGCCAGTGCGCACAGCACCGCGGCCGGGACGGCCAGCATGCCCCACGGCGACGCGATCCCACCGAGCAGCGCGGCGACCACGACGAACCCGACCGCGGCCATCGCGGCGCGCACCCCCGACCACACGACGTAGCCGCCGTAGACGTCGCCGGCGCTGACCGGCGTGGCCACGATGCCGTGGAAGAACCGGACCCACTTCGTGCCCGCCATCACCGTCCACAGCGAGTCGGGCGCGGCGCTCTGCATCGCCATGCCGGCCAGGAGGCCGGGCGTGACGAAGTGGAGGTAGGACACGCCGTCGATCGAACGCGTGCGTTGGTCGACGAGCCCGCCGAGGCCGAGGCCCATGGCCAGCAGGAACATGATGGGGATGACGAAGGTGGAGAACGCCGAGGCCTGCCACAGCTTTCCGTAGACGCGCGCTTCGCGCTCGACGACGCGGAGCATGGTCGAGGCAGGCATCGCCGATCAGTCCTCGAGGGTGCGGCCGGCCAAGGTGAGGAAGACGTCCTCCAGCGTGCTGCGGCGCACGAGCACCGCGCTGGGCTCGACGCGGTCGCTGATCCACTGCGCGGGCGACACCGTCGCCGTCCTCGGCGTAGATCAGGATGCGGTCGGTGAGCGCTTCGACCCGGTCGCTGAGGTGGCGGACCTTCGGCAGCGCGACCTCGCGTTCCTCGGTGGTGTGGAACCGCAGCTCGACGACCTCCCGGCTGGCGTGCTTGGCGATGAGTTCACGGGGCGAGCCCTCGGCGACGATGCGGCCCATGTCCATGATCACGAGCCGGTCGCACAGCTGCTCGGCCTCGTCCATGTAGTGCGTGGTCAGCACGAGCGTGACGCCCTTGCGCTTGAGCTGCCACAGCCGCTCCCACACGAGGTGGCGCGCCTGCGGGTCGAGGCCGGTGGTCGGCTCGTCGAGAAGCAGCAGGTCGGGCTGGTTGATCAGGGCCCGCGCGATGGTGAGCCGTCGCTTCATGCCGCCGGAGAGCGGGTCGACCTTGTCGCCTTTGCGATCGGTGAGCTGCACGAAGTCGAGCAGTTCGGCAGCCCGGGGCCGGATGTCGGACAGCTTGAGCCCGAAGTACCGGCCGTAGATCAGCATGTTGTCCCAGACGGTCAGCTCGGTATCGAGGTTGTCCTCCTGCGGCACCACGCCGAGCCGGGCGCGGATCGCGCGGGCCGTCGTGTGCCGGATCCATCCCGAGCACGCGGAGGTGGCCGTCGGTGACCGGCGAGACGCAGCCGATCATCCGCATGGTCGAGGTCTTCCCGGCGCCGTTGGGGCCGAGGAAGCCGAACGTCTCGCCCGGCTCGACCTCGAAGTCGATCTCGTCCACGGCCCGGAACGCGCCGAACCGCTTCACGAGCGCGCGACCCTCAATGAGCGGTTGCCCCGGCACGGGGCCGCACCCTACCGGGAGGGTGTGACAACTACTCCCGGATAAACGTCGACTTCTGGACACTTATCGCCCTGGGAGGGCGATAAGTGTCCAGAAGTCAGCGGCGGTGGGTGGCGCGGCCGACGGCCAGGGCGCCGGTGAAGGTGAACAGCAGGACTGCGGTGCCCAGGCCGCCGATGCCGTTGGGCCCGGAGGCCGGACGCGACGCGGAAGCGATGGGCATTCGCGCCGCCTCGTCGAGTTGCACGAAGCCGGGCGCACCGGCGGCCTGCATCAGCGGCGCGTCGGGCTCCGCGGCGGCCGCGGCCGCGCTCGAGCGCCGGGCCGCCGTGGTTTTGGTCTGGGCGCTTTTCCTCGTGGTGGTTGTTGTCCTCGCGGTGTTGCCGGCGGGGACAGGCGTTCCGACAGTGGTGACCGAGCGGGCGGCGGCGCTGCGGGCGGCCGTGGTCGGCGTCGCCTTGGCGGCAGTGGTGGAGGCCGTCGTGGTCGCGGTGGACGATCCGCCCTTGCACCGGCTGCCGGTCCCCGCCTTGGTCGCTACCGGCGTCGGCGACGGATTCTGCGCGCCGGCCGTCGTTTCAATCCAAGCCACCGCGTCGTGCGCCGTCCCGTTGCAGGCGACGCCGACCCCGATGCGCGTGGCGTTGGGCGCCAGTAAGAACGCGCGGTGCGGCGGCGAGCCCATCCACCAGATCGTGGCGCCGCTGCTCCCGTAGTCCGATCCCCACCACACCACCTCGCTGGAGGGGTACTCGGTGGAGTGGCACGCATGACACGGCTGGTCGCGGTTGCGCTCGGCGACGCGTTGCGCGCCGACGGAGTACGAGGCGTCGAAGGGAACGGCCGACAACCCACGCGCTGGCGCGCTCCTGATTGATGTCGTCGGCGATCTCGCGCGCCATCGTCGACTCGGAGGCGTTGGCCGCGCCGCGTGCTGCGCCCACCGGCACAAGCAGGAGGGCGGCGACGGCCGCGAGCGCGACGAAACAACGGGTTCGATGCGGAGCGATGCGCACAAGGCTACAAAGGATCGGCCTCCACCATGGCGAAAGGTAGGTAATGCGTCGTTCACCCGTTGTACCCCTGCTCGTGATCCTCGCTCTGCTGCTCGCCGGCGGCGCTGGCATCGCCGCGGTCAGCGGAGGCATGCGATCGGCCCGAGAGGTTGCCTACGAGGGCAACGCGCGCCGCTTCCTCGACTTGACCGACCCCGACCACGCCGCCGGCACGATCGTGCCTGGGTCGACCGCAGAGACCGCCGCCACTGACTACGACGGGCCCGGTGAGGGCAATTACACGCCAGCGGGGTGGCGCGTGCGCCCGGCGGGCAAGCAGGTACCCGTCCTCAACTTCCCATTGGGTCTCACTGTCACGCCGGATCACAGCAGCGTGCTGGTCAGTTCCGACAGCGGCGGCCTCCAGGGCATCACGCGCATCAGCTCATCCACGCTGGCGCCGACGCACTACCCCGCGCAGAACCTGTTCATGGGGCTGGCGGCCACACCGGAAGGTCGGGTGTACGCCAGCGGCGGCAACGCCGATCGCGTGTTCCGCTATCGCCTTAGTGGCGCGCTGTTGGTTCCGCTCGACTTGACCGAGGTACAGCCGTTCCCGCTGCACGCAACGCTCGATCAGGTGCTCGACCAGCTGCCCGAGTCGCCAACGCTGCCGCTGACCGACGGCATCCGCGTTCGCGACTACCCGGGCAACAGCGTGGTCGACGGCCCGTACCTCTACGTGGCCGGCACGCTGTCAGAGCCGAGCGGCGCCGGAGCTGACGCGTGCCCGGGCGCACGGCCCAAGTGCGCACGCGTCACCGTCATCGACACGCGCACCGATGCCGTCGTGGCCCGAGCGCCGGTCGGGTCTCGACGCGTTCGGCCTCGCGGTGGATCCGGTCCGGCATCGGCTGTACGTCTCGAACTGGGCCGACGAGGCGGGGCGCGGCGACGGCGTCGGCACGGTGTCGGTCGTCGACATCACCAATCCGCTCGCGCCGCGTGAGACCGCTTTCGCCCACGTCGGGAACCACCCAACCGCACTCCAACTCTCGCTCGATCGCAGTCACCTCTTCGTCGCCAACACCAACAGCGACTCGATCAGCGTGGTCGATGCAAGCGGGCCGGGACTGGCTGTCGTCGGGACCGAATCGGTGCGACCACTCGCCGGCTCGCCCGTCGGCGCGTACCCCACCGCGTTCGCGCTGTCACCCGATGGCGAGAGCCTGTTCGTCGCGCTGGCCGGCATGAACGCGGTCGAGGTGCGCGACGGCCATACCGGCGCCCGTCAGGCCGGCGAGCCGCGGTACATCCCGACGGGCTGGTACCCCTCGGCGCTTGCGATCACCCCCGAGCCCGGTAATCAGAAGCCGGGCGAGTACCGGCTCTGGGTGGCCAACGCCAAGGGCGCGGGTGTGGCCAGGAAGAGCACCGGTTACAACCTCAGCATTGGCCACGAGGTCACGCCGATCGACGGAACAGTGAGCGCGATCGACCTGCCGGTAGACGCCGAGCAAGAGGCCGAGTGGACCGAGGAGGTCTACGACAACGACCACCTGGTGCGGTTCGCGGTCGACCCGTGCGCGCCAGGCAACGGCGTTCGGGTGTCCCAGGTGCTCTGCCCACCGGCGGGCAAGGAGTCGCCGGTCAAGCACGTCGTCTACATCGTCACCGAGAACAAGACCTTCGATCAGTACTTCGGCGACCTCGATCCGACATGTTTACGACGCAAGCCCGCTCTATCTCCTTTACGGCGATCTCTTCACACCCAACCACCACGCGCTGGCCAAGCGGTTCAGCCTCTCCGACCGCTTCTTCTCCGACGCCCAGGTGTCGGTTACCGGCCACGCGTGGACGTCGGGCGCCATCGCCACCGACTACCGCGAGAAAACCTTCGAAGCCAACTACGACGAGGGCCTCCGCGGCGACCGCCCCGGCGAAGAGGAAGACGAGCTGGAGGACCCCGAAGGTGGCTTCATCTTCGAGGCCTTCAAGGACGCCGGCGCGGTCCCGCCCGCGCAAGCCGGACCCGGCAAGCTCTCGATGGCGATCTACGGCGAGAGCACCGCGCGCGAGTCGGGCAACGACGCTCGATGCCTACAAGGCGCCGAGCTGGGGCGGCGACATCCAGTACTTCGACACGTGTCGGGCCGAGCTGTTCATCAACCGGCAAGACGACCGATGGCGCGTTCCCCAACGAGCCCGAGCAGATCCAGGACTGCGGTAGTCGCACGATGCCGGGACCGTTCAATCTCGCCCACTGGTCCGAGGTGTTCCGTACGACGGGCAAGGACGTCATGCCCAACTTCATCTACATGACCCTGCCGGTGAACCACACGCTGGGAACGAACCTCGGCAGCCCCACGCCGCCGTCGATGGTGGCCGACAACGACCACGCCGTCGGCATGATCGCCGACGCGCTCTCGAAGAGCCCGTTCTGGGAGTCGACGGTGATCATGCAGACCGAGGACGACACCCAGGCCGCCGGCGATCACGTCTCACCCCTACGGGATTACCTGCAGGTGAGCGGGCCCTGGGCGCAGCCGGGCGCGAACCACCAGTGGGGATCGTTCCCATCGCTGCTGCGCACGATCGAGCAACTCTTCGACGTAGAGCCGATCACGCTGTTCGACCGCTGGCGTTCCCGCAGCACGGCGCGTTCCGCGCCTCGCTCAGCGACACCCCGGACACACGTCCCTACGACGCGATCAAGCCCGCGGTGCCGTTCGCCGTGAATCAGATCGGAGCGCCGGGCCAAGCCGAGTCGATGGCGATGGACTGGAGTACGTATGACCTCATCGACATGGACATGCTCAATGCGATTCTCTACGCCGTCGCGCGAGGGACAGCCTTCGTGTCGCCGAGGCAATAGCAACCACCGCTGCGAGCCCGATCACGGCGACGCCGCCACTCGATGACGCGCCAGTCGCGGGTAACACGTTGGTCGGCCGCGGTGCCGGAGCCGCCGCCGCGGTGGCCGCGGCCGTGCCGTTCGGGTTGTCATAGACATCGGCGCCAAAGGCGACGAGATCCGGCGCACCCGCGTACCCGAGGTAGCTGAGGCCGAAGAGATCCTCCATGCTCCGTAGGAACGAGTAGTGGTTGTAGGGCACGTCGGAGACGGTGCCGGCCTTGATGTAGGGCGACACCAGGAGGGCGCCGATGTGGCCACCGCCGGGGCCGTAGAGTCCTGGTAGCAATGTGTTGGGTCCGCTCGGCTCGTTGCAACACGCGCTGGCGTCACCCTCGATCTCCGACTCGTCGAAGGTGACGATGAGCAAGCCACCGTCCTTGAAAGCCGGCGAGTTCATGATGCGCGGTGCCCACCGCTCGGTGAAGTGACCAATCGAGATCAGGCCACCCGGATCACCGTTGGCGCAGCCGGTGTCGTGACCGTCGTTGCAGAGATTCGGCGTGATGAAGTTGAAGTTGGCAGTTGTGGCCTTGGACTGGAGATCGGCGGGAAGGCGCGTCAGTGGAACCACGTTCGCCGCGCAACTCGGCTCGTCGATGATCGAGTGGAAGTACATGTACGGGTTGTGGCGCGTCGCGTACTGGTCGTTGGCCGCCGCTGCCTGTGTGGCATCCACCGAGAGCGGCCCGACCGTCGGGTGCGCGCACGTGGTGCCGTTGTCGCGGACCGGGTCGTTGCCCATGTCCTCCATGTAGCCCTTCCACGTCAGCCCCTTGGCCTCGAGCTGATCGGCCAGCGTCTTGACCGATGCCGGGTAGACGCAGCCCTGACCCACCGCTATGCCGTCGACGCCGACGGTTCCGATGAAATCGGAGAACGTGACGCAGTCGCCCTGCGTAACGACGTTGGGAGGCTGACCGCTGATCATCGTGATGTAGTTGTCGAGGCTGGCGTGGCCGGTGGCGTAGTACTTCGTCAGCAACTTGCCCTGGGCCCGCAACGTCTTCGCCAGGTAGGTCGCCGGCGAGGACGGGCTCCAGATCTCGTCGTAGCTCTTGTTCTCGTGCACGATCACGAACACGTGCTTGATCGGCGGCACGCTTGGCGCCGCGGGAGCCGAAGCCGGCCGACCCGTGACCGTCATCATCACAACAGCAGCGAGGACCAGCTTCCAGCGCATAGCCGCGTACCCTACGAGGCCACAGTGAAGATCGTCTCGCTCCTGCCCTCGGCCACAGAGATTGTGTTCGCGCTTGGCCTTGAGGACAGCCTCCACGGGGTCAGCTTCGAGTGCAATTGGCCGCCGGCGGCCCGATCCAAGCCGATCATCTCCGGGACCGCGCTGGCGATGGAGGAGTTGGTCACGCCGAACCAGATCGACGCCGCGGTGCGGGAAAACCTGGCGGCCGGGCAGCCGATCTACACGATCGACCGCGCTCGCATCGCGGCGATCCAGCCCGACCTCATCCTCGCCCAGGACCTGTGCCGGGTGTGTGCCGTGCCCTCGGGCGCGGTGCAGGACGCGCTCGACGTGATCGGCTGCCAGGCCGAGGTCCTCTCGCTCGACCCGTCCAGCCTCGATGACGTGATCGCCGGCGTCGGCGCAGTGGGCGCGGCGACCGGCACCGACGCGTGGGCGGGCGTGCTGATGGCCGAGCTACGAGAACGGGTCGAGCGCGGTCCGCGCCGGCGTTGCCGGACGGCCGCGCCCGCGGACCTTCGCGCTGGAGTGGTCGGACCCGCCGTTCAGCGGCGGACACTGGGTGCCGGACATGATCGACGCCGCCGGCGGTGAACCCGTACTCGCCGATCCGGGCGCGCCCTCGCGCCGGCTCGAATGGACCGAGATCGCCGCCGCCGCGCCGGAGGTCGCCGTCTTCATGCCGTGCGGCTACAACCTCGAACAGGCAACGAACGAAGGTCTCGTGCTCCTCGATGCGGCGGCACTGGCCGGCGCGCGACGGATCTTCGCCGTCGACGGAGACGCGTTGTTCTCGCGGCCCGGTCCGAGAGTGGTCGAGGGCGTCGAGGCGTTGGCCGGCGCGCTCCACCCCGAAGCCATGCCACCCCCGCCACCCGGCGCCGTTACCACGCTGCGCTGAGCCTCCAAGTTCCAGTTTTGGAACGACGAGCCTCCAAGTTCGCAACCGGAGGGCCGACAATCGGACATTTGGTCCGGCGCGTCCGACTTGGAGGCAGTTAGTCGCAAAACTGCAACTTGGAGGGCAGCTACGCGAGAGCGCGGCCGGTTGCGTACCCACCGGCTGCGGCAGCCACGCCCACGATTACCGATGCGGCGATATACCCGAGCGCGGTAGCAGCACGTCCGGTTCGCAGCAGCGTCTGGGTCTCGTACGAGAACGTCGAGAACGTCGTATACGCGCCAAGGAAGCCAACCGCGATCGGGACGGTGATGTTGGCCGACCAGTCTCGGTCGGCGCCGAGCGTCAGCACCACGCCGAGGATGAACGACCCGGTGATGTTGATCCCAAAGGTTGCCCACGGAAAGCTGCGGACGCCAACCGCCAGCCCGATCCAATAGCGGGTCAGGGCGCCAGCGGCCCCCGCCACGCCCACCAACCCTGCCCTCATCGTGATGACTCTTCGCGGATAGCGGTTCGGAGAATTCGGGTCCTCGAGTCCCGGCGCCCGAGAAGGCCGGCGGTGGGGTCGGTCATTCCCGCGATGCTGAACTCACCGATAGCGGCGCGCGCCTCAGCCAGCAGCAGCGCTTCGATCGTTGCCCGCGACATCGGGCCGGACGGCACGCGGTGGCGGAGGCGCAGCTGACGGAGGGCTCGCGGTCCGTGGATGAAGAAGCCTTCGGCCGCGACCTGGTCTCGCGCCAGCGCCGGCCTCATGTACTCCTCGACGGCCAGCCTGCTGGCCAACTCGCTGAGAAGCCCACCACTCACGCCCGTCAGGAACGCGTGCAACGGTCGATCGAGTGCCCGGTCCAAGGTGAGCGAGAAGGCGTCGGGCGGTCCCGCGAGGATCGCCCGCGGAATACGTGCGCCCGGTGGTGCGCTCGCCGCCCAGAGCAGTCGGAGGAAGGCGGCGTAGCCGTCGCTGCATGCAATCCCCGGGCGCGAGCTCAGGCCGCGTCCGAGATGAGGGAAACACCCGTAGGCCCGGCCGTGCTCGGTCCCCAGCGCGAGGGTTGTGGCCGCGCCTTCGCGGTGCACCGAGAGGTGAACCCAGCACCCTTCTGCGGCGAGCGACGCGTTGAAGACCGGCTGGAGCACGACGATGAAGTCGGCTTCTCGGACCGCCGCCAGCTCCTCGGTGGCCTGCTCCTCCCACCGAACGTCGGCCACCCGCTGATACAGCGCCGCCAGTCGCTCGCGCGGCCCTGGCTTCGCCTTTGCATGTTGCTGCAGTCGCCGGCGCAGATGACCGGCCTTACCGACGTAGAGGAGCACGTCGTCGGCACCGAGGAAGAAGTACACGCCCGGCGAGTCGGGCGCGCGGCCGGCCGCGTCCGAGAGCCTCACGCGAGGGTCCGGAGAACCCGCTTTTGCACTTTGCCGCTCGGGTCGCGAGGCAGTGCGGCGACGAACTCCCATCGCTCGGGACACTTGAAATCGGCGAGGTGGCCGCGCACGTGCGCGGTTAGCGCGTCGGGGTCGGCCGGCGTGCGCACCTCCAACACCGCTTTGAGGATCTCGCCGTGGCGGTCGTCGGGAATACCGAACACCGCGCAGTCAACCACCGCCGGATGCGTATGCAGGACGTCCTCTATCTCGCGCGGATAGATGTTCACGCCGTCGCGGATCACCATGTCGCTCGCCCGATCGGTGATGTAGAGGTACCCGTCCTCGTCGATCCGGCCGATGTCGCCGACGGTGAAGTACTCGCCTTCCCACGCGCCCGCGGTCTTCTCCGGATCGTTGTGGTACTTGAATCCGACGCCGCCGGGCGGACGGATCCAGATGCGCCCGTCGTCGCCGACTTTCACCTCTGTGCCAGGCCACGGAAGGCCGACCGAGCCCGGACGCTCGAGCCACTCCTTCGACGAGATACGCGTCGCCCCGCCCTCGCTGGCGCCGTACAGCTCGTACACGTCGGCCGAGGGGACCGCTTCGATGAATCGCCGCTTGACGTCGATCGGACACGGCGCCGCGCCGTGAATGACCAGCCGTAGCGAGGAGAGGTCGTAGCCCGTCCGCTCGTCGACGGGCACTTCGAGGAGGCGGATGAAGTGAGCCGGCGTCATGAATGTCGTGGTAACGCGGTGCTCGTCGACGAGGCGCAGCCACTCGCGTGCGTTCCAGACGGGCTGCACGATGACCGACGCGCCGACATAGAGGTGGCTGAACGCGTAGCCGCCCGGACCGCCGTGGTAGGCCGGGCCGCAGATGATGTGCACGTCGGCCGCGGTGTAACCCCACATCTGCGAGAGCATGTCCTGGACCATCGTGAGTCGCGCTGCGTCGGGTGATGCGTGCAGCACACCCTTTGGTCGACCGGTGGTACCCGACGTGTAGAACATGAACGCGGGCGATGGAAAGCCAGGCGGAAGATCCGCTTCCGGCGGCGCCGACGCCAGCAGTTCCTCGTAATTCTCGTCGAGCACGACAACCTTGGCCGCGCTGTCGGTGGTGATCCACTCGACCTCGGCCGCCTTCAGGTGCCAGTTGATCGGGAGAAAGGTGGCCTCGCAGCGGGCGGTGGCCAGCCCCACCACGAAGAACCGCTCGTCGTTCGGCAGCATCGCGGCCACCCGGTCGCCGGGCTTCACGCCGTGGGCGACGAGCGCCCGGGCGAGTTGGTCGGCCTTCGGCGCTAAGGCCGCGGCCGTGATGACGGTGTCGCTACTCCCGATTGCCTGCAGCCTTGGCCGCGAGTTCGGTCCGCACCCCCGAGACGCTACAGGTCGAGCGTCGGCGTGCCCGGGTCGACACCGGCCCGTCGCAGTGCCTTGGCCTTGATTCGAACGAGAACTTCGCGAGGGGCGGTCGCGGTCTGCGCAGCCAGCGCCCCGGCCGCGGTGGCCAGGTCGTCGGGGGGAACCACCTGCGACACGATGTGGAGCCGCAACGCCTCCTCGGCGTCAACCGCGCGGCCGGTCAGACACAGCTCACGGGCCACCGCGCCGCCGACGAGATCGTGAAGCGGCACGTAGACGACATCGCCGAACTCGCGCTCGGGATGCGCGAAGCGGGCGGTACTGGCTGCGATACGCACGTCGCACAACACCGCCAGGTCGAAGCCCCCGGCCAGGGCCGGCCCGTTGACTGCGGCAATGGTCGGGAGAGGGAAGCACAACACCGTGTGGTGATAGCGGTCACTCGACGCCCATAGCCGCTCTTGGAAGGCAGGCTCGGGCTCGGAAAACTCGGCTAGATCGAAGCCGGCGCTGAAGGTCGAACCGGCGCCGGTGATGACCACGCACTTCACCGAGTCATCGGTGGCGAGGTCGTCGAGGGCATCGGCGATTTCGTCGCGGAGTGCGATCGAGAGGGCGTTGCGTTTCTCCGGCCGGTTCAGCGTCAGCCACACCACGCCGTCGTCCCCACCAGCGCGGTCAACCAGGAGGAACTGTGGCATTCGGGTCCGGCGGGATCGTGGTCGTCGATTCAGGCGGGGGCGGCTCCGCGGGCGGCGGCTCCGGTGGGGGTGGCGGGGGCGGAGGAGGTGGCGGCGGCGGGAGGGCACGACCGAGGAACTCGGCGAACGCCTGGGCGCCCGGCGGCTTGAGATGGATGCCATCGCTCCCAAACCACTCGGGGTGGCCGTTGCTGTAGCCGTGCCAGTCGACCAGCGCGATCTTTGGATGGCGGGCGGCGGCGGCGCGCAGCGCGGCGTTGGTTGCGCCCTCCCACTCACGCGGCATCCGCACGTTGACGAACAACACATGGGGCACTGCGGCCAGCTCGCCCATCATGGCGTCGATGTCGCGGGCGTGCGGCGGCCCGTTGGTGCCGAGATGGACGATGACCGCTTCGCCTAGTCGTCCCTGCTCGCGAAATTGCCGGGCCACGTCGACGCCCTGGCTGAACTGGCGACCGACCTTGGCGTCGATGTAGCCGCTGCCACCCAACCGGTTCTGGAGCTGCGGCGCGGCGCCGAGCATCACCGAATCGCCGATGGCCGCGACCTTCACGCTCCCCGGCGGGGGGCCCGGCGGTAGCGGCGACGGAGCGGGGGCCGGTGCCGGCACGGCCGCAGGGGGCGGAGGCGGCGCGGCCTCGGCCGGCGCGGATGCGAGGGTGGTGGCCGTCGCGACGACCGCGGTGGTGGTCGGCGCATCGGTTTGGAGCGACACGACCTGCTGGCCTTCGCGCAGGCTGCTCACGATCGGGTCGGCCGTCGGCATGTCGCCCACAAGGAGAGCCAGGCCAGCACTGGCCACGGCGGCGAGTGACCATTGGACGCCGACGAGCGCGCGGCCTCGTCGCGGCCCCCGCGCCATGAACATCCGCTCGACCAACTCGTAGGAGAGATGCCCGAGTGCGATGGCCCCCGCGATCGTGACCGCAGCCGCGGTGGTCGGCGACCACATCACGTCGACGCGCGGCCAGAACATGACGACCAGTGGCCAGTGCCACAGGTAGATGCCGTACGAGCGCTCACCGAGCCACTTGAGTGGTGGCGCACCCAGCATGGAAGCGACGCGACCCGGTCGGAGCGCCACCGTGATCGTGATCATCGTGGCTACCTGGGTCAGGAGGAACCCAAGCGGATACAGCAGCCGCGACCGCTCATCAGCCATCACGAAAAGCACCGCCAACACCGCCAGCGCGCCCGCGCCGACCATCCCCGCCCGAACTGGCGCGCGAATCGCCCGCTTTTCTGCGCCGATTCGCGCGCCAGTTCGGGAGAGCAGCACCGCGAGCAGGGCACCGCTCAGCATGGCCCCGATCCGAGCGTCGGTTCCGTAGTAGGCGCGGGATGGATCGCGCGCGCCGATAGAGGAGAGCCATTGCCGCGGTCGAGGCGGCCACACCGAGACCGGTGGCGGCCAGGGCGGTCGCCGTGCGACGCCGGGCCAGCCAGCTCACGAGGAGCGGGCACACCACGTAGAACTGGATCTCGACCGAGAGCGACCAGAGGTGGCGGATGAACGGCGGGCGTCCGATCCCGCCGAAGTACGAGCTGTGGTCGCTGATCAGGTGCCAGTTGGTCGCGCCGCCGAGGGAGGCGAACAGGTCTCCGGCGAACCGGTGCGCGTCATCGTGTGCGACCATCGGAACGACGAGCACGAGCGCGCCAAGGAGGAGCAACAGCGCGGGCGCGAGGCGACGAACCCGGCGAACGTAGTACCGCCGCCAGTCGATCCGGCCGGTGCGCCGGTGCTCGGCGAGCAGGATCGACGTGAGCAGATATCCCGACAGCACGAAGAACACCTCGACCCCGAGGAAACCGCCAGGCAGGCTGGCGGGGAGCGCGTGATACAGCAGCACCGCGATGAGTGCCACGGCTCGCAGCCCGTCAAGCGCCCCGCGCCGTTCGCCCACAGAGAGTGAGGGTACCGGTCGGAACGACCTAGCGGTCGTTGGCCACCCAGCGGGGGAGCACCACGCCGTCGTCGGCGGGTGGGAACACCACCTGAACGGTCATGCCGATCGACACCGCCGCCGGGTCGACCGAATTCAGGGTGGCGTCGGCCGACGCCACCACGTTCCCGACCAACCGGACCGACGGGTCGTCCTCGAGCTCGACCACCACGACGTTGTAGGGCGCTACCTCCGCGTAGGCCGGCAGCAAGGGTGGGTGCGGTACGACGAACGACCACACCACGCCGCGACCCGACATCAACCGCCACTCCCGCTCGAACGAGCGACACCATGGGCAGACCGGCCGTGGTGGATGGCGCAAGCGTCCGCAGGACACGCAGGCCTGGATGCGCAGCTCCCCGCGGCCGGACGCGGCGAAGAACGGCGCCATGACCGGATCGTCGATATCGGGCAGCAACGTCATGGCTTCGTCAGCAACAGTGCGCTGGTGGGGACGCCCTCGCCGCTGGTCACCAATGCCACGTCGGCGTCGGGGACCTGACCGGTCGAGGTTCCCCGCAGCTGGCGGACGCCCTCGACGATCAGGTTGAAGCCGTGCACGTAGGCCTCCGAGAGCCCGCCGCCGCTGGTGTTGTATGGCACAGCGTCGAAATCCTTGCCCTCGCCCCGATTGCAGAAGCCGTAGCCCTCCCAGGAGAGCGGGATGAGCGGGCTGAACGCGTCATAGAGCTGCGCCACCTTCACGTCGGCCGGCGTGACGTCGGCCTGGCGCCACAGCACCCGCGCGCAGGCGTAGGACGGGCCCTCGAGGGGATCGTCGCAGAAGTAGTTCGTCATCGTCTGGTGCTGTTGTGGCAGGCCCTGGCCAAAGGCATGGATCGTCGTGACCGGCTGCTTGAGGTCGCGGGCCCGCTCGGTGCTGGTGATCACCGCGGCCAGGGCGCCGTCGGTCTCGAGGCAGTTGTCGAACAGGCAGAGGGGCTCGGAGATCCAGCGGGCGTTCATGTAGTCCTCCCGCGACATCGGCTTGTCGTGCATCACCGCTCGCGGGTTGCGGTTGGCGTAGTCGCGGCAGTTGAGCGCGACATCGGCCAAGTGATTCCGTGTCGCGCCGTACTCATGCATGTAGCGGCGCGTGAGCATGGCGATCTCGTCGACGGGGCGCAGTAGGCCCCAGGGCCGTGTCCAGGCGATCGGCGCCGGCAACCGTCCGATGCGTGTGGCCCACGGGCGCTGGCCCGAACCGCGCTTGCGCGAGCGCCACGCCACCACCACGTCGGCCTGTCCGGTTGCCACCGCCATCGCCGCGTGACCGACGGTGGCACACCCGGCGCCGCCGCCGTAGCCCACCTGGCTAAAAAACGTGATGTCGCCCAGGCCCAGGTTGCGGGCGACGTCGACCTCCTCCGTTGCCTCCATCGTGTAGGAGGTGAGGCCATCGACGTCGTCGGGCGCCAGCCCGGCGTCCTCGAGCGCGGCGAGGATCGCCCGGCAGGCCAGCTCGGCCTCACTCCCCTCGACCGCCTTGCCGAACTCGGTCTGCCCGATGCCGGCGATGGCGGTCTGGTCTCTCACTTACCCTTGAACTCGGTGGCGCGCCGTTCGGCGAACGCCTTCAGGCCTTCCTTCGAATCTTCGGTGGCTTGCACGAGCTCTTGCGCCCAGGCCTCCTCGTCGAACGCGGTGCGGCGGTCGGAGTCGAGTGAACGGTTGAGCAACCACTTGTCCATGGCCAGCGCCTTGGTCGGCCCCGCCGCCAGCCGCTCGGCCCACTCCCGCGCCGCCGCTTCGAGTTCCGCCACCGGCACCACCTTGTTGACGAGCCCGAGCCGCTCGGCGTCCGCCGCGCTCAAGTCGTCGCCGAAGAACACCAACTCCTTCGCCTTGTGCAGACCCACCATGCGAGGCAGCAGATACGCACCGCCGGCGTCGACCGCGATACCGCGGCGGACGAAGACCTCGATGAACCGGGCAGTGTCCGCGGCGATCACCAGGTCGGCTGCCAGCGCGAGGTGCGCGCCCAGCCCGGCGGCGGTGCCGTTCACCGCGGCAATTACCGGCTTTTCGCAATCGAGGATCGCCGAGATCAACCGCTGCGCGCCGGTGCGGATCACCCGGGCAACCTCACCCATCGTGCGTTCTTTCGCCGGCGCATTCGGATCACGTCCGGCGCGCAGGTCGGCGCCGGTGCAAAAGCCCTTGCCCGTTGCCGTCAGCACGATGCAGCGGACGTCGTCGTCGGCCGAGCACTGTTCGAGCAGCGCGATCAGCTCGTTGCGCTGATCGGGGGTGACCGCGTTGTGCGCGTCGGGTCGGTTGAGCGTGACCCACCCCACGCCCTTGTCGAGGTTGTACAGCAATTCATCGCTCATCTGTGCTCCCGGATCGGCTCCGTCTTCGCCTCCGCCTCCCTCACGCGCCCCCGGATCGGCTCCGTCTTCGCCTCCGCCTCCCTCAAGCGCCCCCGGATCGGCTCCGTCTTCGCCTCCGCCTCCCTCATCTGCCCACCACCAATGCGTCGAGGGCGACGGCGTCCTTCTTGCGCGCCACCAGCGGATTCACGTCGAGCTCGCTCAGCGAATCGCCGAAGTCGAGGGCGAGCTTCTGCACCTTCATGATCGCGTCAACCACGGGCCCGGCCGTCGGGATCAGCGAGCTGCCGCGGATTTCGGCCACCATGCGTTTGGCTTCGGCCTTGGAGAACGGCGGCACGCGGAACGTGACTTCCTTGAGCACCTCCACGAAAACGCCGCCCAGGCCAAACATCACGGTCGGTCCGAACAGCTCGTCCTGGGCCACGCCGATCACCGTCTCGACGCCGCCCTCGACAAGCTCGCTCACCAGCACCGCGTCAACCTTCTTGTGCTCGAGGATCTCAGCGGTCGCCGCCTTTACCTGCGCGGCAGTCGTAAGCGCGACCTTCACCAGGCCGAGGCGGGCCTTGTGCAGCACCTTGGCCGAGCAGGCCTTGACCACCACCGGGTAGCCAATGGCATTCGCGGCCCGAGCCGCTTCGGCCGGCGAGGTGCACAGGATGTCCTTTGACACGGTGATGCCGTATTCGGCCAGCACGAGCTTCGACTGGTACTCGTCGAGCGCGCCCTTGCCCAACTCCCGCGCCGTCCGCTTGGCTGCGAAGTTGGGGGACGTATACCGCTGCCGGAACGCGTGGTAGTCGAGGTAGGCCTTGACCGCTTGTACGCAGTTGCCGAATGTGTGGAACACGATCAGGTTGGGTGCGCCACGCAGCACTCTGTAGGCGTCGCTGTCGTAGGTCGGCGATCCCCAGACCACGCACAGCGGCTTGTCGGTGAGCTCGGAGACATCGGCCAGGTCCTGGCAGAGCTGGTTGGCCATCGACGGCAGTGCACCGGTGATCGGGCAGATGATCAGATCGATGTTGGGATCGGCGACGATCGTGTCGAGGATCTTGCGACCGCGCCAGTCGCCCGACGGCGCGCCGCCGTTGTCGACCGGGTTTGATACGCGCAGGTAACCGGGAATCCACGCGCGCAGTGCTTTTTGCGACTTCTTCGTGAGATCGGGCAACCGGAGGCCGGCCGCCGCGCACAAGTCGGCCATGTGCGCCCCGGTGCCACCGGAGATCGCGTACACGCACACGCCATCGCCGCGCGGTGTGGCAGCGCGGGCCAGAAGGGTGGACGTCTCGGCGAGCTGGTCGAGTCCATCGACGCGAGTGATGCCGTACTGGCGGAACACCGCGCTCACAACCGCGTCGGCGCCCGTGAGATGACCGGTGTGGGCCTTGGCCATCGAGCGGCCTTCGTCGGTGCGGCCCACCTTCACGCACACGATCGGGACGTCACGCTTGGCCGCGTGGTCGGCGGCCAGCATCAGGGTGCGGCCGTCCTTGAAGCCCTCGATGTAGGCGGCGATCACGCCGGTGCCCTGTTGGTCGGCGAAGTACTTGACGAAGTCGGCGAACTCGAGATCAGCCTCGTTGCCGACGGGTGCCCAGTGAGACATCGCGATGCCGAGTTCTTCGTGCGCCTGGTAAATCGGCCGGCCCTGGTGGCCGCTCTGCGTGATGAGGGCGAGCCGCTTTCCCGGGAGCGATTCGTTGTACACCTCGAAGGCGTTGAGGTTGGTGTTGGGCCCGAGCACGTGGGTTTCGCCGGCCGCGATCATCGCTTCGAGCTGGGCCTGCAGCTTCTCGCCCGCTTTGCCGACCTCCGAGAATCCCGCAGCGAAGATCACCGCGAACGCCACCTTGCGATCGATGACGTCCTGCATGGCGGGCAACACGTCGCCGACCAGGATGGCCACCAGGTCGATGTCGCCCTGGATCTCGTGGATCGAGGACGCGCAAGGGAGCCCGTCGATCGAATCGCGATTCGGGTTGACCGGGAACACTTCAGCGCCCCGTGCCTCGCCCCACGTGCGCACCTTGCGCCACAGACGCGGTATTGGGCTTGCGCTCGACGTCCGATGCGCCGACGACCACCACCCGCCTCGGTCGAAAGAAGCGATCGAGGTCGACCTCGCGCAACGTGGTGATGGGAGCCTGATTCACCCGATCGGCTCCGTCTCCGCCTTCGCCTCACTTGTTGACACTGCGTCAGAAACTAATGCCCGTGACCACGTACACGGCGAGTGCGGTCGTCAGGGCCGTGACCGCCAGCAGCGCCCGTGGTGAGGCGGGGCGCGATCCGCGGTAGCACACGTAGCCGTAGATCTCCGCGGCTGCACCGGCGGTTACGACGAGGACTCCAGCGACCGGCGATCGCAGATGGAAGACGGCGGCACCGGTCGCGATCATGGCGACCGCGGCGCGCGACCACGCCAGCATCGTCCGTTCGGCCGCGGCGCTGACGTTGTCGATCTCGGTCAGTTGTTGCCCCGGATGGCGACGACGAGTGAAGCCAAGGCACCGGCCACCACCGCAACCGCGAAGATGAGCGGCAGGACCGATCGGGGCAGTGGCGTTCCGGACCGCATGGCCCTGTCGTTCCCCGTCCAGCGGAAGTAGCTGGCGGTGCCGATCACGCCGCCGAGGATGATCGGCGGGAGTCCGATGAGCAACCGGCCGCCGGGAACATCCACGCGTGGAAGCGCCTGGGTGACCGTCAGGCCCGCGGCGATGAGCGCGAGGGCGGTCTGGTTCCACGCCAGAAACGTGCGCTCATTGGCCAGGGTCCACCGCGGATCGGGCTCGACGTCCTGGCTAGACACGGTCAGAAACTACCGACGATGGCCGTATACCTGCCCCGGGCGCTCGTCGTCGTTTCGAAGTGGAGGCGGCCGTCGGCGTCGGCGACGTGCGGACGGCCATTCACCACGTACTCGACGCCCGGTTCGTAGAGGGCAGCGGTATCGACACGAAGCGGTCCGCGGCCGAAGGCCCGGAGCCCGCCGCGGTGCACGCGGTCGACGGTCAGCAATGCGCTCTGCTCGGCGTGACTGGCCCGGAAGCTCCAGCCCCACGCGGCGAACGCCCGCGCGCCGGAGGTGAACGAGAACGGTACGAGTGGCGGCGCGGGAGGTGGATCGACGAACGCGCGCTGCGCGATCGGGAGGAACTCGCGCAGCCCGTCGAGCCAGTACGGCCAGTCGTGGGAGCCGTGCTCGAACACGGCGGTGTGCGCGATCCCAGCGGCGCCAAGCGCGCGGTCGAACGACTCGTTCATCAAGCGGATGCCGAACTCGTTGAACAACCCGGCGGGACTCGGCACCTTCGTGGCGGGATCGTCGTACCGGCCGAGCGTGCCGTCGCCTACGCGGTGATACAGCGCCAGCGCCGCCAGGTTGGCGGCGAGGTCGGTGGGGTCGTGATCGGCCCAGCGCACGTACTGCGTCACGGGATCGCCCCAGATGCACAGGTCGGGCGGCTTCTGGTCGGGCAGGTTGGGGACGAGCGCGTACCCCAGCGGCCCGAGCGGCCAGAGCAGCAGCGGGTGCACCGCACCCGAGAAAGCAGCGGCGGCCACGAACATGTCGGGATGGCGCGCCGCGTAGCTCATCGCACCGAAGCCGCCCATCGAGTTGCCGGCGATCGCCCGGCCGCGACGATCGGCGATGGTTCGGTAGGCGCCGTCGATCCACGGCAGCAGCTCGCGCATGTGGAAGGTCTCCCACGCCGGCGCCGGTGGCGGGATGTGACCGTCGATATCGGTGCCGTACCAATCGGAGTAGAAGCCGTTGTAGCCACCCTCGGGAATCACAACGATCACGGGAGCGCCGCCCACCACGCCCTGCACACCGTGATTGATCCAGTCGCGGTGGCCGCCACCGCCGTGGCCGTGGAAGAGGTAGAGCACCGGGTACCGCTGTGTTCGGCTGGCGCCGTAGTCCTGGGGCAGAACGACGACGGCGCGCATCGGTCCGTTCATGGCGCGTGACGTGAACGTCAGCTCGGTAGCACGCGGCGTGAGCGACTTCGCCGCGGTCACCGTCAACCCGACCGCGGGAGCGCTGTCGCGAGGGACACACACCGGCGACGGCGCGGTCAACGGCGTGATCGGCAGGGTGGCGGCGAGGAAGGCGGTGCTAAGCCAGCGCACTGAACCTCTGGTAGCGCTCGGCCATCGCGTCGGCCCACATCGGATCGGGTTCAACCTGGTGCGACGTCGAGGCCCAACGCGAAGCGGCGCCCATGTCGCGCTCGAGCCCGGCGGCCATGCGCGCCAACCACGCGGCGCCGAGCGCCGCGCCCTCGGGGACCGCGGCCACGTCCACCGGAAGCTGCGTGGCATCGGCAAGGGCTTGGACCCACTCGGCGTCGCGGACGCCACCACCGGTGGCGACGATCCGCTTGGCGCCGTCCGAGCGCGCCGCCGAGTTCGAGTAGGCGGCGGGTGACGAAACCGGATGCCTCGTACGCGGCGCGGCGCGTGCCCGCGGGCCCGTGCGTCAGGTCGAGGCCGTGCAACTCGGCGCGGCGCATCGGGTCGTCGAGCGGCGCAGCGCTCGCCCCGCGGGTAGGGCACCCAGACCGGCACGTGCTCGGGATTGAAGATGGCCCGACCGCGCCCGAGCAGAGATGACACCCAGTTGAGGAACAGGCCGCCGGCGTTACTGGGGCCGCCGATCATGTTGACCCCGGGAATGCCGAGGTGGGGAATCGTTCTGCAGGCCGGGGACCTCGCGGTGTTCAGGTATCACCGCCCACACGATCAGGGTCGTTCCCATGAGGACGTGCACGTCGCCCGGCCGGTGCGCGCCGGCGACGAGCTGTTCGCCAACCGCGTCGACACCGCCGGCGTCGAGCACCGCGTCACTCCCCTGCACGGTGCCGACCGCCTCGCCCATGCCCGCCATTCGGGGAATGCGGTCGCTATCGACCGCGCCGCCGAACAAACCCCAACACGCGCCGGCCGCACTCATGTCGACCACGGCCTCGCCACCGAAGGTGTGGTTGGCGACCGCCTGCGCGGGCCACAGCCCCGGCGCATCCGGAAACTCGGCGTCGATCCACGCGGCGAAGCCTTCGATCTCGCTCGGCCGCGCCGGCGCCACGACGATCGCCGTAGAGCAGGCCGGGGGTTTGGGGGATCCCGTTCTTGTTGACCGCGGTCAGCGATGGCACCATCGCCACGACGCTCACCGCCTTGATGTCGCGCCGGTGCAGGCCAGCCAAAGCCCTGCGGGGACCCCAGCGCCAGGCGCGGTTGGCATCGTGCTCGAGTTGGTCGGGCGCGGGCACGCCGATGCGGTGCGGTACCCGGGTGCGGGCGACGACGGTGCCGTCGGCGTCGGCGGCGACGGCCTTGACCGACGTCGTCCCGATGTCGATCCCGACGGTCACAGCCACGCCCGTGAGATTAGGGAGTAAAGCTAGGACTCGATGAACGTTCTCGTGACCGGCGCGTCGTCAGGCATCGGCGCTGACACCGCGCGACTGCTGGCCCGGCGAGGCGACACCGTGGGTATCGTCGCCCGCCGCAGGGACCGGCTCGAGGAAGTACTGGCCGACTGCGGTGCGAACGCTCGCATGTGGGTGGCCGACCTCGGCGACCTGGCGGCGGCCGAGGCGGTGGTCGGCGAGGCATGGGACGCGCTCGGCGGCCTCGACGTGCTCGTGAACAACGCCGCCATCCCGAAACGACGCATGGTGCTCGAGCTCTCCGCTGCGGAGATCGAAGAGACCATGCGGATCAATTTTCTGTCGCCGGTGCGGATGGCGCTGGCCGCGCTGCCCCGCATGCTCGAGCGCGGAAGCGGAACGATCGTCAACGTGTCGTCGCTGGCCGGGCGCATCGGCGTGTACCAGGAGTCCGCCTACTCGGCGAGCAAGTTCGCCCTCTCGGGATGGAGTGAAGCGGCGGCCATCGAGCTGGCGACCATGCCGGTGAAGATCCGCCTCATCACGCCGGGCGCCATCGACACCGAGATCTGGGACCTACCCGGCAACAACGACCCGGTCTACGACGGCGACAAGGTCCCGGCGACCGATGTCGCCGACGCGATCATCGCCGCCATCGACGGCGACGCATTCGAGACGTGGGTACCGGACATGAAGGCGGTCGCCGACATGAAGAACAACGACATCGACGGTTTCCTCGCCATGCAAGCCGCGTGGATTGCATCAAGGGAGGCGGAGGCGAAGACGGAGCCGACGGGGCGATGAAGGGCGCGTGAGAGCTCTCTTATTCGGCACCCCCGGCGAGAACACCACACTGCCGCTCGACCTCGTCGACCTCGACGACCCTGCGCTGCCGGGCGACGACTGGGTGCTGCTGAACACGCGACTCACCGGAATCTGCGGATCGGATTCAAAGCAGATCCTGATGGACTTCGGCGACGGCGATCCCACCGACAACGCGATGACCGCGCTCATCTCATTCCCGCAAGTACTCGGGCATGAGGTCGTGGGGAGCGTCGAGAGCGACGGCGACGGTCAGCGGTATGTGCTCAATCCGTGGTTGTCCTGCGTCACGCGTGGGATCGATCCGATATGCCCGGCCTGCGCGGCCGGCGACCTCAACCTGTGTTGGAACTTCACCGAGGGCTCGCTGCAGCCCGGCATCCACGTCGGCAACTCGGCCGACGCGCCCGGCGGCTTCGGTGAGTTGGTTCCCGCCCACCGGTCGATGCTGATTCCGGTTCCCGCGGCGATCCCCGACGAAGTCGCGGTGCTGGCCGACCCGTTCTCGGTTGCGCTCCACGCGATCACCCGCAACCCACCAGGACCGGAGGGTCGGGCCGTCGTCTACGGCGCCGGCGCGCTGGGCCTCAGCGCGGTGGCCATCCTGCGATCGCTCTACGCCGAGTGCGAGGTGCTGGCCATCGCCCGGTGGCCCGCCCAGCGCGATCTGGCCGCCGCGTTGGGCGCGACCGTCATCGGTCACGAACCGCTCGAGGATGTGGTCGTCGGTGTGGCGGACTGGTCGGGCGCCGTGCTGCGTCGGCCGTGGACCGGCCTGCCCTTCGCCCACCCTGGGCACGTCGACGTCGTCTACGACACGATTGGAGCCCCGGACACGACCGAAGTGGGGCTGCGGGTCGTGCGGGCCCGGGGAAGCGTCGTCCAGATGGGCGTTAACCCGCCTGGTCGCTTCGAGTGGACGCCCCTGTATTTCAAGGAGGTCCGCATTGTCGGGTCCAACGCCTTCGGGATCGAGGAGGTGGAGGGAAAGCGCCAGCACGGTCTCGCCCACTACCTCGACCTGGTCACCGCCGGGCGGGTCGATTTGAGCGGAATGCTGACCCACACCTTTCGCCTGGACGACTGGCGTGAGGCCTTCGCCGCCGTGGCTGACCAAGGGGGGTCGGGCGCGGTCAAGGTGGCGTTCGACCTACGGTAAAGGGGTGGACGGCGTATCCAAGGCGCAGCAGCGGGCGTTGACCGCGGCCGGGGCGATCCTCGGCCTGGTCGCCGCATATTTCGTTTTCGACGGCGTCATCGGCGACCGCATGATCGAGGCGCCCCGGTTCGTGCTGGCCGTCCTGACCGCCGGTGGCGTCGGGATGATCGTCTACACGCTGATCAAAGACGGCGGCGTGTTCCTGCTCAAGCGCCAGAAGGCCCCCAAGGTCGCCGCACCCGCGTCGGTCGCCCCGCCGACGCCGACCGCGCCCGAGCCCGAGGTCGAGGCCCCGCAACGCCCGCTCCGCGCCGAGCGCCCCCTCCGCCCTGAGCGCGCCGAGCGCCCCCTCCGTCCCCGCGACCGCACCTAACCCCGACCCGCCCGTTCTGACAGGCAAAGCGCGCCCCTATGGGCGGGTGTCGTCAGTTCGCTTAGGGGAGGCGGTGGGGGCGGAGCATTTTGTAGACGCCGTGGAAGTTGGCCTTGACGTCTTCGGGGACCGACGCCTCGCCGCCGATAGCGCGGGCGCCGATGACTATCTGGGCGACCTTCTCGACGAGGGCGGTCACGCGGAACGCGCTGTACGGGTCGGCGCCGATCGCCACCAGTCCGTGGTTAGCGAGGAGCGCGGCGCTGCGGTCGCTCAGCACGCGCACCGCCTCGTCGCCCAGCTCATCGGTGCCCGTGGCGACGAACTCGCAGATCGGGATGTCGCCGCCGATGAACACCACCGACTCCTCGATCGCCGCGGGGAGCGGCTGGCGGGCGACGGCGAACACACTGGCGTTGATCGGGTGCGAATGGATCACCGATCCCACCTCGGGGAACGCCTTGTAACACGCGAGGTGGACGGCCTTCTCCGATGACGGGCCACGCGTGCCCTCAACGACATTGCCCTCGCCATCGATGATCACGAGGTCCTCGACCGTCATCACCTCGTAGTTGAGCGACGACGGCGTGATGCAGATGTTGCCGTCCTCCATCCGCGCCGACACGTTGCCCTCGGTTCCGTCCACCAGCCCGCCGCGACAACTCCTTCGCGGTCGCCAGGACTTCCTCCTTGGTCGAGTTCACCGGAGTGCCTCCAAGTCGCATTTCTGTAACCAGCTGCCTCCAGGATGCGCAGCGTGAGCAAAATGTCTGATTTTTTGGGCCTCCAAAACGCGTTTGGAGGACGCGAAGTTCGAAAACTGCAACTTGGAGGTTGGTCGAGTTCACGGGAGGACCTCGGGGTTGGCGATGTGGAGCGGGCGGTCGCCGGCGAGGAGCCGGGCCAGGTCGTCGGCGATCATGCGCGAGTGATTCTCCTCGGTGTTGTAGGTCGCGCCGCCGATGTGCGGCGTGAGCACGACATTGGTCAGCCCAACCAATGGATCGTCGGTCGCCAGCATCTCGCCCGTGAAGTGGTCCAGACCGGCGGCGGCCACCTTGCCGGCCAGGAGCGCGTCGGTGAGCGCGCGCCCGATCGTGCAGCGCCTCGCGCGCCGCGTTGACGAACACGACGCCGTCCTTCATGCGGGCGAACTGCTCGGCACCGATCATCCCGGCAGTCTCGGGCGTGACCGCGGCGTGCAGCGACACAACATCGGCCTGCTCGAGCACCTCGTCGAGTGATGCGTTGGCGTCGTCGGCGTACGGGTCATAGGCAAGTACGCGCATACCCAACCCTTCGAGGCGCCAGCGGAAGCGCGCGGCCGACCGCGCCGAGACCGACGAGTCCCGCCGTGCGCCCCTGCAACTCCCACGCCCGGTAGCGCTGGTACGGGATGCTCCCGTCCTTGAACACGTCGCCGGCCCGCACGTCGTCGTCGGCCGGAAGGATGTGCCGCGAGGCGGCGAGCAACAGCGCCAAGGTGATCTCGGCCACCGCGTCGGCGTTTCGGCCCGGCGCATGGAGAACCGGCACCCCGGCCTTCGTCGCGGCAGGAAGGTCGACGTTCGTGGGGTCACCCCGAGTGGAGCCCACGGCTATGAGTGGGAGGTCGAACACCGGGCCGGCGCACACGTCGGCTTCGCAAATCACCACCAAAGCACCCTCAGCGGTGATGCGCTCGGCGAGCTGGTCGGGCCCGTAGAGCCGCATCGGGTTGTGGTCGATCCACGGATCGAGCACCACGTCGGCCAGCTCGCGCAGCCGCTCCAACCCGGGCCCCCGAAACGGGGCGGTCACCAAGGCGGTCGGTCGGTCCACGGCGGCATACTTCCACCCCGTGTTGTCCCGCCGCGATTTCTTGAAGGGAATCAGCCTCGTCCCGCTGGCCGGACTGGTGCCTCGCGCGACGTGGGAAAGTGCGGCCAGCCGCGGCCAGCGGGACGTTCGCGTTCTTCACCGTCCACCAAGCTGCGGTGGTGCGCGAGGCGACGGCGCGCATCATCCCCGGGCCCACCGACGACCCGCTCGAGGCCGGCCATCCGGGTGCGCGGGAGGCCAACGTCGTGCGGTATGTCGACGTGCTCCTGACGGCTCTCGACCACCGCCCCGAGCACCTTTATGGCGGCGGCCCATTCGGCGCCGCGGCCACCCAATTCGTCGCCCTGTCGGCCCAGCAACGTCGGGGCTGGGAGCCGCGGATCGCCAAGCTCAAGCAGGCCTACCGCGACGGCATCACCATGCTGGACGCGATGGCCGGTGGTGACTTCACGACGGCGGGCGCCGTCGAGCAGGACCAGATACTGGTGTCGCCCGACGCCGCTGCGTTCCTCCAGATCCTCTACACCCACGCCATCGAAGGCACCTACAGCCACCCGATGTACGGCGGCAACGCCGACAAGTCGGGCTGGGCCGAGATCAAGTTCCCCGGCGACTCGCAGCCGCGCGGTTACACCGCCGCCGAGGTGGGCGAGAGCGACGGTCTCGACGTCGTCGACCCGCTCGGCGTCGTCGGCCAGCTGCTCGAGAGCCTGACAACGAGCGCGGCGGCCCGAGCCGCGGCGAGCCGACATGGCCGGTGAAATGAGCCGGAGGCGGAGCCGGAAGGCGATCGGATGAGCAGAGCGATCGTCGTTGGCAGCGGTGCCGGGGGGTCGACCGCGGCGATGGTGCTGGCCGAGGCCGGGTGGGACGTGGTGATCATCGAAAAGGGCCGCAATTACTTCGGCGACCTGCGTTCGCCCACGCCGGCGACCGCGTTCTCGAACGACGAGCTGAAGTCCAGTGCGGCGCGTTACTTCGAGGAGCCCGACACCGACCTGGAGCCCCGCACCTACCGGCGCAGTGCTAGCGAGGCGACGCCGCGCTTCGTCGGTCATGTGAACCACCTGCCGTCCACGGTCGGCGGCGGCACGACGCACTGGGACGCAAAGACGCCGCGGTTCTGGGACATCGACTTCAAGAAACTCTCGACGATGGGGCCGATCGCTGGTGCCACCATCACGGACTGGCCCTTTTCCTACGCCGACATCGCGCCGTTCTACGACGAGATCGAGGACCTCATCGGCGTTCAGGGCGACATCAACCAGCTGCCCGCCGCACCAACGCGCACGCACGCACCGCGTACCCGACAGTTCCCGATGCCGCCCGGTGCCCCGCAGTACACATCAATGCTTCTCGCCCGCGGCGCGGAAACGACGGGCCTGCACCCCTTCCCGGTGCCGATGGCCATCAACTCGCAGCCGTATCAGGGCCGACCGCCCTGCAACGACTGCGGGTTCTGTAGCCACTATGGCTGCCCGATCCACGCCCGGGTCGGCGCGCTCGCGCCGTTGCGCCGCGCGGTGCTGGCCGGCGCCGAACTGCGACCGGAGACATTCGTGTCGCGCGTGGTGTGGAGCGGTCGCCGGGCCACCGGTGTCACCCTCGTCGACCGCACCGGGAAGACCCGCACCGAGGCCGCCGACCTTGTCGTGCTGGCCGGCTCGGCGATCGAGACCGTCCGCCTCGCGCTGCTGTCGCGTCTCCCCGACGCGCACGGCCAGATCGGGCGGCACCTGATGATGCACTGGTTCACCGCCGGCACCGGCGTGTTCCTCACCGAACGCGTCCACGCGTACCGGGGCCGGTCGACCAGCCACGCGGTCGACGACTTCGCCGATCCCGAGTTCCCTGCGGCCAAGATCGCCGCTGCGGCAGCGGGCCTTCCGTACCTACGGGGCGGGGTGCTCGAACTCGGCGGCTCACAGGATCCGATCTCCGAAGCCGAGACGTACCGGTTCGTGCTGTCGACCGCCCTCGGCTCGGTGAAGCCGTTCGGCGCGCCGCTCAAACAGCTGATGCGGGCGTCGCTGCTGCGCGACCGCCTGGCCGGGCTGCAAATGATCGCCGAGGATCTCCCCCAGCCCACCAACACCGTCGACCTCGACCCTGGCGTGAAGGACTACCGGGGCGTGCCTGTTGCCCGCATCACCTACGCGCCCCACCAGCACGAGCTGGTTGCGCAAACGCTGTATATCCCGCTGATTACCGCGTTGATCAAAGCCTCCGGCGCCGACGTCGCCTTCGCGGTTCCGGAGGTCTCGTCCGATCTCTTCCCGGTCGCGGCGGGCGACGTGCCCGGGGGCGCCCACATCATGGGCGGCATGCGGATGGGCCTCGACGCGAGGACCTCGGTCACCGACGGCGTCGGCCGGGTGCACGACCTCGACAACGTTGTGGTGGCCGACGGCAGCGTGTTCCCCACGTCGGGCGCGCACAACCCGACGCTCACGATCATGACGACGGCCCTGCGCAACGCCCGTCAGTGGCTCGGGCTGTCGACGGCCGGTCCCAAAGCCGTCCTGGCGGTGTCGGGTCATGCCGCATCGGAGGCGGCGGCGGCCGCCGCTATTGCCGGTGGCGCAGCCCTCGCACTTCGTAGGCTCAGGGCATGAACTCCCGCCTTGCGGCCGCGGCGGCCGCGCTGCTGCTCATCCAGGTCGTGCACGGAGCGATCCCGGCCGAGACATCGAGCGAGGGCTACGTCGGCGCGGTCACCGGTGCGTTGCTCATCGTTGCGTCGATCGTCGGCCTCGTCGGCGCCGTCCGCAACCGAAACTGGGCCGCGCCTTTGATCGGCATCACCGGGGCCTTCGTGGCGATTGGCTTCCTGCTGTACCACGGGCTGCCGTGGCACTCGCCGGTCAGCAATCCGTACTTCGGGGAGGACAAGATCGGCGCGCTGCAATGGACGCCGGTCATCCTGGCGATCGCCATCGGCGCGTGGGCGGCGTGGATCTCGCGGGAGCACGCCGCGACATGAACCGCGTCCGCATCGGCACGCTCGGCGCAGCGCGCATCACCGCCGACGCCCTGCTCAAGCCCGCGGCCCTGATCGACGAGGCCGAGGTCGTCGGGGTCGCGGCGCGCGACCCCGAACGGGCCCGCGAGTTCGCGGCCAAGCACGACATCCCCACTGTCTATGAGACCTACGACGAGTTGATCGCCGATCCCAACATCGACGCGATCTACAACCCGCTGCCCAACAGCCACCACGCGCCGTGGACCCTAAAAGCGATCGCCGCAGGAAAGCACGTGCTGTGCGAGAAGCCGTTCACCGCGAACGCGGATGAGGCCCAGGTGGTGGCTGACGCCGCGGCCGCGGCGCCGTCGCTGGTCGTCATGGAAGCGTTCCACTACCGCTACCACCCACTGATCGCCCGGGTACTCGACCTCATCGCCGACGGTGCGGTCGGTCGCGTGCAAGCACATCGAAACCGCGATGTGTTTCCCGCTGACCAAGCGCGGCGACATCCGCTGGCAGCTCGATCTGGCCGGTGGCGCGCTCATGGATGCCGGGTGCTACGCGGTCCACCTGCTCCGGACGCTGCTCGGGCAGAGACCATGGCATGGTGACGGCCAAAGCCCTGCGCCGCTCGCCCGGCGTCGACCGATGGATGCGGGCCGACGTGACATTCCGCGGCGGCCTCACCGGGCGCATCACCGCATCGATGTGGTCGGCGCACCTGCTGAGGGTCTCGGCCTACGTCGTGGGCGACAACGGCGAGATCCGCATACTCAACCCGTATGCGCCGCACATGTTCTACCGGCTCAAGGTCAACGGCCATCGCGAGAAGGTCGAGGGCGACGACAGCACATATACGCACCAGCTTCGGGCGTTCACGGGCGCCGTCCTCCGTGGCGAACCGATCCTGACGCCGCCGTCGGACGCTCTCGCCAACATGCAGATGATCGACGCCATCTACCGCGCCGCGGGGATGGAACCGCGCGCCTCACTCCCGGACTGGGACCCCCGGCCGTCCGTCCCGGAGTCGGGCACCCAGGAACCCCCTGCACCCGAGATGCAAAACTGAAACCGGCTGCACCCAAGTCGGCGTTTCGGGGTGGGTTTGTCACGATTTCGAGCGACGCAGCGACAGCTTGGGTGCACCACGTTGCAGAACTGCATCTTGGGTGCAGTGCGGAATACCGAGCTAAGAGGTCGCGACCATCGGCCATGGGCGCTCGCGCTCGACGGCGAGGGCGACGTCGAACAGCAGGTCGTCGTCGTGATGCCGGGCAAGTACCTGCATACCGACGGGCAACCCGTCGACCGTGCCCGCGGGAATTGAAACTGCGGGGTTGCCGTAGATGTTCGAGATGATCGTGAGTGCGCCCATGTTCACCAGGTCGGGGAAGCGCTTGCTGGCCTGATCGAGCAACGCGGCCGGCAGTTGCGGCACGACGGTTGTCGCCAGACGGACACCGAACATGACGCTCTGGAACGCGTAGCGCGGCGAGATCGCTGGCCTGGGCCCATTCGAGGAAGCTGCTCTGGCTGCTACTGGTGACCGCCTCCGCCGCGAACGCCGGGCCGGGGTTGGTGGCGGCGATGATGAAATCGACCTGCTCGAAGGCCGCGCCCATTACCTCATTGGCCTGGATGCGCAGCTGTTCGGCCGCCGCCGCGGTGTGGAGGTTGTAGAACGACTGCGAGAGACGAAGTCCAATCGCCACCTCCTCGGTGAGCCACGGCGCGCACTTCGGCCAGTTGGAACCGAGGTCCGCGAGGAGCGTCGCCAGGTTGCCCATCATCCACTGGGCCGCGAGGTTGGGCGGCGCCACCGGCAGGTCGACCTCCACCATTCCGGTGTCGGCGATCAGGGCCTTGGCCTCGGCCCGGAGCTGGTCCTCGACCCCGGGCTCGAGCGTCACACCGCCCAGCGCGGGAACCACGGCAACCTTCCTGCCCTTCAGCTCATAGGTGCCGAGGCTGGCCTCCCAGTGACCCGATGACGGCAGGCTGGATGGGTCGTAGGTGTGTACGCCTGCGCACACGTCGTAGTACCGCGCCGCGTCCCGTACGGACCTCGAGAGGTTGCCGGTCACGACGGTGTTGGGTCGCATGAAGGCGTGGGGACTCCGCGGGATGCGACCGAACGTCCCCTTCATGCCGAGCAGGCCGGTGTAGCCGGCCGGGATGCGGATCGACCCCCCGCCGTCGCCGCCCGTCGCCAAGCTGACCAACCCGCCGGCGACCGCCGCCGCCGACCCGCTCGAAGAGCCACCGACGGTGCGCCCGTGACGCCACGGGTTGTGGGTGACGCCGTTCATCCGGCTCACGCTGACGTTGAGCCCGCCGAACTCGCTGGCCGTGGTCTGGCCCACCGGCACGACCCCGCCCCGCTCGAAGAGCCGCTCGATGTGGTGCGACGTGTGGTCGGCCACACGGTCGCGGTAGACGAGCGATGCTTCGGTCCACGGCCACCCTTCGACCGGCTCGAGCTGCTTGACCGCAGTGGGGACACCGCCGAACGGCAGCGAGACGTCTGCCTTCGCCGCCGCGGCGCGCGCCCGCTCGGGATCGACATGGGAGAACGCGTTGATGTCGGACGCCTCGATCGCCGCCAGGGTGGCGTCGAGTTCTTCTGCCGGTGAACGCTCCCCCGCGCGGAAAGCGTCAACGAGGGAGGAGGCGTCGCCTTGCCAAGGAGTGGAGGGCACTCGGCGATCCTACGGCCGGGCTGCGATCTCCACGGCGGCGGCGGTCGCGCACAGCAACTCCTCGCGGTTCCACGGGGCCACGAGTTGGAGGCTGGAGGGCACTGGGCGGCGGCCACCGATCGGCAGCGCAACCGCCGGCGTTCCGGCGACGTTCCACGGAAACACGAGCGCGTTGGCGACGCCGTCGGCGCCGACCGGCGGCGGGTCGGCAATGAGTGTCGGCAACGCCAACACCTCGCAGCGCTCGAAGGCGGCCAGCAGCTCGGCCCGCCACGCGGCTCGGGCGGCCATCGCGCCTGCGACCCGGTCGACGCTGTAGGTGGCGGCCAGCTCGAGCCGCTGGCGCACTTGGTCGCCGATGCGGTCGGCGCGGTCGAAGAGATGTCGATCCGATGTCCACGCCTCGGTGAGGATCAAGACGGTGAACGCGTCACCAAGGCTGGCGATGCTCGGCAGGTCGATGTCGATGACGTCAAACCCAGCGGCGGCCAGCGCGCGATCGACGTCGATGTCGATCGCCGGGTCGACATCAACCCCCGGCACGCGAACCCGGCCGATCACGTTCGCTGGTTGATCCGCCGGAAGGAAGCCGGGTTCGAGCAAAGCCATCCCGCTGCTGACGCCGGCGACGTCCCGCGCCAGCGGGCCGACGGTGTCAAGCGTGGGCGCCAGCGGCCAGACGCCGTCGAGCGGCAGCCGGCCCCATGTCGTCTTGAGCCCGACGACGCCACAGCAGGCGGCGGGTACGCGCACCGAGCCCCCGGTGTCCGTTCCGAGGGCGATGTCGGCCTCGCCGACCGCAACGGCAACGGCGGAACCGCTCGACGATCCGCCGGGGACCAGCTCGGGCGCGAGTGGGTTCACCGGATTGCCGAACCACGGGTTGGTGCCCGCGGTCCCGAAGCACAACTCGTGCAGATTGGTCTTGCCGACGACCACCGCGCCACCGGCGCGCGCCGCGGCGACGCAGGCCGCATCGGCTCCCGCCGGACGCGCGGTGTCCGCGACCGCCGCGCACCCAACCGTGGTGGGGACGCCCGCGACGTCGATCGCGTCCTTCACCGCAAGCCGTACACCCTGCCGGCCTGGCTCCATGCGGAGGATCCAGGTCGCCATAGATGCGCTCAGCGCGACAGCAGACGCGTGGCGTCCTCGAGGAGCGCCGGTCGCGACTTGGCGAAGCTGTCTTCGAAGCGCCAGTCGAGGCGGATCGGAAGGCGATCGGCAAACCCGGTATCAACGAGGCGATGCAGGTCGCTGCCATCGACCTTGACCGTGATGCGCGGCGTCCTGATCCCGGCTTGCTCCAAGGTCGGCTCGAGCACTAGCTCGAGCGGTGCTTCGTAAGGCGTGAACACGGGGTTCGGATCGAAGCGGGTGAAGCCACCGAATGCCGATTCGATGCTGTTGGTCGAGGCGTGCCGGCGGGTCAGGTACGGCAGGCCCCAGTTGTCCGAAATGAACCGGATGATCGACGTGTGCTCGTAGACCGTGTGGTCGACGCCGCCGCCGCGGGTCCACGGGCTGATCACCGTTGATGGGATGCGGAAGCCGACCTGCGCGAAGTCGTTGTCGCCACCGGGGTCAGCGTTGGTGGCGCGATCGTCGGGGACGCGGGCGGGTTCACGTGATCCCAGAAGCCACCCCACTCGTCGTAGGTGATGACCAGCGCGCCGCTGCGGTACTGCTTCGATTTGACGAAGGACTCGGTGACGTCGGAGAGGAACGCCTGTCCGAGGCGGATGTCGGCGTGGGGATGGTCGTCGTTGGCCAGACCCTCAGGCGCGATGAACCACGGATCGATGAACGACACCTGCGGGAGCTGTCCGGCCGCCGCGGCCGCGTAGTACTCGCTGATGTGGCGGGCGTGCTTCAGGTGGCGGTGGCCCCAGTAGAGCACCTCGGGCAGGTTGCTGAAGTAGTACGCGCAGCTGATGCCGGCGTTGTCGAGCAGCGTCCAGATCGTGGGCCAGTCCCAGCCGTAGGTCCACTCCGGATGGTCGGCGGCCAGCTCGGGCGGCAGCGCGTTGTTCTTTTGACCGCCGGACTGACCGGAATGCAGGTAAAACCGGTTGGGCTGCGTCGGTCCGAGGACGGAGCAGAACCAGCGGTCATAGGACTGGTAGTTGCGGGTGAGTTGGGCCCACACCGGTACGTCGGCCGCGTCGTAGTAACTGAGCGTGAACTCGTCGTTGCCGGTACGGGGATCGAGCCAGCCGTCGCAGGCGCCGCCGTTGCGCTCATAGCGACCACCGCTCCACCCGTGGCTGGGGTCCGAGAAGCCGCGGCCGTGATGGTTGCCGCGGCCGGCCTGGCCCCAGTTCTGGGTCGCCACCATCGGGCCGTTCGGACCAAGCCGCAGATCCGGGAAGCTGGCGACCTGCTTAGCGTCGAAGGCCGGGTTCTCGGCGCCGTACCAGCCGAGCATGTGGTCGACCGAGCGGTTCTCCATCATCACCACGACCAGGTTCTTCACCGGCGTGCGCGCCGGCTTGGACTCGACGCCAAGGAGCGCGAGGAGACTGTTCAGACCAGCGGCGCGCGTGGGCCTGGCGGCGCTTGCGATGCCCAGGCCCGCGGCGGCGCCCTTCAAGAAGGTGCGGCGCTGCATTGGTGTACTACTTCCCCGCCGCCCGGGCCTTGACCTGCCCAATGCGGACAATGTTCACCCGCCGGCCACGCGACGGCTAGCGCCGCCCGGGACTGACGACCGTGATTCCGATCTCTCGCGCCGCGGCGGCGAGCCGCTCGTCGTAGGCGACGACACCCTCGAGATCAGGGCCGAGCTGTATCGCGGCCGCTAAATGGAGCGCGTCGAGCGACCTCAGGGTTATTGGCTCCAAGCGTCCGGCGTCGTCGAAGACCTCGGCGGTCACGCTGAGGAGATCAAGCTCTGCAAGTAGCCGGTCGGCTCGCGCCGGTGCGCGTCCCCCAGCGCGGGCCGTGGCGCGGCGAAGCTCGGTCCGGTGCAGGTCGCTCGCAATCCACCGTCGCGTCCGCAGCCATCGCCGCAGCGCTTGAGTCTCCGGCTCCGGACGCACGAGCTTGGCCAGGGCGGACGTGTCGACGTACCAGATGGCAGGCGCCTTTAGCGCTCGTTTTCGCGCAGCGCAGCAAGCGCCGCCGACACCGACGGCCCGTCATCGGGCGGGAGGTCGGTGTCGAGACGCTCGAGCAGGGTGTCGAGATCGAGACCCGACCCAGGTGCGATGCGACCCGCGGCGACGAGCGCCTCGTAGCCCGAGGCTTCGGGAACCGGCGAGAGCTTGGCGACGGGTCGTCCTCGATCAGTGACAAGGAAGGCCTCGCCGGCCCGCACCCGAGCGAGCCAGCGACTGGCATCTCGCCGCAGCTCACGGACGCCGATCCGCTCCATGTGCGACATGGTAGCACTTCCATTGTCGCCAACCTAATTGAACGTGATCGACATGCCGGGGACGTCAATGCCGTCCAGCGTCGTCGACCAGGTTTGGCCGCTCTCGATCGGGAACGCCGGCGTCAGCGTCCCAGTGGTGATCACCTCGCCGGCCTGCACGGACTCGAAGCGCTTCTGCGTCGCCAGCGCACCGGCCAGCTCGGCAAACGCCAGCAACGGGCTATCGAGGACATCGGCGCCCGACCCGGTTGCCACCTCCTCACCGTTCCTCGCCGAGCGCGATCGTGAACGAGCGCAGCTTGCCCGCGCAGTCGTCGATGTCGGCGACGGGGACGGGTGGGCCGACGACGAGCGCGTGGTGGAGCCCGTAGGCGGCGATCGTGTCGGGTGCCGTGAACTTCCAATCGGCAAACGGGCACTGCACGATCTCGAAGCCGTGGGCGATCCAGTCAACGCAGTCGAGAATCGCGGCCTCGTCGCGCGTCACCGGCGGCGTGTGTGAGAAGTGCAGCTGGATCTCGGGCTCGAGCCGTGGCTGGAGCAGGTGGGCGATCGCCAGCCGAGCATTCCCATCCGGGAACGTGTGCAGGTTCGACTCGTAGACGTGGCTCCAGATCGCCGTCGACACGCCGTACAGCTCCCAGATCTTTCGATTGGTGAACCCGATCTTCCGGCCGACCGGTCGTTCCCCGCGCGCTGACGCGCCGGTCGTGGACGTCGCGAGCAATCGCGTACGCGCCATCCTCGTCCAGAGTCGGACTGTCTGCGGTCAACAGGTCGATGAGGTGCTGCTTGTCGAACGCGTCGACGACGACGTCAGCGGCGCTCATATCCGGTTGACGTCACCTTCGATGGTGATCGTCACCGCGGTGCCCACGAGTTCGTTGGCCTCGGCCTCGTCGAGACCGTCCTCCATGCGGGCATAGCACCGTGATCCGTCCGGTAGATCGCAGATGGCGACACCCCACTCGGGCGCACCATCCCGCCCGTGCACCACCGAGTACGCGGCGATCGTCGCCGGACCGTTGTAGGTATCGACGATCGTTCTCGCCGCCGGAACACGCGGCAAGGACTCGCGCGGTGCCACCGGCGAGGGCGTCGTCGAGTAGGTGGCGAAGACGTGCTTCTGCATGTGCATGCCCACCCCGCTGACGAGGCCGACCGCGCCCGGGTCGGCGACCAGCACGTCGGCCATGGCCGCGATCGAGTGAGTCAAGTAGTCGCTGCCCGCGCCACCGGAGAATGGAAGCCCGCCGGTCACGGTGAACGGCGCGCGCCCGTCGTTCTGGGAGATGCCCAAGGTGTCGAGCGCGAAGTTCACCGAGCCGGCGAAGCAGCTGTAGAGGTCGATGTGGGCCACGTCGTCGATCGACGCGCCGCACTGCTGCCAGGCCGATGCCATCGCGGCGGAGCGGGCCAGGTCGGCCCGTTCGGCAAGGTAGGGCGTGTCCTCGGCGTAGCCCCAGCCGCGTAGGTACACGCGTTGATCCGCGGGCACGCCCAGTGTGTCCGCCCGCTCATGGCTGCACAGCACCAGCGCGGCGGCCATGTCGACGTCCATCACCGAGATCATCCACTTGGTGTAGGGATAGCCCACCATGCGATTGTCGGGCGTCGGCGTAATGAGTTCCTCGGCCGAGCGTTCCTGCTGGAACCACGCGTAGGGGTTAGCGGCGGCAACGCGCGACATCGGCGCGAGCAGCTCGCCCTCACGCCGCCGGTACACGTCGGGCGAGGCGCCGACCGCGGCCCGGCGAGCGATGTCGAGAAGCGCGAACGTGAGCCACGCCTCCCAGACCTGGTGGGCCATCTCGGCCGGATGGAACGGATCGGGGAACGGAAAGGCGGGCCGGTCGGGGTCGGCGTGGGACCACTGCGGCTTCTCACCCGCCTTCTTGAGCTGGCGCCGAGTGGCGAGCGCCTCGGCGCCGGCGATGAGGGCGACGTCGCTCTCGCCGCGCAGGATTCGCTCGGCGGCTTGGTTGACGAGCACTTGGGGCGTTGATCCGCCGATGCCGCTGTAGAAGCGGCGGCCGTCGGGCAAGCCCAGGCGCTCGGCCAGCCGGCCCGGCGCGTCGTCGTATTGCCAGCTCTGGGTATAGACGACCGCGAGGTCGTCGATCGCGTCGAGCACACGGCCGTCGGCGGCCTCGCGGCTCACCTGTTCCCACTGGTCGAGTGGTTCGGGCGCGCCGTCCCGCCACGTCGCCTGCGCCCAGCCAACAAGGCACGGGGTTCGAGCATCAGTGGCCACTAGCGACCCGACCAATTGGGTTTGCGCTTCTCGGCGAAGGCCTTGGGGCCCTCCTTGGCGTCCTCGGTCTGGAAAACCTGTGAGGCCAGTTCCGACTCGAGCTTGTACGCCTCCTTCATCGGCAGAGCGAGCCCGCGCAACACGCTCTCCTTGGTGGCTCGCACGGCGAGCGGCGAGTTGGCGTTGATGCGGCGGGCCCAGTCGCGTGCCGTGTCCATCAACTGGTCCTCCGGAACGATCTCGTTGAGCAGCCCCAACTCGAGCGCCCGCGACGCGGGAAAGCGCTCGGCGGTGAGCAGGAATTCCATCGCCGCAGGGAAGGCCAGCTGGCGGGGCAGGCGCACGGTGGTGCCGCCCCCGGCAAACAGGCCCTGCTTGGGCTCCATCACGCCGAATGACGCATTCGGGGTGGCGATACGGATATCGATGCCGCCCAGCATCTCCATCCCGCCGGCGACGCAGTGCCCGTTCACCGCGGCGATGATCGGCTTGTAGAGCTTGGCGTTGCGCAGCACGGCGTCGGTCGAGTCGCGGAGCGAGACGCCCTCGAGCTCGGTGACCTCGCCGGCGGCAATTTGCTTCTGAAGCTCCGTGACCTGCGGGATGAACGACTTCAGGTCGGCGCCGGCGCAGAATGCGTCCCCGACACCGGTGATGATCGCCACCCACGCCTCGGGGTCCTCGCCGAATCGCCGCCAGGCCTTGGCCAGGTCGGAGAAATGGATGAGGTCAAGGGCGTTCCTGGTCTCGGGGCGGTCGATGATGATCGTGACGACGTGCTCGTCGTCCAGCTCGTAGTGAATGGGCATTGGCAACGATCTTTATCGCCTACGGGCGGAACGTGTGGTGGACTGGGGCGGAGTCCAAACAAGGGGGGCCGCGTGACGAGGCGATGAGCAACTTTGGCGCTTCCGGTGGTTGGGGCCTGGCGGTGGCATCCAGCCTGATCATCGGCGCGCTCCTCGCTGCCCGGTTCACCCTGCCGGTGCGCGTCGCCGCGACCGTCACTGCGTTCGGCGGCGGCCTGCTCTTCTCGGCCGTCGCGCTCGAGCTGGTACCCGAGGCCGACGAGCTCGCCGGCCTCGGCATCACCGCGACCGGACTGCTGGTCGGTACCGCCATCTTCGCCGGGGCCGACCTCTGGCTGTCCCGTGAGCCGTCGACCGAGCATGTGCGTCGATCACGGCACGCGGCCGCCGCCGGACGCAAGATCCGGCCGATGACGTTCGATCACGCACAGGCCGCCCGGGGTGAGTCGATCGCCGCCGGGATCTTCGTCGACGGGGTTCCCGAGTCGATTGCGCTCGGGCTGACCGTGGCCAGCGGACAGGTCGGCGTGGCCCTGCTGGTCGGCGTACTCGTCGGCAACATGGTCGAGTCCTATGGCGCCGTGCAGCCAATCATCGGCAGCGGTCACTCCAGGCGCTTCGCGCTTGGGATCATCGGTGGCATCGCGTTGACCTTGGCCTTGTCGACCCTGTTGGGGGGCACCCTGCTCGCCGATGCCAGCCCGGACTTCGTCGGCGCCGCGCTCGCTGTTGCGGCCGGCGCGGTTCTCGCCGTCGTGTCGATCTCGATCATCCCCTACGCGTTCTCCGAGGTCAGCCGCCTCGTCGCCTTCGCCGTCGCCGCCGGCTTCGTCGGCGGCTACCTCCTCTCCTAACCGCGGCGCTGTGTCGGTGTCAGGTTGCCGAATCGGCAACCTGACACCGACACACGGCTTTGGGCGCCGCTACGGCAGAGTGGGGCAGCCCATCGGGAGCGGGCTGACCGGGGGGAGATACGTCGGGGTGTTGGCCGACACCGCGTATCCAACCCGAACGCTGGACGCGGTGCCGATGCCGTTGCCCGTGCACTGCACGATGACCGCGGCATCGACCGTGCCGCCACCCTCGGGAAGGACCCCAACGATGGCTTCCGAGAACAGCGGACCGCCAGACGTCGCCACGGCGGCCTTCTTGCCGGCGACGGGAGCGCTCTCCCAATACAACGCATGCGCGCCTTGCGCACCCAGTGCACCGATGGTCAACAGCGCGGCCAATGCTCCGAGAATTACTCCGACACGTTGCTTCATGACGTCCCCCTTTAGGTGGTGTGCCCGCGAGTGCGAACCCTGTCGTAAGCATGCGGATTCACATCACCTGAAGGAATGCCCCGCCGGGGGCCACACCGCTCCCGCCAAGGGGACAGTGTCGTCCCCACACGGGGAGGGTCGCGGAAGATGCAGACGCCGGGCAGGTGGCTCTCAGCCGATCACCAGGTTCGGATCGCAGTGTGTCCCTTGCAGCCCGATTGACGGGCGCATGAGAGGAGACACAAGACGATGGATGAGCGTGGCAGACGGCTACGGGCCTGGATCGTCGCCTCCGGCGTAGCAGCCGGGGCGACGCTCGGAGGCATCGGCGTAGCCAGTGCACAGACTGACGGCAGTACCACGACGACACCCCCGGCGGCCGGCACCGCGCCGGCCCCGGAGGCCGGTGTCCGCGGTCCCGGAGGTCCCGGTGGCCCGGGTGGCCACCACAAGGGCATGGGGATGGGTGGGATCCACGGTGAGTTCGTCACCGCCAAGCAGGGCGGCGGCTACCAGACGATCGCTACCCAGGTGGGCGAGGTCACCGCCGTGAGCGAGTCCTCGATCACCGTCAAGAGCGAGGACGGCTACAGCAAGAAGTACTCGATCGACGACAACAACACGAACGTGAGTGCCGGCGATGACGGCACCGAGGACGTGAAGGTCGGCGACGAGGTCCACGTCATGGCGATCAAGGACGGCGACAACTACCGCGCCGTCGAGATCCGTGATCACACCCAGGGTCAACGGATCCACGACCAGTGGCGCCCCGCCCGCCCCGCAGCGGCCCCGGCGACTGCACCCGCCTAACCCCGGTAGTCCCCAGCAACAGCCCAATGTGTCGGTGCTCAGTCTCGCTTTTCGGTAGCTGAGCACCGACACTTGGCTTTAGGACGGGAGGCTCCTACGGCAGGGCCGGGCAGGCGGTCGGCACGGGGCCGACGGGCGCGAGGAACGACGGGTCGGGCGCCGATATTGCATAGGCGAGGTTGAACTTTGACTCGGCGCCGTCGCCCTTGCATTGGACGCCGGCGAGCGCATCAATGGTGCCGGCGCTGGCGACGTACACCGCAGCGTCGAAGCCCGTGGGGCCGTAGTTATACGTCTGGATGATAAGGAGCTTGCCGCCGACGGGCGGGCTCGCCCAATACAGGGCCTGTGCTGCCTGTGCGCCGAGGCCGCCAAGGGTGAGCAGAGCGACCAGTGCCCCCAGCAAAGTCCCGATACGACGCTTCATGACATTCCCCCTTGGGATGCGAGCTCGCGAACCGAACTCCCGTCTCAGCGTGCGGGATGACGTCGTTTGGGGGAATGCCCCGCACGGGGCCCGCTTGCTCCCCCGGCGGGGACACCTTCGTCCCCTTCCGGGGGTCTTGTTGGCCGACGGTGATCTCGCGCCGAAGCGGGCCCCAACCGGCACTGGCATTTCAGGAGAACCCTTTGACGATCATCCTGCGTTCGTGGACGAGGGCAAGGAAGTGCACCACCACTCCCGGTGGCTCGAGCCAAAACCGATACTCGTAGCCGTCCTCGATCTCGATGAGTTCGGTCACCGGCGGAGGACCCGAGTCGACGCACCTCAGGAGCCATTCCTCCACCAAACCAGCCTCTGGTGCGTGATCGTCAAGCCAGCTGTCGGCCTCAGGTTCGAGGCGAACAGCCCAGTTACTGCTCAGGACGAGATTTGGTTCGACGCCGTGCTATCGACTCCTCAACTGGGATCGCGCGATCCCAGCGTTCGGGGTCCTTCTCGAACTCGCGGCGCATGGTCGCCTCACGGTCGTCATCGCGCGGAGCATCCACACGTTCTGGGCGGCGCTGCGAAGCCATAGTCGTCGAGTGTACGACGCAGGTGTGCGGCCCCTACTCCCTGGCCGAGGCCGTGAGTTCGGCGAGCAGCCGGTCGCCGCCCGCGATGTCGACCGGCACGTCCATCGCCCGCGCCAGTTCGAGGCCTTCATTGGCGAGTTGGAGAGCCCGGCTCCGATCAGCTGTGAGACCACGCTTCGCAAGAAGCCGGGCCCACCCGTAGCGAACGCGTGGCCCCCAGATCGAACGGAGCCGATCGCAGGTGTCCCGTGCCTCGGAGAACCAGACCTCACCATCGTCCCACTCGGCAGCGACGCCGGCGAGGAGTCCCAGATAGAGGGCGACCGGACCGCGGTCGAGGACGCCGGAGATCACGACCTGATCGGCGAACGGTTGCAACATGTCGATGAGGCTGTTGGCGTTCGGTACATCCTCGAGAACCGCGGCGACACCCGCCCAGGCCGTGATCGCGTTCAACCACGGCCGCCCGCGCGGCGTGTCGGCGAAGGCCGCGGCAGCTGAGGCGTCGAAGACGTCACGAGCAGCGTTGATATCGCCAAGCTCGGCATAGGCGTAGGCGCGCCGCAGGCCCGCGGAGCGGCCCGTTCCATGTTCCAACGTTTCGCCAATTCGGCCTTGGAAAAGGCGCACGCCATAGATCAGAGCTTCATAGACCTCGACCGCCTGTGGGACTGCCCCGGCTTGGCCCGCGGCCAGCGCTGCCTCCGCGAACTCGTCCGCGGCGGTGATCTGCCCGGTGCCCAACGCCCGCATCGAGCGCTGCGTGAACGCGAGCCATCGGCTGCGAGGCTCGGCATCGGCGGTGAGCCGTTCGAGCGCGGCGACGCTGGCGTCGACGGCGTCGCCGTCGCCAGCTTGCAGATACGTGAAGCAGCCCACCCAGTGCGTCAGCGCGGACACATGCGGATCCTGCAGTTCGTCGGCGACGGCTGTCAGTTCGTGAAGATTGCGCAACCGTTCGGCCAGGTTGTCCGGCGCCCAGATCGTGTTGTTTCGGGCGGCCAGGACATCGGCCAACGCCGTCAAGTCGCCCACCGTGCGCGCCATCGCGAGGGCCTCGTCACTCAGCTGGACGCGGCGGTCGTAGTCAGTTCCGGACTCCGCCAGTTTCAGCGCGAGCGCAGCGGTGGCCCGAGCGCGCAGCGCGCTCGGCGCCAGATCAAGCAGAGAAAGAGCGCGTTCGAGTAGGGCAACACCGTGTTCATCGACGGCCAGATCCGTCCAGCCTTCGCTAGTAACCAGGGCGGCGCGGGCCATGCGCTCGCCGTCACCGAGTTGTTCCGCCAAGTCGCTCGCCTCGGAGGCCATCTCTCGATACCCGGCCTGGCCAGTACGGCGGAGTGCCTCGCCAAGGCTGATCAGCACATCACACCGCTGCGTCGTACCAGCCGTGCCGACGAGTTCGAGCGCGGTCGTGAAGAGGCGCGTGGCGTCATCGTTGGCGTGTTGCCCGAGGGCGACTTCACCCGCCGCGAATCGTGTAGTCGGCCGCCTTGCCAGATACGCCGGTCTGCGCGAAATGGCTCGCGAGAGCAGACAGGTGTTCGTCGAGAGCATCCGCGTGCACCTTCTCGACGGCGGTGGCCACCCGGAGGTGCGCATCCGAACGGCGTGCCGCACCCAGTGATGCGACAAGCGTCTCGCGGACCAGCGCGTGCGCGAAGCGGTATCGCTGTCCGTCCTCAGCAAGCAGGCCGGCGCTTTGCTAGCGAAATCCAACGCGTCCAGCAGGTCGGCGTGGGCGATGTCACCGGCCGCCTCGACAACCGCGATTTCGAAGTCCTCGCCAATGATCGCCGCTGTGGTCAACACCGATTGCGCGACCTCGGGCAACCGACGGATGCGGTCGCCCACGACGTTCTGGATGGTCGCAGGGATATCCCCATCGCTCGACTCGGCCCGATGACGTAACAGCTCACCGACGAAGAAGGGATTGCCGTCCGCGGCGGCGCAAACCGCTGCAGCCTCCGCCTCATCCGCCGCGAGCGCTGCTACATCGGATTCGGTCAGACCTCCGAGAGTCAGAAGTTCGACGCCCTGCTCGCGTCCGAAGTCGGCGAGGAGCTTGGCGAGGGCTTCGTCGACCTCGGTGTCCCGATACGTCCCGACAAGGAGGAGACGCGCTCCTTCGCTGGTACGCACCACGTGGCGCAGCAGCAGCAATGTGGTGCCGGTAGCCCACTGCAGGTCATCGATCACCAGAACCAGTGGCGACGCAGCGAGCCAGCTGGTGATCGCTTCGAACAATCGGTAGCGCTCGGTCTCCGGGTCGGAGGACACCGTCGGCGTCGCTCCAGAGATCCGGTCTGCGATCTCGGGAACGAGGCGGATCAGCTCGCCGGGCCAGCGGCCGAGAGCTTCGGCGAGGTCGACGTCCGCGGTGTGATCGGCGTGCCAGCGCAAGGCTTCGACGAATGGCTGATACGGGACGCCCATGCCCTCGTCGCACCGTCCGCCGAGCACCAGCGCGCCGTCGTGGTGAACGGCGCGAGCGAACTCCGAGGCCAATCGCGTCTTCCCCGCGCCGGGCTCACCGGCGAGTAGAACCACGTGGCGCTCGCCCTTACTGGCGGCCTGCCACGCCGCGTCGAGATCTGCCCGCTCGGTTGCTCGTCCGACGAACGCGAACTGCTCGGCGCGCGTGAGCAACCGCGGCAGTGGAACGGTTGTGAGCTCGCGCACCAGACGCTCGCCGACATCAATGTAGAGCTGCGCCTCCATTGTGCGGGCGAGGGCCAAGCCCTCCTGCGCAAGAACGCGACGGCACGCGGCCGATCCTCCAGCTGCCCGCGGCGGACCAGTAGGTCCGCCCAGCGGTACCGCACGAGTGGTCCCCAGATGGAATCCAATCGGTCGCAGCGATCCCGTGCCTGCCCAAGCCAGCGCTCACCGTCGTCCCATTCACCGAACACGGACGCGAGACCACCGAGGTGCAGGCCGACTGGTCCCACGTCGAACACGGAGACGGCGGCGTTGCGGTCCGCGAACGGCGCCAGCTGCGAGCAAAGGGCCGTGGCTACAGCGGCATCGTCGAGCTCCGTAGCGACGTAAGCCCACCGCACCATATGGGGAAGCCACAGCGCATCGAAAAGCACGTCCGCGAAGTCATTGGCCGACGCGGCGACGAGCAGTTCACGGGCGTCCTCGATGCGCCCGGCCTGGAGTTGGGCCAAGGCGAGACTGCTCACGGTGCCGGCTGAGGCGTGTAGCTCGACCGCCTCCTCAAAGCGGCCCTGACACCGCCGTATCTCACGGAGCTGCGCGACATGGAGTCGAAGGGAGCCCGGTATCGCGGCGGACTCTCCCAGGTCCAACGCCTCCCGGCTCAGCCTCTCGGCGTCGGCGAGACGGCCCGTTATCAACGCCCGAGTGGCACCGAACAGCAGAGTGAACCAGCGATGCGGGGGTTGGCCGCCGTCCTCCGCGACCTGGGCAAGCGCGTTGAAGCTGCGCGTCGACGCCTCGCCATCTCCGGCTTCGAGGTGCGTATAGCACCCGTGCAAGTGAAGCACGCCCTCGAGCGACGGGTCAGCCAACTCGCGTGCGAGGACAATGGCCTCGTCGAGGTTTGCCAGGCGCTCGGCCAATGTCGGCGGCGACCAGATCGTGTCGATGCGGTCAGTAAGAACGCGTGCCAGCGTCGGGCGGTCGCGCAGTCGCCTCGCCATGGCCAGCGCATCGTCGCTCAGACCGTCGCGGTAGCCCCGATCGCCCTCGGCCAGCGTGAGCTTGAGCCCCAGTGCAGCCATCGTGCGAGCGCGGAGGACACTGTCGGCGGGAGGGAGCAACTCGAGCCGCGCGCTCGAATAGCGGTACTGCCGAGGCGTCGAAGTCGACGTCGCTAAAGCCCCAGCCGCTCACGAGAGCGGCACGCGCAAGCCGCTCGCCGTCGCCCAGTTGATCAGCAAGCGCGGCCGCCTCGTACAGCGAGTCGCGATGTGCCGCGTCGCCGACGCGCCGCTGCGCCTCAGCCAGCTTGGTCAAGAGATCGCATCGCGCGGGCTGGGTTGTCCCCCACGAGGTTGAGGGCAACAGCGAACAGCCTGGCGGCTTCATCGTTCGCATGCTGCGTCAACGCGAAGTCGCCGGCCCGGGCTGAGTAGTCCGCGGCCTTGGCCGCGAGGCCAGCCTCGGCGAAGTGGCTTGCCAGCGCGGAGAGATGATGGTCCAGCGATGGGGCGAACGTTGTTTCGATGGCCTCGCCGACTTGACGGTGGAGGTCTCCGAGGCGAGCCTCGCTGAGCAACGCCGTCAGCGTCTCGCGGACGAGCGCATGGGAGAACCGGTACTGCGTGCGATTCCCCGCGATGAGCCGGGCGTCGGCGGCGGCGTCGAGGAGTCGGACCACCTCCCCGCGCGTAGAGTCGGTGGCCGCGGTGAGTACCTCGATCTCGAACTCCTCGCCAATTACCGCCCCGGTGCGAAGAGCAATCTGAACGTCTTCGGGTAACCGTTGTACGCGTCCGGTTACGACGTCGATCACGTTTGTCGGGATGCCGCGCTCCTTCGAGTCAGCACGGTGTTGCAGTAGTGCGCCTACGAAGAACGGGTTGCCGCCTGACGCGGCATGGATGTTCCCCGGGTCGACGTTCGCAGTCGCTGCGAGTTGCTGGACCTCGGATGCGTCGAGCCCGCGAAGGACGAGGCGGTCCGAACCCGACTCGCGGCCGAGATCACTGATCATCCGCGTTACCGCGCCCTCGCTTTCGGTGTCGCGATATGTCCCGACAACAAGAAGCCGCTCACCGGTCGTGGTGCGCACGACGTGGCTCAAAAGCAAGAGCGTCGGACTGGCGGCCCACTGGAGGTCGTCGAGGACAAGAACGAGGGGGGTCACCCCCAGCCAACTCGCAATCGCCTCGAACAACCGGTAGCGCTCGGTCTCGGGATCCGACGAAACGCTGGGCGTGGCGCCGGGAACTCGGTCGGCGATCTCGGGAACGAGCCGCGTCAGCTCACCTGGCCATCGGCCAAGCGCCGCGACAAGGTCGTCGTCGGACGTGTGGTCGATGTGCCAGCGCAGTGCTTCGACGAACGGCTGATAGGGGACGCCCATGCCTTCGTCGCAGCGCCCGCCGAGCACGAGCGCACCCTCAGCATGAGCGACGCGCGCGAACTCCGAGGCGAGGCGGGTCTTGCCGGCTCCGGGCTCGCCCGCGACCAGAACGACCCGTCGGTTGCCGGATTGCGCGGCGGTCCACGCATCAGCGAGTGTCGCCCTCTCGGCAGCGCGACCCACGAACTCGAACTGCTCGGCACGCGTAAGCAGTCGAGGCAACGGCACACGGAGGAGTGACCGAGCCTTCTCGGCGACGCCCGCCATGCCAATTACCTCAGCAGCCGCGAGGGCTTGCGTCGCCAGGTCACGGCTGCGCTGTGGGTCGCCGCGCGCGCTCAGCATCGCGGCCCATTCGCATTGCGTACGGGCCAACCACGTCGGAGTTCCCAGGCGCTCGGACAGCTCCGCCGACGTTTGGAAGTACTGCTCGGCGTCGTCCCACTTGTCGAGCGTTACGGCCAGCACTGCAAGCGCCAGGTCGACGGGTCCAGAGGAGACATACGCAAAGCCGGCAGTGCGCCCCGCCCAGGGCAGCAACTCTTCGTAGAGCAACTCCGCTCGTCGGCGGTCAGCCAACAACGCGACCGTGAGCGCCTTCATCACCGTGTTGAAGCCCCACTGGAGGTTGCGGTGAACGCCCTCATACCCATCACTGGTCAGGGCTTGGAGGGTTGATCGAGCCACGTCAACCTGTCCGGCGTTTGCCTCGAGCAAGGCCTTGACGATGCGCAGCGCCAGATGATCCGGCGTCGCCTCCGCCATCGCGGCGATCGCATCTATCGCTTCCGCCGCACTGCCCTGTTCCCACCGCAGGATTGCGAGTTGCATAGCGCGAACAATGGGCGCGTTGCGAGACGCGGCGCGCACAGCGACCGGGATCTCCGTTGCCAGCCGCTCCGCCTCGGCAAAATGACCGGCGAAGATCGCATACGCGGCGCGGTTGTAGGCGACGTGACACGCGCAGTCCGCCGTTCGCAGCTCGCGCGCGAGACGATCGGCGTCATCGAGCGCGACCATCGCAGCGTCGCCATCGCCATCTTCGAGGAGGATCTCGTAGTACTGGATCTGTCCGCGAGCGAGAAGCTCGAGATCTCCGTGCTCCTCGCCGAGGGCAATCAGCTCGAGGACGCAACGGCGACGCGCATCGAACTCAGCCGGATCGAGCCCTGCGAACAGTCGTATATACAGCGCCCGCCCCAGCGCACCCACGTCGCCGGATCGGCGCGCAGCATCGACGGCCTGCAAGCTGAGCGCATCCCTGCGGCCGTACTCGAACGTCCACACCAGTTCGTAGGCAACCGCGGCAAGGAGCCGGGCACGGAGCGCTTCTTCGTCGCCTTCTGGCAGGCTCGCAAGGGCTTCCTCGGCCAAGGTCACCAGCGCGGCGTCAACGGTACCCGCCGCTCCGAAGAAGCCGGTCGGGGAGGTCAGCGCCAGTGCCGCCCGACCGATACGTCGAGAATCGCCCAACTGGCGCGCCCCCTCGCCAGCGGCCAGGACCAAGTCGCGATAGCGAATGTCGCCCAAACGCAGCCACGCGTTGCCGAGCGCGATCTGAAGATCACACCGCACGCCTCGCTCGGGCGACGCCTCGAGTTCGAGTACACCAAGCGCCCGCTCGTACCACGCCGCCGCGTCCTCAAGCGCGACGCGGGTCAGCGCCTGGTCACCAGCGCGTGGTCGCGTACTCGACGGCGCGGGCGGTGTCGCCCAAGGGCGCAGCCTCGCACCAGTGATTGGCCAGCTGCGGCAGCCGGTCATCGATTTCATCAGCCGCCTCAAGTGCCTCGCCGACGGCACGGTGAAGCGTGGCGCGACCGGTGCGGGACAGGGCTTCGAGGAGTGTCTGGCGCACCACGTCGTGCACGAATCCCCAGCGTTGGCTCTGGTGACTCAACAGCCGCGCAGCGACGGCGGTGTCAAGCGCGTCGAGTGCCTCGATCTCCGAGACGCCGCAGGCCGCCCCGACGATCGCTGGATCAAACTCCGCGCCGACGACGGCAGCGGTCGTGAGCGCGTCGACGGTCGCCGCGGAAAGCCGCTCAAGTCGTTGCCGGAGAACGTCGCGCACACCCTGTGGTACGCCGGTGGTCCCGGACTCCGCTTGATGCTGCAGGACCTGACTCAGAAAGAGCGGGTTGCCCGCCGTCGACGCGTGAAGGGCTCTCGCCGACTTGGCATCGGAAAGCTCGGCGACTTCGGACGCGGTGAGACCACCAAGTGCGATGTGTGCGGCTGCGTCGTCTCGCCGCAATTCGGCGAGGAGTACCGCGAGATCGTCGCCTACCTCGGTATCGCGATACGTGGCCACCACGAGAACACGCATCGACTCGGACGAGCGGACGATATGGCGCAGCAACAGCAACGTTGGCGTCGCCGCCCAGTGCAGGTCGTCGATGACGAGCACTGCCGGTGTGGCCGCCAGCCAGCCGGCGACGGCTTCGAACAAGCGGTAGCGCTCTGTCTCCGGCTCGGCGTTGACCGCTGGAGGCAGCTCGGGCACCCGATCGGCAAGCCCGGGCACTAGGCGGACGAGCTCTCCCGGCAGCGGACCGAGGTCCGCGACCCTGAGCGACGAATGACGGGCGAGCTGGCTCAGCGCCTCGACGAAGGGCTGATACGGCACGCCCATGCCTTCATCGCAGCGGCCGCCAAGGACGAGCGCGCCCTCGACGTAAGCGCCACGTGCGAACTCCGAGGCCAACCGCGTCTTGCCAGCACCCGGCTCGCCGGCGAGGAGGACAACGCGCCGGTCGCCATCGTCCGCGGCCCGCCAGGCCGCGTCCAGTACCGAGCGTTCTGCCGTGCGCCCGACGAAAGCGAACTGCTCGGCGCGGGTGAGGAGTCGGGGCAGCGGCACCCGCAGAGCCGATCGCGCCTTGGCGGCGATGCCGGCCATGCCGAGTTCCTCAGCGGTTGCAAGCGCCTCCGTCGCCAGCTCCCGGGCGCGGTCGGGCTCGCCGCGCGCCGACAACATGTCGGCCCACTCACAGTGCGTACGGGCGAGCCACGTCGGAGAACCGATGTGTTCGCACATCGCAGCCGACGCGCTCGAAGTGGCGGTCGGCGTCATCCCAACGGCCAAGGGTTCGGGCCAGCAAAGCGAGGACAAACACGACCGGCCCGAACGCAGTAAGCGAGTTCCAAATGTTCCGCTCTTCGTAGGGCAGCAGATCGTTGTAGAGCACGGTGGCGCGCGTAGTGTCACCGATCGCGGCGACGCTGAGGGCCTTCATGACATTGCTGAACACCCATATCCAGTCCCTCGGGAACTTCTCGTGGCCGGCCGCGTCGAGCGCATCGAGGGTCGCCCACGATTCCTTGAGGAGGCCAGATTCGGCTTCCCCGTACGCCGTGCCAAGCCGGAAAATTGCCATCCCCGTCGCGTCCGACAAATCGGCCATCGTCTGTCTCGCCTCGACCCAACGTCCCTGGTCGAAACGGACCAGTGTCCCCACGATCATGGCGAGGCCGGATGCGGTGAAGCCATACCCCGCCGCCTCGCCGAGCGGAACACTGTCGTTCACCAGTCGCTCGGCCAGTTCGAAGTGGCCCGCCATGACCGCCTGACTCGCCCGGTGGTACTGCACCATCCAGCCGTACAGCGGCGGACGGAGCTCGATGGCGAGCTGCTCGGCTTCGTCGAGCGCGCCGTTGGCGACTTCTATCTCCCCCGACTCGAAGCGGCTCGTGTACCGCCACAACAGTCCGCGGACCATGGCATCGATGTCGCCTCGGTCGCGACCGATGGCCACGAGCTCGTCGGCAAGCGCCACGCGTTCAGGGAGATTGTCCGGGTCGTAGTTGGCCAACTGCTGCCGGTAGAGCACATCGCGGAGCGCCTCGACGTCGCCGGCGCGCCGGGCGACGTCGATCGCGTCGCGACAAAGGGCCCTCCGCCGATCGGGCTCGGGCGCATAGATCAGTTCGGCAGCCAAGGCGGCGAGGACGCGGGCGCGCAGGGCGTCATTCCCGGGCGCCTCGCCGAGGCCAGCAAGCGCTTCCTCGGCGACACTCACGAGAGCGTCATCGACCGAGCCCAAGCCGAAGCCGAAGCCGGTGGGCGGGCTAAGCGCCAGCGCGACGCGGCCCAACCGCTCCGCATCGCTGAGGGCGCGGGCGCGACCGGCGGCGGCGATCAGCAGTTCTCGGTGCCGCGTGTTGCCGGCCCACTGCAAGGCGTCGCCCGCGGCGATCTCCAAGTCGCACCGGGCACCTTCGTCCGCCGCCCGATCAAGCTCGAGCACCGCCAGTGCACGCTCGTACCAGGCCGCCGCGTCCTCCATCGCGTAGAGTGGCCCGCGCCTGATCGCCGGCGCGGCGCGCGTAGTCGACGGCGTGGGCGACCTCGCCGAGCGGCGCGGCCTCGCACCAGTGGTGAGCGAGGTCAGCAATGTCGGCCTCGCCCCCGCCCCTCGCCTCGAGCGCTTCGGCGAGCGACCGATGTTCCGTTGCCCGGCGCTCACGGGTGAGGCCGTCGACGACCGTCGCTCTCACGAGGTCATGAGTGAAGGCCCATCGTGCGCCTCGGGCCGTCACGAGGTGGGCGCGACCAGCAACATCGAGCGCGTCGAGAGCCGCAACGTCCGAGATGCCGGCAGCGGTGGCTATGAGCGTCGCGTCGAACTCGGCGCCTACCACGGCCGCGGTGGCGAGCAACGCGATCGCCTCCGATGGCAACCGCTCAATGCGCCTGTGGAGGACAGCACGCACGCTCTCAGGGGTCGTGGTCTCACCCGATTCGGTGCGGTGTCGGATGACCTCGCCCACGAACAACGGGTTGCCGCCGGTCTGGGCGTGCAGTGCCGCGGCGTCGAGGTCGCCGGACAACTCTGCGACCTCGCCGCTCGTTAGCCCCTCGACTTCGACGTAGTCGACGCCGGCTTCCACACGCAGGTCGGCAAGCAGCTGGCCAAGTTCTTCGCTCACTTCGGTGTCGCGATAGGTGGCCACTACGAGGAGCCGCGCCGGTTCGGACGACCGGATCAGGTGGCGCAGCATGAGGAGCGTCGGCTTCGCCGCCCAATGCAGGTCCTCGATGACCAGCACCGCAGGCGTCGCCGCCAGCCAGCCGGCGACCGCTTCGAACAGCCGGTAGCGCTCGGTCTCCGGCTCGGCGTTGACCGCTGGCGGCAGGTCGGGCACCCGCTGAGCGAGCTCGGGTACGAGCCGGACCAGCTCGCCGGCCAGCGGGCCGAGGTCGGCCACCGTCAGCTCCGCGGTGCGCGTCAGTTCTGTCAAAGCTTCGACGAATGGCTGGTACGGGACAGCGAGGCCCTCGTCGCAGCGACCAGCGAGCACGAGTGACCCGTCGTCGTGGGCCGCCGTCGCGAACTCCGAGGCCAGTCGCGTTTTGCCCGCCCCGGGCTCGCCGGCGAGCAAGACGACGCGGCGCTCGCCTTCCAGCGCGGCCGCCCACGCCGCGTCGAGCGCGCCACGCTCCTCGGCGCGCCCAACGAACGCGAACTGTTCGGCGCGCGTGAGCAATCGTGGCAGCGGTACGGCGGTGTGGTGGCGCACGAGCTGGTGAGCGCGGACGCTGAACTGGCTCTCGTCCATCCGCAGCGCGAGCCGGAGGGCTTCACGCACCAGTTCCGTGACCGCGTCCGAGGACATCATGTGGCCCCGCTCCATGGCGTCGTCGAACGACTTGGCGTCCAACGCGGCGCGGGCAACCTCGACGGTCCGCGCCATCCGATCTCCTTCCGCCGTGTTCGGCGGCGGATCGGTACCGTGCCTTCGCATCGCGCCGTAGACCGTGGCGACGACTTCGGCGTTGCCAGCCCGTCCAAGAAGCTCGCACGCGTTCCTCAGGGTGACCCACTGTTGCGACTGGTTGCCCGAGTCCGCCCATTGGTCGAGCAGCGTCAGGTAGCCGGCGACGGCCTGGAGCGGGTTCCCAGACCGCCCGAGCGCGGAGGTGAGCGAGAGCGCGGCGATCCCGCTGACGAACCGGCCTCCGACGCCGTCAGAGAGATTGACCGCCTCGGTGAGGAACGCGCCAGCCTTGTCCGGATCGACCTCGAGGAGCGCCTCCCCGACGGCGTAGAGCGCGAACGCCGTCGACGTTGGGTTGCCGAGAACTCGGGCCCTCTCTAACGCCTCGTGGCCGACCGCGAGTGCCTCCTCCGACCGTCCGGCCACAGTCAACAGAATCGACACGTCAGACAGCTCACCGATCAGCATCCACCCCGCGCCGGTGGGCCGCAGTCGCGCCACACTCGCTTGTCCCGCAGCGAGGGAGTTGGCGAAGTCGCCACTCAGTAGCTCTGAGTTCATCAGCGCCAGGGTGACTTCTCCCCGCATGACCTCACTCAGACCCGGCAGCGCCACCCCCGCGTTCGCCAGCTCGGCGGCGTGAACGAGGTCTCCTCGAAGCCACGCGAACGTGGATGCGGCCGCGTACACGCCGGCGGCGAGATCTGGCTCCAGCCGGTCGACAAACCCGACCGCAACGGTCGCCCAGTCGCCACACTCGGTGCGCAGGCTCGTGAACCCGTACCAGAACAGCGCGGAGACAAATCGCGACGCAGACACCTCCGCGCCCGCGCTGACTGCCGACTGCCACGCGCTCCGGAGGTTGTCAAAGTCGGCGTCGAGCCGCCGCTTCCATAGCAATTCGTCCGGCGTCTGCAAGCCGATGCGGGCGATCTCGGCAAAGGTCGCGAAGTACTCGACGTGCGAACGGCGGAGCTCGCCGCCCTCGCCCATGGCCGTCAGTCGTTGCTCGGCATATTGACGCAGCGTTTCCAGCATCGAGTAGCGGGTCGCCTCGTCGCGTTGCTCGACGACAACCATCGACTTGCGAGCAAGGCTCTCGACAACATCGAGGACGGTGTCGTCCTCCCCCACCGTCGCGCTGTGACACACGCCCTCCGCAGCGTCAGGAGTGCATCCGCCCGCAAAGACCGATAGGTGTGCGAACACCCGCTGCTCCACTGGCGTGAGCAGACCAAAGGACCACTCGACGGCGCCCTGCAACGTTCGCTGTCGGTCGTCCGCCGTGCGTCGACCGCCGGTGAGCAGCCGGAAGCGCTGGCCGAGCCGAGCCGCGATCTCCGTTGGAGTCAACGACGCGACACGGGCGGCCGCCAACTCGATCGCCAGCGGGAGGCCATCGAGTCCTTCGACGATGTCGTCGATGGCAGAGCTATTCGCCGCGCTCACCGTGAAGTCACGTCGCACGATCGCGGCACGCTCGCTGAATAGTCGGACCGCCGCCGCGTCCGCGAGTGAGCTCACTTGACGGGCGACCTCGCCTTCGATCGCCAGCGCCTCGCGACTGGTCGCCAGCACCGTGACATCCTCGGCTGATCGAAGGATGCTCTCGACGAGGCGCCCGACAGGCGCGAGGACGTGTTCGCAGTTGTCCAGCACCAACAACACGCGCCGGCCGCGGCACCAGTCGACCACGGCATCCGCAGGTGCCTGCCCGCTGTCGGGACGCACGCCGAGGGCTGTCGCGACCGTGTACTCGACTCCACCGGCGTCGCTGACCGGAGCCAGCTCGCACAGCCACGCGCCGTCGGGATAACTCGGCGAGCTCTCAGTGGCGACCGCGAGGGCGAGCCGCGTCTTTCCGACACCGCCAACCCCAGTCAGCGTCACCAGCCGCTGTTGTTTGAGAAGGTCCACACACTCAACGACCTCCTCGGCGCGACCCACGAGCGCCGGCACCTCAGGCCCGATGTTGCCTGTCCACGACTCGAGCACGGGGGGTGTGCTCGCGCCTGAGCCGCGCCGATGACGGCGAGGTCGGGATGGACGAGTCCGAAGACCTGTTCGTCGCGGCTGAGCCCTTTCAGCTCGTGTCGCCCGAGATCATTGACCGACACGTCGGTGGGTAGCTGGTCGGCCACCAGCTGGTACGTGGCTTGCGACAGCAGCACCTGCCCGCCCACCGCAAGCCCGCGGACGCGGGCGGCGCGGTTGACGGTGGTGCCGAAGTAGTCGCCGTCGCGCAGCTGTGCCTCGCCGGTGTGCAGTGCGACGCGCACGCGAACGTCGAGGTCGCCGGGCCACGGTTCCGCGCCCAGCACACGTTGGAGTTCGAGTGCGGCGAGCACGCCATCGGTAGCGCGCACGAACACCGACAACGTCGCGTCGCCCTCACCGGCTGACTTGATCAGCCGGCCGCGGTGGTTCTCGACAACGTCAGCGATCAGCACCTCATGGCGCGTGAGCGCATCGCCCATGGCGTCGGGTTGCGCGTCCCACATCGCCGTCGAGCCCTCGATGTCGGTGAGCATGAAGGTGACGACGCCGACGGGCAGGTCGCCCTCATGGCGCGAGCGGAGACGCTGGATCAGTTCACTGGCCGACGCGGGTCGTCGGGCAGGGTCGATCGCGAGCCCGCGCCGTACCGCGCCGGCCAGTGGGTGGACACCGGTTGGGAGTCGCTGTTGCCAGGTGCAGCACCGTCGAGCAAAGCGAAGGTCGTCGCGGCCAGGCCAAAGATGTCGGCAGCTGGTGTTGGCATACCGCCGGCGGCGACCTCGGGGGCGAGGTAGCCCCGCGTACCGGACCCGACCCGGCGCTCTCCGCCCCACGACGAGATGCCGAAATCCACGAGGACCACGCGACCGTTTTGTGTCAACACGCAATTGGCCGGCTTCACGTCGCCATGGACGATCGACGGCTCGTGGCGATGCAGGTGGTCGAGCGCCTCAGCGACCTGCGCTAAGTACGACACCACGGTTCCGGTCGCGAGGCCCGGATCGCCATGCTGCTCGAGGACGCTTGCGAGGTTGGTGCCATCGATCCAGTCCATGACGATCACGTAGCGGTCATCGACGAAGAAGTCGTCGCGCACAAGCGGAACGCCGGCGTGCGGCGTCAGCCCGAGGAGGATGCGGGCCTCGGACAGCAGCGCGTCGCGCTCCTCGGCCGACCCAACGGGGCGGACCTTCAACGCGACCAGCCGCGCGTGCTGATGATCCATCGCCCGGTACACCTGACCCTGGCTGCCCTCGCCGATCATCTCGAGCGGTTCGTAGCGCTCCTTCCAGCGCGAGCCCGCAGCGACCTCGGGTGGTCGCGCCAGAGGGCCTACACCCTGCGTTGCGTCATCGGTCAGGTCGTCCACGGCCGTTACGAGCCTGCGCTTGCCAGTTCGGCGACAAGTCGCTCGCCACGGTCAATGTGCGCCTGCGCGTCCATCGTCAGTGCAGCGCCAGAACTTGCTGAGCGAGAGTCACAGCCCGAGACCGATCCTCGGCAGCGGCACGCGCGAGAGCTCACGGACCAGCGCCTCGCCGCACTCGATGTCCGCCGGGACCGCCATCGACCGCGCCAACTCAAGCCCCTCGTCGGCCAGGACCAAGGCCTGCGCGGCATCGTTCGCCCGGCCCCGCTGGACGAGCAGCCGCGCCCAGCCATACCGCACCCGCGGTCCCCAGATCGAGCGGAGGCGATCGCACATGTCGCGCGCCGCGGTGAACCACTTCTCGGCATCGTCCCAGTCACCCAGCGTCGTCGCGAGAAGCCCGAGATAGAACGCCACCGGCCCCTTGTCGAGCGCGGCGGTGGCGTCAACTTGGCTGGCGAACGGAAGCAGCAGCTCGGTTAGGACGCGCGCCGCGGCTTCGTCGTCGAGTTGCGCGGCGACGTGCGCCCACGCCGTTACGACACTCAGCCATGTCGCGTCCTGCGGAATGTCGGCGAAGCCCGATGCCAGGACGGGCGCCATCAGGTCGCGCGCTTCGCCCTCGCGGCCGAGCGCGATGTACGCGATCGACAGGCCGGCGAGCGCGGCCGAATTCACATCTGTGTCGAGCAGCGGCTGGACGGTCTCGACGATCCCTTCCATTTCGCCCCGGAACCACCAGAGGCCGAAGAGTTGCGCGCCGTACCAGACGATGGCATCGGGATCACCCGCCGCCTCGCCGGCGGCGAGCGCGTCGATCATCAATGTTTCCGCCTCGGCCAGCCGGCCCGTGCCGAGCGCGCGCATCGCCCGTTGTACGCGGGCGACCCAGACGAAGAGCGGCTGGCCGAGTTGGCCGGCGATCTGCTCGAGCGCTTCGAGACTGGCATCGGCGGCCTCGCCGTTGCCCAGTTGAACGTGGCTCGAGGGCGCGAATGCTTGCGCGAGGGCGGCGAGGTAAGGGTCATCCAACTTCTCAGCAATTGCGCCCAATTCGCTGAGGTTGGCCAGTCGTTCGGGCGCCACCGAGTCCGGGAACCAGATCGTGTTGTTGCGGCCGGAGAGGACGTCGCCAAGGGTTCGCAGGTCACCAAGTCGCCTGGCCATCGCCAGCGCGTCGTCGCTCAGTTGGACGCGGCGGGTGATATCGGTGTCCGCCTTGATGAGTTTCAAGCCAAGGGCGGCCATGGCGCGGGCGCGCAACGTGCTGTCCGTCGGTACGAGCAACTTGAGCGCGCGCTCGAACAACGCAATTCCGGGGAGGTCGACGGTCATGTCGGCCGTCGGGCGGGTGATGACAAGAGCAGCGCGCGTGAGGCGTTCGCCGTCACCGAGTGCCTCGGCCAGCTCGCCGGCGGCAAACGCGGCCTCGCGATAGGCCGCGCCACCGGCGCGCCGCCGCGCTTCGGCCAATCCGATGAACGCATCGCAGCGCTGCACCCGGTCCATCGGGTCGATCAGGTCAAGCGCCCCTTCGAACAAACCGATCGCGTCGTCGTGGGCTTGTTGGGCAAGGGCAGCGTCGCCGGCGCGCAACATGTACTTGAGCGCCTTCGCGCCCTCGGTCTCAGACAGTGTGAAGTGCTGGGCAAGGACGCCGAGGTACGGGTCCAGATCGAGTGCATGTTCGTGCTCCATCGCCTCGCCGACCTCGGCGTGCAGAAGCCGACGCCGCGGCGTCGTGATCTCGTCGTATACGGCCTGTCTGATCAAGGCGTGGGCGAAGCGGTAGACGCCCGGACCGACCTGCTGGACGAGTCCCGCGCCGGTTGCGCCGCTCGAGGCCCTCGAGGGCGTCACCGTTCGTGAAGCACTGCTCGAGCACGGCGAACTCCACCTCGAGGCCGACAACCGCCGCGGTGGACAGAACGGCGCGGACCGATGGCTCAAGGCGCGACAACCGCCGGCGGATGACGTCCCGGGCGATCTCGGGCACCGCCAGCTGATCCTCGACGAGGTCCGACGTCCAGCGGCCGTTCTCGAGGTAGATCGCGCCGGTCTCGGCGAGGTGAGCAAGGACCTCGCGCACGAACAGCGGCACGCCGCCGGTGGCGTCGTGCACCACGCGGGCGAGCCGCCTCCCGCGATCGTCCAGCGTGTGGCCCGCAGCCGCGGTTACCAACGCAGCGACCGCCGACTCATCCAGGCCCCGTAGGGCGATCGAGGTCGCGCCGTCGCGCCGGAGGTCAGCGATGGTTTCGGCCAGCGCGTCTGAGACCTCGGTGTCCCGGTAGGTGGTGAGCAGGAACGCCCGTCCAAGCTGGTCGGAGCCAGCGACGTGACGAAGCAGCTGAAGCGTCGGGGCAGCCGCCCAATGCATGTCTTCGAGCGCGAGCAGCAAGGGACGATCGACCGCCGATGCGCCGAGCCATGACGCCACCGACTCGAACAATCGCCACCGCTCGGTTTGCGGGTCGGAGGAGAGCGGGGCGGGCAGTCCGGGCACGCGGTCGGCAAGCTCGGGAAGCAGCCGGCTGAGCTCGCCGGGCCACTTGCCCAGCGTGGCCACCAGGTCCTGGTCCTCGGCGTGCTCCACGTGCCAGCGCAGCGCCTCGACGAAGGGCTTGTACGGCACGGCCAAGCCCTCGTCGCAGCGGCCAGCCAGTACGAGGGCACCGTCGGCGTGCGCGCCATCAACGAGTTGGGTCACCAAACTCGACTTCCCGATGCCCGGCTCACCGGCGACGAACGCAACGCTGGACCGACCCGCGCCCGCTCCCGACCAGCTGGCGCGCAGCGCAGAAAGTTCCGCATCCCGGCCGACGAACACGGCTTGTTCGTCGCGCGTGAGCGCGCGCGGCAGCGGGACAACCGGCATCACCCTCGCCAGGCCCGTCGCGTGCCGTGCCACGAGGTCGGGGTGCTCGAGTTCGAAGACCTGTTCGTCCCGGCTCAACCCTTTGAGCTGGTGACGCCCAAGGTCGCGGAGCGACACGCCGGTTGGGAGTTGGTCGGCCACAACCTGGTAGGTGGCTTGCGACAACATCACCTGCCCGCCTACGGCGAGGCCACGTAGTCGGGCGGCCCGATTGACGGTGGTTCCGAAGTAATCGCCGTCACGTAGCTGTGCTTCGCCCGTGTGAAGCGCGACGCGGACGCGGACCGCGAGGCCGCCGGGCCACGGCTCGGCGGCAAGTACACGCTGCAGCTCGAGAGCAGCAGGGACCGCATCGGTGGCGCGAATGAAAACCGACAGCGTCGCGTCGCCTTCGCCCGCCGACTTGATGAGCCGGCCCCGAAGGTTGTCGACGACATCGACGATCAGTTCTTCGTGGCGGACCAATGCCTCGGCCATGGCCTCGGGATTCGTGTCCCACATCGCGGTCGAACCCTCGATGTCGGTGAGCATGAACGTGACGACGCCGACGGGAAGGTCGCCGTCGTGACGCGAACGCAGACGCTGGACCAGCTCACCGGCCGACGCGGGCCGGCGGGTCGGGTCGATCGCCAAGCCCCGACGCACGGCCGCCGCCAGCGGGTGAACGCTCGACGGAATGTTCCCCTCTGCACCCGGCGCGACGCCGTCGAGCAGCGCGAAGGTGGTCGCGGCCAGGCCAAAGATGTCGGCCGCCGGCGTGGGCAGATCCCCCGCGGCAACCTCGGGCGCGAGATAACCACGCGTCCCCGATCCCACGCGGCGCTCACCACCCCACGACGAGATACCGAAGTCCACGAGGACGACACGACCCTCGGCCGTCAGCACGCAATTCGCCGGCTTCACGTCGCCGTGGACGATCGGTGGGTTGTGGCTGTGAAGGTGGTCCAGTGCTTCCGCTACTTGCGCGAGGTACGCGACGACGGTTCCTGTCGCCAGACCCGGATCGCCGCGTTGTTCGAGGATGTCGGCGAGATTGGTGCCGTCGATCCAGTCCATGACGATCACATAGCGCTCGTCGATGAAGAAGTCGTCGCGCACGAGTGGTACGCCCGCGTGCGGTCGCAGGCCGAGGAGGATACGGGCCTCGGACAACAGCGCAGCGCGCTCCTCGGGTGATCCCACCGCCCGCACCTTCAGCGCGACGACGCGGTCGTGCTGGTGGTCCATCGCCCGGTACACCTGGCCCTGGCTGCCCTCGCCGATCATCTCGAGCGGCTCGTAGCGCTCCTTCCAGCGCGCCCCGGCCTCGATTGCCGACCCCGCGCCGTCCGACTCGACCGCGTGCGTCGCGCCCTCAGGTTCGAGGACCCACACCGGGCCGCGGCCGGTGAAGTGCAAGGTGGAGCCGGGGATCACGAGGTCGCGGACGAGTTGGCTGACGACAACCTCGCCGGCCTGCGCCTCGCTGGCCAGACGAGCCGCTTCAGCCAGCGGCGCGCCGCTAGGCGCGTCGCCCATGACCTCGCACACGCCGGTGTGGATGCCGACACGACCCAGCGACCGCAGCGCGGCCGCACATCCGACGGCGCGCGCCGGCCCGTCGAAGACTGCGACCACTCCTGCCCCCGTCGCGGCCACCCGCCGGCCGCGGAACCGTTCAAACTCCGCCGTCACCTTCCGCTCGATGTCCGTTGTTCGTCCACTTTCGACGTCGAACACCAGCACCGTCGCCAATATCGAGTCCGGCGGGCCCCGCGCCGGACGCACGCCGGTGATGAACTCCTCCATCTCATCGGCCAGCGCATCAGCGTCGCCGTACCAAGGGATGTGGTCGACGCCCTCCAGCTCCACCAACCTGGCGTTGGGGATGTGCGAAGCGAGATATCGCCCGTGGTCGATACCAACCGCGGGATCGGCCTTGCGATGGCAGACGAGCGTGGGGACGCTGATCGTTGGCAACACCGCGCGTAGGTCGATCAGGGCGTTCATCCGCATGAGCGCACGCATCGCGCTCGGACTGGCGCTCTGGCGCTCGTACTGGTTGAACCAGCGCAGAAACTCCTCGTCGCCGATCTTGCTCTGCATGAGGAGCGGCAGGGTCAGCGTCGCTGGGGTGCCCCACGTCTCGACCACCGCATCGCTGATCTGCTCCCAGACCTCGTCGGTGGGCGCGGTCGGGAGATCAGGTCGGGCGACGAAACTCGGCGCCGTGCCGTACAGAACGAGGCCGAGAGTGCGTTCGGGGTGCATCGCCGCGAACAACGCGGCGGTCGAACCGCCGTCGGAGATGCCGGCGATGAACGCCTTCTCGAAGCCCACCGCGTCCATCACTGCCCGCAGGTCGTCGACCCGCTCCTCGAGCGTCGGTATCCCCACGTCGCGGTCGGACAGCCCGGTTCCCCGCTTGTCGAAGGCGACGATTCGCGAAAACGATCCGAGGCGTCCGGCGAAGTGGGCGAACCCTGGGTCCTCCCACTGCACGTCGAGGTTGCTGGCGATGGGCGGCACACCGACGAGCGGGATCGAGCCATCGCCGAAGAACTGATAGGCGACGTGGACGTCTCCGCTGCGGGCGTACCGCGTCTCGGGGACGCCCGCCACGGCGGCTAGAGAGCCTTGAGTTCTGAGAGATTCACCGCGCCGCGGGCCAGGGCTTCGTTGGCGAGTTGCACCCTGCGGCGCTCATCGCTCTCAACGATGCCGAACTTGTCATAGAGGCGAACCAAGTGCTTTTTGATCGCATCTTCGGACACAACAAGCGCTTCAGCGATACGGCGAATCGACCCGGGCTCGGTGAACACATCGCCGCCCACCAGGGGCCGGCACAGCTCAACGAGCACATCGCGTTCGCGCGGTGTCAGCGTTGGTGGCGTACCGATGGCGTCGGTACCGGTGCGGTGATCGGTGCCCGGCCCGCGGAAGACGAGGCGGGTACGGCCGAGGCGAATCTCGTCACCGGCCTTGAGGACCTGGTCACCGCCGATGCGCTGGCCGTTGACCTGCGTTCCGTTGCGTGAGCCCAGATCGCGGATCGACCAGCGGGTGCCTACACGCTCGAGCACGCAGTGCAGGCGAGACACGGTCGAGTCGTCGCTGAGCACGACGTCGTTGGTCGCGTCCTTGCCGATGCAGAGGTCGTCGACGCCCAGTGGCAGAAGCTCAGGACCAGACGAACCCCACACCTCGATCCATCCGGTTTCCAAGTACGCCCCCGATACCACTTACCAGCAGGGTATCCCCTTATAGGGACAGTGGCCTCCCCGAGTGGGGGTCCGGTTTGGGGCTCGACGGGGCATTACGCCTAGGCGGTGGGCGGCGCACGCTCAATGAATCGCCAGCACGGCGCTGGTGTATTGGGGGTTCCGACATGCGCTCCACACGATCAAGGGTTGGCCGTTCCGGGCTGGCCGCCACCGTTGCAATGGCGATGATGGGAGGACTGCTTTCGATGGTCGCCTCGGCGAGGCCCGCCTTCGCGGTGCCGCCGACGCCAGCCGCTATCGCCTACGTCACCATCAGCGGCGAGTCCACCGTGACGCCGATCAACACGGCGACCAATATCGCTGGCCCGTCCATCACCGTGGACGGGAACCCGTTGAACGTCGTAGTCGCCCCGGACGGCAACACTGTCTACGTCTCGAGTCCCGAAGCGAACGTGGTGACGCCGATCGACACCGCTACCAACGTCGCCCGCCCGGCGATCGCAGTGCCATTCCCACGCGGCATGGTCATCACGCCCGACGGCGCAACCATGTTTGTCTCGATCGGCGCAACCAGCGGCTCCGCGGCCATCGTCCCGATCGATCTCGCGACGAGCACTTTGGGCACGGCGATTGGCATCGGCGCACCGGTCGAGAAGATCGCCATCACACCGAATGGCCGCTTCATCTACGTCCCGCGACGGAACCTCGCCGACGTGATGGTGATCGACACCATCACCAGGACTGCAGTCGCCATCATCTACGCGAGGTCGAGGGGAATGACATCGCGGTTGCGCCCGACGGTGAGAGCGCATACCTCGTCGGCCCAGGAGCCGATCTCATCCGCATCAACACCGCGACACACACCGTCTCGGGCATTTTCAGTCTCGGCGGCGGTAACTGGGACGTCCGTGGCATCGCCATCACGCCCGACGGCGCGAGTGCGTACCTGACGAGCAGGTTCGGCGCCGTGCTTCCCGTCACGCTGGCCACCGGGGTCGTGCGGCCCCTCATTCCTATGGGCTCGGTGAGCCCGCACGGCGTCGCGATCACGCCTGATGGCACCACCGCCTACGTGACAAACCGCGGCACCAGCCAGGTGGTAGCGATCGACGTGGCGACCGACACCGCGGGCGACGTGATCGCCGTCGGCCCGGCGCCGCACAACATTGCCATCGTCGCGGGAAGTGGTGTCTCGGTGCCCACGTACCTGCTGAAGGCTAAGACGATGGGCGCCGGCGCCGGCACGATCACTAGCGAGCCGGCCGGGATCGATTGCGGCAGCGACTGCAAGGAGTCGTACGACGAAGGAACCACCGTCGACCTGACCGCGACGCCGACCGCCGGGTCGTTCTTCGCCGGGTGGTCGGGTGACTGCAGCGGTGCGGGTGCGTGCCAGGTCACCCTTGACGATGAACGGACGGTCCAAGCGACGTTCGAACCCGCCGACACCACCGCGCCAGAGACGACGATCACCTCCGGCCCTGGCGAACTCACCAACAACGCGACGCCGACCTTCGAATTCTCCGCCGATGAGGCCTCGACATTCGAGTGTTCGGTCAACGCTGCCGCTTTCACCGGGTGCGCGTCGCCACTGACCATCGGGCCACTGGCTGACCAGTTGCACGCTTTCGCAGTGCGGGCGGTCGACCAGTCCGGAAACACCGACGCGACTCCGCCACGCGGGCGTTCACCGTCGACACCACGGCGCCGAACACGGTCATCACTGCGGGGCCGGCGGCGCTGTCAAACAATGCGAGGCCGACGTTCGCATTCTCGTCGAGCGAACCGAAGCCGACCTTCGCGTGCCGTGTCGACGGCGCACCGTTCGCCCCGTGCAAGTCGCCGCACACGACGGCGGCCCTCAGCAACGGCACGCACACCTTCATGGTGAGGGCGACCGACGCCGCCCTCAACACCGACCCAACACCGGCGACGTACTCCTTCCGGCTTTGCTTCGGTTCGTTGTCAGCGACTGCCCTCAGTGTCGACCGCGTAGTGCGACCCATCAGCCCGCCGGTGGCTGACGTCCTGCTCAACGTGCTCTGCGGCCGCTAACTCACCGTAAGGCAATGTGTCGGTGTCCAATCGTGGTTTTTCCACGATTGGACACCGACACTTGGCTTTTAGGGGTCCCGCGGGAGGCCGAGGAGGCGTTCGGCGATGACGTTGCGTTGGATCTCGCTGGTGCCGCCGGCGATGGTTAGGCAGCGACTCCAGAGCAGACCGTTGATCCAGGGCGCGGCGGCGCCTTCGGTTGCGGCACCTTCCGCGCCGAGCAGCGCGAGCCCGAGCTCCTGGGTGCGCTGATCGTGTTCGGCGCCGACCAGCTTGCGGATCGCTCGACTCGGGTCCGGCGTCGGCGCCGGCCAATGTGCGCAGGGTCAACCGCACGCCGAGGACCGCGAGTGCTTGGGACTCGGCAACCAGCGCGCCGACCTGGTCCAGCACCACAGCGTCGGCGTCGTCGGGGACAAGTTGCAGCACCGCATCAACGCTCGGGCCGATGCCCGCGCCCGCCCCCATCGACACCCGCTCGTTGGCCAGCGTGGTGCGACCGACGCGCCACCCGTCGTTGACGTCACCGACCACGCATTCGTCGGCCACGAACACATCCGACAGGAACACCTCGTTGAAGAGTGACGCGCCCGTAAGTTCGCGCAGCGGCCGGACGTCGACCCCTGCCGACTTCATGTCGACGAGGAAGCAGGTGATGCCCTCGTGCTTCGGGCGATCGCTGTCCGTCCGGGCCAGGCAGATTCCCCAGTCGGCGTCCTGGGCCATCGACGTCCACACCTTCTGACCCGAGAGCAGCCAGCCGTTCTCGGCACGCGTCGCTTTGGTGCTGAGCGCGGCGAGGTCGGACCCCGCGCCCGGCTCGCTGAAGAGCTGGCACCAGCTGATCTCGCCCCGCAGCGTGGGCAGGATGAAACGCTCCTGCTGGGCGGTCGTCCCGTGGTTGATGATCGTGGGCAGCGCCCACGCGCCGACGGCGAGGTGCGGACGCCGGACGTTTGCAGCGCTGAACTCCTCGTCGATCACCAGCTGCTCGATCGGCGACGCGTCGCGGCCCCACGGCGCCGGCCAGTGCGGGGTGATGTAGCCGGCCTCGGCCATCTGCGCGCGCCGGCGACCCTTCTCCAACGTGGCGATGAACTCGCCCACCTCGGCGCGATGCGGCTCGGCCTCGGGGCCGAGGTCGATGCGCAGCTCCCGGCGCTGGCCCTCCCCCGCCAATTCGGCGACGCGCCGGCGCCACCAGCTGGGCTGACCGATAAGCGCCTGCACCGAGAGCGCCCGCTTGAGGTAGAGGTGCGCGTCGTGCTCCCAGGTGAAGCCGATGCCTCCGAGCACTTGGATGCAGTCGTTGGCGCACCGCAACGCAGCATCGGGCGCGAGTGCTCCGGCTACCGCGGCGGTCAATGGCGTGAGCTCGCGCGCCGCGTCCCATGTCGCGGCCCGGGCCAGTTCGAGCGCGACCAGCATGTCGGCGCAGCGATGCTTGACCGCTTGGAACTGCCCGATGGGACGGCCGAACTGCTCGCGCACCTTGGCGTGGGCCGCCGCGGTCTCGACGCACCACGAGGCGACGCCGACCGCCTCGGCCGACGCCAGCACCGCGGCGACGCTGACGGCCTGATCGTCGTCCACGGCCAACCGCTCGCCGCCGCGCACGGTGACGCGGCCGAGCGAGCGCGTCGGGTCGACGCCGGCCACCGACGTGACGTCGAAGTCCTCGGTGACGAACCACCCGTCCGCCGTGCACGCCACTAGCGAGCGTGGCGCCCACCGCGCCGAGCGCGAGCTGTCCGTCGAGGGCGACCGCCGCCGGCTCGGTCAGTCGTCGCCCAGTGACTGCGGCCGCGATCGCCGTCGGCAGGAACGGGCCCGGCGCCATGACCCGGCCGAGCTCCTCGAGCACGACGACCAGTTCGGGGACGTCGAGTTCCAGCCACCCCAGGTCGGCCAGCTGAGGCCAGAACGGTGGTAGCGCGCTCGCATCCCCGTCGAGATACGCGCGCGGGACGGCGGGTTGGCAGTGCGTCTGCGCCCACCGCCGGACGGTGGCCGCCAACTCGGCGTGCTCGTCACTGATTCCGATCACCTAACTATCCTCGCCGCATTCGCCTGGGGAAGTCACTTTCGCTCGCAGCGCTCGTCGCCGCCCTGGTGGCGCCGATCCCGCGCGCCAATGCCCAGGCGGCCCCCACCGTGGTCGTGTTCAACGGCGAGAACAACCGCCTGAACGCCTACGACGCGGCGACGGGCAAGAAGCAGACCGTCATCCGCAGCCACGCCGACAATGCGGCGACCGGCAAGGACATCAATGCGCAGATCTGCTTCTTCCCGGGCACGCGCCGGCTTCATCGCCGGCGAGGACACCGCCCAGGGCACCAGCGCCGGCGGCTCCGGGCTGGGGAATCTTCGAACTCGACGGCACCACGATCGGCAGCCTGTCCGCCCGACAAGTCGGCAAGCTGATCCCCACCTTCCAGACCAGCGACGTCGCATCGGAGCGCGGGCCGCTCGAGGACAACCCCGAGAACTACGGCTGCGGTGTGCTGTCCGACGGCCGGGTGGTCACCAGTGACGTCGGCAACCAGCAACCGGTGAGCCCGAGCAACGGCCAGCTCATCATCTGGTTCCCGCCCTTCGACACCTATTCGGTGAAGTACTGCAAGCTCGACATCGAGGTCCCAACCGCGGGCGGCATCCATGTCGACAAGCAGGACCGGGTGTACGTCACTGCCAACCGGCCGGGGATTCCCGACGTGACGCGCCTCAGCGGTGTGTACCGCTACAGCGGGCCGTTCCCGACGTCGAACACTGCGGCGGGCGGCTGCGGCCAGACCGATGCGACGGGCGCGCCGTTGGCGACCGCGGTGAACCGCAGCCAGTTCATCGCCTTCGATCCCCTCAACGCGGCGACCCCCAGCGCGATCGTGCCGTCGCCGGCCGGCGGCTTCTACATGTCGAGCGTCTTCACCGGCACGATCTCGGAGTACAACGCCGACGGTGGCTTCGTGCGGTCGATCATGCGCCCGACCGAGCCGCCCGTCGCCGGCCTCCCCTACCCCTCGACCGGTACGCCCTACGGCATCGGCGTCACACCGGACGGGACCATCTGGTACGCCGACCTCGGCGTGGTGCTCGGCCCCCCGCCCGGGCCGGGCAACGGCAACGGCACCGTCCGGCGGATCCGTTTCGTCAACGGGCAGCCGCAGGCGCCGGAGATCATGGACAGGGCACTGGCCTTCCCCGACGGCATCGGCGTGCTCGTGCTGCAAAGCACGAGCGGTCCCGCCGTCGCGCCCCGGCCGACGGTGCCGAATGCGGTGTTGGCGGTGAGCGGTGGACGCGAGTACCTCGCCATGGGCTTCCTTCTGCTGGCAGGTGCGATGCTGGTTCGAAGGCAATCCAGGGAGGCCAAACGTGGTTCGTGAAGCAGTGATCGTCGATGCGGTGCGTACGCCGATCGGCAAGCGCAACGGGTCGCTGGCCTCGTTCCACCCCAACGACCTGCTGGCCACGGCACTGAAGGCGGTCGTCGACCGCAGCGGCGTCGACCCCGGCATCGTCGACGACGTCGTCGGCGGCTGCGTCAGCCAGGTGGGTGAGCAGTCCACCAACGTCACCCGCAACGGCTGGATTGCCGCCGCCCTGCCCTGGCACGTACCAGCGACCACCGTCGACCGACAGTGCGGCTCGAGCCAGCAGGCGGTGCACTTCGCCGCGCAGGGCGTCATCGCCGGCGCCTACGACGTCGCCATCGCCTGCGGTGTCGAGGTGATGTCGCGCGTGCCGCTCGCGTCGAACGCACGCGGCGGCGACGGGCCGTTCAGTCAGGGCTTCATGAAGGCGGTCGACGGAAAGCTGCTCACCCAGTTCGAGTGCAGCCAGATCCTGGCCGACCGGTTCGGGATCACCCGCGAGGATCTCGACGAGTTCTCCCTGCAGAGTCACCAGCGGGCGGCGGCGGCCACCGACGCGGGCAAGTTCAAAACCGAGATCGTCCCGATCACGCTTCCCGACGGTCGGGTGATGGACGCCGACGAAGGCATCCGTCGCGACACATCGCTCGAACGGCTCGCCGCCTTGCCGTCAGCGTGGGACGAGACAACCCCGAGCATCACTGCCGGCGGCGCGTCGCAGGTGTCCGACGGCGCCGCGGCCATGCTCATTGCCGACCGCGACACCGCCGAGCGACTCGGCCTCCCCATCCGGGCGCGCTTCCGGCACTTCGCAGTCGGCGCCGACGACGCGGTGGTCGTCCTCTCGGCCCCGAACCCGGTGACCCGCAAGCTGCTCGAGCGCAGCGGGATGAAGATCGACGAGTTCGACGCCATCGAATGCAACGAGGCCTTCGCGGCGATCGCACTGATGTGGGCCAAAGAGTTCCAGCCGGAGTCCGAGCGCTACAACGGATGGGGCGGCGCGATCGCCATCGGCCACCCCCTCGGAGCCAGTGGGGTGCGCCTGATGACGACGTTGTTGCACCGGCTCGAGGACGAGGACGGCCAGTTCGGGTTCCAAACCATGTGCGAGGGCGGCGGGCAGGCGAACGCCACCGTCATCGAACGGCTCAACTAGGTGACGGTCGACCTCTGGGTCAACCTGCTGTCGCCCGAAATGGCGCAGCAGATGAGCGGCGAGTACTTCGGCCGGGACGTGCATCCCGAGGACCCCGACGAGCTGCTGACGCTGATGGACCGCTGCGCGGTCGACACGGCCGTGCTCACCGGCGGGCTGTCCGGCTCATCGGCGGAGGATCTGTTGAAGTTGGCCGACGCGCACCCCGGGCGATTCGTGGTGGCCGGCACGGTGGACCGGGCTACCCGGCCGGTGAGGATGGCGGCGCCGGGTGCGCGAGCTGGCGCAGCACGAGCGGTTCGTGTTCGCGCGGGTGACCCCGTTGGTCGAACAGTTCCCGCTAAACCATCGCCTCTACTACCCGGTGTACGCGGCGTGCGCCGAAGCGGGACTGCCAGTGTCGATCAACGTCGGCGTCCCCGGTCCGCAGATGCGGTCGGCGTGCCAACATCCCGAACTGCTCGAGGACGTGCTCATCGACTTCCCGGGCATGACGGTGATCGGCGCGCACATGGGTCATCCGTACGAGGAGCTGCTGATGACCTACATGCGGAAGTGGCCCGCGCTCTACCTGTCGACCTCGGCCTACCTGGCCAAATACCTCGACCCCGCGCTGGTGACGTTCATGAACTCCTCGATCGGGCGGGGCCGCGTGCTGTTCGCCTCGGACCACCCCTTCCTGCCGATGGACAAGGCGATCGACGCGGCCCGTTCGGTGCAGGGCCTTACCGAGGATGCAAAGGAGGCGTTCCTGAATGCGGGAGCATCGGTACTCGCTTGACATGCCGCATGACGTCTCGCGTATCTGGACGCTCATGCAGGACTACGACCGCTGGGCCGACTACGCGCCAATGGTGGTCGGCGTCGAGGTGCTGCACCCGGGCGACACCGACGGCAACGGTCTGTTGCGTCGGGTGATCTACAAGATGCCGATGGGGCGCAAGGGCGCGGCGATCGAGCTGGTGACCGACGTGGTCGCCGAGAAGGGCTACACGTTCCGGATGATCGGGCGACAGCCTGGTCAGGACCAGACCGGGAAGGTCACCCTCCAGTCGCTGGCGCCCGACCTCACCCGCCTCTACTTCGAGGAGCGCTACCACCTGACCACGGCGCCCTGGAAGTGGTTCGAGGGCCCGATCTATCGCTTCATCAACAAGCAGAACGAGGCGTCGATGCGCGCCCTCTCCGACTACCTAACCGCCCACCCCGAGTACCCGTCGACAGGTCAGTAGATCTCGGCGGGGTACTTGCCGGAGTCTTCGTCGTCGTAGGTCCAGTCGGGCTGCTTGTTGCGGTGGTTCTCGTCGACGACGGCGGCGCCGCCCTTGATGTCGACCAGTTCGGCGATGAGGACCGGCTCGACGGCCTCCGCCCGCTGGTTGAGGTGCGCGTCGACTGCAGCCGGGAACTTCTCGAGGAAACCGCGCACCACCGTCTCGTGCTGACGGGCCAACGAGCACCGCGCTTCGTCGGCGACCGTGGCCACGAGGCTGTTGATCATGTCGAGGTCGGCCTGGTCGGCCTCGGATCGCGACAGCTTCGCCAGTCGCGCCGCCAACTCGAGACCATCGCGTTTGCACGGCACGCACTGCCCGCAGGACTCCACGGCCAGGAACCGAGACGCGCCAGCGGCGGCGGCCACGGGATCATCGTCGTCGTCGAGCACGATGAAGTTGCCGAAACCCAAGTCGCGTTCGTCGCCCGAAAGCGGCGCACCCGAGACGCCCGACATCACCGCGACCAGCGCGTGCCCGGGCCGCATCCCGCCGCCCACCTCGTCGATCACCTGACGGAGTGGCGTGCCCATCGCCACCTCGCCGACGCCGTGCGTCACCGATGCACCGGTGACCGTGCACACGATCGTCCCGGGTGAGTCGTCGGTACCCACCTCGCGGAACCAGTCCGCCCCGTTGGCGATGATGCCGGGGATGTTGGCCAGCGTCTCGACGTTGTTGACGAGAACCGGCGCCTCGCCGGGCGCGCCGGCCATCGTGGCCTCGGCCGCGGTGCCGGGCTCGTCCAGGCCTTCGCGATACGGGGGCGGAACCCGCGGGAACGGCGGCCGGCCGTCGAGGGCCTCGAGCAGCGCGGTCTCCTCGCCATACAAGTAGGCGCCGGGGCCGTCGAAGACAGTGATCGGGATGCCGCCCAGCCAGTCGGCGTCCTTCATCTCGGCCGCCGCGGTCCGCACGCGCGTGGCCTCGGTGGCGAAGGTGCCCTTCGAGCGCGACGACGACGTCGGCCGCGCCTACCGCCACGGCCGCGATGACTGCACCCTCGAGCACCGCATAGGGATTGGCCCGCAGGATCGCCCGGTCCTTGAACGTGCCCGGCTCGCCCTCGGCGCCGTTGACCACAACTGTGGCGTCGGCCGTCGGCGACTCGAAACTGGCGACGGTCCGCCACTTCACGCCGGTCGGAAACCCGGCGCCGCCGCGGCCGCGGAGGCCTGACGCCTCGACCTCGCCGATCAGATCCGTGGGCGCGACCTTGCGCGCCGCCTCCAGCCCCGCGCCTCCGCCGGCGGCTTCGTAAGCGGCGAGATCGCGGTACGGCTCGGGCGGCAGGATTCGGATCACAAAAGGCACCCCGGAAATTTCCCCCTTGCGGACGGTCATGAACCTAAATTGCGCACATGGTGCAAACCGCAAAGCCCGCCCCCCGCAAGCGCGCTGCCAAGAAGGCCGCGCCGCCCGTCAAGGAGGCGGCGCCGGTCGTCGAGGAAGCACCGCCGCCGGTACCGCCCGTGCGGGACAACCGTCGCCTGATCCTGCCGATCATCGGCGCGGTGTTCGTGCTGCTCGCCGGGCTGCTCATGATGCAGCTGGGCGCGCAAGAGCGCGGCGGTCCGCCGCACACCGGCGTCTACATGGGCGACGGCGTGCCCGGCACCCTGTACCTCCCCGGCGACACCGTCGACGATGGCCGGCGGTTCCCCGAGCCCAAGCCCCCGGGTCAGCGCCCACCAGTGATCGTGATGGGCCACGGCTACTCGAGCGACCAGCAGGGCCTCAGCATCCTGGCCCGCAGCCTGGCCAAGGCCGGATTTGCAGCCCTCACGTTCGACTTCCAGGGCCACGGCTACAACCCGCACCGCTTCGTGGGCGACCTGCGCAACGACCTCGACACCGTCCTCGATTGGGTCGAGCGCTCGCCGCACGTCGACGCGAAACGCATCGCGGTCCTCGGCCACTCGATGGGTGCGGGCGCCGGCCTCGACTTCTCGACGCTCGACCCGCGTGTCAACACTGTGATCCCGGTGTCGGGCGGCGACGTAGTCAACGACGCCCACACGCCGCCCCACGCGCTGTTCATCATCGCGTCGGGTGATCCGGAAGAGATCCACGACGACATGGAGGAGTCCTTCGAACTGGTGAAGGCCCGACCCGGCGTCGACGCCAAGTACGTCGAGATCGACGGCACCGACCACGTCACGGTGATCCGCGACGGCCAGACGGTCAAGGCGATCGCCGACTACCTCGACGTCGCGTACGGCGTGCCCGCCGACCGGGAGTCCACCAATCGCAACGACCCACGGTGGGGCACCGTCATGTTCTACGCGCTCGTCTGCCTCGTGTTGATCGGGCTTCTCGGCCGGGTCATCGGCTCGGTCGTTCCCGCCGTTCCGACGACCACGACGGGCCAAGCCTGGATCCTTCTCGTCGGGGCGCTCATCGTGACGCTGCCGCTGATGGCGCTGGGCGGGCTGAATTTCCTTCCGGTGCACGCCGGGCAGCAGGTCGCCATCAGCCTCGCCTTTGTCGGCGCGGCACTGTTCTCGGTGCGCTACTTCGCGCACCGCGGGGTGATCGGCGCACCCGTGGCAACGTGGATCGGTGCCGGCCCGTGGCTGCCCGACCGCGCCGCGCTGGTGCCGGGCGCGATCGCCGGCGGCGTCATCTTCCTGCTGCTCGCGCCGGCCGGCATCGTGATCCACCGGAGCATCCCCGACTGGGAGCGGTTGATCTACTGGGGCATCCTCGCCGCGCTCATGCTGCCGTTCTTCGCCGCGTTCGAGGCGATCGTGCGCCGTGGTGGGACGTGGGCGGCCCTCGGCTTCGGCGTGCTCGGCCGAGCACTGACGCTCGGCGTGCTGTTCCTCGGCATCAACGTCGGCGTGCTGCCCGGCGTACTCGGACTTGTCGCGACGCTCCTCGTGCTTCAGTACGTGATGCTCGAGATCTTCGCCGCCACCTGTTACGCCAAGGGCCGCAACCCCGCGGTCATCGCCGTGGTCGACGCGATCTTCGTCGCCTGGGTCGGCGTCATGTTCTCGCCGCTCAGCTAGCGGCTCTCGCCGTCGCAAGCGGAGCTTGCTCGGCGAACTGACTGCGCTCCGGCTCCGGGGCAAAGCCCCTCCGCCTGCGCACTGCACTGCTTCCCGCTGTCAACAGAAGGAGGCGCCTTCGGCGCCGGGAGCTGTCGCCAGAATTGGCCGGCCGCTTCCCGCCGGCCGTAGGCCGGCCCCCACGGTTGGCCTAGACAGCTTTCAGCGGGCGGGCGGAGGGCTTTGCCCGGAGCCCGACCACAGACAAACTCGGCGAGGAAGCTCTGCTTCCGAGCCGACGGCGCGCTAGCGGCGGGGCATACCTATCGCGCGGTCGGCGATGACGTTCTTCTGGACTTCGGTGGTGCCGGCGCCGATCGACGTGTAGCGCTGGAAGACATAGAGGCGGTTCCAGCTCCCGCCGTCGACCGCGTCCGGTCCGCCCTTTGACAACAGTCCCGCCGGGCCGAGCAGGTCGAGCGCGAGTTCGGCCAGCGTCTGCGCGAGGTAGCTCCACTGCAACTTGGCGATGGGCACCTCGGGCCAGTTCGGCTCGCCCTTGAGGATCTTCGACAGCGCGCGATGGTTCAGCAACCGCGTGTATTCGATGTGGGTATAGGCGCGAGCGATGCGGTCGCGCAGATCCGGGTCGTCCAGCGCGCCAGGGTTCACGCTGCGCGCCGCGTTGATCATCGAATCGAGATCGGCCTTCATACCGATGGTGAGACCGGCGGTGCCCACCCGCTCGTGACCGAGGGTGCCCATGGCCACCTGCCACCCGGCGCCCTCCTCGCCCAACCGGTACTTCACCGGCACGCGCGCGTCGGTGAAGAACACCTCGTTGAACATCTCGTCGCCGGCGATGTCCTTGATCGGCCGGCACTCGATTCCCGGCAGATGCATGTCGACGATCAGTGCGGTGATGCCCTCGTGCTTCGCGCCGCGCTCGAGCGCGGTCGGGTCGCTGCGGACGAGGAACAGTCCCCAGTCGGCCACCTGCGCGGTGGAGATCCAGATCTTCTGCCCGTTGAGGACGTACTCGTCGGTGACGTCGTCGCGCACCGCCTGCGTCCGCAGGTTGGCCAGGTCGCTGCCGGCCTCCGGTTCACTGAACCCCTGGCACCAGTGCTGGTCGGCCGAGAGGATCCCCGGCAGCCAGCGTTCCTTCTGCTCGTCGGTTCCCCAGCGGTTGATCATCGGGCCGATCTGCCAGATGCCGTTGGCGTTGAAGATGCCCGGTGTCTTGGCCCGGGCCATCTCCTGGCTGTAGATCACGCTCTGCATGACAGTCGCGTCGCGACCGCCCCACTCGACCGGCCAGGTGATCGCCGCCCATCGACCTTCGTTCAGGCGGCGCTGCCATGCCCGCCGACGGTCCATGGCGCCCATGATCCCGGTATGGCCGGCGTCGGCGCCGTCGTCGCCGAATTCGGAGAAGAACTTCGGCAGGTTCTCGTCGAGCCAGCCGCGAAGTTCCGCTCGGAACGCGTCATCTTCAGGGAGGTAGGCGAAGTCCATCGTTGGCCGTGGAGACTAGTGACGCGTCTCCCGCGACGTCGGCCGGAGTCACCTCGCCGCCGAACAATCGCGTGACGACGCCGCCCTCCTCGTCGTCGCCCAGCCCGGCCGCCTGAATGCCGTCCCGGAAGAGCGCGCGCACGTCGGTGCGCTCGCTCCCCACGGGCACCACGACACGGGACAACGGAATGGCCGCGGCCAGCACGCACACCGCGGCGACCACCCAGATCAGGCGGTAGTCGCCGGTGACGTCCACGAGTACGGCGCTGCTGTAGGACGCCACCATGTTGACGACCGCGAGTCCGCCGAGCAGGAACCCGACGCTCTCGCCGACGTTGTCGGCCGACGGGATCAGCTTGATGATCAGCGGCACCAACGCAACGATCGCCGCAGCTGTAAGCGGAACGGTGATGATCGACGCCACAACGAACATCCAGATCTCGGTGACGAACACGTGCGCGAACACGACGGCGGCCCCGAACACGGTGGCGAAGACGGCAAACCGGCGCGGGTGGACCCGGCTGGCGAGCAGCAGGCCGAAGGGAATCAGGACGGCCGTGCCAATCCCGATCACGACCGAAACACCGGCCATGTCAGAACCGCCGGCGCCGAGTTCGCGGTCCGCCCACACGGGAAGGAGACGACTGGTGGCCGCGATCGCAGCGATGAGGAACAGCACCGTGAGCAGCAACGCCGGGGCGTTGGGCAGCGCGAGGAACGTGCGCAACTCTTCCCGCCACGAGCGGCGCGCCGCGATCGCCGCGGCGGTGCGGCTGGCCGGCGCCTCGCGTACGAAGAGCGCGACGGAAAGCGCGGCGAGCGCCACGCCGACGGACGCCACCCGGAACGTGAGATCCCATGACGCGGGATTGTCCTGGTCCCACGTGTAGCGAATGACGGTAAGGATGGCCCCGGCCGGCAGCAGCGTCGCCGCGCCGACGGCGAGGACGGCCAACACCCAACGCGAGCGGCCGAAAACATCCGGAGTGACGCCGGCGCGGGCGACCGTGTTGATGGCCATCCCCTCGCGGGCCATCACGATGACCAGCACCAGCCCCCAGTAGCCGTCGACGACGGTGAACAGCCACACGGCGACCGACGTGACGAGCAGCCCGACGACCATGTACGGCACCCGCCGGCCCAAGCCGGCGCCCGTCCTGTCGCTCAACCGTCCGGCGATCGGGTACACCGCGGCGCTGACGTAGCGGTGGGCGGTGAGCCCGAACGTCACCGCCAGCGCGCTGCCGGCGCGCCGATCGACGATGTACGTGAGATAGGTCCCCATGACCGGCACGAGCGGCCGGGCGAAGAGCCGCGACAGCGTGAGGCCGACGAAACTCGCCCTCCGCGTGTCGGCCACTGTCGACAGTCTGGCATCGCCTAACCTCGCCAGCCGCATGGACTTCAGGTTTAGTGACGAGCAGAACGCCCTACGCGAGTCGGTGCGGTCGTTCCTTGCCAACCGGGCGCCGTCGGCCTACGTCCGCGAAATGCTCGACGACGACCGCGGGTTTACCGACGACCTGTGGCAGGGCCTCAGTGATCTAGGAGTCGTCGACCTGCTCAGCAACGGCGGTGACCTGGTCGACATGGTGGTCGTCCAAGAGGAAATGGGCCGCCTACCGTTGCCGGGGCCGTTCTTCTCCGCCGCGGTCTTCGCGCCGCTAGCTGCCAAGCACTTAGGCGTGGAACTTCCCGCCGGCCGCGGAACGGTGGCGCTCGAGGAGGTCGGCGCGGGGGACCCGGTCGAACGGATCCGCACGCGCGCCCGACGCAAGGGAGCGCGCTGGTTGCTCACCGGCGAGAAGCCCGTCGTCATCGACGGCCACACCGCCGACTGGCTGTTCGTCGTCGCGCGGGGTGAGGCGGGCATGGCCACCTTCCTCGTCGACGGACCAATGGGTGATGTCGTGCCCACCCTCGACCCCACCCGCAAGGCGGCGCGGTTTGAGCTAACCGACACGCCGGCCGAGCACGTGGGTCCGTCCGGTGACCAGACCGCGATCTGGCAGCGCATCGTCGATGACGTCGGCGTGATGCTGTGCGCCGAGCTGATCGGTAGCAGCGAACAGGCCCTCCACCTCGCGGCCGAGTACGCCAAGGTGCGCGTGCAGTTCGGCCGGCCGATCGCCACGTTCCAGGCCATCAAGCACAAGGCGGCCGACATGCTCCACCAGCTCGAGCTGGCGCGGGTTGGCACGCACTACGCGGCTTGGGCGTCCGATGTCGACGATGAGGCGCGCGCCGTTTCTGCCGCCATGGCCAAGGCCTTCGCCGCCGAGGCCGCGGTGTTCATCACCGGCGAGTCGATTCAGATCCACGGTGGTGTCGGCTTCACCTGGGACTGCGACGCACACCTCCACTACCGGCGGGCCAAAGCGGTCGACCTGATGCTCGGCTACCAGGGCTGGCAGCGTCAGCGCGTCGCCGACCTCGTCCTCGGCTCGCGCTGACTCTCGCCGCGCGGCCGGCGGTAGTCTGGGCCTGATTGGCGTTGCTCCGGACCTCGGCACGCGTTTTCGAGAAGGAAGCCGAGCGAGGTGCCCGTGGCCAGCAGACAAACAGACCTCTATCAGGTTCCTCGCGAAACCACGAGGTCAGCTGACCAGAGCGCGCTGCTCGAACTCCAAGAGGCGATCCGGCCGCCGCTGCCCGAGTTGCTCGATCCCGAACTCGGTGTCCGCCACGTGCCGGCCGACCGGGCCAGCGCGGGCGGCGACATCTACGACTGGCAGGTCCTGAGCGACGGCTCGCTCCACCTGGCGGTGATCGACGTCGTGGGCAAGGGTCTCGGCGCTGTCCGTGACGCGCTCACCGTTGTCCACGCGCTGCGCTTTCTCGCCATCTCCAACATCGCCGTCGAGCGCATGATCCAAGCGGCCGACCGTCTCCTTAGCGGCACGTACCCTGACCTCTCGGCCACCGCGGTCGTCGCACGGTACGACTCTCCGACCGGGTCCCTGGTCATCGCCAACGGTGGACACCCGCCGCCCTTGCTGATTGAGCCGGACGGCAGCACGAGATATCTCTACGCGTCCGGGCGCGCCATTGGCTGGCCAGAGGCGGGCTCGGACGAAACGGCCACCGCCCAGTTGGTTCCCGGCGCGGCCGTCGTCTTCTACACCGACGGGTTGATCGAGGCGCACAGCAACATCGACGACGGGCTCAGTGAACTTCGGACCCACGGCGGCCAACTCGCCGGTGCACCGGCCGACGCACTGGCCCGCACCCTCGTCCAAAAGGTGCTGCGCGACGCCGACCGTTTCGACGACACCCTCGCCGTCGTCCTCCGAAGACCAACGGACTAGCCGCGCCCAACCGAGTGCGCACGAAGCGGGGTGAACACCCCGGTTGCTGCACACTCGCCGCGACCAACACGACACACAATCGAGTCGCTGTTAAATAACGCCGTCGGCTTGGAGGCGGGTGAGTTCGGCGGCCTTGACGCCGAGTAGGTCACCCCAGACCTCTTGGTTGTGTTCGCCCAAGCGTGGTGCGCCGGTCGGGATGGGCGGCGGCGCGCCGTCGATGCGCGGGACAGGCGCTTGCTGGCGCAGCGGTCCGATCACCGGGTCCTCGACGGTGATCAAGTCACCGCGCGCCGCCATGTGGGGGTCGGCGAAGATGTCGGTCGCGCTGTAGACGGTGGCCACCGGGACATCGCCGGCGATGCACGCCGCCTCGACCTCGTCGGCGGTCAACGACATGGTCCACGCCTCCACCAGATCGTTCAGCTCTTCACCGTTGGCGGCGCGATCGGCCAGCGTCTTGTAGCGCGGGTCGTCCACGAGCTCCGTCCGTCCCATCGCCGCGCACAGGCGGGCGAAGTTCGTGTCGCCGCCGGCCACGATGCACACGTGCTTGCCATCGCTCGTCGGGTAGTTGTCGAGCGGGGCAGAGTTGGCGAGACGGTTCCCCTCGCGCGTGCGCACTGTGCCGAGCGCGTCATAGGCCGCCAGCGTCCACTCGAGGATGCGCAGCGCCGATCCGTACAGGCATGCGTCGATCACCGCGCCCCGGCCGGCGTAGAGCGCGGCCGAGGCCGCGGACGCGGCGAACGCACCGGTGAGGTAGTCGGAGAGCGTGATGCCGACGCGCACCGGTGGCCGGTCGGGATAGCCGGTCAGGTGCATGAGCCCGCCGTACGCGATGCCCATGCGGTCGAGTCCCGGGCGCTGCGCGTATGGCCCGTCCTGACCGAACGCGCTGATGCGCACATAGACGAGGTCTGGGTCCAGATCGCCGGGCGCCACGTTCCAGCCCTCCATCGCGCCCGGCCGGAAATTTTCGACGACGACGTTGGCGGTCGCCGCGAGGCGCTTGAACAGTTCCTGTCCCTTGGCCTGGCGCAGGTCGCAGGTGACGCTCTTGCGTCCTCGGCCCTCCACCGCCCAGAAGAGCGAGTACCCAGCTGTCCCTTTGTCCGTCTCCGTCGGAACGAACGGCCCGATGGTGCGCATGAAATCGCCGACACCCGGCTGCTCCACCTTGATGACCTCGGCGCCGAGTTCGCCGAGCAGGCCGGCGCAGAACGGCGCGGCGATCCGGGTACCGGCGTCGATGACCCGGATGCCCTCGAGCGGCCGGCTCACTCCTCGGCGGCGGCGCGCTCGGCGGCGCGCCGGACGACCGCGGTCACTGCCGCGGCGCCCACCGCGGCGGCGCCGATGGCCACTGGAACAGCGTGCTCGGCACCGGTGACGGGGATGACTCCGGTCGGAATGGCGCCGTACGGACGACCGAGAACCGCAGAGGTCACGACGTCGTCGATCGAGGAGATCGGCGCTTCTCGGCCGACCCACGGATCGCCGTTGAAGTACAACTTGAAGATCTTCTCTGCGGTACGGGTGCTAAGGGCCTGCATCGTGAGCGTGGGGTTGGGTCCGCCGATGCCGTTGGCCAATGCGGCGTTGTCGGCGATGAAGAGCCGCTTGACCGCGCGGGCCTCGGCATTGATGTCGAGCACCGAGTTGGCCGGATCCAGACCCATGCGCATCGTCGACTGCACGTGGAGGATCAACGGCGGCCAGCCGATCCGGTACACCTTGGTCGCCCCCGCCGCTCGCAGCAGTTCGGCCGCCTTGTTGGCCAGGAACTCGCGATTGTTCAGCGTCCGAGCGGTCCGGTTGCGCTGCTTGAAGATGACCTTCGGGATCGGCCCGTGCTCGTCGGCCGGGAAGATCGACGAGAGGGTGACTCGGTTCTGTGCCTCGACGTCATCGTCGGTGATGACGAGGATGTTCAGCAGCTGATCGATGTTCTCGATGAGCTCGCGCAGCTGGGTGCCGAGCAGCCGGCCAGACATTCCATCCCACTTCCCGGTCTTGCCGAGTCCGTTCGTGTACCCGCCCTGCGTCCCGTGATCGCTGAACGTTGACGCGAATCCCTGGAGGCCCGGCGGCAGACCCACGTTCTCGAGTCCACCAATGCCGGGGAAGTCGGCCCGGGCCGATGATCCGACGCCCTTGGACGAGCCGGTGTAATGCGCGAACACACCAGTAACCCAATCGAAGAAGTGGTCGGTGTACCCACGCCCGACCCAGTCGTTGGGATTCGGCAGGCCGCTGTTGAACCACAACCGCGGATCCTCGGTGCAGCCGCCGGCCATGACGATGACCTTCGCCTCTTCGGTGTGCTTCTCGCCGGTGGCACCCACGCGCCACGTGACGCTCTTGGCGACCAGCGCGCTGCCCTCGGTCGCCGTGTTGATCTTGGTGACGAACGCGTCGGCGATGAGGGTGACCGGTTTGCCGCCCGCCTTCCACTTGCCGGCGGTGAGCGCCATCGGGACGTAGCTGTTGTCGGTCGATCGCTTGGCCTTGAGGTTGCGTGGCGATTGACGGGGCTCGTAGCAACCCTGGAAGCAGTAGCCGCAGAATGTGCAGCCGGTGGCCTTGGGAAACACCAGATCGGCGGCGTTGCTCGTTCTGCCGGCGTTGCCGCCGGGTTGCAGGATCGCGTTCTCCTGCGGGCGAAACGAGGCGCGGGTGGTGTTCTTGCCGGTCTGCACGGGCAAGCCCAGGCCCTGCGCGCCGCGGAAGAAGATCTCCTCGCGAGTGCCCATCGCCGCGGTCTGCACCGGGAGGACGTGCTCGACCCACTGGTAGTACGGGATGAGTTCCCGGTAGGTGAAGGGAAACAGGTGGGCGGTGTCGTAGTTGGCCTTGTCGGCGCCGTCGTAGCCGGCGAACGTTCCCGGTAACGCTCGCGGGTTGTTGCCGTAGTAGTGCTGCGTGGTGCCGCCGACGCCGGACAGCTGCCACATCAGCGAGTTCTGCGGCGTCTCGCGCAGCCAGGCCGGCTTGGTCCGGTCGGCCGGTCCGAAACGCAAGAACCCGGTGAGAACGTTGTTGGAATCGTTCTCGAAGTGCGTCCATTCCGTCTCGGGATCGGCGTGGCGCGGTCCGGCCTCGAGCATGAGCACATCGAGGCCGCGCTCGGCCAACTCTTTGGCCACTACGGGCCCGCCGCCGCCGGCGCCGATGATGATGACGTCGCGCGCCATCAGTTCTCAACGGCCTTGCGCCGGCCCTGGAAGTAACCCTTGAACTCGTTCCACCCCTCCACGGGACCGTTGGGCTGGTACCCGGTGACCGCCCAGCCAACCGGCCGCCCGGTGAGCTTGCGGGTGACGGGGTCAAATGCCGAGTACTCGCTGTACGTGCCGAACGCGGTGAACTCGAGGAGCGCGCCGGCCGCGAAGCGAAGGACGCCCGAGACCGACTCTGTCTGCGGCTCCGGCAGGTTGGCGTCGATCATCGCCACGATGTCGGGGTTGCCGCCCTCGAACATCTCCCACGCCGCGAGCTTCTCCGCGTAGGAGAGCCGGGCGAACGGCGACAAGAACGCGCCGCTCACCGCGGCCGGGTTGACCGCGACCGCGAGCTGGTTGATTGCAAGCGCGAACACCACCGAGAGCGGGATGGCCTGGTCATTCTCGGTGTACGCCCGTATCGCTTCGTCGAGTTGATCGGTGACGGTCAGCGGGATCCCGGCCAGTTCGGGCGGCAGCGGCAACGGCGACGTCTTCAGCCCCTCGGACAACGCCACGGCGATCGCGCCCAGGTTGCGGTCGGGGAAGGGCACGAAGAAGTCGGCCGACTCGATCAGGAACTGCGTGGCCTTGGCCGCGATTCCACCCGGCTTGGTGGAGGTCACGCCCTGGGCGACCGAGTGCGGGTCCGGACCCGGTATGACGAAACTGGCCAGCCCGTCGAAGGTGTCCCGCGCCAGTTCGGCGAGCACCGCGCGGATCTGGGCGAGCACCGGCGCTAGATCGTCGGGCGACTGACCCCATGCCGGAAGCGCGCCGGGCCCGGCGACACCGACGAGGGCGACCATCGCTCCGAGGATCCCAGTACGGGCGAGAAAGTCCCGCCGGGTCAGCGAGGAGTCAGCCATCCGCTGGCGAGCGTATCCCTCACTCGCGCACGGCGCGGCGGGCGGCAGCCGCGGCGACAGCAGCGGCGGCCGCGGCAGCTGCGGCGGTGGTTCGCGCCGAACTCTCGCCCGTGACCGCAAGGACACGATCGGGCTTCAGCCGCGAGCCATACGGCCGCCCGAGCACGGCACTCGTCACTGCGTCGTCGATCGACGACACCGGCGACTCGTGCCCAACCCAGGGATCCCCGCCGAAGTAGCGCCCGAAGATCTTCTCGGCGGTTCGGGTTGCGATCGCCTGGGTGGTCAGGGTGGGGTTCGGGCCACCGAGGGCGTTGGGCAGCGCCGAGTTGTCGGCGACAAAGAGGCGCTTGACCGCACGGGTCTCGGCGTCGCCGGTGAGGACGGAATCGCTCTCACGGTGACCCATGCGCATCGTCGAGTGGATGTGCAGGACAACCGGTGGCCACCCAATTCGAAAGACCTTGTCCGCACCGGCGCCGCGAATGATGCGCGCCGCCTGGTTGGCCAGGAATTCGCGATTGCGCAGCGTGCGCGCCGAACGGTTCCGCTGGCGGACTGTCACCTTGGCCACCGGCCCGTGCTCGTCGGCGGGCATGAGCGCGGACAGCTGGATCCGGTTGTCCGCCTCCACGTCGTCGTCGGTGAGGATCAGGATGTTCACGAGATGGTCGACGTTCTCCACGACCTCACGCAGCGCAGGGCCGAGCAGCCGTCCCGCCCGTCCGTCCCACGCGCCGGTGGCGTTCAGGCCATTCGTGTACGCGCCCTGCACGCCGTGGTCGCTCATTGTTAAGGCCACCGCCTGGACCGCGGGCGGCAGCCCGACCTGGATGAGTGCCCCAGCCCCCGGGAAGTCCGTCCGGGCCGCCGAGGCCGGCCCCTTCGAAGAGCCCGTATATGTAGGGAATACACCGGTGACCAGCTCTAAGAAGTGGTCCGTGAGCCCACGTCCGATCCAGTCGTTCGGGTTGGGGAGGTCGCTGTTGAACCACAGTCGCGGATCTTCGACGCTGCCGGCAGCGAGGACCACGACACGTGCGTCCTCGGCATGGCGCTCCCCGGTGGCGCTGACGCGCCACTGCACGCCTTTGGCGACCAACGCACCGGCCTCGGTTGCCGTGCTGATCCGGGTGACAAACGCGTCAGTCACGAGCGTGACCGACTTGCCGCCCTTCTTCCACACACCGACGGTGAGCGCCATGGGCGCGTAGCTGTTGTCGGTCGAGCGCTTGGCCTTGAGATTGCGGGGGGCGAGCCGCGGTTCGAGACACCCCTGGAAGCAGGAGCCGCAGAAGGTGCAGCCCGACGCATCGGGATGGCGAAGCTTCGCCGCGTCGCTGGCGAGGCCGGCGTTGCCACCGGGTTGGAGGATGGCGTTTTCCTGCGGCCGGAAGCTCGCCCGCGTGATGTCGCGACCGGTCTGCAGCGGAAGACCTATGGCAGCTGCTCCCCGGAAAAACAGCTCCTCCTTGGTACCCATCGGTGCGGTCTGGACGGGCAGCGTGTGTTCGACCCACTCGTAGTACGGCACGAGTTCCGCATACGGGAACGGGATCGCGTGTTCGGTGTCGTACGCGGTCTTGTCCGGTCCGTCATAACCGACGAATGCGCCGGGCATTGCGCGCGGACTGTTGGCGAAGTAGTGCTGCGTCGTACCGCCGACGCCGCCGACCTGGAGCAAGAGCGAGTTCTGTGACGTCTCGCGGAACCACGACGGCCGCGCCCGATCCGGGGGCCCGAACCGCAGGAAGCCGTCGATCGGGTTGGTGGCGTCGTTCTCCAAGTGGGTCCACTCACGCTCTGGGTCGGCGTGCGGGCCCGCTTCCAGCAGAAGGACATCGAGGCCGCGTTCGGCCAGTTCCTTGGCGACGACTGCGCCACCGCCCCCGGCCCCCACCACGATCACGTCTCTCGGCATCAGCTAGAGGTTGGCGCGTCGCCGCGGTCGCGGTCGGCGAAAACCTCCTTCATCGACTTCCGCGACTTGCGCTCTTCGAGCGCTCCCAGCGCGGTGCTGGTGTTGTGCATCCAGTGATGGGCCATGAAGTGGTACTTCCACGAGTCGGCCTTGCCCTGGAGGTCCATGGTGTGGTTGATGGAGTCCTTGACCACCTGCGCGGTCGCCGGCGGCACCGAGCGCGATCTTGTCGGCCAGCTCACGGGTGGCGCTCTCGAGGTCGCCACGAGGAACGACGCGGTTGACGAGACCCAGGCGCCACGCTTCCTGCGCGTCGATCTTGTCGCCGGTGAGGAGGAATTCCTTGGCCTTGCGCGCGCCAAGTTCCCACGGCTCGACCAGCAACTCGACACCCGCGCCGGTCATCCGCAGAACAGGGTTCTGGAAGACGGCGTCATCGGCAGCGACGATCAGGTCGCACATGCACGCCAGCATCATCCCGGCGGCAATGCAGCTGCCCTGTACGGCGGCGATGGTGGGTTTGCGGAAGCGATAGATCTTGTCGCAGCGCCCGTAATACATGACCTGCTCGTGGCGGAACTTGCCCTCGGGCGTGTCCCGCATAAGGCGCCACTCGTCGGGTTCCACGTCGCCGACCAGCGCCTTGAGGTCGTGTCCGGCGGAGAAGTGTTTGCCGGCGGCGGCGAGCACGACGACGCGGACCGCGTCGTCGGCGTCGGCCCGATCGAACGCCGCATCCACCTCGTCGATGAGCGTGGTGTCCTGCGCGTTGGCCACGTCGGGACGGTTCAACGTGATCGTGGCGACAGCACCCTCTACTCGATAGAGGACGACGCCCTTCATCTCCCGGTCGCCTCCGTCTTCGCCTCCGGCTCCCTTCACTTCGGTAACCCTAGGACGCGCTCGCCGATGATTGTGCGTTGGATCTCGTTGGTGCCGGCGAAGATCGAGGCCGCGTGGTAATAGAGCCACGATCGCTGCCACGGCCCCCACAACGGCGACTCGGCGCCGAGCACCGACATGGCGGTGTCATGCAATCGCTTGCTCATCTCGCTCCAATACAGCTTGAGCGCGCTGCCCTCAGGCCCGGGCTCTTCGCCGCGGGCCAGGCGAGCGAGGCTTCGCTGGTTGTGCAACTGGAAGAGCTTGACCTCGACGAACGCCTGCGCCAGTCGTTGCCGCGTGCGGTGATCGTCGAAACCGCCCCGCTCGAGTCCGAGCCGCAGCAGCTCCTCCACCAACTGCACATGGATCACGAGCTGCCGCGGGTTGACGCCGCGCTCGGCCGAGAGCGTGGAGTTGGCCACGCGCCACCCGTCGTCGACCGCGCCGATCAGCTGCTCATCGGGAACGAACACCTCGTCGAGGAACACCTCGTTGAACTCGGCCTCGCCGGTGATCTGCACCAAGGGACGAACGTCGACGCCCTCGGCCCGCATGTCGATTGCGAAGCAGGTGATGCGCTCACCTCTCGCGAGGCACAGGCCCCACTCGGCGAACTGGGCGTAGGACGTCCACACCTTCTGCCCGCTCAGACGCCAGCCGCCATCGACCCGCTCGGCGCGGGTCCGCAGCGAGCGCAGGTCTGATCCCGCGCTTGGCTCCGAGAACAGCTGGCACCACAGCTCGGTGGCGTCGAGAATTCGGGGCAGCCACCGCTCCTTCTGCTCCGGAGTGCCGTGGGCCAGCACCGTCGGCCCCACCAGGTTCACGCCGATGCGGCCGACGAGTTCGGGCGCACGCGCGCGGGCCAACTCCTCCTGGACCGCGAAGTTGTCGACCGGTGAGGCGCCGCGCCCGCCGTACTCCTCGGGCCAGGTCACGCCGACCCAACGCGCCGCCGCCAGCCGGCCTTGCCACTCGCGGCCGAAGGCCACTTCCTCGGCAAGGTCGTCGAAGCGGGGCGGCAACCCGCGGCCGTACTCCCACGGCAGGTTGGCGCGCAGCCAGGCTTCGAGTTCGGCGCGGACGTCCACGGCCGACCATTATCTCCGCAACATGGATTTCGAGTTGACCGCCGACCAGCTGGCGCTGCGAGACGCGGCGCGTGATCTGCTCGACCGGATGGCGTCGCCCGAGCGGGTGCGGGTGGTCGTCGATGCCGGCGGCGGCCACGACGCCGAGCTGTGGTCGGCGATGGTCGAGCAGGGCTGGACCGACCCCGAGTTCGTCGGTGTGGTCGAAGCCGCGATCCTGCTCGAGGAAGTCGGCCGCCATGCCGCCCCGGCGCCGTTCCTCACCCAGTGGCTCGCCGGCGCCGACGAGCTGACCGCGGTGGCATGGGATCTCGACGCTCCGGTGCTGTACGCGCCCTCGGCGGCGCACGTGATAGCCCGCGACGGCGATGACATGCGACGCGTCGCCAACGCGACGCCGCCACCGCGCGAGGCGGCGATGGACCGCACTCGCGAACTGGGATGGCTGCGTGACCTTGACCTCGCCGGAGGCGAGGTCGTCGCTGGCGCCGAGGACTTTCTCGATCGTGCAGCAGTCGCCTTCTCGGCCGAACTCCTCGGCCTGTCGGCCAAAGCGATGGAGATGGCCGTCGAGTACGCCAAGGTTCGCGAGCAGTTCGGCAAGCCCATCGGAAGCTTTCAAGCGGTGAAACACCGCTGCGCCGACATGCTCGTCGACGTGGAAGGAATGCGGTCGGCTGTCTACTGGGCGGCATGGTGTGTCGGCGCCGGAGATCCCGACGCGTCGATCGCCGCCTCCACCGCCAAGGCCTGGTGCGGCGACGCATCCAAGCGCGTGCTGGCGTCCGCGTTACAGGTCCATGGCGGCATCGGGTTCACCTGGGAGCACGACCTGCACCTGTACCTGAAACGGGCGCAACTCGACCAGATCAGCTTTGGCGACGCCGCCTTTCATCGCGACCGGCTGGCGAGCCTGTTGCGCCAGCGCGTGGAGGCTGGCGAGAGCGTGATTTAGCAGAGGTTGATCGTGCTGACCACGCCGTGGTGGTCGGAGGGCCACAGCGGGCCCGAGCTAATGATCGTCGGGCCGGTGGGGAACGTGTTGCTGGCGGCAACCGCGGCGCCGCAAGTGCCGGGTCGCGCGTACACGTAGTCGATGCGCTCCGAGGCGGTCGAGACGGGGCTGTGGATGTCTTGGTCGCCGGTGAAGCCCGGGCTCCCCGGATTGGCGACGCGGAAGGTGTCGAGGAAGCCGGCACCGCGCACCATCGTGCTGACCGCCGACGCCTCGGTGCTGTTGAAGTCGCCGACGAAGGCATCGGGTGTCGCGTCGGCGCGCGCCACCTCGGCGATGTAGCGCAGGGCCAGGATCGTCTGCAGCTGTCGAGTGAAGTCGCTCAGCGGGGTGAGCCCATGTGCGACGTGCGTGGTGAAGAAGTCGATCGCGCCGGCGCCCGTCGCGATCCGAGCCCACAACACGGAGCGCGCGTCAAGGGCGGCGGGCGCGTTACAACCCAGCGGATCGGGCGGGATGCAAAACAGTGCCTCGTAACTGCGCGGCGGCTGGCGGCGAACGCCGGTGGCGAGGATCGGGAGCCGCGACAACACGCCGATCCCGTCGCGGAACTCCGCCTGGCCAGCGCGGGCTTGAGCGACCATCACTTCGGTGAGCGGGCCGCCGCCGCCGCCGGGGCGGGTGTCCGGTTCCAGTGGGAAGTGCGGGTTCGACTGGAACCAGCACCAGTGCCAGCGGACGCCGGTGCGCGTCGCCAGCCCTTGAGCCAATCGTTGCGTCACGTGTTGATGCGTGGTGGTGACCGATGCCTCTTGCAGGCCGATCACGTCGGCGGTGGTGGCAACGAGGGCATCGATCGCGATCGCGACGCGGGCTTCGAAGGTCGCCTCCCCGTCGTCGGTCAGGCTGTGCAGAACGTTGAACGTGGCCAGCTTCACCTGTGTGGTCGGAAGCGACGCGGCCGGAAGCGAAGCACCTTCGGTTGAGCACTGTGCCTTCGGATCGAGGTTGATCCGAACCCGAATCTCGAGCGCAGTCGCCGGCGCGATCGCCGCGGCGCCGGCGAGAAGCGCGGTCAGCCCAACAAGCGCGAAAGCGCGACCCGATCGGGCTTGCCGGCGGGCAGCGTCGGGATCGCCTCGACGCGCACGACGCGCTCGGGTGTCTTGAACCGCGCCACCCCCAGCTGAGCGAACCACGCTTGGCAGGTTGCCAGGTCGAAGCCCTCGTCCGCCACCACGAGTGCCGCTACCCGCTCACCCAGCCGGTCGTCGGCGTAACCGAGCACGACGGCTTGGTGCACCGCCGCGTGTCGCTCCAGGAGACCTTCGACCTCCACGATGCTGATGTTCTCGCCGCCGCGGATGATCACCGATCCGAGGCGGCCGGTGATCGTCACCCAACCGTCGGGATCGATGGAGGCCGTGTCGCCGGTGCGGAACCAGCCGTCCCCCGTCATCACCGCCGCGGTCTGCGCAGGATCCGCGTAACCCAAGAACAGCTCCGGTCCCCGCACCCACAGCTCCTCGTTGGGGCCCAGCGTGACCTCCGCCGCCCCTACCGCTCGACCGTCAGTGGTCCAGCCTCGCTCAACCGGATCGTCCGGCCGGCTCGTAGTCATGGTGGGCGCTTCGGTGGACCCGTACGCGCGCTTCACTCGAGCGCCCAATTGCTCCGTCGCCTCGGCGCAGAACGCGGGGGTCACCCCGGCGCCGCCACTGGAGATGAGGCGGAGGCCACGCGGCGGCCGCGGCGTGCGCATGAGGTCGACGAAGAACGTCGGGGGCCCGACCATGAACGTGACCCGCTCCCGTTCGATCAGCCTCGCCGCTTCCTCCGGATCCCATTTGGCCATGAAGACGGTCCGGAAGGGCGCGGCCCCGGCGACCAGCACGCCGTTGAGGAGGCCGGAAATATGCGCCAAGGGCGCGGGCATGAGCACCACGTCCTGGGGAGTCAATGCGTGGATGTCGACCATCAGCCGCGCCTTGTACGCCAACGCGCGGTGCGAGTGCCGAACCGCTTTCGGCGCGCCGCTCGAACCCGACGTGAACAACATCACCGCCACGTCATCGGGCTCCGCGGCGCTCGCCACTACCGCGGGGCCATCGGGGAGCTCCTCGACGACGTGGCCCGGCGGTTCCATGTCGCCGAGGTGATGCACCGGGGCGGCCACAGCTCCAAGCCGCCAGCAGGCGCGGTACAGCAGCATTGGCGCCTCGCCGTTGGGCATCCGCCAACCCACGACGTCACCGCGCTTCACACCGCGCCCGTGGAGGCCACCAGCGACCGCGGCGATGCGCGGGTCGTCGGCCAGCACGTCGTCGAGGACCACATCGGTAGTCTGCCGCCAGATGGCCGTCGGCCCCGAGACCGCGCTGCTCACCGACCGTGTGGCGGTCGTCACCGGCGCCGCTGTCGGCATCGGTCGGGCCATCGCCGAGACCTTCGCCCGGTTCGGCGCCTCGCTTGCGGTGTGCGACCGCGATGGCGACAACCTTGCCAGTCTCGAGGCCGCGCACTCCGCCCAGCTCGACGTGCGTGACGGCTCGGCGGTAGCCGACTTCTTGGCTGGGCTACCGCGCGTCGACATACTCGTCAACAACGCGGGTGGGACGTTCCGCGCCGACTTTCTCGACCTCAGCGCCAACGCGCAGCAGGCGCTGGTCGATGAGAACTTCACCAGCGTGACGCACTTTGTGCGGGCCTCGGTGCCCAAGATGGGCACGGGTGGTTCGATCATCAACCTCACGTCGATCGAAGCCCACCGCGCCGGACCGGGCTTCGCGGTGTACTCGGCGATGAAAGCGGCGGTGGCCAGCCTGACCAAGTCGCTGGCGCTGGAGTTCGCGGATCGCGGCATCCGGGTGAATTGCATCGCCCCCGACGTCATCGCCACCCCGGGCATCGGTGAGGGAAACTGGCCCGGCGCGGCGGATGACGTCGCCGGTGCCGCGGTGTTCCTGGCCTCGGACCTTTCCCGGTTCGTGACCGGCACGACGATCCATGTCGACGGCGGCAACTGGGCGGCCGGCGGCTGGCGCCCCGTCGGCTCGAGCTAGGAGCCCGAACTGGCGCGCGAATCGCGGCACTTTCTGTCGCGATTCGCGCGCCACTTCGGTCGACGCCGTCAGGACGCCGAGCAGGAACCAGGCAAGTCAGGAAGAATCAATACCCATGAGACGAGCTGGGGTTCTTGTCCTATTGGTTACCGCGCTGGTTCTGGGCACCGCAGCTGCGGCCCTGGCCATAAGCGACGGCGTCTACAGCTACGACCGGCAGCACTGCTCGGCCGCGGCGAACAGCACCGCCACCGAGGACGAGGCGGAGGAGGGCTGCACGAACTTCGCCATCAGCCTGAAGGATGGTGCCGGTAACGAGCCCTTCTTCTTCGGGTTCAAGCAAACGCCCGACGGCACCACGGTCGACCCGACCGACCCGATCATCGCCACTGGCACCGCGTTCGATCCGGCGACGGGCGCGTTCCTCTACTTGGGCGCCGACGACAACCTGAACGTCGGCGAGCACGACGGGTCGCCGCTGATAAACAACGGTCCCAGCGACGGCGGGGCGATCGTTCTCAACGCTGACCCGGCCGCGCTCGACGCGTGGGTGGTCGCGTTCCAGGCCGCCGACGTGGCCTACCTGCTCACCCATCCACTACCAATCGTCGACGGCGGATTGGGTGCCTGTGCCGACGGCATCTGCGTGGCGCTCAGCACCGTGGAGCGCGTCGGCTACCTGGGCGGGAACCCCGCTGAGCCGGCCCAGCCGGTCGCCGATTACTCCGGCAAGGAGTGGGATCCCGAGACGTGCGCCGGCCCGTCCGACGGGGCGGCCGACTGTGGCGGCAATGACATCACGTTCTGGCACAACAAGGACGGTGTCCGCACCGTGCAGCCCGGCGTTCAGATCTACGAGGACCCGGATCCGCAGGGCTCGCCCCTCGGGCCCTACCCGTTGCCCGCGCTCTACGTCGGTACGTGTGGCGTGATTCTCGGCGGCGGGCCCTCGGGCCAAGTGCCGGCATCGCCGGTAACGAACAGCGCCGATCAACTACACGTCGGTACCGCTTGCGGCTGAGCCGGCGGCTCGCGGCTGTCATCACCGGCGCGCTCGCGCTCGCCGGTGGCCTCATACCTGCCAGCGCAGCGCCGGCCCCGGTGAGAGCCGGTTGCTCGTGGCCGATGTACGGCCACGACGCCGGCCGGAGCTTTGCGCAGACGCCTGACTGCACCGGGATCAACCAGAGCCGCGTGACGTCGCTGCTGCCGGCCTGGTTCGTCCCCACCGCCGACTCGGTGACGGCCTCGCCGGCCGTCGTCGACGGCGTGGTCTACGTCGGCTCATGGGACGGCGTGATGCACGCGTTCGACCAGCTCACCGGTAAGGAGCGTTGGCGCTTCGCCATCAGCGACACCAGCAACACCGCGTTCGGAAGGATCGAGTCGTCGGCCGCGGTCGTCGACATCAGCGCGACGCGCGTCGTGCTGTTCGGCGGCGGCGCCACGATGTATGCGCTCGACGCCCGCACGGGCAGAGAGCTGGCGTCGGTGTGCATCGACCCGCGGGCGAACCCCGCCGTGCGTTGTCGCGGCGAGTCGAATGGCGACATCGAGATCCTGTCGTCGCCCGCCGTCGTGCAGCGAGACGGTGAGACGCGTGTTCTCGTCGGCATGGACGTGCACAACGCCAGGAATGTCGGCCGAACGGGGGTGCTCTCCTTCCGGCTGCTCGCATCGCCCTGGCGCCTCGAGCCGACCTGGAAATTCGACCCCGAAACCCGCTCGACGTATACGGGACCAGGGCTGGTGACCCAAGGCGCCGGCCAGGGTGACGGGTGCGCGAGCGTGTGGGCGTCGCCGGCGGTCGACGTCGAGAACGACATGGTGTTCTTCGGCACCGGCAGCTGCTCGCACGACAAGAACGCAGCGGGCGCGACCATCACTTCGGGCGAATCGATGTGGGGCGTGCGGCTGAGCACCGGCGCGTTCGTCTGGACGTTCGACGCACACGCGCCTGATCGCTACCCGTCCCGTCGGTGGGACGACGACTTCGGCGCGTCGCCGAATCTTCTGCCCCATGGCCTCGTCGGCAACGGCGCCAAGGACGGCTGGTATTACGCGCTCGACCGGATGACCGGGAGGCTGGTGTGGGAGAACCACGCGGGGCAAGCGGGTCACGTGACCGGGGGCTTCGCGGTGGGCGGCATGATCGGCAGCGCCGCCGTCGGTTGGTCCGGCGGCGAGCAAGCGATCTTCGCTACGACCGCGATCTCCACGCCGCTACGAGCGCCCCTCGATGAGACGCCCGGCGACATCGACCCCGAACTCCTCGAGGATCCCGGCCGGATGTTCTCGCTCCATGCCATCCGGGCCCGCGACGGAAAGCTCCTCTGGCGATCGCCGTGGGTGCGGGCGTCGTACGGCGCGCCGACCTACGCCAACGGTGTCGTTCTGGTGCCGTCGACGTTCGACTTCACCGTCAAGGCGATCGACGCCGAGACCGGGTTGCTCCTGTGGGCCGCACCAACCTTGGGCGCACCATCGTCCGCCCCGGTCACCCTGGGGCCGATGATGATCGTCGGCGCCGGCACCCGCACCACCGACGTCGAGTACAAGACCTTCGGCGCCGACGCGCTCGAAGCCTTGATCGGCCCCTCCCCCCTCACGCCCCTATCCGGCGTCTGGGGCTTCAGACTCGCCTTCCGCTAGTCCAGGTCGGCCAGGAGCGCGTCGGGGCGGTCGCTGAAGTCGCGGGCGGTGCCGGTCATGCGACGGGAGCGGTTGACGATCTCCGGTTGGAAGGTGAAGCACGGCGCCGGCGGGAGGTGGGGCGCCAGCTCCGCGGCGGTCTCCATGTGGTCGAGATCGCGGCCTCGGCCGCGTGCGATGTCCCACGCGCGGCGGAGCACCATCGCCGCTTCGAGTCCGTCGTCATCGAGGTTCTCCTCGGCCCAGCGCACGAAGCCGCTTGTCATGCTGACGTCGGCGAACGGCTCGGGCGCAGTGATTGTCCCTCGGTCCGTGTGCCACTCCAAAACCACGTCGCCATCGCGCCGCAGCGTCGGGCGGCTGCGCCGTTCCACGAACTCGGGAATGAAGGCGTCGTATTGACACACGGTCCGCCCGCTCCAGCGCGTGAGGGATCACCAGCGACGTGAGGTCGAACATGTGCGTGCAGTGCAACTTGGGGTTGTCGTGACCGGCCAGCGCGGTGCAACGCGGCGAACAGCTCCTCGCCGTGGAAGCGGGCCAGGAGGTTCTTCGCCTCGGGGCACGCCGACCACGGGTGGCGAATCGCTTCACCCTCGAGATGAACGACGCGCGAACCGTCGTGAACCAGCGTGATGCGGAACCGGTGGAAGTCGTCCTCCAGATCGCCGACGACCGTTTGGCTGTCGGTTGCGACGAGGCGTATGCGGCGGCGATAGCCGGTCTCAGCGGACACCTGGATACCCCCCGCCGCCGAACTCCGCGTCCAGCGCGTCGTAGTCGATCGCCCAACCTTGTCGAGGCAGCGCGTCGACGAACTCTACGGTGCGCGGCTTCTTGTAGGAGGCGATCGTGGCCCGGCAATGCTCGATGACGTCCTCGGCGGTGGCCGCCTCCCCCTCCTTTAGAACCACCACCGCCTTGACGCTCTGCGTCCACGTCTTGTCGGGGATCCCGATCACCGCGGCTTCCTTCACCGCCGGATGCTTGCTGATCGCGCCCTCGACCTCGGTCGGGTAGATGTTCTCGGCTGCCGACTTGATGATGCGGGTCTTGGGCCCGATGAACGTGATCGAGCCGTCCGCTTCGCGCCGACCGAGATCGTTGGTGTGGTGCCAACCACCGGCCTGGCGCGCCACGTTGAGATCGTCTCGATCGAAGTAGCCGTTCATCATCGCCGGCCCGCGTCCGACGATCTCGCCGGTCTCACCCGGTGGGACCTCGGTGCCGTCGGGATCGATGATGCGGACTTGCACTGCGGGGGACGGGCGGCCGTGGGCCCCTGTCGATTCGCCGCCGACGGCGTTGAACGTGAGCATGCCCATCACCTCGGTTTGCCCGTAACCGGCGGGCCGCTGCGTCCACGGGCTGTCGTCGACGGTGATCATCGCGTTCCACTCCGGTTTGCCGGCGAAGGTTCGCAGGCTCTTGAGGTTGTACCGCCCGTCCTGGTTCACCTCGATCATCTGCGTGACGGTCGGGCCGATGACGAACGCGCCCGTGCACTTCTCGGCATCGATGAGCCGGCACAACTCCTCGGCGTCGACCCGGCGGGTGAAGACGTTGGTCCCGGCCATCTGGAAGGTGGCCAGCGTGGTCATCAGTGTCGCGACGTGGAAGAGCGGCCCGGCGTTGAGGTACACGTAGCCGGCATCGATGCGCTGCAAGTTGGCCATCAGCAGGTTCTGTACGACCACCGCGGTATGGCTCAGCAGCGCTCCATTCGGCGTACCGGTGAACGCCGCGGTGTAGATCTGCAATGCCGGCGCGGCCGGGTCCACGTCGATGACGGGATCCCCATAGGCGCCACCGCTCACAAAATCCTCGTACTCCCCGCTGTCGTGCTGGATCCAGTGGGCGTCGTGCGTCGTCTTCGCCCGCGCCTCGGCGATGGCCGCGCCGATCTCCTCCTCCTGCCAGAGGACGACCGCCGGCCGAGCGTCGTCGACGACGAACGCGAACTCGGCGCCGGTCTGGCGCCAGTTGGCTGGCGAGAACACCGCACCCAACTTGGCGGCAGCCAGCATCACTTCAATCACCCGGTGACAGTTCTGTCCTAGCCAGAGCACGCGGTCGCCGGTTCCGACTCCGATAGCGGCCAGCGCGTTGGCCAGGCGGTTGACCCGATCGTCCACCTCCGGCCACGTGAGGCGGACGTCGCCGCACACGACCGCGGTTCGCTGCGGGTAGCTGCGCCGGTGCTCGCGCAGGACGTCGCCCAGCGTGAGCGCGTGCAATACATCCATGGGCCGACCATCATTCCCGCGCATGACAGTTCCCCGCCACGACATCCCCGCCGCAGGACGCAGCGGCTACGTCGTGGTCGAAGGCCGCCAGGTCCATTACCTCGAGTGGGGCCGCTCGGCGGCTCCGCCGGTGGTGTGCCTCCACGGCGGGGGCCAGACCGCGTACATGTACGAGGAACTCGGTGCGGCTCTGGCCGAGAGCTACCACGTCCTCGCGCCCGACCTGCCCGGCCATGGCGACTCCGACGCTATCGAGCAGGCGGTCAACCGGGGCGCGCTGGCCGCCACGGTCCCGCCCCTGCTCGCCGCGTTCGGCCTGGACCAAGTGGCGTTGGTCGGCGCCTCGCTCGGCGGCATGACCTCGATCACCGTCGGCGCCACCAACCCCGGACTCGTCGGCGCCATTGTCCTCATCGACGTCGGCCATCGGCTTGAAGAAGCCGGCGTACGCAAGATCATCGAGTTCATGCGGGCGCATGAGAGCTTCGCCTCGCTGGAGGAGGCAGCGGTTGAAATCGGTGCCTACCTCCCGCAACGCCGCGAAGTCCGCGCCGAGAGCCTCAGCCGCAATCTCCGCCAGCGCGATGACGGCCGGTGGGTGTGGAAGCACTTGCTCGGCGACCGCTTGCGGGCCGACGAAGAAGTCAGCAACTGGCAAGACATCCTCGTCGGCCTGGACGACGAGGCGGCGTCGTTACGGTGTCCGGCTCTCGTGCTCCGCGGTGCATTCAGCGACGTCCTCTCGGGTGAAGGCGCTGAAGAGGTCGCCGCGCTCATCCCCGGCGCGCAGCTCAAGATCGTCGAGCGAGCCGGTCATCTCGCCGCCGGTGACAACCCCCAGTCCACCGTGCACCTGGTGAGCGAGTTCCTCCACCACTCCTACCCGGCCGCGGGCTGACGTGAGATTCCTGTCACGCCGTGTGCACAGCCCCGCGACGGCTACTACGGTCGCACCGTCTGACCAAGCGGCGGACCTACCAGAGAAAGAGGGGGAACGGTGCCCAACACGGACCTCGTAGCCCGGATGTACGAACTATTCGGTCAAGGTGACATGGACACGATCAAGTCGGAGTTGTTCGATCCGGATATCACCTGGACAATGCCCGGCCACCATCCCCTCAGCGGCACGATGCAGGGCGCCGACGCCGTGATCGCCTTCTTTGGATCGCTGTTCCAGGCCGGCGTCACCGTCGACAATGCCCACTTTGGCGAGCTCGACGACGGCACGGTGATTGAGCGGCATCTCGGCCACGGCGAGTATGACGGCCAGCAGTACGACTTCCCGACCTGCACCTCATACGAGGTCAAGAACGGCAAGCTGTCTGCCGTGCAGGTTCACACCGCGCGCCAGCACGACGTCGACCGCTTCTTCTGGGGCAAGTTCGCGCTTAAGGACATCCCGGCACGCTTGTCCTGAGGTTGTAGCGCTACTGCTGCTGAGCCGCTTGCAGCTTGGCGGCGGACTCCGGTGAGAAGGTGAAGTCGAAGGTACGGATCTTGCCGTCCTCGACCGCGACCGACCATGTGGCATCGAGCGGGGTCTCGATTCCCATGCCCGTGAACAGGTCGAACGTCAGACTGCCGGCGAACGTCGCCGTGTTGCCGCTGACGTCGAGCTGGTTGATCGTGGCGTTGAAATGGTTGGCCTTCAGCCGGTTCTGCCATTCACGAATTTCGTCGTGGCCGGTATGGGTGCCGGTGGCGTCATTGCAGACGGCGTCGGTGTGGAAGATACCGACCGCGCCCTCGACATCACCCGCGTTCTCGGCCGCTATCAATGCTCGTGCTACCGATTCGGGGTCTTGTTCTGCCATGACGCGGACAATAACCACCTTGACAGCGGCGTGACCTTTCTCCTCAACTCACCCGATGCGTGAGGTTCCGGAGGCGAAGCTGCGGCGGTGGTCGCCGCCGGCGTACGCGGTCGACGAGCGAGGCAAGGTCGTCGGCGCGACGCCCGGGGAGCCAAACAATTGGGGTCGGTGGGGTGACGACGACCAGCGCGGCTGCCTCAACCTCTTCACCGCCGAGCACGTCGGCGCGGCCGCCACGCTGGCCCGCACCGGCAAGCGGTTTGCCCTCGGCTTGCCGATCGGCGGCCCGCCGATGCCCGGCTACCGGCCGGCGCCGCTCCATCTCTTCGGTCAAACCACGGGCGACTTCGTGCTGGGCGACGGGCGGTTTCAATACAGCGACGACTACGTGGTGCTGGCCCTGCAAGCCACCACGCAGCTCGACGGGTTCGGCCACGTCGGCGACAGCGACGTGCTCTACAACGGCTACTGGGCCGGGCTCATCACCGCCTCGAGCGGCGCCCGCCGGCTCGGGATCCACCACCTCGCCGACGGGATCGTCGGCCGTGCGGTGCTGCTCGACTTCGCCAAGGACGGGCCGCTACCCGGCGGCCACGCCATCGAAGCCGATGCCCTCGAGGCGACGGCGCGTGCGCAGGGCGTCGAGGTGCGGGCCGGCGACATCCTGCTCGTGCGCACCGGTCACCTCGGGTGGCTGCTCGCCGGAAACGAGGAAACCGCGGGCGCGCCCTGGCCTGACCTATCGCGCCCTCCCGTGGTTGCACGAGCATGACGTGGCAATGATCGCCTGCGACAACCTCGCCGCAGAGGTGCTCCCCGCCGAGGGCGCGCTGCCGTTCCATATCGGTGCGATCCGCGATCTCGGCATGCTGATCGGCGAGCTGTTCGACCTCGACGCACTGGCGGCCGACTGCGCGGCCGACGGGGTCTACGAGATGTTCTTCGTCGCGTCTCCGCTACCCGTGGTCAGCGCCGTGGGCTCACCGCTCAACCCGGTGGCCATCAAGTAGCCCACCCCGAACTGGCGCTAGCCCAGGTCGAACGGTGGGACGCCGCTGCCCTTGGTCTTGAACAACGTGCCCTTCTGAGCGCTGAGCTCGTCGACGGTCCACGCCGCGCCCTTGTCGATCTGGTCGACAACCGACCAGCCGCCCATCGTGTAGATCCGGCCGCCGAAAACGACGAAGTTCTGACCGCTCACATCAGCCGCGTCCTCGGTGCAGAGCCATACGACGAGGGGCGAGACGTTCTCGGCGGCGAACATGTCGAAGTCGCCCTTCTGACCGAACGCGTCGCCGAATGTGGTCTCGGTCATGCGAGTGCGGGCGCGGGGTGAGATCGCGTTCACGGTGACGCCGTAGCGCTGAAGCTCGCGGGCGAGGACGATCGTGAGGGCGGCGATGCCGGCCTTTGCCGCGCCATAGTTCGCCTGACCCGCGTTCCCGTAGAGGCCGGCCTCGCTGGCGGTGTTGACGATACGGGCGTAGGGCTGGTCGCCGGCTTTGGACTTCTCGCGCCAGTACTTGGCCGCGAAGTGGCTCGGCGCGAAGTGACCCTTGAGGTGGACATTGATAACGCCGTCCCAGTCGGCCTCGTCCATGTTGAAGCTCATCTTGTCCCGCAGGATCCCGGCGTTGTTGATGAGAATGTTCAGGTCGCCGAACGAGTCGATCGCCTGCTGCACGAGCCGCTCGGCGGCCGCCCAGTCGGAGCAGCTGTCGTAGTTGGCCACGGCCTCGCCGCCGGCCGCCTTGATCTCGTC
>CAVUMI010000005.1:0-284511 GCA_963742585.1 uncultured Actinomycetes bacterium
TCGACGCGCTCAAGGCATTGGGACAGCCGCCCGAGCACTCGGATCAGGTGCGAACTGCATTGAACGATCCGGCCATCGTTGGCGACGTGGAGCTAGCGGGCGGCGTAGCGAGGGTGGACCTCCAGCGGGCGATATCGACACTCGGCGGCGAGGACCAGTTGCTCGCGGTCGCCCAGATCGTGTGCACTTTGACAGGACGACCCGGCGTGGGTCAGGTGTCTTTCACGCTCGAGGGTGTGCCGGTAGAGGTGCCGCGTGGCGATGGGTCCTTGATAGCCGCGCCAGTGCGCGCGTGACGACTACTCGAGCTTGGTCCCGTAGGAGGGCGGGAGGATCATGCCCGGCAGAATTCTGTTCGTAGAGGACGACGTCAGCATCCGAACACAGACGAGCGTGGTGTTGCGCGACGAGGGCTACCGCGTCGATGAGGCCGCAACCGCCGCAGACGCCATCGACCGCTTCGATCGGGATGCCCCCGACTGTGTGCTTCTGGACGTCATGCTGCCCGACGCGGACGGCTTCGACGTATGCCGGCACCTTCGCGCGTAGCGACGTGCCGATCATCATGGTCACGGCGCGGACCGACACCTTCGATGTCGTCGCCGGACTTGAAGCCGGTGCCGACGACTACGTAACCAAGCCTTTTGAGCCGAAGGAATTGTCAGCCCGTATCCGAGCGATGCTGCGGCGAGCCCGCGGTTTCGGTGGCAACCCGGTGGTCATCTCTCTTGGGGGACGCGTCGAGATCATCCCCGACGAGGGCGTGGTGCGGTGTGAGGGTGAGGATGTCCATCTGACCCGTACCGAGTTCAGGCTCCTCTGTGAGCTGGCCGCCAGCCCGGGTCGAGTGTTTTCGCGCGAGATCCTCCTCGAGACGGTGTGGGGATACGAATACGTGGGGGAGACGAAACTCGTCGACGTTCACATCTACCGGCTGCGGTCGAAAATTGAGCGCAACCCGTCACGCCCGCGCCACATCGTCACCGTGAGGGGCCTCGGCTATAAGGCGGTCGCCTAACTGACTTCGTGTACGGAGCCGCTCACGACAAGAACGGGACGCGAGCTTTCGTGCACGACGCGATCGGCAACGGACGGGTCGAACAAGCGCCGCAACGCGCTCTTGTCGTGTGTCGCCAACCCGTGCGTCGCTAGCCAAGCGCCCGAAGCAGCGACGGCCTTGTAGTCCCGGAGCACGAGGAAGTCGGTTCCACCGAACAGGCGAACTGCCTCGCGCGCAGCACGCACGCTGACCGGCGAGTCATCGAGGGCGATCAGCACCCTTCATCACTCTGTTGTCGCGCATCCGCCCAAACCGTGGCACGACAACACATCGGTCCTACGCTCGGTGGTATGTGGTTCACGTCGTCCGTGCTCGTCGCTGCTTCGAGCGCATCATGAGAAGAGTCAGCATCCGACTTACCGCGCCCCTGGTCTTGTCTGTCCTCGTCGTGTCCACGTGCGCGAAAGGTGACACCGGCGACCGAAGGCCTGACATTCTCGCGGCAGCGATCGAGTGGGCGGTAGACGACTTCCGGGAGAGCCGCGGGCTTCCCAGTTTCGACGAGACTGTTTACGTACAGGAACTCAGCGAGCGCGGGCTATCCGCGACGACGGAAGCCGCCGTGATTGATCGCGTCGGAGACCGGATCGAGGTGAGGTTTATCGATAATGCGAGCGAAGCGATCGACACTACGAAGCCCGAGGATCCGGTCCGGGGACGTGGACTGCTAATCCGGGTCGGTTCGGTGCCAGAACGTCCGTCATCCAAAGCCACCCTCTATCTCGATACCTACGTGCGCGGCGATGACGCAGAGGCGTTCAACGTGAGCGTCTCGCTCGCAGAGGGACGCTGGCACGTGGTCGATCAGCCGACACGAACACTGCGGCGCACTTAGCGATCCGGCGGAGTTGCCCTGGTGACCGCCGAGCACGCGGCGCGGATCACGTCATCGGCCATCGCCTGGGGAAGCTTTTCCGACCCGAGAGCCACGCGCTCGGCAGCAGTGGCGACGATTGCGGCCTGATCGGCATCCTTACCGGCCAGAAGCTGTTCGGCAGTGTCGAGCAGTCGCATCGCGAGCGGCGTCGATTGGGCCGGTTGTCGGCCGCGAGATCGAGCGGGGCGTCGTGCCAACGTGCCCGCCGAGAGCGCGAGCACCAGCCCGAATCCGAGGAGGCCCGTCCACAGCGGAGGCCTGGTTGCAACTGCGAGCCCTGCGCCTATGACCCAAGCGAGCTGAAACCTTGTCTCGAATCGGGCAAACAAACGCCCCCGATCTTCAATAGCGGGGTCTTGTTGAAGGAGACTGTCGAAGGCGCGCCGGGCGACGCTCGCACTCACGCCGAGGCTGGCGACAACAACGAGCACGGCCGGACGACTTGGCCCGGCCGACGCCATAAGGCAAAGCGCGGCGATCAGTCCCGTGGCCCCAACAATGAGGGCCCGCTCATCGACGAAGCGGCGCGCCCATGGGGCGACGTAGGTTCCTAGAACCGCGCCCATACCGCTCGCGCCGAACACCGCGCCGTAGAACCACGTCGGCTGGCCCGAGCTCTTGAGTTCGAAGGCGAGCAGGAAGAGAAGGAAGCCTTCGCCCGCTCGCACGACGCTGATGGTCCACGCTGGTGCCGAAGGCTGTGCTCGCTGGGGCCGCCTGGCCCCTGCCTCTCGAGGGCGATGCACAGCGACCCGCGGCAGTCGCCAGCCGACCACGGCACCCCAAGCAAAGGCGACTGTCGCAACGCGGACGGACCAGCTCGATCCGAACAGTGACGCAACTGCGGCGCCGACGGCTGCGCCGAGCGCGCCAGCTCCGGCCCCGACGCGCGACAGGCGCGCGTTCGCGGCGACGAGGTCGTCGTTGTCCGCGACCAGTCGCGGCACCAAGACGTTCTTCGCTACGGAATACGTCTTGCCGAGAACGAGAATCGACAGAGCCAGGGGATAAAAGACGAGGCTCGTGAGCCGGTCGGCGAGAAGGAGGCACACCGCCCCTCGGGCGAGCGAGGTGAGCGTCACGACCACACGCTGGCCTCCTCGCACGCGATCTATCAATGGCCCTACTAGGGGCGCCACGATTGCGAAGGGCGCCATCGTCAGCAAGAGGTAGAGCATGATTCGCGGACGCGCCGCATCCACCGAGAGGCTAAAGAACAGCGACCCGGCCAGTGAGACCGCGACGAGGGCGTCGCCCGCGGTGACAAGGGCGTGAAGGCGGGCCTGGCGGGCCAGCGGACCAGTGCCGAACACCCAGGCCACGGCCGAGTGCACGGTCATCGACGGCGTCGGACCACGCGGTCAGGGTTGGTCCGGCCGGCCGAGGCTCCATGCGCCCAGCGGCGTTACCACGTATTCCCAGTCGATGAGCGACCACAGCGCGTCGAAAAGACGAGCTCTGTCGTTCTCGTACTGCAGGTAATACGCGTGTTCCCAGGCGTCGATGGCGAGGATCGGTACCGTCCCCTGCCTGTGGTTGCCCTGGTGGTCGTAGGTCTTCGACGATGACTTGCCGCCCGGCCGGGTTCCCGTGAGGCCAATGCCCAACCGACCCCTGGATCGAGTTCGCCGCCCCGGTCATGTGGTTTCGAAATGGCACAAAGGCGCCGAAGTTGGCATCCAGCTGCTCCGCGAGCCGGCCCAGTCGGCTCGCCGCCACCCTCCGGCGACAGACACTCCCACCACAGCGAGTGAAGAACGTGAACCGGACAGGTTGAAGGCCAAGTTCTTGCCGAGCATGGAGAGGATGGTGAAGTCGCTGGTACCTCGGGCCTCGGCGACTCGTTCCAGCGCCCGGTTCGCGCACGTGACGTCCGCGGCGTGATGCCTGCTGTGGTGTAGCTCCATGATCCGCCCGAGATCGTCGGCTCCAGCGAGCCGTAGTCGTACGACAGGTCGGGGAGGCGGTACGTGCCGTCGGTCGCATCGAGATTCGACAAGTCGCTCCAGTCGTTCTTGGTCGAGTGCCGGCCCAGTCCTGACACTCTAGGTGTCGGGTGGTGGCGCGAATCGTCCGACTCCGGTCGGACGCTAGGGACGCGATCCGAAGCTGGCTTCGTGATGACGTGATTCGTCACCACACCGTTACCTGAGCGCGGTCGGGGCGCGTAGTGAGTACGTCATCCTGGTCGTATGTCCTCGGGAGCGGTACTTGGTTCGTCGGCGACAACGGAAGGTCGCGAGTCGTCGGCTGGAGTCGCGGCTCCGATCGTCCGCCCCCCCAATCGCCCGGGCCCGCGACATAGCCAAGTCGCCGCTGCCGGGGACATGCCCACACGGGAGCAACGCCACGCTGACAGGGCAGTGGTAGCGGTCACCAGCCGGGCGCCCGTCGTTCCTGACGGAGAAGGCTGGCGCACCGCACCGGGAGGACTCGCGCCCATCGTGCGCGGCGCGCTCGATAAGCGCGGTGGTGCGTGGGTGAGTTGGAACAGCAATGACACTGCGCCGCCACGCCGCGTTGGCGGCATGGACTTCGAGATACTGACCTTCACGCTCGGGCACTCCGACGGCGACCGCTTCTACTCGGGATACTCCAATCGGACACTGTGGCCGTTACTGCACGACATGGCGGCCCAGCCCGTGTTCGAGCCCAAGTGGTGGCCGGCCTATCGCCACGCCAACGCTGCGTTTGCACGTGCCGCGGTGCTCTCCGAGCCTCGGGCCGGTCGAGACGCGCTCTTCTGGATCCACGACTACCACCTCATGCTCGTGCCTTCCGAATTGCGCGGATTGGGCGTGACGGGGCCGATCGCCTTCTATCTGCACACACCGTTCCCATCGCCTGCGATCTTTGCGAGGCTGCCTGAGCGATCGGCGGTCCTCGACGGCCTTGCCGGTGCGAATGTCATCGGTTTTCACACCGACGCCGATCGTGATCGTTTCGTCGACACGTGGCGGGTGTTCAACGGGGCGGAGCCGCCAACTGCAATCACGGTGCCGGCGTCGATCGATGTCGGCGCGTTTCGGTCGCGAGCATCGGATGAGAAGACGGTCGCCTCCGCACTCCAGCTGCGCAAACGATTGGGGGAGCGAATCATTTTGCTTGGAGTCGAACGGCTCGACTACACGAAGGGCATCCTCGAGCGGCTCCGCGCTCTCGAGATCCTCTTGACCCGGCGACGCGACCTGCGACGTCGTGTTGCGTACATTCAGATCGCCACGCCGAGCCGCGAGAAACTGCCCGAATACCGACGGCTTCGTTCGCGGGTGGAACGTGAAATCGGTCGACTCAACGGACGCTTCACCGCCCCTGGTCACGACGTTCCATTCCGCTATCTGAGCCGCCCTGTGAGCGACACGCAGCTTTCCGCCTATTACTCAGCCGCCGACGTCGCGTTGGTCACGCCGCTGCGCGACGGGATGAACCTCGTCGCCAAGGAGTATGTGACGACCCAAGCCGCAGTCAACGGACGTGGCGCGCTCGTCCTGAGCGAGTTCGCGGGAGCGGCGGTCGAACTCACCGAGGCACACCAGTGCAACCCGTTCGACGTCGACGGCATGGCTGACGCCATGGAAGCCGCTGTCGAGCTCGACGACGAATGCCGACGGCATCGAATTCAAACCATGGCAGCCAAGATCGCGGCGCGGGACATTGACGCTTGGGCCGACACGCAGCTTCGTGCGGCAGAACAAGCGTGGGCGGCGGCGCCCGCTACGACTGATGCTCAGTCGTAGCGGCCGCCGAGCGCTTCTGCTGCGGCCTCGACCGTCGATCTGACCGGAACGAGGCGGCTCAGCCCGCTCGTGTGGACTGTCCGCGCGACCCGTGTACGCGCCGAGGAGATAGCGACCTGGCCGGCGCCGTCCCGGATGCGCCGGATGGCGCCGATCAGAACACCGAGTCCTATGGCATCGACCGTCGCGACGTCCGTGAGGTCGATAACGACGGCCGCCCCGTTTGGCACCTGGGCAAACGCGTCTCGAACGCGCCGCGTTCGGGCCGTGTCGAGGTGGCACGCGAGATCGGCACCCACTCGCAGAACGGTGACGTCGGTTGAGCGCATCGGTCGCGACATCGTCGTGGACCGCAACCGCGGTTGGTTCGCACTCAGGTCGCGATTAGGTAACGAATCGCGCAAACGCGTACTGGCCACGGGCAATGGCCGTACTCTCGCCGCCCGCCCTAAAGCCGAGGAGAAGAAGTTTGGCAGCGCTCATACGAAGTCGACGCCGCGCGTGCGCGATGTTCGCCGCGATCACGCTGCTGGCGATCGTCGTCCGGCCTGCCTCAGCGCCTGCAGCGCCGCCGCCGCCACGGTGGGGCAGCTTTGTGCACGTCGCTACTAGCGAGTTGGATAGCGCCTCGGTGCGAGCAGCGATCGCCGAGCGCTTCGACGTCATCGTCCTCCGCGGCAGGTTGACTCGCCCTCTTCTCGCCGACTTGCACAATCGTCGGCCTGGGATCGTCCTGCTGGCATATGAGAAGGCGGCGGGCCTGAATGCGAGCGAGGTCAAGACACTGTCCGTCTCGCACCCGGAGTGGATCGCCCGCGACGTGAACGGCGACACGATCCATCCGGTGTCCGCCGCCGGCACCACGCTGGCTGACCTCACCAGCGGTAGCTACCGGCGCTGGCGTGCGTCACGGATCGCCGATGAGGTTCGGCTCGGTGCCGACGGTGCCTTTGTCGATACCGTGGGGGCCTACTTTCCACCCGACTTTTACACGGGTCGTCCCGTGGTCGACGAGCGGGCGGTTACGGATGGCCAATGGCGACATGGCAGCGCCGACCTTCTGCGCCGAATAAAGGCAGTGGCCGGGGGCGTGGTCGTTGCCAACGGTTTCGGCCTCGGCTCGGGCGCGGCGTACTTCAAGCGCAGTGCTGCGGCCGATGTGTTGATCGCGGCCGCCGATGGCATCCAGATCGAGGGGTTCACCCGCTGGGGTGAGGCGCCGCTCGCCCCTGCTCGCCGCGCCCGACAGTGGCAGCAGGACCTCGAGTTCCTGAACCTGCTCGGCGAGCGTGGGAAGGTAGCGATGGCCTACACGAAGGTGAAGCAGGCCGGCGTCAGTGAGGACGTGTTGCAACAGCTGCGCGACTACGGCCTTGCCAGCTTTCTCGTGGCGTTCGTACCCGGTAGCGCGTATTTCGGATTTGACAGCCCGTCATCATCATCTCCGCCCACGGAACCGGTCTGGGCGCGCGAACTCGGTGCGCCGCTTTCCGCGGCGTCGCCGCGTGAGGCGTCTGGATGGAGCAGAGTCTTCGAAGGCGGACGGCTCGTGCTGACGCATGGGCAGCCGCCGAGAGTGCAGCCGTGACTAGCGGGTGCCGCTAACGACCAGCACGGGTTTCGCGCTGCCATGCACCACCGCATCGGCGACTGACGGGTCGATCAGCCTTCTGAGCGCGCTCTTGTCATGTGAGCCCACGACGATGACGTCAACGTCGCGCTCGTTGGCGGTCTCACAAATCCGTGTCACTGGATCGCCCTGGGTAGCGATGGCCTCTGCGACCGGTATCCCCGCAGCGTGGGCGCGCTCGATGAGGCGAAGCTCATCCGCGAACTGGTCCTGCTCCGGCACATCCACCACCGGTGCGCCAACACCTGCAGCCGGGACACCCGTCACCCATGGAGCAGGGCGTGGTGTGACGCTGATCACCAGGAACTCCGCACCTTCGAAGAGCCGCGCTGCGTCCTGAGCCGCGCGCGACGAAGCCTCGGAAGCGTCGAACGCAATTAGGACGCGCATAACCGAGTTGTACCCACGCGCGTCACGTCGAGAGTCACGATTTGGTAACAGTCGTGGGTCGGAGCAAATCGTCGGGTACGTTCAATTGGTGCGGCTGCGTTATTGGATCGGGCTTGTGTTGGGGCTCGCCGTGCTGGTTTCCTCCGCGGGCGAACGAGCAGCGCAGCCACTGCCGCCGGCCACAACAACGCATCCGTCGACCGTGGCGACCGAACCAACGACGTCGACCGTGGCCCTTGAACCAACGACACCGACCGTGGCGACCCAACCAACGACGCCGTCGGTAACGACAACGGTCGCGCCTCCGCCGACAACCATTCCGCCTCCGGCGCCCCGAGTGGTTGATCGTGGCGATCGCGGGGCAGATGTCGCCGCGATTCAGGCGAGATTGGTGGCCCTTCATTACTGGCTCGGCGGGTCGGACAGCACTTTCGATCACCTCACCGAACAGGCCGTGTACGCGTTCCAGAAGATCAACAATTTGGTGGTCGACGGCCGCGTGGGCCCGAAGACCCGTGCCGCGCTCGAGCAACCGAGCGTGGCGGTGGCGCAGACGGCAGACGGCCGTGCAGTCGAGGTTGACAAGACGCGGCAGGTATTGCTGGCCGTCGCTGACGGCCAAATCGAATGGATCTTCAACATATCGACCGGGACCGAGCGGCCATACCGGCACCCGGACGGGCGCACGGCGTTGGCCGATACCCCGGTCGGTCGATTCACCATGTATCGCCACGTTGACGGCTGGGACAAGGGCCGGCTGGGGCCCCTTTATCGGCCTAAGTACTTCCACCGCGACGGAATTGCCGTCCACGGCTACTCCCGCGTGCCGCCGTATCCGGCCTCACATGGTTGTGTTCGGGTGACGCTGGAGGCGATGGACTTCATCTGGAGCGGTGACCTGCTGCCCATCGGCGCACCGGTCCTCGTTCACGGCACTTCGCCCGGCTCTGCGGGATCCCGATGAGAGAGGGTGGTTTCGCATGACGGTCTATGTCGTGTTCTGTCTGAGCGTTGTTGTCGCGGTCTACATCGCAGTGGCCGTGATCCTCTTTGCTCCGGACCGGCTCCCTCGGCGGTGGCGCCCACCAAGCGGTGAACGTACCGACTGACCTGCGATCATCGCGTGAAAGTGGGAGTGCGCTGCGCACTCTCGTCGATGTTCATCGTGGGCGGTCGGACCTCCGCAGTTTTGCGCGCAGACCGTAGAACCAAGTAACCCACCGCCCCGCGCCGTCACGCTCGCGCCGAGGATGCCGATCTTCGCGGCGTCGGCGAGGGCGGGCTGGTCGAAACTGAGGCTGGTGACGAACAAGGCAACCGTGAAGCCGACGCCGGCGACGATCCCGAGACCCGCGAGTGGGCAGGGACGCCCCGTGGCCGCGCAGGTCCCAGGTGACCGCGCGGTACCCGGCCGACACGAGCGGTTCGATCTGCTGGTCGAAGCTGGTGTGGTCCAAGGTCGCTCCATGACTGAAGACCACCGCGGGCGCGTCGGCGTGACCGATCGTCCAGTAGTGGAGTTCGGACCCCGACCGGTTCAGCGTGTGGAGCTCGGAGTCATCGGGCCACATCACTCGACATCATGACTGGCAACGGCAACGGCAACGGCCACGGCGACTGCGTCGACGCAGGCCATTGCGGACGCGTCGAGGGTGACCGTCGGGTTATCACGAGTGACATTCGGGGCTGAGAGCGCCATCGACGTGGCAACACTTTGGCAACGCGACTTGCGCATACGGGCGCCCACGAGCGCCTACGGGAGCAGACGAACCTCGTCCCGAAAGCCGCACTGGCCAGCACGAACGCCTCCTAACGCATACGAGAGCGCACGAGCCTCGGAGGACTCATAACCCGAAGGTCGTGGGTTCAAATCCCACCCCCGCCACTAAATTTGCGCAGGTCAGAGGCCCTTCCGAATTGCGGGAGGGCCTCGCTTGTCAACACGTTGTAAACGGCAGCGGCGAGGCGTGGCAACACACCGTCGTGGTGCCACAACTGGCACGGACGTAACCGCTGGTGAGAGCTGGTGTGTACGCGGTGATTTGCGTCGGCCGACGGTTGAACCGCACCGGGTTCCGTAGAGGCTCCGTCTCTTGGAGAGAGGATGGAGTCCATGGGCTCACAGAGGCAGTATCCACCTGAGGTCAAAGAGCGCGCTGTGCGCATGGTGCGTGAGTGGCGACGGGAGCGGAACCGACACGACGGCGGCCTCAAGGAGGTCGCCGAGCAACTGGGCGTGCACCACGAATCGGTGCGCAACTGGCTCAGCAGGCCGAGATCGACGGCGGCCAACGTCCGGGCATGACGAGTGACGACAAGGCCCGCATCGGCGAACTCGAGCGCGAGGTCCGCGAGCTTCGCCGGGCCAATGAGATCCTGAAGGCCGCGTCGGCTTTCTTCGCGGCGGGAGCTCGACCCGCGACTGCCAAGTAGTGAGCCTATCATCGACGACCACCGCCGGCCGCGTGCGGGGTCGAGCCGATCTGCGGGTCCTGAGATCGCCCAGTCCACCTACTACGCGGCCAAGTCCCGGCCGCTGTGCCGGCGCCACGATCCGCGACGCCGAGCTGCGCCCGCAGATCCGCCGGGTCTATCGAGGACAACTACGGCGTCTACGGGGTCCGCAAGGTGTGGCGCCAGCTCAACCGCGAGGGCATCGATGTGGTCGCGATGCGGGTGGCGCGGCTGATGCGCGGGCATGGGTCTCGCCGGGCGGGTCCGGGGCGGCGGGCGCGCACAACGATCCCGCGCCGAGCCGGGCCGCGGCCGGCCGATCTCGTCGACCGGCGGTTCCGTGCCCGCCGCCCCAACCGTTGTGGGTGGCGGACATCACCTATGTGGCGACTTGGTCGGGCTTCGCCTACGTCGCCTTCGTCACCGACGTCTTCTCCCGGCGCATCGTCGGCTGGCGGGTCGTCGACCAGCCTGCGGGCCGATCTGGCGCTCGACGCGCTGGAGATGGCGATCTGGACGCGCCGGGCCGAGGACCTCGACGGCCTGGTGCATCACTCCGACCGCGGCGTGCAGTACTTGTCGATCGTCTACACCGAACGCCTGGCGGCCGAGGGCGCGGTGGCGTCGGTCGGCAGCGGGCGACTCCTATGACAACGCCCTGGCCGAGTCGATCAACGGGCTCTACAAGTCCGAGCTCATCTACAACCACCGGCCCGTGGCGCACGGTCGAGGACGTCGAGCTGGCCACGCTGTCCTGGGTGGACTGGTGGAACAACGCCGGCTGCTCGAGCCATCGGCAACGTCCCGCCGGTCGAGTTCGAGGCCGCATGGCATCAAGCGCGAACAACGAGGCGCTGTGTTGCGCTGAGAGCGACGATCTCGGCCGAGGTGGTATCACCGCTGCCGATGAAACCGACTTCGACGACCGGTCTCGTCGGGGTCATCACACAATGACGGGGTCTCCATCAAACCCAGTGCGGTTCACCGCCACTAGTTTCCGCAGGTCATCCGCAGGTCAGAGGGCCGTCCAACAGGACGGCCTCGTTGCTTGTCACCACCATGTCACCAAGGCTTGTTGGACGGCATTGCGTCGCCGAGCAGGGTCGGTAGGCGCGGGAGTAGCGGTAGCAGCGCGGTGAGCAGTCCCGCTTCGGGATCGATGACGGCCAGCAGGGCGCGGAGTGACAGCACCGCCCGGACGAACAGCAACAGTTCGGTCGGGGGTCGCAGGCGGTGGCGCACCATGAGGCCGAGCCCGGGGCGAATGACCGAAGCAAGGTCGAACTCGGCGCCGGCGAGGACGGCCATGAGGTCGGGGAGATCGAGCGCGTCCAGATCCGCGATGAGCGCGGCTTCATCGAGACCGTCGGGGACGGCGCCGATGGCTCGCATGGCCGCGACCTGACCCGGGCCGTCGCTGCACAGCAACGCCATCACGTACTGGAGCGCCGCCTGGCGGGTCGTGTCATCGAGGCGACCGACGGTGCTGTAGCCCGTCAGTGCAAGACGCCCGTCGGGGAGCACCATGAGCTGGTCGGTGCCGAGGTCGGCGTGAAACACGCCGTGGGTGAGCGCGGACTCCAGCGTGAGCCGAACCAGGGCGGAAGTGGCCGCCTGGCGGTCGACTCGATCGAGGCCGTCGGCGAGCGGGACCGCGCCGTCGAGCGCCTCGAACACCACCACCGTCGGGGTGACCAGCCCCGGCAGCGGTCGCATGGGGACGATCTCGCTGATGGCGAGGTCTTCGATGGCGAGTCCGAGTTCGACGGCGTTGAGCGCCTCGTTGCGAACGTCGGCCTCCTCGAGAAGCTGACGCACCCCCAACTCGATGATGCCGAGCGGGTGCGCGTCCCGCAGCGGCGGGAGCAGCCATTCCCACGGGGCGAGCATGGTTGCGGTGATCCGAGCGTCGAGGCGCACCGCTCGCTCGACGCCCGGCCGGCGCACGCGGAGGACAACGGCCGTGCCGTCCTTCAGGGTGGCGGGGTGAAGCTGGGTGATCGGCGTCGTCGATGCGGCCGGTTCGACGTCGCGTATCTCGTCGCCCAGCGCGGTCTTGACGATTTCGCGGGTCGCGGACATGGGGAGCGGCGCGGCGTCGACGGGCCGCCGGCGCAGCTCGGCGACGACGAAATCGGGGGTGACCCCTTCACTGCCTTCGAGGATCCGCGCCAGCTCGGCGGCCGAAGGCCCGAGCCGCGCCAGGTGGTCACGGACGAGGTACGCGACTGTGTCCTGCAGCCATGGGAGTGGCTGGCGTAGCGGTCGCCACCCGTCGGCGAAGTCGCGGGGAAGTTTGCGCACCATCCAGCCGAGCTGCGCGCCGGTGAACGCGACGGAGTGCCTGAGGGCGCGCAGGGGCGGGATCGGGCCGGCCCGAGCCAGCCGGGCGGCATGGGCCGGCAGGGCCTCGCCGCTCTGGAGCCAGCTGCCTGTCCCACTCCTCGACGGCGTCGAGGAGGCCGGGCGAGGCCGCGATCCACGGCGAGCCGGCAGCGCGGGTGGCCAGGTCCCGGGCCACTAGCGGCTCACCCGCTGAGGCCGGCGAGTGCGGGCAGCTTTGCCGCGTGTCCCGGATCGTTGGATCGTGGCGGCGTCGGTGCCCAGGTAGGACTCGATGACGCTGGGATCTTCGAGCACCTTGCCGGGAGGGCCGGTGGCAATGACCGTGCCGAGGTCGAGGGCCACGAGGTCGTCGCAGAAGTTGGACATGAAGCCCATGTCGTGCTCGATGATGCAGATCGCGCAGCCCGTCTCGGCTTGGATCTGTCGCAGCAACGGACCGAGCGCTTCGGTCTCGCGCTGGGCGACGCCTGCTGATGGTTCGTCGAGCAGCACGACGGCGGGGTCCTGCGCGAGCACGCAGGCGAGCTCGACGATGCGGCGGGTGCCGGTGGACAGGTCGGCGTTGGGTGTCTCGGCGAAGCCGCCGAGGCCGAGAAGGTCGATGAGCTCGTAGGCGCGCTCGAACGCGGCAGCGTCGGAGTCGAGCGATGCGGGCAGGGCGAGCGCGGCGGCGAGCGGGTCGCGGCACGCGAGGTGACGCTCGAGCGCGACCGCGATCGTCTCCGCGACGCTCAGCGAGGGGAACAGCGTTGCCTCCTGGAAGGAGCGGCCGAGTCCGAGGGCGGCGCGCCGGTGGGGCGGGAGCGTCGGTGATGTCGGTGCCGCCCAGCGTGATGCGGCCACGGTCCGGGGTGAGGAAGCCGGAAATGACGTCGAACAGGGTGGTCTTGCCGGCGCCGTTGTGGCCGATGAGCCCGACGATGCGGCCCGGAGCGCACGGTGAGGTCGATGTCGCTGATGGCGGTTATGCCGCCGAAGCGCTTGGTGATGCCGCTGCACGTCGAGCTCGACCCCGCGATCGTTGCGCTCGCCCGCGCCGTTGTTCCTTGCCGCCGCGGTCGCGGGCACCTTCTTGCTGCCGCCACCGATGAACACCGAACGGAGGATGTCGGGCCGGTTCGAGCAACGTCGCGGTGGGGCCTTCGAAGCGGACCTTGCCCTTCTCGAGGAACACCGCTCGTTTGGCGAGGAGCAGCGCGACGTTGACCGACTGCTCGACGACCACGATCGTCGTGCCCGCCGTCGTGGATCTCGCGGACCTTGTCGCACAGCTGCGCGACGACCGTCGGCGCCAGACCGAGCGAGAGCTCGTCGATGAACAGCACCTTCGGCTTGGTCATGAACGCCATCGCCAGCGACAGTTGCTGCTGTTCGCCACCCGAGAGGTTGCCAGCCATCTGCGCGCCGCGCTCACGCAGGATCGGGAACAGCGTCACCATCTCCTCGCGTGCGGCTGACGCGACGTCGCGGTCGGCGCGCAGCTGCCAGCAGGCGAGGCGCAGGTTCTCGTCGACCGTGAGGGTCGGGAACACGCCGCGGCCGCCGGGCATCATGGCCAGGCCGCCGCCGGCGACCTCGAAGGCTTCCTTGCCGATGAGGGACTCGCCGCGGAGGTCGACCGCACCGCCGGTCGGGGGAAGCAGTCCGGTGATGGCCTTGAAGACCGTCGACTTCCCCGCGCCGTTCGTGCCGAGCAGCGCGACGATCTCGCCGTCGGCGACCTCGAGGTCGACACCGAAGAGCACCTGCAGCGAGCCGTACGACGCGGTGAGGTCGCGGCAGGACAGCACGGGCGCCGCGCCGGTTGTCGTCGGAGCCGACGCGCGGTCGGTGACTGCACCTCGTCGGCGGGTTGATCGATCGAACCGGCGGCGGCGCCGACCTCGAAGTGGATGCCGCGGCGCGGCCGCGAGCTTCGCCACGATGCGATCGCGCGCCAGCTCGATGCCCTGCCCGACACCGCCCGGGAGGGCGATGAGCACACCGAGCAGAAGGGCACCGGTGGCGGCCGGCGCCAGCGACGCACCTTGGGCGGAGAACGCACCGATGGCCGCGATGAGCGCCTGGGTGACGGCGACGCCACAGAGCGACCCGGCGATGGAGCCGAGCCCGCCCACGACCGCCATGCTGAACAGCACGATGCTCTGTTGGGTGGGGAAGCTGCCGAACCCGACGCCTTGTTGCAGGACGGCGTAGAGCGCGCCGGCCATGCCGGCGAGTACGCCGGCGATGACCATGCCCATCAGGCGGACCCGCGTGACGGGCACCGCCATGGCGGCCGCGGCCTTCGCGTTGTCGCGGCTGGCCAGCAGGACGCGGCCCGGGCGACCCCTGCGCAGCGTCCGCACGACGACGATGGTGAGGACGAGCAGGCCGACGCACAGGTAGTACATCGCCGTCTCGGAGTGCAGATGGGAAGCGCTTGAGCAGGTTCGGTCGGCCGAGCTGTCCGGGGATGATGTCCGGGTAGTTGGTCGGGTTGAGGAAGTACTGGTCCATCGCGGCGGCGAAAGCGACGCTCGTGACCGCGAGGAACAGCGGTTTGACCCGGAGCGCGGGTAGCCCGAGCAGCAGCGCGCACAACGCGCCACCGATCGCGCCAGCAGCCAACGAGAAGATGAGGTCGCCGTTGAGCTTGGCGATGACGTCGCCGCCGGCGATGGCACCGACGCCGACGATGGCGAACTGGCCGAGGCTGATCGTGCCCGACCATCCCGACAGCACCACGAGCGAGAGCACGACGACGCCGAGCACGACGTAGCCCGACACCGTGTGCGTGCGGCTGGGCGGCAACGAGCAGCGGGAAGCGCGACGGCGAACAACCCGATCGCGGCGAGGATCGCCCGCCGACCCCAGATGACCTCGGGCAGACGAGCGACGGCGAGTCGGCAGATCGCGGGCCGCACCCGACAGCGACCACGACGACTCGCCAGCGGTCTCGGCCCGGGTGGCGCCCCACTTGCGCAGCAGCAGCGCGCCCGAGGATCACGACAAGGAACAGGACAGTGCCGAGGGCCTCCTTGTGGATGTTCTGGAACGCGACCGCCTGGATCACTCCGAGTGCGAGCCCGGAGAAGAAGGCGACCGGCAGCGACTCCATCTTGGCGACCACCGCGGCGGCGAGCGCGGGCATGAACACGCCACCGGTCGACACGAACGGGCTCACCGGCAGGCCGTTCGTCGGCGCGTTGAGCACCATCACCCCAGCGGCGACTGCGGCGACGATCATCCACACGAGCCGCGACAGGCGGTGGATGGGGATCCCGAGCAGCATGGCCCGCTCGGGGTTCTCGGCGATCGCCCGCACCGCGGTGCCCGACTTCGGTGCCCAACAGGAACCAGCGACAGCCCGATGAGCACGAACGGCACGATCGCGACGGCCAGGACATCGTTGCCGTAGAACAGGCTGTGTCCGATCGTGAAGTTGAAGTCGGAGAACGGCGTGAGGAAGCCAGCGACGATGAGTTGGCCGCCGCCGATGAACGGGATCAGGAACTGCAGGCCGACGAAGACCTGCAGCAACCCGATCGTCGCGACGGTCACCACTAGCCGCGGCGCGTTGGTGAAGCGCCGCATCACCCGCGCGACCGCGGCGCCGGTGCCGACGCCGACCGCGACGGCGAGCACGATCGCGAGCGGCCACGGCACGCGACATGCGCTGGAACGCGAACACGCCGACTTCGGCGGCGAAGCTGCCCATCGCGCCGTAGGCGAAGTTGATCACCCGCGTCGTGCGGTAGGTGAGCACCAGCCCGAGCGCGAGCAGGCCGACGCCGCAGCCGAACACCGCGCCCTGCACGATGAACCCGAGCGGCCACGCGTCCGGGAACACCTGCGACAGGACCAGCACCGTGAGCGCGATCGCGCCGCCGATGGCGAGACGCCGCTGTCTCGTGCTCACGGAGGACCGTTCAGGAACACCGGCGGATCACCCGGCTGGCAAGCCACCGATGGGGTAGCGCTTGCCGTTGTCGGCATAGGTGCCCGGCGCGCCGTTGTAGGTCGAGGTGCCGTTCGGATCCCACCACACCACCCGCCCGTCGACGTTGGGCGTGAACGGGTCTTCGGCGGTGAAGGCCCACGTGCCGGCCTGCCCGGTTCCGCCTCGGTAGCGCTGCAGGCCCTGCATGAACGTCTCGGGCGTGAGGTTGGGGCCGGCGCCCTGGATGCCGATCGCCAGCATCTCCAGCGAGTAGTAAATGATCTGGCCGGTCAGCTCGGCGATGGTGCCGTCGGGGTCGATCGACTTGTACGCGTAGTACGCGTCGCTGGCCCGCACCGGTTGCTGTTGGGCGAGGTAGCTGACGCCGAACGCGTGCTTCCACTGGTCCTGCTGCATCAGCTGGCCGACGTAGTCGGCGTCGGTCAGCCCGACGCCGGTGAGCACCCACTCCGGTGACCACTCCTGCAGCTCGGCCTTGCTCGTCATGAAGAACGGCAGCACCGGGTCGGTTGCCAGGACGACCGTCGTGATCCCTTCGCCGGACAGCGCGCTCACCAGGTTCTGCGGCGTCGTGTTGGTGATGCTGTTGATGTCGAGCGGGTAGCTGCGCACGTCGTCGATGTGGAGGCCCGCAGCTTCCATGAGCGCGACGCCCTTCTTCGCGCACTGCTGGTAGATCGGGTTGTCGGGCGCGATCAGCGCGATCTTGCGGGGCTTGCCCTTGAGGTCGCCGCCCGCGTAGTCGGCATTGGGATGGCCCTTGAGGTACTTGATGCCGAAGTCGGCGACCGCCTCGACGACCTTGGTGCAGTCAGGGACGACGCTGAACGCGTACGGCGCATGCTTCTGGAACCACTCCTCGGACAGGTACAGCTCGTTGAGCGCGATCACCTTCTGGCTCACCAGCGCCTCGGCGTAGGGCTGGGTCAGCGCGAACGCCTCGGCGAACGCACGCTGCTGCTGGGCGGCGTTGACGGCGTCGGACTGCGCGAGCGCCTGGCCGCCACCGAGCGCCTCCTGCGCGAGGTCACCTTGGCCCTTGAAGAACTTGACCTTGATCTTGCGGCCGTAGAACTGGAAGTTCTTGTTGAAGTAGTCGGCCAGCACGCGGTACGTGCGCTCGGCGTCGGCCACGGTCTCGTTGACCTGCACCTTGCCACCGGTGAGCTGCTTCACCAGCTCGCCGATGTTGCCGATGGCGGTCTCCCGCACGGTGATCGTGATCGACGTCGCGTCCACGCCCGGGCTCGTCGCCCCGCCGTTGTTGCCGCCGCCCCAGCTGACGCACGCCGGCGAGTACGGGTCGCTCGGCACCTGAAGCCCGTCGCACGGCCGTGCGCCCGGGTGGAACGCACTCCGACCGCTCCGCCTGCACGCGGACGCGTCGGCCTCACCGCCCGAACCCGGGACCGGCGTGCCCGGCGCGATCGAACCCGCGCCTCCCGTGGTGACGCGCCGCTCCTCGGGCTGGACCGTTGGTATCAGGAACGCCACCAGCAGCAAGACGACGACGATGCCGACCAATGGGCCGTAGCCCTTTAGCAGGCGGTGATCAGCGCCGCGCAGGCGCGGGCGGCCCGTCGACTGTTGCCATCAGACGCTGCACCCCTTGTTGGGAGCGGGCGCGCCGCCGGCGACGCCACACCTCGTCGGTGACGATCAACCCCAACGTGAAGGCGCCGGCCAGACCGGCGGCCAGCCGCGCCGCGCCGCGCCAGCACCTGGGGCTGCCGACCGGGCTGATCGTGTGGCACGCCGACGATCCCTCAGCGACGCGCACGACGCCCGGCTCGACAGCGCTGGCGACACCACGCGGCGCTGGTGCCGCCGCGGTCACGTCACCCGGCGGCTGCTCGGGCGGTGGCGTCACCCGTCGCGGACGCACGAACGTCCGGGGTGCGTAGTAGGTGTCGTCGATCAAGCGTTCGGGTGCCGCCGAAGTCGAAGTCGACCTCGGCGCCACCGTTGATCGCCGCCGCGAACGCCGACAACAGGATCGGCGTGAAGACGCCGACGCTGTTCCAGAGGAAGTTGATCTGCTCGTTGGCGTGCATCAATCCCGCGAGCTGGTCGCAGCTCGCGGGATCGAAGATCGTCGGATACGTGAGCCGGTTGAACAGCGACACGAGGGAGGTCTCGTTCGTCCCGGCGATGTACGGGTACAGGAGCTTGCCGTAGCGCGGTGTCGCCGCCGACCGCGACCGTCAACGGCGTGTACCGACGCACCCGCGATCGCCGTTCGCGACCAGCTGCGGTAGCCGCAGCTGCAGTCCGACGGGTCGGATCGCCTGGTTGATCGTGTCGATCGACGCCGACAGCTGCGCAGGTGTCTCGGTCGGCAACGCGACGCCCGACAGCGTCGCGCTGCCGATGCGGAACGTTGCCGACTGCGAACGGACGCTCGAGCGATGATCAGGTCCGACGACCACCTGCTCCAGATGCCACTCCAGGTCACCCAACGCCACCAGGCCGTTCAGCAGATTCACCGAGCCGACCCGCACATCGGTCGTCACCGTGCGGACGTGCTTGGCGGGCTCGAGCTTCGCCTCCGCGTGACTCGAACCGCCGGCGATCGCCACCAGGCCAGGGAAGGTGAACGCCTGCGCCGTCGCGTCGCCCAGGCCATGTGAACCGGGGTACGCCTGCGCCGACTCCGACTGCACGCCCGGTGCGCCAGCGTCCTTCGCGTGCACATCGGGCTTTCCGCCACTGTCGTTCGTGCTGGCCGAGGTGGCCTTGGGCAGCTCGGTCGGGAAGCCCTCACCGCAGAGCTTCACGATGTTTGCGAGACCGATGAACCCGGGGTTCAACGACTGCGCCGACGCCGTCGCGTTGTTCTCGAAGTAGTTGGCGTTCGTCTCGCCCACGCCGACACCGATGTTCGCGCCCCCATAGGGGATGTTCAGCCCGAAGAACGTGGCCGACGCGGCGCCTGATCCAGCGGTGAACGGCTCCTCGGCGCGAGCCGGCGCGCGCACGGCGAACGCCAAAAGGCCCAACGAAGCAGCCAGCGCGGCGCACTGCCTAACCCTTCGTGCTGGTTGCATCGGTTTCGCGGTCCAGATTGGTGATCAGATAACGATCCCGCGCCAGCTGCCAGTCCGGCGCTAGGTGTTGGATGTAGCGCTCCACGTAGAGGATCTGCTTGGCGACGAGGACCATCTCGGGCGGGGCCATGCCACCGAGCTGCGACGCGGTGCCGAGCGCCACCTGGATGATCTCACCCAGGGGCACCGAGTTCATGGTCGCGTCCAGCAGCGGGTCGATGACCACCGCCAACAATTTGCCCACCTCGTCGGCCGGGCCGGCCTCGGCCGGGATGACACCCATGCGTTGGAGTACCGCGGCGAGCCGGGCGAAATCGTGATCGACCATCAACGTGCGAAGCATGTCGCGCACCGCAGCACGCCACTCGTCGGTGAGCTCGCCCATGATCCCGAAGTCCAGGAACGCGATCCTGCCATCGTCGAGTATCCACAGGTTCCCGGCGTGGAGGTCGCCGTGAAAGGGTCCGTGGACGCAAACCGCTTCGAACCACGCCTTGACGGATGCCCGTAGGAGCCGTTGACCGGTGTCGGTATCGCCGGCGAAGTGGTCGACGGGCGTCCCGTAGACCCGCTCCATGCAGATCACGCGTGGTCCGCACAGCTCCCAGTACACCTCCGGTGAGGTGACCTCGCGGTTGTCGCCGAAGGCGTGGAGGTTGGACCGGAACCGGGTCTGGCGGTCAGCCTCGAGCGCGAAGTTGAGCTCCTGGTTGGTCACCTGGTGCAGGTCGGTGATCACCGCCACCGGGTTGGCCATGCGCAGGTGCCGGCTGCGTGCCGCCAGGCGGGCGAGGCGATACAGGATTCGCAGATCGATGTTCACCCGTGACACCAGGTCGGGCCGCTGCACCTTGACAACCGCCTCGCGGCCGTCGTGCAGCCTGCACGCGTGGACCTGGGCGACGGATGCCGCCGAGAGCGGGACGGGGTCGAACCACGCGAAGGCCTTGTCCGGATCGATGCCGAGGTCCGACGCGATCACGTCGCGCACGTAGTCGACGCTGATCGGCGTGACCCGGTCGAGGGTGCGCCGACAGGCCGTGGCCAGAGTGGCCGGGAACAGGCCGGGCGACGAGGCGATCGAGCTGTCCGAGCTTCACGAACGTCGGGCCCAGCCGCTCGAAGGCATCCACGACGGCCTCAGCGACGGCCTCGGCGGGACGCCGCCGCCGTGTGACGATCACGGGCAGCGCCGCCGCGACACGCGTGACGAGCACGAGCGCGACGAGCACGGCCCGGCGCAGTTCACCGGCGTCGAAGCGCTCGATCGGCGGGTAGTGGACGGCGAGCGCGGCTGGCGGCGGGCCGTCGGCGAACGGGCCGGTCATCCACGCCGCTTCGGGCACGGGTGTCATCGGAGCGCTTTGCGCGGCTTGGCCGCGGGCGGAACGAGTATCGGCTCGAGCGCGCACCGGACGAGTGCGTCCAGATCGCCGGTGGTCGGCGCCAGCATGAGGGATCCACACAGCCGTACGACGGTCTCCGCGGTGAGGCGAGGATCAGTGGCCCGCACCGCGCCGGTGTCCATCGCGGCTTGCAACAGCGGCGTCACCAGGTCGACGACCTGTTGGATGTAGTTGGTCACCCGCCCGCTCGTGATCACGCCACCGACCAGGTCGGGTTCGTAGCTCAGCAGCCGCTGCACGACGGGGCTGGTGCGGGCGAAGGTGACCGCGTCCACCGCCATCTCGATGAAGGTCTCCGGTCCCGGGCCCTCGGACAGAAGGGCTTGCAGCTGGTCGAGAAACGCATACAGCTGGCGGGCACCGACGAGGGCAACAGCCTCCTCGACCGAACCCACTTGCTTGTAGAGGGTCGGGCGGGAAACGCCCATCTCCCTGGCGATATCGCTCATCGTCGTGCGGCGAACGCCGTGGCGGGCCAGGCACTGCTCAGTGGCGTCGAGGACGCGGTCGAGCTTCGCATCGGGCCGCTCGGGGATGCCCGCCGGAGCGACCGCGAAGTACGTGTCCAGCGGTTCGGTGGCGCTCATCTCGCACCGCGAGGGTCTTCACACTTCGGCGGTTGCATGCTATGGTTCACAGTGTTTACAGATTATACTATGTTTGTAGTGATGTAAAGATCCGAAAGAGAGAAGCACGGCAATGTCAGAGACCATGTCTGGGCTCACCGAAACCCCGGTGGGCGATCGTCCTCTGCGGCGCGAGCTCGCGGAGTGGCGCGTCTTCCTCGCCGGCGCCGGGCGGGTCATCTCACTTCAGGGTGCCCACCCGACCATCGCGAAAGGGCTCTACGACCATTCCACGTCGCTCACCGACCCATTGAGCCGTGCCCGGCTCACGACGGAATACGCCCAGCGGATGCTGTTCGGCGACGATCGTGCCGGGACCGCCGCCGAGATCAGGGAACTCCATCGCGACATCAAAGGAACCGGCCTCGACGGCCGGCCGTACCACGCCTGGAACCGCGAGGCCTGGACGTGGGTGCACCTCACCACGTTCGAAGCGATGCTCTACGGCGTCCGCGCCATCCACGGCGAGCCCTCCTTGGAGCTTCAGCAGGCCGCGTATGAGGAGTTCAAGGAGGCGGGCCTGATGTACGGCGTGCGCGCTCAGGACATGCCCGACGACATCGCCGGGCTGCACGCCTGCATACGGGATGGCGTCGAGACCAAGCTCACCCACGTCCCGGACTTCAGTCTTTTTGAGCGTCAGCCGGTCTCCGGGCCCCTCTGGCGCCGGGTGGTCGGATCGGTCAGCCGGCCGGTGCAGCTCCTCTTCGCCGGCGCCTACCCGTCGACGATCCGCAAGCGCTGGGGTATCCGGTGGACACCGGTGCACGAGGCCGCCTACCAGACACAGCTCGTCGCGCTCCGAGCCGCCACCGCGCCCCTCCCCGATCGGCTGCGGATGCTGCCGTACGCCTACCGCGTCCTGCACGCCCCCGCAGCGTGACGACGGGGTTCACGACATGACCATGATCGAGTTGCCGACCATTCCATCCGACGCCCCCGGGGCGCCCTTCTTGGATGCGGCACTTTGGGGCGACATGTACGCGTGGCACGCACAGGTTGCCGAGATCCGGCGGACCCAGCCGGTGTTGCCCGTGGAGGTCGACGGGTTCGATCCGCTGTGGGTGCTGACTCGGCATGCCGACATCTTCGAGGTCGAGCGAGACGATGCCCGCTGGCCGAACACGCCGTTCTCGATTCTCAGCCCCAAGGCGTTCCGAGAACAGGGCGAACAGCTCGGCATTCAGGCCGGGACGCTCGTGCATCTCGATGGGCACGAGCACCGCACGCACCGCCACGTGGTCAATGACTGGTTCAAGCCCGCGGTCGTGGCCCGGCGCCAGGCCCGCGTCGATGAGATCGCCGACGAGTTTGTCGCCAGGATGCGCGCGCTGGGCGGCGAGTGCGACTTCGCGGTCGACGTCGCCGCGCCGTTCACCCTGCGGGTGATCATGGACATCTACGGCGTGCCCGAAGCCGATGAGCCGATGATGCTCGAGCTCACTCAAGGGATTTTCGGCGCGACCGATCCCGAGTTCATGGGCGACGCGGCCGACCCTGTTGCTCGAGCCGTGGAGTCATCGTTTCGCTTCGCCGGCTACTTCAACGAGCTGACCGCCGACCGCCAAGCGTGCCCACGCGACGATCTGGCGTCGATCATCGCCAACGGTGAGATCGACGGCTGCCCCCTGGGTGCGGATGAGCGGTTCTGGCTTTATCTCATCATCGCCACGGCGGGGCACGACACGACCTCGTTCGCCTTGTCAGGGGGCATGGAGGCGATGCTGCGCGACCCCGACCAGCTGTGGGCGCTGCGTGACGATCCCGAGCTGATCAACAACGCGACCGAAGAGATCATCCGGTGGACCGCACCGGTGCGACACTTTCTCCGCACCGCGACCGATGACAGCGAAGTTCATGGCGTGGGCATCCCGGCGGGCGGACGCGTCCTGCTGTCATATCCGTCCGCCAACCGCGACGAAGCGGTGTTCCGAGATGCGATGACCTTCGACGTGCGCCGCAACGACCTCGACAAGATGCTGGCGTTCGGTGTGGGTCCGCACTTCTGTCTCGGCGCGCACTTTGCCCGCCGCGAAGTCAGGACGATGATCGCCAAACTGTCCCAGCACCTGACCCACATCGAGCCTGCTGGTGAGCCGCAGTGGTCGCTCTCCAACTTCGTCTCCGGGGTGAAGCATCTCCCGATGGCCTACGAGTTCGCACGATGATCGACCTGTTGATCCGCGGCGGCACAATCGTCGACGGCACCGGCGTACCCCAGGCAACCGGTGACGTCGGGATCGACGGCGACACCATCGTCGCCGTCGGTACCGTCGACGAACCAGCACGCGAGGTCATCGACGCCGACGGCGCTATCGTCACGCCGGGGTTCCTCGACCTGCACACCCACTACGACGGACAGGTCACCTGGGACGACGCCCTCGAACCGTCGGCCACCAACGGCATCACCACAGTCGTCGTCGGCAACTGCGGCGTCGGCTTCGCACCCGTGCGTCCCACCGATCACGCGTCACTCATCGACATGATGGAGGGGGTCGAGGACATCCCCGGCAGCGCCCTGTCAGTCGGCATGCCATGGGGCGCATGGGAGTCCTTCGGCGAGTACCTCGATCTGATCGATGGCCATCGCTACGCCACCAACGTCGCCTGCCACATCGCCCACGGCCCGCTGCGCTACTACGTGATGGGCGAGCGGGCCTACGACGACCGCGACGCGACCGCGGCGGAGGTCGCCGAGATGGCCCGCCTCGTCAAGGAGGCATTCGACGCCGGCGCGGCCGGCTTCTCCAGCAACCGCTTCCGGGGTCACATGTCCCGCTCGGGCAAGGTCGTCCCCGGCACTTTCGCACCGGTCGAGGAACTGTCCGCCATCGCCGGCGTCATAGGCGAGGCCGGCCACGGCCTCATCCAGGCGATCGCCGACGGCACTATCACCCCGGGCGCCGAAACCGACGCCATGCCCGAGCTCGACCTGCTCGCCGATCTCTCGCGCACGTCGGGCCGGCCGCTCACCTTCAGCACGTTCCAGGTCACCAAGGACGCGGATGTCTTTCGACGTGTGCTCCGCGGCGCCGCCGACTGGAACGCCAAAGGGGCGCAGCTCCGCCCGCAGATCATTCCGAGGTCGGTCACGTTCATGGCCAGCCTCGACACGTACCACCCATTCCTGAACCGGCCCGCCTACCGGCAGCTCGCCGATCTCCCAGTGGCGGCGCGAGCGGCCAGGATGCGCCAACCCGAAGTCCGTGCCCAGATCCTGGGCGAGGCCGATGAGATCCGCGATCTGCGCGGGATGCTGGCCGCCGCCTTCGGCAGGGGCCTCGGCCGCATGTTCCCGATGACCGCGCCGATCGACTACGAGCCCGACCGCGAGCAGTCGGTCAAGGCAAAGGCCAAGGCGCTGGGCAAACCGCCGCTCGAGCACTTCTACGACCTGCTCGTCGAAGGCGATGGCACGACGTTCTACGCCATGCTCGGTTCCAACTTCGCCGACGGCACCCTCGAGCCGTGCCGCGAGATGCTGCTCGACCCGAACACGGTGAGCGGCCTTTCCGATGCCGGCGCCCACGTGAATGCCATCTCCGACTGTTCCACCTCCACCTTCCATCTCACGCACTGGGTGCGCGACCGCACCAAGGGCCCGCGGGTCCCCCTTGAACTCGCGGTGCACAAGCTCACCGGCGCTCCCGCGGCCATGTACGGCTTCGCCGACCGTGGCGTGATCGCGCCGGGGATGCGGGCCGACGTCAACGTCATCGACCTCGCCAACCTCACGATCGGCGAGCCGTACCTCCGCCACGATCTGCCCACCGGTGCCAGCCGCATCCTCCAGCCATCGACCGGCTACCTCGCCACCATCGTCAACGGCACTGTCACTCGCCGTGACGACCGCGACACCGGCCGGCGGCCCGGTTACCTCCTGCGCAGCCGGAAGGGGGCGTGACCATGGACGAGAAGCTCCGCGTCGTGGTGGTCGGCGCCGGCATCGGCGGATTGGCTTCCGCCCTCGCCTTCTCCCGCGCCGGGCACCGGGTCACATTGGTCGAGCGGGACGACACGCCCATGCCGCCGGACGTGGAAGGCGCGTTCGACTGGCGTCGCAGTGGCGCACCGCAAGTCCGGCATCCCCACGCGTTCCTCGGCCTGGGTCGGACGATCCTGCGCGACCGGTTCCCCGATGTTCTGCGGGCGCTCACCGACAAGGGTGTGCGCACCGTTTCGATGCAGCGCATGGCCGGGATGTCGTCCGAGCTGGCCGATCGACTGGACGCCGACGACGACCTGCGGGCGCTGGGGTGCCGGCGCACGACCTTCGAGTGGGTGCTGCGTCGCTGCGTGCTCGCCGAGGCCAACATCGAGCTGCGCGTCGGCGTCGGCGTGTCCGGCCTCCTCGCCCGACCGGGTGAGGGGAGCGTGCCCGTCGTGATCGGCGTGCGCCTCGAGGGCGGGGCGAGCATCGAAGCCGACCTTGTCGTCGCCAGCACCGGGCGCCGCAGCGACCTCCCGCGCTGGCTCGCCGACCACGGCGTCGCGGTGACCGAGACGGAGCACGACACCGGGGTCGTGTACTTCTCGCGCTGGTACCGCGCCGATGAAGAGAACGAGTTCGGGTTCCGGTTCGGCCTCGGCGGTGGGCTCGCGGTCGGCGTGATCGGCGCCGATGCCGGCACCTACTCGATCACCGCCGTCGTCGACAAGGACGACAAAGAGCTGCGCGCCCACCTCAACGACTCGGACCGGTTCGACGCCACCATGCGCCTCCTACCCCAGATCGCCGACGTCATCGAGTTCGGCGGCCGGCCGTTCCACCCCGTGCACTGCATGACCGGGCTCATCAACCGGCTCCGCCGCTACACCGACAGCGGTGGCAACCCGCTCGCCGTCGGTGTCCTCGCCGTCGGCGATGCCCACACGTGCACCAACCCCGCCTACGGGCGCGGCCAATCCCTGGCGCTGCTGCAAGCGGTCATGGCCGCCGACGCGGTAGCGGACTCCACCGATCTCGCCACCGCCGGACGACAGTACGAGGCTCAGAGCGCGGCCCGCGTCGAGCCGTGGTTCCACTTCTCGGTGCTGAGCGACCAGATGCGCCCGAGGGTGCCCGGTGACGCGGTAGCGGGCGCAGCTGGGCCGAGCGCCGGTGCCGGCGGCTTGGACATTTTCGGCGCCGCCTCCGCGGCAACGGCGGATCCCGACCTCGTCCACCTGCTGCTCCGGGTCGTGAACCTGCTCGAACTACCCGACGCTCTGTGGACCCGCCTCCCCGAACTGCAACGATCCGCCGCCGAAGCCGCCGCCGCGGCCGCGAGCCGCCGGGCCGGCCGGCCCCAACGCCCGCGGCCGTCCCGCGACGAGATCCTCGCGGTCGTCGCTTGATGTCGATCGAGCGGTTCGACCTCACCGTCGGGCCGCTCACCTTCCAAGCCCGCCAGGCCGGTCCTCCCGACGGTCGCCCGGTGATCCTCCTGCACGGTGCCCCCCAGACCTCGGCCTGCTGGAACCAGCAGCTGCCGGCCCTGGCCGCCGCTGGGCACCGGGCCGTCGCGTTCACCCAGCGCGGCTACTCACCGGGCGCCCGCTTCGACGATGTCGAGGCCTACACCCTCGACAAGCTCGTGGGCGATGTTCTCGATGTCGCGGACGTGCTCGGGTTCGATCGCTTCGACCTGGTCGGGCACGACTTCGGCGGCGGCGTTGCATGGGCTGTGGCGGGGCACCACCCCGACCGCGTGTACCACCCTGACGGTCGCGTCCACACCGCACCCGGCGGCGTTCGCCGACGCGTACCGCAGCAGCGCGGGTTCGGACAGCGACGACCAGCACGAGCGGTCCGGCTACATGCGGATGATCAAGCAGACCCCGCGCGGTGACCTCGAGCGCATGTTCCTCGCCGGAGGCGACCGGGCGCAACGGGCGATGTTCTCGGGTCTCCCGGAGGTCAGCGTCACCGAGTACCTGGAGATCGTCGGCACCTTCGAGGGTGTGAGAGCCTCGATGGACTGGTACCGCGCCGGCTCCAACAAGACCGCCGCCGCGACGCCGCCATCGGCGGTCCCGACGCTGTTCGTGTGGGCGGACAACGATCCTGCCCTCGGGCCTGCCGCCGCGGAGGCGACCGCCGAGTTCGTCACCGGCCCCTACCGCTTCGTCGTCCTCGAAGGCGCGGGCCACTGGATCCCTGAGCTTGCCGCTGACCAGTTCAGCCGCGAGCTGCTCGCCCACCTCGCCAGCCACCCCACCTGACCACAGGGGTTCATGGCCGGCAAGATCAAGGTCGGAGGAGACATGACCAAGCTCATGTCCGTGCAGGCGGGGGCCACACCGACCCGGAGATGGCCGCCTTCCAGAAGCGGCCAGGAGCTCGCCGCGTAGAGATCACAGAGATCTGGACTCGAGGGCGATGACGGCATGATCGCCGCCATCCGGCATACACCACCCACCGCGCTCCAAGTTGGCGAGTTCCCGACCCCGGCTTGGTCATGCGCATTGCCCGTGTCGTCGACAGCAAGTCAGGCGAGGCTCGCTCGGATGTCTTTGGTTCGCCGGTAGAGGCGGTGGTCATGGCCGGGCGCGAGCACGAAGCCGTGGTGCTGGTAGAAGGCGACCGCATCGTCGTCGATGGCGTCGACAACGACGAGTCTCGCCGCCGCGGCTTCGCCGGCGTCAATGGCTTTGCGAAGCGCCTCGGCGAGCAGCAGCCCGCCGAGTCCTGCGCCCTGTTCGGATCGGTCGATGGCGAGTCGCGCCAACAGCACCATGCCAACCGGGTAGGCCGGTAGACCGCGTACGAGCTTCGCAGGCGCATCCTGCCGCAGCACCGAGCCCATAGTGAGGCTGAAGTAGCCCACAACGGTGGTATCTCGCATGAGAAGGAACGTGCGGGCCGAGTCCATCTGTTGCGCGGCGACCGCGTGACGCTGGAGCCAGCTGTCGAGGTCGTCGTTGCCGGAGTCGAACGCGGCGGTGTCGTGGTGCGCGGCGAGCCGATCGAGTGACAGCCCCTTGCGGTTCACGCCTCCCGGATTTTCGGGTGGCGCTTGAACAGCTCGACGAGCTCGGGCACCGGCTTGGCGGGCTTGTCGAGTTCGGCGATGAAGCGATCGAACGCTTCATTCGACAGGACGAGATCCTGATGCTGGCGAAGGACGCGCTTGGCGCGGGTGGTCACTGTGTCGAGCACGAACGCCGTGACGGTCGTGTCCTCGAGGTCGGCGGCTTGACGAATGAGCGCGTCCTGCTCCGGCGACACGCGCACTTCCAACCGCTGGCGGCGAGAGGGGGTCACGGTGGGCTCGCTCATGGCAGGTACTATACCGGCGTCCGGACGCTGTCCGGACAGCTATGTCACCAAAATGTCACCACGACTTAGGGCCACGTACGTCCCTGGATGCCCACGGAGCGGCACGATGCGTTGCCGGGAGCGGCTCACGAGCAGGCACGGTGTGGGACGAGAGGGCACCAGCTCCGACAGGACGGATCACGAGACTGTCGGCTCATAACCCGAAGGTCGCGGGTTCAAATCCCGCCCCCGCCACCAATTTCCGCAGGTCAGACCCGAATGGGACGGCCTTCGGCGCGGTCCACCTGTGGTGGATGAAAATGGCGCCGGTCGCCCGTTGACGCCGGTACTCAGTGGTGCCCTGAGCCCGTAGGTCAGACTGGCGCCGGGGCTTCAAGGCACCTTGGATTGTTGCTTCGAGCACGAGTCTCAGATTCTCTGTGACGCCAGAAGCCCCATGGGCGGCCACTTCGATCGGCAACGAGGAGGAGGTGGTGGTGATGGACGTGCTGGTCGATCGCTGCGCGGCGCTCGATGTGCACAAGGACACGGTGATGGCCTGTGTGCGTAAGCCCGGCCCAAGCGGGAAGCGGCGCGTGCAGGAGGTCCGGGAGTTCGGCACGTGGACCTCGTCGTTGGGCCAGCTGCGCGACTGGCTCCGCGAGGGGTCGGACCACATGCTTCCGCTGCGCGATCCAGCTGCCCTGGCGCGGCTGATCTCCGAGTTCTTCCACCGCGCTTAAGGCCCCGGCAGTGCTCGAACGTGTCAAACCCCTTGTCAAACGAACGACGACGCACGGGCCATCATCACGGCGAACGAGCGACTGCCGGACACCTCTCCGTCCTGCGCGGGCACGCACGTAGGCGTTCGGACCAACACTCTGAAGCAGGAGCTAATCGAGTTGGTCAATCGGAGGGATGCGCTCAGCGGCGGCTTGAGCCGACTGATGCGCTTGATCGGAGCGCTCCAAGACGCGCTAGGTGAGCCCACCGAGCGGCTTGCTTTGGCTTAGGAGTCCTGCCACGAACCGGCAGTTCGATCCGCGGCTACACTAGTTGCAGTCATGCAGGTAAATCACGCTGATCCCGCCCCGACGACGGACGTCCTGCTGAAGGCCTCTCGGGCGCTCGTCTCAGTCGCGGCTCGCTCGCTCGCCGATGTCAACGAGGTCACCCTGCCGCAGTTTCGGGCTCTTGTGGTGTTGACGCGGCCGAGCGGAGTGACGGTGCGCGATCTCGCCGAGGCGCTCGACATCCACCCGTCGACCGCGACCCGTTTGTGCGATCGTCTCGACCGGAAGCAACTCATTCGGCGAAGTCCTCGCACGGCAGGCGATCGCCGAGAAACGACCGTCGGTCTAACGGCACGAGGCAGGCGACTGGTGGATCGAGTCACCGAGCGGCGCCGCCGAGACCTTGCGGCAATCGCCCAGTCGATGACGTCGGCCGATCGTGCCCACGCTGTCCGCGGTCTCCACGCGTTCGCGGAGGCCGCCGGGGAGATGCCGGTCGTCGACGCCTTCGCCTGGATTGACGTGGGGGCGTAGGTGAGCCAACTCCTCGCGCGGATGCCAGGACCGGCCGCACCTGCGGAAGTGACCGTTGGACGGCGCGGACACCGACCCGGAGGATCGCCTGCTTAGCGCGCTGGTCGCATGATGCGGCCGAGCGCGTATCGACTCGGGCTTCGGTGGCGGGCGATGATCGGGTTCGGAGTAACGGGCCTACTGGTTGCGTTCGTGCTCGCCGCGATCACCTACGCCGTCGCTCGGAGTTATCTCGTGAACCAGCGGGAGGACACCGCTATCCGTCAGACCTACGTCAACGCCCGGTTGGCGCGAAGCGTGCTGCGACTGACCCAGCCCGATGTCCGGTCGTTCCTCGCCGGGCTCGGCGGCGGCACGGCGTCGACGACAGTGCTCCGATACCAGGACGAATGGTTCGCGACATCTGTCGCGACGGGCCGCGAGGCGATTCCCGCCGGGTTGGTACGCGTCGTGAACGGTGGTGGCGCGGGTCACCACCGTTATCGGGACGAGGACGGCCTGCGGCTCGCGGTCGGAGTCGCAGTGCCCGCAGCCGATACCGCCTACTTCGAGCTCTACTCGTTGGCGGAACTCGAGCGGACACTCGACTTGCTGGCCCGGTCCCTTAGCTTCGGTGTGGCCGGCGCCGCGCTCGCTGCTGCGGCGGTCGGACGTGCCGCCTCGACCCGCCTAGTTCGCCCTCTGCGGCCGGTGGCGGACGCGGCGCAGCGGATAGCCAGTGGCGCACTCGACACTCGTCTCGATGAGAAGACCGATCCAGACCTCCGGCGGCTGGTCGAGGCATTCAACGCGATGGCCGAGGCGCTGGAGGCGCGCATCCAGCGGGAGGCACGATTCGCCGCCGACGTGAGCCATGAGCTTCGATCGCCCCTTGCCGCCGTCGCCGCGTCGCTCGAAGTCATCGATCGGCGCCGCGAGCAGTTGCCGCCTCAGGTCGTCGATGCGCTGGGCGTGCTCGTGGACAAGGTGGCGATGTTCCAGCAGACGGTGCTGGATCTGCTCGAGATCTCCAAAATGGATGCCGGTACCGCAGATCTGGCGATAGATCGCGTCGACCTGCGCCACCTGATCGACCGGCTCACTGCACTGCATGGCGCTGAGGACGCCCAAGTACGGGTGGCGCCCGATGTCCCCTCTCATCTCGAGGGTGACCGTCGGCGCCTCGCGCAAGCGCTGGGAAACCTGCTCGACAACGCGCGCCGCTACGCCGGGGGCGTCAAGACCATCGATGTGTCGGCGGCACGCGGCTTCATCCGGATAGCGCTCGACGACCACGGCCCGGGTATCCCCTCAGAGGAGCGGGACGCGATCTTCGGGCGCTTCGCCCGAGGCGAGTCCGGAATGCACGCTGGAAGTTCGAGTGGCAGCGGGCTCGGTCTGGCGCTCGTCGCCGAACACGTGAAGCTGCATCACGGGCGAGTGTGGGTCGAGGACGCGCCCGGCGGCGGCGCTCGTTTCGTCGTCGAGTTACCGGTGAGTGCCTCATGATGCTTCGGCGTTCGGTACTCGTGCTCCTGATGGCTTTCCTCAGCGGGTGTGCCGTTTCGGGGCAGGGCCGTACTGCGGTTGTGGATCCTGACACGGTGCCGTTCGGGCTTTTGGATCCAGATGCGCCGCCCTTGGTGCCACCCGCGACCGCCGGGTCGGGGGAAGATGTCACGCTCTGCTTCGTGCGTGAAGGGGGCCTCGTCACCAGTCAGACGCGATTGCAACCTCCGGTTGCGTTGATCGACGCACTCAGGGCCTTGGCCCAGCCGCCGGAGCAGTCCGATCAGGTGCGAACTGCGCTGAACGATCCGGCAATCGTCGGAGACGTGGAGTTGGCGGGCGGCGTAGCCCGGGTGGACCTCCGGCGAGCGATATCGACACTCGGCGGCGATGACCAGTTGCTCGCGGTTGCCCAGATCGTGTGCACCTTGACCGGACGGCCCGGCGTGGGTCAGGTCTCCTTTACGCTGGAAGGCGTACCAGCGGAGGTGCCGCGGGGCGACGGGTCCTTGGTCGCTGCCCCCGTTGCCCGCGACGACTACGCGACCATGGTCCCGTAGGACGCAGGAGGATCGTGCCGGGCCGAATTCTGTTCGTCGAGGACGACGTCAGCATCCGAACACAGACGAGCGTTGTGCTACGTGACGAAGGGTACCGCGTCGACGAAGCCGCGACCGCGAGTGACGCCATCGACCGCTTCGATCGAGATCCACCCGATTGTGTGCTTCTTGACGTCATGCTGCCCGACGCGGACGGCTTTGACGTGTGCCGGCAGCTTCGAGCACGTAGCGACGTGCCGATCATCATGGTCACGGCCCGGACCGATACCTTCGACGTCGTCGCCGGGCTCGAAGCCGGTGCTGACGATTACGTGACGAAGCCCTTCGAGCCGAAGGAACTGTCGGCGCGTATCAGGGCGATGCTGCGGCGAGCCCGTGGCTTCGGTAGCAACCCCGTCGTGATCTCTCTCGGGGGCCGCGTCGAGATCATTCCCGACGAAGGCGTTGTCCGCTGTGAGGGTGAGGACGTCCATCTGACCCGCACGGAGTTCAGGCTCCTCTGCGAGCTCGCCGCCAGCCCGGCTCGGGTGTTCTCGCGCGAAATTCTCCTCGAGACGGTGTGGGGATACGAATACGTGGGGGAGACGAAACTCGTCGACGTTCACATCTATCGGCTGCGGTCGAAGATCGAACGCGACCCGTCGCGCCCCCGACACATCCTCACGGTAAGGGGCCTGGGCTACAAGGCGATCGCGTAGATCGATCGTCACCACACCGTTACCTGGGCGCGGTCAGAGCGCGGACTGGCGCCGTCACCCTGATTGCATGTCCTCGGGAGCGGTGCTTGGGTCGTCGGCGACAACGGATGGTCGCGAGTCGCCGGCCGATGTCGCGGCTCCGATCGTCCGCCCCCCGAGTCGCCGGAGTCTGCGACGCACCCAAGTCACCGCTGCCGAGGACTCAGGAACGGCGGCGGCGCCCAGCGCTCGCCGGCCGCTGGTGGCGATTACCAGCCGTGCGCCGGTGGTCCAGGATGGAGACGGCTGGCGAACTGCGCCCGGCGGGCTGGCGCCCATCGTGCGCAGCGCGCTCGACAAGCGTGGCGGCGCGTGGATCAGCTGGAACAGCAACGACACTGCTCCGCCGCGTCGCGTGGAGGGTATGGACTTCGAGATCCTGACCTTCACTCTGGGTCGCGAGCACGGCGACCACTTCTACTCGGGATACGCCAACCGCACACTCTGGCCGCTGCTCCATGACATGGCCGCTCAGCCGGTGTTCGATCCCAAATGGTGGCCGGCCTATCGGCACGCCAATGCCGCCTTCGCTCGCGCCGCGGTGCTGTCTGAGCCTCGCGCCGGCCGTGACGCGGTCGTTTTGGATCCATGACTACCACTTGATGCTCGTGCCGTCCGAGTTGCGGGCGCTGGGTATCGAGGGTCCGATCGCCTTCTTCTTGCACACGCCATTCCCGTCGCCGGCGGTGTTCGCTCGGCTGCCGCAGCGCGGCTGAAGTTCTCGGCGGCCTGGCGGGTGCCGACGTCATCGGCTTTCACACCGACGCCGACCGTGATCGCTTCATCGAAACGTGGCGGATGTTCATGAACGCGGAGCCGCCATGCGCGATAACGGCGCCGGCGTCAATCGACGTCGAGGCCTTTCGGTCCCGAGCAACCGATCCGAAAATCGTCGCCGCGGCACGCCAGCTTCGGAAACGCTTGGGGGAGCGAATCATTCTGCTCGGGGTCGAGCGGCTCGACTACACCAAGGGGATTCTCGAGCGGCTCCGCGCCCTCGAGATTCTGCTGGCTCGGCGGCGCGACTTGCGCCACCGCCTCGTCTACATCCAGATCGCGACGCCCACTCGCGAGAAGCTGCCCGAGTATCGAAGGCTGCGCTCGCGGGTGGAGGGTGAGATCGGTCGGCTCAACGGCCGCTTTACCGCGCCGGGGCACGACGTTCCATTCCGGTACCTCAGCCGGCCGGTGAGCGACAGCCAACTATCTGCGTACTACGTCGCCGCCGACGTGGCGTTGGTCACGCCTCTGCGCGACGGCATGAATCTCGTCGCCAAGGAGTATGTGACGACCCAAGCTGCCGGCGATGGCCGCGGCGCGCTCGTCCTGAGCGAATTCGCAGGCGCGGCCGTCGAGCTCATCGAGGCAGAGCATTGCAATCCGTACGACGTCGCCGGCATGGCTGACGCGATAGAGGCGGCGATCGAGCTGGACGACGACTCACGTCGCCGACGAAGCCGGACGATGGCGGACAAGATCGTAGCGCGGGACATAGACGCTTGGGCCGACGAGCAGCTCGCTGCCGCGGAACAGGCGTGGGCGGCGGCGCCCGCTACCGCTCAAGCTGGGGCGTAGCGGGCGCCGAGCGCCTCAGCGGCGGCCTCGACCGTCGACCTGACCGGGACGAGGCGGCTCAGCCCGCTGGCTCGCACCGCGGTGCGACGTCGGAACCAGGAGTTGAGATTGCCACATGTCCGGACGCGCCACGGATGCGCCGGATCCCGCCAATCAGCACGCCGAGCCCCACGGCATCGACCGTCGAGGCGTCGTCAAGGTCGATCACGACAGTCGCCCCGCATGGCACGGAGGCAAAGGCGTTCCGAACACGCTGTGTTCGCGCCTTGTCGAGGTGGCAGGCGAGATCACAGCCCACTCGGAGGACGGTCAGGTCGGCGACGGGCATCGAGATGGGCATCGTGGTGGATCGGAGCGGCGGTTCGTTCGCCGTCAGGTCGCGATTCGGTAACAGATCGCGCAAACGTCCACGCGCGGGTCGCGATTAGCCGTACTCTCGCTGCCCGCCCTCAGCCCTCTGGAGGTGCAGCTTGGCAACGCTCACACAGGGTCGTCGCCGCGTGCGCGGTGCTCGCCGCAATCTCGCTGCTGACGATCCTCGTCCGGCCGACGACTGCGCGCGCCGCGACCAAGCCGGGTTGGGGCACGTTTGTGCACGTCGCAACCAGCGAGCTCGCCGGCGCTTCGGCGCGGGCGGCCATCGTGGCGCGCTACGACGTCATAATCCTCCGCGGCAGGTTGACTCGTTCGCTTCTCGCCGACTTGCACGACCGCCGGCCCGGGGTCGTTCTGCTGGCATACGAGAAGGCGGCGGGCCTGAACGCGAGCGAGATGCAGACGCTGTCCGGCTCGCACCCCGAGTGGATCGCCCGGGACGCGAACGGTGACACCATCCATCCGGTGTCGGCGCCGGGTACCACGCTGGCAGACCTCAGCAACGGCAGTTACCGGCGCTGGCGTGCGTCACGGATCGCCGAAGAGGTTCGGCTCGGTGCCGACGGCGCCTTTGTCGACACCGTCGGGGCCTACTTCCCACCCGACTTCTACACGGGCCGGCCCGTGGCCGACGATCGGGCAGTGACAGATGGTCAATGGCGCCGCGGCAGCGCCGACCTTCTGCGGCGCATCAAGGAGGCAACGGGCGGCACCGTGATCGCCAACGGCTTCGGCCTCGGTTCTGGCGCGGCGTACTTCAAGCGCAGTGCCGCCGCCGATGTGTTGATAACTGCGGCCGACGGCGTGCAGATCGAAGGTTTCACCCGCTGGGGCGACGCCGCGGTCGCACCCCCGCGCCGTCCGAGACAGTGGCAGCAAGATCTCGAGTTCCTGAAGATGCTCGGTGATCGCGGGAAGGTGACGCTCGCCTACACGAAGGTGAAGCAAACGGACATCAGCGACGAGGCTTTGGAGGCGATGCGCGACTACAGCCTTGCCAGTTTCCTGGTTGCCTTCGAGCCCGGCCCTGCGTATTTCGGGTTCGACAGCCATCAAATGTCATCTCTCCTCTCCGACACCGGCTGGGCGCGCCGGCTGGGTGCGCCACTCTCCGAAGCCACACCGCGCACAGTCTCTGCGTGGGCGAGGGTCTTTGAAGGTGGACGGCTCGTCCTCGACCATGGCGAGCGGCCGACCGTGGGGTCATGATCTAGGGGGCCCCACTCACGACGAGCACCGGCCTCGCCGTTCCGTGCACAACCGCGTCGGCGACTGACGGGTCGATCAGCTTCGCAAGGATGCCCTTGTCATGCGAGCCCACGACGATTATGTCGACGTCGCGCTCGCTCGCGGTTTCACAGATCCGAGTCGCCGCGTCGCCCTGGGTGGCAATTGCCTCCGTTACCGGTATCCCGGCAGCGCCGGCGCGCTCGATCAGCCGGAGCTCTTCGGCGAGCGGGTCGGGCTCGTCTACCGCCGCATCCACGACGGGCGCGGCCAGACCTCCGGCTGGCACCGCGGCCACCCAGGGAGCAGGGCGCGGCGTGACGTTGATCACCAGGAACTCCGCGCCCTCAAAGAGACGAACTGCGTTCTGAGCAGCGCGCAATGAGGGTTCGGAGCAATCGAAGCCGATTAGAACGCGCATATCTGTGTTCTACCCAGGCCGCGTGCATATCGAAGGTCACGATTCGGTAACGACGGTGGATCGGGAGCTCGAACCGGGTACCGCGGGTGTATGAGGCGTCGTCAATTGGCCTGTGGTGTTGCAGTGTCTGCAGCGGTCTTGGTCGCCTCCTGCGGCGGAGAGCCACCGGAGCCCCACCCGGCGCTCACAACACCGCCTGCTCCCATCACGACCGTGCCGACCGTGTCCAACACGACCTCTACGACGGTGCCGGTCACAACGACAACCGCCACGACGGTGCCGGTGACACCGACAACCAAGCGGCCACCGGAGCCTCGAGTGCTCGATCGCGGCGATCGTGGACCCGATGTCGCCGCCGCTCAGGCGCGATTGCTCGAACTCCATTACTGGCTCGCCACGGCGAGTGGCGCGTTCGACGACGTGACCCAACAAGCGGTATTCGCCTTTCAGAAGGTGAACGGTCTGGTCGTCGACGGCCGCATAGGCCCGCGCACGCGAGCCGCGCTCGACCAGCCGACGATCCCCAAGACGCGGTCGGAGCAGGGGCGTGTGGGCGAAGTCGACAAATCGCGGCAGGTGTTGCTGGTCGTCAAGGACGGCGAGGTCGAATGGATCTTCAATACGTCCACAGGCACCGAGCGCCCGTACCGACATCCTGACGGCCGCACCGCTTGGGCCGATACACCCGTCGGCCGATTCACCGTGTACCGGCAGGTCGACGGCTGGGACGACGGCCGGCTCGGGCCGATGTACCGGCCCAAGTACTTCCACCGGGACGGTATTGCTGTCCACGGCTACGGCCGCGTGCCGCCGTATCCAGCATCACACGGCTGTGTTCGAGTGAGCCTCGCTGCGATCGACTTCATCTGGAGCCGCGATCTGTTGCCGGTCGGCGCACCGGTCCTTGTCTACGGAATCGCACCGGGTACCCCAACCCGATGAGAGAAGCACTCGCCGCATGGCTGCGCGCCGACGGCCTCGAGGTTGTGCTCCTGGTGAGTGGCGGATTCCTCGCGGCGCGACTCGCGACATGGGTCGCTGGTCGATATCTGCAGCGTTTGATCGTCGAAGACAACGATCCACCGGTCGATCTGGCGCGCGTGGAGCGGATCACATACCAGCACGCGCTGACTCAAGCGATTCGTTGGACGGTCCTCGCCCTGATCGGGTTCTTCGTGACGTTGATGGTGCTTGACCGTCTCTGTGTACCGGTAAGCATGGTGGCGCGGACGCTACCGGGCCGCCAGTTCGAGGTGGCGCGCCGGCGTTGCCAACGGATCGCCGTCGCGCTGTGCGCCGCTGGGATTCAGACACCGGCGTTTGTCGCGGGGAGTGTCGCGGCTCGATGAACGCCCGGATTCGGCCGAGCACTGCGGGAGCCAGCGCCGTCTTCGTCGGCGCACTCGCGCTCTACAGGGTCGTGCGGCCGCCGCCAGGACCTCCCGCCACCTACGTCGCGGTCGCGCCGATCGAGAGACCACTGCCGGCTCGCTCAACGACCACGCGACCGACCACGACGTCGACCGTCGTCGCGAGGACGACGACGAATCAGACCGAGACGTCGGAGGCGAACACTACAAGTTCCACCAGGCCAGCGGGTCTGTCCCAGCGGCCCGAGGCGGGGTCGACCACGACCACCGGGTGACGGCCGGATCGGCGATGGCTTCGTCACCAACCTGTCATCCGAACGATGTGGATCTGTCGTCTAGGCCGTGCACTCTGGATGAGTGGTTACACAGCGGAGTGCGAAGAGAATTGAGCCACAGGTGGACGTGCGCCTCACCGACGATGTCGCGACCGTGGCGGTTCGCGGCGAGCTCGACATAGCGACGATTGCTCCGCTCGAAGACCGCGTCCGGGCGGCGTGCGAGCTCATGCCGTGCGTTGTCGTCGACCTCACGGGCGTCAACTTCATCGACTTCCGGACGGTCGTCATGCTGGAACGGAACGCAGCCGCCATGCGCGATCGAGGGGGTCGCCTCAGCGTCAGACCGGGTCCCCGCGCTCGGCGGGTGTTGGAACTCGTCGGGGCAGAGAGTCTTGTGAAGACCTGACCGCTTGCGATTCGCCATCCGTTCTCGGTCGCACCGCGCCGATCTGGATTGCCGCCGCGGGTGTGAACTCAATCGCTGCGCTCCTGAATCTCACCATGAGCCCGGGCGTGATCTGGGCTCCGGGCGCGATGTTGGCAACCGCGCTCGGTGCCGTCTTTGTGGCGCGCCGACGGCTTTCGTCGACCGCCCGCCCATCGGCAAGGGGGAGCAGCTGCAGGGCGTTCGGCTGGCGATCGACCCCGTTGTCCCGCTGATCTCCGAACGGGCGGTGCTCGGATTGGTTTAGGGCGGGTCGGTCAAGGTCAGAAGCGTTCCGTGCTCAACAATCTGCGCGGGGAGATTCGGCGCGACGGAGTGATCGAGGACTACGCGCTCATCGGCGACACGCAGACGGCTGCGCTGGTGCATCGTCGTGGCTCGATCGACTGGCTTTGCCTGCCTCGCTTCGATTCGGCGGCTTGCTTTGCGGCGCTTCTTGGGACTCGTGACCACGGCCATTGGCGCATTGGTCCTGCGCAGGACACGACAACGACGCGTCGATACCGTCCGGGGACGCTGGTACTGGAGACAGACCACGCGACGTCGACGGGTGCCGTCAGGGTGGTCGACTTCATGCCGATCCGACACGACGTTCCTGACCTGGTCCGCGTGGTGACTGGTCTCAGCGGCACTGTCCGCATGACCATGGAGCTGGTCGTGCGGTTCGACTACGGCGCCGCTGTGCCGTGGGTGCGACGGATCGACGGAGCCTTGCGCGCGATCGCCGGTCCAGACGCCGTGGAGCTCCGAACGCCAGTTGCGACCCGCGGCGAAGGACTGGCGACCGTTGCCGAGTTCGATGTCACTGCAGGCGACTGCGTTCCCTTCGTCCTCAGCTGGCACCCTTCTCACCGATCGCCGCCGCCGCCGATCGACCCGATGCATGCGTTGGGCGACACGACCTCGTGGTGGGAGGCGTGGTCGGCGCGCTGCGCGACAAAGGGCGAATTTGCCGAGATCGTCATCCGATCCCTCATCACCTTGAAGGCGCTCACCCACGCGCCGACTGGCGCGATCGTCGCCGCGGCGACGACGTCGCTTCCTGAAGAACTGGGCGGAGTCCGTAACTGGGACTATCGCTACTGCTGGTTGCGGGACGCGACCTTCACGCTGTACGCGCTGCTACTCGGTGGCTATGAGGATGAGGCCGTCGCGTGGCGCGACTGGTTGGTCCGTGCCGCAGCCGGGATGCCGGCGCAAATGCAGATCATGTACGGCGTCGGCGGGGAGCGGAGGCTGCCCGAAAGCGAGCTGCCGTGGCTGCCCGGTTATGAGGGCTCCGCCCCGGTACGGGTCGGCAACGCCGCAAGCCAACAGTTCCAGCTCGACGTCTACGGCGAGGTCATGGACTGTCTGCATCAAGCGCGCCGCGCCGGTGTGCCGCCAGAGTCCGAGTCCTGGCAACTCCAACGCGCACTGATGGAGTTCCTCGAGGGCCATTGGCAAGACCCGGATGAGGGAATCTGGGAGGTCCGCGGACCCCGCCGGGACTTCACGCATTCCAAGGTGATGGCCTGGGTCGCCGCAGATCGAGCGGTCAAGGCGGTCGAGCAATACGCACTCGACGGTCCGGTAAACCGTTGGCGGGCGTTGCGGGAAACCATCGGTCGGGAGGTGTCGACGCGGGGTTATGACGCTGAGCGCAACACCTTCACGCAATCCTTCGACCGGCCCGACCTGGATGCGAGCCTTCTCATGCTGCCCCTGGTCGGCTTCTGCCGACGCGTCGATCCACGCATGCTCGGGACAGTGGCGGCGATCGAGGCAGAGCTTCTCGACGGCGGGCTCGTGCGCCGCTATGGCGACGCCAGCCTCGGCGACATCGACGGGCTGCCGGGCGGCGAGGGCGCGTTCCTGCCGTGCTCCTTCTGGCTCGCCGACAACTACATATTGCAGGGACGGCTCGACGAGGGCCGGCGGCTCTTCGATCGTCTCTCACACCTAGCGAATGACGTCGGCCTCTTGTCGGAGGAATACGACACGACTCGAAATCGCCTCGTCGGGAACTTTCCCCAGGCGTTCACGCATGTCGCATTGGTGAACACCGCCCACAATCTCACTCGGGCGCGCGGACCTGCGCGCGCCCGAGGTGAGGAAGAGCGATGAGCCTTCGAGCTCTCGTCGTCGAACCTGGGCGGCCCCGCAGCGCGGCCGACTCGTAGCCCGCCCCATCCGCGTTTCGGCGGCCAATGAGGTTGTCGTCGAGCCGATGCTCGTCGGCGTTTGCGGAACGGATCGCGAAATTGTGAGCGGCGCATATGGTCGTGCGCCGCCGGGTCAACGCGAGCTCGTGCTCGGCCATGAAGCAGTCGGACGCGTCGCGAACGCCACATCGCAGCTCGAGGACGGTCAGCTCGTCGTACCGATCGTTCGTCGGCCTGATCCCGTGCCGTGCGCAAGCTGCGCCGCCGGCGAGTGGGACATGTGCCGCAACGGCGAGTACACCGAGCACGGGATCAAAGGCGTAGACGGCTTCGCCGCCGAGCAGTTCGTCGTCCTGGCCGATCACGTTGTGCCAATTCCCGAGAACCTCGGCGAGCTCGCGGTTCTTGTCGAGCCCGCGAGCATCGTCGCCAAGGCTTGGGAGCAGATCGACCGCATCGCCACGCGGGCGACATGGCGGCCGCGGACGGCGCTCGTCACGGGCGCGGGGCCTGTCGGTCTTCTCGCCGCATTGCTTGCTCGCCAGCGAGGCCTCGACACCTACGTGCTCGACGTCGTGACCACCGGCCCGAAGCCCGCGCTCGTGGAGGACCTCGGTGCGACGTTTCACTCCGGGTCAGTCGCTGAGACGTGCCCGGTGCCGGACGTCGTGGTCGAGTGCACGGGCGTCGGCTCGGTCGTGCTCGATGCGATTCGGCACAACTCGCCGACCGGCATCGTGTGCCTTGCGGGACTATCGAGCGGCCAACGGACCGTCGATATGAACGCCTCGGCGTTGAATCGTAATCTGGTGTTGGAGAACGACGTTGTATTCGGCACCGTCAGCGCGAATCGGCGTCACTACGTTGCGGCGGTCGCAGCACTGACTGACGCCGATCCCGCGTGGCTGGCCAGGTTGATCACGCGGCGTGTCGGGTTGTCAGAGTGGCGTGACGCCTTCGCTCCTCGGCCGGATGACGTCAAAGTCGTTCTGGAGATCCGACAAGAGCAGCCTTAAACCGCGGAGGATCTCTCTCAGGAGTTGCCGGCGTGTCACCAAGATGTCACCAGGACGCACGTCCACGACCTTCCACAGTTGCCCACGGGTGGGACGTCCGCCGTTGGCAAAAGCCGCATGTGAGCAGGTCGAATAGGCACGAGCGGGCACGCCCGGGACTGAGGCGGACCGACTGCTTTGAGGCGGCGTTCTCTCGGCGGTTCCTACGGCGTTCCACCGGGTCGGTGGTGACCGCTGGCGCGACGCACGATGCGCTCGAAGGTCTGAGACAAACAGTGGGGGGTGGATTGGCTGGCCGTGCCGTTGGTGAAGACCGAGTCGTCGTCTTGGATCCCGACCGCGGCGTGCGATGCGGCTTGGAGTGATTTCCATCCGGCGAGCACGCTCAGCGCCACGGATTACCAGGTGGATCTCGTACACGGTCTTGGGTGCAGGGGCCGGCCGCTCGATGGTCGGGGTGAGGAGCCGGTCGTAGAAGGCTTCGATGTGGCGGTGACGCAGGCGTCGCAGGCCGATGTGGCCGAGCCCGCGAACGATGTGGCGCTGCACGTTCCGTTCGTAGCCGTGGAACGTGGTGGCCGCGAGTTGCAACTTCTTGCCGGGGAGCCACTGCCCGATCAGGTACGCGCCGAAGGTCAACGCCCGCACCGCGTCGACGCGTCCTTGTTCCGCGATTGCGAGGCGCGCGGCTAGTCGCTCTGCGGTGGCCCGGTCGGTGCCGGCGGGATGCCACGCGCGGCGTTCGCGTCCGGTGCTCCTTCCACAGGGGTTCCCGTAGATCGGAACCCGGAGGAACAATCGGTAGAACACGACCCCGCAGCTGTCCTGTGGCCCAGGTCCAGCGCCTGCGCGGCGACCGGTGACCCGGTGGAACACGTCATCGGTGCTTTTCCGCGGCGCGGTACGCGGCGTCGCGCTGCGGACTGCCGCCGTGTGATGTCTGCGGAAGACTGGCGAGGTGGAGAGGCCGTCGTTCGATCGCGTGCGCAGCATCGCTTTGGCGCTGCCGGACGCAAGCGAACGGGTGAATCACGGCGACCGTGCATTTTCGTCGGGAGGACGCGGGCTCTCTGCTGCGACCACGACGACCACAACAGCGACGGCCCAGTCTCAATGTGGTATCCGGCTCCGCCCGGAGCGCAGGAGCATCTCGTGAGCGCCGAGCCCAGTCGCTTTTTCAGGCCACCGACGTCGCGCGCGGGACGTTCTCTGGATGGCTCCGCGTCTTCCTCGACACGACCGATCACCACGCGGTCGACTGGGAAGAGATCGCCGCGATCGTCGAGGACGCTTACCGGCTCGTCGCACCGACGACGCTGATCAAGGAACTCGACGACCGCCGGTGAACGACGCCACCTCCGAACCCGTTCATCGCTCGGCCGCTCGGCCGCTCGACCGATTGACAGCAACGGACTTTGACTGTACTTTCCGTAGCAGTTAATTAGCTATCCCGGAAAGTAGGAGAAGCGATGACCGCCACGATGAAGGAGGACCGGCTCAGCGAGACGTTCGCGGCGTTGTCCAACTCGACGCGGCGCGCGATCCTGGCGCGTCTCGCAGACGGGGCGGCGACCGTTAACGAGATTGCCGAGCCGTTCGACTTGGCGCTTCCCGCCATCTCGAAGCACATCAAAGTCCTGGAACGCGCTGGGCTTGTCACTCGGGGTCAACAGGCCCAGTACCGGCCGTGCGCACTCGACGCCGCGCCGCTCAAGCGCGGTCTCGGCGTGGGCTGAGCAGTATCGCCCGGTGTGGGAGGCACGCTTCGACCGCATGGACGAGTACCTCGCGCAGCTCCAATCCGCCACGAAGGACGGACGAAATCGATGACCGACACGAACGACTCACAGGACGCGGTGGTGATCGAACGCAGCTTCGATGCGCCCGTTGATCTCATCTGGCAGATGTGGACCGAGGCGGAGCATTTCGCCGCGTGGTATGGACCCGAAGGCGCCACGATCCCCGTCGCCAAGATGGATGTCCGCATCGGCGGCGCCCGTCTCGTGTGCATGGAGGTTGTGACGCCGGACGGGCCGATGACGATGTGGTTCGCGGGCGAATACCGCGAGGTCGTTGACAACGAACGCCTCGTCTACACCGAGTTCATGTCCGACGAGAACGGGAACGCGTCGTCGCCTGCGACCGAGGTTCGCGTCGAACTCGCGGAGGTCGGCGGCCGTACGACGATGGTGATGACCCACACCGGCATTCCCGCCGGCTCACCCGGCGCGGCCGGATGGACGATGGCACTCGACAAGCTCGCCGCCTACGTCACGCCGCTTCGAGGATCGCCTTGATCTTGGCGAGGTCTTTACGGTTGGCACGACGCATCGCCGGTGCCATGAAGGGCGCCATGAGCTTGGAGAACCCGGCAGGTTCGCCGCGGTTGCGCAGCGTCATCCGCGTCGCGTCCACGCCAGCAGCGCTCCACGTGTAGGTGGTCTCCATCGGGAACGGCCCCTGCGCAGTACGCATCACAAGGCGCTCGCCGGGCACTAGGTCGATCAGCTCGTAGGTGTACTCGAGACGCCGGCGAAGGAAGCGGGCGACGAAGGTCATCCGCGAGCCCACGGCTGCGGGCGGCGGGGTCTGCCAGTCGACCGACTCGATGTTGGCATACCACTCGGGAGCGCGAGATGGGTCGGCCGCGTAGGCGGCGACTTCGTCGATGGGCCGGTCGATGACGATGTCGGTCTGGACGTCGACGCTCACTTCCTGCCCGTCTTCTGCTTCGGCCGCTCGGCGGGCCGAGCCCTGGTCGCCGCGGCCTCGAGCGCGTCGTCCAGGTGACGGGCCCAAGTGCGGCGCCGCGCGTAGGGGATGGCGGCCCATTCACGGAAGCGGCGGCCGTTGGGAGCGAACGGCTCCGCCCGGTCGCCCTTGACCAGTCGGTCGACGACGTGTTCGTCGAGCTTCACGACGAGGTCGCCGTTGCGGCGGTCGCAGCTCGCGAAGAAGTCGCCGTGCAGACGGAGACACGGGAAGCCCATCATGGTTGAGCGGGTAACGCCGGCTTGGTCGAGCAGCGGTTGCGCGAGCTCCCAGAAGCGCGCTTCGCCTGCCTCGGCGTCGTCCATCGCAACACGGTACGCGTTAGTCGTCCTCGCGGTGCTCCGACCGGCTCGCTACCAGCACCCCAGCGTTCGAGACGCAGAACGGCACGGCGTAGGTGACCGCCGCCTTCATCCACACCACCGCGGTGGCGTCACCGCGCAGGACGACGTCGAGCTGGTTGATGGCGAACAGAGCGGTGCCGACAACGAGAGCGATCGTCAGGGTCTTGCGAAGATGCGACTTGTACAGGACGACTTTGGCGGCTTCTCGCCAAGTTGTCCACGTCGGTTGGTCTTTAACCACTGCTAAGCGTCGCTTGGTCGCAGTCCACTCGCTCATGATGGCGGCGTCGTGGGCTCGCGTGCATTTCGTGCAGCTCCCGGATCACGTCGGCGTGCCCCGCATGGCGCGCGGCCTCTTCGATCACCTGGAGGATCGCCCATCGAAACGACACCGTGTCGCCAAGCCAAGTGGTGGCCGTAGCGTCGAGGTCGACCTCCCTTATCGCTTGGTGGGCCGAAGCGCGTGCTCGCGCTACGTCGGCGAGGACACTCTCGGCGGTGTCACCTGGCCCGATCTGGACGTCATCGCTGACGGCGAGACTCCAATCCTCGGTGGGCAACAGGTCGGGCCGCCCGAAGATGTCGCACAGCCAGTAGTACGCGGCGCCAGCGACGTGTTTCACCAGCCCCAGCAGGTACAGGCCGCGCTGCGCTCGGTGGGACTCCGTGAGTGCCTCGACCGGGTCGATCGGCGGGCCAGATGGCCGAGAGCGGGTCTCCCAGAAGCGCACGGGCTTGCCGAACTGGCCGGCGTAGGTGATCTCCTCAGCCGTGTCCGCGCCGACCGTGTCAGCTCCGCCGATGATGAGGATTTCGTCCGCGAGGTCGATCTTGCGGCGATGCAGCTCTGTGAGGTGCATCAGCTCGGTGTCGGACAACGCCATGCCATCTGCCTTGGAGAACACGCCCGGCATCAGTACGACTCGACCAGCGAGGGCTTCGTCCGCCGCTGCGGCAAGGAACGCTTCTTTGTATCTCGTCGAGCCGCATAGGCACACGACTACGGCATCGCTGCGAAAGTTGTCTGCCATCCCGTTACCCTCCGAGTTGCGCGCACGCGTCGCGTAGCTGCACTGCCCTGGCCGTCATTTCGTCGCGGTCCGCCCACACCCCATGGCTGCCGTATAACCCGTCGTCCACATACCGAGGGAAAACGTGCACGTGGAAGTGCCACACGTCCTGGTTTCCTGCGGGCTCGTTGTGCTGGCGGGTCGAAACGCCATCGCACCCATACGCCGCCCTCAACGCGAGGGCCGCGCGCCGCATAGCGCGCTGCAGTGGCATTCCGAGGTGATCGGGCATGACGTACAGGTTCTCGTAGTGTTCAGTCGGAATCACGAGCAGAGCGCCATGGTTGTTCGGCCACCACTTCGGCGAGACGTACGTGAGCGTCGATGGTGTCCGCTCAACGACATGCTCCTGGCCGACGCGATCGTCGCTGCCGCCACCCGCGTAGTTGCAGAACGGGCAGCGGTAGCCCGCAGGCTCATGGGAGTACATGCCACCATCCTCGGGGTCAAGCCCCATACCGCGCCATTGGCGCCCACTTCGGGCGCCCGCCCCACGACCGCGCGTACTTATCGGACCCTCCACCGGCGAGGCACGGTGGGGTCGCCGCCGAGCCGGCGTTATGGGTCACCGGGAGGATGGGCTACTCGGGTCGAGCAAGCACGTAGAGCCAGCGCTCACTCCCCGTGGGCTCGATCTGTTCGACGAGTTCAGCCGACTCGAGAGCTAAGCCCGCGTCGCGCAGCAGCCGTTCCGTCGTTGCACGATCGAAGCTGTTCGTCCAATTGCTCGCACCGAAGCCGAGCAAATCGTCCTCTAGCCAACCATTGCTGTCACCGGTTCCGAACGTCGCGAGGAACCATCCTTCGGGGCGCAGCCACTCCCGGATCCGTGAGAAGAGTTTCGGGTAGTGACGGCGCGGCACGTGAGTGATCGAATACAAGGCAACGATTGCGTCGAAGGCTCCGGCGTCGAACGCGAGGCTGAGGAAGTCGGCTTCGAGGAACGTCGCTGACGGGACCCGCCTCCGGGCGATCGCGAGCTGGCCGGCCGAAATGTCGACGCCCAGAATGTCGTGGCCCGCTCCCGCGATGGCCGCTGCCGTCGGCACGCCAGGGCCGCATCCGAGTTCAAGTACGCGGCTTGGTGACTGAAGCTGGCCGAGCAGGCGCGCTACCCACTCCTGGCGAGGGTGGGCCACCGAGTCATCGGCGTAGGCGGCGTAGCGCTCGGCGATCGCGTCGTATCCATCACGTACGAGCGCAGCGACCTCCTCGTCCGACGGTTGCAGCGCCGGCGTCATCCTTGTCTCACAACTCATTGGTTAACGGCCCGCTCCCCAAACCGCCATTGAGTTCCCGATGCGTCAAAGGACCGGCGTTTGGGGGCGCAACTCGATGCCGCGTTGTTCTGGAAATGCCGGTGCGCGCCCGAAGGCCGCGTCGTAGGGTGCGCCGCCGTGATTTACCAACACCCGCTCGCGTACTTGATCGGGCTCGAGGGCCTTGCTTTGCTTCGAGGGTGGGGCGGCGACTTCGATCGCGAGTTCGTGCTCGCGCGACTCGCTGAGGTGCGGCGGCTTCTTGATCAGCCTGCGCTTGCGAACCATCCGGGCGTCGACGTGGCGCGACGCGACTCGCAGACGGGGTACGCGACATGGGCCTCGACCTACGACGGTCCCAACACCCTGTTCGCGATCGACGAGCCCGCGGTCGACGCCATCCTCGATGTGCTCCCCGTCGGCGACGCCCTTGACGCCGCCTGCGGAACAGGCCGGTTCGCGGCTCGACTAGCGGCGCGGAGCACCGCGTTGTGGGCGTGGACAGCTCGCGTGAGATGCTCGATGTCGCGGGGCGAAGGTCCCGGGCGCCGAATTTCATCTCGGCGATCTCGACGAGCTGCCCGTGCCGGACGCGTCGGTGGACCTCGTTGTGTGCGCGCTCGCGCTGGCGCATGTGCCCGACCTCGGCCCCGTGATGGGGCAGTTCGCTCGCGTCGTTCGCCATGGTGGCCACGTCGTCATCACAGACGTGCATCATGAGCTTGTGTTCCGTGGTTCGGTGACCCGGGCGCTCGGGCCGAACGGAGAGCCCGGACGCGCGCCTGCCCACCGACACACACCCGGCGACTTCCTCCGAGCTGCGCTCGCCGCCGGCCTACAGGTGCGTCGCTGCGAGGAACTCGGACGGTCGTCGTCAGATTCGCCTTCACAACCGTCACCTCCGCCCATAGAGATCACGCTCGGTCCATGGGAGGCGTGGCCGTGGACGCTGCTGGACTTGGTGCCAGCGGCAGCGGAGGCAGCCTGGGCGATCCCAGCGGTAATCGTTTGGGACTTCGAGCGAGCGATACCGGCCTTCCACTCCTCGGCAACGTCGCCCTGCGATGGCTCCGCCGTGAACACCACCAACGGCGTCTCCATCGACTCGTCCGCGTCCGATGACTCGCCTCGAGTGCTCCGAGCCGGCGGTAGGGGGCGCGCCGGAGGCGTGGTGTCGCCGTATTGACGTACTTTCGGGCCATGAGCGCGAGCCGCGCCGAGACGCTCGGCGAAATGATGTTCTTCATCGAATGGTTCACTCTGAACCGCGCGTGGAACGGGCTGACGGACGACGAGTTCCTATGGGAGCCGATGCCGGGGTCTTGGACGGTGCGGCCATTGGAGCAGTGTCAAACGCCGACACCGTTCGTCGTCGACGCGTGGGCCGCGGACTTCGACGACAATCTCGCCGCGACCGGCGGTACGGCTAATCCGATGGAGCCGCTGACTTCGATCGCGTGGCTCTTCTGGCACATCGGGTCGATGCCCGGGCGGACCGCGCAACTGGACTTTCTCGGCGGTGATCACGCCACCGACAGCGGATGGACCTCGCCGTACATCGCAGGTCATCCGATTTTCACAACCGCCGAAGAGGCGGTCGAAGCCATGAAAGCAGGCTGGCGCGAGATCGGCGTAGCACTGCGGTCGGCGAGCGACGAGCAACTCGGGCGGCCGGTCCGGTTCTGGGGTTACGGCGGACCTGGCCCGATGGGCACTGGCGCCCAGGTGATCGCGTCGATGCTGAACGAGGTCAGCCACCACGGCACGCAGATCGGCGTGCTCCGTGACCTCTACCGCCTCCGCGACGGCGCTCCGATTGGAACCCATGACGGGCGACGCTGATGAAAAGCGTCGGTACTCGCCTGATGGAACCGTCCACGTTCTCGGTGCGCCAGTAGCCCGCGTCGGCGAGCTGTCGTTATGGCTTGCCCAGGTTCCGTGTCGACCGCGGCGCGACCGAGCGGGAACGCCGGACCGCGAGTTACGCGCCGTGCTCGCCTGAAGCGTTTGATCAGTGTAGCTGATATTAGTTATACTGATACCAATGTGGGAGGCCGAGTACACAAACGAGTTCCTCCTGGTACGAAGCCCTGACGAGGAGGACCAGGACGCGGTGATCGCCCGCGTCGAGTTACTTCAAGAGTTCGGTCCAGGACTCGGAAGACCCACGTCGACAACGTTCACCAATCGCGGCACGCCAACATAAAAGAGCTTCGAGCCGAAAGGTCGTTGCGCGTGCTGCTCGCCTTCGATCCGCGGCGCACTGCGATCCTGCTCGTCGGTGGTGAAAAGAGTCCCGATGACCCGAAGAGCCCGACCTGGAACCGCTGGTACGACCACTTCGTGCCGATCGCCGACGACCTGTACGACGTCCATCTCAAAGAGCTACGAAAGGAAGGCCTGATCTGATGCCCACCCGCAACTTCAACGACCTGCGCGACAAGGCCCGACGCGATCCCGCGCGCGCTCGCCGCATCGACACTGCCAAGGAACGCGCACTGGGGGGGCACGCGACGTATCGACTCTCGGAGCTTCGCAAGGCGCTTGGGCTCACGCAGGCAGAGCTCGCCGAACTGATTGGGAAGTCTCAGTCGGCGATCTCCCAGATCGAGCACGGTGAGATTGGATTGTCGCTCGAGATGTTGCGAGCGATCGTTGCTCAGCTCGGCGGTGAGGTTGAGGTCGCGGCGGTCTTCAAGGATCGGCGCGTTCTCCTAGAGACCTGAGGACCGGGTCGAGATCGAATGACCAAGAAGAAGCTGACGGCCGAAAAGGAGTACGAGGTCCGTGGTGGCCCATGTGGTCATCAGGCTGCGATCCCTTCCAGCAGGACGCTGTTCGTGACGGTGTGCTGATCGCTTCGCCGCAGTAGTAGCGCGCTCCCGGCGGCGATGAGTGCGACGCCGGCGGCGGCCAGGAGGCTCAGGCGCATGCCGTGCGCGAAGTCGGTGGCGGCGATGAGGCATACAGCCAGGCTGGCCGAGCGCGACTTCGCGTCGCTTGTCGATCAAGTCGGGTCGGGGCCGCCACCGCTTCTTCCGCATCGGTTGGGTCCGGAGATTCCCAACCTCAACGAGTTCTTCGTTCACCACGAGGACGTGCGCCGGGCGAACGGCCGCGGGCCCCGGACCAATGGGCCCGATCTGGATCCAGCGCTGTGGCGAAACGTCGCTCGCACGCCGTGGTTCCTGGCTCGGCGTCTGCGAGGCGCGAACCTCGGCGGGACGTCATGCGCTGTCTCTTAGCTCGCTCAACATCGTCAACGATTAGCGGCGGGAGGAACACGGATGCGATGCACACCTCGACCGTGCGGTCGTCGTCGATGTAGGTGAGGATGGGCCAGTCCTCGAGGGCGCCGTCTCGCTCGCGGGCGAAGCCCGGCATTGTCCGCAACGATTCGATCGCCTTGGACCGGTAGCGGTCTGGATTGCTCTGGTCGATGAAGAACAACACGACTGCCGACGTGTCAGCGCATCCGGCGGAGGATCCGGGGCCATGGCAGTCACCGCCTCTGCGACTGCGAGCGCGGTGATCGTTGCTCAGTGGGTGAAGCGGCTGCCGACGAACTCGGAGCCACCCGGCGACGGGCCCCACGCCTTGCCGATCTCGGTGGCTGGCTCGTAGCCGAGCACGATCTCGCCGATCACCTGCCGCCAGTTGGCCTCGGGCTCGAACTTGGAGATGGCGGCCAACGACCCCACGGTGTAGCGCATGCAAATGGCGGCCCAACCCTCGAAGTGGTCGGTCTTCAGGAACGCCTGGTTGGTATGGCTCCGGGGATCCATCATCTTCTGCATCCCCTCCTGGAACTTGGACCGGTCGAGGCGTATGACGGCGTCGCGATCGATGGGCCCGGCGATGATGTGGCGGATCTCATCCCACATGTCCGCGCCCGACGGGCCGCCGTCGGGCAAGAAGCCGAGCTCGCGGAGCCCGTCGTCGACGACGTCCTGGCGGCCCTGCAATGAGCCGCCGATGATCTGGGCCACCAGCGAGTCGCGGCCAGGCTGGGCGATGTCCATCACCATGCCAAAGTCGAGGAAGCAGACCCGCCCTTCGGGGAAGAGGTAGTTGCCGGGATGCGGATCGCCCGAGAAGAACCCGTTCATGACGCAACCGAAGGCGAATCGGTACATGATCTCGCCGATCCGGTTGCGGCCGTCGGTCGAGCTGGTAGCCACAGCCGTCTGGAAGCGGTCGCCGTCGACGAACTCCGAGACCAGCACCTGCGAGCGGCACAGTTCCGGGACGGTGTCCGGGATGAGAACGAACGGGTGGTCGCGGTACAGGTCGGCCAGCCGCTGCTGGTTTCGCTGCTCTAAGCGGTAGTCGAGCTCGTTGACGACGCTCTCTGAGAGCATGCCCACGTAATCGGTGATGTCGGCGTTCATCGCCAGCGCGCTCATCTCGGTGAGGCGTTCCATATTGGCCAGGTCGGCGGCGAAGGTCTCGGCCACGCCCGGGTACTGGATCTTCACCACCACCTCACGGCCATCGTGGAGCTGGGCCCGGTGCACCTGCCCGACCGATGCCGCCGCTATCGGCGTCGGATCGAAGGACGCGAAGACTTTCTCGGGCACGTCGCCGAGTTGCTCCTCTACGACGGCGCGCACGAGGTCGAGTTCCATGGGCGGGACCGACGACTGGAGCGCGGCCATGCTGGCCTCTTGCTGCTCGTCGAGGACGTTGATGTACGACATCATCTGTCCGAGCTTCATCGAGAGGCCTTTCATGGCCCCGAGCTGTTCGACGGCCTGCTGTGTCGCCCGCTCGACAGCGGCGCGGCGGATCTCCCGTCCGCGCCGCTTGCCGACGATCAGTGCCTTGAAACGGGCCCAGCCGATGGAGCGGGCCACGCCCGCAGTCAGGCCGAGCATCTCGTCGCGCCGCACGACAGCGTCGCCCGATAGGCCCTCGACTCGGCGCCGGCGCTTGAACGGCAGCGCCAACGCCGCCACCAGCACCATGGGGATGCGCCGCATGGCCTTGCGCCTCGCCTGGCGACGGTCGTAACGCAGCTGGCCCATGCGGCATTTGACTCCTATCCCCGACACGGGCGCAACCCGACAAGTCGCCGCGATGTTCCGGCGGCAGACCCACCGCGTTGCCTCGGGCTCTCGCATCATGCCGACCCAACATCGGCCCGGCTAGCGCGGTGAACGTCGCTCGCTGCTCGGCATACCGAGTCCTCCAATGATCCTGGCCCGAGGGCTTAGGGTCGTGAGTGTGAGGGTGTTCCTGTTGGGGGGAAGGCGCTCTCGGAAGTCTTCCGAGGCCACGATGCAGTGGTGAACCTGGCGACGTCGATGCCTTCGATGGCGACATTTGTGTTCCGGCGCGCCTGGAGACGAACCGAGCGGATCCGTATCGAGGGCTCGATCGCGGTGGTCTATGCGGCGCTCGCCGCCGGTGTCCCGCGTCTCGTCCAGGAGTCGGTCAGCATGATGGTCTGAACGCTACGCCCGGGAGAGAAGCGCGAGAGCGTTCTCGATGCCGCGCTCGAGGACCTCGTCGGCGAGCTGCCGGTCGGCGAGCGCCCGAGAGAGCTGCAGCGTGCCGATCAGCAGGGCGCACAGGCTGAGTGTCGTGGCGCGCGCGGACTCGGGATCGTCGGGGGCAAGGCGGCCAGCGATCTCGTCGGCGATGGCCAGCACGCCGTCGGTGTAGGCCTGCTTCGTAGAGGTCGGACAGCGACCGATCTCGTCGAGCAGGGCGGCTGACGGGCAACCGTGTTCGGAGTCGTCGCGGTGCCGGACCGAGAGGTACTCGCGAACTAGCTGCTCGACGCTGGGGCCCGGCCGCTGCCAGTAATTCTCGCGCTGCTCGCGCAGCTGTTCGGCGACGGCAGCGGCGACGAGGTCGTTCTTGGAGTCGAAGTGGGCGTAGAAGGCGCCGTTGGTCAGACCGGCGTCCGCCATGAGCGTCGCGATGCCGGACCCGTCAATGCCGTCACGCTTGAACCGCCGGCCGGCCGCCTCGACGATCCGCCGCCTCGTGGCCTCTTTGTGTTCCTTGCCGTACCGGGCCACGGGCCCCTCCTCGTGTCGAACGACACATTGCCTCCGCTGCGAACTCGATTATAGTACAATCATAATTCAATAGCGAGGAGCCCAAGTGAACGTCGAAGGCGCAACCGCGCTCGTCACCGGAGCCAACCGCGGGCTCGGCGCGGCGATCGCGCAGGCGCTTGTCGACTCCGGCGCCAAGGTCTACGGCGCCGCTCGCGACAACACGACTATCACCAACCAGGACGTCATTCCCGTTCTGCTCGACGTGAACAACGCCGACGACATCGCGAACGCGGCGCGCGTCTGCGGCGACGTCTCCATCGTCGTCAACAACGCGGGCATCGGCCGCAGCTCTACATCGCTCTCGCCGGACGCCGCCGACGCGGCCCGCGCCGAGATGGAGACGAACTACTTCGGGCCCCTGCGTGTGGCCCGAGCGTTCGCGCCGATCCTGCGCGTCAATGGCGGCGGCGCGCTGGTCAACATCCTGTCGGTGCTCTCCTTCGTCTCCATGCCACAAGCAGCGACCTACAGCGCGTCGAAGGCCGCCGCGTGGTCGCTCACCAACTCGCTGCGCATGGAGCTCCGCCGCCAAGGGACCCTCGTGGTGGCGGTGCACGCCGGCTTCATCGACACCGACATGGCCGCCGGGATCGACGCGGAGAAGATCAGCCCCCAGTCGGTCGCCACCCAAATCGTCACCGCCATCGAGGCCGACACCGAGGAGGTGCTGGCCGACCCGACGAGCCAGATGGTGAAGGCGGCGCTGGCCGAAGACCTCACGCTGCTGTACCCGACGCTGCAGGTGCAGTGGGACGCAGTGGCGGTCACCGCGCAATGAAGCGGCTCGAACGCTCGGAGATTCCGTGGCCGGTCTTCGCGGTGACCGTCGCTGCCGCGTTCATGGTCGCTCTCGACCTGTCGATCGTGAACGTGGCGTTCCCGTCGATCCGCCAGTCGTTCCCTGAGGTCTCGACGGCCACGCTGTCGTGGGTCCTCGCCGCCTACAGCGTCGTGTTCGGCGCGCTGCTTCTCGGAGCAGGCAGGATCGCGGACCGCTCCGGACGCCGACGCATCTTCCTGCTCGGCCTGCTGATCTTCACGGCCGGCTCGCTGCTGTGTGGCATGGCACCCTCGGCGTGGTTGCTGATCGCCGGACGAGTCGTACAGGCCATCGGTGCGGCCTTGCTGATGCCCGCGTCGCTCGCTCTGCTGCTGTCCGCGACCGCACCAGCAGCAAGGGCCCAGGCGGTGGCGATGTGGGGCGGCGTGTCCGCGCTTGCCGTCGCCACGGGGCCGTCGCTCGGCTCGGTCCTCATCGACGCCGGCGGGTGGCGGTGGGCGTTCTTCGTCAACCTGCCCGTCGCGCTCGTCGCCGGTGTCGCCGCCAGGAGGGTGGTGCCCGAATCGGTCGTCGGCGGGCCCGTACCCGACCTCGTCGGTGTCGCTCTCCTCTCGGCTGCGGTCGCGGGCCTCGCCTTAGCGATCACCCAGGGCGGTGATTGGGGGTGGTCGAGCGGTCGGGTCGTCGGCTCCTTCGCGGCCGCTGCGGTCCTGACCCCGATTGCGATCCGCCGGTCCACCCGCCACGAAGCGCCCGCCATCGACCTCGACGTGTTCCGGTCCCGCACCGTTGTGCTCGCCAACGCCGCCACGTTCCTCTACGCGGTTGGCTTCTTCGGGATGCTGCTGGCCAACGTCCTGTTCCTGACCTCGGTGTGGGGCTACTCGACGTTGGAGGCGGGGCTGGCGATCACGCCCGGCCCACTCCTGGTCGCCGCGCTCAGCGGCCCGAGCGGACGGCTCGCGGCACGCGTCGGGTACGGCCCGGTGCTCGTCGCCGGCGGTCTCACCTTCGCGAGCGGGCTGCTCTTCTATGTCGCGATCGTCAATGCCGACGCCAGCTACCTCACGCATTGGCTGCCGGGGGCGCTCCTCGTTGGCGTCGGCGTCGCGCTCTCCTTCCCGGTCCTCAGCGCCGCCGCGGTCGCCGGCCTGCCCCAGGAGCGCTTCGGCACCGGCGGCGCCATCAACCAGACCGCCCGCCAGATCGGGGCCGTGCTCGGTGTCGCCTTGCTCATCGCCATCGTGGGCACCCCCGCCTCGGTCGACCAGGCCATGCATCGCTTCCGCATCGCATGGCTGGTCGGCGCGGGCGCCGCCCTCGGCTCGGCCGCCATCTCGTCGTTCCACCGCCGACCGGCGGCGACCACGGTCACCGCTCCGGTCGCGCTCGGTGCCGGCCGACGCGGCATGAGTTTCGCCGACGACACCGCCGTGACGCGGGTCGGCCCCGGCCGCTTCAGCGCCGACCTGCACGAGCGGTGGTCCTCGCTCGTCGGTATCCACGGCGGCTACACCGCCGCCATCGTCGTCAACGCGATGACCGCGGCGGTCGACGATCCCTCGCGGACGCTTCGCAGCTTCGCCACCCAGTTCGCCTCCATCCCTCGCACGGGGCCGGTGGACATCGAGGTGACCGTCGAACGCACCGGCAAGTCGATGACCACCACCAGCGCCCGCTTGCTTCAGGAGGGGCGGGTGCTGCAGGTCGCCCACGCCGCGAGCTCGACGATTCGGCCTGGCCTCGCCTACGACGAGCTCGTCCGTCCGCGCGACCCTGAGCCGGGCGACACGCCACGGTTCGCGTCTTCCGGCGGCGTCGGGCACTTCCAGAACGCAGACGTGCGGTTCGACCCGGAGGTCGTCCTCTTCGCCGGCGCGCAGGAGGCGTTCGTCGCCGCGTGGCTGCGGCCACTCGAGGACGAACCCATCAGCGCCACCTGGCTGGTCGCGATGTGCGACCTGCTCCCGCCGGCCGTATTCAGCCGCACGACCGAGCCGGTCGCGGCGGCGACGATCGAGTACGCCGTCCACCTGGCCACCGGTGACCCCTCCCTCGCACCCGGCGAGTACGTCTACCTCTCGTGCCGCTCACCCCTGTCGAGCGAGGGTTTCGCCTTCGAGGACGCCACCATGTGGGCGCCGGACGGTCGCGTCCTCGCGGTCGCCCGTCAGACCCGCCTCGCGGGCGCCTGAGCGGGGATCGCGGGCTCCAATTCGAACCCGTACTCGCTTTTAGCGTCCATCGTTGCAACCACCCAGATAGGTGTTCGACCGGACCGGGTCTCGACATGACCTTCGATGTCGCCCAAATCGATGAGGTGCGCGCCACAGCGCGAGCGGTCCGCCGGCGACTCGATGTAGACCGCCCGGTCGACAGCCACCCCACGCCGGGTGCCGTCGGAGCTGGCAGACGGCGTCGGCGTGCGCCTGGATCACCGCTTCGGATAAGGGTCGAGCGCGTTGAGTCGTCGGCACTCTGGCGCGAGGACGAACATCGTGGGGCCGGCGCCCGTGAGGATGTAGTACTGGCGCTGGTGATCTCGTCGACACCCCGCAGGCCCGCGGCGCGCGCGTCCATCGTTTCCGTCAGCAGCTCGAACAGTGAGTCGACCGCGGCCACGCCAGAGTTCGTCCTTCGAGCTCTGCTTTCCACAGATGACGACCTTGGAGAATCTGCAGCTGATCACGACTGTGCAGTCGGAGATCGACGAGGTGCTCGACACGTTCTCTGTTCTCAAGGAGCTGTTGAGTCGACCGGCAGGTTTGCTTTCGGGTGGTCAACGTCAGCAGCTCGCCATCGCGCGGACGCTGCTGACGAAGCCGCGGTTGCTGATCTCACGAAGCGTGCTGATCTCACCATGCTCCTCGTGGAGCAGCACGTCGGATTCGCGCTGCGCTCGACCGACAGGTACTACGTGTTGGAGTCGGGTCGCATAACCGGTCGTGGGGACGGAGGCGAGGCCGCGATCGACGGGGTGCGCGCCGCAATGGCGGTGTAGCTCGTCCGCCCGAACCGCGCTCGCTGGCGGGTAGCGCCCACGGCGCGGGAGCTCCGCCACAACGCGGGGATCTAACCACGCTCGTGATCGGCGCCGACGTCATCGCCCCTTCGCTTGTACGCGACACGAGCGACGAGCCACCATCCCGCCGCGATGACCGCGACTATTCCGAGGTAGGCGACGAGACCGGCCGCGTAGTTGCGCGGAAGCAGGGAGGGATGCCCGGGCTGGCGGCCGTAGCCGCGCACGAATGGCCACGCGATTGCGGTCGAGGACCGCGCCGGTTGCGATAGCCCACAGCAGCGGCCCCCGGCCCGGCCCGCGCGCGACCCTGCCGACGATCACCGCGCCGGCCAGGCTGACCGGCACCCACAAGCCGTCGTGGAGGACTAGGCCGGCGGCGAGCCATCGGGCGAGGGAGGCGGGATGGGTGAACACGTCGTCGTCGAGCGCGCCCGCGAGACCGAATCCGATCACGGCCCACCCGATCACGAGCGCGATCCAGAACGTGGGGCGCCCGCCGAGCCGCAGCCTCACCGCACCTCCAACTCGGTGACCCACTTCGTCTGCATCACGCCGGGTCGGTTGGGGCCGATGAGGCGACACGGGTAGCCGTGGTCGATGTGCAGCGGCTCGCCCTGCAGCTCGATGGCGAGCAGCGTGTCGCGATCGTGGGCGTGCATGGCGTTCAGCTCGGATGACCCGTATAGACCCCGTTGCTGGAGCGATCGCACTGTCACGACCGCGTCGGCTCGCGCGCCGGCCATGGACAGGAGGTCACGCACGCGTACGCCGCGCCAGTGGGCCGACTGGCTCCACCCCTCGACGCAGGCGATGGGCAGCTCCGCGCCGTGTTGCGGGAGGGCACGCAGATCGTCGAGCGACAGCGACAGCTCGCGCCGGACCGCGCCAACGACCCGCAGGCGATACGCGGGGTCGCGCGCCGCGTCGGTCACGCCCGCACGGCGCGCCGTCTTGTTGACGGGCAGGCCCTGTGGGCCGACGCCGGGTCGTCGCTGGGCCAGCGCGCTGATCGGACCGAGCGCTGCGACCGTTCCCCCTGCCGTCGCCGCGAATACCAGGCCCATCGCGCCGGCCACGCCGCCAAGGAACCTCCGCCGCTCCAACGTCGACGCCTGGACCGGTTCGGTGGCGGGCGTCCGGCCCAGCGATTCGCGCACGATCGCGGCCTTGGCCCCGATGTGCACGACGAGCGCGCCGATCGTGATCCACGCCACCCAGTAGTGCGCGGCGGGAAAGAAGAACGGCCACGGGTACCACTGGGCCAGGTTGAAGAGTCCCGAGAAGAGCATGAACAGACCGCCAGCGACGAGCGGCACGAGCGAGAGCCGCTCCAGGACGTGGGCCACGCTCTCGAACGGCGGCCACACCCACAGATGCGGATACACCACCCACAGCTTGGCCAGCAGCAGCGGGATCGACACCACCCCCGTCGTCACGTGCACGCCCTGGGTGATGCGATAGAGCCCAGCCGGCCGTGACGGCCACTCGAACCACCCCGGTGGGTGCTGGATCAGGTGTGACAGCAGACCGGTGGCGAAGCACGTCGCGAAGGTGACGCCCAGCGCAATGCCGAGGATCGCTGCGGTGCGGCTCTCGTGGAGCGGGCTGCGGAACCGGGCGTGGATGCGCGCGGTCACCGTGCCATCTCAGCCACAAGCCGCCCGAACCGGGTATCGGGCGCAACGTCCGCGACCGCAACGGCGTCCTCAAAGGTGTCGACGTCGCGCAGCTCGTCGAGCAGGGTGACCCTTACGCCGAGCGCGCGCAGCCGGTCAAGCTGCGCCTGCCCGGTGTCGGCGCGGCTCATCGCCACGCCGGCGAACAGCGGGCCCGGCGCGGCCTCACGCAGCCCAAGGCCCCACCACCCGCCGTCCCACGCCGGCCCCAGCGCCGCGCCGTCGCGATCGACTGCGGCCAGCGCGTCGCAAAGCCCGTCGGTCGTGAGCTGCGGCGTGTCCATTCCGATCTGGAACAGCGGCGGCCCGACTGCGACCCAGGCATGCTCCAACCGGTCGGCGAACGTGTCGCCCTGCTGCGCGAACCACGGCACGTCGGCCGGCAGCCACTCGCCCGGCGCGCCGTCGAGCGCGACGAAAACCCGGCCCACGCGCGTCGCGGCGTCGAGGGTGTCGGCCAGCGCGGCGGCGGCGAGCTGGGCCGCTTCATGCGGCGTGCACGGCGGGCACAGCCGGGTCTTGGCCAGACCGGGCACCGGTGCTTTCGTCATCACAAGGATGGCCGGATCGCCCGTAGAGTTCGCGGCGTGGCTCACCGCAGCAGCGCCGCCATGTCGCGCACCGCGGTCAACGTCCCCCGCACGGTGCCGGTGACCTTGGAGCGACCGACTCGCGGCGAGTATCGCACCGGCACCTCGGAGATGCGCCAGCCTGCGCCGGCGGCGCGCAGCACCATCTCGAGGGGCCAGCCCGACCGTCGATCCCGCAAACCGAGCTCGAGCAGCCGGTGACGCGGCGCCGCGCGGATCGGACCGAGGTCTCGCAGGGCGACGCCGGCGCGGGCGCGGATGCGGCGGGCGAGGTACCGGTTGGCGACGCGCGCGTGGATGGGCCAGGCGCTGCTCCCGTCCGGGACCCGGCGCCCGAGGACGAGATCGGCGGTGCCGGCAACGACCGGCCCGGCGACGGCGGTGAGGTCGGCGCCGTCGAAGGACCCGTCGGCGTCCATGAAGCAGACGACATCGGCGGTGGCCGCCTGCAAGCCGGCGAAGCACGCGGCGCCGAAGCCGCGGCGCGCCTCGGTAACGACGATGGCGCCGAGTTCGGCGGCGAGATCACCCGAGCCGTCAGTCGAGCCGTTGTCTACGACGACGGCCCGGAACCCGTTGGGCAGCCCGCCGAGTACGGCCGGGAGGGCGGCGACCTCGTCGAGGACCGGGAGCACGACGTCGATCACCGCCGAGTTCTACCCGCCCTAGTCGGATGGACGGCACTCGTGGTGGCCGCCGCCGTCGTTGGCGAGGCCGTCGTCGGCCCGGAGCAGGGCGTCGAGGCGGCGCCGTTCTTCGGGCAGTGGGAGTGGCGGGTCACGCCCGCGATCGGTCCAGCTATCGCCATCGCAATTGTTGTCCTCGCGGTCGGGGATCGCGTTACGCGGCGGGTGTCTTGGCGACCCCTGCTGGCGGTGGCTGGCGCGGTGGCGGTGGCGTGGACGTTCGCTCTCGCGGCATCCGACGGCCTGTCCCACGTCGCCGCCCCGCTCGAGTCGCGCTACGACTACCTCGCGGTCGTGCCCAGCATCGACCACGTCGGCGAGTTCGTGCGTACGTTCACCGAGCGCATCGGCGATTATCCCATCCATGTTCGCGGCCATCCGCCCGGCATGCCTCTCCTGCTCTGGCTGATGGACACTGCCGGCCTCGGTGGTCCTGGTCCAGCTGCCGCACTGATCCTCGTCAGCACGTGCCTCCTCGTCGTCGCCGTCCTCGTCACGTGCCGTGCCGTCGCCGGCGAGGCGGTGGCGCGGCGCGCGGCACCGTTCGTCGCACTGATGCCCGCCGCCCTCTGGCTGGGGACCTCGGCCGACGCCGTCTTCGCCTCGGTCATCGCCACCGGAATCGCCCTGGCCGTCGCGACGCGCCTGGCGTGGCTCGGCGGGGCCGTCCTCGGCCTCGCGCTGCTCTTCACCTACGGAGCGGTGCCGCTGCTCGCCGTTCCCGCCGCCGTACTCGTGCACCGGCGAGCCTGGCTCGCTGCCCTCGCCACCGCGGCGGGAATCGCCGCCGTCCTGCTCGCGGCCGCCGTGGCTGGTTTCCGGTGGCCCGAGGGTCTCGCCGCAACGCGCGACGCCTACGCGGATGGCATCGCGTCGGATCGCAGCTACGCCTACTTCACGCTGCTCGGCAACCCGGGTGCCTTCGCGGTGGCCATTGGTCCCGGCGCGGTTGCCGGCCTCGGCGCGCTACGCGATCGGCGGTTGTGGCTGCTCTGCGGTGCCGCGCTCGCGGCACTCCTCGCCGCCGACGTGTCGGGCCTGTCGAAGGCCGAGGTCGAGCGGATCTGGCTGCCGTACGTGCCGTGGGTGGTCGTCGCCGCCGCCGCCCTGCGTCGGTGGCGGCCGTTGCTCGCGCTCAGCGCTGCCAGCGCGATCGTGATGCAGCTCGCCCTGCGGAGCGCGTGGTGAGGGTCCTTGTCACCGGCGGCGTCGGGTTCATCGGCTCGCGGGTCGTCGCCCAGCTCACCGACGCCGGCTGCGAGGTCGTCGTTCTCGACAAGGCGGTTGGCACCGGCGACGTGCGCGATCCCGACGCCTGGCTCGGTGCGGCCCGCGGCGTCGACGCCGTCTGCCACCAGGCCGCCAAGGTCGGCCTCGGCATCGACTTCGGCGACGTGTGCGACTATGTGGCCGACAACGACGGCGGCACCGCGGCGGGATTGTGGGCGCTGCACGAACTCGGCTTCGCCGGACGGCTCGTGCTGGCGAGCAGCATGGTGGTCTACGGAGAGGGTCGCTACCGCTGTGCCGAGCACGGCGTGGTGCGACCGCCAGCCCGCGAAGTCAGCGATCTCGAAGCCGGGCGCTTCGACGCGCGGTGTCCGGCGTGTGTCTCGCCGCTGCAGCCCGAGGCGGTGCCCGAGGACGCACCGGCCGATCCGCGCAATGTCTACGCCGCGACCAAGCTGCACCAGGAGCATCTGTGCTCGGCATTCGCGCGGGAGCACCCGGGTGTGGCGTTCAGCGCGCTCCGCTACCACAACGTCTATGGGCCGGGTATGCCCCGCAACTCGCCCTATGCGGGCGTCGCCGCGCTGTTCGCTGACGCGCTGGCATCGGGCCGCGCCCCGAGGGTCTTCGAGGACGGCGGCCAGTTACGAGACTTCGTCCATGTCGACGACGTCGCCCGCGCCAACGTGCTCGCCCTGGGCGGCGATGGGGCCATGGGCGCGTTCAACATCGCGTCCGGTCAGCCCCGATCTGTCCTCGACCTGGCGAGTGCTCTCGCCGACGCGCACGGCGACGGTGCGCCCCGTCCGCAGGTAGTCGGCGGTTACCGGCTGGGCGACGTCCGCCACGTGTTCGCGTCGCCCGACAAGGCGGCCCGCTTTCTCGGCTTCCGCGCCGAGGTTGATTTCGCTGCAGGCATCGCGTCAGTGCTGTAGCGGGTCACCTGCGGGCGAGCTGCAGGACTTCTTGCGGGTTGAAGCTGCCGAACCACCGCTTGATCTCCAGGCCGCTTTCGTCGAACAGCACCGCGGCAGGCTGTCCGCGGATACCCAACGCCCGCCACGAGTGACCGCTGCCGTCCCACAGCAGACTGAACGTCACGCCGCGACTGGTGCGGAACTCCTTGGCTTTGTCGAACGTGTCCTGGGTCCCGAGACCGATCACGGTCAGAGTGTCTTGATGGGCTCGAGCGAACTGCTCGACGCCGGGCGCCTCCCGGCGGCAATGCGGTCAGTGTGGTGCCCACATCCACACCAGGAGCGGCGTGGACGCGGGCACGAAAGACCGCAGCGCGACCTTCCGACCCGTCGCGACGTCGAGCACCTCGACGGCGGGTAGGTCCGGCTCGACCGCTGGTTGCGCGGAGGCCGCGGTCGCATCGGGTGTCATGACGGGCGCGGAGAGCGTCGTCGGCACCGCCGTGCGAGTGCCGCTGCTCTGTCCGCAGCCGGCGAGGGCAGCAAACGCCAAGAGCCCCGCCAGGATCCGTCTCACGTCTCCGACCCTAAGGCGCCGGATCGTGTCAGCGATCGCGGGCCGTCGTCCGTGTGTGTCGGTTCCCCGGCCATCCGTGCGGTCGGGCGCAGGGGTCGAGATATGACCGTAATGCCATCGTCCATTTCGGGACTACATCTGACGGATGCCGTCCTCGCCTGGATTGGAGATGCTCGACGAGGCCGGCACACCAGTCGCCGCGCCCGGCCGGTGGCTCGATGAGCCGTCGCGCGCCGAGGAGTCCGTGCTGGGGTTGGCGCGCGCGCCAGTGTTGGACGTGGGCTGCGGTCCCGGCCGGCACGTGCTCGCGTTGATGCGTCGCGGTATTTCTGCGATCGGGATCGACGTCGCCGCGCCAGTCGTCGAGCTTGCGCAGCGGCGTGGTGCGCTGGTCGCCCACGGATCGGTGTTCGACGCGCTGCCTCGGGAGTGGGGGACCGTGTTGCTCCTCGACGGGAATGTGGGCATCGGCGGCGACGCGCCGGTGCTTCTGCGACGCGTCGCCGAACTCGTCGCGCCCGGCGGCCGCGTTCTGGTCGAGGCCTCGCCACCGCGCACCCCGCAGCGCCGGCGGATCGTGCAACTCCGGCTCGGGGGCGCGGTCGGTGCCCGCTTCCTCTGGAGCGACGTGGGCGTTGACCATGTGGTGGCCAGCGCTCCCGATGCGGGGTTGCGACTTCGTCGCTGCTGGCTCGACGAGAACAGATGGTTCGTGTGGCTGGATCGCGCCTAGCCCGCGAGTGCGCGTCGGCAGCGCCGGCCGTCACGAGGGCTCGAGCGACTCGGGGGCCGGCGCGCCGAGCGGGTGACCTTCGGGTTATCAGAGGTGACCTTCGAGCTGACGACGGCGTCGACGTGTCAACAGTTTGGCGACGCGACTTGCGCAGACGACCGCCGACCAGCACCTACGAGATCGCACGAACCTCGGCCCGAAAGCGGCACTGGCCAGCACAAACGCCGCCGGACGCATACGAGCGCAGACGAAGCTCGGGATCCCACACCACCCCCGCCACTCACGCCACCCCCGCACTAAATCCGCAGGGTCAGGCGCCCCTCACTCGAACGGAGCCATCAGGTCCGTAGGTTGGTGCGGCCGTGGCAGAACTGTCGGGCTCCCAGAGTGCTCCGAGACGCCGGGCGGTCGCGTGGGTGAAGGAGGACCCCTTCGGCGTCGAATTCGCAGAGATCGCGATCGCGGACGACCGCCTCACAGCAGTGGGCGTAGCCATCGGTACTCGGCCAACTCCGTACCGGCTCGACTACCGGCTCGAAACCGGCTCAGCGTTCGTGACGACGCGCCTGGGTGTAACGAGCATCGGCGACGGATGGAGTCGTGAACTCGACCTCCGCCGCGACCTAGACGGTGTTTGGCACGCTGCGACGAGCGAGGAAGGACACCTCGACCTGCCACCGGCCGGGGTCGAGGTAGCCGGCATGGAGCAGGCCCTGGACTGCGACCTTGGCCTATCTCCCGTAACCAACATGATGCCGATACTTCGCCACAACCTCCTTCAGCGTGAGCGGACTATCGAGTTCACGATGGCCTGGGTCTCGGTGCCGGCGCTCACTGTTCGCGCCGATGGTCAGCGCTACGCCCACATCAGCTCTCGTCCGGATCGCCACGTCATTCGCTACGAAGCGATCGACGGCACCTTCGCGGCCGACATCACCGTGGACGGCGATGGCGTCGTGATCGACTACCCGGGCATCGCCCAGCGACTGCCCGTCGTCCCAAAGGGGCTCTGAATCGGTCGCCGTCGCAGAGGCCCGACGGACTTTCGGATTAAGCGCGGCTAGAAGGCAGCCACGTCGCTGGGGCAGCGCTTGTTGTTCTCGGCCGCCTGCTGTGCGCCGTCGCCGCACTGCGCTGAACAGTCCAACGGCGCGGACGAGCGGGTTTCGCCCCGGCTCGGTTCGCACACGCCGTCCACGGCGCTGGGCTGCGGCAACAGCGGCGAGTTCGGCCACAGCGAAGCGCGGCCACCGTCGCCTGTCGCAGTGTTTGGGAACCAGATGGTCAGGACGAACTCGGTGAGATCCATCGACTTGACCCATCCGGCGCCCGCCACGATGGCGTCCATTGTCGGCGCCAGCAACAGCTTTACGAACGCGACGACGTCGGTGCCGGGAAGCGGCAGCGCCCGCTCGGCGTACGAGACGATCTCGGCGACATTCGTCGTCGGGTCGAACAGCATCCACACCGCGGCGAGACCCCGGCGTTGGGCCTCAGCGCGCACACTTGGCCACCCGCCCTGGAGCGCGGCGAGGCCTTGGTCCATGGGGAGTTGCCACCGTTCGGTCCGCATGGCGACACGGTTGGCATTGACGGGGGAGAAGTCGCGCGCACCTACGGTCACCCAGGGTCGGCAATCAGGATCCTGGAAGTAGGGCCGCTGGAGGAAGTGCGTGCCGTCTAGCACGAAGTCGTTCACGACCCAGTTGAAGTAGTCCTGCGCATGCGCGTACGTGTCGAACAGATAGCGGCCGCCCGAGCGCACCGACTGCGTCTTGGCGTCGACGACGAGGGGCAGGTGCTTGTCGACCATGCCGGGTCGCCGCGCCATGTAGATGCGGTCCCGCTCGATGACCGCGGCGAGATCCTGCGTGAGAGCGCCGGGTCCGATGCCGAAGTCGCAGGTGAACGCGCCGGCCGGGGCGGCGCTGTCGCCGACCGCGCCGGCCGCGGCGCCGCGGCCCATCGGGGTCAGACTGAGCGCGGCGGCGAGAACGATTACTCGGAAAGTGCGGCTCATGAGGGGCATCCCGCCGGGCGCAAGCGGGCTACGACCTCGTCGGCGATGCGGCGGCCGGCGGTCAGCCCCGCTTGATTGCTGAACTCGAAGTGCTGGCCGCCGAGAACGCGGGACCGGCCGACCTCAGCCGCAGCGGCCGAGAAGCTGGCATACGAGCGGTCCGCGCCGCCACCCGAGTCGCTGGTGATGGTGAACGAGATGTCGTCCCGGCAAAAGAACTGCGCAAGCACTTCGGCGCCGGCTCCGCTGAAGGAGCTGTGCCCCGAGAAGTGCTCGGGCGTGCCGGCCACTTTGTCGCGACCCGTCCACGGTTCGCCGTCGGTGTCGGAGTTTCCGTCGTCGTCGCCCTCGTTGATCGCGGTTTCCGGTCGCCAGTACCCGTAATCGAACTTCGCCTCGTTCGTCGGTCCGACGGTGTCGGCCAGCGCCATGCTCTCGAGCGCGAACAGCTGGGCGGTTTCCTCCAGCGACAGGCCCTGGACGGCGGAGACTGTCTGCGCGATCTGCAGCCATGCACCCGGCGGCTGGTTCGTGCCGCCGCTCAGCTTCCAGAACCCGTACGTGGCGGCCGCGGCCGGATCGGGTGCCTTCGAGCCGACTGCCTTCACGTCGTTGAACGCCGAGGTGTAGGCGGGACTGTCCATCGCCGGCAGCGGCGCCTCGGCGTAGGGCGCGGGGTCGGCGAGGGCGAACGGACGCAAGTGGCGGAAGTGAGCGTCCCACGGGGAACGGAACTGGCCGATCCCGCTGCGTGCCGGCACCATCTCCGAGCCGGCCGCACCGTCGTCGGCGCGGGCCGCCACAACCGCCGCGGCGACTCGGGCGCCCCACGCCTGCCCATGCGCCACGTCGCCACGCATCGACGCAACATCGGCATCGAGCTGCGCGTCGTACGTATCCCTATGGCTCGGGTAGAGCGCGACGAGGACATGGTGGGCGGCGGTCGCGGCCGCCGCGACCGGATCGCCCTTTGCGCCACGTTCAGGTGCAACGAGCGCGGGTGGCGCCGGCCGCTTGGCGAGACCGTTGACGGCGTCGAACATGGCGACGTTCACCATCGCGTAGAGCCGTGCAGCGAGCGCATCGCTTCCGGAGGTCTGGCGGATGGTGTTGAACGCCACCGTTGTCCATACCCGAACGACGTCGCCGTTCGGCCGAGGACGTGCCTCGGCGGCGCCGGTGGCTGTCCACGTGACGCTCACGGTCGCGGCGACCAACGCGATTGCGACGTGCCGTGTCTTTGCCCCGATCATGGCCGCACCTCGTACACCGCGTTGAACGGCGTCTCGGTGGCGCGGCGGAAGCGGGTAAAGCCGCCCTGCAGAACGACGTCGCGCATGCGCGCGTCTCCGGCTTGCGCGCCGAGCGCGAGACCGACCTCCTGGCTGCGGGAGGCGGGGACGCAGATGAGCGTCGACGCCGAGTAGAAGATCCGACCGACGGGGTTCAGGTTGTCCTCGAGCGCGTCGCAGGCATTGGGCTCGACGATCATCCACGTGCCCTCCGCCGCCAGCGCGGCCCGCACGTGCTTGGCGGCGCCGACCGGATCGCCCATGTCGTGCAGGCAATCGAAGGACGTGACGAGGTCGAGCTCGGTCCCGCTGAACGATGCCGCGGTGGCGACTTCGAACGTGCAACGATCGCTGACGCCCGCCTCCGCGGCTGCGTTGCGTGCCGCTTCGATCGACGGTGCGTGGGGGTCGCTGCCGACGAAGGTCGAGTCGGGATACGCCTTGGCCATCAGGATGGTCGAGGACCCGTAGCCGCAGCCGATGTCGGCCACGCGGGCGCCGTTCTCCAACTGGGCAACGACGCCGTCGAGTGCGGGGAGCCAGTTCTCGACGATGTTGCCGATGTAGTTGGGGCGGAAGAAGCGGTCGGTGCCCTGGAACAGGTTGTCGTCGTGCTCGCCCCAGTCGATCCCGTCACCGGACCGCATCGCGTCGGCGACGAGGCCGACGTCGGCGATGGTCGAGGCGGCCAGCTGAAGGCCGCCCGGCGCGAACACGGGATTGTCGGGGTTCGTCAGCGCAAACGCCTGCTCTTCGGTCAGGTGAAACGTGCCGTTGGTGGCGTCGTACTCGGCGTAACCGCTCGCAGCTTGCGCCGCCAGCCACTCCGCCAGGTAGCGCTCGTCGCAGCCGGTGCGCTTCGCCAGTTCGGCCGGTGTGACCGGCTGTTCCGCGCCCATGGCCGCGTACAGCCCGAGCCGGTCGCCGACGAGCACGGTCGCGGCGTGCAGCACCGCACCCAGGTCACCGGCAAACCGTCCGACGAACTCGTCGAGGCGCTTTTCGTCAATTGCCATTTGACTCTCCTTTGTTCGAGGTTCAGTCGACCTTGATGGCCGACACGTCGAGTTCGATCTCGATGCGGTCGCTGACGACGACGCCCCCCGTGTCGAGCGTCTGGTTCCACGTGAGGCCCCAGTCGCTGCGCTTGAGCGCACCCGAACCGGAGAAGCCCACGCGGTGCTGGCCGTAGGGGTCGACGCAGGTGCCCTGGTAGACGAGGTCCAGGTGGACAAGCCGCGCGATTCCCTTGATGGTCAGATCGCCGGCGACGCGGTAACGGTCGCGGCCCCGGACCGTGATGGCCGTCGTCGCAAAGGTGATCGTCGGGTGGCGGTCGACGTCGAAGAAGTCGGGCGAGCGCAGGTGAGCATCCCGGTCGGGGTTGCTCGTTCGTATGCTCGTCGCGTCGATCGTCAAGGCGACGGACGAGTTGGTGGGATCGGACCCGTCGACGTGGAGCCGGCCGTCGACGCCCTCGAACCAGCCGTGGACGCGTGCCACGAGCAGGTGGCGTGCCGCGAAGCCGATGCGGGTGTGCGCGGGGTCGAACTGGTAGCTACCGGCGAGGTCGTGGAGGACGTCGATCGACGCAGAAACAGTCATGGGTTCGCACCTTTCGTTGGACTGCGATGTGCTGAGCGTGCGGGATGACGCGTGCGGTCTCGCGTGCGGCGGGCGTGCGCGCCGGAATTCAGGTGCGCTGGAGGCGCCGTGTCACCGCGGAGGCGAAGGTGACGGAGTCGGCGTCGTCGAGGCGTTCGCCGCGCTGCACGGCAGCTTCGAACTCGCCTTGTCCGAGCTCGGCGGCCAGGGTTCGCACGACCGCCTGCAGCCGGTCCGCCTCCGGGCCGTACGGGGAGAGGTCCGGTTGAAGGTCGCGCACGCTCCGTAGAGCACCGCGGCTTCTTCGTACGCGCCGAGCCGACTGATCAACTCGACGAGATTGCGCAGCGTAAGCCACAGCTGCGTCCACCCACCGCTACGACGCCAGTACTCGATCACTTCCTCGAACAGCGGTAGCGCAAGCGCCGGATCGCCGTGGCGGCCGCGAAGTGACGTGTTGGACACCAAGGCGTTGCCGGTCATGAACACGTTGTCCGCAGCACGCGCGAACGCGAGAGCCTCGCCGATCGGCTCCAACGCGTGCACGGGATCGACGTCGAGCACGGACTCGCCCTCCGAGTAGTAGATCAGCGCCATCATCGTCGGATTTCCCGTCGGCACCGCGACTTGCCGCGCCTGCTCGGTCAGCGCCTTCGCGGCCGGGATGTCGCCGCGCTTGGCGACGATGACCCCCAGATTGCACAAGCCCCATACCTCACCCTGGTCGTAGCCGGCGAGCTGCCAGAGACGGGTGAATGCGATCGAGTATTCGGGGGCCTCATCGAGGCGTCCACTAAGAAGACAGATGCCTGCGAGCGCTTCAGTCGGCAGCGCCCGGCGAAGGTCGTCACCGTCGTCGCACAACGCGAGCGCGCGCTCGGCGTAGTCCGTTGCAATGTCCATCTCCCCACGGTGCATCCGGCGAACCGCGGTGCAACCAAGTACCACCGGGAACAACGGGTGGTCCTGCATCGCAGGGAGATCGACCAGCGCTTCGGCCCAGCTGAGGATCTCGTCGTTCGCCTGCCAGGTCGCAAACCGGTGCAGTGCGACCGACAGGCGGATGGCCACGTCGGGATCGCCGCCTTCGCCGCGCGACCACTCGTGGGCCGCCCGCAGGTTGTCGAGTTCGCCGTGCAGCCGCCGCGCCCAGTCACGCTCGTGTGGACCGCGCAGTGCGACCTCGGCTTCCTCGGCCAGGCGGAGGAAGTAGCGGGCGTGCGCAGTGCCGACTGTTTCCCGCTCACGACGCGCCTCGAGGTGTTCGACGCCGTAGAGACGGAGCGTTTCGAGCATGCCGTAGCGCGGTGGGCCCGACGGAGTCGGCGGTACGACCATTGACTTCTCGGCCAGCCCGGCGACGAGGGCAGCCGCGTCGGCATCCGAGACCGCGCTCGGCGCGCACACCGCGGCGGCTGCGTCGAGCGTCCAGCCCCCGGCAAAGACGGAGAGCCGGTCGAACATTGCTCGCTCGGTGTCGTCGAGCAACCCGTACGACCAGTCGACGAGTGCCCGCAGTGTCCGGTGGCGCTCATCCTCGTTGCGCGGACCTGAGGTCAGCAGTGTGAACCGGTTGCGGAGCCGTTGCGCCAAGTCCTGCGCGGTCAGAACACCTAATCGGGACGCGGCGATTTCCAGGGCCAGCGGCAGGCCGTCGAGCCCGCGACAGATCTCGACCACCGCGCCGGTGTTCGGTTCGTCGAGCACAAAGCCGGCCCGCGTGGCGCACGCTCGATCGAGAAACAACGCCACTGCGGGCGACGCCAGGACGTCTGCCGGCTCGGCGGTCGCCGATGGTACGGACAGGGGAAGGACGGGCCAGACGTGCTCGCCGTCGACACCAAGGCGCTCGCGGCTCGTCGCCACGATCGTGACGTGCGGACAACGCCGAGCCAACGCGTCGACGAGATGTGCCGCGGCGTGCAGAACGTGTTCGCAGTTGTCGACGACCAGCAGCATCCGGCGGTGTCGGAGCGAAGCGACCAGCGCCTCCACGACGTCGACTCCGGGAGCGAGGACGACGCCTAACGTCGTGGCGACCGCATGCGGGACGGCGTCAGCGGAGTTCAGCCGCGCCAACTCGACGACCCATGTTCCGTCCGGAAATGCGGCGGCGACGGTCTCGGCCAGGCGCAACGCGAGGCGGCTCTTGCCCACTCCGCCGACGCCGACCAGGGACATCAGGCGCACCCGGTCGACCAGGTCGGCCAGCGCGGCGACGTCGTTGTCTCGCCCGACAAACGTGGTGATCGCCGGCGCGAGATTGCCCAGGCCCTCCGGACGCGCCGCGGGCGGCTCTGCGGTGATGAGGTCCGGCGCTTGGGCCAAGATCTGGCTCTCGACTTCGCGCAGGACGGCCGAGGGTTCAAGCCCCAGCTCCTCGGCGAGTCGTTCCCGGAAGCGCTGGTAGAGCCGGAGGGCATCGACCTGACGACCGGCGGACGCCATCGCCCGCATCAGCTGCGCGTGCGGACGCTCGCGCAATGGATGCGCGGCGACCACGCCCTCCAACACGCTGAGCGCCTCAGCGGTGCGCGCGACCGCCAGCAGCGCGTCGGCGCGCATTTCGACCGCAGTCTGGTGCAGCTCCTCGAGACGAACCGCCTCGGCACGCGCCAGTTCGTCGTCGGCGAACTCGGCGAAGGCAGGACCGCGCCACAGCGTCAGCGCGGCGTCCAGCAGCGCGAGCGCGCCGCCCGGGTCGTCGGCCAACCGGGTCTGCGCCTCGCCTAACAGGGCGCAGAACTCGAGGGCGTCGAGCTGGTGGACGCTGAGCTCGATCGCGTACCCGGGGGGTCGCGTGACGATGGGTGCGGGTTGCTCTGGCGTACGTAGCCGACGCCGCAGACGGGCCACATATGTCTGCAGGGCGTTGCGGTCCGAATGCGGCGCGTCGTCTCCCCAGACTGCATCGATCAAGCGCGAGGTCGAGACCACGGCATTGGCGTCCACCAGTAGCGCGGCAAGGACCTTTCGCTCGTTGCGGCTACCGATGTCGACGAGGTGGCCGCCGCGCCGGACCTCGAGCGAGCCGAGTACTCGAATCTCCATGCCGCTGCCCAACGCGTTCAACGCTAGTAGGAAGCGCGCCGCGAAACGTGTCAAACAACTTGTCAAACGAACGGCCGCGTCACCCGACATCACGACGGCGAACCACCCACCACCGTGCGTGTCGGGCTCATCACCCGAAGGGCGTGGGTTCGAATCCCACCCCCGCCACTTGTGATGTCTCAAGAATGCCAAAGCCCCTATTGCATGCTTACCGTGAAAGCATGTAACGTGCTCGAATGAGAGCAGGCGCTTGATTGCCTCCTTTGGCGACCGGGCGACCGAGGCGTTGTTTCACGGACGCGGCGCCGCGACACCTCATCTGCCGAGCGACATCCGAAGGGTGGCCGCCCGGAAGTTGGACGTCATCAATGCCGCCAAGGAATTGGGTGACCTGAGAGCACCGCCGGGCAATCGCCTGGAGGCGTTGAGAGGAGATCGAAGAGGCATGCACAGCATTCGCGTGAACGACCAGTGGCGCATCGTCTTTACTTGGCGCGATGGCGACGCCCACGACGTGTCGATCGTGGACTATCACTGAGGCGAGGACACATGCTGCCGACCAATCGGATCCCGACTCACCCCGGAGAGGTCTTGGCCGAGGAGTTCCTCAAGCCACTCGGCCTAACCCAGGTCGCGCTGGCGGCGCACCTAGATGTGCCGGTTCAGCGGATCAATGAGCTCGTCAGAGGCAAGCGCGGCGTCACCCCCGAGACCGCATGGCTCCTGGCCGGTGCCTTCGGGACCACCCCGGACTTTTGGGTGAACCTTCAGACGGCGCACGACCTTGCCGCCAGCCGGCCGAAGAAGCAGGTGCGCCAGCTGGCCCAAACTGGGTGACGGCAAACTCGTCAAACAACTGGAAGCGACCTCGGCGCGGCGTTGAGGTGTTCCGCCACCACCCCGTCGTGAAGTCGGCGGTCCCACACCGCGACAAGAAGGCTTGGCGACTTGATGGCGAGAGCGCTTGCGAGATGGACGGCATCGCCGCCGCGTAAGCCTCGACGCTTCGCGAGCTCTCCAGCACGCTTTTCGACGTCGGCTGACAGCTCGACTGGGCGCGTTGCCGCCCAAAACTCTTCCCAGTCTCGGGCAGCTAGAGCGAAGTCCCGGTCGTCGAGGTCCTGGTTCCGGTGAGCCGCTGCGAGGGCAGCGCACACCTCGGGATAGGCGAGGCGGCTGGAGAGAGCGGCGTCGCATCCGTCCCAGAGCGCGGATGCGATGTCGCTGCCTTCCTCCTCGACGACGAGCTTCACTAGGGCGCTCGAGTCGAAGTACACGATGGCCATGGCCTACCGGCGTTGGTCGCTCACGATGTCGGCCACCGGTCGGCGCGGGCGCGGGCGTCGACGAGCCGTCGCCGAGGGACGCCTTCGACGCGGCGGTCCGGCGATCACTCCTTGCTGGACTAGCTCCTCCAGCCTCGTCGTGGTCGTGAGGCCGAGGATCCGTGCCACCGGCACGCCGCGGTCGGTGATCACAACTTCGTCTCCGGCCCGCACTCGCTCAAGCCATCGGCTGAGATTCGCTCGCAGTTCGCTGACGGCAACGTCCATGACTAAAGTGTACAAAATCCAGGGCACGAATTGTACAGAAGTCGGTGCCCGGCGCTGCCTACTACTCCGCCTGTTGTGACTCCAAGCGTGCGAGCACGTGTACATCGGGTCGGACGATCCGAGCGACGGTGAGCTGTTCGACAACCGCTCGCCGAGCTTCACGTTCGTCGATCTCCGTCTGCCCGCGTTGCTCAGACACCCAGACGAGGCCGTCCGACGCCCCAGAGCTCCCGGCGCGGATCATCCTCCTCGCGCGCCGTCCGAAGCGCCGGACGAAACGCGGCGTCCGCTTCATCGACTCGGCCACGGAGCCCGTCGCATCACCCGCGCAATGGCGCGATCACCGTGGACTGGCAGCAGATCTCCGTCGGTCGTCACCAAGAGGGCCGACGCGTCGACGCACATGTCCTGGAGCCTCTGCTGCTCTCGGCGAACCTGGCGGCGCGGCGAAGCTCGGCGTTTCTGGCCTCATCGCGCGTCGCGCCACATGGCGTATAGGGAGGGACCGTCCGGGAGCGGGATCTCGCGGGTGAAAGAGAAGCCGAGCCGCTCGTAAAGGGCGCGGTTCCGGAGTGACGTCGCTTCGGTGTATGCGGCCTCGCCGTTTTCGTCGGCCGCAGCGAGCACGTCGCGGAGCAGCGTGGCCCCGATGCCGCGGCTCTGAAGCGGCGGGTCGGTGGCAAGGAACTGCAAGTACCAGTGCGGGTCCTGTGGGTAGCACCCTCGAACGCCTCGACGATCTGCTGAAGGCGCTGCGCGGCGCCGTCGTCGATCACTTCGAGACAGCGGGCCACCATTGCTTCCTCGTCATCAGGTTGCATGAGCGGTGCGCCTGGTCGGGCCCAGATGGCGACACGGCGGCGGCGGCGGCGGTGCTGGCGACGCGGGTCGCGTCGTGCGGAGCGTAGGCGTCGATATACGCGTCGAATACCGCAGGCAGGGCCGTGGCGCGAGCGACGGGGTTCGGGATCCACCATTCGAACACGGGATCGTTCTGGAACGCGGCGCTGAGGACGCGGACAGCTTCGGTCCTGGTGGCCTTCGTTACGTCGGTAACAGCGGTCAGGTTGTCGTTGGTGATGGTCATGGCAGTCCTTTCAGTTGCCGAGTCGATAGATACGGAAGAAGCCGGCGTCGACGTGGACGATTCGCAATGCGTGAAGCCGCCGGCGGCCCGCGCCGCCATCCGAAGTCGACTCACGAGGGCGCAACAAGTTCCAGACTGACGACCTCGTCGCGGCGTACCCGGCGAGGGTCCAGTCAACTGGCGGAACCGGCTTCGAGCCATGAGCGCAGCCCCGGATCGAGTTGGGCGGCGGCGGCCTCATAGAGAGCGAGGTCGTTCTCGGTGAGGACGTCGCGCCACCGTCCGTTGGTGCCCTTGTGGAAGAAGCGGCCGGCCCCGCCCTCGAAGATGAGCCTCGTCCGCTCATCGTTTCGCATCGCCTCCTGCTTCATGGTGTCGAAGCGGGCAGCCGCCACCAGCTCGGGCCACGTGTCCTCGACCACCTCGATTCGGGTGAACGCGGCGACGCGACGCATCTGGCCTTCGAGGTCCGCGAGAAGGTCGGCGTAGTGGACCGTTAGCGCATGGCTTCTCTCCAGCGTGGCCGATTGGAGCGGTTGAGCCGATTGGAGCGGTTGATATGTAACGCGCGGGCGCAAGGCCGGACTAAATGCCAGTGCGCTGCTCTGAGGCGGCGCCTAATTCGGAGGGGAACCCATGAAGCTCGGCAATAAGGGTCACGGGCGCGTGCGCACGACCATCCTCATCGGCACCTGCTTGACCGTCGGCGCCATCGGCGGTCCCGGCATCGCCGGAGCCGCGGAGAAGCTCGCCCAGAACGTGTTCGTCACGAACACCGCCAGCAACCCGATCCCGGTCGCGCCGCAGGGCACCACCCAGATCGCGGGCACGGTCACCGTCGCCAACCAGCCTGCGCCGCCGCCTGCGCCGGCCGCACCCATACCGATCCAGATCCGCATCAAGAGCAGTCCCGTCACCCGCGACGCTCCGACGTCCACCGAGACGCTCTTCACCGTGCCCCAGGGCAAGGTCTTGACGATCGAGTACGCCGAGTTCTACTTCAGCCAGCCCGCCGACGCGTACAACGCGAACCTCCAAATCAGCTGCGGCATCCAGCAGACGGAGAACATCGAGGAGGTCAGCTACCACCTGCCCCAGGTCGAGGGCGCCAACCTCACGCGGATCTTCGCCGGCCCGATCAAGATGCTCATCCCGCCGGGCAGGTGCGTGCAATCCCACGTCACGATCATCAACACCGACATCCCCGAAAACGGGACCTACTACGTCAACGGCGGGATCACGGGCTACCTGAGCGACCTGCCGGCCTCCTGAGCACCGCGCAGTCGCCGGCCAGTCTTCCGTGAAACCGAGGTGCTGCACAGCGAACCCGGCTGACGCCGCGACATCAGCGACGTTGAGCGAGATGGCCGAAGCGGTGATCTTCACCCTTGTCTCCTTTCAGTCATGAGGGCCTTCGGCCTCACTGCGAGCCGGCGGCGGCCTTCGATCTATGCTTGTCCAGGTACGAAGGGGGGATACGTGGGCTGGAGACGGTGGGCCGTGGTCCTTGTCGTGGTCGTTGCCGCGTTCGGCGTCGTCCCGAAGGCGGAGGCCGCTGCAGGCGCGACCGGTTTTGCCCCGAGCATTGCGTGCACGGGCAATCCGGCGGCGCCGTTCATCCAGTCGTTCACGGTCGACGGCGAGCGCACGCGTGCCGACGTCGCGTTGCCCGCGACAACGCCGCGTGGGCTGCTGGTGCTGGCTCACGGCTACGGCGGCTGGGCCACGGCCGCGCCCGGGAACCGCGTCGGCACCACGCTGACGTACATGGCCCGCCGGCTGGGCGTCATCGTCGTCGCACCCGAGTTCCGCGGCACTGTGCCACCAGCGTCGGGACGCGGGTCGTCCCGTGGGCTGCCAGTGGCCAAGGGTGCGGCCGACCTCATCGCCGTCGCCCAGGCGTACGACGCTGCGTGCCCCGGCTTGCCCACCAGAGTGCTTCTCGCCGAGAGCATGGGCGCACTCGTGAGCACGGTCGCGCTCACGAGCGCGCCTCGTCGCCTCGACGGCACACCGCTCTTCGACGCGTGGATCATCAACAGTGGCGCGCACGACGCGGTCGTCCTCGGTGCTGCCGTCAATGCAGTCGGCGCGACGGGCGTCGACCCGTACTTCGCTGCGATCACCGCCGACGCCGAGCACGAGGCCGGCGGAACCGTCGCCACCAAGCCCGGGGTATACGCGAGTTGGAGCGCGTACCTGCAGACCGCCGCACTCGCCGCCCGGTCGGGCCTGCGCCAGGTCGAGGTCGTTCACGCGCTGGGCGACTGGGTCCCCGTCGCGAGCGCGATCGCCACCGCGGTCGGGCTGGCCGGCGGGGGCATGCCGACGCGCCTGTCGCTCGAGACCACTGATCAGGGCGCGACGTGCGACCCGTCGATGTTGTTCCCGTTCGCGGGCGACACGCTCCTCTCGCTCACCGGCCTCGTGCCGCCTGGGGTGATCGCCGGCCACAGTGGCAACTCACCGGGCTGCCGGGCGCTCGACGTGGCCGAGCAGTGGTTCGCCGATCCCCAGCCGCGCTGCGATCTCTCGGTCCTCGCCGAGGCGAGGTATACCCGCGGCGATCGTGCCGCGGCCGGCCTCTGCAGCAGGTGGCGCTAGCTGGCTCGTGTGTCAGGAGTACGGTGGCAGTACGTCCAAAACGTGAACGCGCATCCCCCGTACACGGGCGAGATCGGGGGCTTCTGTGAAGCCCAAGCACCCGCCGCCGTGGTTCGTGCACACGGCCTGGCGCATTCATCGCGCGCTGTACCGGCTCAGTGGCGGTCGATTCCTGTGGACCACGTCGAACACGCGCGGCTGGGGCGCGCTGCGCCTCACCACGCCGAGGCCATGGCCCGCGACGAGGAGATCATCGTGTGGTGGGCCAGCAATGAGTCCTTCAACGGTTTCCTGCGCGGCCTGAAGTACTGGCGCTACGAAAACGACCCAGACTTCGGCGACGGCTCGGCCGCCCGCATCCACTCACGCCGCCAGCTGTTCGCCAAGAAGCGCATCAACGGGATGCTGGCCGGCCACTTCGATCTGGACCCCCTCGGCGGGGAGATCTGGCTGGGCGAGCTGCTGCGCGTCGAGCACCAGCTCTTCGAGGCCGACTGGGCCGAGGCCCGAGACCGTCTGGGTGAGGACCCGACGGTCAGCGACCTGGCTCGCACCGCGGCCCAGCGCCGGGCCGACGCCATGGTCGAGATGGCCAAGCGATCGGCGGCGATGCCCGCCGATGCGCAGAAGCCGGCACCGCTGTTCAGCGTGTTCGTCGGGTGGGAGACATTCCACGGCATGTTGTGCCGCCTGGGCCGGGGCGACGCGGTCGAGCCGGGGGCGCTTGCCCCGTGGCTGGAGGAGGCCTGGATCGAACGCGTCGTCTTCGACGGGCCGTGGCGCGTCATCGACGTCGGCGCCCAGCGCCGGTTCTTTACCGGTGCCACCCGTCGCGCCGTCGAGCTGCGCGACCAGGAGTGCTTCCACGACTTCTGCGAGGTGCCCGCCGTCGACGCCCAGATCGATCACATCGTGCCGGCGGCCTTCGGCGGCCCCACGATCCAGGAGAACGGCCGGGTGGCGTGCGGCCCCCACAACCGGGCCCGGCACACAACGAGTGGGCTCAGTGGACGAGGCCCATCTTCGCGGTCTCCTTGATGAGCGCCAAGAGCGCCTTCTCGTCGAGGTCCGCGAGCTTCTTGAACCGCACGCATGTCTTGCCGATGCTGGCCTTCGGGAGCCGGTCGACGTACCGCTCGGCGACGTAGCCGTTCGCGTCGGCGGCGAAGCAATACAGCGAGATGTACGAGGCGTTGCTGGCGATCGAGAGCTTGCAGGCGTCGCCCTCGCGGCCGCTGGCATAGCGGTAACGGAACGGCCCGTAGCCGAGCATGCCGCCCATGATGACCGGCTCGAGCTTCGGCGCGCGCTTACGAATCAGCGCATCGAGCGCCGCTATGTCGGGCCGGCGCTTGTCGTCCACCGCGGCGATGTACTCGGCCGCGGTCTTCACGTTCAGCTGTCCCTTCATCTTCATCGATGAACTGTCGCACGACGGGGCTCAGGGCGCCGGCAGCAGCTGGTGGACGAGGGAGCCCGTGAGCCACTGTCGATACTTCTCGGAAGGCCAGTTCCGGTCGACGACGAGGAGTCGGTACACCTCCGGTGACATGAGCGCGTGGATCAGATCGACCGCGTCGCGTTGCCGCAGCTCCTTCCGGAGTGACTTGCCGCGATCGAGGGCGCGGGCGATCTGGCTCTGCCCTTGGGCGCGCTGGTGTTGAACCTCCTTGAGGAGCTCCGCCGCGGCGGGCTCGGAGTCGGCGGCGCCTATGAGCACGCGGTACACGTCGGTCGTCCGCTGGTTGATCGCGGTCGTCACGCCCGCGAAACCCTCGAGGAGCTTCACCGGGTCACGCTCGGCGAACAGCGACGCGACATCCGGGCGCTCTTGCACGGCGAGTGGCTGGTCGTCGCCGGCGATCGACGTGTCGAGGAGCGCCTTGAGGATGCCGGGCTTTGAGGTGAACAACCGGTAGACGGTCGCGGGAGGAACGTCGGCGAGGTTGCTGATGGCCTCGATCGTCGTTCCCGTGTAGCCACGCTCGAGGAACAGGGTTCGAGCGGCAGCGACAACGGCTCGCCGGGCCAGTCGCGTGCGGGCTTGGCCTCGGCCTTGGCTCGGAAGTTCGCGCTTGACACTCGGCACGTTTTGATAGTAACACTCTCAATTCAAGAGTTCCACTACCGAATCAAACGAGGTGAGTTATGAAGACCCTGACTTGCAAGCAGCTCGGCGGACCGTGTGACCTTCCGCATGAAGGCGAGACCGCCGACGACATCATCAAGGCCCAGGACCGCCATTTGAAGGAAATGGTCGCGGGCGGCGATGAAATGCACGCGCCCGCACTCAAGGAGATGAAGGGCCGCTGGAAGCGCCCGATCTCAGGGATGGGCTGGTACCGCGGCGTCAAGAAGAGCTTCGCGGCCCTGCCGTAGCGACGACGAGGATCACCCCACCTGGCCGATGGAAAGTGGGAATGGGCCAGCACATCCACTACGAGGTCGAGGACGGGGTCGTCACCATCACGATCGACCGGCCCGAGAAACGCAACGCCATGACGTATGCGGTGCTCGCCGACTTCAACGATGCCATTGCCCGGGCTGTCGCCGCCTTCCTCGAGCGGCGCCCGGCCACGTTCACCGGCCGGTGACGTCGGCCGCCCGTTAGGGGCGGCTCAGCCCTCGACCGCGGCGGCGAGACGGGCCAGCGTCGCTTCCATGCCCGTGCGGTTGTGCGAGGCGCGGTCGTCGACCCCCGAGATGCCCTTGGTCAGTTCGATGACTTCCGGCGGCCGGCCCTCATCCCACGTCTCGGTGACGAGGCAGCCTGAATCGGTGGGCTCGATCTTGTACGCCCACTTTGAGAAGCGGAGGTCGCCGAAGACCCCGTCGAAGGCGAAGAGCCGGCCGGGCTCGCAGCCCACGATCTCGGCCTCTGTCGTCCACTCCTTGTCGCCGTTGCGATTGTGCCCGGTGAACTTCGCCCCCACCGCCGGCTCGGTGGCCCCGTCGTTCCAGGTACAGCTGTGGCATTCCGGCGACCACTCACCCATGCGCGTCACGTCCGAGATCGCCACCCACACCGCATCGGGACTCGCCTTAATCTCTCGGCACACTTCGACGTGATCGCTCATGCCGGGAGCGTATCGAGTGCCCGTTCATCGCCCCCAATTCTTCCGGTGGAGTGACCGATGAGTTTCGCGGCCCGGAAACGTCTGATTGGCGACAAGGAGAACAACTGTGCGACAACTGCTCGTTGACTTCATCACCTCCCTCGATGGCTACGCCTCGGGCGAGGGCTGGCCCGGATGGTGGGGGTTAGAAGGGCCTGAGTACTTGGCCTGGCTCGGCGAGCAGCCCGAGGTCACGTACCTGATGGGAGCCACGACCTACCGGCTGATGTCGGGCTTCGCGGCCGGCGAGATGCCACCGGGAACCGATGAGTTCAGTGCCGATGAGGCGGCGTCAGTCGGTGGACTCACCGGCGCGTCGAAGGTGGTGTTCTCGAGCTCGCTCGAGGAGCCGCTCACCTGGGCCAACACGACGCTCGTGCGCGGTGACGCCGCCGAAGCGGTTCGGCAGATGAAGCAGGAAGGCTCGGGAGTCCTGAGCACCATCGGCAGCCTCAGCCTGTGCCGGGCGCTGCTGCAGGCCGGACTCGTCGATCGCTTCCGGGTCGTGATGTTCCCGGTGATCACCGGCGCTACCGGCGCGGAACGCATCTACGACGGTTACCCCGACGTCGCCCTCGAGATGATCGACAGCCGCACGTTCGACGGTCGCATCCAACTGGTCGAGTACCGGCCCCGCGTGCTCGAGCATCCGCCGCTGGCCACCGCCACCTGATCGCTACTTTGTATTACGCCTCGTCGTTGCTGTCGATGAACCGCGCGGTGGCCTTCAAGTACTCCGGCGGCATGTGGCCGGCGACGATCGTGGTCAGGTGTGACTTGCCGGGCAGCACCACGTTGGTGAAGTCATTCAGTTCCCGCCACAAGCGATGCGTTTTGGCGAACGGTCGGTCGTACTCGCCGTTGATGGCGAGCACTGGGAAGTCGACCTTCCGCAACTCGATGGCGGCCGCCAGCTTGCGAGTGGCGGTCGCGTCAACGGCCAACGGCTCGCGCCGCGTGTCTGCGATGCCCTCGGCTTCCTCGCGCGTCTTGCCGTTGGTCATGGCGAACGAGATGCGAAGGTTCCGGCTGACCACGGCCTCCTCGGGATCGACGCCGTCGCTGTCGCGAGGCGTGGCGTCGACGTATGGGTCCTCGAACTCCATCACGCCCGAGCCGCCGAAGGTCGCGGTGATGATCCGCTCGGGAATGAAGCCGAGCAGGCGCGCGGTGATCATCCCGCCCATCGAATAGCCGTGGATGTGGGCGCGCGTGACGCCGAGGTGGTTCATCAGCTCGATGACATCCTTGGCCCGCCCCGGACCGCCCGGCTGCGGCTTGTCGCTCTTGCCGTGGTTGCGACAGTCAATGGCCACGACGCGGTGGTTGGCGGCAAGGGCCTGCGCAATGCCGTTGGCGAACCAGTTGCCCTCGGCGCTCCCGGTGTAGCCGTGGATCAGCACCACCCACGACCCGGTGTCACCGGCGCGGAGATAGTGAATCCTCGTGCCGTCGGAGGCGGTGAACGAAGCCTGCTCCCGATCGCTGTGTTCCATCTGCCCTCCCCAATAAGTGGGCGCGACATTAGAGGGCGACGGGTAGCTGAACCTCGACGCAGAGCCCGCCCGCGGGCCGGGGGGTGAGCGTGAGGGTCCCGTCATGCGCTTGGGTGATGCGTTCGACGATTGCCAGGCCGAGGCCGACACCTGCATGATCGGTGCGTATGCGCTCAGTACCCCGAAGCAGCGGCTCGATAAGCGTGGAAACGACCTGCGCGGTGAGCTGCGCACCGGTGTTCTCGACCGTGAGCACCACACCCTCGGGTCGCATGTCGGTCGCGACCCACACAGTGCCCTGTTGCGGGAGGTTGTGAACGATCGCGTTGTGCACGAGGTTCGTCGTCAACTGCAGCAGCAGCACGTGTGAGCCGATGGTGGACGCCACGTCGGCGGAGGTCTCGATGGTGACGCCGCGCTTTTCTGCGAGGGGGAGGAGCGTCTCGGTGGCTTCCTCGGCGATGAGGGACAGGTCGACGCGGTTCCGGGCGAAGGACCGCTGGTCGGCGCGGCTCAGCAGGAGCAGTGCTTCGGTGAGCTCAATCGCTCGGGTGTTGACGGCGTAGAGACGGTCGACCAGCTCGCCGGCGTCGCGGTTCGGATCGTTGCGGGCCACGTCGAGCAGTGTCTGGGTGATGGCCAGGGGCGTGCGCAGTTCGTGCGAGGCGTTGGCTGCAAATCTTTGCTGCTCGGCGACGTGGGCCTCGAGCCGCGCCAGCATGGCGTCGAAGGCGTCGGCGAGCTCGCGGAACTCGTCGCTGCGGCCCGCTAATCGGATCCGGTGGGAGAGCGACCCGTCCGCGGCAATGCGCGTGGCGTCGGTGATCCGAGTCAGAGGGGCGAGCATGCGGCCGGCGAGTAGCCACCCTCCTAGGAGACCAAATGCGAGCAGGAACGCCATCACGACGGCCGCGATCGGAGCGAAATTGCGGAGGAGGTCGGCGTGGCTGCGCACGAGGAAGATCACACCGGGGTGCGCACCGCGCGAAAGCGAGAAGTAGCCGGCGACAAGCAGCACCGCACCAGCGAGCATGAGGAACCCGGCGTAGCTGAGGGTGAGTTTGAGGCGCACGCTCATGCCAGGGGCTCTATCCACTGATGCGGTATCCGGTACCTGGCACGGTGGCGATGATTCCGGGTTCGCCGAGCCGTTTGCGTAGAGCCGAGACCGTGATGCGCACGGCGTTCGTGAAGGGGTCGGCGTTCGCATCCCACGCCCGTTCGAGGAGCTCCTCGGCACTGACGACGCCGCCCTCGGCGGCGACGAGCACTTCGAGCACGGCGAACTGCTTCCTGGTTAGTGCGACGTAGCGGTCGTCGCGGTAGACCTCGCGGCGGAACGGATCCAGCCGCAGACCTGCGATCTCTCGCACCGGCGGCCGGTTGTGGGCCCGCCTGCGGTCGAGCGCTCGGAGGCGGAGTACGAGTTCTCGGAGTTCGAACGGTTTTGTGAGGTAATCGTCGGTACCGAGCTCGAACCCGGAGGCCTTGTCGTCGAGACGGTCGGCCGCGGTCAGCATGAGAATCGGCATGCCACTGCCGGAGGCGACGATGCGCTTCGCGATCTCGTCACCGGTGGGTCCGGGAATGTCACGGTCGAGGACGGCGATGTCGTACGCGTTCACGCGCAGCAGTTCCAGCGCGGTGTCGCCGTCACCTGCGATGTCTGCCGCGATCGCTTCCAAGCGCAGCCCATCGCGGATGGCTTCGGCCATGAAGGGCTCGTCCTCAACGATCAACACGCGCATGCTTTTCTCCGAGGCTACGGGCTGGCGCATATGGCTGGCGTATCGAAAACCACCTATGCGCTGGCAACACCGCGCTCAGCTGAATGGGGGCGTGGCCTATAGCGAATCAGCCCGAATGCCGACCCGTCGGCTTCCGACGGTCCTCGTTACCGCCCCACTAGTGGTCCTCGCGGCGATCGCCGCAACCGTCGCGTACCACTCGCGAGCGCACCCGCCCACGTCCTCGACGGCCGCGCCACCGATCGACGCCCCTCGCACTGAGCGCCGCGGTGGGCTCGGCGAGCCCAGTGCTGTCCCGGCCGGCACGACCGTCTTCGACGACGAGATTCCGGGAGTGGCCAACCTCAACGCTGACGTGCTCGGCGCCCTTCGCCGAGCAGCCAGCGATGCCGCGCGGGACGGGATCAAGCTCTACGTTGACAGTGGCTGGCGTTCTAAGGAGTACCAGGAGCAACTGCTCCGTGAGGCGATCTCGAAGTACGGCTCAGAAGAGGAAGCGGCCCGATGGGTGGCCACACCGGAGAGGTCTGCCCACGTGTCGGGCGACGCGGTCGACATCGGACCCTCCCGTGCCACCGCGTGGCTGTCGAAACACGGCGCCAAATACGGGCTGTGCCAGATCTACCGCAACGAACCCTGGCATTACGAGCTGCGCCGCAACGCCATCGATCATGGCTGCCCGGTTATGTACACCGACCCGACGAAGGATCCAAGGATGCATTTGGGGAATTAGAAGCGGTAGCGCGTTGTGTTCGCCCGCAACTAACCACGCGGGCTACAGGGGCACCTCACGTTGCTGTAGCAGTCGCGAGGCCTCACGCACACCGGTGATCCACGCCGAGTCGACAGTCGAGGTGCCGCGCTCGCATGTGTGTTCGCCGGCGAAGAGCACCCGGCCGTGCGGCGTCGCCAACGCGGCCAGGTCGGCAACGTGCTGGGCAGGATCGGTCCCCGGTGCGATGTTGGCGTAGCAGCCGAGCAGAAACGGGTCGGTCGCCCAGCTCGTCGTGGCCGACGCGATGGGATCGGGAGTGTCGGGCCCGCCGATGGCGCGGATCGTGTCGTGCAGCGCGGCAACCCGTGCCGCTTCGGGCCGCACCGCGAGCGCACGCGCATGATCGCCGGTTGCCAGGCCGACGACGACGGGCACGCCGTACCAAGTGGAGAGGTCGAGGATCACCGGCCACTCCGGCCGGGGTGCGTCGACGATCGTGATGTGTGTCGGGTTACCGTCGACCTGCCACACGGGCTGCTCGTATGCGAGGGCGACCTTCTCGAGCGCGCCGAAGCCGACACGGCGAATCGCGTCGGCGTGCGCAAGGGGTAGCGGCGGGTCGATTTCGATGGCGTCGCCCTTGAGCACGCCGAGCGGCACGGTCACGATCGCGTGCGTGCCGGTGAAGGTGTCGGTCGACGTGTGGACAGTGATGCGGTCTGGCCCCTGTTCGATCCTGAGCACGGGCTGCGCAGTATGTATGTCGAGGCCGTCGGCCAGGTGCTCGACCACAGGCCGGTAACCGCCACGCGGCATCACGTCCTCGTGCTCAGCGGCCCCGGAGAAGAACAGTGAGGCAAACGTCGCGAAGTCGACCTCGTCGGCGTCCTTGCCTTCGTTCATTGCCAGCAGGGCACCGAGGGTGCCGCGCACGTTTGGATCGGTTGTCGCGAGCAGTTCGCTCATCGCTTGGTCGAGGTCGACGCCAGACTTGAGATCGCCGATGTTGCCGCCGCTCATGACCAGCCCGGCCATGGCACCGGTGAGGGCGGCGCGCGCATCGACATCGGGGAACGCGCCGTCGACCCGGTTGAGCACGGACGCGCCGAGCGCGACGCCGGTCGTCGAAGCCGGAAGGCGTTCGATCCCGAGTGCGTCGACCAGCGGGAGCATCGGTGAGCCGGCGCCGTCGTGGATCCACGAGCCACCCAGGTCGACCGCGGCGCCCGCGAAATCGATCGTGTGCGTGCGGCCGCCGATGCGGTCACGGGCCTCGACGACGACGACGTCGACGCCGCTGAGCCAGAGCGCACGCGCCGCGACGAGTCCGGCGATCCCCGCACCGACCACGACGACGCGTTCGGCCGGCCCGGCGACCGGCGCCGGGAGCTCCCCGGGATTCCCCACGCGAACGATTGGTGATGCGGACGTGTCGGTCACAGTAGGTTCGTGCCGACGCCAAAGGGGACGGTTTGCGCGCACTGAGCTGGGGTCTGTCAATCGTCGTGCTGCTCGTCACGTCGACGACGTCGATGATGGGAGCGCCGGCGGCGGCGGCCGCCGCAATCACGTCACCCGCCTTGTGCGCTCCGGGCGACCCGAACCCCGAGCCCGGCGTTCAGGGCGACGTTCCCAGCGGCGTTCAGCCCAACTGGGATTGTGGCGTCAGGCCTGTCGGATTCCTTGCCGGTGCCAACGGCGCGATGGCGGTCGCCAGCCACTGCGCGTACACGGGGGGCAGCGCACTCGGCAACGATGAAGGTGTCCGGGTCATCGACGTGGCCGACCCCACCAAACCCAGGCTCGTCAAAATGCTCAACACCGGGAGCCGAGAACTCCTCGCCGCCACGGTGACCGGCAACCGCGGATTGCTCGCGACGCGCCACCGAGCTGAAGCCCGCGAGGGCCAGGTGCTCGGCCGGGACATGTACGTCGACATCTGGGACATCCTCGCCGACTGCACCCAGCCCAAGCTCCTTGGCACGTTGCGCCTCCCGACGACGAGCGACATCTTCGGCGACCCGCCCAATGAACTCGGCGGCCCCGTGCACAACCTCAAGTTCAACCCGACGGCAACCAAGCTGTACGGCTCGCTGCCGATGCACGAGATCGATCTCACCAACCTGAAGGACCCGACGACCTGGACGGCGCGCAACCTCCACTGCGCGATCACCAGCCAGACGTTCCTGCCGCACAAGACCGTCCCAGGGCTGTGTGACCAGCTGACCGAGACCGAGTCGCCGATGGGCGCGGCCGGTGGCATGCCGGCGATCGACCACGAGCCGACCTTCAACCCCGACGGTTCCCGGCTCTACATCGGTGGCCAGCTGCCGGAGCCCGACTCTCGCCAGCTCCTGGTCCTCGACATGACCGGTCCCGAGCCGGTCGTCCTTTCGGTGACGCCGGATGCGCCGGGGCACTCGATCGACTTCATGACGATCGGCGGTCGCGAGTACCTGCTGCACTCCAACGAGATCGTCGCCGTGCCGACCGCGTGCATTCCCGCGGGTTACCGCCCGAACTTCCTTGGCTTCGCCGACCGGGCGTTCGTGCTCGACATCACCGATGAGAAGCGACCAGTAAAAACGTCAGAGGTCATGTTGGCAGACAGCGACTTCTCGAATTGCGGTCCCGCCGGCGGGGGACCGTCGACCGCGTACCACGAGGTCGATGACCCGACCGACACGACCTACGCCGTCATCGGGTTCGAAGCCGCTGGGTTCCGATTCTTCGATGTGCGTGACCCTCGAAATCCCGTTGAAGTCGCCTACTTCAACCACGGCCGCTCGGAGCACACCAAGTCCTACGTGATTCCCGAGACGGGTCACATCTGGGCAAGCGATGCGAACGGCTTCTGGGTGCTCGAACTCGAGCCCCAGGTTCGGCAGCGCCTTGGCCTCGCCAGCCGCTCCGCCGCGGTGCTGGGCCGCCAGGCGCTCCCTGCTCAAACCGCGGCAGTAAATCAAGGGCTGCCCGCGACCGGCGGGGTCGAAGGAGTGTGGACGGGCGTTGCCGCCGCGCTGATCGCCACCGCGCTGTTGGTTAGACGCGCACGAGCGCAGCACTGACCGAGCGGCTCTCTAGACGGCACCGTAAATAACGTACACTTGAGTCACCAAGCGTACGAAAGAGGTGTTTTGGAGCCCGCAGGCGTCGAGGTCCCGATCCGGTGGCGCGGCCGGCGGGCGAAGGCGTTCGTGCCGACTCGCTTGGCGGAGCGCGACCTGACGTTCGCCGCGGAGACCGTTGCTCGGGCGGCGCGGGCGCAGGCCGCGGTGGAGCACGGCGCCGAGACCATGCCGGCGGACTACGCGGCGCTCGCTCGGCTGCTCCTCCGCGCCGAGGGCGTCGCGTCGTCGTTCATCGAAGGCGTCACGGCGCCGGTCGTCGACATCGTTCTCGCCGAGGCCAACGATTCGACGGAACCGTCAGCTGCGGGGTGGGTCGCGGCCAACCTCGCTGCGGTCACGAACGCCATCCAGGAGGCGCAAATAGGGGGCCTCGAGGTCGACAGCTTGTGTCGTTGGCACCGAACGTTGATGACTGGCAGCCCGACCCCTGCTCAGCAGGTCGGAGCCGTGCGCTCCGAGCAGGGGTGGATCGGCGGGTCGTCCCCGTTTGACGCCCATCTCGTCACGCCGCCACCGGACGAGGTGCCGCCGCTGCTCGACGACCTCATCGCGTATGTCAATCGCGACGATGTCGAGCCAGTAGCGCAGGCGGCAATCGCGCACGCCCAGTTCGAAATCATTCACCCGTTCGCCGATGGCAATGGTCGCATCGGCCGCGTCCTCGTCGCGTGGATCCTCGTTCGTCGGCTCTCACTCATCACGCCGCCGCCGGTGAGCACGCGCATCGCGGCCGACGTCGGCGGCTACGCCTCGGGGCTCGTGCGGTTTCGCATCGGCGATCACGATTCGTGGGTGCGGTGGTTCGCGGAAGCAGTCTCGGGGGCGGGCCGCGCCCAACAAGAGCTTGTCGCTTCGGTCGAGCAGCTCCAGCGCGCGTGGCGAGAGCGGCTCGGCGCGCCACGGGAAGGCATCAAGCGCTTGCGCAGCAACGCGGCCGCGGTGGCGCGTACTCGAGCTGCTGCCGCGACATCTCGTCCTCACTGGCCCGATGGTCGCATCGGAGCTCGTTATCCCGCTGAAGTCAGCGAACGCGGCGCTGCGCGACCTCGTCGATGCCGGTGTCCTCGTCGAGCACGGCGTCGTTCAGCCGAAGGGTCGGGGGCGGCCGAGCCGGCTTTACACGAGCCCTGAACTGCTCGGCCTCACCGGGTCGAAGCCCTTCGCCTGATCGAGTTCGCGAGAACCAGTGCGACGAGCGCGCCGACCATTGCGGCGCGCTGGTCGGTGCCGGAAACGGCCAGCACACCAATGGGCGCCGTCGTCGCCGGCGATGCCGCCGGTGGTTCCGTCGGCGTGTAGACGCCGAGCCCGTCCGGAAACGTGAGGTTGGCGGCGACGGTCTGGGCCGGCAACACCGGCGTGCCGCGCTCATCGAACCGGAGGCGTAGCAGCGACCCGGCGCCCGGCGCGGGCATGGCGGCGACGATGCCGAGGTCGGCGATCCAGAGTGTCCCGTCGCCCGTGAAGGCCAGCCCGTACGGCGTGTTGCCCAACGGGCCTTGCGGCGGCGCCAGCGGCGAGAGCGGGTAGAGATCGCGCTTCCACGCGCCGTCTTTCCCGTACTCCGAGATGGTCCCGGTGAACACGCTGGCCACCACGAGCGTGCCGGCCGGGCTGATCGCCACCGACGACGGCGTCGGCGCGCGCACGTCGACGGGCAGCGGCAGCGATGGCACGACGGCCTCGCGCCGGATGTTGGCGGCGAGATAGGCGGCCGTGCACTCGGCCGCCGTGCGGGGCCACTGCCCGCGGTACCGCCATACGGCGCTCGGGTTGCCGGCGTCGTCGGGCCGGTTGGCAGTGATGTACACGTCGCCGTTCGTGTCGACCGCGATGCCGCCGGCGGTGGCCAGGGCGCCGTCGATCTGGCAATGGTCGACGGCGCCGACGAAGAACGACACGCCAGCGGTTTGATCGGTGACCTGCTGGAACCCCGAGGTGAACGGGCCGAACCAGAGGAACAGCTGGCCGGTCGCCGGCTGGCCCGGCAGGGTGTCGCCGATGGCCGTGGTCAGCAGCCGGTTGCCGTCGAGGAAGCCGCAGCCGTAGTTGTCGGGATCGCCGTTGTAGGACGGACCGCGGCCGGCGGCCGGCGCGAGCTTGCCCGTCTCGGTGATGGCGATCCGGCCCAGAGCGGAGCCGGTGATGTCGAAGTAACCCCAGCCGGCGATGCGCGGGTCGTGGCTGCTGCCGCCGGACGTCGCCAGCACCGTGTCTTCACCGGCGACGACGTGAACGCCGTCGGGCGAGACGCAGATCTGGCCGTTGATGTCCCGGCGCAGGCCGTTGGGTGCGGCCGTTCCGGGGTCGGGCCCATTGACCGCGCGGGCAACGAGTTGCCGCTCGCCGCTCGCCGCGTCATACGCCCAGAGGTGGTTGTTCTCAGGGCTGAGGACGAACTGGTGGGGTGGCTCCGCCGCCCGCGCCGGCAGCGCCAGCACGAGCAGAAGCCCGACGGCGAAGACGACCCAGCGGCGCACGTGCGCAGTCTGGCCGTTGACGTTTGCGCGTGCAGTCGTAGACGTGTGCACGTCCGCCCACTACTGCACGCGCCGGCCCCGTTAGTGCTCTTTCGACGCCACGATTTGGCGGCCGACGCCTTCGGCGACGAGGTCGATGTCGAACACCGTGTGCGCGCACATCATGTGGACGTCACGCTGGATGCGCTGCAACTCGTTGTCGAGGTAGTGCGCCGACGCACCGCTCGACTGCATGATCTCGCGCACGATGTCGCGGCACTTGCGAACGATGTGCGCGATGCCGAGGCGGAGATGCAGCTGGCCCAACAGGTCCAGATCGACACGACCGTCGGCATGGGCCTGCATGCGATCGGCCACGTCGCGCATCAACGTCTCGGCGAAGTCGACCTCGACGCGCAGGTTGGCCAAGCGCACCTGCGTCGGCACCCGGGCGCTCTGCGTCCGCTTGGTGCCGAACATCACGCGGTTGAACAGGCGGTCCTCGAACAGCGCGAGGGCTCGCTTGGCCGCGCCAAGCGCGGGCATGGCCGCGGTGAGCGACAGGAACGGCGCGATTGGGATCCGGTGTAGGTAGGGATCGCCGGGCTTGGCGACGACATGGGGTGGCGGCATCAACGACACGCGTCGCTCGGGCACAACGATGCCGTTGGCCACGATGTCGCGGCTGCCCGTCGCGGCCATGCCGTCGACGTGCCACGTGTCCTTGACTTCGACCGTGTCGACCGGCAAGAGGAAGTTGCGGGCCGCGTCCGTCGCGTCGCCCTCGATCTTCCCGCTCACAAGTACCCAGTCGGCGTGGCAGATGCCCGTGGCGAAGGTCCAGTGGCCCGACAAGGTGTAGGTGCCGTCACCGCTGGGGACCGCCAGGCCGGTTGCGTTCACGCTGCCCGGAGCGAGCACAAAGGGCTGCGCACCGAAGATCTCGTCTTGGAGGTCCTCGGCGAACATGGTGAGCAGCCAGTTGTGCTCCATATAGAAGGTGGTGATCCAGCCCATCGACGGATCGGCTTCGGCGACGGCAAGCCCGATGTCGACGTACGTCGACATGTCGATCTCGTAGCCGCCGTATTTCTTCGCGACGAACGACCGGAACACGCCGGTGGCCTTGAGCGCCTCGATGATCTCGTCGAGCGGCCGGCGTTGCGCCTCGGCCTGGAATGACTTCGCGGCGATCGTCGGTGTCAGCGCGCGGATGCGCTCAACGAGGCCGTCAGCCGAAGGCGGTCCTGGCTCGCCCATACTCACCCAGCTTTTTGCTCGAGGAATTCCACGACGTTTCCCTCGGGATCTTCGATCATCGCGATGCGAATGCCGGGCATCAGCTGTGTGACTGGCAACGGGATCGGCGCCCCCGCTGCCTCACATTGCGCGACTGCGGCGTCGATGTCGTCCACACCGATCGTCCAATAGCGCAGGCCAGTGCCGCCGGCGGAACCACCCGGCGGATTCGCGGCGGCTGGCGTTGCCTTGTGCGAGACGATCTTCACGACGCATTCGCCCACCGCGAACTGCCACATGTGCGACCCCGTCGGAAGGTCGAAGTCGAACAGGAACTTCAGGCCAAGTGCGTCGCGATAGAACGGCAGGCACTTGTCTGCGTCGCGCACGACGATGCCGATATCGATGTGTTGGCTCACTGCGTCTTCTCCCTTGGAGGTAGGAACTTGTCGACCTGGCCGGTGTCGAAGTACTCGTAAGCCCGGCTGATCATTCCGTCGCGGACGTAGCCGATGAAGCAGACGTCCATCTGCCCGACGAACCCGGTTTCATACGTGACGTAGATCGTGTGCTGCTGGACGAAACCGCCCTCGAAGACGCGCACACGCCGATCCTTGTAGCGCGTCTTTGTCTGCGCCTCCATGCCCCGCTTCAGCATGGCGAGGTTGTCGGCCCGCGGTTGATACAACGAGTCGTGACTGTGCCAGATGACGGCCTCGGGCGCGTAACACGCTTCGAGGGTCGCGTAGTCCTTCTGTTCGATCGCGTCGAAGAAGCGATCACACAGCTCGAGTGTCTGCCAGTCCTTACGCACGTGGTCCCCCCATCCATGCCGCGAATTTCGACGTGTCCATGTACTCGTCGATGCGGGTGATCTTCCCGTCGCGCACCCGGCCGACGATGCAGATCCACAGCGCTCCTTTGTGCCCGGTGTGCATTACACCGTTGAGGGAGTACTGGATCACGAAGCCATCGTCGAACGTGTTGATGACGCGGTCGTTGTAGGTACGGCGGCGCTGTCCGCTGTAGCTGTTGGGATACGCCTCGAGGTTCTCGTCGCGCGTGGTCTCCCGGCCGAAGACGTTGTGCCAGACGATGCAGTCGTCGCTCATGATGCGCCGCAGCACGTCGACGCGACCGTCTTGGTAGGCGTCGAAGAACTCGTTGCAGAGTTCGCGGATCTCGTACCCGGTCATCGCGCTCATGTCGCCTTGGCCCGTGACTTGAACTGCGTCGTATCGAGGTACTCGAAAAGCTTCGAGATCTTGCCGTCGCGAACCTCGGCAACGAGGCAGGCCGAAAGCGGAACCTCGGTGCCGTTGTGGGCGACGACGTGGGTCGTGTACTGGACCACGAACCCATCGTCGAACGTGTTGATGTTCCGATCGTTGTAGAGGCGCCGCCGATGCAACCCGCGCCCATTGTCGACGGCCTCGAGGTTGGCCTCACGCGTGATGGTCTCGCCGCTGACGTTGATCCACATCGTCATGTCGCGGGCGTAACAGGCGTCGACGCCGGCGACGTCGCCCGTTTCCAGCGCGTCGAACAGCGCGTGACACAACTTCCGATGTTCTGTGTCAAGCGTCATTTCTCGGTCCGTCTCTGCTCGGCGACCGCCATCGCGTCGAGCACCGCGTCGCGGCCCTGCGCGATGTGTTCGGCCATAAGCGCTGCGGCGCGGGCCGCGTCCCGGCGGCACATGGCTTCGGCGATGAGGTGGTGGAACGTGTCGGAGCGCTCGATCTCCGCTGCTCCGAACGTACGAAAGGCCTGGAACACCAGCGGGATGTCGACGGTGCGGGCGAGCATCGTCGCCAGCCGGCGGTGGCGGGCGGCGTTGATGATGATGTCGTGGAACTCGCGGTTGGCCTCATGGATCAGGCGGACACCTGCGACCGCGTTGACGTCAACGGTGCGCCGGATCTCTCGGAACGCGTCCGCGGCGGCAACCAGTTCCCCGAGTTCGGTTTCGGTCGACCGTTCCGTTGCCACTTCGACGGCGTAGGCCTCGAGGCGAATGCGCAGGCCATAGAGGTCAACCACTTCGGTCGCCGACAGCGAGCGCACCATGGCCCCGCGGTTCCGTTCGCTGACGACCAGTCCTTCGGCCTCGAGCATGTGCAGCGCCTCGCGTACAGGCGTGCGCGATAAGCCCAGTTCTTCGGCGATGCGCTGCTCGACCAGGCGCTGGCCCGGCGAGTAGCGGTTCTCGACGATCGCGGCGCGCACCTGTTCGTAGGCGAGCTCGGCGCCAACGGTGTCGGCGGGCGGGCCGCTACTCGCCGTCGTCACGCCCGCTGATCTGACGACCGATGTTGGCCGCCTGATAGCCCTCGGGTGCTGCGACCTCGACGATCGGGTCGTCGCGATCATCGAACTCGGTGCGCAATGCGACCGACATCACGGCATGCAGCGCGTAGGTCATCGTGATGTACGTGAAGTCGAGGATGGCCTGATCGTCGAGGTGCTTCTTCAACACCGCGAACACACCGTCGGCGATCCGTCCGTGGGAGAGGACCAGTCCGTCGGTGTACGCGAGCAGTCCCCGCTCGAGCTGATCGAACTGGTCCGACACCTGCCAATGCTTCAGCGCCTCGATCTTCTCCTCGGAGAAGCCGAGGGCGCGACAGCTCTTGCAGTGCTGGGAGAACACGAACTGACTGCCGATGAGCCAGCCGGCCCGTGTCTGGCCCAGCTCGCGCAGCGCCGCTGGAATCTTGCGCTCGGGGCTGGCGTAGAGCGCGAAGCCGCTGACCGCATGCTCCAGGACGTCGGGGGAGTTGGCCCACACCGTCCACCAGTCGCCTGGGGTGCCGGTGGCGGTGCCGGGCTCCTTTACCGGGTCACGGTCACCGAAGAGCAGCTTGTACATGCGACGCACGATCTTCGGGTTGTCATCGGATTTGGCGATCTGACCGAGTCGAGGCACCCGCGGATTGTATGCAAAGGCACGGGCCGGGCGTCAGAGCACCGAGCAACTGGTTGACCTGCCCCACCAGATCGTGTGCAATAGCTGTATGGCGTCTACCGGTAGGAACACAAATACCGAATTCGAGTTGCGAGGGTTCAACCACCTTGCGCTCGTGGCGCGGGACATGGCCGAAACGGTTGCCTGGTACGAGGACATCCTCGGCATGAAGCTCGTCAAGACGCTCGAGCTGCCCGGCGGGTACGGCCAGCACTTCTTCTTGGACATGGGCAACGGGGTGGACGGGATTGCCTTCTTCTATTTCCCCAACGCGCCCGAGGGCGTACGGGGTGAGTCGCTGCAGAACCGCTACGGCGTCACCGCAATCGGCACGATGAATCACCTCGCGTTCGACGTCGATCCGGCCAAGTTCGACGAGTACCGCCAGAAGCTCATCGACAAGGGCGTCGAAGTCACGATGGTCATCAACCACTGCGACTCCCTCGACGGGGGCCACAAGGAGAACTACGACCCCGAGACCGACGACAACGACGTTTTCGTGCGCTCGATCTACTTCACCGATCCCAACGGCACGCGGCTCGAGTTCGCGTGCTGGACGAAGACGTTCGACGAGAGCGACGTCAAGCACGCGCCGGCCACGGCGCGCACACCCGTCGAAGCCTGATCTTGCGCACCGCGCTCCGGCACAAGCCGGGCCCGCGCTGGTGGCCGCTTCGTCTCGTTTTCGGCGCGTTCTTCCTCCACGTCGCTCTGTCCCATCGCGAGCTTGATGAGAAGGCAGCCAAGGATCTCCAGCGCTTCGCGTCGTCGGCCTATCCCTTCGTGCGAAGGCTTCGGCCCCGCACGTTTCAGCAGGGCATGGTCGCCGCGGAGTCCGCGTGGCGGCTTCGCTCTTGATGCCCGGCGTGCCCGTCGCAGTGGGTGAACCCGTAGCTCAGCGCACGATCACCCGGACTCGCCCCAGGTTGAAGACGCGGCAGTGCGGCGTGCCATAGTCGACCGACCGCTGATTGGAGACCCGGACCGCCGGGAAGTACGTCCCCGGCTCGCTGAAGGTGTGGGTGACCGCTGTTGTGTAGCTGGCCAGGAGACGTAGCTGGTCTCGCGTGGAGGCGTAGTCAGACGACGCGGCTTAGTACTGGTCGAACCAGTTCTTGATGCCGGTGGCGCCGAGGTCGTGGCTGGTGAACTCATGGCCGCCGGAGTGCTCGACCTTGGCGGTGGTGAATCCACCTTGCACGAGTTTGGTGTGGTAGTTCCGCATCCCCGATATGAGGACGAGGTTGTCGTTCGTGCCGTGCCAGAACTTGGTGGGCGGGTGGTTGGTCGGCAGCGTCGGGACGCTGTTGCACGAGTAAGAGCACGTGGCGTACGAGGCGGCAACGATGCCCAGCGCCTTCCACGTATTCGCGTTGCCACTGCCGCTGTTGAAGGTCACGGCCATGCGGCTGCTATTGAACCCACCGCTTGAGATGCCGTACGCGTAGCGCTTGTTCATGTTGTACTGCGACGCAGGTCCGTAGCTGCCGTTCTTGATCTCGTTGAAGAAGTCGGGGAAGAACTGGTTGTCGCAACTCGCGCTGTACGGGAACACGACGTTGGTGTGCCAGGCCTGGACCCAGCCCCCGCTTGCCGGCGGGTCGGCCACGATCACGGCATAGCGCTTGCCGGTACCGGACGGATCATCGAGCAACTCATGGATGATCTGGGGCTCGTACTCGACGCCGAACGCGTCGCCGAAGTTGCGCTGGAACGCGGAGGACGTGTCCGTCGGTTGCGTGCCGGCGTAGTAGAACGCGACGGGCCAGCCACCGGCGGGCGGCGTGCCGCTGGGAACCTGCCAACGCACGGCTCGAGGGATGTAATACGCGCCGCACCAGTAGTAGTTGTAACGCTTGGTGTGCGTGCAGCTCCATCCATTGGCCGACTGCGTGCAGCGGTCACCGGGAGCAGCAGCGGCGGTCGGTGGATTGGCAACAAGGCCGAACCCAACCGCCGAGAGGACCAGCGCGGCAGCGGCAAGGGTTGCGGGCATCCGGCGGGCTGAACCGTGGAGCATGGGTTTCTCCTCTCGCCGATCGAACGATCGGCTGGGCACGCATTGCGTTGCAATTTGCGTGATCTTGCAGCAATCTGGTGGCGTGGTCAAGCGATCGATCGATCGGAAGCCCCCGCCCGCCCGCCGCCTCCTCGCCGGCACGGGTGCCCTGCCGCCCGGCTCGGCGCCGGAAGGCACCAGCGGCACCATCCTCACGGCCGCGCTCACCCTGTTCTCCGAGCACAGCTACCACGGCACCTCGATCAGGGACCTGGCCGAGGCCGCGGGCATCACCTCGGCCACGTTGTACAGCCACTACCGGACCAAGGACCACATCCTCGCCGAGCTCCTACGCATCGGCCACGAACACCACCTTCGAGCGCTCCAAGCTGCGGTGCTCGACGCCGGTTCCGAACCAAATGACCAGCTCGCCGCGGCTGTGCGCGCGCATGTGCGGGTGCATGCCACGTTCAGTCGCCTCGCCGTGGTCTGCAACGACGAACTTCACGCCCTGACCCCCGAGCTCGCCTCGCCAATACTCGCGGTGCGCTCCGAGAGCGAGCTGCTGCTGTTTAGCGTCCTCCAGCGCGGCATCGACAAGGGCGTCTTCCACCCGGAGCACGACTTCTTGGCCCTCGCCGCCATCGGCAGCATGGGACTACGCGTCGCCAACTGGTTCGTCCCTGATGGCCCGGTGACCGTGGAGCAAGTCGAGGACACCTACGCCGCGTTCGCTCTACGGATCGTTCTCGGCTAACAGGCTCCGGCGGGAACGCCGCCGGGCACTCGCGTTCGTTAAAGCAGCCGGCGGATCTCGGGCGGGATCAGGTGCAACTGTCCGGCCCGCGCTGCGGTTGAGGACATGTCCGCGAGCGCGGCGTCAACCTCGAGCACCACGCAGCCATTGGGCATCGCCAGTCCGTCGCGTGGTGCGACCGCGAGCTGGGGAAGACGGGCTACCGCCGCGTCCCGCTCCGCCTCTGACTCGTAGAACGTGACGTCGAGGACCTGCACCCACTTGTCGGCGCCCAACACGAGCACGTCGTAGGCCGCGGCAATGTCAGCAAGGTGTTGAAGGTCGGTCACGACGACGCGCAGCCACGGCCGGCTTACTGCGATGGCCTCGAGCATGGCGACGCGAGTGGCCAGTGGCCGCACGTTCGCCTTGGCGAGTGGCTGCTCGTTGACGACGATGTCGATGGCGTCGAGCCGGCACTGATCGCGGGCCGCTTGTGCGATCGCGACGTGCGCGATCGTCGGTGGATCAAACGTGCCGGGGTAGGCGCCCACTCGCATCGTGGCGGATACTTAATCAGTCGAACAGCAGCGCACGCGTCCGCCGTGGCTGCGCACAATCGGCCCCGACGTCCGGTGGTGGCCCAGCAGCGGCCGGCTCGCCGCGTCGTCACCCGCGGCCTCCGTGTAAGGAGTGAAGCCCTCGAGGTCGGTGAACACGACAGTGAGCTCCGACACGGTGCGGGTGGGCACCTCAACGGCGGTGAGTGTCAACGCCGCCCGTTCACGACGCGGCGGCCGGTTGGAACAGCTCGATCAGGTTCCCCGACGGGTCAACGGCGAGAACCTGTGCGCCGCCGGGACCGGTCACGACTTCGTTGCGGAACCGAACTCCCTCGTCGGTGAGGCGGGCGATCTCGCGGTCGAGGTCATCGACGATGAGATGGATGCGGTTCCAACCGCCGGGGCCGGGTCGTTCCCCGTCGGTCATCGCCTGGCCGGCCGAGCTGCGCGGACCTGACAGCAGCAGCCGCAGGTTGCCTCGAGTCGCGTCCGCAAACGCCGGACTCGAGATTCCGACGGTGAAGCCGAAGTGGCGGGTGTAGAAGTCGACGGACGCGGCGACGTCGTCGACCAGGTAGCGAACATTCACTGTCTCGGTGTCAACCATGGTGAGTCCTTTCCACTGGTCGGGTTCGGAGGTCAGCGAGCAGCAGCGCCACGCGGTCCTCGATCTCGTCCGCGGTCTGTTGGAAGGCGGCGTGCCTGGTGTAGAGGGTGCCGTCTGCGGCGGCGGGGTCGGCCATGCTCCAGTGGGCGGCGACCGGCGCTCCCGAGAATGTTGGGCAGACCTCGCGCACCTTGTCGCACAGCGTGATGACGCGGTCGAATCGGTTGCGAGTGAAGCGGGTCAGCGACTTCGTCGGGCGCCCGGAGATGTCGATGCCGCGCTCTGCCATTACTCGTACCGCATTCGGATGCAGCGGCTTCGGATGGCTGCCCGCGCTGCGGGCCTCGATGGTGCCTGCCGAACGGTGCTCGACGAGGGCTTCGGCGATCTGGGAGCGGGCGCTGTTTCCGGTGCACAGGAACAGCAGTCGCGGTCGCCCGCGACGTGGCTCGACGTCGTCTCGTGGGGCGGGCATGAGCGAGAGCCCCGGATGGAGCGAGAGGCCTGCCGCTCCGAGGAGGTCCTGACAACGGAACAGATCGGCCCGGTAGTAGACGTCGCGGCCGTCGGCCGAGCTGCGGCGGGCGCTGACAATGCCGGCGCGTCGGAGCTCGGCCAGGTGGTACGAGACCAGGTTCTGCGGCTTACCTGTCAGCAGCACCAGCTCGCCGACCCGGCGATCGCTTCGACCGAGCTCGACGACCAGCTGCCACCGCAACGGATCGCTGAGCAGCCCCAGGATCTCCGGCGGCTGTAGAGCTTCCATGGATTCACATTACATCAGAATAGATTGATGCATTGTAAATTGATGTAATCCGGGAGGTGAAGCCGCCCGCGCAATTCGCAAGAGAAATGGTCGATTTGCTCTTGACCGGGTCGAACATATGTTCGTATAGTGGGGGAAGCAGATATCGGGTGACTACTTCCCCCTATGACAGTCCCCTCCGAGTCCGGAGGATGGCGTGCTGGCAACGCTGCAGAGCATCACCAAGGAGTTGGACGAGCTTCTGAGCGAGCTCGATCCTTCGGCCCTGCACGCCAGTGACGCCGTGAAACTGTTGGAGGAGTCAACCGCGATCGAAAAGCGGGCGGTGGCCATCAGGACACTCGTGGCCGACCGCGCCGCCGACAGCAGCGACTGGACCCGCAACGGTCATCGCTCGCCGGAGGAATGGCTGGCGGCCAAGACCGGCACCAGCTTCGGCCAGGCCCGATCGACGCTGGAGACCTCGGCCAAGCTCGAGGAGCTGCCCAAGACGTCAGACGAGTTGCGTCGCGGTCGCCTTTCGGCAACCCAACTCAACGAGATCGGCCCAGCGGCCACGCCGGAAAACGAGGAGCGGCTGCTGGGCGCAGCCAAGAAGGAGAGCTTCAAGGGGCTCAAGGGCACCTGTGCCAAGGAGAAGGCCAAGGCCCGCTCGGTCGATGACGAGGCCGCCCGCCACGCGCGTATCCACAAGGAGCGCCACCACCGGAGCTGGACCGATGCAGAAGGTGGCTACTGCTACTCGGGCCGCAACACCGCGATGGCCGGCGCCCGGTTCGACGCGGCGCTCGCCGCGGAGACCGAGAAGGTCTTCAAGGCCGCCCATGCCGAGGGCCGCCGTGAGAGCTCCGAGGCCTATAGAGCCGATGCGCTGCTGAACCTCATCACCTCAGGCGGGGCCAACGTCGATTCCACCGTGGTCATCCGGGTCGATGACTCAGCGCTGCGCGACGGCGAGGGCACAGCTGAGACGCCCACCGGGCCGATCCCGGTACGGGAGGCCATCGGGGCCATCCTGGCCGGGGCCTTCGTCAAGGTGCTGGCCACAAACGGCGTCGATGTCTCAAGGTGGCCCATCCGGGTCGTCACCGGCCGGCGACGCTCGATACCGCCATCTTCGAGCGTGACGGCTATCGCTGTGTGCGTCCGGGGTGCTCATCGGCCCATCGCCTGCAGGTGCACCACTACCGCATCGACTACGGCAAGAAGGGGCCAACCGCCTACTGGAACCTGGCCACGCTGTGTTCCTTCGACCACGACCTCATCACCTACGGCGGTCACCGCCTCGAGGGTGGGCCCGGTGCGTGGGCGTGGCGCGGTCCGCCGTAGTCAGGGCGCCGGAACCCCCCCGCTGGTCACGCCAACTGGGCGCGGCGCCATACTCGGGGATGGAACGCGGAGAGTTTGCCGGGACGATCGGCCGGTACCACTGGCAGTCTGAGCCGTGGTGGCCGGAGGAGCCGCGTCCGCCCGATGGCGCGCCCAACGTGTTGCTCGTCGTCCTCGACGACGTCGGCTTCGCCCAGCTCGGTTGTTACGGCTCCGACATCGATACGCCGAACCTCGACACGCTCGCGGCCGGCGGTCTCCGGTACACCAACTTCCACACGACGGCGCTTTGTTCGCCGACCCGTGCGTGCGTCCTGACCGGCCGCAACCATCACGCGGTCGGGATGGGCCGCATCGTCGACCTCGCCATGGGATTTCCCGGCTACGACGCGCGCATCCCGCGCACCACACCGTTGTTACCGGCCTTGCTGACACCACACGGGTACGCGGCCTACGCGGTTGGAAAGTGGCACCTCACGCCCGAGGCCGAGGAACACATGGGCGCACGCCGCGACCGCTGGCCGCTGGGCCGCGGCTTTGAGCGGTTCTACGGATTCTTCCCGGGCGAGACCCACCAGTTCGTCCCCGCGCTCATTCATGACAACCACCGTGTCGACCCGCCGGGCAGCTACGAGGACGGCTACCACCTCACCGCCGATCTCGTCGACCACGCCATCGAGTACGTCGAGGATCTCCGCAACGTCGACCTCGACAAGCCGTGGCTCCTCTACCTCGCAACCGGCGCCTGCCACTCGCCGCACCAGTCACCCGCGGGCTGGGTCGACCGCTACCGCGGCCGCTTTGACGACGGATGGGACGCATGCCGCGAGCGCGTCATCGGTCGGCAGAAAGCCAACGGCACCGTCCCGCCACATACCGAGCTTTCGCCCCGTCCTGACTGGGTGCCGGCGTGGGATTCGCTCTCCGACACCGAGCGACGCGTGTATGCCCGATACATGGAGGCGTTCGCCGCGTACCTCTCCCACACCGACCACGAGGTCGGCCGGCTGCTGACGCGACTGCGCGAGCTGGATGAGCTCGACAACACACTGGTAATCGTGCTCTCCGACAACGGCGCGTCCTCCGAAGGCGGACCCGTGGGGTCGCTCAACGACGCGCGCGCATGGAACGTCCTGCCCCGCACGGTCGAGGAAGCGGCGGAGCGAATTGACGAGATCGGTGGCCCGCGCATCCACAACAACTATCCGTGGGGTTGGACCGTCGCCGGCAACACGCCGTTCCGTCGCTGGAAGCGCGAAACACACGAGGGTGGCGTGGCCGACCCGTTGATCCTCCACTGGCCGCGGCGCGTCGCGGCGGCGGCAGGGACCCGCCAGCAGTACGTGCACGCGATCGACATCGTCCCGACCGTCCTCGAACTCATCGGCGTCGCCGCCCCCACCGATCTCGACGGCCTGAGCTTCGCCTACACGTTCGACGACGCGGGCGCCGCCGAGCGGCACACCACGCAGTACTACGAGATGTTCGGCTGCCGCGCGCTCTATGACAGCGGGTGGAAGGCTGTCACCTACCACGAGATCCAGAGTGAGGAACCGGGCCTCGAGGACGCGCCGTGGGAGCTGTACGACCTCCGGGCCGATCCTTCGGAGTGCCACAACCTCGCGGCGGCAGAGCCGGAACGACTGGCCAGGATGATCGACCGGTGGTGGGTCGAAGCCGAAGCCAACGGCGTGCTACCGATCGACAACCGGCCCTTCTCCGAGATGGTCTTTGGTCGACCGACCGGCGTCCGTCACCGCGACCGCTACACCTACTGGCCCAATCGCGCGCCGGTGCCCGAGGCGGTCGCGGTCAATGTGCGGGGACGGCCGCACACCGTCACCGCGCACATCACCGTTGTGCCTGACGCCGCCACGCCGATGGCTGGCGCCCTCGCGGTTCAAGGCTCAGTGCTGGGCGGCTGGTCGTTCCACCTGCTGGGTGACGGCCGGCTGGTCTACGTGCACAACCTCTCGGGCTGGCGTTCGTACCGGGTCGAGGCGCCCGTTTCCGCCGACGGACGACTGGCGCCGGGAGATCACACGCTGTCGATGCGCTTCACCGGTCCCGCGGTTGACCTGTTGGTCGACAACGCCGTGATCGGCCAAGGGACCGTCGACCGGACGGTCTGGAGCAAGTTCTCGATCACTGGCGCGGGCCTCACCGCCGGCTGGGCGGCCGACTTCTCGCCCGCGGACGAGGACTACCGCGGGCGTTTCGAGTTCACCGGCGTACTTCATCGTGTCGAGATCGACGTGGCCGGCGACCCGATCATCGATCCGGCGTCTGAAGCCGCCGACGCCATCGCTTCGCAGTAGTCGTCTCAAGCGCGCGCGAAGCGGGGGCCGATCATCCGCAGGACGGCGCCGGCCGGCAGCCAGGCCAGCGCGCCAAGGATGCCCAGGGGTGGCGCCACGAGGCGGTCGCCGCCGCAGACGATCAGCACGATGCCCGCAACCGCGTTCAAGGCGCCGTGGAGGGCGGCTGGGGCGATCGGTGACCCTGACTGTCGTCGTAGCTCGTGCATCGGCCACGACATGGCGACGCTGAACAGCACCATCCAGAGGACGCCCACCAGGCGATCGTCCGGGTAGTTGTGGCCAACAAGCAGGATGACCGGCGCGTGCCACAGCCCCCAAAGGACGCCGACGATCCCGATGGTGCCCACAGGACCGCGCCCGTCGAGGCGCTCCCACAGGAAGCCGCGCCACCCGTACTCCTCGCCGAACGCCAGCACGCCATTGAGCGTGAATCCGGCGATGATCCCGCCCATCAGACCGAGGAGGACGACGACGAAGAACGACGGCAGCTGGACCTCCGCCGCGGTCTTCGGGTCGAGCAGTATCGCCAGGTTGGCCCGCATCCCGGTCGCGGTCGTTGTGACGCCACCTGCCGAATCAACGCCCACCACATCACCGACGAGCCACGCCGACGCGAGGGCCGACGCGAACCATGTGAGGATCGCGACCATCGGCGGGAGGATTGACAATTCCGGCCTCGTGGCCGCTCGGCGAAACGCGCCGCTGACGGCACGACGCGGCGCCTCACGGTTAACGATCACCGCGGCAGCGAAGGGCATGGGCATGGCCAGCGCGATCACGAACGTGCTCGTCAGCGGCGACAGCGAGTCGGTGAAGAGCCGCACCACCACCGCAGCCGCGCTGATGCCGAGCAGCGCGAGACCGAAGAAAGCAGCGATCCCGCGGCCGTCGGTTTTTCGGCCCTCTGGAGCCACGGGCGGAACGTACTGCGCTTTCGGATCGGAGCGCCTCGGGATCATGGCCGTCGACAGTTCACGGGTCGCGATCCGTGTCATAATACAAGTATGAGACAAGTAAGCCGCGACGGCTGGGAGCCGCTGCAGTACGAGCGGTTCAAGGCCGAGCGCACGCAGCCGTTCCTCGATCTCCTCGCCATGGTCGTCCCCGCTATCGGCGGCCAGGTAGTCGACCTCGGGTGCGGCACCGGCGAGCTGACCGGTCACCTCCACGCGTACACCGAGGCGGCGTCGACGCTCGGGATCGATAATTCATCGGCGATGCTTGCTGAAGCGGCGGCGTTGGCCGGGGGTGGGCTCACGTTCGAGGAGGGCGACATCGCCGCGTTCGGCCCGGCGTCGCCGGAGCGATACGACGTTGTGTTCGCCAACGCCGCGTTGCAATGGGTGCCGGACCACGAGCGGGTGCTCGCCGCGTGGACGGGCGCGCTCCGGCCCGGTGGCCAGCTCGCCGTGCAAGTTCCGGCCAACGCCGACCACCAGTCGCACCTTGTCGCCCGTGCCGTTGCCGACGAACCGCCCTTCCGCGACGCGCTGGGCGCCGCACCGCGCCCCGACCCGGTCGCGGCAAACGTCCTGAAGCCGGAGCAGTACGCCGAGTTGCTGGACCGGCTTGGCTTCGTCGACCAGCACGTCCGGCTCCAGGTCTACGGCCACCACCTCGCCTCCACCGCCGAGGTGGTGGAGTGGACCAAGGGGACGTCGCTCACCCGCTTCCGCCGCGTGCTGTCGCCCGAGCTGTTCGATGCCTTTGTCGACCGGTACCGGACGCGGCTGCTTGAGGTGCTTGGCGAGCGCGCTCCGTACTTCTACGCCTTCAAGCGCATCCTTATGTGGGCGCGACGCCGCAGCAGGTGATCGCTAGCCCTTGAGCGACGATCCGTTTCTCAGACGCGGTGTTGCTCCTCGATCACGTCGAGGTTCTGGAAGGCCAGGTTCGACACCAACTTGGCCTGTTTGGCGGCGAACTCTCCGGTCTCGGGGAGATTCGAGTTCTCCATCGCCTTCTCGTAGGACTCGAAGAGGACCGCGATCACATGGCGCTCGGGGTTCTCGCGGTCGCGGCCGACGTAGAAGTGCTGCACGGTGCTCTTATCCCCGATCGACGCCTCGTATTCCTCGCTGAGCTTCTGGATCTCGTCGTAGTTGGATGTGTCGAATGTCATGAGTTGTAGAAATGCCATGACCCTCTGTCTAGACCGATACTGCTCGTGTTACACGGTGCCTCGCGATTCTGGGGGCCGCTACGGTGCTCGGTATGGGTACGCCAGTGGAGCCGCCGGAACTATTCGACCTGCGCATGAGCGCGGAGGCGCGGGAGCTGTTCGGCCGGGTCACGCAATTCCTCGAAGAGGTGGTCGCGCCGATGCAGGAGGAGTACTTCGCACTCGCGGAGACCCGCGACGAACGGTGGGGCTACGCCCCCGGCCAACTCGAACTGCTCGACGCCGCCAAAGAGAAGGCCAAAGGCGCGGGACTCTGGAACTTCTTCCTGCCCGACTCCGAGGTAGGCGGTCTCTCGAACCTGGACTACGCGTACATCGCGGTTGAGCTGGGCAAGTACCCGCTCGGATCCGAATCCCTCAACTGCTCCGCCCCCGACACCGGCAACATGGAGGTGCTCGAACGGGTCGGCACCCCCGAGCAGAAGAAGCAGTGGCTCGAGCCCCTACTCGCCGGCGAGATCCGCTCGGCCTACGCGATGACCGAGCCCAACCTCGCCAGCTCCGATGCGAAGAACGTGTCGCTGTCCGCCGTCCGTGACGGTGACGAATACGTGCTGAACGGCGAGAAGTACTACATCAGTGGAGCGGGTGATCCCCGCTGCAAGATCATGATCGTGATGTGCAAGACGAACCCTGAAGCGTCGGCGCACAAGCAGCAGTCGCAGATCCTTGTACCGATGGACACGCCCGGTGTCGAAATTCTCGGGCCGATGCACGTGTTCGGTCACGACGATGCGCCGCACGGGCATATGCACCTGCGGTTCACCGACGTCCGGGTACCGGAGACGAACATGCTGCTCGGCGAGGGGCGCGGCTTCGAGATCAGCCAGGTCCGGCTCGGCCCGGGCCGCATCCATCACTGCATGCGGGCGATCGGTCAGGGCGAGAAGGCACTCGAATTGATGATCCGGCGCTCCAAGTTCCGCGAGGCGTTCGGCAAGCCGATCCTCAGCCTCGGCAAGAACATGGAACTCGTGTCGCGCGCGCGTATCGAACTCGATGCGTGTCGACTCATGGTCCTCAAGGCGGCCAAGGCGATGGACGTGCTCGGCAACGCCGAGGCCCGTGTCTATGTCAGCGCGGTCAAGGCGATGGTGCCGGAGAAGGTCTGCCAGATCATCGACCAGGCCATCCAGATCCACGGCGCAACCGGTGTGTCGCAGTGGACGCCGCTGGCCGCGATGTACACCAGTCAGCGCACACTCCGTCTCGCCGACGGACCCGACGAGGTGCACCACTTCGTCGTCGCCCGCCACGAGGCCGGCCAGTACAACGAGCCCTAACTGTCGGTGGATTTACGTACGGGAACCACCAATTCCACCGACACCTGTCAGATGGGCGACGTCGTCGCCGAGACCGCGCAGCACGCCGGCCACGCCGACATCATCCGCGAGGCCATCGACGGCGCCAAGACCATGGGCTGAGCCATCTGGGTAGCGTGCCGGCAATGGCACGCGAGGTCGTTACGGGGTATTGCTGGCCGCAATCGGTCGCCGGTGGCGACCAGGTAGCGATCCACCTGTCGTCGTCAGGTGGGCGGCCGGTTCGGATCGAGGTGGCGCGCGTCGGGTTCGGGCGCGAGGTCGTGTTCTCCGATGCAGCGGTAGCGGCCGATGAGCACGAAATACCCAAGGACGCGGCGTCACGCGGGTGCAACTGGCCGGTGGCGCTCTCCCTGGACGTCGACCGCGATTGGCGGTCGGGTTACTACGAGGTCGTCATGGAGATCGACGTCGGCGAGAAGGTCCGGCGTGACTACGCGTTCTTCGTCGTACGCCCCGTGGGCGCGCGCATCGTCCTCGCCCTGGCCACGAACACGTGGCACGCCTACAACGACTTCGGCGGACCCAACCTGTACACCGGCGGAACGCACGTCTCGATGAAGCGGCCAATGTCGGCCGGCTACCTGTACAAGCCACCGGGCAAGGGACGCCGGGTGACGGGCACGGGCGCGCCCGACCCGCAGAACGCCGCGCACGTCGGCTACATCCAGCTGAACCACCTGTCCGGGTACGCCGGATCGGCGGGTTGGCCGGACTGGGAGCTTCCGTTCATCGAATGGGCCGAGCGCGAGGGATTCGAGATCGGCGTGGTCACCAATGCCGATCTCGAGGAGCACTCGGAGGTGCTGAAGGACGCGTCGTTGTATCTGTCGGTCGGTCATGACGAGTACTGGTCCAAGGGGATGCGCGACACCGTCGAGGCGTTCATCGCCCGGGGCGGCAACGCCGCGTTCTTCTCGGGGAACACGTCGTTGTGGCAGGTGCGGATCGAGGGCGACGACCACGACGTGATGGTCGGCTACAAGGGCTTCTTCAAGAACGACCCGATGATGGAAACCGACCGCGAGCCCGAGGTCACGACGTTCTGGTCCGACGTGGTGGTCGGTCGGCCGGAGAACCACATGACCGGCGTGACGTTCACCCGCGGCGGCTACCACCGCATCGGCAAGAACGTGACCAGCGGGCTCGGCGGCTACACGGTCCACCGCGCCGGCCACTGGATTTTCGACGGCACCGGCCTCGGCTACGGCGACGTGCTGGGCGCGGGCGCGACCGTGGTCGGTTACGAGTGCGACGGTTGCGTGTTCACGTATCGAGACGGGCTGCCCTATCCGACGGGGGAGGACGGCACGCCGTCGACCTTCGAGATCCTCGGTACGTGCCCGACCCAACACTTCACCCGCGAGTCCGCGCCGCGGCCGCCCAAACCCGGAGAGCCGAGTGAGTTGGAGTACATCGCGTCACGGGTGTTCGGCACCCGTGACCCCGAAGCGATGGAACGCATCCGTCACGGCCACGCCGTCTTCGGCGCCTACACGAACAAGGCGGGCGCAACTGTGGTCACGTCGGGGTCGACCGACTGGGCGCACGGGCTGGCCGGGCGCGATCCCCAGGTCGAACAGATCACCCGCAACATCTTGAGCCGGCTCGGGTGACGGCGGTGGACGAGTTCGACGTTCCCGATACCGCTGCCGCGTTACGCGGTTTGGATATGTCCGTCGCCAAGGCGATGCGTACACAGCGGGCGGTTCGCCGGCTGCATCTCGCCCCGGTCGACATGGAACTGCTCCTGCGACTCCTCGAGCTGTCGCTGAAGGCGCCGACCAGTTCGAACACGCAGGACTGGTCCTACCTCGTCGTCACCGATCCGGCGCAGAAGGCGCGACTGGCCAAGCTGTACCGGCCACTATTCCACGCGTTCGATCCGATCGTCTCCCGGCAAGCTCGCAACGATCCCAAGGAGCTTCGCCAGATGGCGCCGGGCCAGTGGCAGGCGCAGCACTTCGCTGAGCTCCCGGTGTTCGTGGTCCCGTGCTACCGGCGCAACATGAAGCACCGTCCGACCGGTTGGCCGCAGATCTCGGTGTCGTCTTTCTACGGATCGGTGTACCCGGCGGTGCAGAACCTCCTCCTCGCCTGCCGCGCCGTCGGACTCGGCACGTCGATCCAGACGCTGCCGATCTGGATCGCGCCGCTGGCGCGCCGCGTCCTCGGTCTGCCGCGGTCGGTGGTGCCGGTGTGCATCATCCCGATCGGCTGGGCAAAAGGTCGGTACGGCCCGACGACCCGGCCGCCGATCGGCGAGGTTGTGCACCTCGATCGTTACGGGAACCAGCCGTACCTCCCATCGACGGTCGATGGAGGAGGGCATTGAGCGTGTCGGGCGACGCGTTCGGTGCCGCGCTCCTCGATCATCTTCACGGCCGCCCGGAAGGTGAGCTGCTTCTCGAGGTCGATGACGGCTACGTGACGCCGGCGATGCCCGCCCTTGCCTTCTTCCTGCCCGCGGAAGCCTGGTCGGCCGAAGAGCGTGAGGTCCTGGGCCATGCCAACGCGGGACCGGTACTCGACCTCGGAGCCGGCGCCGGTCGGCACACGTTGCACTTCCGGGCGCTCGGCCATGCGGTAACCGCGGTGGACTCGTCACCCGGTGCGGTCGACGTCTGCAAGGTCCGTGGCGTCGTCGACGTCCGCCTGGCCGATCTGACCGACCCGCCGACGGACAAGCAGTGGGCGACGGTGCTGCTCATGTGCGGCAATTTCGGATTGGCCGGCGGGTGGGACGAGACGCGGGCGTTGCTGCGTCGCTTGGCCGACGTGTCAGCCAAGCACGCAGTTCTCATTGCCGATACCGTCGATCCAACGCTGATGGAGGACGAACACTCCGTGGCCCACCGCGCCCGTAACGTCGCGATGGGCGCCCACGTGGGCCGCGTCCGCCTGCGACTCCGCTATGGCGCGGTGGAGAGTGCGTGGTGGAATCTGCTCAACGTCCCGATCGCCGACGTGACGCCGCTTGTCGCGGATACCGGGTGGACGCTCGAGACGCACCTCGTTGCGTCAGTGGACCACTACCTCGTCCTTCGGCGGGCGTGACAATTCGGTTGCGCGAGCCGCCGGCTATCTGTTCCACTCGCACGACCACCGATCAACCGAGGAGGGAAGTTGCGCACATCGTTCGTGTCCATGCGGAAGGGAGTTGCCCATCGAAAGGACATGACGCGCTGTGCGAACTTTGAACCTGGGCATCCTTGCCCACGTAGACGCCGGTAAGACCACCCTCACCGAGCGCCTGCTCTACTCTGCCGGGGTCATCGACGAGATCGGTAGCGTCGACAAAGGCAGTACCCAAACCGACTCGTTGCCCCTCGAACGACAACGGGGCATCACCATCAAGTCGGCCGTCGTTTCGTTCACGATCGGCGACGTCGCGGTCAACCTGATCGACACACCGGGCCACCCCGACTTCATTGCCGAAGTCGAGCGCGTACTCAACGTGCTCGACGGTGCTGTGCTCGTGGTCTCGGCCGTCGAAGGCGTGCAGTCGCAGACCCGCGTGTTGATGCGGGCGCTGCGCCGCCTTCGCATTCCGACCCTCATCTTCATCAACAAGATCGACCGCCGCGGGGCCGATGCTGCTGCCGCGCTCGCGGCAATCGAGGGAGAAGCTGATACCGGACATCGGCAGCGATCACCGAGTGTTTGTCGGGTCGGCGATCACCGGGGCCGGCATCGACGCGCTCACAAAAGGGATCGCCGAGGTGCTGCCGGCTGGTCGGGGTGATGTCGACGAACCCTTGTCGGGATTGGTCTTCAAGGTCGATCGTGGTGCCAGCGGCGAGAGGGTCGCGTACGTGCGCGTCTTGACGGGAAGACTCGCAGTGCGAGACCGCGTGCCCACATCTGGCGGGCGCGAGGCGCGGGCGACGCGCGTCGATGTGTTTGACCAAGGCACGACGGAGCGTCGAGGCGAGGTCGTGGCCGGCCAGATCGCCAAGGTGTGGGGTCTGGGCGATGTGCGTATCGGTGACGTTCTCGGCCGTTCCGACACGGAGGGAGCGCAGCACCGTTTCGCTCCTCCCACGTTGGAGACAGTCGTCGTCCCGCACACAGCGAGGGAGAAGGGTGCGCTCCACGCTGCGCTCGTACAGCTGGCGGAACAGGACCCGCTGATCAACGTACGGCAGGACGACACGAAGCAGGAGATCTCCGTATCGCTCTACGGCGAGGTCCAGAAGGAGGTGATCCAGGCGACACTGGCGAGCGACTTCGGCCTTGATGTCACGTTCCGGGAAACGACGACGGTCTACATCGAGCGTCCGAAGGCCACGGGTGCTGCGCTGGAGCGGCTTCAAGCGGAGACCCATCCGTTCTCCGCGACGATCGGTCTTCGGATCGAGCCCGCCACTCCCGACTCCGGCGTCGAGTTCCGACTCGACGTCGACCCGCGCCTGCTCCCGGTTCACATCTACAAGACGGCGGAGAAGTTCGCCTCGGCTATGACGCAGTACATCTGCAGTTCGCTCGACGAAGGCCTCTTTGGGTGGCGGGTGACCGACTGTCTCGTGACGATGACCGACTGTGGCTACTACGCCAGCGACGGGCCGACGAAGCCCACGCTGCCGACGGCGAGAAGCACGGCGACGGACTTCCGTGGCCTTGCACCCCTCGTGCTGATGTCCGCGCTCGAGCGAGCCGCGACGGTGGTTTGCGAACCGATCTTGCGGGCAAGCATCGAGGTCCCAACCGCAACCGTGGGCGGCGTTCTTGCCGCGGCGGCACGGCTGGGCGAAGTGGTGGCCGCGCCATCGGTGCGGGGGGATCTCTCGGTGATCGAGGCCTTGTTCTCCGCTGCTCGGGCGCAGGATTTCGCCCGCCAGCTGGCGCGCCTCACGGGCGGCGAGGGAGTCGTCGAAACGAACTTTGACGGCTATCGACCCGTCCGCGGCGCGCAACCGAGCCGGCCACGGTCGATTCACCACCCGCTCAACCGGACGGAATACCTGCGCCACGTCAGGGGGTAAGCGTCACCTTTATCGCGTCGGTTCCCTTGTCGGCGGCGGTCGTGAACGCGGTGGCGACGTCGTCCAACGGGAACTGATGGGTGGTGAGCGTGCTCAGCTCGTCGCGCCAGCGGCCCGTAAGGCGTGCCGCGGTGGCGAACTCCGGCTCGCGGTTCCCGCCGCCGTAGCAGAACGACCCGATGAGCGAGACCTCCTTCATCATCAGGCTCTGCAGGTTCAGCGGCATGGGCTGGTTGAACGCGCCGAGGACGACGATGCGCCCGCCGCGCCCGACGAGGCCGATTGCCTCGGCGACGGTACCGGCGCGACCACCGACGCTCTCGATGACGACCTCGGGCCGATGCTCCTTGGCCCACGCGGCCGCCTCGTCCTCGGCGAGCACGGTCGCACCGAGCCGCTCGGCCGCGGCCCGTTGGTGCGGATAACGGGCGGTAATCGCCACGCGGGCGACTCGATCACGGGCAACGAGCGCGGCGCACAGGCCGATGGCGCCGGCGCCCATGACGAGCACGTTGCTGTCGGGCTGCGCACGGGCGAGGCCCACGGCCCGGACCGTGACCGCGAGCGGCTCGGTCAGTGACGCGGTGATTGCGTCGACACCGTCGGGAATCGGGGCGAGGTTGGCGAGCGGCGCGTCGACCAACTCGGCGAGGCCGCCGTCGCGCCCAAGGCCGATGCCCGCGCCGCCGCGTCCGCAGAGGTTGGTTCGCCCGGTCCGGCAGAACAGGCACACGCCGCAGGCGACGTTGGGCGAGACCGCGTAGCGCACATCAGGCAACCCAGGCGGGCCGTCGATGACGACGCCGGCCAGCTCATGGCCGGGTGCGGTGCCGATCGGGCGGGCGAGGTCGCCGTGCCAGAAGTGCAGGTCTGATCCGCAGATCCCACAGGCCTCTACGCGCAACCGGACCCAACCGGGCTCGAGCGGCCCCGGCTCAGAATCGACGACGTCGAGTCCGGTGGCACTCCACACAGCACGGCGCATGCCTTGCACCGTACGTCTCTCAGCTCTTGACTCGCCGGAGAATTGGTGGAACCATTCAGCCATTCGCTGATTGAGGGAGCCGCCATGACGACGTATGCCGGGAACCGCCGCTGCGCAGACGCGGACAGTCACCTGATGGAGGAGCCCGGGTGGTTGGCGAGCTTCGCCGATGCGTCGGTCCGGGATCGGCTGCCCGACTTCTCCGCCGAGGTGGCGGCCGCGGTCAAGGCCGGGATGGCCCGGCGGCCCGACGGCCCGATCGACGAGTTGTCGCCCAAGGAGCTGCTCGGCGCGAAGGGCTGGGCGGCGATCGGCGCCCTCGACCCGAGCGAACGGACCAAGGCGCTGGACATTCTCGGCTTCGAGCAGCAGATCGTGTTCCCGACATTCGCGCCCACGCAGTTCATGTTCTCGAAGGACGACGATCTCTTCTACGGCGGCATCGACGCCTTGAACCGTGGCATGGCGGAGACGTGCGCCGCGGACGAACGGCTGCTGGCCGTCGGGTTCGTCTCGCTGCGCGACCCCGACCGCGCCATGGTCGCGCTCGAGCGCGCGCTCGACGTCGGGTGCCGCGCCGTGCTTGTGCCGTCGGCGGCGGACGGCAATCGTTCACCCGCGCACGTCTTGCACGATCCCGTGTGGGCTCGCACGCGGAGGCTGGCGTTCCCGTCCTGTGTCACATCGGGTTCGGGTCCGGCGGCTTGCGGCCGGCGTGGCACGACAATGGCCGCCCGCTCCCCAAGGACCATCTCGGCGGGGGAGAGAACCTACGGGCCAAGGACTTCCCTGCGGTACACCACAACGCCGAGAAGTTCTTGACTTGCCTCACGCTCGATGGTGTGTTCGAACGGTTCCCCGAGCTCCGGTGTGGCGTCATCGAGTTGGGCGCGTCGTGGGTCCCCGGGTTCCTGCGCCAGCTCGATGCCGCCGCTCGCCACATGGGCAAGAACGAACCGATGATCGGCGAACTGACCATGGCGCCGTCGGACTACATACGCCGTCAGGTGAGATTCACGCCCTTCCCGTTCGACGACGTCGGGTGGCTCATCGAGCAGGAAGGCGATGAGCTGTTCTTGTTTTCTTCCGACTACCCGCATCCCGAAGGCGGTCGCGACCCGATCAGCCGGTTCGAGGCGTCCCTTGACGCCGCGGGCATCGGCGAGGATGAACGCGCCCGCTTCTACGCCGGCAACTTCGACGAGTTCATCGGCCTCGCGTCGAGCTCGGTCGGCTGACCGATGCGACTCGACCAACCGCGCATCGCCCCGATGGCCCCAGAGGATTGGCCCGAGGACGCGATTGCGTTGCTGCACTCCATCCGGGACCTCGTCGGCTACGACATGAACTGGTTCTCGACGCTGGCCCAACACCCGAAGCTGTACAGGCGCTTCGTGGTGTTCGGCAACCACGTCCGGTTGAAGTCGTCCCTACGCTCGAGGGATCGCGAGCTGCTCATCCTGCGCACCTGCTGGCTCTGCGATTGCAGCTACGACTTCACCCACCACATCACCGTCGGGCGAGCCCTCGATTTCAGCGACGAGTTGATCGAGCGCGTCAAAGAGGGGCCTGACGCGGACGGGTGGGACGATCACGACGCGGCGCTGCTGCGCGCCGCCGACGAGCTGCACGCGAACACGTTGATCTCCAACACGACCTGGTCCACGCTCGCCCAGCGGTATTCGACCGAACAGCTCATGGACGTCGTGTTCTGCGTTGGCCAGTACGTATCGGTCTCCATGGCGGTGAAGTCCTTCGGCGTTCAGCTTGAGCCCTGGGCCCACGACCACCAAGTGGCCCGCTCCCTTCCGCCCCGACCGAAAGGCACCCGAGCATGAGCCGCGACAACGTCAACGATCTGGAGGCGATCCTCCTGATCAGTCCGCCGCCGGTGGACGAGATCATCCGCGAGGTCCAGGCCGCTGGTGAGATTCGCTTTACGTGGGACTACGACCGCGCCCGCCCCGCGCTCGAGAAGCTGTACGAGAAGGCGAAGCGCCCAGTGGAAGCGTCGGTCGACGTCGACTGGTCGCAGGACGTCGACCCCGAACGAATCGCCCGCGGGCTGCTCGAATCGCATCCCGAGATGTTGATGTACCAGCACAAGGCCAAGACCGACTCGTCGATCCCGATCTACGGGTGGACCGACGAGCAGTTCGTGCAGCTGGCGATCGAGTACCAGACGCAGTTCCTCAGCCAGATCGTGCACGGCGAACAGGGCGCGCTGGTGTGCACTGCGAAGATCTGCGAGCAGGTGCCGTGGATCGACGCCAAGTACTACGCGTCGACCCAAGTGATGGACGAGGCGCGTCATGTCGAAGTGTTCAGCCGTTACCTCGACACGAAGCTGGGGGGTCATCACCCGATCAGCGGGCACCTGCTCGCGTTACTCGAAGACATCCTCGGCGACGCCCGATGGGACATCACCTACCTCGGCATGCAGATCATGATCGAGGGACTCGCGCTCGCCGCGTTCGGCTTCCTACATGCCGTTACGCCGGATCCGCTGCTGAAGACGATCCTTCGCTACGTGATGAGCGACGAGGCGCGCCACGTAGCGTTCGGCGTGCTGTCGCTGGCCGAGGTATACGACGGCATGAGCGCGGAAGAGATCAAGGACCGTCAGGAGTTCGCGTTCGAGGCCGGCCTGCGCATGCGCGACCGCAGCTTCAATCAGGACTTCTGGGAGCGCCTCGGCGTCGACCCGCGCGCCCAACTCAAGTGGCAGATAGCGAACCTCGACACCGCCATGTACGGCGGCGTCTTGTTCTCCAAGATCGTGCCAAACGTCAAGAAGCTCGGCCTGCTCGACGCGGGCGACGGCTGGCTGCGCGGGAAGTACACCGAGATGGGGATCATCCAGTACGAGGACTGGGTCGACACCGCCGAGGAGTACGTCGCCTTCGACGCCGTCGACACGGCGAGCTGAGCGAGTGCTCTACGAGAAGATCGACAAGGAAGACCTCTCCGCTGGGGTGGCCCGTCAGCTCCGAAGCGCCATCCTCACTGGCGTCCACCAGCCCGGCGAGTTGTTGCCTCCTGAGCGCGACTTGGCGGCTCAATTCGGCGTCGACCGCCACACGCTGCGATCCGCGCTCACCGAGCTCGAGCAACTCGGGCTGGTGCAACGCCGCCAGGGGTCGGGGAGCCGGGTGCTGGACTTTCGCGACACCGGCACGCTCGATCTCATCAAGTATCTGGTGGTCAAGCCCGGGACCGACGAGCTCGATCCGACGATGGTCACGTCCGTTTTGGAAGTCGGACGGGTCGCCTTGCAGGGCCTTATCGATCTCGTCGTCGAACGCGTGGACGCGGCGGACCTTGCGGTCATGCGAGAAGCGCTCGACGGGCTCGCAGACACCGTCGCCGAGGGCGACGTTCGAACGATCATCCGGACCGAGCGCCGCTTCTTCAAGCAAGTCTTTCGGGGGGCACATTCACTTGCTGCCGAGCTCTTGGTCAACACACTCGATCAGATCTTCGATGCCGCTATCGACCCCGAAGGCCGCGTCCGCGCACACTGGGACGACGCGATGGTCAGCTCCGGCCGCTTCGACGCCTACCACCGCGTTATCGACGCCATCGAGCGCCGTGACGCGCTCGATGCGCGACAGCTCGTCGAGTTGATCTTCGCCACGATTCCGGCGTCGGTTACGACGGCACGCAAGGCCTGAACCGATGACGCTCCGCCGGGCCTGCGCCGTGGGCTCTGTTCGCGGGCGTGATCGTGGCCGCGTTGGTCGCGACCTCCCCGGTTGACCGCGTTGCCGCGAGGGGCGGTGCCAGGGCCCTTTCTGCCGCGGACGCCGCCGAAGCCGTCGAAGCCGTCGAGGCTGCCGCCGACCAGTCCGCCGACGACGTGTCGAATGGATCAAGCCCGGTTGCCGCCGCGTCCGGCCCTGGCGGTGTCGCCGCCGCCAGTGCGGCAGCGTCGGCGTCGGGTGTGCCCGCCGCGGTCGGGACCGGGACGTCGGTGTCCGGTGTCGACTGTGCGTCGGGCAAGCGGCAGCTGGCGACCTCCGCGTACGGCGCCGCGTGTCAGGCGGCTTCGAACATCAAGGGACCCGGCGCCACTGCGCGCGGCATCACGAACGACACCATCAACGTGACGCTGCGGATCTCCGAGGGCGGTCAGTCGGCGGCGCTTCTCGCAACTGCCGGTACCGCTGCGGATTCACTCGGGGCCGACCAACAGAGCGTGGCCGCCGACATGAGGACGCTCGTCGCCTACTTCAACCGGGTCTACGACCTGTACGGACGCCATGTGGAGCTGAAGGTCTACAACGGCCAGGGCGACTTTCTGGCCGAGTTCCAGAATCAGAACATCCAAGGCGCGCAGGCCGATGGCGCGCGCGCCCGCGACCTCGACGCGTTCGCCGACGTCTCCATCGTCACGATGACCCAGCCCTACAGCGAGGCGCTGGTCTCGCAGCAGATCATCGCCATGAGCCCCGTCTACCTCTCCGAGCGCTGGCACAGGGCCCACGCGCCGTACGCGTTCGGCGTCGTCACGCCGATAGGTACACGGGTCGGATCGTTCATGGGCAACGTCGCCTGCCGGCGGCTCGCCAGCGGCAACGCCGCCTTCGCGGGTGACAGCGCCATGCACGGCAAGCCCCGCGCCTTCGGGATCATCCACCCCGAGAACCCCGAGTTCGCGCTCATAGGCGACGTCATCGACCGCGCCCTCCGGTCCTGCGGTCATGCCCCCGCCCGCCGGATCGCCTACGCCTTGAATATCGCTACGGCGCAGAACGAGCACACCAATGCCGTGGCGCAGATGAAGGCGGCCGGCGTTACCACGCTGATGTGCGTGTGTGACGAGTTCTCGCCGATCTTCCTCACCCGCGCCGCCGACCAGCAGCACTACGCGCCGGAGTGGATGCAGATCTGGTGGCCGGACCCGTGGCAGCGGCTGGCCAACTCGTCGCAGTGGAGCCATTCGATGCACACCGGCGGCACGTCGCCTGACTTCCTCGCTGGTGAAATTGGCGCGACCTGGCGCGCCGCGGCGGGGGGAGCGCAGCCGAGGGCGGCGGCCGCACTCCACTTCGTGTACCCGCAACTGCTCTCGCTGTTCTCCGCGCTCCAGGCCGCCGGGCCGAACCTCACACCGGTGACGTTCCAACGGGGATGGTTCTCGCTGCCGAGCACGGCCGCGGGCGACCTGGGGCCGTGGACCTTCGGACCCGGCGTGTTCAACCCGAAGACCCAATTCCAACTCGGCTGGTACGACCCCGCGTTCCGAAGCAACTTCGACGGACAGGCCGGCGCCATCCGCAGTTGCGAGGGTGGCCGATGGTTCCGGTTCGACGACGCGGGCGGCATAGGGGCTGGCCCGATCCGGTGGTTTCGCGCCATGACGTTCGGCGAATGGATTCGCCGCTACGCGGGACTTCTCGTCGTGATCGTGCTTCTCGTCATCGTCGTTCTTCTCGCCCCGACGACGGCCAGATGATGGGTATCGAGGCGCCTCTCGGCGTCATCGTCCTCGGCATCGTGATCGGCTCGCTCAACGCGCTCACTGCGTTGGGACTCGTGCTCGTCTATCGGGCGGCACGGATCATCAACTTCGCGCAGGCGGAGATCGGCGGCCTGGCCGCCGGCGTCGTAACCGTTTCCGTTGCCGGCCTCGGCGTGTCGTACTTCGCCGCCCTGGCCCTCGGCCTCGCCGCCGCGCTGGCCACCGGTGTGCTCATCGACGCCACCGTCGTGCGCCGTTTCTTCACTGCTCCGCGGCTCATCCTCATGGTGGCGACCCTTGGCGTTGCCCAGGTGCTCGGCGCCCTGCAGATCGCACTGCCCACGTGGTTCACCGAGCTGGATCTGTTCGAGTCCGTGCAATCACCGCTGACCGCGACACTGCAGATCGGCCCGATCGTCTTTACCGGCGACCACCTCGTTGCGGTGGTCGCCGTTCCCATCGTGCTCGTGTCGCTCGCCATGTTTCTCACGCGCAGCCGCGTCGGGGTCGCGGTACAGGCCGCCGCCGATTCGACCGAGCGGGCACTGTTGCTCGGCGTCCCGGTTCGCCGTCTCTCGCGCATCACGTGGATGGTCTCCGCCGGACTCTCAGGCATCGCGGCGATGCTCTCCGCCCCGATCCTGGGCACCAATCTCGGCGCGGTCGCCGGACCTCAGGCGTTACTCGTGCCCATCGCCGCCGCCGTCATCGCACGCATGCACAAGCTTGGGGTGGCGGTCGCCGCGGCGATCGGACTCGGTGTCTTTCGCCAGGTCTTTTTCTGGAACTCGCCGCGCTCGGCCACCGTCGACGTCGCCATGTTCGCCGTCGTGCTCGGCGCGCTCCTCCTGCAGCGGCGCGGCTACGAGCGGGTGAGCGGTGCCGCGCTTGGGGCGTATACCGCCTTGCGAGACGTGCGGCCGATCCCGCGCGCGCTCGCCGTTCTCCCCGAAGTCCGCATCCCCCGCCACGTCGTGGCGATCGCGGGGGCCGTGCTGGCCGTCGCCGTCCCCGCCCAGCTCAGCACCTCACAACTGGCGTTCAGCACCACGCTGGTCATCCTCAGCATCCTCGCGGTTTCGCTGGTTGTGCTCACCGGGTGGGCCGGCCAAGTCAGCCTGGGCCAGTTCGCGCTCGCGGGTGTGGGCGGGGCGGCAACGGGCGCCCTTCTGGTGGAGCGCGGCGCCGACCTCTTCGTTGCATTGGCGGCGGCCATGATCGTCGCCGGCCTGGCGGCCGTGGCCGTCGGCGTGCCGGCCCTACGGATCCCGGGGATGTTCTTTGCGATCACGACGCTCGCGCTGTCGGTCCCCGTCGCGACCTGGCTGCTCAACCCGACCTACTTCAAGAACCTCACGCCCACGAGCATCAGCCGTCCCCATCTGCTCGAGCGCTACCAACTCGACTCTCCGTTGCGCTGGTACTACCTCTGCCTTGCCGCCTTGGGCGCTGCGCTCGTCGTGGTCCGCCGCTTCCGCAATGCGCGGCCGGGGCGCGCGGTGGTGGCCGTGCGTGACAACGAACGCGCCGCGGCCGCCTTCTCGATCAGCCCCAACCGCATCCGGCTCGTCGCCTTCGCGCTCGCCGGCATGCTGGCCGGCCTCGCCGGCGGCCTCTACGTCGTGACGCTGCGCTCGGTCCCGTTCAACGGCTTCAGTCCGAACGCATCGATCGAGCTGTTCACGATGGTCGTGATCGGCGGCTTGGGAAGCCTGCCCGGCGCGGTTCTCGGTGCCGCTTACGTGTGGTCCGCGCAGTTCTTCCTTCACGGCGCGATCCAACTGCTCGCTACGGGTGCGGGTCTCCTCCTGCTCCTCATGTTCGTCCCCGGCGGGCTCGGCCAGCTCGTGTTTGACGTCCGTGATCGCTACCTGCGTTGGGTCGCCGATCGCCACGCGCTCGACATCACCGGCATTTCCGGGCGCACCGTTTTTGAAGACGAACCGGAAGCGCCGTCCACCGCGGGAGCGCCCGCCACGCTCGGCCTCCTCTCCTGTCGCGCCGTCGACGCCGCGTACGGCAAGGTCCCGGTTCTGTTCGGCGTTGACCTCGACGTTTCCGAGGGCGAGGTCGTCGCCCTCCTGGGCACCAACGGCGCCGGCAAGTCGACCGTGCTGCGCGTGGTGAGCGGCCTTCTGCCGGCAACTGCCGGCACCGTGACGTTCGACGGGATCGAGGTCACCGGCCTCGATCCGGTTCGACGTGTCGAGGCGGGGCTCGTGACGGTGCCCGGCGGGCGCGGCATCTTCGGATCGCTCACGGTGGCCGACAACCTCCGGGTTGCCGAGTGGACCCAGCACCGCGACCGCGACTACATCGACCGCACCCGCCGTCAGATCTTCGAGCTGTTCCCGAGTCTCGAACGGTTGCTGGGCCAGAAAGCGGCATCGCTGTCCGGCGGGGAGCAGCAGATGCTGACCATCGCGCAGGCCATGCTCTGCCGTCCGCGCCTGCTCATCATCGATGAGCTATCCCTCGGGCTGGCGCCGACCGTCGTTGCCAACTTGATCGAAGTCGTCGCCCAGCTCGCTGCGCAGGGCACAACCATGATCGTCGTCGAGCAGTCGGTCAACGTCGCTACAACCATTGCCGAGCGCGCGGTATTCATGGAACGCGGCCAGGTTCGCTTCACCGGCTCCACCAAGAAGCTCACCGGCCGTGACGACCTCCTCCGATCCGTGTTCTTCGGCGCCGCCCTCAAGCAACGTGTCGGTGTCAGGTTGCCGAATCGGCAATCTGACACCGACACGTCAGCGGTGGCCGCGGCACCGGCGCTCGAAGCGGCTGGCATCACGATGCGGTTCGGCGGGGTGAACACGCTGTATGACGCGTCGTTCGACGTCGCCGCGGGCGAGATCCTCGGGATCATCGGGAGCAACGGGGCCGGCAAGACGACCTTGTTCGACGTCTGCACAGGATTCCTGGCCCCGACGGCGGGCCGAGTCAGCGTGGCGGGAACGGACGTGACCGAACTGTCAGCCGCCCGCCGCGCCGAGCTGGGTTTGGGACACGTGTTTCAGGATGCCCGGCTCTTCCCGTCCCTCACCGTCACCGAGACGATCGCGGTCGCCCTCGAACGTCACATCGCGGTACACGATCCCATCGCCTGCTCGCTCGGTCTCAGCGCGGCGCAGCGGTCAGAGCACTCCGTGCGCGACCGCGTCGACGAGTTGATCGTCGCGATGGGACTCGAGCGGTACCGCAACGCGTTCACCGCGGAGCTATCGACCGGAACCCGCCGGGTTGTCGAGATTGCGTGCGCGATGGCGCATGAACCGAGTGTCTTGCTCCTCGACGAACCGTCGTCGGGCATCGCGCAACGTGAGAGCGAAGCGCTCGCCGAGTTGTTGGGTCAGCTGAAGGACACGACGGGCGCCGCGTTCGTGATCATCGAACACGACATTCCGCTCGTCACCCAGCTCAGCGACCGGATCATCTGCATGCATCTCGGGACACCGATCAGTGAAGGATCCGCCGAAGCGGTGCTGGCCGACCCCGCCGTCGTGTCCTCGTATCTTGGCGACAACGCCGTCGCCATCCAACGCTCGGGCAAGGCGGCCCGCCGATGAGACGCCTGCTGGCGCTCGGCACCGTTGCGCTCCTGCTGTTCCTCGCCGCGCCTCACACGGTGGCCCAGCTGCTGCCACCGCCGCCCGCGCTGCCCACCCCTCCCGAAGAGTTGCAGCCACTGCTCGAGCTGCTTGCCGGTCCTGGTGGGATCGTGACCGAGCCCGGCTGCGCCGCGCTCGGCACCGTTCTCGGCCTCGGAACCATTGTCATCCCCGGCCTCCCTGGCACCATCGAGGCCCAGACTGGATTGCCAATTTCGGGACTTCCAATCGCGCTACAACCCGAGCTGCTGAGCCTCGTCAACACCCTCCTCTTCGTCCAAGGGTCCGGCTGCGGGTTGCTGCCACTCGCCGCCGAACGCACTGTCTGCGTGTCTGACGACGATCTCACCGCGGCGCTACAGCAGGCTCGCCCGCAACTCAACCTGCCCGGGCTGCCCGTGCAGTTGGGCGACTTCGTGCCCGTGCCCGCCCCGACGGCCGGCTCGATCGTCGACATGTTCCGCACGCTCGCGAACCTCGACGTCCCCGGTGGGGCAGAGGTGGTCGCCGCTCTGAACGATGTCGGTGAGTGCGAGCTTCGTACGCGGTTCACCAACGTCGAGGCGCCCCCGCTGCCTCCCGCCGCCGGACTCGTTCCGCCGTCGATCCCGACCGCATCCACGCCGTCGCGCGTCGGGAGTTCATCCGCGTCCGAGGCAGTACTCGCGCCCGGAGGCGCGATTGCCGGCCCGGTTCGGGTCGCCGCCAGTCCGGCGGCGGCTAGCGATGTACCTGACACCGTGGCCGATGCACTCGAGGGGTGGCTGCAGTGGCTTGTCGTGGCGGGACTGATTGCGTTCCTCTACCGCGCAATCGCTCCATCACGCGAACCCTCGTGACTGTCTGAAAACCGTCCCGAAGTCGAGGCGTAGCATCGGCATCCAATGAACAACTCGCCCCGCATCCTCGAAGCCCACTGCGAGTGGACGTCGATCGACGTCGCCGATGAAGAGGTGTGGACCGAACGGCTGGACGATGCCGCGCTCGGCGAGCTCGACGCGGCGCTCCGCCACGCGCTGGCCAAGTCTGAGGACGTGCTCGAGCTCGGACGCGATGACTTCCCGCTACCGGCGCTGCACGACCGTCTGCTGCGCATCGAGGACGACCTCATCAACGGGCGAGGCTTCGTCCGCTTCCGCGGGGTCGACCGCCGGGCGTACAGCCAGGCGGAGATGGAGGTCATCTACTGGGGCATCGGCACCCATCTCGGGTTGCCGTGGGCGCAGAACAAGCACGGCCACGTGCTCGGCGACGTCACCGACCAGAACAAGGCGGCCAACGACCCCACCACGCGCGGCAACGAGCTCGGTGGCGTGGCGCTGCCGTTTCACTGCGACGGCTCGGACCTCGTCGGGCTGATGTGCCTCGAGAACGGCCGCACCGGCGGGCTGTCCGCCGTGGCGAACTCAGTGCGCATCCACAACCAGCTCGTCGCCGAGCGTCCCGACCTCGCCACCGCGCTCTACGACGAGCTGCCCTACGACTTCCGGGGAGAGGAGCCCCCCGGCGGCAAGCCCTACTACCTCCTGCCGGTGTTCACCGAATGGGAGGACCGGCTGTTCGTGCGGTGCATCCCGCCCTATATATGGGCCTCGCAACGCCACCCCGAAGCGCCCCGGCTCACCGACCTCCAGATCGAAGCGTTGCGCGGGTGGCAAGCATGGCGGCGGATCCGATCAATCACGTCCTGATGGAGCTGCAGCCGGGCGACATGCAGTTCATCAACAACTACCACGTGCTCCATGGGCGTACGGCGTACGAGGACGACCGCGGCGCGGGCCACGTCCGCCACCTCAAGCGCCTGTGGCTGGAAACGACGGTGCTCACCAGCCGGCCCCCGTACTTCACCAACAATCGATCGCACTGGTCGGAGAAGCGGAGCGCGAGCCGCCTCGAGGTTCGCTAAGCCGTCGATGAAACGAAGGATCGTCGTCGCGATCGCGCTCACTTTGCTTGCTTCGCCACTCGCGCAAGCGGCAACCGAAGCCGCCATCGACCCGCTTTACCCGGTGATCAATCTCCTGCAGCTCTTCAGTGGGCCAGCGGCGCCGACGACTGTGTTCTCGGTCGACCAATACGCCAACCCGAGGTTCCTTCCGGACTGGGACCACAACGGGGTTCATGGCGACGCGGGCGACGTTCGCTCCGAGCAGGGCGGCGCGCCGGGGGAGGCCGCGTTCCTCTACCCGTGCATCTTCGACGACGGATCGGTCACCTACGAGACGACAACCGGTGCCTGCGCACCCGCGGGCACCGCCGGTGCGGTATTTCGCCAAGGCACCGCGAAACGGTTCCGGCTGATCGATGCGCGCGGTCTCAGCCTGACCGCAACACTGTGGCTGCCCGACGTTGCACTGCAGCCGGGCGCCTCGGGCATACCCGGGATGGTGTTCGCCAGCGGCCACTCGGTCGCGCAACGGTCGTTCTTCATGTACGCCATGGCCGCGGCCCGGGCCGGCTTCGTGGTGCTCAGTTATGACCCGATCGGCCAGGGCACCAGCGAGGGCGACGAACTGGGCCAGGAGTTCTCCGGGCTACCGAGCGGGAGCTGCGCCACGCCGGTCAAATGTCGGGAGTTGCAGGAGGCCGTGCGGTGGTTCACCGGCGCTCCGGTGACGCCAGCACCGCAGATGCTGGGCACCCACAATCCGGCCTACCAGCCGAACGGCGAGAACATCGTCAACCCTGCGCTCGGCGTTCTCGACCTTTCCCGCGTGGCGATCGCCGGCCAGTCCAACGGCGGCATTTCCGTGTCCAACTATCTGGAGCTCTTGCCCACCGGAACCGACGCCGACGGCCGGCCGCTCCCGCCGATCGCGGCGGCCGTGCTCCTGTCGGGCTTCGCGCCGGCCAGCGCGCTGGTGCCGGTGCAGGCGCAGACCGCGGACTTCGACATCCCCGGTGTCACCGCGGACAACGGCGGCATCGACGCGACCGATGGTCCGCTCGGAACGAAAGCCTGGTACGAGGAGCTGCGCGCCAGCGGGGCGGGCACCGGCATGCTGCAGCTGCTTATTCAGGAGGGTGGCAGCCACGGGGACTCCTCGAACATCCCCGGTGCACCCCACGCGGTGTGGGCATGGTCATGGTCGACCTCGTACCTGGTCGCGTTCATGGAGTGCAATGTTCGTGACGACGCGGCGGCCTGCCAGCGTGTGGTGGCGCCCCGGCCCGGCCTGTCGCGCGGGTACGCGTCGGAGTACGACCCAGATGGTCCCGCCGGACCGAGCCCGAGCCGGTGCATGACGATTCCCGACCGAGCGTCGCTCGAGCAGCTGCTGGCCCCGCTGCAGCTACTCGCCGGTCTGCCACCGGGCTCACCGGGTGCGGCCGATCCCTTGGCGTTCCTCGGTGGCTTACTCGGCGATCCCGGCCACACTTGCACGCCATGACCGAGCTCCTGCTCGACGGGATCAACCACGTCGCCGTGCTGACCAACGACACCGAGCGGTTCGTTGCCTTCTACCGAGGCGTGTTCGGCGCTGAGGTCACGGGCCAAGACGCACTGCCGTTCGGCACGCTCACCTTCGTCCACATTGGCGGCGGGCGCGAGCTCAACGTGTTCGAAGTAACCAACAACGCAGAGGCCGATCGTCAGGTTCCCGCGTTCGAGCGCGGCCGGCTGGATCACCTCGGGTTCCAGGCGAAGTCGATTGAGGCGTTCAACGAAGCGCGCCGCCGGCTGATGGCCCAGGGCGCGACCGACGGTTTCGTGACGGATTTCGGCACCGCCTACAGCTGCTTCTTTCGCGATCCCGACGGGCTCGAATGCGAGGTGCTCGTGCCGAGTCCCGCCCCGGGGCCAACCAGCGGACCGGGCACGCCGGCCCCTGGCTACGCGGTTGGCGTGCCCTAGGCATGGCCGACAGCGACACCCCAGCAGCATTCGCGCACCGGCTCCAGGACCGGCCCAGCGTTACCGCCGAAGCAGTCACGATGGCGCGCGCACTCGAGCACCTGAAGCCGGAGGCGTCGCGCATCGTCGATGACCCTTGGGCGCACCTGTTCCTGTCGCGGGCCAGCCGGACAGCGTTGCGGGCGTGGTCCGGCAGCCTTACCGGCCGGACGCTCCGGCGCCTCGGCGTCACCGGGTCCAACTGGGTGCCGCTGCGCCACCGGTACATCGACGACCACCTGGCCCAGTTGCTCGACGCCGGTGCCGTCCAAGTCGTGCTGCTGGGCGCGGGCTACGACATGCGGGCGTATCGGTTCGCGACCCAGTTGGCCGGGCGACCGGTGTACGAAGTCGACCTACCTGCCATCAGCCGGGCCAAGGCGGCGACCATAGAACGCCACGCCAAGGAGTTCCCGGCGACCAACGTCGTGCGGGTCGAGATCGACTTCGAGCGCCAGACACTGACCGACGTCCTCGCCGCGGCCGGCATGGAGGTCGGCGCGCTCACGTTCGTCACGTGGGAAGGCGTGCCCATGTACCTCACGCGCGCCGCGGTGAAGGCCACGCTCGACGCGGTAGGCGAACTCACGGGCCCGGGCTCGCTCATCGCCCACGACATGTGGACCGTCGACGACGACCCGAGTCCGATGGGGAGCGTCCGCCGGCTCGCGCCCACAGCGCTCAGCTTCATCGGCGAACCGGTGACGTTTTGCGTCCACCCCGAGGAGATCGATGTGTTCTACGAGCGGCGCGGCTTCGAGGTCGTCGACGTGGTGACCGGCGACGAGTTGGTCGAGCGGTACGGCGCCGGTCGGGCGTTCGTCGACCCCTCGATGTACGCGCTCGTCGCCCGGCGCACCGCACGGTGAGTCGGAACCCGCACTAGCGTGACGCCGACCGACACGGACGGTGCCGGCAAGGCGGAATGGGGATTGTCATGCGCAAGTGGACGACGGCTGTTGCTGTAGGTCTCGTACTAACGCTCGGACTAGCAGCGTGTGGCGATGACGATGACGGCGACAGCGCAACGGACACCACTGCCGCAGCCGCCAATTTCAAGGACTACTGCGACAAGTCGCTGGCCCTTGAGACCCTGCCGGAGCCCGAGATCGACTTCGGGTCAGCGTCGGAGGCCGAGCAGAAGGAAGCCGTCAAGAAGTACATGCGCGAAGTGGCCCGCCCCCGCATCGACGCCATTAAGGGCTCGGTTCCGCCCGAAATTCAGGCCGACGCCCAGGTGATGTTCGCGGGCTTCGACCAGCTTGAGGCGAGTGGCGACTTCGAGGAATTCGAGACGGCAACTAAGGCAGCCGAGGCCAAGATCCACGTATTCGACCTTGCCAGCTGTGGCTGGCAAAAGGTCGACGTCAAGGGCATTGACTACGCGTTCGAGGGCATCCCGGCAACGCTGAAGGCCGGCCCCGCTAGCTTCGACCTCACCAATGCCGGCAAGGAACTTCACGAGGCGATCGTGGTCAAGAAGAAGGCCGGGGTCATGGAGTCGTTCGACGCGATCTTCAAGCTCGATCAGGCGAAGGCGCAGGAGAAGATCGAAAACGTCGCGAGTAGTTTCGCCGCCCCAGGCGAGGGCGATTACGGCGTGGCCAACCTGGTGGCCGGGGAGTACGCAGTGGTGTGCTTCATCCCGGTCGGTTTGACATCGGAGGACGCCCGGCCGGCTGAGGACGCACCGCCGCACATTGCTCGCGGCATGAAGAGCGAGTTCAAGGTCAGCTAACGCGCTGAGCTGCCGCTCCCGTAGGGGCGGGTGATGATCTCGAGCCAGTGACCATCGGGGTGTTGGAAGTACGCGCCCCGGCCGCCGTCGTTGTGGTTGATCTCGCCTTTACGGTTGCCGTGGGGATCGGCCCAGTAGTCGAGCCCTCGCTCTTGGATGCGGCCGAAGATCTCGTCGAACTCGGCCTCGGTCACGAGGAACGCGTAGTGCTGGCCGACGATCTCCGTGTCGCCCCAGTCCATGAAGTCGATGCTCACCCCGTTGCTCGTCTCGACAACCTGGAACGGTCCGTACTGGACCGCGGGCGGCAGGCCGAGGATCTCGGTGACGAACGCGGCGCCCGCCACCGGATCGTGCGAGCCGGCGATGGTGTGGTTCAGTTGAACCGGCATGTCTCTACGGTATGCCGCCCGTCGTCAGTCGGCGCTGCGTCGGGCGAGGCGTTTCATGAAGGTCCAGTCCGGTTCGGCTTGGCTGGGATCGTCGGGCCACGTTTCGATGGTGGCGGTAGCGGACTCGGCCCACGCATCGACCATGTCGGCGAACTCGGTGAGGAAGCGTCCGACGACGCTTATTACGGCGGCTCGCTCGGGGAACGGGCCTTCGCCGGTGATGTAGTTGCGGGCCACGGCGATGTTCTCGGCGTTGCGGTCCTGGGCCCACTGCTTGATCGTGGCGACGGCACTGAGGGCGTCGGACTTGGTGCCGTGGTCGGCGAAGAACACCTTGAGCAGTTGCTCGAACTCGAGGACGGGTCCTTCGCCCGGCGTGCCGAGCCATTTTCGGAGAGCGCGACGACCGGCCGGGGTGATCGTGTAGATGGTGCGGGGCCGGCGGCCGACGGTCTCCTCGGTGCCAACCGCCAATCCGTGGGCCACGAGCTTCTTGGGCTCGTTGAACAGGTTGCTGCGAGCGCGCGGCCATAGGGGACGCAAGCTGTGGTCCACGTGTTTCGCCAGCTCGTAGGTCGACCAGGGCCGGATGGCCAACATGCCGAGCATGGCGAACGAGGTGGTGTTCAGTTCGTCGCCGCGCCTTGACATATAGTCCTCCGAGGACCACTATAGTCCTTGAAGGACTATAGCCCAAGGGAGCCACCAATGAGCCTGTTCGCCGTCACTCGTGAAGCCGGTCCCGGCTGGACTGAAGGGAAAGGCGCCTTCGAGCAGCCCGCGTTGAACGACCACGCCGCCTTCATGGATGGTCTCGCAGAGGAGGGGCTCGTTCGGTTCGCCGGCCCACTCGCGGGCAGCGAGCAGGGTCGCATTCGCGTGCTGTTGATCGCGGATGCGGGCAGCGAAGCCGACATCCACCGTCGACTCGCCGACGACCCTTGGGAACGCTCGCAACAAGTGGTCACCACGACCGTCGAGCCGTGGAATGTGCTCGTCGGCGCCGAGAGCCTGGCTTAGTCCCCCTGCGCGGCGACGTGGGCCCGCACCTGCCCCTACCTGGGCCGAACGGGTCACACTCGAATACCTGCCCCTGCGTGAGGTCGGTGAGGCCCAGTCCGACCTCCTCGCACGACAGCCAGGTGTTCCACGGAGTGCCAGGACAGCGTCGAGCACCGCGTCGCTCAGAAGGGCAGCGCCGCCGAGCGCGGCGGCGGCGCGGAGGAACGCTGGGCGATTCGCACCCCATGCAGACTCGATTCGCCTGCCCACGACAAAATGAGGCCATGACGACGATCGAATTGACCGGTGACGACGAGGCCAAAGTCGAGGAGTTCGCAGGGAATCTCTTCATGGCCTGCTTGGCGGCGATGGAGCTGGCCAACGTCGAGCTCGGCGTACGGCTCGGGCTCTACGAGGCGCTGGCCGGCGCCGGCGCGGTGACGGCGGGGGAGCTGGCCGGGCGGGCGGGAATCGCCGAGCGCTACGCGGAGGAGTGGCTCGAGCAACAGACAACCGCCGGCGTGCTCGAGGTCGACGACGTCAGCAAAGCCGCAGGCGAACGTCGGTTCACCCTGCCGAACGCGCACGCGCACGTCCTTATCGATGACGACAGCGAGGCATGCATGAAGCCGTGCGCCGCGGTCGTGCCGTGGTTGAGCAAGGCGATCGACATCATGGTGGAGGAGTTCCGCAACGGCACCGGCGCTGCGTTCGGCCTCTTCGACCTGCACGACATCCAGGCCGCGTTCACCCGGCCGGTGTTCGCCAATCACCTCACGCAAACGTGGTTGCCGGCGTTGACCGACGTTCAGGCCAAATTGACCGCGGGCGAGCCGGTGCGGATTGCCGAGGTCGGCTGCGGCGAGGGCCTGGCCGCGATCACCATCGCCCGCGCCTACCCGAGCGCCGAGATCGACGGCTTCGATCTCGACGAGGCGTCCATCGCCGTAGCTCGAACGGAGGCAGCGGCGGCCGGCGTCGGTGACCGGGCGCGCTTCGAAGTGCGCGACGCCGGCGATCCGGGCATCGCCGGTGACTACGACCTGGTGATGGCCATCGAGATGCTCCACGACATGCCCGACCCCGTCGGCATTTTGCGGACGATGAAGCGGCTGGCCGGTGAACGCGGCGCCGTCCTCGTCGTCGACGAGCGGACCGAGGAGTCGTTCACTGTGCCGACCAACGAGATGGAGCGGTTCTTCTACACGTTCAGCACTATGCACTGTCTGGCCGTGAGCATGCAGAACGGCGGCGTTGGCACCGGCACGGTCATGCGGCCCGACACCGTGCGCCGTTACGCGGTCGACGCGGGCTTTACGACGGTCGACGCGCTCGACGTCGAGCACCCGCAGTTTCTGCTGTACCGCCTCGCCTGAACTGGCGCGTCAGCGCGCCGGGCGGAAGAACGCCGGCAGACCGGCGTCGATGTAGAGCTCACCCCATGCGCAATCGAGCCGGTCATAGACGGGAAGGGAGCGGCGGCGGGCGCGGCCGCCGAGCAGGAGCGGCTCCGCGCCCGTCGGCAGCGAAACCCCGCCAACGCTGCCGAGGCTCGGCCAATCGATGCGGCGCAGCGTGTGCTCGAACGCCTCGTCGGTTGCCATCGCGAGTGCGCCGGTGTCGACGGATATGCGGACCGGGAATCGACCCATGATGGCGTCGCGCCAGAGTTCGAGATACCGGCGCTCGACGCGTTCGGCGTCGTAGCGCGGGAAGAAGCGGGCCAGCGACTGGTTGATCGACCACACGAAGGCCAGCAGGCCGTAACCGATGATGGTGTCATGGGCGCGGGTCATCCGCGTCCGCCCGTCCAGGCCCTTGTGATCGGAAGCGACGCTGCCGAGCGCGAATCCGCGGGGCGACGCGAGGTCAGCGCCGAGTTCCGGCAGCGGCCGCCGGCGGGCCAGGCGCAGTGGAATCGACACCGACATGTCGCCGAGATCGCGCAGCACGACGCGGCCGGTCGGGCGGTCGTCGGCTCCCCACTCGAACAGCACGTTCTGGGTGTGGCCTTCGATCTGTATGCCCTCGACGAGCAAGAGGTGCGAGACGACGCGGACGTACGGCTCGAGCACCTGCTCGACGACCACGTCTTCGGGACGTCCGCCATCTTGTCGAATCAAATCGACGAGCCGTGGGTCGCGGTCGCCCGAGCGAGCGATCAGCGAGAACGCCGGGATCAGCTCGCCGCCGTCGGTTTCAGTCAGCGTGCGCGGCAGCTCGCGGAGCAGCCAACCCTCTCCGCCGCGCGCATCGACCATCCCCGCCGGCTCGCCGAACCAGTCGATGCCGATCCGCGTGCGCGTGGTCTGCGATATGGCCTCGAGCATGCGCGTCATCAGTACCGCGCACGCGACTTGCTTCTCGTCGACCGCCCGGCGGGTACGCCCGACCACCGCGCCGAGCGAGAGCTTGAGCACCACCGGTTCGCGGTCGCCGCCGTGAGCCATGACCGAGCGAAACGACGACGTCGGTGTCGCCCGCAGATCTCCGAGGAACGCGGACCCGAGTTCGTCGCGTACGCGCCGGTGGGACGCGGGCGGTTGCGGGTGGAGCAACAGCGGTACGCGATCAGTGGGCGTGACCGGGCCGAACGCAATCGCGCACATTGACCGGAGCGGCCCGTACACGCGGGCACGGTCCGTGGGCAGCCACACCACCTCCTGCTCCCACACGCCGCGCCGTCCAGGATGCAACTCGGCGCGCACGCTGTCGCCGTGCGGGAAGGGGAGCGTCGCGCTGAAGAAGCGCTCGTTTACCGTCTGCTCCGCTTCGAGCCAACGCCCTACACGGGCGTCGCGTTCAACGACCAGCTGCGGCGTTACGGGGGAAGCCTGTTGTCTTTTATTGCGCCGCCGAGGACCTCTTCGGTCTCGTCGGTCTTCAGCGGCAGGTCGCCGATCTCTTCGTCCTGCTCTTCAGCCTCAGGCGGCTCTTCGGGCATGCGGGCCCCCCTCACGGGTAATCACTGCAAGAGACAAGGCTACCGCCGAACTGACGAGCCTCCTCCCGAACCTGACGAAGATCAGGACGGCTTTGCGTAGGTCTGGGCGGTGGAGCTGTCGAACTCGAAGGCGACCATCGGCTCATCGCCGACGACCCAGGCGTCGTGCCCCGGCTCGATAACGTACGCGTCGCCGGGTCCGGTATCGACTTCCGCGCCGTCGTTGTGGACCACGTGCATCCGACCGGATATGACCACGCCGACGTGGTGCGCCTGGCAGCTATCCCCGCCGACTACAGGCTTGATGCACTCCGACCACCGCCAGCCCGGCTGCAGCGTAAGTCGAGCGGCCTTCACCGACCCGAGGTCGACGACCGCGACCCGGGTCTTATCGGGCGTGCGGTTCTCGTCGGGCGATTCGAAGTTCTTCGTCGTCAAGCTCGCCATCGGTCCTCCTACTCGGTGCGGGCGTAGCAGAGTCTGTCGAACGGCCGCCGCGTTACGCGAGGAGCGGAAATTTGACTTGACACGATCGAACATGTGTTCGTATAGTGGGGGAAGCAGATATCGTGACTACTTCCCCCTATGACAGTCCCCTCCGAATCCGGAGGAAGGCGTGCTGGCAACGCTGCGGAGGATCACCAAGGAGTTGGACGAGCTTCTGACCAAGCTCGATCCTTCGGCTCTGCACGCCAGCGACGCCGTGAAACTGTTGGATGAGTCAACCGCTATCGAGAAGCGCGCCGTGGCCATCAGGATCCTGGTGGCCGACCGCGCCGCGGATGCGGCGGAGTGGACCCGGGGCGGCTGCCGCAGTCCCGAGGAGTGGCTGGCGGCGACGACCGGCACCAGCTACGGCGCAGCCAAGGACACCTTGGAGACCTCGGCCAAGCTCGAGGACCTGCCCCAGACCAATGAGGCCCTGCGGCGCGGCGAGCTCTCAGGGGCCCAGATCAATGAGATAGGCCCCGCCGCGAACCCGGAGAACGAGGAGCGACTGCTGGGCGCAGCCAAGAAGGAGAGCTTCAAGGGGCTCAAGGGCGCCTGCGCCAAAGAGAAGGCCAAGGCCCGTCCGGTCGATGACGAGGCGGCCCGCCATGCGCGCATCCACAAGGAGCGGCACCACCGGAGCTGGACCGACGCCGAGGGTGCCTACTGCTACTCGGGTCGCAATACCGCGATGGCCGGGGCGCAGTTCGATGCGGCGCTCGCCGCCGAGGCCGAGAAGGTCTTCAAGGCCGCCCATGCCGAGGGCCGGCGTGAGTCAGCCGAGGCCTACCGGGCCGACGCACTGCTGAACCTGGTCACCTCAGGCGGTGCCTCAGTCGATACCACCGTGGTGATCCGCGTCGATGAGCAGCGGCTCGCTGGCGGGGACGGCATCTGTGAGACCACCACCACCGGGCCGATCCCTGTGGGCGAGGCCATCGGGGCCATCCTGGCCGGGGCCTTCGTCAAGGTGCTGGCCACAAACGGCGTCGATGTCTCATTAGTGGCCCATCCAGGGAGGCATCGGCCCGCGACCCTCGATACCGCCATCTTCGAGCGCGACGGCTATCGCTGTGTGCGTCCGGGGTGCTCATCGGCCCACCGATTGCAGGTGCATCACTACCGCATCGACTACGGGGACAAGGGTCCCACCGCCTACTGGAACCTGGCCACGCTGTGTTCCTTCGACCACGACCTCATCACCTACGGCGGTCACCGGCTCGAGGGTGGGCCAGGGGCGTGGGCGTGGCGCGGTCCGCCGTGAGTTCGTGACACGTGTCAATATGCGGGCGATGCGCGCGAGGGGGTGGCTCGTACTGGGATTGGGGCTGGTCGTGCTGGCGGCCGGGCGTCAGTTCCCGACGCACGCGGCGCGGCCCGCAACCGGCTTCGCGCATGGGAGCGCGCAGGCGTTCTCCATCGACCCGAAGGCCGGCGGGCTGTCCTTCGGCGTGACGTTCGGAATCGCGTCGGCTGACCAGGAGAACACGGTGGCCAAGGCGTACTCCCGGTCGATCAGCCTCGGCCTGTTCGGCGTCGCCATCGGCGCGCCGAATGGCTGCACCGGCGAGCCGTCCTTCTACCCGCCGGAGGACCAGCCGCAGCCGCTGCGGGTCGACTCGCGTGACGCCGGCTCGGCCGACGGGATGTCCCACACCGAGGGACCGTTCAGCCAGTCGGTGCGGGCCACGCCCGAGCCGCTCGGTTTCGCCACCACCACGATCGATGGCTGGTCGGTGCCGGGTGTCATGACCGTCGGCCCGACGCGGACCGCCAGCACTTCGGGCACCGCGGCGGACGGCAGGCGCTTCGCTTCGGCGACCTCTGATCTTGCCGAGCTGGATATCGCCGGTGGGCTCGTGCGGTTGACTGGGCTCCACTGGGAAGCCACGTACAAGGACGAAGCGCCGGCGGTTCGCGACGCCGCCTTCCGGGTCGCGACGCTCTCCATCGCCGGCGTTCCGGTGCCGATCGTCGACGGCGCGCCCGTGTTCCAGGTCATCAACGCCGTGCTCGAAACCGTGGGTGTGGTGGTCACCCCGCCGGCCATGCGCGAGGCGCCCAGCGCGCTGTATCTCGATCCGCTCCAGGTGGCCGTCGTGCCGAACAGCACGCGCGACAACACGGTCGGCCGGGCGCTGGTGCGAGGGCGGCGCGGTCCGCGCGCCGCTCTTCGACGCGCTGCTCGGCGTCGACCGTTGCACGTTCGACTTTTCGGCCGTACTGACCGTCTTCGACCTCTTCCTCAACTCGGTAACCGGCGCCGGCGCCTTCGAGCTGCAATTCGGCGGCGTCGAAGCCGGGACCCGTCCGGCCGGGGCGCGTTTCCAGTTCCCGGGCGCGACGCCGACTATCCGCGCTGCCGCTCGCCGTTACCCCGCCGGCCGCGCCGGTGTCAGGGGGTGTGGACGCCGCCATCGCCGAGTTGGTCCCGGCGCGAGAGGCGCGGCGCCCGGCCCTGCGGCGGTCCGAGCGAGCGCGCCGACGACGGCGCGGTTGCGGTTGCTCTCACCACGATGATCGTCGGTGCCGGCCTGGTGTTCCTCGACCGACGGCGGATGATGCGCGCATGACCGCGCCGTCGGGCGTCGGCGTCCGTCAACGGGTGCTGCGCGGGTACGGGCCCGCCTTCATGCTCGCGATCCTGTTGCTCGGCACTGCGATATTCGTCCCGTCCAAGCCCGACCGCGGTTCGCGCGACGTGGCGGCTATCGGGACCGACGGCGGCGACATCAACGGTGTCGGCACCGGCGCGAACGGAGCGACGGCGACGACGATCGCCGGCGCCGGTGGTGGCGCGGCGGGTTCCGCGCTGGCGCTGGGTGCGGGTGGCGCACGCTGTGCCGATCGCGCGCTGCAAATTCCCGGCGATCCCTACAGCCCGCCGTGCATCGCGTTCTCCGGCAACAACGGCGGTGCGACATCGCGCGGCGTCACGCGCACCGAGATTCACATCGCGGTGCGGGGGAGCGAGAACTCGTCTGTCGACGCCGCCCTCGCCGAGCTGGTGGGCACCGAGATTGCCGATACGCCCGAGGACGTGAAGCGCACAGCGCTCACCTTGGCCGATTACTTCAGCACTCGCTTCCAGCTCTACGGCCGCAAGATCGTTTTCGACTACTTCGTCGGCCAGGGTGATCTGGCCGCCGAACTCCAGGGGAAGGGCCGTGACGCGGCCGAGGTCGATGCGACACGCGTCGCCGAGGAGCTGCGCTCCTTCGCCGAGCTGTCGGCGTTCTCGGAGCCGTACGGCGACGCGTTGGCCCGCCGCAAGGTGATTGCCTTCGGCGCGCCCGTCCTGTCCCGCGAGTGGTTCACGAACCGGCGGCCGTATGCCTGGAGTGTGCTGCCCGATTGCTCAGGCCTCACCGAGGACGCCGCTGAGTTCATCCTCAAGCGCCTGGCGCGGGGCACCGCCGATTTCGCCGCCGGCGAGCTGAAGGGCAAGCCACGCGTGATCACCGCGCTCGCGCCCGACAACGCTGAGTATCAGCAGTGTCTACGTGCGGCCGAACGCTTACTCGCTCGCGGCGGCTACAAGCTCGACGTGGCGCCGATCGCCTACCAGCTCGACATCACCACGATGTCCAATCAGGCCGCCAACATCATCCCCCGCCTCCAGCGCGATGGCGTGACCACGCTGCTCTGTGGCTGCGACCCGATCTTCCCGATCTTCCTCTCCGGCATCGCCAACCGCGACGGCTACTACCCCGAGTTCGTGTCCGGGTACGAGCAGGACTTCATCGGCCAGCTGTGGGACCCGACCTTTGTGAAGCAGGCGTTCGGCATCAGCCCGCTCGGTGGCAACGTGTCGCAGCGGCCCGACTCGACGCTGGGCTACGCGGCGTACAAGACAATGCGCAACGACGAGCCCGCACACTCCGTCGACGCGATCTACTACCAGCTCTACCTGCTGGCGCTCGGCCTTCAGCTGGCCGGCCCCGACCTCACGCCGGTCACGTTCGAGAAGGGCATGTTCTCCTACGGCGACCATCTCGGTCCCGCCGGATTGTGGGGCTTCGGTCCGCAGGACTACACGCCGATGGACGACTACCACGAGATGTACTGGGACCCCGACGCGATCTCCACGTTCAACGGCAAACGGGGAGCGTGGGTCGATCCCGAGCCGGGGCGGCGGTACCGCCACGCCGGCGATGAAATGGAACCCGGGCCGCCGAAGATTCCCCGCCGGTGACACCCGCCCGCGCACTGCCCGTATGGATTGCTGGGGCGGTCGCCGCCTACCTCCTCGCCTACATCCTGCCGGGCAGCGGGCCGTGGCTGGCCGACGTCGCGCCAGTAGCCATCATCCTCGTCGGCATCATCTTCGGGACGGTGACCGCGCTGGGCGCCGCCGCGATCATCCTCACGTACCGCTCGAGCCGCTTCGTGAACTTCGCCTTCGGTGCGATGGGAAGCGTCGCTGGCGTCAATGCCATCGGTATGCACCGCGCCCATGGCGTGCCGTTCTTCGTCGTGCTGCCGCTCGGCGTGCTGGCGGGCGTTGCGTTCGGCGCGGCCATCGAGGTCCTCGTACTGCGACGGTTCCGCGACGCCTCGCGCCTCGTGTTGACGGTTGCCAGCATCGGGTTGGCGCAGTTGCTGGGCGGGATCGAACTGGGGATTAGCCAGGCCATCGACTTCGTGTCGCTCGGCGCCGGTTTCAAGGTGCCGATTGGTGTCGAGGTCGACCTTGGGATCAAGACGCTCACCGGTGACGAACTACTGATCTTGTTCATCGCGCCCGTGCTGCTGGCCGGCCTCGCGTGGTTCTTGCTGCGAACCGAGACCGGCGTCGCGGTGCGCGCCGCGGCCGAGAACCGTGACCGCGCCCTCACCCTCGGCATCCCGGTGGCGCGCAACACGATGATCGTGTGGATGATCGCCGGCGGGTTGGCGACGCTGGCATTCATACTCCGCGCGCCGTTCAGCGGCGTGCAGCCCGGGCTTATCTCGGCGGGGCCGTCCGTGCTCTTGCCCGCGCTGGCCGCCGCAGTTGTCGCCCGGATGGAGTCGTTGCCGGTGGCCATGGTGGCCGGCGTCTCGCTCGGTGTCGTCGACCAGATCGTGCGCTGGAACTCGTCGGACGCGCCCTCGCTCACCCACGTCGTCTTGCTCGTCGTCATCGTCGGCGCCCTGATCGCCCAGCGGACGCGCCTCAGCCGCGCCGACGGCGAGGATTCGAGCTGGACGGTGACTGGCGCGCTTCGTCCGGTGCCCGATGCGCTTCGCCATCTGCCCGAGGTCCGGATCGGTACCGCCGTTGCCGTCGCGGCGACCGCGCTGGCGTTCGTGGTGCTGCCCGCGCTGTGGTCGCCGGCCAGCCAGCTACAAGCGAGCTTCGCGCTCGGTGTGGGCCATGGTCGGCGTGTCGCTCGTCGTCCTCACCGGATGGGGTGGCAACGTCAGCCTCGGCCAGTTCGGCATCGTGGGTGTCGGCGCCATGGTTGCCGGCAACCTCATCGCGTCGGCCGACATGGACCTGCTCTTCGTGCTCGCGCTGTCCGGCGCCGCCGGGGCTGCCGTGGCGCTGCTGATCGGCCTGCCCGCGCTGCGGATCGGCAGCTTGCTGCTGGCCACACCCACGATCGCGTTCGCCGCCGCCCTCGACGGCTACTTCCTCAGCAACGTCAACTTCCCGAGCCTCATCCCGAACGACGTTCCCCGGCCGGTGCTCCTCGGTCGCTTCGACCTCGAGGACCAGTACGCCATGTACCTCGTTTGCCTCGCGGTGCTGGCGCTGACCATCACGTTGGTCGCCGCGCTGCGGATGACGCGCACGGGGCGGCTGCTCGTCGCGGCCCGCGACAACCAGCGAACGGCCGCGGCCATGGGCGTGGCCGTGCCGAGGGCCAAGCTCAACGGGTTCCTGCTCGCCGGCGCCATCGCCGGCGTGGCCGGCGCGCTCCATGTGCAGCTGCTGCACAGCTTGAACCCCGGGAGCTACCCGGTCGACGACAGCATCACCGTGTTTGCCACCGCGGTCATCGGCGGTTTGGGGTCGCCGATCGGCGCCGTCGTCGGTGTGCTGGGCTTCCGCTGGCTCGAGACGGTCAACGCTTTGGGACCGGCTCGGCTGGCGGTGACCGGCTTCGGCCTGCTGGTCGTGCTCTATGCGCTGCCGGGCGGACTGGGCCAGGTGCTGGCCGCGTTGCGGGATCGCTTGCTACGGCTCGTGGCCGCGCGGCGCGGCCTCGATGTGTATCGCGCCGGGTCAGCGGCTGGCAGCGTCGAGCGGCCAGTCTCGGTCCAGGCGCCGGCGCCGGCCATACCCGTTGCCGGGTCGCCGGACGCGGGCGTCCTTCTCTCGTGTCGCGGCCTCGAACTGTCTTACGGGGCGCTGCAGGTGATTCCCGACCTCGACCTCGACATTCGCCAGGGCGAGATCGTCGCCCTCCTCGGTACCAACGGGGCGGGCAAGTCGACATTGCTCCGCGGTATCGCCGGGCTCCTGCCGCCCACGAGCGGCGCGATCGTGTTCGACGGCAAGGACATCGGGAGTGCCGATCCCGGACACGTGGCCCGCGCCGGCATCGCCATGATCCCGGGCGGCCGCGGCGTGTTCCCATCGCTCACCGTCGCCGAGAACCTCCGCATGGCCAGCTGGATCGCGACGCGGGCCGACGCTGAGCGCGGCATGGCCGAAGTGTTCGACCTGTTCCCGGTGTTGGCTGAACGTTCCACCCAACTCGCCGGGGATCTCTCCGGCGGCGAACAGCAGATGCTGTCGCTGGCCAGCGCGCTGTTGTCCCCGCCGCGGTTGTTGCTGATCGACGAGTTGTCGCTTGGCTTGGCGCCCACGATCGTGGAGCGACTTCTCGACGTGGTGCGCGACATCCACGCGCGGGGAACAACGATCGTGCTCGTCGAGCAATCGGTGAACGTCGCCCTCGACTTGGCCGAGCGGGCGCTGTTCATGGAGCGGGGGACGATTCGCTTCGCGGGGCCCACCGCTGAGCTGCTCGAGCGGAGCGACCTGTTGCGCTCCGTGTTCATCAGCGGCACCGGCGAAGCCAGCACTCCATCCCCCAAGCGGGCGCGTCGCGTCAAGCCCGCGTCCGGTGCGCCTCTGCTCGCGGTGCACGGACTGCGCAAGCGCTACGGCGGGATCGTCGCCATCGACGACGTCGACCTCAGCGTGCAGGCGGGCGAGATCCTCGGAATCATCGGCCACAACGGCGCAGGCAAGACCACGCTGCTCGATGGCATCTCCGGATTCGTCGCGCTCGATGGCGGCCGGATCGACCTCGACGGCACAGACATCAGCGGATTGAGCGCGACGCCGCGCGCGCTACGGGGACTGGGCCGTTCGTTCCAGAATGCCCGGCTCTACCCGACGCTGTCGGTGGCCGAGACACTCGCCGTGGCGAGAGAGCGTCATGTGACCTCGCGAAGCGCCTTCGCCGACGTGTTGCGGCTGCCGGCGTGGTACGAGTCGGAGCTGGACGTGGCCGCCGTCGTCGCCGACCTCATCGAGCGCTTCGGGCTGGGCGAATTCGCGGGGACGCCGTGCGGCGAGCTCTCCACCGGCACTCGCCGCATCGTCGATCTCGCCTGCACCGTGGCGACCGAGCCTTCGGTTGTTCTGCTCGACGAGCCGTCATCGGGGGTGGCCCAAAGCGAAGTCGAGGCGCTCGCATCCCTGCTCATCGACCTCCGCAAGGCGACCGGCTGCGCGATGGTCGTCGTCGAACACGACATGCCGATGCTGACGGGCATCGCCGACCGCCTCGTCGCCCTCGAGCTGGGCGCGGTGATCGCTGAGGGCGCACCGCCCGACGTGCTCGAGGACCCCGCGGTCATCGAGTCGTACCTCGGGTCGGCGTCGGTGGTGGCCGCGCCGTGATGGTGCGCCCCCGCGGCCGTCCGCCGGCCACGCAGCTCGGACCTTCAGACGAGCACCTGCTCGACGCCGCCCTCGATGCCTTCGCCGAGCGCGGCTTTGCCGGCACATCGGTGCGCGAGTTGTCGCGCTCAGTCGGCGTCAGCCACAACCTCATCCCGCAACGGTTCGGCTCCAAGGAACGGCTCTGGTACGCCGCGATCGACCACGGGTTCGGCGAGCTACTCGAGCGGCTGCTCGACGTTCTGAATGATCCGGCGCCCGACGACGTCGAGCGGCTCCGGTCGATGGTGATCCGCTTCGTCGAGGCCAACGGCGCCCGGCCCGCGCTGCTGCGCATCATCAACCAGGAGGCGGCGTCGCCCGGCCCGCGCCTCGACTACCTGTTCGACCGCTACATCCAGCCGGTGCGGCAGGCGGGCGACGAACTGCTCCGCGATCTGCACGGTCGCGGCTTGCTGCGGACAAGCTCGGTGAGCCTCGTCTACTTCTTCATGACGCACGGCGCCGGGGGACCACTGTCGTTCCCCGCGCTGGCCGAGCGCTTCGGCGCGACCGTCGATGCCGGCGACGCCGACGCCGTGCACCGACACGCGGTAGAGGCCATCGACATCCTCTTCGACGGGTTGCGGGTGAGCCCGAAGGGTCGACGATCGCGTTAAATTGACAACTGTCACGGCATGTGACACGATCCAGCGCTGTGGACTTGCGCGCGCGCGTCGTCGAGCAGATTGAAGCGGTGGGCGGTCGGCACGACGAAGCCGAGATCTACGGCGGGCCGGCCGGCGATCCGGGGCTGGCCGGTGGGCCGGGCAGCATGTCGTGGCGCATCAACGGTGACCTGGCCAGCGTCGTAACCGCGGGACCGGCAGCGATCATCATGGAGATCCTGCACCCGTCGGTGATGGCCGGTGTGTACGACCAGTCGTCGTACCGCACGCAACCGTTGCGGCGGGCGCAGAACACCCTTGGCTACGTGCTGCGGACGACGTTCGGTAACTCCGAGGCCGCCACCCAGGTAATCGAGCGGGTCAAGCGCGTCCACAGCCGCATCAACGGCGTCCGCCCCGACGGTGTCGAGTACCGCGCCCTCGATCCCGAACTGATCGGGTGGGTGCACACCTGCATCCCGTGGGCGGTCATGACTACTTATGACCGCTACCGCAGGCGGCTCACGGTGGCGGAGAAGGACCGGTATCTCGCCGAGCAGGCCGTCATCGGTCGCATGGGCGGTGCGGATTGGGTGCCCGAGTCCGTGGCTGAGCTCGCTGACTACATCGAAGCGATGGCGCCGAAAATGGCCGTCAACTTCCAGACGCGCGAGTTCGTCGACTTCCTCGCGGGCGACACCGGCGGAGCGGATAGCGCGGGACGCCGCGAGCAGCTCGAGCGCCGCCTCAACCTGCGCGGCGCGATGGGTCTGATGCCGGACTGGGCCCGCGACCTTCTCGGCTTGCGCCACCCCGATCTGCTGCAGCGCGTCTACTTCGACAACGTCAACCGCCTCCAGGCCGCCGGCGTTCGCTGGGCCTACCCCGAGTTGCCGTGCGTGGCCATGGCCGCCGCCCGCGCCGCCCGCGACGTGTCGGTGGATTTGTCTACGGGAACAGCGAAAAGCACCGACACGGGGTCGGGGGTTACGGCTCGGGCAGGCGCACCATCGGGATGAGCCGCTCGATCTGCGCCTGGTAGTTGGCGTAGAACGGTCGGTCTTCGAGGAGCGCGGCCCACAGCCGCTCTCGTTCGGCGCCTTCGATGACCTCGGGTACGGAGCGGTACTCGCCGCGTTGCACCTTGACGAACACGTCGGGGTTGGCGTCGCGGTCGACGAGGTTCAGGTACCACGCCGGATGGGTCGGCGAGGCGGCGTATGACGCGATCACGATCCGGTGGCCGTTCTCGTCGCGCCAGAAGGGAAGCGCGACCTTGTGGTGCTTGCCCGATTTGCGCCCGACCGTGTGCAGGATCACGTAATGCATGTTCATCGTGATCCAGAGGTCGTCGCTGTCGCTCACCTCCATCCCGGAAACGTGCGCCGCGGTGATCGCTGGCAGCGCGGCCCGATCCGGCGTGTCGAATTCGCCGCTCACTCTTTGGTCCATCAGCCGCGCAGCGTAGGGCGTCAGACTTATTCGCGGATCAAGCCGCCGATGATCGTGTCGAGCACCCCGTCGACTTCCGCCCGCGCGGCCAGCGGGTCCGCGGCGCGGGCGATGTACAGCGACGCGCCGTAGAGGCCACCGAGGGCGACGTGGGTGAGCGCGTCGATGGCCATGCCGCCGAAGGTGGTGGTGCCGAGCAGCGGTGTGAGGACGGTCTTCAGCATCGGAAGCTCGACCGGTTCGATGCCGACTTCCAAGACGTGCGACTGCAAGACCGACACGCTGTCGAGCACGACGATGCGACGAAAGGCGGGATCGAGGCACCCGTCGAGGAACGCCGACAGGCCGGCGCGCGCCGCTTCCCACGGCGAGGTCTGTGCCGCGGCGGCGGCCATGACCCGCTCCACCACCTCGGCCTCGACCGTCTCATAGACGGCCCGGAACAGCGCCTCCTTGCCGGAAAAGTGGTGATACAGCCCGCCCCGGGCCACGCCGGCCTGCTGGATGATGTCGTCGATCGAGGTCGCCGGGTAGCCGCGTTCGGTGAAGTTCTTGCGGGCCACGTCGATCAGGAGGCTGCGCGTGGCTTCGGCCTGGCGGGCCCGCAACGGTTTGACAGGCACCGCCAACGGTACCAAACTGACCGACAGTCGGTCACCGACGAATAGTCGGTGAACCCACCATCCGTCTGTCGGAAGGAGGGATTGTGATTCCCGTCCGTTTGCCACCGCTGGCCGAAGCCACCGACCTGCCGCCCGGCCAGACCGCCCTCGCGGCGTTCCCCCGATTTGGCACGCAGCTGGCCGGGCCTTGCCCCCGCGTCGAGACTTCGATTCGGATTCACGGCGAGTTGCGAACGCCGCTAGAGGTCGGCATCGCCGGGTTGGCGGACATGGAGCGGTCGGCAATCACCGCCGACTTCCACTGCGTGGCCGGGTGGAGTTTCCGCGGCCTGCACTGGGAAGGCGTGCGGTTCGCCACCTTCTACGCGACGGTCATCGAACCGTGGATCGGGCCCCACGCGCACATCACCCATGTGCTCTTCCGCGGCGCCGACGGGTTCGTCGCCGCGCTTCTCCGCGAAGATGCCTGCGCCGACGACGTACTGCTCGCCGATCGACTCGACGGTGCGCCCCTGACAGGAGACCACGGCGCGCCGGCTCGGCTCCTCAGCCCGTGGCAATACGGCTACAAAAGCGTGAAGCACCTGACCACGATCGAGCTGCACACCAGCGAGCCGCGGGAGCGGCATCCGAACCTGCTGCAGCACGTCGGGTTGTCAGCGGTGCGCGGCCACCCGCGTGCACGCGTCGCGCTCGAGGAGCGCCACCGCTACCTCCCGGCGTGGGCGGTGCGCTGGCCATATCGCAACGTGATCTATCCGATGTTCGGGTTGCTGGCCCGGCGACTTCAGCGCGGTCGACGATGAAGGTTCCGAACGCGGTGCACGAGAGCCGCCCGTGGCGTATCCGTGAGATCGCTGCAGATTTCACACTGCTGGATGTCTGGGCTCTCCCGGTGCAGGGCGACGCCGACGACTTCCACACGCTGGTCGAGCAGATGCTGTCATTGGATCCCACCGCCACACCGTCGATCGCCAGCCGGGTGCTGTGGGTGGCGCGCGAGTACCTCGGTAAATGGCTGCGTCTCGACAAGAGCACAGGTGAGTCCCTGGCCGGCCGCCTGCCCGAGGACCTGCGCGGCACCGTGACCGATCTGCGGTTTGACGGTGCACCGTTCACGCCGCTCTATCGAAGTGACGACGAATTCGCGGCCGAGGTCGCGAACCAAACCGTGCACGGCGTGCTCCACCTGGCCTGGGCCAAACAGGCCGACGGTTCCTATCAGGCCCAGATGGCGATCTACGTCAAGCCGCGGGGTGTTCTCGGAGCCGCGTACATGGCGCTGATCACGCCGTTGCGGCACTTGGTCGTGTACCCGGCACTCATGGGTCAGATCGAACGCGTGTGGAACAACGCGCTACGGTCCGGCGCATGCGCGAAGCCGTGATCGTCTCCTATGCCCGCACCGGATTGGCCAAGTCAAACCGCGGCGGATTCAACAACACACCCACCATGTCGTTGGCCGCTCACGCTATTAATCACGCGGTCGCCAAGTCGAAGGTGGAGCCGGAAGCGGTCGAGGACGTCTACCTTGGCAACGGTTCTCACGGCGCCGGCAACCTGGCCCGCCTGGCCGGCCTCCTCGCCGGCCTGCCGGTCACGACCGGCGGCGCCACGATCCAGCGGCACTGCTCGTCGGGCTTGAACGCCGTCGCCCTGGCGGCCAACACGATCAAGCAGGACGGGGCCGACGTGGTGGTCGCCGGGGGCGTGGAGTCCATCACCCAGCCGGGCGGCGCCATCGGCGGCTTCGACCCGAAGCTCACCGAGCAGTACCCGGCGATCTTCATGGCGATGATCGACACCGCCGACATCGTGGCTGAGCGCTACGGCGTGAGCCGTGAGAGTCAGGACGAGTACGCCTTGGCGTCCCAGCAGCGGACGGCGGCGGCCCAGGCCGCCGGCCTGTTCGAGGACGAGATCGTGCCGATGGCCACGACGATGAAGCTGGTCGACCGGGAGACGAAGGAAGAGTCCATGGTCGACTACGTCGTCGACAAGGACGAATGCAACCGTCCCGAGACCACGATCGAGGGCCTGGCCAAGCTGATGCCCGTCAAGGGCGAGGGCAAGTTCATCACCGCGGGCAACGCCAGCCAGCTGTCCGACGGCGCGGCCGCCGTCGTGATGATGGAGGCCGCCGAGGCCGAGCGTCGGGGCCTCGAGCCGATGGGCGCCTTCAAAGGCTGGGCAGTGGCGGGGTGCGAACCCGACGAGATGGGGATCGGCCCGGTTTTCGCCGTGCCCCGCCTCCTCGAGCGCCACGGCCTGAAGGTCGACGACATCGACCTGTGGGAGCTCAACGAAGCGTTCGCCAGCCAGTGCCTGTACTCGCGCGACCGCCTGGGCATCGACCCCGAGAAGTACAACGTCAACGGCGGATCGATCGCGATCGGCCATCCCTTCGGCATGACCGGCGCGCGCTGCACCGGTCACATCCTCCAGGAGGGCAAGCGCCGCGGCGCCAAGTGGGGCGTCGTGACGATGTGCATCGGCGGCGGTCAGGGCGCCGCGGGCTTGATCGAGATCTTCTGATCGATCAGGGCTGTCAGTCGGCCAGCGCGCCGGCGATCGCGGTGCGGGCGTTGGCCTGCAGATGCGGCACGTCCTTGTAATAGGTCAAGCCGATGAACGCCGGCGCCAGGGCCCAGCCGCGCGCCCGGATACGGGTGGCGTCGTCGAGGCCGACTTCCTCGAAGAACATCGCGCGTGCCTCGCCGCGGAACATCGTCCATCCCGGCATCAGGTCACAGGCCGGATCACCGACGCCGTAGCCGGAGTCGATGGCTCCGACGAGCACACCGTCCTTGGCGATCAGGTTCCACGGCAGGTCGCCATGGAACCACACGCCGAGTTGCTCCCACTCGGGCGTGATGAGAACTTCGTCCCATGCGGCGAGTGCACCCGCGACGTCGACGTCGGCGAGGTCGGGACGGTCTGCGAGTTTCGCGATCCAGTCGCGTAGGCGTCCGACCCATAGGCGCAATGACAGACCGCGATACCCGGTTCCGGCGCCCGCCTCTGGCCCGCCGGTCGGGTCGCACGCGTGCAGTGCCTTGATGAATCGGGCCAGGTCGACCGCCGCTCGCTGAAGGTCGAGGTTGTCCGCGGTGGCCTTCTCGCCGTCGATCCACGAGACGATCGACCAGTTCAACGGGTACCCCTCGCCTGGCACACCGGCGGCGAGAGGAACAGGCAGCGCCAGCGGGAGCTGCGGCGCGAGGAAGGGAACCCACCGCGCCTCTTTGACGGCTTGGCGGGTCGCGTATTCCATGATCGGCATCCGCACGACCATCTCGTCACCGAGCCGGTACAACGTGTGGTCGGTTCCGGTCTCTTCCACGACGGAGAGCGGTAGCTCGGCCCATTCAGGGAATTGGGCGCGCAGCAACCGGCGGACGAGGGCCTCGTCGACGTGTACTTCGTTGTCGTGCCGCTTGGCTACCGCCATTGGTTCGGCAGTCCACCCCCGGTGGAGGTGCGCGTCCAACGAAATACCTGGTGTCGGCGCTTTCCGCGCTTCTAGAGGGGGTTTCCACCGACAGTGAGTTGTGGGAAGCGGACAGTCGGTACGTTGGCGGTCATGGAGGAACTGCGCGACGGGGTCCGCCGGGTGTGCGCGAAGTTCGATGACGCCTACTGGCGGCGTTGCGACGAGGACCATGAGTTCCCGTGGGCCTTCTATGAGGCGCTGGCCGAGGGCGGTTGGATCGGCATAGCGATCCCCGAGCAGTACGGCGGCGGGGGACAAGGGATCACGGAAGCGTCGATCCTCTTGGAAGAAGTCGCGGCATCGGGCGCGGCCATGAACGGCTGCTCGGCGATCCACCTGTCGATCTTCGGGATGAACCCGGTGGTGAAGCACGGCTCTGAGGAGATGCGGGCCACCTACTTGCCGCGCGTGGCCGACGGGTCGCTTCATGTCGCCTTCGGCGTCACCGAGCCCGACGCCGGCACCGACACGACCGCGATCACAACCGCAGCCACACGCGTCGACGGCGGCTACCTGGTGCGCGGCCGCAAGGTGTGGACGACCAAAGCGCTGTACTGCGAGAAGGTGCTGCTGCTGGTGCGAACGACGCCGCTCGCTGAAGTGGCCAAGCGCACCGACGGCATGACGCTGCTCCTCGCCGACCTCCAGAAACCCGAAGTCGACATCCGGCCGATACCGAAGGCCGGCCGCAACGCGGTCGTCTCGTGCGAGGTGCGCTACGACGACCTCTTTGTGGCCGAGGCCGACCGCATCGGCGACGAAGGGAGCGGCTTTCGCTACCTGCTCGACGGTCTGAACCCCGAACGCATCCTCGTCGCCGCCGAAGCCCTCGGCATCGGCCGCGCCGCGATCCGCAAGGCGGTGGCCTACGCCAAGGAACGAATCGTCTTCGGCCGGCCCATCGGGCAGAACCAGGGGCTGTCGTTTCCGCTGGCCGAATGTCACGCGCGCCTCAATGCCGCTGAGTTGGTGGTGCGCGACGCCAGCCGCCGCTACGACGACGGCGCGCCGTGCGCCGAGCAGGCCAACGTGGCCAAGTTCCTCGCCGCAGATGCGGCGTTCAACGCCGCTGACCAGGCGGTGCAGACGTTGGGCGGCATGGGCTACGCCAAGGAGTACGACGTCGAGCGCTACTGGCGGGAGGCGCGCCTGATGCGCATCGCGCCGATCTCACAGGAGATGGTGCTCAACTACGTCGCCGAGCACGTGCTCGGCCTCCCGCGCTCGTACTGAGCTCGACTTCTGGACACTTATCGCCCTGGGAGGGCGATAAGTGTCCAGAAGTCGGTGTCAGCTGGTGAAGGTGAGCGTGAGGATGTCGCCGGTGCCGGCATCGATGACGCCATCGCTGTCGGCCGGCGGCCCGCTGTAGAAGACCGGGCGGCCGGCGATCTTCCACCGGCCGGCCGCGAACGTGGCCGGATCGGATGTCTCGACCACCACCGGCTGGCGTCCGCGTCGATGGTGATCGTGCACCGCGACCGTCAAGGTGCCGGGGCCAGCGATGACGTCGAGCGGCGCGCTGTGCCGTAGCCGGAGCCACGCGACGCGCCCGTTGTCGCCCAACCAGTGGGCGGTGGCCGGGTGGTACTGCCCGTCGGCGCGCCAGCGCGCACCACGTTCGCCGCCGAGCATCAGTCCCGGCGCCAGCCAGCCGGACGCGACACGGCCGCCGTCGAGTTGCTGCTCGACGAGCCGGGGCCCAGCATCAAAGACCATCTCGCGACCGGCCGGCCCGCCATCGAGCAGCGCGACCACCGGCGCCATCGTCAGGTCGTGGCTATGGGTGAACGGCTGATCGATGGCGGGCAGCACCGCCGTCGGGAGCCAGAGGCCGAGCAGCGCGACGTAGCGGGACATGTCCATGCCGTAGGCCCGGCTGTACGGTCCGCACAAGTTGGCCAACCCCGGGTGCCACCATCGGGCGATGTCCTGCCACAGCGCCCGCCACACCCGTTCGCCCCACTCGGCAAACCGGGCGCTGGGTGGGTGCTTGCGCCACAGCGCTAGCGCGTAGAGATCGATGCCGTAGTAGGTCGGTGAGCCGTACTCGTCGAACGCGCCGTGGGTATCGAATGCGCCGACCACCTCACCGGCAAAGTCCTCGTCGGCCTCCAGCCACGCTTTCATGAGGGCGATGTTCGAATAGCGCGGCGACACCCGGCCGGCCGGCTCGCCGCTGATAGCGAGCTCGATCGCGTCCTGCATCCGGCGGTCAAGGTCCGGGGGCAAATCGAAGACGCGCCGGATGAGCGCGAACGTCGTCCCGACGAACTGCCGCCAGTTCGGGTCGTAGTCGATCCACTCGGCGGCGCCGTCGGTTGGCTGGGGCCACTCGGCGAACCGGGCGAACGTGCCGTGCCAGGCGGTGCCGGGTTGGTCGTACTGAAGCGGGCACAGTTCGCTGAGCACACGCTCGGCGCGGTCCCGGTCGCCGCGGGCGAGGAGTCCGACCGCGTACCAGGCCGACTGCGGGACCATGTGCATCGACCGCGGCGCCAGACCGGCATCTTCGAACGAGCCGTCCGGGTTCCACAGCAAGCCTCGCTCCTCGTCCCAGGCGTGATCGGCCCAGGCCGTCCCGCTCGTCGCGAGGTCAGCGAGTGACGACATAGGTGCCGAGGGCGCCACAACAGCCGAGCCGCCGCTCCGCCGCGGGCGGTGCGATGACGTGCACCGACGCGTCGGCGAGGTGATCGGCCATGCCGCCGGCCAGCGCGGTGAGGTGCGCGCCGGTCGCGTCGGCGGCGGCGACCGGGCCGGCGCGCCAGATTTCCTCCCACTCGGCGAGGCGCGGTTGCACGAGCGCGGCGGCCTCGGCGTGAAAGGCGCGCAGCGGCTCGGGGTGTCCGGCGGTGGTTGCGGTGATGAGGTCGAGGAAACGGGGGACCGCGAGATCGCGGCGCGCCCGGGCTGCGTCGCCCGGTCCCGCGGTGGTGCGGTCGTCGTCGGGGAGCGCGGCGGCCGCCGCGTACGTGGACGGGTCGCGCATCACCGCGGGCTCGAAGGTGATGACCATGTCGCCAGCCTCCGGGAGTCCGGCGTTGCCCATCAACACCAGAATCTCGAGGTCACCGTCGTTGACCAGCCGATGGATGGTTCCGGGGGTGAACCACACAAAGGCGCCGGGTTCGAGCAGCGTCTCCTTGAACCCCGACGCGGTCAGCGTGTGCACCGCGCCGGAACCGGCGACGACGGCGTAGGCCTCGGTGCAGACCGTGTGGAGGTGGGGCGTGCCACCCGCAAGTCCGTCGGGCGCTTCGGTGTCGTACACGCGGAGATGCGTGACTCCGATACCGCCGGGAAACGGCGGCAGTGGTTCCGGGCTCACGCCGTCCACCGATCCCACTCCGCGGCACACCGCTCCACCGCCCAGATGCCGTCGTGCACGACGACACGGAACCGGAAAGTCAGGCGATCGCCGGCCGCCACCTCCAGCGGGCCGCCCCACAGGAACGCGGCGTTGAGGAAGTTCGACCAGCCGTCGTCGCCGTAGGTCGCGGCGCGCGTCGAGCCGTACCAGGGCACGGGGTGACGCGGGTTCAACGTCCCGTCGAGAAACAGCATGCCGCCGGTGCCTCCGTCGACCGTGCCGGAGAGGTCGCACCAGGGGGAGGCCACGCCGAGCACGCGCTCGTGTACCGAGCCATCGGCGAGCAACAGGCGGGTGTCGGTCCAGTCGCTGCGGCCGCGGAGGGAAAGCCCGCTGTAGCCGCCCCAGGTGGTGAACGGCGTGGTGTCGAGAACGACATCGGTCGCCGGCTCCAGTTCGATCGACCAGTCGAGCGCGTACGCATCGTCCGCGCCGATGTCGACTTGATCGATCGAGCGACGCTCGATTATGGCGACGGTCTCGCGATCGGGACGCACCCAGTGGAGGGTCGACGGATCAACGTGGCGGAGGACGCCGTAGGGCGGGTTCTCCTCCCAGAAGTTCTCACCGTTGACGAACTTGATCGTGAACCACAGCGCGTGATGCCAGGGATGGTCGGGCGGTGCGTCTCGCGTGAGGACGAGGCCCGACGGGGTGGCCACCGGGTGCACGTTCGGCCGCTTGCGGTGCTCGGCGTGGTAGGTCCACCGCGCGGTCACGGCAGCCAACCGCCATAGAGCGGGTGGTCGGCGCCAATCGGCAGCTCGACGTCCACGCCGTTGCGCGCCGACCAGTAGAGCGCGGTGATCAGTTCGAGTGAAGCCCGCGCGTCGGCCAGCGACACCGGCGGCTCGGCGCCGGTGTCGAGTGCATCAGCGAAGCGCAGAAACTGGCCCTGCCACTCCTCGGGCTGATCGACCCACCCGGCAAGAACCGCGTCGATCGCCGCCGCCGCTTCGGGAGAATCCGGCGTGATGTTCCACGGATCGGCCGACGACGTGTACGGCGCGGTCCCGGACTCCGCCGAGAACGCGGCGAAGTGGATGCGGTGGCGGGTCACCTCCTCGGGCGAGCCCAAGGTGGCGGTCACCGTGGCCAGCGACCCGTCGCGCAACTCGAGGGACGCCGCCGCGCAATCCTCCACCTCGATCGCGTTCACGCGCGTGGTCGTGCGGCAGAACACGCGCCGGGGCGGGCCGGCGATGTACGTCAGCATGTCAAGCGCGTGGATCGCCTGGGAGAGCAGCACGCCGCCCAGTTCCGTTGCCCAGCGACCGCGCCATGGCGCCTCGTAATAGTCGGCCCGCCGGCGCCACGCCACCTCGACCGATGCGGTGAGTGCCGGGCCGGCCAGGCCGGCGTCGACGAGCGCGCGCGACCTGCTGCAGCCCGTTTCCGAAGCGGTATTGGAACACCGGCATGAGGCGCCCGGCCGCGCCGGCCTCGGCGGCGGCGAGCGCATCGACATCGGCCAGCGACGCGACGAGCGGCTTCTCGCACACCACGTGTTTGCCGGCGGCCAGCGCGGCGACGCACTGCGCGAGGTGCAGCGAGGGCGGTGTGCACACGTGCACGACGTCGATGTCGTCCCGTTCGAGTAGCGCATCGAAGCTGAGGACGGCGGCGCCCGTGCGTTCGGCAACTGGCTGCGAGCGGGCCGGATCGGGGTCGCACACCGCGACGAGGTGGAACCGGTCGCGCAGGCGGCGCAGGGCGCGTACGTGCGCGGTGCCGATCCCGAGGCCGACGACCGCCGCACCGCGGGTGATCGGTTCAGCCACGGGCCCGCTTCTTGGCCGCGGCCAGCACGACGCGGTCGGGCCGGTCGCGGTAGAAGTCGTCGAGCGGCCAGCAACCCGACACCAGTCCGTTCCGCGGCGCGGTGGTGCAGTCGGAGAACGTGCGGCAGAAGCGGCGGGCGTCGAGGGGCCGCCCGGCGAGCACGTCCGCCGGTAGGTCGGGGTAGCTCAGCGCCATTCGGCCCAGGCCCACCGCGGTCACCGCGGTGTCGCGCACGAGCGCGGACGCGACGTGCGGCACCCACTCCTGGAGATATGACACGCCGCTGGCGACCACTGTCGTGTTGGGCGCGCCGGCGGCGAGGGCAACCGCGGCGGCCACGAGACGGGCCACGCCGACCAGTGGGTCCTCGGGCGGTTGGTAGCCATCGCTCGGCGGGAAGTACGCGGGCCGCTGGGCGTGCGGGCAGTAGTACGGGCTCCCGCCGGTCACGCACACCAGATCCACGCCGATGAGCGCGAGCAGCGCCGGCGCGTCGCCGGGCGCGAACCCAAATGGTGTCGTCGGGTCATCCTCGGGTTCCCCTACATCGTTCTCGCCGAGACGGTGGGGGACCACGTCGAAGGTCGATAGCCGCACGCCGACGGCGAGCCCGGGCGCGGCGGCCCGTACGCGGTCGACCGTGGTTTGCAGCCAGCAGGCGCGGTCGGCCAACGCGCCTTGGCGGCCGAGCAACTCGTGGTGGAGGTAGCCATGGCACGCCTTCACGTCCACGAAGTCGAAGCCGGCTTGTTCCGCGAGTACGGCCGCGGTCGCGTAGTCATCGGCCAACCGGTCGAGCTCGTCGTCGGACCAGCCTTCGCCCTCGCGGCGGGCATCGAGCAGCGGTTCGTGGCGCCCGGGACGGGGGGTCAGCGCCCATCGACCGGAGTGGGTGAGCTGGAGCCCGGCGACCTGGCCCGCGGCAAGCAGCGATCGCAGCTCGTGTAGGTCCTCGGCCGAGGAGGGTCCGAGACAGAGCTGGCGGGGGTTGGCCCGGCCGTCGGCCCGCACTGCGAAGGCCTCGCCGCCCCACACGAGACCGGCCCCGCTGGCGCCGAAGCGCGTCCAGCGCCGGCGCACGAGGTCGGTGACCCGGCCGCCCTCGGTAGCGTCCCATCCCTCCATCGGCAGGATCGCGAGGCGATTGCTGGCGGTCCGCCCGGCCACCGCGAAGGGTGCCGCCAGCGCATCGACGGCTGGAGGGTCAGCGAACGGGAGACTGATGCCGAGTTCCTCCAGCCGGCCGAGGAACGCGTCGGCGCGGTCCAGGCGTTTGATCTGGGGCCAGCGGCGCGCGGTCACCACAGGTTGAGTCGCTCGCCGCACTCGCGCAGCAGATCTTCCTCCCACGGCGGGCGGCGCGGGACACCCTCTGGCGTGGCATCGCTGGCGATCCATCCGCGGAGCTTGAGGAACAGCGCGGCCGAGTGCCGGTACGCCGGTACGGGCGGCCTGAACGCGACGTTGCCGAGATGCTGGAGTGCGTCGTTCAACTCGGAGAAGCCGGCGTCGGCCGCGGCCCAGCGACGATCGCGCTCGGCGAAGAGGTCGGGCGCGAACGTCGAGAGGCCGAGCAGGTAATCGCTGCCGTACATCACCATGTCGATGGCCAGGTCGTTGCCGGTCAGCACGAGGAAGCCCGGTCGCTCGGCATCGCGCAGGCGCAGTCGTTCCCACTCCGGTTGACGGGACAGCGACGAGTGCTTGGCGCCGATGCACTGCGGCAGATGCATCACCTCGCGGTAGGTCGCCAGGTCCCAGATGCGACCGTGCGGATTGAACACCGGGCTCAGCTCGAAGCCGATGAACCGGTCCACGTCGGCGGCGATGCGCCGGTACGTGGTGACCACGTCGTCGTCGGCGGTGCGCTCGCTCGGGACCATCACCGGCGTGCCGCGGCGCGCCCGGACAGTTATCGCCTCAGCCGGGTCGAATGCGCCGGCGACGAACTCGCCGCCGGTGAGGGCTTCGGTCCGGACCAGCACCTCTTCCTTGGTGCGCGCGTCGAGCAGGTGGGCGTAGCCGGTGTCCATGTTCACCGCCGGCGTGAGGCCGCTCGCTTTGGTGCGGGCCACGTGCGCCTCGAATCCATCCCAATCGACAGCACCGTTGCGCCCGAACGGTAGGAGCACGGCAGACATACCCGTGACCGGCCGGGGCCTGATCAGCTCAAGCGGGAAGTCCACCGCCTTGGCCTAGCAGGCGCGCGTTGCCGGCCACACGACGTCGGCGCCGCAGCGGCCAGTCGCCACTAGCGAGCCGTTGAGCGTGACGGTCGGCGCACCATCGGCGCGAATCCGGAAGCCGCGTATGCCGTGACCGGCGACGGCGATCCGTCCGGGCTCAGCGATGACGCTCCCCGCGGCCCCCGACAGGACGGCGAGCAGATGCCCGCCCGTGCTCAAACGCGTTCCCTCGACGAGGGACCACGCGCCCCCGGGGCGCAGGTAGACCAGCTCGCCGTCGGTGACGATCCCGGCGGCGCGGGCGATCGTGCCGGTGCGCAGGAGGATGATGTCGCCGCCCGCGTCGATGGCGACGCCACCGTTGGCGGGCACGCGGGTGACGGTTCGCACCGCGCTCGAGGGCGCCGTGGGCACCGAGCGCGGTCAAGGCCTCGAGCCGCGGGGCGCGGCTGCGGATCACGAGCCGCGGGTGGGCGCCGATGTCGGCGTAGTCAGCGGTGAATGTGTCGACGCTCGCGGTTGTTGGCGCCGCGCTGGCCATCGTGACGTCGAGGCGCACACCATTGGGTGCGGTCACCAGCGCGGACGACGGCCCGGTCGTTACCAGCTGGTTGCCCGGCTCGGTTTGGAGGAACCAGCGATAGTCGTGGTCCAGCCGCTTGGGGCCGAAGCCTTGGACGGCGTCGCCGATCACCAGATAGCCCGGCCGGCCGTCCTCGCCGCGAACGTGGATGAAGTAGCGGTCGGCACGCCGAGGCTGAACGGTGAGCCAGGCCAAGCGGGCGTCGCCCACCGCGACATCCACCGCGCCGGGAGATCCGACGGTTGCGGTGGAGACGAAGCGTCGCAGCGCGCCCTTGCCGTGGAAGTCCTGCGTCCGGCCGTCGATGTCGACCGCGTTGTGGGCTTCGGTCTGCGACGAGCGGGCGGCCTCGAAGTCCTGGCCCAGGAGGATCTTCTCGAGGTAGTTCGCGTACCCGGAGTCGATCGCCAGCCGGGCGCCGTACGCGTAGAGCGTGAACGCGTTGACGTCCTGGTTCTGATGGATCGTCTCGCCCCAATCGGCATGACGCGCTTCGAACGACGACATGAGGTCGAGCGCGTCCCATCCCGAGCGCACGTGCACGAGCCCGCGCCCGGGGAACACCTTGGCCAGCGGGAGCACCTGCGCCGGCGCGAACGCCGGGTTGGGCTCGCGGAACCAGAGGATGGTGGGAATCGGCTCGCCCACGTCGCCGGTGGCGAGCCCCGGCTTGTGGTTGAAGATCCAACCTGCGAGGTCAGGGTTCAGACCGTGCGCCGTCGCCCACGTGAGGTGGACCTCGTTCAGCTCGTAGTAGCGCGCGTCATTGAGCGGGTTGAGCGCGCCGCCACCGGGCAGCACCTCGTAGGCGAACCACTCCTGTTGCCGCCGCACACGCGGCAGCAGAGGGGGTTGGCCGCGCCGACGCGCTCGAGAGAAGCGGCGAACAGTGTGGGGATACGCAGCCCGTAGTTGCCGTAGAGGATTCCCTCCTTGCCGGCGCCGGTGACGTCGAAGCCCTCGGTGAGATAGCTGCGCACAAGTTGCGACCCCCGCGCCGTCCACAATGCCGGCAGTGGCCCCGGGACATCGCCCCACAGGGCGAGGCCGGCCATGCCAACCGACGCGCCGTTGTTGCCGGTGAAGTTGGAGCCGGTTGAGATCGTGGCCCACCACGACGTCGCCATCGCGTGAATGAACTGTTCGCTACCGAGGACGAGTACCACCGTCTGCAGCTGTTGGCGCTCGTCGGCGGTGAGATCGTTGTACAGCCAGTCATAAGCGAGGGCGAAGCCGTTCAAGAGATCGCGCGCGTTTGTTGTAGTACTCGGTGGCGTCATAGACGAGCGGCGCGGTGTAATCAGGTGCCGCCCCGCCGACGACCTTCAGTAGAGCCTTGGCCTTAACGAGGTAGCGACTGTCACCGGTCACCAGCCATGCGAAGCCGAGCGTCGCCAGGTCCTCGCGACCGAGCAAGCCTTCCCGCTGACCGGCCGGCAGCGCCTTGACGACGTAGCCGTCGGCCGAGGCGCGTAGTTGGGCCCATGCCGTCGCCGGCTTCGATGGCGCGGCGGCGATCCGGGCGCGGATGGCCGGCAGGTCAGCGGCGCCGAACAACAGCCGCGGGTGCGCTGCGCCGGCGCCCGATGGTGGCCGTAAGTCGAGCGGCGCGAACTGCGGCGGGTCGGGTAGGTCGGGGAGTCCGGGCAGTGGCGATCGGATCTCGATCTTCGGGGTTGGGGGTAGCACCACCGCGTCGGCGGAGCCGATACCGCCCACGATGAGCGCCGCCGCGACGAGCAGCACGGTCGGCAACGATCGTTCCGCCCCACCCAGCCCCATCGGTCCACGCTACCGTCGGGCCCATGCCCGTCGACATCAACGCCGATCCTCGGATCGACCCACGAATCAAGCGAGTGTTCGGCGCTATCGGAGCGATGCCTGCCATGGGCGACGCCGCGAGCCGCGACGAACTGCTGGCCGAAGCGCAATCCGACAGCGCGGTGGCCGCCCGCACGATGATCACCGCCTTCTTCGACATGTGCGATACGGAGGAGGTCGCACCATCGAAAGGCCTCTCGATCACCGAGCACACGCTGGTCTCGGCGCCGGACGGCAACACGGTGAACCTGCGGTTCATCCGCCCCGATGGCGACGAGCCCTTGCCGTGCGTGTACTACATCCACGGCGGCGGGATGGCGTCGATGTCCTGCTACTACGGCAACTACAAGGCGTGGGGCCGGATGATCGCCAACAACGGCGTCGCGGTCGCGATGATCGACTTCCGCAACTCGCTGGACCCGTCATCGGTGGAGGAAGTGGCCCCGTTTCCGGCCGGGCTCAACGACTGCGTATCAGGCCTCAAATGGGTGGTCGCGCACGCCGCCGAGCTGTCGATCGATCCGGGCCGGATCGTCGTGGCCGGCGAGAGTGGCGGCGGCAATCTCACGCTGGCCACCGGGCTCCGGCTCAAGCAGGACGGCGACCTCGGCCTCATCAGCGGGTTGTACGCACTCTGCCCATACATCGCGGGCCGGTGGCCGACCGACGAGAACCCGTCGTCGGTCGAGAACAACGGGATCGTCCTCGATCTCCATCACAACCGCGGCGCGATGGCCTACGGGATCGAGGAGCTCGAGAATCGCAATCCGTTGGCCTGGCCAGGGTTCGCCACGGAGGACGACGTACGCGGGCTGGTGCCCACGATGATCAGCGTCAACGAGTGCGACCCGTTGCGCGACGAAGGCGTCAACTTCTACCGCCTGCTGCTGCGCGCCGACGTACCAGCGCGATGCCGGCAGGTGATGGGCACCGTGCATGGGACCGAGATCCTGCCGATCATGTGTCCCGAGATCAGCCGCGACACCGCAGCGAGCATCGCCGACTTCGCGAGTGCGAGCGGGAGTTAGAGGTCGAGTCGCGGTCGAGGGGCTGGGCCAGCAGCAGCAGGTCGTAGGTCGACTTGAGAAGGCCGCCGATGATGAGCGGCCATCCGAAGCTCGACCAGTCGAGCAAGGCGCCGGCCATGGCCGGCGTTAGCGCGGTCGCCAAGCTCCGCGGCACATTCGTGACGCTGGCGGCCGCGGCCCGCTCGTCGGGATCCACGAGCCGCATCACGAGCGCTTGGCGCGCCGGTACGTCCATCTGTGAGAGCGCGGCGCGCACGAGCAGGAACTCGATCGCGACCGGCGCGCTCGGCACGATCCCCGCCAGGATGAGGCACACGTTCGCCGGCAGATGGGTGAACACCATTGTCCGCACGAGCCCGATCCGGGCGGCCAGACGCGCCGACGCGAGTTGGGAAAATGCGGTCAGCACGCCGGCGGCGGCGAGTGTGGCGCCGGTCGCCGCCGGGTCGAGGTGGAATCGCAGATCGAGGTACAGGACCAGCAGCGCCTGGACCGCGAACCCGCCGCCGGCGGAGTCGAGTGCGAACAGCATCGAGAGCTTGATCACGACGTCGCGCGATCGGTGCAGGCCGCGCGATGTCACGCCGCTCACGAGCCGGTCCCGCATACGCGCGTAGACCGACCCCGCGGCGATGGCGGTAACGACGTAGAGGAGAAACGAGAGTCGCTCGGTCCGGACCACGCTCCACCCGTTGGCCTCGGCGAGCCGTTGCGGCAGCGCGGTGGCCAGCGCCCCCGCGGCGGCGGCGAAGGCGGCGGCGAGGTTGTATACGGCGAACCGATGCGGACGTTCGGCGGTTTCAGTGAGGTCGGCCAGCACTGCTTGCTCGGTCGGGAGGAACAGGCTGACGTCGCCGCCCGACGGGTTCAGCGTGCCCACCAGGCCGACGATCACAAGCGGGACGAACGCGGTGACGATGCTGAAGCCGAACCCGGTGGCCGCCATCAGCACGCACGACCAGAGCAGGACCGATCGCGCACCGAGACGGCCCAACCGCAGCCCAGCCAGGAGCGTCAGCGCGGCCGAGCCCAGCAGCGTGGCGGTGATGATGACGCCGATCTCGAGCCCGCTGAAACCGAGGTGCTTCAGGTAGCGGGCCAACAAAACGCTGGCGAAGCCGTCGGCGAAGGCCCGCAGCGCCCGCGCCACGACCAGCGGACGCGTGGCGTGCGCGGGCACGCGGGCATTCTACGAGCGCTGTTGAGTCTCGAGCTTCTGCATCAGCTTGTGGAGCATGTTCATGTTCCGGCTCGTGCTGCGGTGCTGGCCGACGATGTCGGCCCAGGCCTTGGTCGGGAGGTTGGTATCCGTGGACTTGCCCCGCATCCGCCAGTGCACGTCGCGACCTCGAACGACCAGGGTGTCGAAGTCGTTGCTGAGGGCTTCCAACGCTGCCTGCTTCCTGGTTGATAGCGGTGCTTTCAGAAACGTCATGAAGTACGTGTCGCCGCCACTCAGTGGAAAGGGCTTTGCGGCGAGCGCGCGTCGTAGTTCCGCTTCCGAGCGAACGAATGTCGTCACCTCGAACCCGAACTGGGCTTCGAGCGACGCTTCCAACGCGTGCTCGAATTCATTACGGGCGCCGACCGCGTCGAATACGACGTTGCCGCTGTTGATGTGCGTCCATACGTCCCGGTAGCCGAGGTCCGTCACAACCTCGACCAGACGCGACATCTTCACCGTACGCCGGCCAAGGTTCACGGCGCGCAAGAACGCAATACGAGTCACTCAGGACAAGTCTTGCAACTACGGCGGCCCGCGCCATGCCCACGCACCGGGCCCACCCTCGAGGCGATGACCGCCGTAGGTGATGAGGTCGTGATCAAAGGAGCACAGCGTGGCCAGGTTCCAGTAGGCGGTGGGGCCGGCCTTGGCGTAGTCGATGCAGTAGTGATGGACCTGCAGGCGATGGGCCGATGAACAGCCGGGGCGCACACAGCGATAGCCGTCGCGCTCGAAGATGGCGGTATCGAGGCTCGCCGGCCTACGCCGGCCCGGATGGGCCACCTTGGTGACATCGACGCCGTTGGTGAGGAGCACCTTGACAAAGGCCCCGGCCAGGATGGCCCCGATGGCCTCGTCCACCGGGATCGGCCCGGTGGTGGTCTCCGCCACGCCACCTTCATCGCGCAGCTCGGAGGCATCGACCCGGATCACCACGGTGGTATCGACAGAGGCCCCACCCCCGGTGACCAGGTTCAAAAGCGCATCGGCCCGGTAGGCCTCGGCTGACTCACGCCGGCCCTCGGCATGGGCGGCCTTGAACACCTTCTCGGCCTCGGCGGCGAGCGCCGCATCGAAGCGGGCCCCGGCCATGGCGGTGGTGCGACCCGAGTAGCAGTAGCCGCCCTCTGCATCGGTCCAGCTCCGGTGGTGGCGCTCCTTGTGGATCCGGGCCTGGCGTGCGGCCTCGTCCTCGACTCTGCGGGACGTGGCCTTCTCCTTGGCGCAGGTTCCCTTGAGCCCCTTGAAGCTCTCCTTCTTGGCCGCGCCGAGCAGGCGCTCCTCGTTCTCCGGGTTCGCCGCCGGGCCGATCGCATTGATCTGGGCGCCTGAGAGCTCGCCGCGCCGTAGGGCCTCGTTGGTGGCGGGCAGGTCCTCGAGCTTGGCCGAGGTCTCCAAGGTGTCCTTGGCCGCGCCGTAGCTGGTGCCGGTCTTGGCCGCCAGCCACTCCTCCGGGCTCCGATGACCATTCCGGGTCCAGTCGCTGCTGTCCGCGGCCCGCTCGGCCACCAGCGTGCGCCCGGCAACCGCACGGTGCTCGATGGCGGTGAAGTCATCGAGGAGCGTCACCGCGTCGCGGGGATGCAGCGCGGCGGGATCGAGCGCGACGAGGACTTCGTCGAGTTCGCCGATCAACCGCTCAAGCGTTGCGAGCACTGCATCCTCCGGACTCGGAGGGGACTGTCATAGGGGGAAGTCGTCACCCGATAGCTGCTGCCCTCAGTATACGAACACATGTTCGGTCCTGTCAAGTCACGAGTCGGCGGATTTTTCGACGAAGGACTAGAGCCACGATCAAGGCGAGTGCGACGAGGCAGATAGGACTACCGGCGCCCGACACGGCAAGCACACGCCCGGTGCGCGCCGCGGCGGTGGGTGCTGGTGTCGCCCCGGTCGTGGGAGCCGAGGTGTTCCGCAGCACTGACAGTTGGCCAACGCCGGGTACCGCGATGTCGATCCGGCCGTCGCCGTTGAAGTCGGCGGCCGCCGGAGTCTGGGGTTGGCGGACCACGGGCAGGCGTTCGGCTTCGACCAAGCGGCCGGCGCCGTCGCCCGCGTACACGGTCACCACCGAAGCCCCGACGGCTGATACCGCAACGTCGAGATTGCCGTCGTTGTTGAAGTCGGCGAGTGTCCCGCTGACCGGGCCCTCGCCGGTTGGGTACGTCGCCGGCGGATCGAACCCGCCGTGACCATCGCCGCGGAGCACAGTGATGGAGAACGTAGGCAGCGAGCCGAAGATCGAGAATGAATCGACGCTCACCGCGTCGTCCCAGCCATCGCCGTCGAGGTCGCCGGCCATCACGCCTTCGGGCCCGTAGCCGACCGCGCCGGCGCCGCTCTGCCCAAAGCTGCCGTCGCCCCGGCCTCGCAACGCGACGACGCGCTGCGTCAACGGCGTGGCGTCGGCGACCACCAGATCGGCGACATCGTCGCCGTCGAGGTTGGCGGGCTTGAGGTCCGCGAGCAGCCCGGTGAGCGGCGACAACGGTCCGGCCGAAAAGGTCCCATCGGCCTGGCCAATCAGCGTCTGGATCCCGAGCTGTTGCGGCGTGACGATGTCGAGGCGCTGGTCACCGTTGGTGTCGACCACCGCGACCGACTGCTGCGCGTTGGCCGACACCGCCACGCGGCCACCGAGCGCGAACGTGCCGTCGCCCCCGCCGGTGAGGATCACGACGCCGTTACCGTCGCGACCCACCAGGTCGACCCGGCCGTCGCGATTGAGGTCGCCGGCGGCCAGCGCGCCGATATCGCCGGCACCGGCGATCGGCGTCGCCGGGCCGAACGCACCGGTACCGGTGTTGCGCAACACCAGTGGCCCGTCGCCCAACCAGTCGGTGGTGACGATGTCGATATCGCTGTCGCCGTCGACGTCCGCGGCGATCGTCGTCACCGCGCCGGGTCCCGGCCCGATCGAACTACCGGTAGGAAAATGCGCGGCGGGCGCGAACGTGATCGGCCCGCCGGCCACGGCCGCGAACGCCATCCCGATCGCGATCCAGGAAGTGCGCACAGCGAGGAGTCTTGCGTCTTAGGGAAACGGGCTCCAGCGAATCGAGGCACCGATCGCCAACGCGACGAGGAGGGCACCGAACGCGGCGAACCACGCGGTGATCTCCTGCCGCGACTTTTGCACGGTGACATCGCGCGGGAGGTCGGCGAATACCTTCTGGAGCTGCGACGCGTCCGCCGCGGCGTAGGCCTGACCGCCGGTGCGCTCAGCGACCTCCTTGAGCGTCGGGAGATCCGCCCGGAGGGGTGAGCGGCCACCACCGAACCCGAATCCGCCGCCTCCCTGCCCGCCAAAGCCGCCCCCGAAGCCGAACCCGTCCTCGCCGTCGATACCGAGCTGCTCCGCGGTGCACGACAGCATTGCGGGGTCGGTTGTGCCGAAACCGATCGTGTACACGCGTACGCGCCGCTCGACCGCGTATGGGACGGCATCGAGGGGCTCGATGCCGCGGTTGTTGGCCCCGTCGGTCAGCAGCACGACGATGTCGGGTACGAAGTCGGCCTCTTCGCCCGGTGCGGCAGGTGCGATGACTGGCGCATCGCCACCAAAGAGAATGTCGCCCACCGGCGTGACGGCCTCGTTCACGCCGGCGATGGCGTCGAGGGATTTGAGCATCGCCGCCCCGATCGCGGTCCCGCGCGCCGTCGTGCAGCGCGTCGACGGCGCGGAGCACGGTCTTGCGGTCCGTGGTGGGGGCGACTGCGAGCTGTGCCGTGCCGGCGAATACGACGAGGCCGGTTCGGGTTCCCTCCGGTTGGTGCTCGACGAAGTCCCGGGTGGCGCGCTGTGCGACGGCCAAACGGTTCGGCTCGACATCGGTCGCACACATCGAACGCGAGACGTCAACGGCAAGGATGATCGATGTGCGAGCAATCGACACGTTGCGTTGGACTTGTGGTCGCGCCGACGCGATCGCGAGGATGCCGAGGCTGGCAATCAGCAGCGCAGCGGGGGCATGGCGACGCCAGCGTGGGCCCTGCGGCAGTACCGAGCGCAGGAGCGCCACACTCGAATACGTCACCACTTGTTTGCGGCGGCGACGGAGGCTCCACAGGTAGCTGACGAGCAGCAGCGGCGCGGCGATCAACAACCCAAACGCCATGGGCCAGGTGAATGTCATCTCAGACGATCCGCCCGAGCCGCTGCATCGAGGTCGCCGCGCCGATCAGCAGGAGCACGACGGCCACCGCGCACAACAGGCCGGTGACTTCGGTGTGTTCGGACACCAGCTTGAAGCGAAGCTCGATGGTCTTCGAGATCGCAGCCAGCCCACCGGCATCGTCCGCTGCGTGATACGTCCCGTCGGTGAGCGACGCGACCTGCTCCAGAAGTTCGCGGTTGAGCGCGGTAGCAACGCTGAAGCCGTCGACGGGTAACACCGTGCCGGCTTCGGTGCCCACGCCGATGGCATGCACGCGCACCCCAGCCACCGATGCCACTTGCGCGACCGCCAGCGGATCGGGACGGTTGATGTTCTCTCCGTCGGACAACACCACAACGGTGGTCCCACCGAAGTACCCCACATCCACCTCGCCGTCGTCGCTCCGCAATGCTTCCTCGTCGATCGCGATCGGTTTGCCGGCAATGGTGTTGAGCGAGGTCAGCAGGCCTTGCCCGATCGACGTCCCACCGCCGACTGCGACGCGGTCAATGGCGGCCAGTGCATCAGCGTGGACCTTCGTCGGCGCCTGCACGACGACCGCACCGTCGCCGAAGGCAACCACCGCGATCCGCATCGCCGCCGGCTGTTGTTTGACGAACGCTTGGGCCAGAGCCTTCGCCGCCTCGATGCGGCTGGGTCTGGCGTCGGTGGCGCGCATGCTGTTGGAGACGTCAAGGGCGATGACCACCGTGCCTTCGCGACGGGGCGTGCGGACAGTGGTCGACGGTCGGGCCAGCGCAACGGTGAGCACCGTCAGGGCAGTGGCGAAGAGCGCAAACGGAACGTGGCGGCCCCAGCGCGTGCGGCCGGCGACCGGCGCGGCAACGAGGCCCTGAGCGGCGAGCGCCTCGGTCCGTCGGGCGCGGCGACGGGTGGCCGCGACGTAGGCGGCCACGATGGCCGGAACGACGACGAGTGCCGCGAGCATCCAGGGCGAGCGGAACGACATCAGCGGGTACGCCGCCTGCGGGCTTCGACGATCTCTACGAACGCGCCGACGAGATCCTCCTCGGTTGAGATGACGTGGAGGTCGACGCGAGCGCGGCGCGTGGCGTCGCGGACGCGCGCGGCCTGCTCCTCGCCGGCGCGACGCAGCCGCATGCGGAACGCCGGGTCGCTCGAGTCCACTATCAGCTGCTCACCGGTCTCGGCGTCTTGAACGGCCAGGAGACCCGCATCCGGCAGCTCGAACTCGCGCGGGTCGAACAGCCGGATGGCGACCACCTCATGGCGTTCGGTCAGCCGCAGCAAGGACCGCTCCCAACCCGGCGCGCTGATGAAGTCCGACACGACCACGACCAGCGATCGCCGGCGAAGGAGCCGGGACGCGGTGTCGAGCAGTCCCCCGAGATCGGTCAGCGCGCCCCGGGCCGGTGCCGGGCGGAGCAGGTCGCGCAGAAGCACGAGCACCTGGTCACGACCCTGGCGGGGCGGGATGATGCGCTCGACGTCGTTGTCGTAGAGGATCGCGCCGACTCGGTTGCCGCTGCGGATGAGCAGGTGCGCCATCGTCGTGCTGAAGTCGCGCAGGAGGCGTTCCTTGGTCCGCTCGACGGGACCGAAGCCCATCGACGGCGACCGATCCAGGAGGAGCCAGGCGGTGAGCTCGCGGTCCTCGGAGTACTGGCGCACGTGCAGCGCGTCCATGCGGGCGGTGACGTTCCAGTCGACGTGGCGCACGTCGTCGCCCGGTTCGTATTCACGAAGGTCGCGAAAGTCGGTGCCCTGGCCGCGGAGCAAGGTGCGGTAGTTGCCCTGGAGCCGTCCATCGAGGCGGCGGATCACCTGCCACTCGAGGCGGCGGAGGACGCGGTCCGCGGTCAGCGCGGCGGTGGTTTCCATGGCCGGTCATCACCGACGGGGACGCTGTCTTCACGCAGCGCGACTTCGGGTTGAGGGATGGTTGCCAGGACCGTGTCGAGGATGTCGTCGGCGGTCACGTCGTCGCCCAATGCCTCGTAGGACAACACCAACCGATGCCGCAGAACGTCGCGCGCGATGGCGAGGACATCGTTGGGAAGCGCGTAGTCGCGACCGCGGACGAGGGCGAGCGCCTGGCCGGCGAGGATCATGTTGATCGACGCTCGCGGGCTCGCCCCGTAGGTGACGTAGCGCGCCTCGTCCTTCAGGCCCGCCGATTCCAGGTCGCGGGTCGCGCTCGAGCCACGGCGACCGCGTACTCGATCAGTGCCGGATCGACGTACACGTCCTGCGTCAAGGCCTGAAGGGCGGCGAGCTCGCGGGCGTTGATCACGCTCTGCACCGCCTCGACCGCGCCGATCATGCGCTCGACCACGACGAACTCTTCGGTGGCCGATGGGTAGTCGACCAGCACCTTCAACATGAACCGGTCGACCTGCGCTTCGGGGAGCGGGTAGGTGCCGTCCGACTCGATCGGGTTCTGCGTCGCCATCACGAGGAACGGATCGGGCAGCGGGTGGGTCTCACGTCCAATCGTTACCTGGCGCTCCTGCATCGCCTCCAGCAACGCGCTCTGCACCTTGGCCGGGGCCCGGTTGATCTCATCGGCCAGTACGAGGTTGGCGAAGATCGGGCCGAGCGAGACCTGAAACTCGCCGAGCTTTTGGTTGTAGATGCGCGTCCCGACGATGTCGGCCGGCACCAGGTCGGGCGTGAACTGGATGCGTTGGAACTCACAGCCGATCGCGCCGGCCAACGTCTTGATCGCCAGCGTCTTGGCGAGACCGGGCACGCCTTCAACGAGAAGGTGGCCGCGGGCGAGCAGGGCCACGAACATCCGCTCGAGGAGGTCGTCCTGGCCGACGATGACCCGCTTGATCTCGTACAGCACCTCTTCGAGCGCGGCCGCGGGCGGCCGGGTCGGTCGGCGGCGAGCGGTCATTGGGCGGGAGCTCCGGCCGCACCGCCGGCCGTCTGGATCGGCACCGCGAAGCCGATGCCGGCGAAGCCGCCGTCGGCAGTGGGTCGGGCCAGCCCGGTCACGATCCCGATCACCTGGCCGGCCCGGTTGAGCAACGGACCACCTGAGTTACCCGGATTGACGGCAGCATCGAACTGGATGAGGCCGGCCAGGGGGCGGCCGGTCGGTGGCGAGAACGAGCGGTCGAGGCCGGAGACGACGCCGGCGCTCAACGAGGCGACAAGGCCCAGTGGGTGACCGACGGCGAAAACCTCGTCACCGACGCGAACGCCACCGCCGAGTACGGCGGGGACGACGACCTCGGGCAGTCGATCGGCCTTCAGGACGGCGACATCATGGTCGGCGTCGGCGGACTCGATCGCCGCGGGTGACTCGGTGCCGTCGGCGAAGGTGACGCGAATGCGTGCCGCGTCCCTCACGACATGTAGGGCGGTGAGGATCTGGCCTTCGGTGTTCACGATGACGCCAGTGCCAAGGCCCGACGGGTCACCCGACCGCGGTGCGCCGCCCGCCTCGATAATGACGAGTCCGGGGCGGATCGTCGCGAACACGCCGACACCGTCGGGCGGCTCGGCCTTGAGGCCACTGATCGCCGCGTCGACTTTCTTGTCGACGATGCCGCCGACGTCCTGCGAGCTGACCGCCGGGCGCCGCGACGCACGGAGGCCGACCCATGTCAGTGATGCCGCGGCGACAACCACCAGAATGGCGAGCTTCGTCCATGCCGGCGGACGCCAGCGGCCCGGGCGGGCCGGGGGAGTCTGTTCGGGCTCGGGCTCTGCATCCCGCTCAGGGGGCCGCTCGGGCCCGCCCAGAGGCGCCAGGGTCGGCAGCGCGCCGTCCTTCATCCCCATTCAACGTAGTGCCGGTCCGGGATCAAACGACCTCGGGGGCGCGGCGTCAGGCGACGATTTCGCTCGTCTGCAGGATCGGGGAGATCGTGGTGTAGTTCGCGACGTCGGCGAGCACGGCGCCAGTGCCTTCTGCGCCCATCGCCGCGCCGAGCGCTTCAACGGATTCAAACCTGAAGTGCACCGCGGCCACGTGCGGCCCATCGATGCCCTTGTCGATCTCGGCGCCGTCCAGCCCCCAGGCCTTCACCGCCAGGGGCACGTGGTTGTCGCGGTAATAGTCGTGGTCGAACGTGGCGCCCTCGGTGGTCGGGTAGTAGACGCTCAGCCGGATCATTAGGTCCTCTCGATCGCGTGTTTAAGCGCAGTCTGCCCGAAGCCAGCCGTAGCATCTTGGCTAGTGAAGCGGGAACCGATCGAGCTCACCGAGCACCACGAGATCCGCCACGCGCGCTTTGAACTGCGGGCCTGGCTGGGATCCCTGGGCCGGCTGGACTTGGCCGACGACGCGGTTCTCGTCCTGAACGAGTTGGCGACCAACGCCCTGCTGCACGGCGGCGAGTGGGCGGAGGTGTCGTTTCTCAGCACTGACGGCGGGATCCGCCTCGAGGTAATGGACCGCACGCAGGTAACGCCTATGCGGGGTTGGGCGTCGGAGCGGTCGATGACCGGTCGCGGTCTTGCGCTGGTGCAGGCCCTGGCCGACCGATGCGGGGTCGAGCCATCGAAGCAGGGAAAGATCGTGTGGGCCGAACTCTCGGCGAGCCGGGCCGCGCCGCGGTGGCCCGTCCCGGCGCTCACGGATTGGGACGTCGTTGGTGCCGTGGAAACCGGCGATGCGCGGCTGCACAAGGTGTCGCTGGGCGACGTCCCCACCGATCTTCTTCTTGACGCCAAGTCCCACGTGGACAACCTGGTGCGGGAGTTCACGCTGGCCGCAGCCGGTGCGCGGGCCGGGCAGACGGCGGCGCTTCCTGATCACCTGGCTGCGCTCATCGAGACCGTCGTTGAACGATTCGCGGTGGCGCGAAATCTCATCAAACGCCAAGCGCTCCAGGCCGCGCACACCGGCGCGTCCCATACGACTCTCGAGCTGGCGTTGCCGGCCGACGCCGCCGACGCGGGGGAGGAGTATCTGCGCGCGCTCGACGATGCGGACGACTACTGCCGCGCGCAACGCTTGCTGACGCTGGCGACACCGCCCCAGCATCGAGTGTTCCGCCAGTGGTACGTGGGCGAGATCGTCGCCCAGCTGCGGGCGGTGGCGGACGGCGCCCCTCGACCGCCGAGCGAAACCTTCGAACGCCGTCTGCTGCGAGAGCTCGACCGTGTCGCCGAGGCGCGGCGCGCGTCCGAACGGGCGGCGCGCCTGTTCAATGTCACCGGCGCGCTCGTCGGCGCGGTCAGCCCGGAGCAGGTCGCCGACGCGGTCCTGGAGGCTGGCGTGGCGGCCCTCGGCGCATCGGGGGGCGGTTTGCTCCTCGTCAATGACCGCGACGAGTTGGTCCTCTCAGGGGCGCAGGGCTACCGCCCCGAGCTGGTTCAACGGCTCAGCAACGAATCCCCCGATGCGGGGCTTCCGGCGGCGATGGCGTTGCGTTCGGGCGAGCCGGTGTGGATCGAATCGCGCGAGCAGCGCGACAAGCGTTTCCCGGAGCTCTTCGGGTTGGAGCGCGAAACCGTGGCGATATGCGCGGTGCCGCTGGCGGTTCTTGATCGCACGATCGGCGCGTTGCGGTTCAGTTTCAATGAGCCGCGGCTGTTCGGCGATGACGAGCGGCGCTTCATCTTGGCGCTGGCGGCGCAGGGCGCGCAGGCGCTTGACCGCGCCCAGCTGCAACACGAACGAGTCGAGGTGAGCCGCCGCCTGCAGCGGAGCCTGCTGCCGCCGAGCCTTCCTGACATCCGCGGCATCGAAATCGCAGCGATGTACCACCCGCTCGGACGCGGGATCGACGTGGGCGGCGATTTCTACGACGTCTGGCCGGTCGGGCCGGACCAGTGGGCGATGGCCATCGGCGACGCGGCGGGGACGGGGCCGGAGGCCGCCGCGGTGACCGCACAGGTCCGGCACACGCTGCGGGCGTTGACCATGAGTGATCTCGATCCGACTTCCATCCTCCAGAATCTCAACACCGCGCTCGCTGCGCGCTGCGGTGGGTGGCATCGGCGAGGACACCGTCTTCTGCACTGCGATTTTCGGGATCCTCGACATCGGCGACGGCGTGACCGCGGACCTCGTGACCGGCGGCCATCCCGCACCCGTCTTGCGACGGGATGACGGGACCGTCCTCGATGTCGATCTCCAGGGATCGCTGCTCGGGGTTCTGCCGACGGTGACGGTCGCCCGGCAGCGGGTCATCCTCGAACGGGACAGCAGCCTGGTGCTGTTCACCGACGGTCTGCTCGAGGCCCGTGACGAGGACGGCACATTCTTCGAGGCCGATAGCGTGCGTGAGGTGGTGGCGGCCGGGGCGGGAAGCGCAACGGCCATCGTGCACCGCTTGGAGCGCGCCCTGCTCGACCACACGAGCGAAACCCTTGAGGACGACGTTGCCGTCGTCGCGATCAGCGTCACCTAGAGACGTGTCACCTGACGGTGGGCCGATCTCGGCCGGCGTGTACTCCGAGTGGCTCGACGAGATGCAGGGCGCACTGCGCGGTGAACGTGCTGCCGACGTGCCCTGCGCCGGCTGCACCGCCTGCTGCACGTCGTCGCAGTTCGTGCACGTCGGGTCCGACGAAACCGAGACGCTCGCCCACATCCCCGCCGAGCTGCTGTTCCCCGCGCCACGGCTGCCGCCCGGCAATGTCGTCATCGGCTACGACGAGAACGGTCACTGCCCGATGCTCGTCGACGGCGCCTGTTCGATCTACGCCTACAGACCGCGCACCTGTCGTACGTACGACTGTCGGGTGTTCCCGGCCACGGGCGTCGAGGTGGACGACGACGCGCAGGTCGCGATCGCCGCACGGGCGCGGCGGTGGCGGTTCGACTTCCCGACCGAGGCCGACCGCGACCTGCACGACGCGGTGAAGGCGGCCGCGCGTGCCGCGGGCGAGCGCGAGGCCAACCCGACCCGCCGTGCCGTTCTCGCGATCCGCATGCACGGGTAGGGTGGGCGGCGATGGTCGCGCTGCTCGGCGTCGCCGGCGAGGAGATACACACCGCACTCCGGGCCGCCGCGGAGGAGGGACCCACCGCCATCGAAGCATCGTCGGGTGCGACCGTGGTCCTTCGTCACCGCGACGTCGAGGAACTCGCGCGCGATCACCGGCTGTGCGGCGTCGGCCTCGCGTTTTTCGACCTCATGGGAATCAACGATGGGCCGTTGCGCGCCTGGTACGGCGGCCTCATGTTCACCAACGACGGTCCGGCGCATGACCGTCTCCGCGCTTTGGTGTCGCGCGCGTTCACACCGCGCGCGGTCGAAGCCCTCCGTGCCGACGCGGCCGAACTGGCGGCGACAGCCGTCGCCGGTGTCGCAGAGGAGGGCGGCGGCGACCTGACCGACGCGTACTCGCTGCTCGCGATGCGGGTGATGTGCCGGCTGCTCGGCGTGCCGGATGAGGACGTCGGCACTTTCGGCGCGTGGGCCGATGCGCTCAGTCCGATCTTCGGCCTGATGGAGCCGGAGCAGATCACCGCGGCCACGGCGGCGATCGACGACCTCCTGGCGTACGTCGATGACCTGGCCACTCGGCGCCGCCGTGACCCCGCGGCCGACCTCATCACCGCGCTGCTGGAGGCCGAGGACGCGGGCGACAAGCTGCACCACGAGGAACTGGTTGCCATGGTGGCCAACCTTCTGGTCGGCGGTCACGACACGACCACCAGCCAGATCGGTTGCAGCCTGCTCACCGTCCTGCGCCATCCCGACGAGGCGGCCCGGTTACGGGACCAGCGCGAGTTGCTGGGTAGCAGCGTGGCCGAAACGATCCGCTATGAGCCGAGCATTGTCGGCGTGCCCCGCACCGTGGCCGAACCGCTGACCGTCGCCGGCACCGAGCTCGGCCGGGGCGCGCTGTTACTTCTCTGCACGGGTGCGGCCAACCGCGAGCCGGGCACGTGGAAGGAGCCCGATCGTTTCGACGTCGCGCGTTTCGCCGAGCCCGACACGCCGAGACTTCTCAGCTTTGGAGCCGGCCCGCACTATTGCCTCGGCGCGGCGCTGGCCCGGCTCACCGTCGAGGAAGCGGTGCGGGCCACGGCGCTCGATCACCCCGAGCTGCAGTTGACCGAAGACCCGGCGGCGCTTCCGTGGCGCATTGTCCTGGGCCGCTCGCCGGCCCGCCTACCGGTGTCGGCTTAGCGCAGCGTCGAAGACCGCGGCGACGTCGTCGGCGTAGGTGATCGCCGCGGAACCGCCGAGCTGTACCACCGACATCAGCAGCGACAGGATGATCGACACGAAACCGTTACCGATGACGACCGGGTCGATATCGGAGCGGACCGTACCGGCAGCCTGTTCCGAGCGAAGGCGCTCCACGCATGCACTGCGTAGCTCGTTGAGCGCGGGGATCTCGAGCACCCGGATGGTGACCTCGGGCTCGAGCCCGGCGAGGAGCCGGCGAGCCAGCGGGTGGCGGTCGACGGCGCTGACCAGCGTGAAGATCAGCGACTGGCGCCAAGCCTGGAAGTTGGCCTCTTCGATGAGCTTGGTCACGCCCTCATGGATGACCGCGGCCGCGTCCTCGTCGACCGCGGCGAGGAACAATGCCTCTTTGCTCGGGAAGTAGGCGTAGGCCACGGTGCCGCCCACCGAGGCGTCACGAGCGATGTCGGCGACGGAGGTAGAGCGGTACCCGTCGCGCCCGAACCGAACGATCGCCGCGTCGAGGATCGACTGGCGCGTTTGCGCCCCCTTGGTCTCGATCGCGGCAGTGGACATGGTGACCAAGGTAACAGAAATGAGAACTTGAGTAAATCACTCAATTTATGCTAACGTCTGCAAGCATGAGCCAGACCAGTAACCCCGAGCGCATGGTTCCGACCCGACGGATCTCCTTCGAGGAGTCCCTGGCGGACCTGCCCCGGCACTTCGCCAACGACGGCGACCTCGTCTCGAGCCACGTCGCCGCTGCCCTCTCGGCCGTCTTCCCTGACGGCGAGGACTTCTTCGTCGCATCGGTGCGGCACTACCGCGACAAGATCAGCGACCCTGACCTCAAGCGTCAGGTCAACGGATTCATCGGCCAGGAGGCGATGCACGGCCGCGAGCACCGCGTCTTCAACGAGCGCCTCGCTGAGCTTGGCTATCCCACCAAGAAGGTCGAGCGCCTGACGAGGTTCGGCCTGCGGCTGCGCACGAAGTACACGCCGGCCAAGGCCAACCTGGCCGCCACCGCCGCGCTGGAGCACTTCACCGCCACGTTGGCCGAACTGGTTCTCACCAGCGAGGAGACGCGTGGCATGTTCGGTCACGACGGCGTGAGGAACCTCTTCACTTGGCACACGCTGGAGGAGTCAGAGCACAAGGCGGTGGCCTTCGACGTGTACAAGGCGGTCGGTGGCGGCGAACGCCTGCGCGTGTGGACGATGAACTTCCTGCGCTACGGCTTCGTCCTCGGCATGCTCGGCCAGGTGGTGTGGTCGCTGGCCATCGACCGCGAAGACGTACAGGGGTCTCAACCTGTTTCGTAGCGTCAAGTACACGCTGCGCTCGCCGCTCGTGAGCCGCGAGTTGTGGCGCCAGCTCAAGGACTACAACCGGTCCGACTTCCATCCGGACGACAGCGACACCACCGCGCTGGTCGAAACGTGGCGTGAGGAACTCTTCGGCCAGGCCGGCTCGCTCAACGAGCTCTTGACCAAAAACGCGGCCGCGTAATGGAGCACCTCGATGTACTAGTAGTGGGTGCCGGCCTTTCGGGCATCGGCGCCGGGCACTACCTGCAGACCAAGTGTCCGTGGGCGAGCTACGCGATCTTTGAGGCACGCGACGCCATCGGTGGCACGTGGGACCTCTTCCGCTATCCCGGCATTCGCTCCGACTCCGACATGTACACGCTCGGCTACTCGTTCCGCCCCTGGGACGGCGAGAAGGCGATCGCCGACGGCGACTCGATCCTTCAGTACATCAAGGACACTGCGGCCGAGGCGGGTATCGACGAGCGCGTCCGGTTCAACCACCGGATCATCGCCGCCGACTGGTCGACGTCCGATGGCCACTGGGCGGTGACTGCGCAACGAACCGACACCGGCGAAACGATCGAACTCACCGCCGGCTTCATCTTCTCGTGCAGCGGCTACTACCGGTACGACCGGGGCTACCTGCCCGACTTCGCGGGCATGGACCGGTTCGAGGGCACGATCGTGCACCCACAGGCGTGGCCGGAGGATCTCGACTACGCCGGCAAGCGCGTGGTCGTGATCGGTAGCGGGGCCACGGCGATCACGCTGATCCCGTCAATGGCCACCACCGCCGCCCACGTCACCATGCTGCAGCGGTCGCCGACCTACATCGCCGCGGTGCCGGACCGGAGCCCTCTCGCCCGCGTCGTCCAAACCGTGCTCCCCGGCCGCCTCGGCGGCAAGGTGATCCGCTGGTTCATGGCGTTGGGTACGCAGGCCTTCTACCAGATCAGTCAACGCCGTCCGAAGCTGGTGAAGAAGCTGTTGCTCAGGGGCGTCAAACGCGAGCTGCCGAAGGGCTACGACATCGACACCCACTTCACGCCCACGTACAACCCGTGGGACCAGCGGTTCTGCGTGGCGCCCAAGGGCGACTTGTTCAAGGCGATCCGCGAGGGTCGGGCCTCGGTGGTCACCGACCACATCGCCGCGTTCACCGAGAAGGGCATCCGGCTCGAGTCCGACACCGAACTCGAGGCCGACATCATCATCACCGCTACCGGGCTCGAAATGCTGTTCATCGGCGGAATCGACATGTCGGTCGACGGGGAGGCCCTCGACCTGCCGAGCAAGCTCACGTACAAGGGCATGATGCTCGAGGGCGTGCCGAACATGGCCATGGCGATCGGCTACACCAACGCGTCCTGGACCCTGAAGTGCGATCTCACCTGCGATTACGTCACCCGGCTGTTGAACCACATGCACGAGTCGGGACTGCGCCAGTGCACGCCCGTCAACCACGACGCCACGGTGACGCGCGCGCCCCTGATGGGGTTGTCGTCGGGCTACATACAGCGGGCGGCCCACAACTTCCCGAAGCAGGGCTCACACTTCCCGTGGAGAGTGCATCAGAGCTTCCTGCGTGACTACCGGGCGATGAAACTCAAGGGCATCGTCGACGGCGCCATGGTGTTCTCCAATCGAGTGCCGGCGGCCGGACCGGTCGGCGCGGCACGATGAAGGACTTCACCGATCGCGTCGCCGCGATCACTGGCGCGGGATCCGGCATCGGCCGCGCCCTGGCCATCGACCTCGCCCGCCGCGGCAGTCACCTGGCGCTGTCCGACATCGACCAGGTCGGCCTGGCCGAGACCGTCGCGCTGTGCGAAGGATTGGGCGTCAAGGTCACGTCGCAGCGCGTCGATGTCGCCGACCGCGGCTCGGTGTACGAGTGGGCCGACCGCGTCGTGGAGGATCACGGCAAGGTCAACCTGATCTTCAACAACGCCGGCGTCGCGCTGGGCGCCACCATCGATGCCATGTCCTACGAGGACTTCGAGTGGTTGATGAACATCAACTTTTGGGGCGTTGTGCACGGCACGAAGGCATTCCTCCCGCACCTCAAAGCGTCCCGCGAGGGCCACATCGTCAACATCTCGAGCGTGTTCGGTTTGATCAGCATCCCGTCGCAGTCGGCCTACAACGCGGCCAAGTTCGGCGTACGGGGCTTCACCGACGCATTGCGCATGGAGCTCGAGGCTGAACGATCGGGCGTGTCGTGCACGACGGTCCATCCCGGCGGCATCAAGACCAACATCGCCCGCAACGCGCGGATGGACGACAGCGTCGTGGAACTGTCGGGCGGAAAAGAGCGGGCCCGCGAAGAGTTCGACAAGGTGGCGATGACCAGCCCCGAGAAAGCGGCCCGCCAGATCCTCAACGCGGTGCGCAGGAACCGGCGCCGCGCCCTGCTTGGACCCGACGCCAAAGTCATCGATCTCATCTCCCGCCTGCCCGCCGGTCTGTACCAGCGCGTCGTGGTCCTCGGCGCCCGACACCGCCGCTGAAATCTGCCGATCTGGGTACAACCGGGTCATGGACATCGTTCGCAATGACGACGGCACGCTCGTCGTGCCCGTAGAGCCGGCCCGCCAGCACGACAGCGATGAGAGCCGGGACGACGAGTCCACGCCCGCTGAAGCGGGCCCCACCACGCGGGTGCTGCATCCCGGCGAAGGGGGTTATGACGAGGCGCTGGCCGAGTGGGACCTTCAGCAGAACCCGGATCGCGCACCGGTCGTTTCGACCGCGGCCGGTCGTGAGGAGGCGATGGCGCTCGTGCACGCCGTGGCGACGTCCGAGGACCACGCAGTCGCTCCAGCGGTCGAGGCGCTCAAGGATCCTGAGGCGAGCGGCGAAGCCCTGCGCCACGTTCTTGTCGGTGGCGTTCCGTCGGTCGAGGCCTTTTCCGCCGAGGTAGCCGAGGCCGAAGGCGGCGACCCGATCCCGGCTCACCAAGCGACGAAGATCATCGGCGAGGTGCTCGCCGAGCTGGACTGACGCGGGGCTACGAGCTGCGCAGCCAGATGGGCGCGGTGACCGCCAGGTAGTTCTGGTTCCTGCCGCACTCGGTGCCGGCGTCGGCCGGGCACACCACGACGAAGTACCACGACTCGTCGGTGGCGGGGGAGTTGCGGACCACGCCCACCGCTGCGGTTCCATCGGCGTCGGCCGCTCCGAGTTGCGTTGGCGCGGCCTGCGCGCCGGTGGTGTTGCTGACCATGGCCAGCCGGCTGCCCGGCGGCAGTCCTGTCGCGTCGAAGCGCAGCGTGTGCGACCCGGGCGCCTTGATCGTTCCGCCCAGGACCGTGGCGGCGGCATCCTGCACGTTGGCGCCGTCGGCGTAGAAGTACATCGTCGGCACGATCGCCTTCTGGCCCGGCGCGCCGTTCACCAGCCGTTCGTTCACAGCCATCGTGCGGTGGTTCTGGAAGGCGAAGTAGTAGTCGGCCGGGGCCGTCCCGCGGGTGAGGATGAGCGTCTTGCCGTCGGCCGACGTCGCCCATTCGCGCTGGTGCTCGTCCTCGGCGGCCACCGGCCCGATGTGCCAGCCCCGAGCCAGGCCCTTGACGTACCACTCGATGTCGTCGCCGCCGTTGACCTCGATGCCGGCCACGCGAGCGTCGACATCAGGGACGTACGCCATGTCGTTCCAGTTGCTGCCGCCCGGCAAGGTGGCCAGCAACTGGTTGTGCGGAAGGTCGCCGTCGAACGGAGTGAGCGCGGGCCAACCACCGGGATGGTTGAAGGTCAGCAGCGCGTCGGCCCCGCCGCCGCGGTCGACTGGCTTGCGCAGCCAGTCCCACATCACGTTCATCGACAAGTAGCTGCCGTCGGTCTTGACGTTGCGGAAGTTGGTCGAGAAGTACACGTTCATGTGGTTGAAGTAGTCGTTGGTCCACTCGAAGCCCCGTACCGCGGTGAACGACGGGTCGGTCGCCTCCATGGCCTGGCGCAGGGCCGCCGGCCATTTCCAGTAGTGGTCGTTCTCGGTCAGGTGAGCGCAGGCCAGCAGATACGCCGGCTGCAGGCACGCCTCGGCGGTGGTGATGGGAATCTCGGCGTTGTCGCTGTGCTCCGACGAGAACATGAAGTCGAGGCGCACGCCGGTATCGCCACCGCTGTCAGCGGTGTTGTGGCCCGTGCGGGCCGCCTTGTAATAGTCGCGGGGCGCCATGGCCGGATCGCCGTCGGAGTAGCCGCTGTGCTCATGGACCGCACCCACGCGCTGCACGAGCGGCTGCCAGGGGGTGGGATCGGTGGTGGCCCGGTAGCCGGGGTCGGGGAAGCGGGTCGGAGCGCAGAGCGGCTCGACCCACACCAGGTAGCAGACCAGGCGGAGCAGGTGACCAAAGGACCCGTCAGGCACGACGCACGTGGCATCGAACGCCATGTCGGGGTCGGTGCACCGGTTGTGAAGGATTGGTGCGGCAGCGCTCGGCGCAATGTTGAGGCCGAGGCTGAGCACGCCGAGGACGAGCGCGAGCCGTAGAGGGCGAAACCGAGGCATGTGTGTGCTTACTTCCACGCCGACCGGTCGCTTTCCTCTCGCGACGGTCGTTAGCCTCGGCGGCCATCGCGCCGGACATCAACTTCCTGTCGGGTCGGTTCTACGTCGAGGGCGCGCGCGAGTCGTACCGCTGGCTACGCGAACAGGCGCCGGTCTTCTTCGACGAGCAGAACAGCCTGTGGGGCATCGCGCGGTACGACGACGTCCTGGCGGTCGAGCGCGATCCGTCGACCTTTTCGAACGCAGGCGGGAGCCGGCCCGATACCGGCCCGCTGCCGTGGATGATCGACCTGGACGGGCTGGCGCACTCGAAGCGCCGCAAACTGGTGGGCGGCGGGTTCACGCCGGGACGCGTCCGAGCCACCCAGCCCCACCTGCGCGAGATTTGTGACGACCTCATCGACCAGGTGTGCGAGGCGGGTGCGTGCGACTTCGTTCACGACCTGGCCGCACCCCTGCCGATGATCGTCATCGGTGACATGCTCGGCGTCCCCGCCGCCGACCGTGCCGATTTGCTGCGCTGGTCGCACGGCATGCTCGCCTCACTCACCGGTGAGCCGGAGGGGTTCGAAGCCGCGGCCGCGGCATTCGGCGAGTACGTGGCATACGCGCAGCGGGTCATGGCCGACCGCCGCGCCAACGCCCGCGACGACCTCTACAGCCTTCTCGTGCACGCGGAGGTCGACGGCGACCGGCTCGATGACAACGAGATCATCTTCGAGTCGCTGCTCCTGCTGATCGGCGGCGACGAGACCACCCGCCAAGTGACGGCTGGCGGAATGGAGCAGTTGCTTCTTCACCCCGAGCAACGAGCGCGCCTGGCGGCACGACCGGGGCTCATGTCGTCGGCGGTGGAGGAGATGCTCCGCTGGGTGTCGCCGATCAAGAACATGGGCCGTTCGGTCGTCGTTGACGTGGAACTGGGCGGCTCCACCCTTCGAGCCGGCGCCAAGGTGGTGCTGCTCTACGAGTCGGCCAACTTCGACGACCAGCACTTCACCGAACCCGAGATCTTCGACATCGGGCGCACTCCCAACGACCACCTTGCCTTTGGTTTCGGACCCCACTTCTGTCTCGGCGCGAGTCTCGCCCGCGCTGAACTGGGCGTGATGTTCGAGCAACTGCTCCGCCGGTTGCCCGACCTCGAACTCGCGTCAGCCGCCCCACTCGAACGGGCGATAACCGGCATAGAGAGCATGCCGGTCGTCTTTACGCCGCAGCCGCGGCGCGCTTAGACGTCGCGACGCTGAAAGACGCTGTAGCCGCCGGGGCCGACAAGACACGCGCCCACGATCAGCAGGATGCCGAACAGCATCTGACCCTGGAACAGCTGCACGACGCCGACGATTCCGAGAATGACTGCGATTATCCAAAGCACTGATGCGTTCATGCGCCGGCTATACCCAACAACCAACGCGCTCACGCTTGGTGGTCGAGCCGCGGCAACGCGTTTAGTCGTTCGGCCGCGTGAGATACCAACGCCGGCCGATCATCCCCGCGGTGGCGAGGAAACCTCCGACGCTCAGCGCCGCGAAAAACGGGTTGATAGTGCCGCCGCCGTGGTCAACCGACAGCACGGTGTTGTCGGGGTCGGTCGCCACGGTGGCCTCGGGCGGTCCAGTGGTGCGGGGGGCGGTGGTTGCTACCGGGATTCGCGTCGAGCTCGGCCGCGCCGGGCGCGTGGTCGCCGCGATCGGCGGCGCGGTGGGCTGCGTCGGCGGCAGCGTCGTCGGGATAGGTGCAGGCCGGGTCGGCGGCGGCACCGTTCGTGTCGGGAACACCTGCGCGGCGGCGGGCGTGAGAGGGCTGAACACAACGAGCAGCAGGACCACCCCCACCAACCAGACAGTCGCTCGCACAGTCAAGATCGTCAGCCGACCGCGGCGACCGCCGCGTCGCAGAGCTTGGCGAGCGTGTCGAGCTCTGATGCATCGAGAACGGCGAGCGCCATGCCGAAGGTGTTGTTGGTGGCCGTTTCGGCCGCGTCCCACGCGGGTTGCAGGCCGTCCACTTCGGGTAGCCCATCGGTCCACCCGAAGATCGTTGCCATATAGGGCGTCTTGATCGCTAGCGCTTCGACCGGTCGGAGGCCGGCGGCGACGACCGCGGCGCCGTGGAGGGCCATCCGCAGCTCGCGCAGGGCATTCATGCGGTGGGCGGCGAGCTGCTTCGGGTCGGCGGGCTCGTCGAGACCGCGCCAGGCGGCGAAGATCGGGGCGGCCGCAGGATTGGCGTTGGCGACGACCGTACCGGTCAGCTCGGCCAGCCGCGCCCAGTCGACGTCGTCGGTCAGGCGGTCGGTCCAGCGATGGAGGCACGCGGCGAACTCGGCCGCCGTCGCGGCACGCGGCAGCACAGGTTGCGTTCGCTCCCAGGTCGCGCGCACCGATTCCGGGTTGAAGAACACGAACGCGGCGGCCACGACGTCGCCGGCAACCTCGCCGAGCACGCCGCCGCGGCCCGCGGTGTAGAAATCGACACCGTCAAACCCAAGCTCGGCCCCGCGCTTGTACGTGTCGCCGTCGAGCATGAAGTTGCTGGTGAACGACGACACGGCACCAGCGGTGGCCGTAGCGGTTACCTCGGGCGTCATGGACGGGACGTTACGCCCTTAGTCTGGACGGCGGTGAAGATCCGCATCGACGACGAGCGCTGCGTGGGCCACGGTCGCTGCTACGCGCTGGCGCCCGAGTTGTTCGAGCCCGACGAGCTAGGCAACGGCGACGTGATCGGCGATGGCAGAGTGTCGCCGGAGCACGTGGCTGCGGGCGAACGCGCCGCGGCCAACTGTCCAGAGAAAGCAATCACGTTGCACGAGGAGAACCCCGATGGGTGAGCATCCGCCGGTTGTCGATTGGGCTACCGACTTCGACCACACCGACGACGAGTGGGCCGCCGATCCGTACCCCATCTGGGAAGAACTGCGGACGAAGTGCCCCATCGCCCACTCCGACCGCTACGGGGGCGTGTGGCTTCCCACCCGCCACGAAGATGTGTCGGCCATTGCTTACGACACCGAACGGTTCTCGTCGCGCAGCATCATCGTGAGCGAGTTCCGCGCGCCGCACGCGCTGGCGCCGGCGGGGATCGCGCCGCCGATCTCGTCGGACCCGCCGTATCACCACGACGCGCGGCGGATGCTGCTTCCGATCTTCTCCCCGCAAGAGATCGCCAAGCTCGAACCGTCGACGCGCGCGTATTGCCACCAGCTGCTTGATGCCCAGCGAGGGAAGGACGTGGTCGACGCGGCGATCGATTACGCGCAACATATTCCCGTGCGGGTGATCGCCAACATGCTCGGCCTCCCTGAGGCGGACGCCGACGTCTTCCGGGGCTTCGTGCACCATGTGTTGGAAGGCGTCTCCAAGCCCATGGAGGAACGGGCCCAGGGGATGATGGGTCTGTTCGGCTACCTCCAGCACCACATCGAGGATCACGTCGCCAACCCGCGCGACGATTTGATCACGTTCCTGCTCGAGTCCGAACTGGAGGGCAAGAAGCTCGACGGATTCCAGGTCGGTCGAACGATCGCGCTGCTGCTGATCGCCGGCATCGACACCACGTGGAGTGCGATCGGCGCGTCCCTGTGGCACCTGGCCAAGACGCCGTCCGACCGCGAGCGGCTGGTGGCCGAGCCGGCACTGCTGCCGACCGCGATCGAGGAACTGCTCCGCGCCTATGCCCCGGTGACGATGGCTCGGCTGGTCAAGGAGGATATGGAGTACAACGGCTGCCCGATGAAGGCCGATGATTGGGTGCTGCTCCCGTTCCCGTCGGCGAACCGCGACCCCGAGGCGTTCGACCAGCCTGACGAAGTCATCCTCGACCGCGATCCCAACCGCCACGCAGCATTCGGCCTCGGCGTCCACCGCTGCGCGGGTTCACACCTCGCGCGGATGGAGCTCAGCGTGGCGCTCGAGGTGTGGCTCGAGAGGTTCCCGGTCTTCAGCCTGGCCGACCCCGATGCGGTGACGTGGGCCGGCGGCCAGGTCCGGGGCCCACGAGTGCTGCCGGTGCGAATCGGCGCCTAAGCCACCCAATCCAGGGTGAAGCCGTCCGGTCGGGGAGCGGTGCCCGCCCAGTAGGTGCGCGCGTCGCTCCGGCGGATGCGCACGCGCGAGCTGCGGACGCGACCCCAGGCCACCGCAGTGGATGCGGTCGGTTCGCGGCCCCGCTCGATTAGCCGGTCGTCGTTCGGGCCGGTGTACCAGTAGCAGAGGTAGTCGCCCTTGGCGCGGTCGGCGACGAGCCATACCGTGCCGTCACCATGCTGCGGTTCGCGGCGCCCCCTCATCGGCGTCGCCGCCGGCCGACGGTGCCACTGCTTGGCTTCACGCCGAGGAACGCGATGGCCCGCTCGAGGATCTTCACGCCGCCGCGTGCCTTGGCGTCGTCCCCATCCGCACTGACGCTGGTCTGGCCGAGCGCCAGCGCGTGGGACATCGCGGTCGGGTCATGGTGAGCGGCACGCAACAGCTCGAGCGCGACCGCGAATTGGTCATGCTGGGCCGTAGGGTCGGCCAGCTCCCGTGCCCGTTCCCAGACGACCTGAGCACGCTCGAGCGGCTTGCGGGTTCCGGTTCCGGCAGGTGACATCAATCGGTGTCCAATCGTTGGCGGCGGTCTTGCCGTGCGGTGACGAGCAGCAGGATCCCCAGAGTCAGGGCCAGACCACCGGCGAATGTCCGCCACTGCACCGCAGCACCGGTACGGGCGAATCCCCGCGCCGTTTCGGCGAGCGTCGTGGGCGTTCCCGCCGTTGATGTCGCACCTCCACCGGCATTGCCCTGGCCGGCAGCGCTACCGGAGCCGGCTGGCGTGATGCTCGGTATGCCGGTCACTGTGGCGGTCGGGCTGGTCGGCGAGAGGCCCACGGTCACTGGCGCGTCGACGGTCGGTTGGTTAAGCGCGGCGGTCGTCGGCTCTTCGACGAAGACGCCGTTCACCATGGCGCCTGGGGCCGGGGCCGTGGAACCAGCGGTGGTCACGGTCGTTGCCGCCGCGGTGGTTGCGGTGGTTGCCGCCGCAGTCGTCGAGGTTGTGGTCACCGCCGTGGTCGCGGTAGTCGCGGTCGACGCCGCGGTCGTGGTGGTCGCCGCGCATGGTGCTCGGGTGACCGTGTTGGTATCGAGGGTGGTGGCGCCGTTGCGGGCCAGCAGCCGGCCGGTGATGACCGCGTTCGTGTTGGCGGCGATCGACGTCAACGCGAGGACGGTGCCGACGAACGTTGACCCGACGCCGAGCGTGGCCGAGCTGCCCACCTGCCAGAAGACGTTGCACGGGTGTGCGCCGTTGAGGAAGCGCACAGTGCTGTTCACCTCGGTGATGAGCGTCGACGCGGCTTGGAAGATGAACACGGAGTTGGGGTCGGCTTGACCGTCGAGGGTCAGCGTCCCGGTGATGGCCATGGTGGACGGAGACTTGTAGACACCGGGAAGCAACGTCGTGTTGCCGCCAAGATCAATGGGTCCCGGGTAGAGCACGCTCGGGGCGCGTCCGGCGGCGTCGTTGTATGCGGTGGTGATATCAGCCTGCGCGCCGCAGGCGACGCCGTTCGCCGCGTAGATGGTGCCGTTGACGATCCCCGGTGGGAAGCCGGTGATGTCCGTCGCCGCGCCGGGACAGATGCCTAGGTCTCCGTTGAGAACGCTGGGGCCCGTGTTGGTTACCGCCTGCCCACCCATTACCGCGAAGCTCTCTGCGGTCCCGAGCCCTACAGGCGCTTCGGCCGCGCCGGCGATTCTCGTGACGACGACAACGATGCTCAGCATCAGTACGACAACAAGAGCGGAACCGTTGCGCAGCGTCTTGGTGGCCATGGCGATTCCCACGGACATCGCGGGCTCCTTTCGGCGACAAGAAGCCGTAGCCACCAAACGGGGACATGTGTCCCGCCGCTCAGAGAAGCGTATACCAGTAGGAAAAAACTAGCAAACTGCTTCTAGAATCAATATACAATTGTCGTCGTGGCCGAGTGGAGCTTCCTGACGAATCACGCCAGGGCGATGGTGTTCATCGCGAATCACGAGGACGCGCGCCTGCGCGACCTCGCCGAGGTGCTCAACGTCACTGAGCGGACCGCGTATGGGATCGTCGTCGACCTCACCGAGGCCGGCTACGTGGTCAAGGAGCGCGACGGCCGGCGCAACCGCTACCAGATCCAGGACCACCTGCCCCTGCGTGACTCGGTGAGTCGCGAGCGGACGATTGGCGAGGTGTTGAAATTGCTGGTCGACCCGAAGCGGCGTATTAAGCGTTAGCCGCGGTGTGCGAGTGTGTGATACTGGACACATTCGTACGTCCCGAGCCTTCGGCGCCGCCGTGGCAGTGATGCTCGCCTCGTTGGCCGGCGCTGGCGTCGCCGTCGCGCAGGAGATCCCGCGCCCCCCACCTGAAGCCCTTCCCGCGCTCGAGGCCGCCGGCCCGATCACCTGGACCGTGTGCAACGGGCCGAACCAGGTGCTCGGCACCTTGAGCAGCGTGCAGCCCCTCATCCCCGTCGCACTGCCGGTCAACCCCGGCGACGTCCTCACGCCGCTGACACCGGTCACCGCGACCTTCTACGACGCCTGCGCCCTCTTCCCGATGCCGCCACCGCTGCCGGTCTGCACCGCCGACGCGCCGTTCGCCGCACTGGCCGCGATCGGCGCCCCGGTGTCCGGTCGCGGTCGTGGTCCTGCAGGTCGGCGCGCTCGAGAATCTCGCGTCGACCGGGGGCACGGTGGCCGGCACGCTCGCGGAACAGGGCGGGTGCACCAAAGCACCGGCGCCGCCGGCACCGCCTTCGGGCGACGCCGGTGGTCAGTCGGCCAGCGCACCGGGCAAGGTGAACGACGTCTCTTTCACGGGCGGCGCACTGGCGGTCGACGCCGCGCAACTCGGCGGCGCGCTCGGCGCGCTACCTATCACCGGGTCGAGCGGGTCGGGCTTCGCCGATGCGCAACTGGCCGTCGACGCCGCCTTCCCGGAGCCGCCCCGGCGGTTCGCGACGTGGGTCCTGAGCTTCATGATTCTCGCCGGCGCCGCACTAGCCACGGCGGCGACGGTGATCGGCGGGCGGCTACGTCAGAGGAGTTCGGCCAGCCCGCGGTAATCGTCGAGCCGGGCGTCGTCGGGATCGAGTTCGGTTACCAGAAGGTCGATGTCCTCCCACGCCATGCTGCGCGCCACTGACCGCCCGGCCAGCTTGGTGGAGTCGACCGCCAGTACGACCTCGCCGGCGACTCCCGAGAGCGCCCGCTTCACCTCCGCCTCCTCGAGACACGGCTCGCTCGGACCGAACTCGACGTCGACGGCGGCGGCGGAGATGAACAGCCGGCTCATGAGCAGGCTGCCGGCGGCGCGGTAGGCGATCGGGCCCACGAGGCTGCCGGTGCGGGCGTCGAGTTCGCCCCCGGTGAGCATCGGGGTGACGCCGGCCTTTCCCTGCAAGGCGTGGAATGTCTCCCAGCCGTTGGTGAGGACGATGAGATCGCGGCGGCTATCGATGGCGGTTGCCAACCGCAACAACGTGGAGGATGCATCGATCCCGATTGCACCGTTGGCGGGCACGAGGTCGATGAGCTTGGCGGCGATCTTGGCCTTGGCCCGGGCTCGGCTCTTGTGGCGGTCGGCGAAGGCCATTGGGCCGACGGCCACCGCGCCGCCCCGCACGCGGCGGGCGACTCCCTGCGCCTCGAGCTCTTGGAGGTCGCGCCGGATCGTCATCTCGCTGACGTCGAGCTCGGTGGCGGCGCTGGCGATGCGGATCTGGCCGTGCTCGTCGAGGTGCTGGCGGATCCAGAGGAGCCGGCCCTCCGTCGCCAGGTTCCCGCTCACGCTCACGGAGCGACTTTACCGGGTTCCGTTGTCACATTGGTTTACGTTCTTGTAGCATTTCTCGTAATCGAACATGCCGTCGACCGAGCCCGTCACGTCCGAGATTGATGCCCTGTTGGCGCGGTCCCGCGCCCTGGGGGCCGACAAGCGGGTCACGAACTACGGCGGCGGCAATACGTCATGCAAGGCCGCGGAGGTCGATCCCGTCACGGGTGACAGCCGCGACGTTCTCTATGTGAAGGGCTCCGGCGGTGACCTGGGCACGCTCACCGCCGAGGGACTGTCCGCCCTCGCACTCGATCGGATCAGGGCGCTGAAGCAACGCTTCGCCGGCGACGACGACGCCATGGTCGAGTTGCTGGAGCACTGTTGGCTACGTGGCTCGGCCCCGTCGATCGACACCGCCATGCACGGGCTCCTCACACCCGCCCACGTCGATCATCTACACCCGGACGCGGTCATCGCCCTCGCCGCGGCCGCCGACGGCGAGGTGCTGGTGAAGGAGTGCTACGGCGAAGAGGTGGCGTGGGTGCCATGGCGGCGTCCGGGCTTCGAACTCGCGCTCCAGATCGAGGCCCTGCACGCCGAGCACCCCGCACTGCGCGGCGTCGTGCTCGGTGGTCACGGCCTCACAACCTGGGGGGCGACGTCGGAGGACTGCCAGGCGGCTTCGCTCGCACTCATTGCTCGTGCGGTGGCCTTCATTGCCGAGCGGGGCCGGGCCGAGCCTTTCGGCGCCATCGTGCCCGGCCTCGAAGGATTGCCCGTCGCCGAGCGCCGCCGCGCCGCCGCGGAACTGGCTCCCGCCATTCGCGCCCTGGCCGGCCGCGACGCGGCGGTGGTCGGTCACTTCGACGACTCCGATGTGGTGCTCGACTTCCTCGCCCGCGAAGCGGCACCCCGGCTCGTGGCGCTGGGCACGTCGTGCCCTGACCACTTCATCCGTACGCGTGTCCGGCCGTTGCTGCTCGACTTACCGCCCGGCGTTGAGCCCGAAACACGCACCGAGCGACTGCGCGAGCTGCATGACACGTACCGCGGCGAGTACGCCGCCTACTACCAGCGCCACGCCGCGGCCGGCGATCCGCCGATGCGCGCCGCCGACCCGGCCATCGTGCTGGTTCCTGGCGTGGGCATGTTCAGCTTCGGCGCCGATGCGCAGACGGCGCGCCTGGCTGGCGAGTTCTACATCAACGCCATAAACGTGATGCGCGGCGCTGAGGCGCTCTCCACCTATGACCCGGTGCCCGAGGCCGAGAAGTTCCGCATCGAATACTGGGCGCTCGAGGAGGCGAAGCTGCGCCGCCGCCCTGCACCCCGGCCGCTCACTGGGCGGGTGGCGGTGGTCACCGGCGCGGGTTCCGGCATCGGCCGAGCGATCGCCGAACGTTTGGCGGCCGAAGGCGCAGCGGTTGTAGTTGCCGATCTCGATCCCGCGGCAGCGGCCGATGTCGCGACCGGTCTGGGAGATCGCGATGTCGCAGTGGCTGTCGCCATGGACGTTTGCGACGCGGAGGCGATTCGTGCCGGCTTCAACGCCGCCGCCATCGCCTTCGGTGGTGTCGACCTCGTCGTGAACAATGCCGGGTTGTCGATTTCCGAGTCGCTGCTCGACACGTCGGTAGACGACTGGGATCGCCAGCACGACGTGATGGCGCGGGGCTCGTTCCTCGTGAGCCAGGCCGCGGCCCGCATGATGATCGAGCAGGGTCGGGGCGGCGACATCGTGTACGTCGTGTCGAAGAACGCCATCGTGGCCGGGCCCAACAACGTCGCCTATTCGTCGGCCAAAGCCGATCAAGCGCATCAGGTGCGGTTGCTAGCCGCTGAGTTGGGCGTGCACGGCATCCGCGTCAACGGCGTCAACCCCGACGGGGTCGTGCGGGGCTCGGGCATCTTCGCCAACGGCTGGGGCGCCGAGCGGGCCAAGGTCTACGGCGTGCCTGAGGCCGACCTCGGGCAGTACTACGCGTCGCGCACACTGTTGAAGACCGAGATCGTGCCCGAGCACGTCGCCGCCGCCGTCTTCGCGCTGGTCGGCGGCGATCTCGGTGTCACGACAGGAACGCTCATTCCGGTCGACGGCGGCGTGCCAGCTGCGTTCCTACGCTGAGCGAGGAGGACCGATGATCAACAGCGAGCGCATCGCCGAACATAACGCCGAGGCCGGACGTCACCTGGACGGCGACGTTGCCCACACCGCCGACGTGGTCGGGCGCTGGGGGATCGACGCGGCGGCGGTGATCGATGCGGTCGCCGCGTTCTCGGTGGCCGCACCATCGTGGGCGGTGGGCACCGGCGGAACCCGCTTCGGACGCTTTCCGATCGCCGGCGAACCGCGCACGACGTTCGAGAAGGTCGACGACGTCGCCGCGCTGAATTCAGTCACCGGCGCCAGCCGCACGATCAGCCTGCACGTGCCGTGGGATGACCCCGACGATCCTGATGCGCTCCGCGAGTACGCGGCGGCACGTGGTATCGGGTTCGACGCCATGAACTCGAACACGTTCCAGGACAACCCGTCGACCACGGCCAACGGCGCGGTGTCCTACAAGTTCGGCAGCCTGGCCAACGTCGACGAGGGCGCGCGCAAAGCGGCGGTCGAGCACAACGTGGCGGTGGTCGACCTGGGCGTGCGCCTGGGGTCGAAGGCCATCACCGTCTGGCTGGCCGACGGCATGAATCATCCGGGCCAAGCCAGTTTCCGCGGCCAGTTCGAGCGGGTGCTCGACGGCCTGCAGCAAATCCATGCACACCTTCCCGCCGATTGGTTGATGTTCACCGAGCACAAGCCGTTCGAGCCGGCCTTCTACTCGTCGGTCAACAACGACTGGGGTTCCTCGCTGTTACTGGCGCAGGGTGCCGGCGATCGCTGTCGCTGTCTGGTCGACCTCGGTCACCACTTGCCGAACACCAACATCGAGCAGGTCGTGAGTCGCCTGGCCATGGCCGGCCGGCTGGGCGGGTTCCACTTCAACGACTCCAAGTACGGCGACGACGACCTCACCGTCGGTTCGATCACGCCGTACCAGCTGTTCTTGATCTTCCTCGAGCTCCTTGAGGCGGGCGGGAACTCTATGCCACCGCTCGCCTACATGATCGATGAGAGCCACAACTTGAAGGACCCACTCGAGGACCTGATCCAGGCCACCGACGCCATCCAGCACACGCTCGCGCTGGCCCTGTGCGTGTCGCGCGACGACTTGATCGACGCGCAGCAGGCCAACGATCCGGCCCGCGCCGCCGACGTTTTGCACCGGGCCTTCCGCACCGATGTCCGGCCTTTGGTGGCTGAGGCGCGGCGGCGGAACGGCGCCGCAGTGGATCCACTCGCCGCCTACCGCACGTCGGGCTACCGCGCCGCCACTGTGGCTGAGCGCGGCGCGTCGGGCGCCGCCACCGGTCTGTAAGCACGTTGCTGCGCGTCGCGGCGGTCGATCTCGGCGCCACCTCGGCGCGTGTCGCCGTCGTCGATCTCGAACGCGAGCCCTTGGTCGCCGAAGTCGTTCACCGTCATCACCATCAGCCCGTCGTGTGGCGGGACGGCACGTTGCGGTGGGACTGGTTGCGGTTGGTTGACGAGGTCGAGCTGGGGCTGAGCCGCGCGCTCGACGGTGGGCCGCTGGAGTCCATCGGTATCGATACGTGGGGTGTCGACTACGGCCTGCTCGACGCGAGTGGGTCATTGGTAGCGCCGCCGTTTGCGTATCGCGACGCGCGGACCGCGGGATGGGAAGCATTCGCCGACCGCTTGGGCCGCGAGCGTCTCTACCGCACGACGGGAATCCAACTCCTGGCGGTCAACACGGTGTTCCAGCTGGCCGTGCATCCGCGCAAGGAGCTCGCGGCAGCAACGTCACTTCTGCTGTTGCCCGAGCTGTTGGTCCACCACTTGACCGGCGTGATCACCGGCGAGGTCACGAGCGCGGGAACGACTGCGTTGGTTGATATCGACACCGGTACATGGTCAGCGGACCTGCTCGCCGACGTCGGTGTGGATGCGGAACTGTTCCCCCCGATCGCCCGGGCGGGGAACCGGGTCGGCGCGTGGCGCGGCGTTCCGGTGCATCTGGTGGGCGGCCACGACACCGCGTCGGCGGTGGCGGCGCGACCCGCCTATGCGCCGACGGCCAGCGCGTTCGTCTCGGCGGGCACCTGGCTGCTGGTCGGTGCTGAGCGCCCGGCGCCGGACACATCGGAGGCGGCGCGGCTCGGCAACTTCTCCAACGAGCCCGCCGTGCTCGGCGGCGTCCGCTTCCTCAAGAACGTCAACGGCCTGTGGTTGCTCGAACGGTGTCGCGCCGCGTGGGGCGACCCGCCGGTCGCTCAGCTGGTCGCGGACGCGGCCGCGATCCGACCGGGCGGGCCGATCGTCGACCCCAATGACGCCCGCTTCGTCAACCCCGCGGACATGGAAGCCGAGATCCGCGCCGCCGCCGGCTTGGGCCGTACCGCGAGTCGCGACGTCGTGGTGCGTTGCATCCTCGACTCGCTGGCCGTCGCCACCGCCGGCGTTGTCGCCGAACTCGCCACCTTCCTCGGCGAGCCGGTGAGGCGGATCGACATGATCGGCGGCGGCGGTCAGATCCCTCTACTCGTCGACCTCATCGCCGACGCCACGGGCGCCGACCTCGAGGTCGGCCCCGCCGAAGCCACCGCCATCGGCAACGCCATCGTCCAAGGCAATGCCCTGTCCGGCGCGCTCAATCCTTAGGACTCTGTCGCCGACACGCGTCGCGAGATCGGCACGTTCCGGATGGTTCCGATGGCCTTTTGATTGGATCTTTCCGTCGCCCGAACGGAGAGATCCAATCAGAAGCCGCCGCTGACGAGGTAGCGCAGATTGCCGGGTCTCGCGCACCTACTCCGCCGCGCTGAATCCTCAGGACACCAGCAGTTGTCGCTGCGCCATGGGTCCCGCGGGGTAGCTCGAATAGACCCGGTGACCGGGGTCGGTGATGTGGAGCGTGCCGTCGGGCTCCAGGCGCTCGGTCCACCCGAGCTTGCGGCGTTTATGCCACAGATGGTGGTGGCGGACACAGCGCAGGACGCTGTTCTCAAGGCTGGTGACGCCGCCTTCGTCCCACACATCGACGTGATGGGCATCGCACCAGCTCGGCGGCCGGTCACAGCCCGGTTCGCGGCAGTGGCCGTCGCGCAGGGCGATGGCGTTGAACAGATCAGGTGGCGCGGTGCGCACCGAGCGGCCGTAGTCGAGGATCGCCGAGCGACCGGACTTCAGTACCCGGTGCAGGTTGCAGTCACAGAGGATCGACTCGATGACCGCGGCCGGCGCGGGGGAGCCGTCGATGAAGCGCCCGGGCAGGCCGGCGTCGAGGTCTCCACATCGGCCACCAGGTTCAGGTGCGGGCGGTGGCGGCCACCGCGCTTGGTGCGCTGGTTGTCCAAGAAGTACTGGCAGATATCGATGAGCGCGTCGGCCCGGCGTTCCTTGGCCGTGCGGGTCTCGGTCTCTGCGTCGGTGGTGGTGGCAAGTGCCAGGGCGGCGTCGATGACCTGGCCCGGGGCATCGTCATAGGAGCCCCGCAGCTCGCGCCGGCCACCAAAGGTGCGGGAGAACGACAGCTCGCGGGAGGTCTCGCGTTCGCCGGGCCCCTCATCGAGGGCATCGGCGCGCAGACGCCAGTCGTTCATGGTCGAGCTGGTGTCGGCCACCGACAGCGGCACCAGGCGGGGGATCAGCTCTTCCTCGTGGGAGGCGAAGAGGCCGACCCGGCGCTGCCGAGACATTGGCCACGATGGCGCGGACCTGGGAGCCCGACAGCGCACCTGTTTCCCAGGCCGCGGCGGTCACCGGTAACTCGGCTACCCGGGCCGAAACGGTGGTCAAGGTCTTGGCCGAGCCCCCGGCCATGCGCCCGTGCTCGCGGAGCCAGGAGACCATGGAGACCGCGCCCTCGATCTGCCACTCGCCCGAGTCGGCCACCGCGTCGATGGCCGGCGCCAGCTTGGCCTCGAGCCGACTCACCAGCGCGAAGTACTGGCGCAGGCCATCGCAACTCCGCGGCACCTCGAGGTCCTCCATCACATCTGCGAGTTCCTCGAGGTCCATCACCTCATCGTATGCGAACGTGTGTTCGATTGCAAGGATTTCGAGCCTACAAATAGAGGGAAAATTTCACCGCGCGGCGACCAATCCGTCGGGGTCGACACCACGCCAGCCGTGGACTCCCCACCGCCACACCCGGCCTCGACGGAGCGCAGCCGAACGCACGGACCGCCGCGGCACGATGGCGCTGAAGCTCCAACCCATCCGCACGTCGCTCGTCGACCACGCCATTGCTCCTGACAGTTTCGCCGGCTTGTCGCGTGTTTTGAGTCGATGTTAACTAATGGGGGATTGATCGAAAGCTCACATCGGCGTACGCTTCTTGCGTGCTGCGAGAGTTGCCCGATCTCACCGAGCCGTACACGGTGACGCCGGAGAAGGTGCACGAATTCCGCGAGAAAGGCCACACGTTGTTGCGGCAGGTGGCCGCGCCCGACGAGATCGCATCGTGGGGTCCCTACATCCGCGAAGTGGCGCTGGCCAACTCGCCAGAGGACCGACCGCTCGAGCAACGGGACACGCTCCTCACCAAGGCCTTCCTGCAGATCCAGAACCTCTGGTGGGTTGACGAGGGCATGCGTCGATTCAGCCTGGCGGAACGGTTCGGCCGTATCGCCGCCGATCTGCTCGGCGTCGACGCCGTGCGCATGTATCACGACCAAGCGATCTTCAAGGAGCCCGGCGGCGCGCTCACGCCGTGGCACCAGGACCAGTACTACTTCCCGCTCGACCGTGACGACATTCTCACGATGTGGATGCCGCTCACCGACGTGACGCCCGAGATGGGGAGCCTCGTCTACGCGTCGGGTAGCCACAAGCTCGGCTACCTGGGCGAGTTCGAAGCGTCCGAGGAGTCGGAGCGCGTCTTCCAGCAAATGATCGTGGACACGGGCATGCAGCTGGAGAGTCCCGGGCCGATGGCAGCGGGCGACGCCACGTTTCACGCCAGCTGGACGCTGCACGGCGCGCCGGCGAATCCCACCGATCAGATGCGTGCCGCGATGACGGTGATCTGGTTCGCCGACGGGCTGCGCGGTATCGAGCCCGAGCACGAGTGGCATCAGAAGGATTACGACAAGTGGATGCCCGACGTGAGGCCGGGCCAGCTTGCTGCCGGTCGACTCAACCCGCTCGTTTGGCGCCGGTCGTAACCGGGGTGGCGTGAGGCGGGCGACGCTCTTCTTCCTGTGCGCGGCGACGCTGCTGGCCGCCTGCAACACGCGCGGGTACGCGTTCAGGGTCGACGAGAGCATTGACTTCACCGGCCCGAAGGCGCGGGCCACCGTGAACCTGCCCGTCACCATCACCTGGGCCGACGAGAAAGCACCGGCCACGCTCCGGGCCGACTTCAGGGATCCGACCGCCGAGTACTACGGCGTGTTCGTCGACCGGGCACCGATCGGGCCCGGCAAGCGACTGACCTCGCTGGTTCCCGACGACGACTCCTGCCGCCGCACTCCCGGCTGTCCCGGTGAGGCCTACTTCCGCGATCGCGACGTCTTCCTCACCGCGTCGCCGGCGCTGACGCTCGAACTGCTCGACGACCTCCGCCCGACCAACCGGGGCACCAGCAAGGATCCCCACGAAGTCACCGTCGTCCGGATGCGCGGCGAGCGCCGGGTCGGCGAGGCCGCGTTCCGCCTCAACTTCTTCGTCCGCCGATGACCGACGTACTGGACGACGTCGAGGAAGTCCGCGTCCGCATGCGCGGCGTGGCTCGGGAGGCACTGGGCCTGCACGACGAGGCGCACACCACTTCACTGCGCGAAGGCCTGCGGTCTGCACGCGTCGGCTGGTACCCGCTGATCGCCCTCTCGATCCTGGTGATCGTCGACGAACTCCAGGGCTACGCGTTCTACGTCCTCGGGCCAGAGATCGGCAACACCCTCGGGATCGGCAAGGGCGCGCTGGCCGGCCTGAGCACGCTGAAGATCCTGGCCATCACCCTGGCCACGCTCCCCACCGCCGCCTATATCCAGCGCCGGGGTCGCCGCGGTCTGATCAGCAGCGTGAGCGCGTTCGCGTGGAGCACGCTGACGCTGTTGACCGGACTGGTCTCCAACGCATGGGGCTTGGCCGGCGTTCTGCTCGCCGACGGTGCCAGTACCGGAACCGTGCGGGCTACCCACACGCCGCTGCTCATGGACTTCCACCCGCCGGAGACGCGCGTTCGGGTGTTGTCGTTCTACAGGGGCGCCGACGCCGTCGGAAACGTCATCGCGCCGCTCGGCGTCGGCCTGCTCACCGCAGTCCTCGGGTTCACGTGGCGCGGCGTGTTCATCATCCTCGGCGCCATCTCCCTTCTCGCCGCGCTCAGTCAGCATTCGCTTACGGGACCCAGGCGTTGGTAAGTGGGACACCGGCCAGGTCCGGGCCACTATCACCGACGCCCCGCCCGCGCCGGAGAAGGTCAAGCTCGGCTTCTTCGAAGTCGTGCGCCGCTTGCTCATGATCCCGACGGTGCGCCGCATCCTCACCGCCAGCGCAGTGCTCGGCATGTTCCTCGTTCCGCTCAACACGTACTTCTTCTTCTTCCTCGAGGAACGGTGGGGCCTGGGGCCGGGCGGCCGCGGCGCGTTCTTCGCGGTAATGCCGCTGTTCTCGATGGCCGCGTTCGCGCTGTTCGGCCGACGCGGAGAAGACCTTTTCCAGCGCGACCCAGCGGCCTTCGTCCGCGTCTCGGCGTGGCTGTTCGGCGCCGGCGCGGTGCTGCTTCCGGTGTCGGTGTACTCCCCGTTCCTCGCCGGGTTGGTGTTGCTGTTCGGCCTCTCGTTTGCCTGCTTCGGGCTGCTCGCCGTCTCCACGACGATGGTGATGCTGTCGATCGTGCCGGCCAGCATGCGCCCGCACGCGGCGGCTCTAGCCGGCATCTTCACTGCCGCAGTTGGCGGCTTCGGGGGGATCCTGTTGCTGGGCGGGATGGAACAGGCGTTGGGCGCTACCGGCGCGATAGGCACGCTGGTGGTCCCCGGCGTTGTCTCGGCCATCGTGTTGTGGACTGCGGCGCGCACCGTCGATCACGACTTCGACATCATGGTCGACGAGTTGGTGGAGGAGGAGGAGTTCCGCGTCCTGCGCGAGATGGGCGCCCACCTTCCGCTGCTCGCCTGCCGCGGCGTCGACTTCTCCTACGGCCGGCTCCAGGTGCTCTTCGACGTGAACTTTGCGGTCGATGAAGGCGAGATGGTCGCGCTTCTCGGCACCAACGGCGCCGGCAAATCCACGTTGTTACGCGTGATCTCCGGGGTGGGCTTGCCGAGTCGGGGCACGGTGCGGCTCGACGGTGCCGACGTCACGTTCCTCGACGCCGAGCGTCGCGTCGGCGCGCGGTATCACTCAGATCCCGGGCGGCAAAGCGGTGTTCGGTCCCATGACCGTGCTCGACAACATGCGCGTCTACGGCTTCAGCCACGGCAGTCACCGGGCTGAAGTCGAACGGGGTATCGAGGAGTCGTTCGCCGCGTTCCCGCGCCTGGCCGAACGTCGCGACCAGTTGGCCGCGACCCTCTCCGGTGGCGAGCAGCAGATGCTGGCTCTGTCGAAGGCGTTCATCGTGCGGCCCCGCCTGCTCCTCATCGACGAGCTGTCGCTCGGGCTGGCGCCGAAGGTGGTTGGCGAGCTGCTCGAGATGGTGCGGCGCATCAATGCCACCGGCACCGCGGTGGTGCTGGTCGAGCAGTCGGTGAACATCGCGCTGTCGGTCGTCGACCACGCGTACTTCATGGAGAAGGGCGAGATCAGGTTCGACGGCCGCGCGGCCGATCTGCTCGGCCGCGACGACCTGCTGCGGTCGGTGTTCCTCGAAGGCGCGAGCAAGGGCTTCGGCAAGTGATGCTCGGCGCACTTGAAATCGAGCGCGTCGACGCTCACCCTCGGCCTCATCACCGGGATGGCCTACGGCCTTCTCGCCGTCGGCCTGGTGCTCGTCTACCGGTCGAACAAGGTCATCAACTTCGCCCACGGCGAGATCGGCGCCTTCGGTGCCGCGTTCTTCGGCGTCGCCGTCCTCAAGTGGAACGTGCCCTACTGGGTCGCGTTGCCGCTAGCGCTCGCGGTCTCGGCGGCCACCGGCGCGGTCGCCGAAGTCGCCGTGGTCCGCCGGTTGCGGGCCGCGCCCAAGCTGATGTCGCTGGTCGCCACGCTCGGCGTGGCGCAGCTGCTGCTGTTCAGCTCACTGCTCGTCAGCGATGCCGTTCCCGCCGGAAGCCGGTTCCCGCAACCGAGCGGGCTGCCCACCTTCCACATCGGGCCCGTTCTCGTCACCCAGGCTTACGTGGGCATTCTCATCCTCAGTCCGCTGGTCGTCCTTGCCCTCGTTTTCTTCCTGCGGGCCAGCCGCTATGGGCTGGCCATGCGTGCCGCGGCGGCCAATCCCGAAGCGGCCCGGATGGCCGGCGTGTTCGCGGCGCGGATGTCGACGCTGGCGTGGGCCATCGCCGGCGGCGTGGCCGCACTCACGTCGGTGCTGCTGAAGCCCGCCCTCGGCTTTGTCGCCGCGGAGAGCCTCGGGCCCAACTTGTTGTTGCGCGCCTTGGTCGCCGTTGTCATCGCTCGGCTGCAGAGCTTGCCGATCGCGCTCGTCGCCGGCATCGGCGTGGGCGTGCTCGAGCAAGTGCTGATTCAGAGCTATCCGGATTCGGGCTCGGTCGAGCTCGTGCTCTTCCTCGTCATCCTCGGCACACTTCTGTTCCAGAGCCGTGGTGGCGGTCGCGAGGAGGACCGAGTCTCGTGGTCGTCGGTGCAACCCTGGCAGCCGCTGAGCGCGATGCTGCGCCAGTCGCGTATCGCCGGTTGCTTCGGCTCCGGGACCGGGCTCACCGCGCTGGCGATCGCCGCACTGTTGCCGCTGACGGTGTCGAACCAGACCGCGACGACCTACACCACGATCATTGCTATCGCCATCATTGGTCTGTCGGTCGGCATCGTCGCCGGTCTCGCCGGCCAGTTGTCGCTCGGTCAGTTCGCTCTCGCGGGCGTGGGTGCCACGGTGTCGATCCATATGGCCAACTGGACGGGCAACTTCCCACTGGCCTTCCTGGTGGCGGGTCTGGCGACCGCGGCGGCGTCGGTACTGATCGGGCTGCCGGCCGTCGCGGATCCGTGGCCTCCTGCTGGCGGTCACGACGCTCGCGTTCGCGATCGCCGCCAGTGGCTGGCTGCTGCAGCAGCCCTGGATGCTGGGGTCGGGTGAAGTTCCCGGCCGGCCGATCATCGCCGACCGGGTCTTCGACACCGGGCATACGTACTACCTCTTCTCGCTCGTCGTCCTCGTTCTGTGCCTCTTGCTCGCCCGGAACGTGTGGCGGTCGGGCCTCGGCCGCCGCCTCCGTGCCCTGCGCGACAACGAAGAGGGCGCCCGCGCCTTCGGCGTGGCGGCAACACGGGTGAAGCTCGAGACGTTCGCACTGGCCGGATTCTTCGCCGGCGTCGGCGGCGCGCTTTACGGCCACACGCCTCTCGCTGCTGAAGCCGAGCGACTTCTCGATCACGGCCAACATCGAGGTGGTCGCCCTGGCGGTGATCGGCGGCATCGGTCTGCTGGCCGGACCGCTCATCGGCGCCCTCTACATCATCGGCCTACCCCGGTTCCTGCCCGGCATCGGCAGCTCGGGCCTGGCTGCGTCATCGCTCGGGTGGCTCATCCTCATCCTCTATTTCCCGGGCGGCCTGGCCCAGCTCGTGCGACCCGTGCGTGATCGCATCGTGCGGTTGGCGGGCCGGGCAACTGCGACCGCGCCCGACGAAGCCGAAGACATCGACACGGCCGCAGCACCGGTCGTATCCCTCGGTTCGATGAACCGCTCGGGGCTACGGGCGGCGGCGCTCTCCGCCGCCGAGCCGCTGCTCACCGCCACCGGGTTGGTCAAGCGGTTCGGCGGCGTACTGGCAGTGGATGGCGTCGACCTCGACGTCGTGCCGCGGTGAGACGCTGGGTCTCATCGGCCCCAACGGCGCAGGTAAGACGACGCTGTTCGAGCTGCTCGGCGGCTTCACCCGGCCTGACCAGCGGCGCCATCGCCTTCGCCGGCGAGGACATCACCCGGCTCACCCCCGAAGACCGCGCCCGCCTCGGCCTGGTGCGCTCGTTCCAGGACGCAGCCCTGTTCCCGACGCTCACAGTCATCGAGACGATCCAGCTGGCCTGCGAGCGGCAAGCGACCGACCCGCACGCTGCCGTCGCTGCTCGGCGCAACCACGGCCGATCGTCGCAAGGGGCGCCGGGCCCGCGAGCTGGTCGCGCTGATGGGTCTCGAGGCATATGCCGATAAGCAGACCGGTGAACTGTCGACGGGAACGCGACGCATCACCGAGCTGACGTGTGTCATCGCGCTCGAGCCCGACACTGCTGCTCCTCGACGAGCCGTCCTCGGGCGTCGCGCAGCGGGAGACCGAGGCGCTGGGCGAGCTGCTCGCCCGGGTGAAGCAGCATCTCGGCGCCACCCTTATCGTGATCGAGCACGACATGCCGTTGATCATGGGAATGGCTGACCGCATCGTGGCCATGGACTCCGGCGCGGTGATCGCCGCAGGGCACGCCGGCCGAGGTGCGGGCCGACCCGCTCGTCCTCGAGTCATACCTCGGCGGCAGCGCGGTGGCCGTCGAACGCTCGGGCCTGCTGGCGAAGCCGAAGCCGGCGGCGAAGAAGGCAGCAGCAAAGGGGCGGGCATGAGCCTCTCCGTCCACCGGCTGCGCTGCGAGCACCTGGTCGATCCGCTCGGGATCGACACCACCGAGCCGCGGCTGAGCTGGCAGGTGCACGCGACGCGCAACGGCACCGAGCAGGTCGCCTACCAAGTGCTGGCCGCGTCGAGCCCGGATCGGCTGGCCGCGGGCGTCGGCGACCTGTGGGACAGCGGCCGCGTTCGAGTCGGCCGAGTGCTCCTCGTGCCGTGGAACGGACCTGCGCTGGGAAGCCGTCAACGCGTGCACTGGACGGTGCAGGTGTGGGACGACGTCGGCGACTGCTCCGGGTACGCGCCCGCCGCGTGGTGGGAGATGGGGTTGCTCGACGCCTGCGGACTGGAGCGCAGACGTGGATCGCCGCGCCGGAGCCGCACACCGAGTCGTCAGTGCATCTACTTCCGCTCATCACTGGTTGTCGACGGACCCGTCCGCGAAGCGCGCGCCTACGCCACCGCACTGGGCGTGTACGAACTGACCGTCAACGGACATCGCGTGACGACGCGCAGCTTCCTCCCGGGATGGACCGACTACCACCAGCGGATCCAGTACCAGGTGCTCGACCTGACCGATGCGCTGGAGCCCGGCGAGAACGAGATCGGCGCCGCGCTGGCCGACGGCTGGTACAGCGGCTACGTCGGCTTCGTCGGCGAACGCGAGCACTACGGCGACACCCCACAGCTACTCGTACAGATCGAGGTCGAGACGGACGGCGGGCGAACGATTCTGCACGAGCAGTCCGAGGTGGCAGGCGGGCGACGGGCCGATCCGCGCCAGCGACATGCTCAACGGCGAGGTGCAGGACCTCAGCCTCACGGCAGGCAACTGTCAGTCGGCGCGGGTCACTGCGGGTACCGACGGCAGCGCGGGTGACCTCGCCGGCGCCGCCGGTGCGGTGTACCGAGGAACTGGCGCCGGCCAGCGTCGACGCGTACCGGCGCCGACTCGCACCTCGTCGATCTCGGCCAGAACATGGTCGGCACGCTTCGGCTGCGATTGGACGGGGTGGCCGGCACCGACGTGACGGTTCGTCATGCCGAGATGCTCGACGCCGACGGCGCGCTGTACCTCGAGAACCTGCGCGGCGCAGCGGCGATCGACCGCTATGTCCTCTCGCGGTGCCGGCGTCGAGATCTGCGAGCCGCGCTTCACCTTCCACGGTTTTCGGTATGCCGAAGTCAGTGGATGGCCGGGGGAGCTCGACGCCGCAGGACGTCACCGGTGTTGTTCTCGGCACCGATGTCGAACCGATCGGGTCCTTCGCCTGCTCCGACGACCGGCTCAACCAGCCTGCACTCGAACATCGTGTGGGGCGCACGCGGCAACTTTCTCGAGGTGCCCACCGACTGCCCGCAGCGCGACGAGCGGCTCGGGTGGACGGGCGACGCGCAGGTGTTCGTCGAGACGGCGTGCTATCTCTTCGACACCTCGGCGTTCTACGCGAAGTGGCTGCGCGACCTGGTCGACGCGCAGTCCGACGACGGCGGCTTCCCGGATGTCGCGCCGCGAATCGTCGACCCTGCTGACGGTGCGGCCGGCTGGGCCGACGCCGGCACGATCGTGCCGTGGGTCGTGGCTCGGCGGTTCGGTGACGACCGGCTACTGACCGACGCCTATCCAGCGATGCGCCGCTGGGTCGACTACGTGCACGCGGCCAACCCCGGGCTGGTCTGGCTCGAGCGGCGAAACAACGACATGGGCGACTGGCTCAACGTGGGAGTCGACACCGACAAGGACCTGATCGCCACTGCTTTCTTCGCGCACAGCACGCGGCTCACGGCGCGAGGTGGCCGGCCGCGCTCGGCCTCGATGACGCGGCCGAGCTGCACGCGTTGGCCGACGCTATCGGCGCCGCCTTCCGCGCCGCGTTCATGCTCGACGACGGGCGGCTCAAGTGCGAGACGCAAACCGCCTACGCGCTCGCGCTGCGGTTCGGCCTCGTGCCCCACGACCTGATTGACCGCGGCCGTGGAGCAGCTGGTCGCGGACATAGATCGGCGGGGGCACCTGACCACCGGCTTCCTCGGGGTGAACCACCTGTTGCCGGCTCTGTCGATCGGCGGTCGTCACGATGTGGCGTATCGCCTGCTCCTGCACGACGGCTACCCGTCATGGCTGTACAGCGTGAAGCACGGCGCCACCACGATCTGGGAGCGCTGGGACGGGTGGACGGCTGAGCGCGGCTTTCAGGATCCGGCCATGAACTCGTTCAATCACTACGCGTTCGGCGCGGTCGGCGAGTGGCTGTATCGCACCGCGGCGGGCATCGGCTTCGACGAGTCGGTCGCCCGGCGGCCGGGTGCTCGAGATCGCGCCACAGCCGGATCCCTCGCTTGGACTGGGTCGAGGCCACCTGCGACTCGCCGCTCGGGCCGGGTCGGCTGTGCCTGGCGGCGCGACGATGGAGGGACTGTCTCGATGACCGTCGAAATTCCGGTCGGGCGCGTCGGCGCGCGTGCGCGTGCCCGGCTCCGACGCGCCCGTCGAGGTCGGCTCGGGCCGTTACGAGTTCACCGCACCCCGCCGAGGAGTCCCGATGACCACAGATCAAGCGTCCCGCCCTGGTCGCCGTGGTCGCGGTCGTGGCCATGCTGTCGGCGGCGTGCAACTCGACGAACCGCCTGGCCGACACCGCTTCACGGCAGTCAAGCGGTCAATGCCGGCGAAGGCCGGACACGGGGCTGGGCGGCGACGCTGGCCGGCGACCACGCCGACGCCGGGCGGAACCGGCGCGGCGCCGGCCACGGGCAGAACGGTGGGCTCCACCGCGCGTGCCGGCACCAGCGGCACAGGCGTGCCAGGGACGGCGGCGGCCGGCCCGGGCCAGATGGCGCCGGGCGTCACCGCTAGCGAGATCAAGATCGGCATCAACCTCGTCAAGGGCGGCGAGGCCATGGGCAACCTCATCGGCGCCGCACTCAACTTCGGCGACACCGAGGCGCAGGCCAACGCGGTGGTCAACTACATCAACAGCAGAGGCGGCATCGCCGGCCGCAAGATCGTGCCGGTCTTCTACACCTTCGACCTGGCCCGACTCGGGACTGGCCGACGGCCAGTCCGAGCAGGAGGCCTGCGTGGCGCTGGACCGAGGACAACCGCGTGTTCGCCGCCATCAACGTCGCACTGGCCCGCGTCAGGCCCTCCTCGTCTGTCTGGCCAAGCGGGGCGTGCCCGGCATCCACCTCGGCATGCCGATGGACGAGCAGACGCTCAAGACGTACCGCGACTACTGGTACAGCGGCTACGGCGGCAGCGGGCCTCACCCTCGACCGGCTGGCCGAGAAGCAGGTGAAGGTGTTCGGCGCGCGCGGGTGGTTCGGTCCCAACGCGGTCGTCGGCATCGAGTACTTCGACGACCCGTCGTACAAGAAGGTGGTCGACGAGCAGTTCGTACCGCTCCTCAAAGCGGCCGGGCGTCAAGAAGATCGTGCTGCAAGGCGCGCCCCGCGGCGGCACGCGAGGCCACCAGCTACGTCGTGCGCTTCCGCAACGAGGGCGTCACCAACGTGTTGTTCCTCGGCGAGGGCGGGCTCTACCCGCTGTTCTTCATGCGCGCCGCTGACACGCAGGGCTACTACCCGAAGTACGGGCTGAACACCGACCAGGCGCCCGGCAGCGTCCTGCAGCGGACGGCGCCGGCTGCGCAACTGCGAAACGCCATCGGCATGGGGTGGACGCCGATCCTCGACGTCGACGCGGCGCACGATCCGGGCCCGGTGAACCCAGCAACACGCTTGTGTCTCGACATCATGCGCAGGCGCCGGCCAGGACATGTCGGCGCGCCAGCCGCAGATCACCGCGCTGGGCTACTGCCACGGCCTGTTCTTGCTGCAGCAGACGCGCTGGCGTCAGCCAACGCGACATCACCGTCGGCGGCCTGTCGCGCGGGCGTCGCCGCGCTCGGAACCAGCTTCGCCGTCGCCCGGCGTGTACGGCACCCGGTACAGCGTCGACTGATGCACGACGGCGTCGACGCGTACCGCGACTTCGTCTTCGACACGGGCTGCAAATGCTTCGTCTACACCAGCCCGCCCAAGCTTTTCCCCGTAGGAGGAAGCGCACGATGACACGCCCTGCACGAAACATCGACCTCGGCCGACGGCGACGGAGCTGCGCCAGCGGCTCGCCGAGCACGGGCTACATGTTCTTCCGCGGGCTCATCGATGCCGACGGCAGTGCTGCGACACCCGTCGCGCGGTGCTCGGGCGCGCTCGACGAGTGCGGATGGCTGGCCGACGGCTCGGATCTCGACGCCGCGCTGCCGTCGGACAAGGTTCGCCGGGAGGAGGCCAACGCCGACCCCGCGTACTTCGAGGCCTACACCGCGATCCAGCGGCTTCAGGCGTTCCACGAACTGGCCCACGCCAAGGGCCTGGTGGCGACGATGGAGCGCATCTTCGACGACGCGGTACTCGTGCACCCGCGCAAGATCGCCCGCATCGGCCTGCCGCGCGACGAGTTCGTGGTCGGCGCGCACCAGGACTACCCGCTCAACCAGGGCACGCACCGACGTCCTTACCGCGTGGGTTCCGTTGGGTGCGTGTCCCGACGAACTGGGTGGGCTGCGCGTGCTCGCCGGCTCGCAGCAGCCGGGCTCTGGCCGGTCGAGGCGGTGCCCGAACGTCGGCGGGCTGCGCGTGGCCGACGAAGGTCGACGACGACGCCGGGATGGCTCACGACCGACTTCGAAGCGGGCGACGTGCTTGTGTTCCACAGCCTTACCGTGCATGCGGCCAAGCGGAACCACACCGACCGGCTGCGGCTGTCGGCTGACTTCCGCTACCAGGCGGTCGCCGATCCGATCGTGCGAGGACTCCCTCGTGCCGCATTACTTCCCCGTGGTGCCCGGCCACGACGAGCTGACCGCGGGCTGGACATCGCCAACGGCGGTGGCCGCTCCGGAAGGCCTTACGGTGGTCGCCGTCGTTTGACCCATTCGCCGGCCCACCCGAGCCGGTCCACTCACGTCTCATCCAACTCGTCTCAGGGCTTCCCGAAAGGACTCCAATGGATCGACGCAGATTTCGTCAAGGCGGGTGCGGCCACGGCCGGGTTGTTGGCCACCGGCGCGTGGCGCCGGCCGGTCGCCGCCGCGCCGGGCGATCCGCTGCCGCCGCTGGCGTGGCTGCCCACGAGCCTCTCGCCGGTCCTCACCCACACCGCGGTTCCCTCCAACATCGAGACCCAGTGGAATCACACCTCGGTTCTCCCTGCCGGCGCGCTGCTGGGCGCCGCGGCGATCGACAAGTGGTACCTGTTCCGGTGGACGCACGACACCAGCCACATCTACCTCTACACCGCGCCAAAGATCACTGGGCCGTTCACGCTTATCCCCGGGTCGGCGACGCGCCCACCCCGTATCCCGCGGGCTACATCGTCGGCCACTTCTCCTCCGGCGACATCGTGTGGGATCCGGTTGGTAAGCAGTTCGTGTCGTCACCACACGGCGTGCAGGATCACATCGTCCCCGGCAACGCCGAGCCCATGCAGGACTCGTTCATCATCACGTCCAAGGACGGGCTCAACTGGGAGTGGGAGGGCGGTGACAACCGGCCGCGGCTGCGCTGCGGCGGACCTGGCACGCCCGATGGCATCCACACCGGCTACGGCCGGTTGTTGCGGGACATGAACGGCAACATCACCACGCACCACGGGCGCTACTGGTGGATCTACCGGGCCCAGCAACTCGACGTCGGACATGAACCCGTTAGCGCCGACGTTCCGCGCTCTTGGTACGAAGTACACGCCGTATCTGGCCAGCGCGGCCAGCCTCAGCAGTGACTTCGACCAGAAGCAGAAAGCGTTCGACTCCTACACCTTGAACTCGGCCTGAAGCCTTCGGCTGCTTCCTGCGGGCCGGCGGCACCCATCACACCTACATCGGCCAGGGGCTACCCGACCCGCCGATTGTTCCGACGAAGTCGGTGTACTACCGCACCCTGACGGACGACATGACGTTCGTCCCGGTGCCGATCGTCCCTGTCATGCCGACGACGCCGCGGGGCGCCATCATCGACGACAGCACCGATCATCCGCGACCCGGAGACGGGGATGATCTACCTGTGTCACACCACCGCGGCGCTCAACCCCGACCCGAGCCTCACCTCCACAGTCGAGGTATGGGTGTACCGCGCCACCGAGCTCCCCCAAGTCCGCATCAAGCTGCTGCAGTAGTCGACTAGCCCTCGCCGAACTGTCAGTGAAAACGTAGGCAAACCCCCGCCGCGATTCCGCTGTCAGTGCGTAGGACTAGCCGACGGGGAAGTAGACGGTGTAGGGCTCGTCGATGACGCTGTAGAGCGGCACGAAACGGAAGCCGTTGTCGATGCCATGGGTGCGGTGGGTGTACTCCTGGAATGCGCCGTCGAGGGCGCGCTCGGCGTCCGGCCGGAGCATCGTCGTCGGGTCGGTCGACATCACCGCGCAACAGGCGCTCGCCGTCGCACAGGCCGGCCAGGACGACCGGCCCGTCGACGAAGGCGACGGTGTCCGGTGCGTCGGGGAGCGCTGGCGCGACCACCCGGCGCGGGAGCTCGAGCCGCATCGTCGAGTGGTGCCACTTCCGGTGCAACCGATGGATCGTGCCCGGCGCGTTCGGTAGCTCGATCCGTTCACCGTCGATGTCGATCACGGCCGCGGCCGGCCAGCCAGCCGGGGAGTCGCAGCCCGATCGCGGTATCGGTTGGGCTGTCGCAGTCGACCGACAGCTCGACGACCATGGCGTCGGGGCGGCGGACGGGCCGCACGGCGCGGTAGTCGGCCTTGCCCGGGTCGCCCGGCCGTGACTCGAAGCTCTGGCGAACGCGCGACCGGCCCGCTCGGAGTTCGCTCGGCACGTACTGCGCGACGACGATGCCATCGGCGTCGTTGAAATAGACGTCATCGGCGTGTTCGGCGTGGGCTTGTACCAGCGTGGCCACGCAACACCAGAAGCTCTCGGTGGGCGTCGACCACGTCTTGCGGCCGCCGCCGCGCAGCGGCAGGTAATAGGTGACCATGCCGGTCGCCGGGTGCTGCTGCGCCAGGATGCCGTTGTAGAGGTTGCGCTCGCGGTAGTCGGCGTATTCCGGGTCACCGGTCCAGCGGAGCAGGTACGACGCCAGCCGGTTCATGTTGTAGACGGTGCAGTGTTCCTGGGTGGTGTCGCTCAACCGGGCCGACAGTTCGCCCGGCGCGGCCCATACCTCGGCGCTAGGTCTGACCGCCGGTGCAGAACTGGTCGCGACGCGTGACCGCGCAGTCCCAGTACGCCTCGGCGATGTCGCGCCAGCGCTGCTCGCCGGTGACCTCCCACGCGCGGGCCGCGCCGTGCGCCTCGGGGATCGTCATGTTGGCGTGATGGTTGGTGAGGATGTCCTCGCCGGCGAGCAGCGGGTCGAAGAGCCGCCGCCGGTAGTAGCGGTTCATCAGCTCGAGGTGCTCCTCGTCCTTCGTGACGGCGAAGAGATCGGCCCACAGTTCGAGCATGGCGTTGGTCTCGAAGTCGAACAGCTCGTCGAGCTCGTCGCTGACTCATCGCGCCGGTCCACCGTGAGAACCACCGCGCTGCGTTGACCACGATGTCGAGAGCCTGCTCGTTGCCGGTGAGCCGGTGCGTCTCGAGGAGACCCATCAACGTCTTCTGGGCGACGTAGTGCGGCGCCCAGATGGGGCGGCCCTGCGCGATCCAGTGGAGGTACTTCTCGGGTATGCCGGCGACCCACTCCCCGCCGTTGGCCTCCTGGCAGCGACCCAGACCGGCGACGACCTCTTCGACCTGCGCGCCGAGCACCGCATCCGGCGCGACGATCGAGACCCGTGCCGCGGCGGCCAACCAGTGGCCGACGAAGTGACTGCGCACCTGGGAGTTGGGCGACTCCCACCCCCAGTGGATGTCGCCGGGCTTCTCCGGCGGCCCCCACAGTCCCGCCTCGAAGAGGTGGTTCTGCAGCAGGTTCTCGGTGCGCAGGCTGCGGAGGTAGCGGTGGTTGAGGTCGAAGCGTTGCTGAAACAGCCCGGGCTGGAGCCGTACACGGCCGGGAGCGAACGGCTGGAAGACGTCGGTCATGTGATCACTTCGTTATCGGCAACGTCACGCGCGACGGCCGGGCGCCGCCGAGGTGCACAGTCTGGTGGGCGCCGTGGAGCGACGTCGCCTCGCCGGCGTGAGCATTCGTCGACGGGTTGCGATCGAGCCGCGGAAAATTCGATGACGACACGTCCACCCGTATGCGGTGCCCGGCGCGGAAGCAGAGGGCGGTCGACCCTACCGCAACCTCCACGTAACGGGGACGGCCCGGCGTGAACGCCAGACGGCGTACCGAGTCCACGACGTTGAATGCGCGTCCGTCGGGGTGCACGTCCACCAGCTTGACCGTGACGTCGGCCGACTGGCCTGTGGTCGAGAAGCGGATCGTGGCCTTAACCGGCCCGATCACCGTGAGGTCGCGGCTCAGGGGATCGGACGTATAGACGAGGACGTCGGGCCGCGCTCTCGACCGGGCGCTGGTCGACGGGTCCGGCCATCGGCAGGAAGGGACCGAGGGCGCGGCCGCCCCGGGTGGGGACGGGGTCGTGCGGGTCGTAGTCGAAGGTGTCGATCGACCGCGTGGGGGGTGCCTCGGGAGATCGCAGCGCGCCGCCCGAGCCCAGGTACAGGTCGGTCTCGGTGGCCGGCGGTGGCCAGTCAGTGAAGTCGCGCCACTCGTTCAGGCCCATGACGAAGAGCCGGGCGCCGCCCTCGACGCTCTCACCATCGACAGCCCGACGCACCCAGCGCAGCGCCTCACCCCGGACATCGGCCGCCGGTCCCGAGGTCGGACCGAACGCCATCTCCGGAGTCGCGTCGGCGAACAGACCGGCGTGCGTCCACGGTCCGACGACGATGCGCTGACCAGCCCGTCGCGCTCGACGGCGCCGCGGTGGCCAGGCCTTTCCACGCCCGCAAGGAGCCATCGCAGAACAGGTCGAACCAACCGGCCACGTGGAAGGCGGGCACGTCGATGTGCTTGAACGCCTTCGCGACCGCCACCGGGCGCCACGTCGGCCGGGGGTCGACGGCCAGCCATTCGGCAAACGCCGGGAACGCGTCGCGCACGGGGTGATCACCGAGCGTGTGTGAGTAAAGAGCATCGAAATCGGACGCGAGCTCGGCGCGCTGGGCGAGCGCCGCGGGATCCGCACGCGGGTCGCTGGCCGCCATCAGCAGCGCCCACGGCATGGCGAAGCCGAGCTGCAGCGCGCCGCCCTCGTAGGTCCAGCCCTCGTCGTACCAGGCCGAGGTGACCATCGGCGCCATCGCCCGGAGGGCGGGCGGCCGTTCGGCCGCGGCAAGCCACTGGGTCGCGCCGAGGTAGCTCGCGCCCCAGCCGGCGACGCGGCCATCCGACCATGGCTGGCGCGGCGCACCAGGCGATGGTGGCGGCGCCGTCCTTGCGTTCCTGGCGGAACGGATCGAACGAACCCTCGGAGTCGAATCGGCCGCGGACGTCCTGGATCACCACCGACCAACCCAGTTGTGTCAGCCCGACAACGTCCTCGGCGGCGCGTGACGCGGCGCGTGAGTACGGCGTGCGCACCAGAAGTGTGGGCCGGGCGACACCGTTGTCGACGGTGGCTACGTCGGCGGTCAGCACGGTGCCGTCCCGCATCGGGATCAGCGCCTCCTCGACCCGTATCGCTCCTCCGCCCATATCCCCTCTGTGAAGTCTTGTTGAATCGAACATTACCGTCAGTTACCGTCACACCGCGATGGCTGTTCAGTTAGAGGCCGGTTCGGCCCGAGTAGCGATCTTTCCGGAACACGGCGGCCGGCTGGGCCAGATCGAGATCGATGGCACGCCTCTGCTCCGCGGCTCCGAAGATGCGCAGCTCGGCTGGGGTTCCTGGGGGAGTTATCCGTTGCTGCCGTGGTCGAATCGCATCCCCGACGGTCGGTTCGAATTCGAGGGTCGCGAGCTGCGCGTGCCGGTGAACTTCGACGACGGCAGCGCGCTTCACGGACTGACCGCCTGGCTGCCGTGGACTGTGACCGAGAGCGACGCGACGCGTGTCGGACTCGAAGTGGCGGTAGCCGAAGGTTCATACGACGTCGTCGGTCGCCAGACGTTCGCTCTCACCGAGACCCACCTCGACCAGACCCTCGAGGTCATCAACCGCGGTACCGACCGGGTGCCGGTCGGGTTGGGGATCCACCCGTGGTTCCGGGTCGGGCCGGTGCAGGTGCCGGCCGACGAGATGTGGCCGGGCGACGGTCCGATGCCCACCGGGCCGCCGGTGCCGGTCGGTCCCGACGAGGACCTGCGTACCAAGCGCCTCGCCCCACCGATGGACCGGTGCTACACCGGTCTGAGCGGCATGTCAGCGGAGATCGCCGCCTTGCGGCTCCACTGGTCGGATCCGATCACACAAGTTGTCGTCTTCAGCGGTGTCTCCGAGTACGTGTGCGTCGAGCCGGTCACCATGGCCAACGACGGCTTCCGCCTCGCCGAGGCAGGTGTGCTCGGCACCGGCGTTATCGCCCTCGACCCCGGCGAGTCGACCTCGGTGCTCTATCGCTTCGAATGGAATAGTGGTGCGCATGTCGACCGACCTGGGGTTTGATCCCGACGCACTCCGCGCCAAGTACCGCGAGGAACGGGGCAAGCGGATTCGTGAGGACGGGAACGCGCAATACGTCGAGGTCACGGGCCAGTTCGCGCACTACGTCGAGGATCCGTACGTCGAACGATTCACCCGCGAGCCGCTGTTCGACGAAGTAGAAGTCGTCATCATCGGTGGCGGCTTCGGCGGGCTGCTCGCCGGGGCGCGATTGCGCGAGGCTGGCGTCGAGGACATTCGCGTCATCGAACGAGGCGGGGACTTCGGGGGCACCTGGTACTGGAACCGCTACCCCGGCGCCATGTGCGACGTCGAGTCCTACATCTACCTGCCGCTCCTCGAAGAGCTCGACTACGTCCCCACCGAGAAATACGCGCGGGCGCCGGAGATCCTCGCCCACAGCAAAGCGATCGGCGAGAAGTTCGACCTCTACCGGAACGCGTGCTTCCAGACCGAGGTCACCGAGCTGCGGTGGGACGAGGACAGCGCGCGCTGGATCGTGTCGACCAACAGGGGCGACCGCATGAAGGCGCATTTCGTCTGCATGCCGACCGGCCCGCTCAATCGACCGAAGCTGCCCGGGATCCCCGGTATCGAAACGTTCAAGGGCCACTCGTTCCATACCAGCCGGTGGGACTACGGATACACCAGCGGCGACTCCAACGGGAACCTCTCAGGCCTGGCGGGCAAGACCGTCGGCATCATCGGGACCGGCGCGACGGCGGTGCAGTGCGTGCCCCACCTCGGGGAGGCGGCGGAGCAGCTCTACGTCTTCCAGCGGACGCCGTCGTCGATCGACGTTCGGGCCAACCGACCCACCGACCCGGAGTGGGCATCGAGCCTCGGGCCGGGCTGGCACCACTACCGGATGGAGAACTTCAACACGCTCGTGTCGGGTGGTATCGCCGACGAGGACCTCGTCAACGACGGGTGGACCGACATCATCCGCAAGCTCCTCGTGATGTTGCGGGAGGACGCCGGTGGAGCGGTCGACGCCGACGGCCTGATGAAGACGATGGAACTGGCCGACTTTCAGAAGATGGAGCAGATCCGGGCGCGCGTCGACTCGATCGTCGCCGACGACTCCGTCGCGGAATCGCTCAAGCCCTACTACCGGCAGTTCTGCAAGCGGCCCTGCTTCCACGATGAATACCTCGACACGTTCAACCGGCCCAACGTCACGCTGGTCGACACCAGGGGCCGCGGCGTCGAACGGATCACCGAGACCGGCGTGGTGGCCAACGGCGTCGAGTACCAGCTCGATTGCCTCATCTATGCCACCGGCTTCGAGGTGGGCACCGACTACACGCGGCGCGCCGGCTACGAACTATTCGGCCGCGACGGCGCAACATTGACCACGCGCTGGGCGGACGGCGTGCGGACGATGCACGGCATGCACAGCCGCGGGTTCCCGAACTGTTTCATCATGGGCCCGCAGCAGAGCGGGTTCACCGTGAACTTCCCGCACATGCTCGACGAGCAGAGCAAACACATCGCCTATCTCATCAAGCACGCGGTCGACAACGACATCCGCACGCTCGAGGTCTCCGAGGAGGCCGAGGAGGAGTGGGTCCAGACCGTCCTCCAGGCGGCCGGCATGGGCCGGCAGTTCCTGGAGGAGTGCACGCCGGGGTACTACAACAACGAAGGCAACCTTTCGGAAGTCGCCGCACAGAACGGCTTCTACGGAGGCGGCTCGGTTGCGTTCTTCAAGATCCTCAGCGACTGGCGGGACGAGGGCTCGCTCCGCGGCCTCGACCTCGAGCCGAGCTGACGATGAGCGAGTTCGATCCCGGTACGCCGCCGGCGAGTGGCTTCGCCGTCATGCTCAGCGACGATCAGATCGACGAGTTTCATCGGCAGGGATTCACTCACATCGACCGCATCACCACCGACGAAGAGCTGGCCTGGTTGGCGCCGCTCTACGACCACCTCTTCGACCGCAAGGGCGCGTTTCGGGGTGGGTATTTCGATCTCTCGCGTCCGTACGACAGCGACGGCGACGACCTCGTCCCGCAGGTGCTGGCGCCCGAAGTCAAGTTCCCGCAGCTGCGCGAGACCACGCTGTTTCGCAACGCGCTGGCCATCGGCGCGCAGCTACTCGGCGTGGCCGAGACCGACGTCAAGTCGTGGAGCCACATGATCCTCAAGCCGCCCCGCATCGGCGGTGAGCTGCCCTGGCACCAGGACGAGGCGTACTGGGACACCGGGATGCGGTATCGCGCGCTCGGCTGCTGGGTCCCGCTCGACCCGGCGACGGTCGAGAGCGGATGCCTGCATTTCCTGCCGGGCTCACACAATGACGGTGTGCGCACACACCGTCACATCGACGACGACCCGAACGTGCACGGGTTGCTCACCGAGGGCGTTGACGACGCGGCCGCGGTGCCGGTACCGATGGAACCCGGCGGAGCGTCGTTCCACCACTGCCGCACACTGCATCGGTCCACGCCGAACACGAGCGGTCACGTTCGCCGGGCGTGGGCCAATGAACTGCAACTCGACCCGGTCCCCCTGGCCGCCGACGATGTCCCCGAACGCCCGTGGGTCAGGGACGGCAAGCAAGCCTGGGAGAACCGGGCGGTCTACAAGAAGACTTAACCACGCGTCGTCGCCTTCTCGGCCATGTCGGCCCAGGCCGCATACTCCGGGTCGGACGCCAGGAGTTCGGCGTACTTCTTCTTGGCCTCTTCGCGCTTGGCCGGGATGTACTCGCTCGGCCACAGGCCAGGATGCGGGCGGTACTCCTTAAGGACGTTGCGGGCAACGGTGACCTTGTGGACCTCGTCGACGCCGTCGGCGATGCCCATCGTCGGCGCCGCCGCGTACATCGCCTGGAGGGGTGTGAGGTTGGTGGTGCCGAGCGAGCCCATGATGTGGAGCGCGCGGTACAACACGTCGCGCAGCACCTTGCCCATCGTGTACTTGCACGCGGCGATCTGCGTACGGGACTCCTGGGTGCTGGAGTTGTCGATCGTCCAGGCCGTCCAGAGCACCATCAACCGGAGCATGTTGATCTCGGCGTAAGAGTCGGCGATCGCCTCTTGGACCATCTGGTGGTCGGCGATGATCTTGCCGTGCGACTCGCGGCTCAGCGCTCGCTCGCACATCATGTCGAACGCCCGCTTGCAGTTGGCAATCGTCCGCATGGCGTGATGGATGCGACCGCCGCCCAGCCGCCGCTGCGCAAGAACCTTGGCCCCGTCCTCCGGCCCGAGCAGGTGATCGAGCGGGATCCGGACGTCGTTGTAAATGATGTGACTGTGCGTTGCCGGGAACGGCTGTATCTCAACGCCCGGTGTCTCCTTGGGCACCACGAACATGCCGTTGGTGCACATCACGAAGAGGATGTCGGCATGGCGCCCGCCGCTGGTGAACCACTTCTCGCCGTTGATCACCCACTCCTCGCCGTCGCGGACGGCGTGGGACTTGAACAGGTTGGGATCGGAGCCGCCCTGCGGCTCGGTCATGGAGTACGCCGACCAGATCTCCTGGTTCATCAGCGGGTACAGCCATCGGTCCTTCTGCTCGTCAGTGCCGTACGCGGCGAGCATCTCCATGTTCCCGGTGTCGGGCGCCTGCGTGCCGAAGATCACCGGCGCCGACCCGTACCGACCGAGGATCTCGTTGATTAGGGCGAGCTTCAGCTGACCGAAGCCCGGCCCGCCCAGCTCCTTGTCGAGGAACAGCGCCCATAGCCCCTGATCCTTAACCTGCTGCTTGAGCGGATCGGCCAGCGCCTTGCCCTTGGGGTTGCGCGTGTACGCCGCGCCCGGGAACACCAGATCGAGTGGCTCGATCTCGGTTCGACAAAACTCCTCGACCCAGTCGAGCTGCTTCTGAAACTCGGGTTCAGTCGAAAAATCCCACGCCATTGCTGCTCCTGTCGTCTGAGTCGAACAGACATTAGGTCGCGGCTTCTAGCTGGTGCTGCGCACGACAACGATCGTCACGTCATCGACGAGACCGTCGGGGCAGTGGCGAAACAAGGCGCTGACGACCTCCTCCAGCGTGGCGTGGGCCGACGCGCTGGCGGTGGCAACGACCGCTTGGCGCACGGGCTTGATGCCGAAATCGCGGCCCTCGCTGTCCCGAGCCTCGGTCAAGCCGTCGCTGTAGAGCACGAGCGTGTCGCCGGCGACAAACGGTAGGGCGCCGACCCGCCACTCGCCGGGGAACGGGCCGATGAGCGGTCCGGTCGGCGCGAGCTCGGTTGCGTTGCCCCGGGTGTCGATCAACATTGGCGGCGGGTGGCCGGCATTGCCGTAGCGACAGGAACCCAAGGCGGCATCGAGGGCCACTACCACGGCGGTCACGAAGTCGCTGTTGTCGCCAAACCGCCGTGCCGCCAGGTCGAGGCTGGCGCCCGGGTCGAGACCAAGGTTGGCGCCGTCGAGCAGCGCGAACTTTGTCCGCACTGCGGATATGCCGGTCGAGGCACCGTGACCACACACATCGCCGACGCTGATCATCAGTTGGTCGCCGCGGCGAGTGACGTCGTACCAGTCGCCGGCCAGGACACCCTCGGCTGGTAGGAGCGTCGCGGCGATGTCGAGTCCCCTCGGCGGTTCCGCTTCCGCCGGTGCGAGCAGCTCGCGCAACGCGGCTACGGCGGGGGCGTCCTGATCCACCGCTTCGCCGGCCCGCTCGCGGGCATCGCGTTCGCGAAGAATGCTGGTGCGCATGCGCTCGGCGGCGGCACCGAGTTCCATGAGATCGCGCGCGCCGACCAGCCGGACGGGCCGGTGAATGTCTCCCTCACCGATCGCGTCGATGTCGGCGTGCAGCTGGCCGATCGGCACGACGACCCAGCGACGCAGGGCGATGCTGCCGATGATCAGTAGGACGGTCGCCGCCGCGGTCGCGGCGATGACGCTGTCGAAGAACTGGTTCCGGCTTCGTGCGGTCGCGACGACTGAGTCGACGACGACCACTCGGGTGGCTTCCGCGAGCGCGTCGATGCTCCCCTCCGCGCGCGCGTAGGCGGCGGGATCCCCGCCCGAGGTGTGCCAGTCGCTAACCATCTGGCGCACGCGTACGAACGGCAGCCGCAACCGCGGCTCGCGCCCGATGGCCGCTGCTACTCGGGCCACCACCGCATCGGTCTCCTCGGCGGTGACCGCGGCGTCGCGCTGGCCCTTCAACGACCCGGCGAGGTGGGCGATCTCGCCGCTGGCGAGGACCAGCGGGTCGCGTCGCATCACGTCGCGACGGAGACGCGAGGCGGTCACGCCCATGAACGTGACGACGACCAGCAATACCAGCGTCAACGAGGCGACGAGCAGCTGGAGCCGGCGCTGCAGCGTCATCCTCGGCCTGGCTCGCGGTTCCGTCCCCACCTGGGCCAATGGTTAGCAGGCGAGTGCGCACGAACCGGCGTCTACAGCCCGGTTCGTGCACACTCCGCCCGGTAAGTTGCACCGGTGAGGTCTGCCCGATTGCTCGCCGTCGTGGTGATGGCGGCGCTTCTGCCGTTGGTGGCATCGACGCCGGCGCGCGCCGACGCCGAGGTGGTCGCCGAGCAGCGGCTGTCGGCCCGCCTCACCGAGTTGCAGGTCTACAGCCCGGCGCTGGCCCGCGTGACCACGGTTCGGGTGCTCACGCCCGCCGGCTTCGATGCATCCCGTGATCACCTGCCGGTGCTGTTCCTCCTTCACGGCGGGTTCGGCAACGCCGCCGACTGGACTGCGGCCGGGAAGGCGGTCACCCTCACGGAGGGCCTGCCGTTGATTGTTGTCATGCCCTACGGCGGCATCGGTGGTTGGTACACCGACTGGCGTCACAACACCATGGAGGGCAAGCAGCGCTGGGAGACGTATCACGTCGATGAGCTGCGGCGGTTCATCGAGGCGCGCTACCGGACTCGCACCGACCGGGCGGGTCGGGCGGTGGTGGGGTTGTCGATGGGGGGCTTCGGCGCGATGCATTACGCGACACGCCATCCCGATCTGTTCGGCTTCGCCGCGGCGTTCTCTGGCGCGGTGGACTTGCTCCACCCCGGGGTGTCGGGAATCGTGGGCATATCGCCGCTCGCTCATGCCGGCCTCTTTACCGACATCTTCGGCGATCGTCTACTCGAGGAGACGCGCTGGCGCGCTCACAATCCGGTCGACCTTGCCGCCAACCTGGCGACGGTCGAGACGCAGTTGCGGACCGGGAACGGCATGCCCGGCGGTCGGTTCGGCGGCGGGCGCGACATCCAGGAGATGGGTGTTTCCCAGGCCACGGCGAAGCTGCACAACCGGCTCACCCAGCTCGGTATCGCGGACGTCTACGACGATTACGGCCCTGGCGCGCATACGTGGGATTACTGGGCCGACGATCTGCGCGTCACGCTGCCGCGGATCGTGGCGTCGGCGGCGGAGCATCGGGCCGCGCCGACCACGATCGACCACATCGCCTTTGAGCCCGCGTTCTCGGTGTGGGGCTTCGATGTCCGTTTGGCCCGCACGTCGCTCGAAGTCACGAAGCTCTCGGTTCGCCCCGACGGGTTCGGATTGCGGGGGAGCGGCCGCGGAACGGTGACCACGCCGGCGCGGTACACACCGGGCCAGGTGGTCAGAGCTGTCGTCACGCGCGCTGGTATACAGAGTTACTTCGATGTTCGGGCCGGCGCCGACGGGCGGCTCATCGTCCCGGTGAATCTCGGGCCCGCCAACCTGCTGGATCAGTACCTGCTCGGGACGGCGCTACCCGTGACACAAAACGTGGTCGAGGTCGAGCTCGAGGACTGAGTGTTGCGGCTTGGCGACAGCGAGCGGCGTGCGCGACTTGCCGTGCGCCACCATCTCGCGCCGACCGCCCGCGTGGCCGACGTGACGACCGTGGCCGGCGACCTGGTTGGCCTCCATGCCAGCGATCCGGCCAGCGTGTACCTGTCGACCGCGACGCGGCTGAAGCGACCGGCCACGGCGGTCGCCGATTTGGAGCGCGCTCTGTACGACGACCGCACCCTCGTCAAGACGCTCTGTATGCGGCGCACGATGTTCGTCGTGCCGCTCGGTCTCGTGCCCGTCGTGCAGGCCGCGTGTACCGATGCGCTCGTACCCGGAGAGCGCAAGCGCTTGGTCCAGATGCTCGAGGAGAACGACGTGACGACCGACGGGGCGCGCTGGCTGGAGGACGTCGAGGTCCGGACGGTCGCCGAGCTAGAAGCGCGCGGCGAGGCAACGGGCGCCGAACTCTCCAAAGCGGTGCCCGGCCTGAGCGAGCAGCTGGCGTTCGGCGAGGGCAAGACGTGGGAGGGCACGGTCGGTGTGTCGACCCGCGTGCTGTTCCTGTTGTCGACCGCGCAGCGCGTGGCGCGTGGTCGGCCGAAGGGATCGTGGACGAGCACCCAGTACCGCTGGGCACCGATGGAGCGATGGTTTCCGGACGGTGTGCACGCGATGCCGGTGGGCGAGGCCCGCGTTGAACTCGTCCGCCGCTGGCTGGCGACCTATGGGCCGGGCACGACCGCCGACGTCAAGTGGTGGACCGGTTGGCCCCTCGGCCACACGAAGGCCGCGCTGGGCGCGTCGGGCGCGGTCGAAGTCGAGCTCGACGATGGCGTGGGCTGGGTGTTGCCGGGCGATGAGGCGCCGACGCGCGCGCCGAAGCCGTGGGTCGCGCTCCTGCCAGCGTTGGATCCCGCGGCAATGGGCTGGCAGCAACGCGGTTGGTACCTGGGCGAACACAAGACCGTTCACTACGACCGAAACGGCAACGCCGGGCCGACGGTGTGGGCCGACGGCCGCATCGTCGGCGGCTGGACGCAGCGTCGCAGCGGCGAGATTGTCTACGAACTGCAGGAGGACGTCGGCCGAGAGGCGGTATCGGCCATCGACCGCGCCGCGGCCGACCTACAAACCTGGTTCGGCAACGTTCGCATCATCCCCCGCTTCACCTCACCCCTCGAGAAGCGTCTACGGGCGTAGCGCTCGGTCAGTCGAACAGCGCGAGCTCGTCGGCATCGGGGCGCTCGATCCGATCGTCCCAGAAGGCGACGAGAGCGGGGTCGATGCGCGGTGCGCCCTTTGGCAGGGTGCGATTGCGCTCCGCAACTCTGGCGGTCAGCACCTCGACTGGCGCGTCGAGGAACCGCAGTTCGACGGGTACGCCGTGATCCCGCGCCCATTCCCGGCGCAGGTCGCGCTCCCAGCGCTGCCAGACGCCGCACTCGTCGACAACCGTCAGCCCCCGTAGTACGAGCCCTTGGGCCAGCTCCCATTGGAGGGCCTCGACGGCGACGCGGGCGTCCTTGTCGTAGATGTCGAACCCCAGTGCTACCAGCCACTCGTCGGGACACATGCGCACTGCGCCGTCGGCCTCGAGCGCCTTGGCCAGAGTGGTCTTGCCGCTGCCGGCCAGTCCGCACACGATGATCAGCCGCCCGCCCGGGATCGTCGCCACGTCTGCACAGTAGGCAGGGACCTACTCGGGTAGCGGCGCGGGCCAGGCTTCGGCGCGGAGGACGGCGTCGGTGCCACCGTCGACGAAGATCACCGAGCCGCAGAAGAAGCCGGCCTCGGGCGAGAGTAGGAACGCGACCAGCGAGGCGATCTCCTCGGGGCGGCCGGCCCGTCCTTGTGGGATCGGGTAGATGTCCCCAAGGCCGAGCACCGCGTCCTCCATGCCGTGGGTCATCGGCGTACTGATCAAACCTGGCGCGACCGCATTCAGCCGGATGCCGGCGCCGATCCAGTCCGCGGTCGGTGCATGCCGGCGCACCCAACGGGCCAGCGCGAGCTTCGACGCCGGATATGCGGCGAGCGGGTCGCTCCCGTCGGCCTCGGCGCGAGCGGCGTCTTCGTTCTCGGCCAGACACGCATCCACCAGGGCGGCGGGCAGGCCGGGAAAGGTCGTGGTCGAGTTGGAGCTGATGGCGACCGCACTGGGCTTGTCGCCTCGCGCCAGCAGCGGCCGCAGGTCGCGGAGGGTTGCCACCGCGCCGAAGTAGTTGATCGACACCACCGTCGGCGCGTCGGGACCGGTTACTCCGGCGGCGGCGACCACGCCGTCGAGCGCGCCGCCCGACGCGGCGGTCACGCCGGCGACCATCTCGGCGCGGCCGTCAGGCGTCGAAAGGTCGGCGATCACGTCGGCGTCGTGCAAGTCGACGCCGATCACGCGGTGCCCGTGGGCCTGGAGCCGCGCCCGCATGGCCACACCCATTCCGCCCGCCGCGCCGGTAATCGCAATCGTTGCCATCGACAGGGTGTAGCAAATTGCCATGGCCGACGACGATCTCGGTGACTTCGAGCGCACCACCTTCACCCACGACGGTAAGACCCGCGACGTGTTCCGCCAGGGGAGCGGGCCGGCGGTGATCGTGATCGCGGAGATGCCGGGGATCAGTCCGAAGGTGCTGGAATTCGCCCGGCGCCTCCCTGCCATCGGGTGTACGGCGGTCGTCCCGCACCTGTTCGGCCGTCCCGGGTACGACGCCCTCGCTCACGGCAAGGCAAGGGCCGCCGCCTACCTGCTGTCGTCGATGGTGCCGGCGTGCATCAGCCGCGAGTTCGCGGTGTTCGCCACCGGCAAGACGTCGCCCATCGTCTCCTGGCTGCGAGCACTGGCGGCTGACGAGCACCACCGGTGCGGCGGGCCGGGCGTCGGCGCGGTCGGGATGTGCTTCACGGGAGGCTTCGCCCTGGCTATGGCGGTCGACGATCGCATGCTGGCGCCGGTGCTTTCGCAGCCATCCCTTCCGTTCAGTATCACCAAGAAGCACAAGCACTCGATCGACATCTCGCCGGCCGACCTCGACGTGGTGAAGCACCGTTGCGCGGCGGAAGGGCTCCAGGTGGTGGGTCTGCGGTTCGAGGGCGACGCGTTCGTGCCCGGCGAGCGGTTCGCTTTTCTCAAGGAGCAATTGGGCGACGGTTTCGTGGCCGTCGAGCTCCCGGACAAGGCCGCGAACCCCGACGCGGCGACGAAGAATCCGCACTCGGTTCTCACCGAGCACCTCATTGACATGCCCGGCGAGCTCACGCGCGACGCTCTCGACCAGGTGCTCGATCTCTTCAGCTCGCGACTCGTGACCGCGTCGACGTAGGTGAGGGCGTCGTTCGCGATCCCCGAGCTGGTGCAGCAGAGCCTTGCCGCGCGGGCGAGACCGCGTGGTTGGCCGACCTCGGCACGCTGATCGGCGAGATCGAGCGCGAGTGGGACATCACCGTGGGGTCGGCTTTCGACGGCGGCACCGCGGCGGTGGTAGCCCAAGCCACGACGGCGACCGGCGATCCGGTGGTCGTCAAGCTGGCGTTGCCCGGGGGGTTCGATGGCGTGAGCCACTTCGCCAACGAGATAACAACGCTGCGCCTATTCGAGGGGCGGGGTTGTGTGCGCGTTCTGCGATACGACGAACCCCGCCGGGCGCTGCTGCTCGAGCGCCTCGGCCGGCGGCTCGTCGATCTCGAGCTCCCAGTCGAGCGGCAGCTCGAGATCATCTGCGAGACGTTGAAGCTCATGTGGCGTCCGGCCCCGCCGGACTCGGGCCTGTCGACGCTGGCCGAGAAGGGCCCATGGTTGGCCCGCTTCATCGAGCGGACGTGGGAGAAGCTCGACCGGCCCTGCTCGACGCGGGCTGTCGAGCAGGCCGCGGAGTTCGCCGAACGCCGAGCAGCCGCCTTCGATGCTGATACTGCTGTACTGCTACATGGCGACGCCCACCAGTGGAACACGCTCGAGGATGGCGCCGGCTTCAAGTTCGTGGATCCCGACGGCGTCATCGGGGAGCGCGAGTACGACCTGGCCATCCCGATGCGCGAGTTCACCGAGGAGCTGCTCGTCGACGACCCGCTCGCCCTTGGCCGCGACCGGGCCGCGCTGCTCGCCAGCCTGACGGGCCTCGACCCCGAACCAATCTGGGAGTGGGGCTTCGTCGAGCGCATGTCGACTGGTCTGCTCTGCATGACCGAAGATCCCAAGCGCGTGTGGGGGAGGGACATGCTCGAGGTCGGCGACGCCTGGGTCCGCGGTTGACGTAAGGAAAATACCGAGCACGTACAGCAACGCAGCGCGCGCCGAGCGCTTGCGGCGACCGGCGCGACGAGCAGGATGCGCCGGACCTCACCGGGGTTACGGCGGGCGCGCTGGCCTTGCTCGGCGCGATGTTCGGCATCGCGGGCGCGGACATCGCCCTGTCGGCCGGGTTCTTTGATCAACTCAGCCGGCTCGACAGCATCCCGGTGCGGCACCTCGCGGTCACTGCGGTCGGGCTTCGGTTGTTTGCTGCCGCAGTCGGCTGGCTGGTCGCCGGCCGTGAGCCACCGGTGATCGCCCGGCAGCCGCTGTTGGAATAAGCGTGCGCCGGGTGACGGCGAGCAACAGCGCGGCGGCGGCCAATGCCAACCCGGCGCGCGGTGAGGATCCGGTCGCCGGGAGGGGACCGGTCGGCGCGGCGGCGGCCCCGGCGCGGGCCGCGAGCCGCCCGTCGGCGTTGAACCGGATGACGCGGGTGCCGCCGCCGGTGAGGCAGTACGCGAACGTCGACGCCTGGCGGCGCTGCGGCTGTCCGGCCTGCCGCAGTACTTCCTCGACCGTCAGCCCGTTCGGCAGGCCATCGATCAGCCCGGGCGCCCGGCACCCAGTGGGCGTAATGCCGACTGCCGTCTCCCACATCTGGAGGTACGCGTCCGCGCCGCAGCTCATGTCGGCGACGATCTGGTCGCCGGCCAGACGGCGGAGGTCTTCGATCCAATCGGAGTAGAGGCCGTAATGGGCGACGCCGTCGACGTTGATGTCGTACACGCGCTGGCCGCTGACCTGCTTGCCCACGCTGACGCCGCCCAAGCCGGCGAACGGATACGTCACCGGGTTGGTCGCACCTGCGCCGCGGGGCCGCCCTGCGCGCCGAGGCCGTTCGTGTCGGCGCCGTACCCGATACCGAAGCACGGCCGGCCAGGCGGCGCGTACTTGCGCCGCGCCTGCCACGACTCGACGAAACCCTTCGAACCACCGGCGTACGGCGTGGTCATCCCGCCGAGGGCGTAGATGCGCGGGTACGCGTCCGTGGTCGCCCAGCTGTGACTCGAGATCACGCCGGGATAACGGTGCGCCTCGAGCACGTCGAGTGACTGCTGGCGGGCCAGCACGCTCATGTGATCGGGATCGACGATCATGCCGCGCTTCATGATCTGCTCGATCGTGTGCCGGCCGAGTGCGCTCAACCCGCGTTGGTTGCAATGCGGCGGCGCCGGATAAACGGGCAGCGTCCCCGGAGGCAGCAGCCCGCTGAGAACGACGCCGAACAGCGCGTCCTGCTCGGCGACGCCGGGCAACACCGTCTGCTCCTGGTCGTGGACGCCGGTGTGGCGGGCGTCGCAGGATCGCATGGCCCAGAACTGCCCGGTCCTGTAGAAGTTCCCGCTGTTGACGATGAGCCCAAGGCTGCCGCCGTCGCCGGCCACGCCGGTCAGCGCATTGTCGAACTTGTTGACCAGCTCGAGCTGGCGGACGCCGAGTGCATAGACCTCGTCGAGCTGGCGGTCGATATCGGCGGCGGTGCACTGCGGTTCGCCGAGCTGCAGCGTGCACCCGAACGGCTCGGAGGTTTCGATGCCGAGGATCACCGCCAGCCGCCCATCGTTCATCACCCGCCGCGCCTCGAACGGATCCTTCACGATGCGGAACCAACCGCGGCCGGGACCGCCGCTCTGCGCGTCGATGTAGCGCTCTAGTTCGCGGGCGCGCTGGGCCTGAAGGCGGACGCCGACCATCTCGTCGCAGCTGTTCTGCTTCAACGGGTACAACTCGCACAGCACGGCATTTTCGGTGAGCAGGGTGACGAACATGCGCAACCCGCCGCGCCACGCCCGCTCCAGCCAGCGGTAGTACACCTGCTCGTGGGTGAGCGACGCGTGAGCCGGCCAGTCCTTGAACGTGGGCCAGCCCACCGGGTCGTGCGTCCCCGCCGGGAAGCCGTGCAGCAAGTAGTTCTCGAGGACCGCGCCGGCCCCGTCGGCCACCTCGTGGTCGGGACAATCGACCAGCGCCCCGGTTACGCCGTAGCGGTGCCAGGGGCGGGCGCAGTGGAGGCGACCGCCGATGAACTCGTACGCCATCAGGTGGTTGTGGGCGTCGAGGTAGCCCCGCACCTCCTCGGAAGGCGTGGCGCCGCGGGGTACGGTCCCGTGACGCCGACCTCGACCTCGGGGAACGCCGCGCAGCCCGTGCCCCGACGGAATGTGAAGCGGGCGCCGTCCGAGACGTCGTCGCCCGCGGCGAGGGACAACGCGCCGTCGGCGCCGGCGAGGAGCGTGCGCGCCGGCGCCGATAGTCGCAGGCTGAACGATCCCTCGCCGAGCGCGTCGATCAGCCAGTCCGCCGCGCTGCTCGGCTGTGGCGCGCTCGACACTGTCTGTTCGGTCCCGGCGAGGAAGGCGCCACCGCTGTCGAGGAGGAGGTAGCTGCCCAGATCGGTCGCGCGGAAGTAGAACGGCGCGGCGGGCCCGACGAACCGCGCGGCGCGCACCGACCACACGCCGTAGCAGCCGCCGGCCATGGCGTAGCGGTCCTCGGCCACATCGCGACGGACGCGCGCACCCGGCGGCGCGGCCGTCGGGCCAGACGGCGTCTGCGCGATGCCGACGTGGGCTGGCACCGCCACGCCGATGCATACGACGAGCGCCACCAATACGAGTGCCCGGCGGGCCACTACCGGATAGCCGTCAATCCGAGGTGCATGCGGACCTCGGTGCCCTGCTCGCCGTAGCGGACTTCAACATCGGTCAGCGCCCTGATGATGGGTAGCCCGCGGCCACCCACCTCGGAGCTCTGCGCGGGATCCCGCCACGTGCCCTGGTCGCGCACGACCAGCGTCACCACCCGCGCGGCGTCGATGGATGCCTCGACCTCGACGAAGCCATCCGGCCCGCGGTACGCGTGCTTCACCGCGTTGGTCTGGGCCTCGGAGCAGGCAACCAGCAGGTCGAAGGTCTCGTCGTCGGTGGCGCGGTTGGCCCGGAGCCACCGCTGCAGGATCCGGCGGACGTCGACGACCGCGGCGGCGGTGGCTGGGCGTTGGATGCTCAGGTTCTCGCCGGCCAGCGAGGTCGGGCGCATCGCCAGGAAGGCGACGTCGTCGCCGGCGCCCTCGACGCAGAGGCCGGTGGTGATGCGATCGCACAGCTTTTCGAGCGCGACGCCGTTGCTCGCGCTCACTCGCCGCAGGGTCTCGAGACCCTCGTCGATGTCACGTCCGCGGCGTTCGACCAAGCCGTCGGTGAACATGATCAGCGTCGAGTCATATGGAATGGTGTGCACCGTCTCCTCACACTCGAGCTCTGCGGACACGCCGATCGGCGGCGCCTGCGCCGCCTCGAGATACCGCGCTTCGTTCGCAGAGATCAGGAGGGGCGGCGGATGGCCGGCGTTGGCGATGCGCAACTCGGCGCGGCCCGGGTCGTACTCGGCGTAGAGCAGCGTCGCCATCGTGCCCGGATACAGCTCGGCCGCCATGCGGTTCAGCTCACTGACGGTCGCCGCCGGGCCCCGGTGGGCTAGCGCGTACGTGCGCAGCCCGATCCGGAGTTGAGCCATGGCCGCCGCGGCGGCGAGGCCGTGGCCGACGACGTCGCCGACGACCAGGCCGAGCTTGTCCTCGGCCAGCGGAATCACGTCGTACCAATCGCCGGCGACTTCGGACTCGTCCCGCGACGGTAGGTAGCGGGCGGCGAGGTCGATTCCTGGAAGCGACGGCACCTCGGGCAGGAGGCTGCGCTGGAGGGTCTCGGCGATGCGGTGCTCCCGTTGATAGAGGGCTTCCAGAATGTGCCGCCGCTCGGTCACCGCGGCGGCGAAGACGAACGACGTCAGCGCCACGGACGCGTTGAAGGCTTGCAGCACGAACATCTTGCGGAGCAAGGGCTCACCTTCGAAGACCCCAGCGCCATCGGTCGCGGTGAGGATGACGATGGTGGATGCGATCAAGCCGGCCGGCGCGGCGCCGGCCAACTGAAAGCGCCAGGCGATCCAACCCAGCAGCGGGAGCACGACGAACAGCGGACCGTGCTCCATCCGCGACGAGAAATCCGCGGCGACCGCAAGCGCGGCGAACAACACGCTGGCCGTCGCCACGCCGCGCCACCGAACCTGGCCGGTGCGCACTCGGACGAGCGACCACAGGAACGGCGCCACGATGAGCACGCCCATGGCGTCGCCGGTCCACCAAACCCACCAAGTGTCAATGGTGGCGGTGCTGGTGGTTCCGGCAACCGAGACCGCGGCGGTGCCCACCGAGGCACTGACTGTCATGCTCACGAGCGCTACCCCGACTAGGACTATCGCGTCGCGCAGCCGGGCAAGCTGTGAATCGAAGCCGAGCCGGCGCAACAAGGCCGCGCCGGCCACCGGCGCCAGCGTGTTCCCGATCGCGATCACCGCCGCCGTCGATGGCGCGTCGGCGGCTGAAAGGTTCACGGCAAAGGCGGCGAGCGCGATCGCGGGCCACACGGAGAAGCCGAAGATGGCAAGCGCGACGATGGCGACGCCCGTGGGCGGCCACAGTGGTGTGACCACGTCGCCGACCAACGCGAGCTGCAACCCGAGCCGGGCCGAGACGTAGTAGGCGAGCGCCACGACGAGGAGGCGTACGGGCCGTGGCCACCCAGGGTCCCGGTCCGCCGACATGGAGCAACGCTACCTGCGAGCATCACGGCGTGAACGAGCATCCCGTCCGGCCGCGACTGCGGGGCGTCATCCATCGGTGGGCGGCGCCAATCGGCGTCGTGCTGTTCGCGGGACTTGCTGTACGCGCACCGGGCGGGAGCGCTCGGTTCGGCGTGATCGTCTATGGCCTCTGCGTGACCGCGATGCTCGGGGTCAGCGCGATCTATCACAGCGGGCGCCTCTCAGCGGGCGCGGTGAGCCGCCTCAAACGGGTCGACCACTCCACGATCCTGCTGGCCATCGCTGGGTCGTATACGGCGATCATCACCCTGGGCCTCGAGGGGTCGACTAAGACCACCCTCCTGATCGCCACGTGGAGCGCCGCGCTCATCGGCGTGCTGATCCGGATGTTCTGGCTCCACGCGCCATACCCGGTGGTGGCGACGGTCTATGTGGTGGTCGGCTGGATGGCACTGATCGACGTCAACGCCTATGTCGACGCGCTCGAGCGCGACCGAGATGACCCTGGTGGTGATCGGCGGTGTGCTGTACACGGTGGGCGCGGTGGTCTACGCCCTGCACAAGCCGAACCCGTGGCCGGCCACGTTCGGGTACCACGAGGTGTTCCACGCGCTTGTCGTGCTGGCGGCCCTCGCGCATTATGGAGCGGTGTTTAGCCTCGCAGGAGCAGCATGAGCGACATTCCCGCCGTCGTCGACAACGAGTCGGCCAGCCGTTTCGAGGTCACCGTCGACGGCCACTTGGCCGAACTGGACTATGCGCGTAGTGGCGGCCGGCTGGTGCTGGTGCGCACCCTCGTCCCCGACGAGCTCGAGGGCCGCGGTGTCGGTGGGGCATTGGTTCGGGCAGCCGTCGAGAGCGCAGCTCAGCGCGGTCTCGTCGTCGTGCCTGATTGCCCCTTCGCCCGCGCCTGGCTCGAGCGTCATCCCGACGACGCGGCCACCGTCAAGGTTCAGTACTAGTCCACGACTCAACGAACACAGACCACGTCGCCTGCGCGCCGAGGAACAGTAAGACCGCGACGAGCACGCCCTCGATCAGGATGGCAGTCGCGTCGAATCCCAGCCGGCTCACGAGGGGCGTCCCTCCGATGGCGACCACGGCCGCCGCCGCGTAAACGAGGGCGATCAGCGCCCAGCTGTACGCGCTCACCGGCGTTGCCGCACCGCGCCTGCGGCGCATGACGTCGCCGATGATGAGGAGCGCGGCGACGAAACCGATCGCACCGCCGGCTCCGAATGCCACGCGCCAGATTGCACTGTTCTCGGCCGCCAGGATCGACACCAAGCTCCCGACGCCGGTCACCAGAAAGTGCAGGGTCACGTAATAGGCAACCCGGCGTCGGGCGGCGTCGAGCAGCCACTCGTCCCGCTTCAACGTGATTACCGCCCACCAGAAGCCCAGCAGCACAACCGACAGCTGCGCGGCAGCCGAGTAGAAGTACAGGAACGCGTCGGGCATCGGCCCGATGCTACGGGTTAGGCGGTGGGCGCGAGGTTGGCGAAGGCGCGGACGGTGTCCTCGCCGCGGGTGGCGTCATCGAGCGTGCGGCGGCCCACGACGCGGTAGTCCTCGGCGAACTCGGGACGCTGCTCCCCGTCGGCATCGACCAGCCACACCATCGCCATGCGTTGCGGCAGCCGCACCACGGTCGGACGCTCGTAGGTGCCGAAGACCTTGTCCCACAGCGGGGTCGTCACGCCGAAGTTGCGCATCGGCGCATGGAAGTGGTGGTGGAAGTGCGACTTGCGCACCCAACGGCCATACGCGTTGCGCGGCGCCCGCCGGTGCGCCCGCCAGTGCAGCACGTCGTAGATGCCATAACCGGCGATCCAGCCCAGGGCGAGGGCCCAGCCGCCGATGGGCCGGAGGGCGAACACGCCGACGGTGATGATGCCGGTCCATGCGACGGGCCACTTCTCGAGCAGCGAGTCGCGGTCGGAGTGGTGGCGCAGATGCTCGCGGCTGGCCAGGCCGCGGCCGCGCAGCTCGTGCATCGCGAAGCGGTGCATCAGGTACTCGCCCAGCGTCCAGAGAAAGGCACCGGTAATCACGAGTAGGGGTAGCGGAAGGTTGCCGATGATGCTCATTGGTTGTCGGACTCCTGTAGAGGTCGGGCCAACGCGCCGCGGGCGGCGAGCGCGTCGACGTGTGCGTGCGCGAGGGCCAAGGCGCCGAGGTCGGCGCCCCAGCCGGTCAAGAGGTCATCGACCAGCGCGGCGGCCAGGCGTTCGCCGTCGAGCAGCGCGGGGTCGAGGTGGGATAGGCGGCTGACTTGGAGCACGCCGTTGAGCGCGGCGACCAGCGTGACCGTGCGGGCCATCGGATCGCCGGCGCTGAATGCGCCCGCCGTTGTGGCCGCGGCGATCGGCTCCCGCGCCAGCTCGAGATGGCGCAGTGCGCCAGGGGCGACGCGGACCACGTCCTCCGGATTCAGCGCTTGCTCCCCCTGCGACATGAGCAGTTGCAGCAGGCGGGTTTCCTCGGGATACGTGCGGCCGATGTCGATCCAGAACCGGGCGACGGCCACTACATGCGTGAGCTCACGCACCGGCGCGCCGTCGCTGGTGAGGAGCTCGTCGAGTTCCTGCCGGAGATGGAGGTAGCTACTGGTGAGGCGGTCGATGGCCTGTTGCTGGACCTCGGCTACGAGCGCGCTCTTGGAAGGGAAGTACGTGTAGACGGTGCCGACGGCGCAGTCGAGCTCGTCAGCGAGCCGCTGCATGGTGACGGCATGGAGGCCTTCGGCGGTGGCGATTCGCAGCGCCGTCGCCAGGTACCCACGGAGGCGGGCTTCCCGGTTGCGGCTACGCCTGCCCGTCGTCGAAGTTTGAACCACGTTCATTATTGAACATCATTCAGACTTGGCTGTCAACCCCCGCGTTTCTCCGACTTCTGGACACTTAACGCCCTGGGAGGGCGCTAAGTGTCCAGAAGTCGGAGAAGACGCGGTAGCGGGCGGAGATGCCGGCCCAGACGGGAAGCGGCGCGAAGGCCGGGGGGGCGGCTTCGGTGTAGAAGCGGATCATCCAGTAGGGCAGCAGGAAGTCGGCGCCGGGCGAGGACCAGGTGGCGCCCTGATCGCCATCGAGGATCGACGGGTCCTTCTGCCACATGAAGTCGGCGCCCCTACGCAGCGCGACCGGCAGTGGGAAGCGAGCGCGCTTCTGCGCCGCCGACCCGGGAATGTTGATGGTGATCCGGCCGCCCGTGGGCAGTGGGATCAGCAGCTCGATGCGGTCCTGGGCCACGCATTCGATGGTGATGCCGCACTGCGGGCTGTTCAGTGTCTTGTTGGCTGACGCGTCGAGGCGGTCCTTGTAGTCCATCCACTGGCGGTGATGGAGGACGGCGTCGTTGAGTCGTGACACCTCGCCCGTGAGCGCGAACGTGAAGGCTTCGTACAACGCGTTGATGTCATCGCCGGTCGTGGCGTCCATCACGCCGATGGCCCGGCGCATCTCGTCGCGCACCGTGCGATTGGGCTCGAGGCGGATGAGGTTGAACCCGGTGAGGAAGTTGAGGTGGAACTTGTAGTACGAGTCGTGCGGTTGCACGGCGTCGAGCTGCATCGAGCCCGACAGCTGCGGCAACGAGGTCACCAGCTGCCCGGCCCACACCGCCTCCCACTTCTGACGATCGGCCGCAGTTCCCACGTAGCGCGCCGCGTGGCGGGCCACCTGCACCATGTTCATCTGCGCTATCGGCGTGTACACGAACAGCGGCGAGATGAAGTTGTCGAGGTCGTTGCCGCCGAAGACTTCGGGGATCACGACCGCGCCGTGTGGACGGGGCGTGGTCCAGAGCCACTTGTGGGCGAACGCCGTCATCGTCATCAGGTCGCGGCCGAGCATCTGGCGCATGGCGGGATCGTCGGGGCCGACAAGGTCGAACGCGGTGACCATCCCGAACGTGGTTCCGGCGTACGCGTCGCGGCTGGTGCCGTCGAGGCAGTAGTACTGCTTGCCGTCGTCCCAGTTGAGCGGGCCGACGAGCCGGCCCCGGTTCGGGTCGCGGCCGACGTTGAGGGGGGCCGGCGCGGTGGTCGGGGTGCAGGCGCGGAACAGGAGGCCGGCCTCGCCCTGGAAGACGCCGCCGCCGAAGTCGATGTAGCCGTTGTCGGTGGGCTCGCGGTCGTCGCGGAGCCGCGGGTTGAACGTCGTCTTCCAGTTCTTCGAGATGTTGACCAGGATGTGGAACTGCTCGGCCATCGCCTTGACCCGGCTCAAGGCCTCGGCCTTTTGAGCGAGCCAGAAGGTGTCGGTGGGCGCGGCGGCGAGCTTGTGCTTGGCCAGTGCATACCGGAAGGCCTCGGCGCCGAGGTAGTTGCCGGTGTAGAGGGCCGAGTCGTTCTCGCCGACCAGCGTCGCGATGTCGCCCGGAATCCTCGCCGCGGTGCGGTAGTGCTGCTCGTGCACCTGCCCGTAGTGGAAGTGGTCGAGGATCCGGGCTTCCATGGCCAGGGCGTCAGCCAGGTCGACTGGGTTGTCCAGTGGCGTTGGGATCGCGGCCCGGGCGGTGGGCACCGTTGCCGCGCCCAAAGCCACCGTCAGGACGGTAAGTAGCAGAATGCGACGAAATCTCACAAGCACTGTTTACCGGCTGAGCGCTTCTGATGCATCGATCAGCGAGGTCACGCCGATCAGGGTGAGCCGGCTGTGGGTACCCGCGCCCAGTTGGTCGACGGGCAGCAGCATCAGAGCGGCACCGCCGTGGCGGGCTCCGACGATCTTCTCGGCGACGCTGCCTACTGGACCGACGCGGCCCGCGGCGTCGACCGTGCCGGTGGCGGCGACGTCGCGCCCTCGGGCCAGATCCTCCGGCCCGAGCAGGTCGCGCACGAGGAGCGCGTAGGCCAACCCGGCCGACGGCCCCACGATGTCCCGTCGCCGGAACTGCGCGGTGACCTGGAGCCCCGCGCCGTGGGCGGCCGCGGCCGCCGCGGTCATACGGCTGTCGTCGAAGGCGGCGCGGCCGGCGCGGTGGAGTGCGTCGCGGTCGACACCTTGCCGCAGGGCCACGATGTCCCCGTCGCCGGTGAGCTTGGCCAGGCCGAGGGCGAGGAGGCTCGGGCGGCTCAGCCGCACTGGCGTCATCAGGTAGCGCCCGTTGAGCGGGTAGGTGGGCGCGCCCGTGATCGTGACGTCGTTGCTGATGTCGACGGCCGTACCGGGAGTGAGCATCACTACCGGTGGGTGGTAGCGGGCGGCCAGGGCCAGCAGCGCCACGACCACCGCGCCGGCGATCGCCCACGGGAGTAGCGACCGGCCCGTCCGCACCGGCGGCGCGGGCGCGCGGGCCACCGTGTGCGCGACGCGGGGCGTGGCTCGGATGGCGATGGGCGCGGCCGAAACGCGGGGCTTTGGCCGCGGCGGGGCAGGTGCGGCCGCCGCCAGCGCGCCGAGGGGGCCGGCGGCCAGCGCGGGGATGTCGCTGACCGCGCCCAGGATGTCGCGGGCGGACGCGACGAAGGCCCGCACATCGGTGCGGGCGCGTACGGTCGCAGTTTGCGGTCGCCGCAAGTGCAGCGCTTCAGTGCCGCAGAACCCGCCGGGGCCGACGGTGGTGCGGTCGCCGCTCAGTGTGATGACGTCGGCCTCGCCCTCCTCGATGAGAAAGAACCACCGGGCCAGCGGCGCCGCCTCAACTACGCGCGTGCCGGCCGGCACCTCGATCTCATCGAAGATGCGAGCAATGCGAACGAGCTCGGCGGGCCGGCAGCCCTTGAGGAGCGGTTGACGGCCAAGGCGAGCGAGCTTGGTGTCGCGCTGCGTGCTGGTGAGCACGGCCATGCCCCGGCTCCTCTGGTCTTACTGCTCCTTCTATAAAAGGTACCCCGCCACCAGAAGTACCCCGGTCAGGAGATGCAAGCCGATGTTGGCCTGCATCGTCGGCATCAAGTCGTACGGTCGCTCGTAGTGCGCGGCCAGCCCGCGCTGCACCCGCAGGGCGAGCGGAATGGTGAGGAGCCCGAGCAGCGTCCACCGCGGCGTAGCGCCGGCTATCGCGCCTGCGGCAATCAGCGCGTAGGCCAGTGCGGCCGCCACCCGGTAGCCGGTGACCACCTGGTGACGCGTCCATCGCACCGGCAGCGTGCGCTTCCCGACCACCGCGTCACCAGCCCGGTCGGGCACCTCGTTGAGGTAGAGGACGAGCGCGATGAACAGCGCGACCGGTAGCGAGATGAAGAGGGCTTCGCCCGAGAAGCGCTGCGCGCATACGTAGTACGTGCCGAGCGTGGTGACCGGGCCGAACCCGACAGCGGTCGTGACCTCGCCCAGGCCACGGTGCACGAGCCGAAGGGGTGGCGCGGAGTACGCCAGGCTGATGATCACGCCGACCGCGCCGATCGCCAGCAGGCCCCACCCGCGCGCCGCGGCCAGACCGAGGCCGATCGCCATACCGCCGATGTAACACGCGGCCGAAGCCCGGATCACCGCGCGGCGGGAGACCAGCCCGTATTGGAGAACGCGGGAGCCGCCGCTGAAGGGCGTCGGCGTTACGTTGGCTTTGTCGGCCCCGCTGGCGTCGTCGAACAGGTCGTTGGCCATGTTCAGCCCGAGGTGGATGAGGATCCCGCCCAGCATCGCCAGCAGGAACCAGCCCCACCCGAAGCGATGGTGATGGGCGGCAACGGCACCCCCCAACGCCACAGGAACGATGGTCGCGGTGAGGAACGGAAGCCGGGTAGTGAGGAAGAACGTCCAGAACGCCGAGAGACGCGGGCGGGCGCCCAACTCGCCCATGTAGCGGCGGGCCTCGTCGACGGTGCGCTCGGCATATTCGAAGAACGGCACCTCGGCCTCGTCCCAACCTGTCGCCTGCTCGACGGTCACCGTCAGCTGCCCACCGGCAACGGTGGCCCTACCCCAGCAGTTGACGTAGCGACGTTCGTCATAGCCGATACCGGGTTGGGGCCGGATGTGGCTGAACAGCAGGCCGACCTCCTGGCCGTTCTCAGGCAAGACCGTTGCGGCCACCGGACCGACGACGATCTCGCGGCGCTCGGCGCGGGCCACGAACGGACCGGCCACCGAGAACGGGTAGCCGTCCTCGCCGACGAACGAGACCACCGCGTGGTCGAAGCCGGCCGCCTTGGCTACCGCGTCGACCGCATTCATCAGGCCGCCCCTTCCAGCTCGGTGACGCGCGGCGGAAGGTCGGTGCGACCGTCCTTCCAGAACGTGACGCGGCGCGGGACGATCTCGATTACCGATCGTTCGAAGAACAGCGGGATCCCGAACCGCATCTTCACGAACTTGTCGATCACCGGTTCCTTGGCTCGCCACAACGGCAGGAGCCGCTCCCAGTCGGTGTGGAGGTCGCCGTCGAGCACGATGGCGTCACCCTGGATCGTCGCCCGGGCGAAGGGCTTGGCGGGGACGCCCACGGGATCGGTGAGGGCGACGCTCACCTTCGGGTTGGCCTTGATGTGGCGGAGCTTCTTGGAGAACAGCGCCGCCGACGTCATGTAGATGCGCGAGCCGTCGTACAAAGGGATCAGCGGGTAGCTAATCGGACGACCGCGGCCGTCGAGCACCGTCAGCTCGGCCACCAACGCAGCATCGAGCAGGGCGGCGACGGCCTCCGGCAACACACCTTCAGTGGCCATTTCTAGACGCCATCCTTCGGATGGCAGAAATGGAGCATGCTCTGCCCATTGGCTCGTTCGCTGTCGCTCACTCGTGTGACGCTACCGCCGCGGCGCACATAATCGACACGTGGACAGCGTCCTCAACACCCTCTCGAGCGTGGCCAGCCCGTGGGGCTACGTGCTGGTGGGGGTGCTGGCCATGCTCGAAACCTCCGCGCTGGTCGGGCTGGCGGTTCCGGGCGAGACCGCCCTGTTGATCGGCGGCTTCCTGGCGTACCAGGGTAAGGCCAGCGTGGTCGGGATGGCGGCGGTGGCGACCCTCGGTGCGATCGTCGGCGACTCGATCGGCTACCAACTCGGCCGGCGTGTTGGACCGCGCCTTCGGGCCAGTGCCATGGGCCAGCGCGTCGGCGAGGCGCGCTCGGCTACGGGCCGAGGACTATCTGCGCCGCAAGGGCGGGCGGGCCGTTTTCCTCGGACGGTTCGTGGGCGTGCTGCGGGCGCTGGTCCCGATGATGGCCGGGCTGAGCCGCATGCCCTACCGCAAGTTCCTGGCTTGGACTGCTGCCGGCGGGCTCATTTGGGCGCCCTCGACGGTGCTCGTGGGGTACGCGGCCGGCTCCTCGTATCGGCGCATCGAGCACATCGCCGGGCGGGCGACGCTGCTGGTGCTGGTCCTGCTGGCCATCGTGGTGGTGATCGTCGCGGCGGCGCGCTTCGCCGCCGCCCGCCAGCTCGACATTGCTGCGGCGCGCCAACGGTTCTTGGCCCGGCCGCGGGTGCAGCTGGTCGCCGATCGCTACGGCACCCAGCTCCGATTCTTCGCCGGCCGGTTCCGACCCGGCGCCGCTCTGGGTCTCTCCTACACCGTCGGGATCGTCGTGGCCATCGCGCTGGCGTGGGCCTTCGGCACCGCGGTCAACGACGTACTGGCCCGCGGCGAGCTGAGCCGGCTCGACGAGCCGGTGCGGGAGTTCTTCGGTCAGCGTCACGAGGAGTTCTTCACGCGCGCGCTCTATCCGATCGAACTACTCGGCAGCCTTCCGGTGTTGGCCGCCGCGGTGATCGGGTTCGCGGCGTGGACCATCGCGCGCCACCGCGACCCGCGCACGCCGATCCTTCTCGCGGTCTGTCTCCTCGGCGCTGGCGGGGCGGCCCTGATCGTGCGCGCCCTGATCGACCGGCCCGGGCCGGACGGTGGGGTGTCGTCCTTCCCGTCGGTGACCGTCGCCGCCGCGGCAGCCTTCTTCGGGGGCGCCGCGGTGTTTGCCGGCGAGGGACGCGCGTGGCGGCGCCGGATCGGGCTGTACGCGGTCGCCGTCCTCGCCGTTTCGCTGGTCGGCTTCACGACGCTCTATCTGGAGCGCGGCTGGCTCTCCGACGTGGTGGGCGGCCTCACCCTCGGCGCGCTGTCGATCGCCACCGTGTTCATCCCGGCCCGCACCCTCGGCTTCCGCCGCCCGCGCGTCACAGAACTGGAGCGGGTGTACGACCGTGGTCATACGTGAGAGCGTGTGGTCATGGCTGATGGTGCCCGCATCACGGTGACGGACGGCCCATATCTCTTGAGCGGAGACGTCCCACTGGTGCGGCGACGGATCGCGTATTCCGAGCACGGCGAACCGCTCACGATGGAGACCACCGCCACTGTCGACGGCGCCGCGTCGCCCGAGTCACCGGTGGCGCTCTGTCGCTGTGGTGGGTCGGAGAACAAGCCGTTCTGCGACGGAACCCACACCCGGAACGCGTTCGATGGCGCAACTACCGCGCCGAGCACCACCTACGACGAGCGGCAGCGCACCTACGAGGCGACGGGCATCGTGATGCGCGACGACCGATCGGTGTGCTCGCACGCCGGCTTCTGCGGCAACCGGCTGACCAACGTGTGGAAGATGGCGCGAGGCGAGACAACCGAAGACAGCATCGCTCGCCTACAGCTCATGGCGATGATCGAACGCTGTCCGTCGGGCGCGTTGACCTATCGCCTCGAACCCGACGGTGCCGACGTCGAACTGCCGCTACGGACCGAAGTGTGCGTCGTCGAGGACGGACCGCTGGCGACGACCGGACGCATCCCGGTCGAGCTACCCGACGGCACCGTCCTTGAGGCCCGCAATCGCCAGACGCTGTGCCGTTGTGGCACCTCGGCGAGCAAACCGTTCTGCGACGGGAGCCACAAGGAGGCCGGCTTCCACGACGGTTAGTGACCCGGTGAACGCAGCAGGGTGCTCAGTAGGACGGCCTTGTCGGGGTCGGCCTCCGCGCCGAACGCCGACACCAGTACACCCTTGAGGTCCCACTCGGGCAGGCCGATGCCGAGGACGATCGCCTCGTCGGCCGGATCGGTCGGCCCTTCGAAGCGGAACGTGTAGTCGACGATCGCGGTGGACACCGGGTGGGTGCCGGCGACCCGGTCGCAGGCCAGCCCGTCGGGAACCAGCCGGAGTTCGTCGCGGTATCCCTCCGCGGTCAAGAAGGCGACCGCGTCGGTGACCGTGTCCGGCGCGGGTGTGGCGGTCAGCGGAGCACCGCCGGCATGGCTTTGGCGCCCCGCACCAACGTGGACGCGGTGACTTCGGGTGGGCCGGCGAGCTCGTAGTCGGGGAAGCGGGCCAGCAGCTCCTCGAACACGATCCGCGTCTCGAGCCGGGCCAGGCTGGCGCCGAGGCAGAGGTGCTCACCGAACCCGAACGCGACGTGGGTTGTGTCGACCGGTCGGGCCACATCGAAGCGGTCGGCGGTGGGCCCGAAGGCGGCTTCGTCGCGGTTGCCCGACGCGTAGAGCATCACGAGGAAGTCGCCGGCGGCGATGGGCAGGCCGCCGATTTCGAGGTCGGCGGTGGCGGTGCGGCCGAAGGCCTGAATCGGTGTGACCCACCGCAGGAACTCTTCGACCGCGACCGGTAGGCCGGCCGGTGCACCGGCCAGCGCGGCTCGCTGATCGGGATGCTGCGCGAGAGCGTCGACCCCGCCGGAGATGAGGTGGCGCGTCGTCTCGTTCCCGGCCACCAGCAGCGTGATGCAGAACATCACCAGCTCGGCGCGCGTCAGGTCGGTGCTGACCAGGAGCGAGATGAGGTCGTCGCGGGGGTGCTCCTGGCGCTCGCCGATGTACGCGTCGAGGAACTGGAACAGCTCGAGGGTGACCGCGAAGGTCTCCGGCGTGGGGTCGTCGCTGATTTCGATCATGGCGTCGGACCACCGGCGGAAGTCGGCCAAGTCGCCGTCGCCGAGCCCGAGCAATTCGGCGATCACCAGCACGGGGATGGGCACCGCGATCTGTCCGACCACGTCGATGACTTCGCTGCGGGGCAGCGCATCGAGGACGCCGATCACCTGTTGACGGACCCGCTCCTCGAGCTTGCCGACGGCCCGTGGCGTGAACTCGCGGTTGACGATCTTGCGGTAGTCGGCGTGGTCGGGCGGATCCATATGCAGGATCGAGCCCTCGATCTGCTGGGCATCGGGGCGGCGGGCCGGGTCGTTGATCAACACGCCGTGCGCCGATGAGAAGCGGGCCGGGTCGCGGCTGATGGCGCGGATGTCGTCGTAGCGGGTGATGAGCCACGTGCCGGGCTCGGAGGGAAATACCGGCGCCTCGTCGCGGAGCGTGGCCAGGGTGCTGAAGTAGTCGGGGTCGAGGAAGAAACCCGGCTTGGTGATGTCGATCTGGATACCCGTGGCAGCGATACGGCCATGCTACGAGAGGGAGTCGGAGGCGGAGACGGAGACGACCGTAGGGTAGGGAGGTGGAGGCTCTGTGGGGCACGGTCGGCGGGCGGTGGTACGTCACGGTGTTCGGGCTGGCGTTTGCGTGGCGGGCCGGGCGTCACCTGGGCTTGCGGCGCACCGTGGCCTACTCGATCGTGGCCGTGGCGGTCGGTGCGCTGGCCGAGAACGGCTCGGTGCACCTCGGCTTTCCGTACACGCGCTACGCGTTCAATCCCGACCTGCGGGGCGACGAGTTGTTCATCGGCGACGTTCCCCTGATGGTGCCGCTGAGCTACACGTTCATGGCCTACTTCGCCTTCGAGGCGGGGCGACTGCTGGCGTCGGGGCCGCGCCATACCCGCGCGCCGCGGCCGTGGATGGAGTGGCTGCTGGCCCTGGTGCTGGCGGTGTGGGCCTTGTGGCTGCTCGACCCCATGAGCCGGCTGGGCGAGCACTTCTACCTCGGGCGGGTCTTCGAGTACGCCGGCCCCGGTTTCTGGTTCGGGCTGCCGACCGGAAGCCAGGTGGGCTTCGCGGCCACCGCTGCGGTGTTGCTCGCAGTGCTCTTCTGGATGACGCGCGATGAGCAGGACGAGCCGGTGGAGGGACTGGCCCGTCACCCGCACCTCGCCGCGCTGCTCACCTACCACGGTCAGGTGTTCCATCTCGTCATCGTCGGTTTCTGGGTCGGCCGCGACGTAGCGGTGGCCAACACGATCGCCGGCGGCGCCCTCCTCATGTGGGTTCCGATCGCAACGATGACCGCGGTGTACTGGTCGGCGATCCGCGAACGCGAACGCGCCCTAGCGATCATGCGCGCCGCGGCGGCTGTGCTCGCGGCCGCGCTCGTGCTTGTGGCCTGTAGCGAGTCGCCTTCACGACCTCCCGCCACACCCACGTCCTCGTCGTCCTCGACGTCCACCTCCACATCCCCGACGACACCGAGCACGACAACGACAACCAGAGCCGCGCGACCGGTGAGCGGGTTGCAGGCCGCGGTAACCGCGGCGGCGACGGGCCGGCGCGTGCCGGTGAGCGTGGTGGCCGTCAACCTCACCACGGGCGAGCGCGGGTCCAACCTCGGCAGTCGCGTCGTGCTGAGCGCCAGCCTCTACAAGCTGTTCGTGGCCCGTGAGCTTTTCCGCCGAATCGCCGCCGGCACCGTCGCCCGCAACGACCCGAGCGGCGACGGCCGCCACACCGTCGACGAGTGTCTGCGGCTCATGATCGTGATCTCCGACGACGGCTGCGGCGTGGCCGGCCTGAACATGGTGGGCAAGGGGAACCTCGACGCGTCGTTGCACCGCGACGGCTTCCCTGGGACCTACCTCGCTTCGCCGCAACGCACCACCGCGGCGGATACCGCCGAGTTCCTGCGGCGCGAGCGGGCGGGGAACACCGAGCTGTACGGGCTGCTGCGCCAGCAACAGGTGAACAACCGCATCCCGCCCGCGCTGCCAGCGGGCACACCGATCGCCCACAAGACCGGCGACCGCACCGGTTGGGCCCACGACGCCGGCGTCATCACCACTCCCAAGGGCGAATTCGTCATCGCCGTCCTCACCGGCGAATGGCCCTCGCCCTGTTGCCACGAAGAACGCATAGGCGCGCTCGAGCGCGAAGCATTCGCGCTGATCGGCGCGGTAGCGCGCCGCGTCTACGACTACATCGCGGCCTAACGTGCTTTCCGCCTCGGGTCTCGCCGCACTCATAGCGCAGCCGCCACAGGTGGGGCGTTGGCCCTCCGAGGGTGGCGTGGATCGTCGGGTCCCACGAAGGCCCGCGTGCCGGTGCCCTCGACCAACTGCCAGTCCTTGGTGGTCTTGAGCTTGTGGTGGTGCTACCGCCGCTCGCGCTGCTCGAAGCCGGAGCTGAGACTGACGTCCGCGTGCCAACGTGCGGACGGCGCCCCTCGGGTCGTTCGCCGGGCTCCCACCTGAGCGCCGGTTCAGTTGGATCGCGTACTTCGGCGTCACGTATCTCGTGACGTGGCTGCTGTAGGCCAATCTCCGCCATCTGGTAGACGCTAGGTATGAGCGCCGCTGTTGATCACCTCGTGGTGGGCTCCGCCGACTTGGATGTGGGCATCGGCTGGGTGGCCGAGCGGCTCGGCGTAGCGCCGGTTTTCGGCGGTGTGCACGACGGCTTCGGGACCCGCAACGCGTTGCTCGGTCTCGGCGATCAGTACCTCGAGGTGTTGGCCGTCGACCCCGACCAGGCTGGAGCTTCGTCGGCGATAGTCGAACAGATAGGGGGTCTACTCGTGCCGGCGCTGATCACCGTGGCGATTGCGAAGTCCGATCTCCAAAACCCGATTGCCATGTCCCGCACCCGTCCCGACGGCGTCCGTCTCGAGTGGGCCTTGGAGTTCACGTCGACGCCAATCTTCTTCATCGACTGGAAGGCGTCTCCGAGACCGGTGGGACTTCCTGACGGCGGACGCCTCACGTCGTTGTCGATCACCACCCCCGAACCGGAAGCCCTTGCCGGTGTCGATGGCGTCTCGGTCCACAAGGGCGAGTGGCGGGTTGAAGCCAGCATCGACGGCAAGGAGTTGGTGTAGCGATGGATGGACGTGCGCCGGTGGTGGTCGGCGTTGGGATGGTGGACCAGCGCCACGACGATCCGTCATTCGCGGCCGAGCCGCTCGAGCTGATGCTGCAGGCCGTGCAGCGCGCCGGCGACGACAGCGGGGTCGCCGCGCTGCTCTCCCGCGTCGAGCTGATCGCCTCGCCACGCGGCCTCTGGCAGTACGGGGATCCCGGCCGGCACATCGCTGACGCGATCGGGTCGCCCGCGGCCACCACGGTGCTGTCGCTGGTCGGCGTGCTCCAGCAGACGCTCATCGGCGACGCGTGCCGCCGCATCGCCGAGGGCGAGATCGATGTCGCGGCGGTGGTCGGCGGCGAGGCGCGATTCCGTAAACTCAGGGGCCGCATCCTCGACGTCGAGGTCGTGGAGTCCGACATCGAGGGCACACCCGACGTCACGCTCAAGCCCACCGCCGACCTCGTCCTCCAGTCGGAGATACACAGCGGCCTCGGCCCGATGCCGGTCGGCTACTACGCCATCATCGAGAGCGCGCTGCGGGCCGCGGCCGGGCTGAGCATCGACGAGCACCGCCGGCGCGTCGCCGACCTGTACAGCCGGTTCAGTGCGATCGCCGTCGGCAACCCGCACGCGTGGAAGCGCGAGCCGGTCGCCGCCGAGTTCATCCGCGAGCCCTCCGATAAGAACCCGATGCTGGCGTTCCCGTACACCAAGCTGCACAACAGTTCGTGGAACGTCGACCAAGCCACCGCGTTGCTCATCTGTTCCGCGGCGGCGGCCGACGAGGTCGGCATCGACCCCTCGCGCCGGGTCTTCGCCCGCGCCAGCGCCGAGTCCAACCACGCCACGACCATCTCGGCTCGCCCGGATCTGGCCCGCTGCCCGGGCGTGCGGCTGGCCGGTCGCAGCGCGCTCGCAGCCGCCGCGGTCGACGCGCACGCGGTCGACCTGGTCGAGCTGTACAGCTGCTTCCCCGCCGCGGTGCAGATGCACGCCCGCGAGCTCGGCGTGCGCGCCGACGTCGATTGGACCGTTACCGGCGGGATGCCGTTCGCCGGCGGACCGTTCAACAGCTACGTGCTCCAGTCGACCGGCACGATGATCGAGCGATTGCGCGCCCAGCCCGGTGCGGTTGGCCTGGTGTCGTCGGTCTCAGGACTGCTGACGAAACAGGGCGTCGGCCTGTGGTCGACCGAGCCCGGGGCCAACCGGTTCGCGTCAGTCGACGTCACCGACGCGGTCGCGGCCGAGGAGCAGCCTCGTGCCGTCGTGACCGACGCCAGCGGCGACGGAACCGTTGTCGGTTACACGGTGATGCACAAGGACGCGGCACCGCGCGGTGTCGTCCTCGTCGACCTGGCCGACGGTTCCCGCTGCATGACCGGCACCGACGATCCCGACACCATCAAGTCGATGGAGTCCGAGGAGTGGGTCGGCCGCGGTGTGAAGCTCGCCGCCGGCCAGTTCGCTTAGCGCGCTCAGCGCGACAGCAGGTCTTTGGCGATGTGGGTGACCTGGATCTCGTCGGTGCCGGCGTAGATCTGGAATACCTTGGCGTCGCGGGCGAGTTGCTCGACGCGGTACTCGGCCATGTAGCCGTTGCCGCCGAAGAGCTGCACGGCTTCCATCGCCACCTCGGTCGCCGCCTGCGCTGAATACAGCTTCATGGCCGACGCCTCGGCGAGCGTCGGCGTGCGCCCCGCCTTCTGCATCTCGATGTGACGGAACACCAGGTTCTGCACGTTGAGCCGGGCCACCTCCATCTTGGCCAGCTTCAACTGGATCAGCTGGAAGTCACCGATGGGCTTGTCCCACAGCGTGCGGTTCTTGGCGTACTCGATCGACAACTTCAGGCATTCGTCGATGACGCCGAGTGACATCGCGGCAACACCGGCCCGCTCGGTCACGAAGTTCTGGCGCGCCGAATCGCGCCCGCCGTCGGCGCCGACGTCCTCGGTCTCGCCCAGCAGCCGGTCGCGACCAGCGCGCACGTCGGAAAGGAACAGTTCGCCGGTGGGCGAGGAGTGGAGACCCATCTTGCGGAACGGCTTGGGCTGCTCGAGCCCGGGCATCCCGGTGTCGAGCACGAAGCTCAGGATCTTGCGCTCACGCGGCGGGTTGCCCTCGTCGAGCTTGCAGTAGAAGACGATCGTGTCCGCGTAGGGACCGTTGGTGATGAAGGTCTTGTTGCCGTTGAGGATGTACTCGTCGCCGTCGCGCCTCGCGGTGGCCTGCATCCCGCCGAATGCGTCGGAGCCCGAGTTGGGCTCGGTGATCGCCCACGCGCCGATCTTCTCGAGGCTGAGCAGTTCGCCGACCCACCGCTTCTTCTGGGCCAGCGTGCCCTTGCTCATGATCGTGCCCGCGGCCAGCCCGATGCTCACGCCCATGGCGGTGACCATCCCCGGACACACCCGGCACAGCTCGATGATCGGGATCAGCGTGAAGCCCGCCATCGCGCCACCCATGCCGCCGCCATCGTCGCGGTCCTCGTCTTCGCCGCGCCCTTCATCCCTCGGTCGCCTTCCGGCTTCGCCTCCGGCTCCGTTTGAACTCTCTTGCGCCATGCGGTTCTCAAAGCCGGCCTTGGCCATGGCGTCCATACCGAACGTGGCGTAGAGCTTGCGCAGGATGTCGTAGGGCGGCAGGTCGCCGTGCTCCAGCTCATCGACATGCGGCCGTACCTCCGCGTCGACGAACTTCCGAACCGCGTCCTGCAGCATCAGCATTTCTTCGGGCCACTCGATCACGAGCGCACCCTAGACCCGACTTCTGGACACTTACCGCCCTGGGAGGGCGGTAAGTGTCCAGAAGTCGGGGAGCTAGACGGCCTTGCCGCTGCGGTGGATGGCGGTGGTGTCGGTGCCGAGATAGGACTCGATCACCCGGGGGTGGTTGAGGACCTCGTCGGGGGTGCCGCGGGCGATGACCGCGCCGAGTTCGAGCGCGTACATCTCGTCGCAGATGCCGGCCAGCAGCGGCATGTCGTGCTCGATCACCAGGATCGACGTGCCGGTGAAGGCCTGGACCCGCCGCAGCAGCGGCCCGAGCGCCTCGGACTCGCGCTGGGCTACGCCGCCGCTCGGCTCGTCGAGCACGATGACGTCGGGGTCCGACGCCAGCAGACAAGCCAGCTCGACGATGCGGCGGGTGCCGGTGGACAGCTCGCCGGTGAGCTTCTCGTGGAAGGCGCCCAGCCCCATCAGCGCCACGAGGAACTCCACCTTCTCGACCACGTCGGCCTCGGAATCCCGCGACGCCGGCTGGGCAAACGCGGCGCCAAGCATGTTGCGTGCCAGAAGATGGCGCTCGCGAGCGATCGACAGCGTCTCGGCCGTGGTCAATGACGGAAACAGCCGCGCCTCCTGGAACGAGCGGCCCAACCCGCGGTTGGCCCGTTGGTGGGCCGGCAGGTCGGTGATGTCGTCGCCCTTGAAGAAGATGCGGCCGCCGTCGACCGGCAGGAATCCCGAGACGCAGTCGAACAGCGTTGTCTTGCCCGCGCCGTTCTGCCCGATCAGTCCGAGGATCTGCCCCTGCTTCAATTCGAGGTCGACACCGGCGACCGCGGTCACGCCGCCGAACCGCTTGGTCACGTCGAAGCACTCGAGGACGACAGGGGAGTCCGGCGGCGGCGACAGCCGGATGTCGCTGCGCGGCGTCGGCACTTTGGCGGCCTTGCCCTTGCGACCTCGGCCCTTTCGACCCGCCCCGTTGCCCGGCGCACCGGCCGACGCTCCGGCGATGAAGACCGAGCGCAGGATGTCAGGCCGGTCGAGCAGCTCGCGGGTCGGGCCGGTGAAGCGGAACTCGCCCTTCTCCATGAACACGGCCCGCTCGGCCAACCGCAGCGCCACGTTGATCGACTGCTCGACGACCACGACGGTGAGGCCGGTGGCGTGAATCTGTTGGATCACGTCGACCAGCTGACCGACGATCGTCGGGGCCAAGCCGAGCGAGAGCTCGTCGATCAGCAGCAGCTTGGGGTCCGGGATCAGGGCCTGGCTGATCGCCAGCATCTGCTGTTCGCCACCCGAGAGGTTCCCGGCCTGCTGGCCGATGCGGTCGGCCAGTCGCGGGAACATCTCGAGTACGCGGGTCGTCGCTTCGTCGACCGCGGCGGCGTCCTTGCGCTTGGTCCACGCCGCCAGCCGCAGGTTCTCCTTCACGGTGAGCGTCGGGAACACGCTCTTGCCGCCGGGCATCATCACCACGCCTTGCTCGGCGATGACGTTGGTGGGCTGGCCGGTGATGTCGTCGCCAGCGAAGGTGACCGCGACCCTTCTGCACCGGTAGCAGGCCGGTGATGCACTTGAACAGGGTGGACTTGCCCGCGCCGTTGGTACCGAGCAGGGCGACGATCTCGCCCTCGTTGATGTCGAGGTCGAGGCCGAACAGCACCTGCACCGGCCCGTAGGACGCGTCCAACCCCTCGACCGAAAGGAAGGGGGAGGCGGAGCCGGAGTCGCCCGGGGGATGAAGGGTGCCGGCGCGGTCGGTCATGAGTCGCTCAGTGCTCCAGCGATCACGCTGGTCTCGTCCTCGGGATGGTCCTCATCGTCGTCCTCACGTCGGTCGGCGACGAGGCTCGGTACCAGCAGGCCGCGCCGGTCGGCGATCCATCGCAGGTAGCGATCACGCCCTCGTTGGACGAGCTGCCACAGGCCGCCGGGCAGGAAGTAAAGGACGAGCAGCAGGCCGGTGCCGCTGAGGCTGAGGCGCAGAATGGCGGCGACCTCACCGGAGAACTGCTCGGCCAGGATGAAGTCGACGCCGCGGAAGAAGAAGACGCCGGAGAGCGCGCCGGCCACCGAGCCCAAGCCGCCGATGACCGCGTACGAGAACACCTCGAGCGACATCACCGGTTTGAACGTGCCCTGGCCCGAGCCGGACAGGACCAGCACGTAGAGCGCGCCGGCCAGACCGGCGATGGCGCCCGAGAACATGAAGGTCTGCAGCTTGACGCGCGTCGTCGGTACGGCGAACGCATCCGCGGCTCGGTCGTTGTCGCGCGTGGCGATCATCACCCGGCCGGCGCGCGACCGTCGGATACCGCGCACCACCAGCACCGTCATCAGCAGCGCGCCGATGCAGAAGAAGAACGTGACCCACTCGCTGTTCATGTCGAACCGTTTCCACAGCACCGGCCGAATGATCGGGTCAGGCACGAAGCTCGAGAAGTTCACCGGGTTGAGGAAGTACGAGTCGAACGCGACCGCGAACGCCAGCGTGGTGACGGCCAGATACAGCCCGGGGATCCGCAACGCGGGCACGCCGATGAGCGCGGCGACCAGCGCGCCGACCACGATGGCGAACGGCAGCGGCGATGAAGAAGTCGACGTTCCAACGCATCATCAAGTTGCCCGCCGCCATGGCGCCGATGCCCACGATGCCGAACTGGCCGAGGCTGATGTTGCCGCCCCATCCCGTGAGCACGACCAGCGAGATGGCGACCATGCCCCACACAACCGCGAAGCTCATGAGCACCACGGTGCTGGGCGACGCGTTCAGCGCGACGAACAGCACGCCGGCGGTGAGTAGTGCGCCGGCCAACCAGATCGGTCGACGCACTTCGGGCAGGTGCCGCAGCTCGGCCGGGATCGGCTTGAGCACACCGGCGCTGTCCCACGAGCTCTCGCCGGTCTCGGCGCGGCTCAACTTCTCGCGGCGCAACAGCAGCGCGCCGAGGATGACGATGAGGAAGGTCACGTCGAAGATCGACTCGGCGTGCACGTTCCAGCGGATCGTCCATTCCGCGATGCCGAGCCCGATGCCGGCGACGAGCGCGGCCGGGAGCGACTTGAAGCGAGCGACCACCGCCACCGCCAGGCCGGGGAGCAGCGTCGCCAGCGCCGACCAGGCCTTCGGGCGACGACGCCGCCGAACGGCGCCTTGGTGATGAACGTGAGCGTGGCCAGACCCCCGGCCACCGCCCACACGATCGTCTGCAGCCGTCGCACCGGAACCGCGAGCAGGAGGGCCCGGTCCTGGTTCTCGGCCGCGGCCCGCACCGCGACGCCGGCGTCGGTGCGCAGCAGGAACCATGCCGAGGCCGGCGAGCACGATCGGCGTGACTGCCAGCATCAGGATGTGGTCACCCCGAACCGGGTAGGGCCGCACGAAGAAGCTGGCGTCGATCGGCGTGTTGATGTTGCCGAGGAGCGCGTCGGCGCCCAGCTGGATGGTGATGATCGAGCGCGATGGCGGCCAGCACCTGGGCGATGCCGATGCTCGCGACGGTGAGCACGAGCCGCGACGACCGGGCGAAGCGCCGGATGATCAGGATGTCGAGCAGCGCGCCGGAGAGCGGTGCCGACGATGAGCCCGACGGCGATGGCCAGCCAGTAGTTCCAGCCCTTGGCGACGAACAGCCCGATGGTCAGGGCGCCGGGCATGGCGCCCATCGCGCCGTAGGCGAAGTTCACGATGCGCGTGGTCCGGTAGATCAGGATCAGGCCCATCGCCAGCAACGCGTTGCTGGTGCCGAAGATGATCCCCTGCACGATCACGCCCCACGGCATGACCTCGGGGAACGGCGAGTAGGGGACCCAGTAGAGGATCGAGTAGCAGACGACGGCGGCGGCGACGAGCTTGCACGCGCCGGTCCTCGGCCCAGGACCTCACGGGGCGTCGCTCGGCGATCGTGATCGTTGTCGTCGTCACTTCGTCACGCGGTCGCACCACGCGCTCCTCGCGCGCCACCGTTGGCGCCAGCAGCGTCATCAGCAGGAGCGAGCACGATGCCGACGGCGAGCGGCCCGTACCCGCGCAAGAGGTGCGGGTTGGTCGGCCTCCTCGCGGAGGAACGCGATCGACGTGGTCGGCCGTCTCGTCCACCGTGCTCATCCGGCCTTGAAGAAGGGCGCCGGGCCTTCGGCACCGTGCCCTTCCGGTAGCGGGCGCCGTTGTTCAACTGCACCCAGGCGCCGGGTTTGTTGTTCTGCGGCGAGATGCGGTTGGTGTCCCACCAGATCTCGCGGAAGTCGTCCATCGGCGTGTAGTCGCCCGGCCCGAAGCCCCAGCCGCCGCGCGGGCCCGACCCGCCGGGGTAGGCGAACATGCCGGCCTCGAAGGACTCGGGCGTGAGATTGGGCCCGGCCATCTGGATGCCGATCGCCAGCATGTAGAGCTGGTAGTAGATCTCCTCGACGCCGAACGCCGGCTCGTCGTTGGGCCGTTGCGTCTTGTACGCGGCGTGCGGGAACGAGCGGCCGATCGGCTCGGACTCGGCGTTGTAGGCGATGCCGAACGAGTGCTTCCACTGGTTCTTGTCGATGAGCTGGGCGACGATGTCCTGCTCGACGAAGGCCAGCCCGGCGGTGATCCACTCGGGCTCGTAGCCCTGCTCGTTGGCCTTGGGCGTGAGGCCGATGGCGAGCATGATCGGGTCGCAGCCGCAGAGGATCGAGGTGATGCCCGGCGTCCTTCAGCTGGGCGATGATGTTCGACGCCTGGTTCGGCATCGAGCTGAGGTCGAGCTTGTACTTCATGTTCAGGGCGATGTTGAAGCCGGCGCCGGCGACCGCGTTGATGTAGGCGTTCACCGACTCCTGGTATTCGGCGTTCTCCGGCGCGACCACCGCGTACTTCCGCGGCTTGCCCATGAAAGCCGGGCCCGGAGTACTCGCACCGGCCGGCCGACGAGCCGCGAGGTGATCCACGACGAGTGGGCCTCGACCACGTTGGTGCCGTCGGGGAACAAGCTCCACGCGTAGGGCCGGTGCTCGACGAACCACTTGCGCGACGGGTACGGCGCGCCGATGTTGACGACGCTCGTTGCGGGCCAGCGCGTCGGCGTACGGGATCGTGAGCCCGGTGAGGTCGGCGAAGGCGTTCTTCTCGCTTGGACGCCCGTGACCGCATCGGCCAGCGCCTTCTCCCGACCGCCACCGAGCAGCTCCGACGCGCCGTTGCCCTCGCCGTTGAAGAACTCGATGCGGATCTTGCGCCCGTAGAACTGGAAGCGCTTGTTGAAGTAGTCGACGAGGGCGGCGAGCGTGTCCTTGTAGTTCTCCTCGGAGTTGTCGACGCTCTCGCCCGGAGATGTCGGCGAAGATCTCGGCCGCCGACGGGCCTTCCAGCTGGCGGACGGTGATGACGATGTCGTGTGGGGGTGACGCCGCGGCTGGTGGCGCCGCCGTTGTTGCCGGTGAACGCGTAGCAGGGCGGCGAGTACGGGTCGCCGGACACCTGCCGGGCGCGATCGGTGCACGGCGCCGCACCGGGCGGCGCGGTGCCTCGCGGCCGGATGCCCGATCGGGCCGGCGACCCCGCGCGGCCGCGCCCGGTTGGCCGACCGCGGTCGCCGCCCGGCTACCGGCGGCTTGGACGACGCCGGGGTCGACGTTCGGCCAGCTCCTCGGCGGTCGGCGCGGCGGCACAGTGCGCTGTACGCGCGGACAGAGGCTCGACCGTCGCCGCCATGACGATGAACGCGAGCGGCGGCGACGGCGAGCGGGCCATATGACCGCAGCAGGCCGGCGGGGCCCGCGGGCCCGGCGCGCGTGCCGGGCGTCGCTTCAGCTGGTCATGCGCCAGCTTGCCGGCGCTGGTGACGCCAGTCGAGGACGGCCACCGCCGGCAGTGAGCGATGACGCCGAGCAGGCCGAGCGGCAATGCCGCGCCCTGCGAGCAGGACGGCCACTTGAACGGGTGCACGGTCTCGCACACCCGCTCGACCGGCCCGGCGGCCGACGGCCGGCGCGGGCCAGTCCCGATGGCCGATGATCCGGTCTCGGCCGGCAACGGTCAGGATCGTCCGGCGAGTATCGCTGGCATGCCAGGAAGCGACAGATCCGGCAGCGGAGCGTCGATGCCGAACGGGTTCTCGTAGATGATCTCGGCGGTGGTCGCCTCGACGCCGCCGATGTCAATCGGCCAGGAAGCCGGCGCCGGCCAGTACCGACAGCGAAATGTCGGCGACGAGCAGGGCGCCGGCGAGCTGGCAGTAGCGACGAACCGATCTCGGTGAACAGCTGCTCCTTCTGTGTCCGGGTGAGGTCGAGACCGGGCCGGAACAGCGTGGCGCCGAGCGGCGAGTCCTGGATGATGATTCGCAGCGGCGAGACGCGGACGAGGTCGGCCGGCTTCTTGATCGTGGGTGACGACCGGCAACTCGACCCGTAGGCCGGTGGTGGCCAGCGCGGTGTTGATCGCCGCCTGGACGGGCGCCAACGTGTCCATCGAGATCGGCAGGGCGACGCCGGCCACGCTGGCGCCGTCGATGCGTGAACGCGCCGTGGGCGTCAGGCTTGTCGCCCGTGCGGTGGAAGGCCTCCCAGCGCAGGCCGCGAAGCTGGACGACGCCGGCCAGGTCGAGGTTGGCGTCGACGGTGACCGACCGCCTCGCGCGCCTTGCCGTCGACGATCCTGGTCGCCGCGGTGGCTTGCGCACCGTTCGAGTCGGACCGCCGGGTCGAGGCCGAGCGCGGCGGCGGTTGCCGTGGCCTCGGAGAGCGGCTGCGTCGAGGCCCGCGCCGTGTTCCCGGCCGCCGCCCAGTTGGGATCCGGCTAGCGGGACTTCGTCGCTCGACGCCTCGGCGTTCCCCTTGCGGTTGTCGACGCGTGTCGGCTTCGGCAGTTGCTCGGGCGTGAGTGCGCCGGGGGTGCCGGTGCAGCCTTCGGCGGTGAGGGTGGTGCCGACGAGTCCGAGGTCGAGCGGTCTGGCCCTGCGACTGGGCCAGTCGGTCCTTGACCTCAGCGACGGCGACGCCCGCCGTGCTGCTGAGGCCCAGCGATCCGACGCCGGGTGTGACTTTGGCGACGACTGCGCTGGCGAACGAGTTGCCGTTGCTGAAGTCCGCGGCGCGCAATGGCGACGCCACCGCGACAAAGGCGGCGATGAGCCCCGTCACCACGACCGCGGTCACCAGCCGGCGAGTCACGATTTGCAGGGTAGCCCTGCACACGTGACCGATGTCACGCGAGTCGCTTGACAGATAGTTCACGTTTGCGTTAATCAATCGCTGTGCTGGGACGGCTTCGCGAGCGGCAGGAGTGGAAGTTTTTCGGCGTCCTGCCCAAGGCCGACCGCCCGCTGGCGATCGTGTGGTGGGCCATGTTGCTGCTCCGGGGTGTGTTGCCCGCGCTCTTCGCAGTCTCGATGGGCCTACTCGTGCGTGCGGTGCAGGGCGATGACCCCCTCGCCGGGCCGCTGGCGATGGTCGGGATCACGTTCGTCGTCCTGCAGGTCCTCACGCCGATCCACTCGGCGATCAGCTACAACCTCGGCAGCCGGGTCGCGGCGTGGCTCTACGACCGGCTCACCGAGGCGTGCATCCGGCCGCCGGGCATGGGCCATCTGGAGGATCCAAAGCTCACCAACGACCTCACCGTCGCGCGTGAGTTCGACTTCGGCATGACCGGACCACCCATGCACATGAACATGGACTTCATCGCCGGCAGCATGGTCGAGCTGGTTGCCGGCTTGACGTCGGCGCTCGTGCTGTTCGCATACGCGTGGTGGGCGCCGATCATCTTGGGCGGGGCGTGGATCTCGACGCACTGGCTCCTGCGCGAGAGCGGCGTGTGGAAGGACCGGAACACCGACGAGGTCCGCAACGCGCAGCGCCACGCCGACTACGCCTACCGGTTGGCTGTCGATCCGCCTGCCGCCAAGGAACTACGCATGTTCGGCCTCGTTGGGTGGACGATCGAGCGTTTCATCAGCCGGCGGAAGTTGCTGTTTGATCTTCAGTACCGGGCGACGCGGCTCCGCGAGAAGCCGGTCATCTGGAGCGTGCTCTTCGTCACCGGCGCCAACCTCATTGTGTTCTGGTCGTTGGCCAACGACGCGACCAACGGACGGCTCGCGCTCAGCTCGCTCATCGTGTTCGCGCAGGTGGCGATCGGCGCGAGTGCCATCGCGTTCGGCGGCCTCAACTGGGCGATGGACGGCGCCGCCGCGCCGGTCGCCGCCGTCCTCCGGCTCGAGCCGGCGATGGCGCCGGCCGGTGATCTCACGCGGGGGACGCGGCCGGCGGACGGCCTACCGGCCAGCGGGATCCGCTTCCGCGACGTCGACTTCAGCTACCCGCAGGCCGGCATCCCGGTTCTTGAGGGTTTCGACTTGACGATCCCGGCTGGGTCGTCGCTGGCCATCGTCGGCCAGAACGGCGCGGGCAAGACCACGTTGGCGAAGTTGCTGTGCCGGCTCTACGACCCGCAGGGTGGCGCGATCGAAGTCGATGGCGTTGACCTGCGCGACATCGACGTCGACGCGTGGCGTGAGCGCGTCACCGCGGTGTTTCAGGACTTCATACGCTTCGAGCTGTCATTGCGCGACAACGTGGCGCCGGCGGGCGCTCCGGATGACGTGATCCTCGCCGCGCTGGCTGATGCCGGTGCTGGGGATCTGGCCGACCTCGATACGCCGCTCGCCCGCGGCTACGAGGGCGGCACCGATCTGTCCGGAGGTCAGTGGCAGCGCGTTGCCCTTGCCCGCGCGCTGTGCGCGGTGCGCCAAGGCGCCGGGCTGGTACTACTGGACGAACCGACTGCGCAGCTCGACGTCCGCGGCGAGGCCGAGATCTTCGAACGCATCCTTTCCGCCACCAGGCATGCGACGACGATCCTCGTGTCGCACCGCTTCTCCACCGTGCGTCATGCCGATCGCATCTGCGTCCTTGAGCAAGGCCGGGTGATCGAGCTCGGCACCCACGACGAGCTGATTGCCCTCAACGGTCGCTACCGCACGATGTTCGAGCTGCAGGCGAGCCGGTTCGGCGAGGCCGAGGAAGACGAAGGGGTGACCCTCGATGTCCTCTGAGTCCCCCGGATCGGCTCCGTCTTCGCCTCCGCCTCCCTCTGACGCCGACGAGATGCCGCCCGGGTTGAAGTCGATGTGGCGCCTCGTCCGGCTCGGCTACAGCCACGAGCCGATGCTGCTGGCCTCGGCGTTCCTGCTGTCGCTGCTGGCCGCGCTGCCCGACGCGTTGCTGGCGTTGTGGCTCAAGTTGCTGGGGGAAGGAATCCTCAACGACCAGCCCGGGCGGGTGAGAGTCGCCGCGGTCGGGCTGGCGGTGTCGACCGCGGCGACGTGGTTCCTCCGCACGATCAGCACCCGCATCCAACGTCGCTTCCGCGACAAGGTCACGATCGCGCTCGAGTCGCACGTCGCCCAACTCCAGGCGTCGGTGTCGACCATCGCCCACCAGGAGCGGCCCGAGTACCTCGACCGCTTGGCGGTGCTGCGCGACCAGATCTTCGTACTCGACCACATGTACATGTCGTTGTTCTCGACGGCGGGTTGGATCCTGCGGCTGGGCGTCACGATCGCCTTGCTCGTCTCCATCCATCCCGCGCTCGTGCTGCTTGGGCTGTTCGCGGTGCCCACTGTCATCACCTCGACATGGCGGCCGGGTGTGGAGCGGGCCGCCGAGGAAGCGGGCGCGTCGCACAACCGACTGGCCAAGCATCTGTTCCTGACCGCCACCACCGCGCCGCCCGGCAAAGAGGTGCGGGTTACCGGCATCGGCGAACGCCTTGTTACCCAGCGCCGGGAGGCGTGGGAGCAGTACTACGCGCCGGTCTCCAAGTCGCGATGGGGGAGCGCGCTGTGGCACACGCTGGCCTGGGCGGTGTTCGGCGCGGCCTACGTGGGCGCCATCGTGTTCGTCGCCGCGGGCATCGACGCGTCCGTTGGTGCGACGTTGCTCGTGCTGGCGGCCGGCGCGCGGCTGTCGTCGTACATCGGGGCCACGGTCGGCGAGATCGGTTTCCTGCGCGGTATCTGGTTGGACGGCTCGAAGCGCCTCGTCTGGCTCGAGCAGTACGCGGCGTCGATCGTGGCCAACGAGGACATGCCGGCACCCGAGCGATTGACCGACGGAATCCGGGTCGAGCATCTCTCGTTCGCCTACCCGGGCACCGATCGGGTGGTGCTCGACGACGTCAACCTGCATCTTCCCGCCGGGGCGGTCGTCGCCATCGTCGGCGAGAACGGCGCGGGCAAGACCACGCTGGTCAAGCTCCTTTGCAAGCTGTACGAACCCGACGCGGGGCGCATCCTCATCGACGGGGAGCCGTTGGCCCGCATCCGATCAGAGGACTGGCGCGCTCGCCTGGCCGGGGCCTTCCAGGACTTCTTCCGGTTCGAGTTCCGGGCCGGTCACGGCGTGGGACTCGGCGACGTGCCCCGCCTCGACGACGACGGCGCGGTCATGACCGCGGTCGGCCGGGCCGGCGCCGATGACGTGGTCACCCGCCTCCAGGCCGGGCTTGACACCCAACTCGGGCCAACGTGGCCCGAGGGCGTCGAGGTGAGCTTCGGGCAGTGGCAGAAGCTGGCGCTGGCGCGCGGTTTCATGCGCGACGAGCCGCTGTTGCTCGTGCTCGATGAGCCGACCGCGGCCCTCGACGCCGAGACCGAGCACGCGCTGTTCGAGCGCTACGCGTCGGCGGCCCGAGTCGACGACGGTCGCATCACCGTTCTCGTCTCACACCGGTTCTCCACGGTGCGCATGGCCGATCTCATCGTCGTGCTCGACGGCGCCCGCGTCGTCGAGATTGGCACCCACGAAGACCTTCTCGCCCGCAAGGGCCAGTACGCCGAGCTCTACGGCTTCCAAGCCCGCGCCTACCGCTAGTCCTTGCTGTTCACCGGGCGATTCTCACGCTCTATACGCGGAGAATCGCCCGGTGAACAGGTCAGTCACTCGAACTCGCGCGACTCCCACCAGGGATACCAGTCGGGCATGCCGTCGCTGATGTTCATGGCGAACTGCGGTGGGCGCTTCTCGAGGAACGACATCACGCCTTCGCGGACGTCGACGCTGGCGCCGCGCGTGTCGATCGCGCGCGAGTCGATCTTGTGCGCCTCCATCGGGTGGTCGGCTCCCAGCATGCGCCACAGCATCTGGCGTGAGAGCGCCACGGAAACCGGCGCCGTGTTCTCGGCGATCTCCTTCGCCAGCGCGTTGGCCACACCCAGCAGCTCGGCCTTGGGATGGAGGCTGCGGACCAGCCCGGCCTCGAGCGCCTCGGTGGCGGGGAACACCCGCCCGGTCGCCACCCACTCCATGGCCCGGCTGATGCCGACGGCGCGGGTGAGGAACCACGAGGACGCCGCCTCCGGGACGAGACCGCGCCGGGCGAAGACAAAACCGATCTTGGCGTCGTTGGCGGCGAGCCGGATGTCCATCGGCAACGTCATGGTCACGCCGACGCCCACCGCGGGTCCGTTGATGGCGGCGATGACCGGCTTGAGCGACTCGAAGATCCGCAGCGTGAGCAGCCCGCCGCCGTCGCGCGGCACGCCCGTCTTCTCGCGGCGCCCGCCCTGCGCGTCGGTGTCGAAGGTCTCGCCGCCGCCGGACAGGTCGGCGCCGGCGCAGAACCCACGCCCGGAACCGGTGACGATCACCGCGCGCACGTCGTCGTCAGCGTCGGTGTGATCGAACGCATCGATCATTTCGACCATCATCCGGACCGTGAACGCGTTGAGCTGCTCGGGCCTGTGCATCGTGATGGTGGCGACGCCGTCGCTCACCTCGTAGAGAATCTGCTCGTAATCCACGCCGGTTGTTCTAGGCGCGTTGCGAGACCAGTTGCGCCAGCAGCCGGTACGCGGCGGCGTAGACCTCGGGATCGGACCGCGTGCCGTCGAAGGCCTCGTGCATGGTGAGGCCGACGTAGAGCGACTGCGCGATGCGCCCGAGCACTTCAGGGTCGAGGTCGGGCGCGTCGAGCACGGTGCGCAACTCGGTACCGAGCTGGCGGAAGAACTCGGTGTTGTGCGCGCTCACCCAGGCCCGCGTGCGGTCGCTCCGGAGCGCGACGGCGTTCATCTCTAGGAACAGCGCAAGGTTCCGGCGGTTGGGCTGGAGTGCCGCCACCGCCCGGCCCCAGTTGGCGGCGCGCTCGGCTGCGTCGTCGCCGGTGGCGGCGGAGAGGTCCGACGGGTGCAACTCTTCCTGGTGCGCCCAGTCGCCGGGTCCGCTCGGCTCCTGGAGCAGCGCGAGGAACAGGTCTTCCTTGCTCTCGAAGTTGGAGTACACCGCGCCCTTGGTAAGTGCAGCCTCCTCGGCGATGTCGCCCAGCGACGTCGCCGCGAAGCCGTTGCGCACGAACAGCCGGCGCGCGGCGCGCAAAAGCTCGGCCCGTGTGCGTGCCTTGCTCTCCTCGCGCGTGAGGCGAGGCTTACGCGCGGGCATGGACCCAGCGTAGGGGCGTCACTTGCCCCCGGTGAGCTGGCGCAGGTTGTCGAGCTGCGTGCGTAGGCCGGCCGGCTGATATGTGTACAAGAACGCTCGCCGGTCGCCCTCGCTGCGGTTCGGTTGCGAACGGTGGATGAGGTCCGGGCCGAAGGCCACGAAATCGCCCGCGGCCAGCGGGCACGGCCGCAGCCGGCTCAGGTCGAACTTGGTGTCGTCGATCTCGAAAGAGCCGAACCCATCGACCTCCTTGCCGGGGTGAACCCCACCGAGGTGGCTGCCGGGCACGACCTCCAGACAGCCGTTGCTCTCGTCCGAGTCGTCGAGCAGCAGCATGATCGTGACGATGTGCTCGAGGTCGTCGACGCTGTCGGTCCAGTACGGATGGTCCTGGTGCAACGCGACAGGGCCGCCGGCCCGCGCCCGCTTGTAGTTGAGCTTCTCGGTGAACAGCCCGATGTCCTCGTGGCCGACGAGGTCGCGGCTGATCTCGACGAAGCGCGGATCGTCGGCGTACTTCTGGAATGTGGGGTGCAGGTGCACGAACGGCTCGATGCCGTGGACGACGTCGCTGTCGCCCTCCCACTTGATGATCGTGTTGCTGAGCTTGGCCAGCTCGAAGGTGTAGCTGCCGGCCGGCATGCGCCGCCCCTGCTGATGGGCGACCACTTGCGCGATGACTTCTTCGGCCGCGGTCCGGAGCGCGTCCAGGTCATCGGGGCCGAACCCACCCCGCCGGACCACGTAGCCGTCCCGGCGATAGGACTCCCACTCCTCGTCGGTCATTCGCATACCGGCAGTATTACACTACCGCCGGAATGCTCTCCGACGACCAAATCACCGCGTTCAAGGCCAACGGGTTTCTCGCGCTCGACCAGGTCAGCTCGCCCGATGAAGTAGCTCGGCTCCGTGCGCTGTACGACGACGTCGTCGCCGACCCTGCCGGTCTTCGGCTGATCTACCACGGGCTCCGCGAGGACGGCACCGAAGGCGTGATCAACCAGGTGTTCTCACCCGAGTTCAAGCACCCGGAACTGCTGGAGACCGAGTACATGACCAACGCCCGCCGCCTGGCCGCCGGTCTGCTCGAGGTCGACGACGACGCGATCACCTACGGCGGGCTGATGTTCATCTACAAGCCGGCCGGCGAGGGCCGCGACACCCCCTGGCACCAGGACGAGGCGTACTGGGCCGACCGCAACACGCTCCGCTGCCACAGCCTCTCGGTGTGGATGCCCCTCGACGACGTCACGATCGAGAGCGGCTGCATGCACTACATGCCAGGGACCAACGCCGGCGATGTCCTCGAGCACGTCAAGCCGCCCGGCCCTGAGCCGCTCCACCTCAAGGACCCCGTCGACATCACCGCCGCGGTGCCGTGCGAGATCCCGGCGGGTGGCGCCACCGTTCATTACTGCCGCACGGTCCACTTCGGCGGGACCAACGTGAGCGCGGTTCCGCGCCGGGCGATGACCACGATCTTCCATGGTCCCGGCACACCGCGCGACGTGCCGCTCGAGAAGCCGTGGCTCGATGGCGGCAAGGTCTGGACCGACGCCCAGGCCTAGCGGCCGAGAGCGGGAACTCAGGCCGACTAACGGCTGGGTGGTTTGCTGCGTTCGCCGGTGATCTGGTTGACGTAGACCTTCCACGGGTAGTGGTCGCCCTCGCCGCCGCTGCCTGGCGCCTGCATGTGCTGGGTGACGGCGAGCCGCCAGTTGTCGCTGGTGTTCGCCGTGGTCATGTGTGGCGTCTTGCTGTGGTGGAAGGTCACCGCGCCGAGTGAGATCGGGCAGACCACGGCCCGGCTCTCGTCGGGCTCGCAGAAGAGGAGATCGCTCTGGACGTTCTCGGGCTGGCGATGTTCGAGCACACCGTCCTTGTGGCCGCCGTCGACGAAGTGCATGCAGCCGTTACGCGCGTCGACGTCGTGCAGTGGCATCCAGCACGTGATGCCTTTGTCGTCGAGGTTGCGGCCCCAGTAGCCCTCGTCCTGGTGCCAGTACGTCGGAACGCTGATGGCCGGCGGCTTGCCGAGGAACTGGTCGTACCAGAACTCGACATCGCGCTCCATCAACGACGAGGCGAACTGCACCGCCCATTTGCGGAAGATCGCGTCGTTGAACTCGGGCCAGATCATCGTCGGACTCGACTGGAGGATCCGGAACGGTCGATCGGCCTTCTCCTCACCCTTCTCCCATGCCCAGTCGAAGGCCATCTTGTCGCGGCGCTCGATGATCTCCTCGCAGCGCGCCGTCAGACCCTCGATGTCGGCCGGATCGATGGCGTCGTGAACGACGATCCAGCCGTGCTCAGCGAAGAAGCCGATGTCGTCCTGGGTCGCTTCGGGATAGGGCATGTACCGATGGTATTCAAAAACTGCGGGAATCGTTAGGTCGAGGGGCCCACCGCGGCAGAGAGCTGCTCACCAGGGAGGGGCGACTCGTACGGTTTCCGGCCGATGTCGGCGGTGGCCGCGGCCACGTCGAGCCGGGGCACCGCCTGCGGTCGGGTGCAGTAGACGTACGCGGTGGCGCAGAAGTCGTCGACCCGTTCGCAGATGCCCCACGCCATCAACGGAGACCGCAGCCCACGCACCCATCCCGCGCCGGCGACCGGGTTGGTCTGCTGGTAGGCCTCCAACTCGGCCTCTTGGCCCTCGAAGAAGAACTGCGCGCCGATCTGCTGGATCGCCACCTTGAGGTCTGATGAGAACATCACGGGGTCGGGTACGTGCCAGCGGTAGAAGCCGACGAAGTCGACGTTGTCGACCGACGCGTTGGGCGGTGCTGTCGCCGCGTTCGGGCCGACGATGAGCGGCGCCCCCGCGTAGTGACCGAAGTGCGGCCCGAGGCCCCAGGCGCTGCCGATGTAGTCCTCGAGACCGGTCCCACAGATGGTCGGCAGCTCGTCGTCACCGTCGCGATAGATCTTCAGCTCGCCTTCGCCGTACCAGTTGGCCGGGTCGATGACCCGAATCCCGACATTGCAGCCCAGGAAGCGGCCCGGGCCTTCGAGGCCCTCGACGATCACGAAGTCGCGCTTGAGCACGGTGGGGTTCTCGCGGCGGAATGCGACATGGAGGTAGCCCTCGTCGGTCGGCTTGGGGTGCAGCGTGTAGTCGATCTGGTAGTAGAGGATCACCCGTCGCGGGCCGGCATTGGTCAGTTCGACGCGGACGTGTTCGGCGAACGGCATCGGGAAGTACGCGTTGAACCCGCGGCCCTCCTGGGCCGACGCCAGTGCCGAGTGGTAGGCGACGGGTCGGCCCATTGGTAGGCCGAAGAAGTCGAGGCAGGGCACCGACACGCTCGGCTCGGACGCGCCGTCGTAGAACACCTCGATCCATAGCGACCGCATGGCCTCGGGTGGTGCGGGCATGAACGTCATCCAGACGTGGCGCAGCGTCCCCGGCCCGTCGATGTCGGCCAGCACCACCGTCTCGCCGCGGTCCAGCGTTCGGTTGGGCGCGCCCTTGCGGCCGCCGAACGCCGTACCGCCGGCGCCGCGCGCACCGGTGGGGTTTTCGAACGTCGCGGCGCGGCAGTCGAGCGACGCGTCCACGACGGCGGGGTTCAAGATGTCGGACAACGGGCCTCCTTCAGTTCTGCAGTGCGGTGTACAGCGCGCGCACGAGTGACTCGCTGCGCGGGTCGCCCGTCGCTTCGAAACGCAGGTCGTTCATGACATAGCCGAAGCCAACGCGTTGGTCGGGGTCAGCAAAGGAGAGCGAGCCGCCGGCGCCGGCGTGACCGAAGCACCCGACCGGATTGGCCGGACCGAAGCTCCGGCCCAGCATGAAGCCGAGGCCAAACGCGCTCTCCGCCATGATCACCGCGTCGGTGCCCCGCACCTGCTCGACGGTGGCGGTGGCGATCGTCTCCGGCTGCAATACCCGCCGTCCATCGACGCCGTCGCCCACCAGCGACGCGTACATGCGGGCCAGCGCCCGGGCATCGCCGATCCCGTTGGTCGACGGCAACTCGCACGCGTGCAGCGCCCTGGTGTTCCACATGTCGTCGTAGTTGAAATGGCCGCCGGGATTTGAGAACACGCGGGCCAGGAGCATCGAGTCGCCGAACTGTGCCAGCGCGGCGCGCAGGTCGTTGGCCGGTGGGACGAGGCGGGCCACCCGCGGTTCGAGTTCCTCGGGAAGGCCGACCCAGAAATCCAATCCGAGCGGATCGGCGATCTCGTCGCGCAGGAACCGACCCATCGTGCGCCCGGTCACTCGCCGGATGAGTTCGCCGACCAGCCAGCCGTAGGTGCGCATGTGGTACCCGTGTTGGGACCCGGGTGGCCAGAGCGGCGCTTGCCGGGCCAGCTGTTCGACGATCGGCTCCCATGAGAGCGCCTCGTCGAGGGTGAACTCGCCCTCCACCAGCGGCAGGCCGGCCTGGTGGCTGAGCGCTTGGCGGACGGTGATCTCTTCCTTGCCGTTGTTGGCGAACTCGGGCCAATAGGTGGCGACCGTCGCGTCGGGGTCGAGCAGCCCGCGCTCGATCACGAGGTTGGCGCAGACCGCCGTCACGCCCTTGGTCGAGGAGAAGACCGGGACGATCGTGTCCTCGGTCCAGCCGCGGCCGGTCTCGCGATCGGCAACGCCGCCCCAGAGGTCGACGACAACCCGGCCGTCGACGTACGCGCACACCGCAGCGCCGACTTCGGCCCGCTCTTTGAAGTTGGCCGCGAACGCATCGCGGACAGCTTCGAACCCGGCGGCGACCTGCCCCTCGATCATGCGCCGACCCTAGGCGTCAGTGGCAAGGTGAGGGCGTGGACGAGCGGCTCGCTAGGCCTGCATGTATGCCGAGAGGGTGATTGATCCTTCACCAACGCGGATGTGGAGCCCATGATCGGAACCGACGCGAATCCGATCGTCGCCATCTCGATTCCAGTTGGTGGTGACGGTGATCTTCAGGTCGTGATCGCGAAGTTGTTTCTGAAGGAGGGCTGACGCCTCGGCTCGTGGAAGCCCGGTGGTGTACTCCCGCGAGAGTTGCACCCACTCGTCGGAGGCTCCGGCTCCCCACGCGCCGCTCTGCCATCCCGATTCCTTCTCGCTGGCAAACACGAAGCCCGCGGGAAGCGGCACGGCCTGGAGTTCGCGGCGTAGCTCGGCGATCGCCCGCGCTTTCATCGTGGCGACAACCCGTGCTGGTGGTCCGTTCACGCTGTCGGTCAACGCAACGAGGCCAATGCCGACCAACACCACCGCGCCCACTATCCAGATCACGCGAAACGCCCACGCAGGCAGGACTCCGCCCCCTAGGTCCGCGTCGCCATCATCCACACTCCGAGTATCGGTACTTCCAGCGCCGACAGTTAGCTGCCGGTGCGCTCGCGATGTGCGCAGCCGGGCCAGCAGCAGGGCCGACGCTGACCTTCCTCCAGCTCTTCCTCGGTCCGGCGAATGCGACGTTCTCGCGTCGTCGCCTGTTTGGCATCCTCGACCCAGCAGATGAACTCGTTGCGGGCCAGCGGCGTGATGTCCTTCCACGCATCGAGTGCCGTGGCGTTGGCGCTCAGCGCCTTGCGCAGGTCGCCCGGGAGCTTGTGCACGACGCCACCCGGAACTCGCGGGCTGCTCACACGAGGACGTTACCGGGCGCGCTGAATCCTCAGGACACCAGCAGTTGTCGCTGCGCCATGGGTCCCGCGGGGTAGCTCGAATAGACCCGGTGACCGGGGTCGGTGATGTGGAGCGTGCCGTCGGGCTCCAGGCGCTCGGTCCACCCGAGCTTGCGGCGTTTATGCCACAGATGGTGGTGGCGGACACAGCGCAGGACGCTGTTCTCAAGGCTGGTGACGCCGCCTTCGTCCCACACATCGACGTGATGGGCATCGCACCAACTCGGCGGCCGGTCACAGCCCGGTTCGCGGCAGTGGCCGTCGCGCAGGGCAATGGCGTTGAACAGATCAGGTGGCGCGGTGCGCACCGAGCGGCCGTAGTCGAGGATGGCCGAGCGACCGGACTTCAGTACCCGATGCAGGTTGCAGTCACAGAGGATCGACTCGATGACCGCGGCCGGCGCGGGGGAGCCGTCGATGAAGCGACCGGGCAGGCCGGCTCGAGGTCTTCGACATTGGCCACCAGGTTCAGGTGCGGGCGGTGGCGGCCACCGCGCTTGGTGCGCTGGTTGTCCAAGAAGTACTGGCAGATATCGATGAGCGCGTCGGCCCGGCGCTCCTTGGCCGTGCGGGTCTCGGTCTCTGCGTCGGTGGTGCTGGCAAGCGCCAGGGCGGCGTCGATGACCTGGCCCGGGGCATCGTCATAGGAGCCCCGCAGCTCGCGCCGGCCACCAAAGGTGCGGGAGAACGACAGCTCGCGGGAGGTCTCGCGTTCGCCGGGCCCCTCATCGAGGGCATCGGCGCGCAGGCGCCAGTCGTTCATCGTCGAGGCGGTGTCGGCCACGCTGAGGGGCACCAGGCGGGGGATCAGCTCTTCCTCGTGGGAGGCGAAGAGGCCGACCCGGCGCTGCGAGACATTGGCCACGATGGCGCGGACCTGGGAGCCGCGACAGCGCACCTGTTTCCCAGGCCGCGGCGGTCACCGGTAGCTCGGCTACCCGGGCCGAAACGGTGGTCAAGGTCTTGGCCGAGCCCCCGGCCATGCGCCCGTGCTCGCGGAGCCAGGCCACCATCGAGACCGCGCCCTCGACCTGCCACTCGCCGCTCTCGGCCACCGCGTCGATGGCCGGCGCCAGCTTGGCCTCGAGCCGACTCACCGAGCGCGAAGTACTGGCGCAGGCCATCGCAACTCCGCGGCACCTCGAGGTCCTCCATCACATCTGCGAGTGCCTCAAGGCCCATCACCTCATCGTATGCGAACGTGTGTTCGATTGCAAGGATTTCGGGCCTACAAATCAAGGGAATTTCGTGAATTCTTCGGCTCGCCATTCGAGGGCTTCTTCAACCAATTGGTTGACAACGGCGCCGCAGTCCCGTAGGTTATTCAACCGTATGGTTGAACACGCTGGACAGCTCGATCGGGTGTTCTCGGCCCTCGCCGATCCCACCCGGCGCGACATCGTGGCGCGGCTCGCCGTCGGCGACGCCACCGTCAACGCACTCGCCGAGCCCTACGACGTGACTGTGCAGGCCGTCTCCAAGCACCTCAAGGTGTTGGAGGAAGCCGGCCTCGTGAGCCGCACCCGGGACGCGCAACGTCGCCCGGTGCACCTCGAAGCTGAGGTCTTCGACCTGATGACCAAATGGATCGAGCGCTACCGCCGCCAAGCCGAGGAGCGCTACCGCCACCTCGACGAGCTTCTCAAGACGATGCCCGACGACATCGAACCCATCCCACCCGAGACAGGAGCCCCCCGATGACCACCAGCACCCACCAGACCGAGATCACCCTCGATCCCGACGTCCCGCTCGTCCGCATCACCCGCGAGTTCGATGCCCCGCCGGCCAAGGTGTTCAGGGCCCACACCGACGCCGAGCTGATCGTCCAATGGATGGGTCCGCGGGGCATGGAGCAGCGCGTCGACTATTACGACTGCCGCACCGGCGGGTCATACCGCTACGTGCACGCCCGTGACGGCGAAGAGTTCGGCTTCCGTGGCTGCTTCCACGAGGTGCGTCCGTCGGAACTCATCGTGCAGACCTTCACGTTCGAGGGCGAGCCCGACGGGGTCGCGCTCGAACGGATGGTCTTCGACGACCTCGGTGACGGGCGCACGCGCTTGACGGCCACGTCACTCGTCGACAGCTTCGAGGACCGCGACGCGTTCGTGGCCAGCGGGATGGAGAGCGGCGTCCGCGAGGGCTACGAGCGCCTCGACGAACTGCTCGCCGGCTGACGTCGCCTCGCGCGACCGCGACTTCGACGGTTGCGCAGTTGCGAAGCGTGGCGACGTTGGCCGCCTCCTCCTCGAGTGCCGCGCGCACCGCCTTTGTCAGTGGAGCGAAGGGCTCGACGTTCAGCGTCAGACGGTCACCCTTCTTACTCGGCCGCCACGTCGCCACCGGTTCGCCGTCGGCGAGGACGATTCCATCGACCGGGACCGCCCGCCAGACGCGCTTCTGGATGTCACGATCCGGGATCAGCGTCTGGCGGTCGCGATCGAGGAGGTACGGATCGCGGGGCGGGAGCAAGCGGACGCCGCTGACCTTGGGCGACGCATCGACCTCGACCGCGCCGGCCTCGGCGGCGTCAAGCGAGCGTGCCGCGTCCTTCGTGCCGATCCCGCACCACTCAGCGAAGTGGGCGGCGGTAGTCGGCCCGTAGCACCGCAGGTACCGGCGCACGAGTTCGGCCCGCGCATCCTCGCGTGATCCGGATATGTCCATTGCGACAAACACCTTGTGGCCATCGACCCGCTCGGTCCGCCACACCGCCGACTCACCGACCATGTCGAACAGGCCCTGCTCGATGTGCGCCACGCCGCAGCGTCCTCGGCACATCGGCGACAGTTCGGGCAATCCTCGAGTCAGCGCGCCGCTCAGCACACCGATGTCGACCGGCCCCGCGGCCAGCGCCTGGCGCGCCACCTCAATGCACCGGTCGAGGGCGTCGCTCGCGGTGTGGCCTGCCCGGTCCAGCACCGGCAGGAACGGTTTCAGCCGGACGCGCAGCGACGCGTCGTCGGCGGGCAAGGTCCCCAGCGTGAAGACCGCGACGTCGTCGGCCGGCACCAGAGCCTGGGCGCCGCGGGCGCTGATGACCTCCACGATCGCGTGGCGTCTAATCGCCTCGTCGAACTCCTGCTGCGTGACCGCCTCGACTCGGGCATGCAGGGCGACGAGCGCAGAACCCTTGATGTCACGAATGCCGATGGCGCCTACGGCCGTGGGCAGGTCCTTGCGTGGCAGCTTGGTCGCGAGGTGATGTCCGTTCGCCCGGAATGCGAGGACGGCGGACCGTTCCATGGCCGGTTGTTACCCCTCCGGATCGAGGATCACGAGCGGGATCTCGCGATCGGTCTTGGCCTGGTACTCGTCGTAGGCTGGCCAGACCTCGGTGGCCCGGGCCCACCACTCCTTCTTCTCGTCACCGGTCGCGACCCGCGCCGTGTAGTCGCGGACCTGTTCACCGTCTTGCAGTGTGACCTTCGGATCGGCGAGGAGGTTGAGGTACCAAACCGGATGCTTGGGTGCGCCGCCCAAGGACGCCACGACCGCGTACCGATCGCCGTCGGCCACCCGCATCAGTGGCGACTTGCGCACCTGGCCGGTGTGGCGCCCCCGCGTCCACAAGATGACGCACGGCGCGTCCCCGAGCAGCTTCCCCTCGCGGCCGCCCGTTCGCTCATAGATCTCGACCTGGTCCTTGGCGAAATCCCACGGACTCGGCGCGTACTCCCCATCGATCGGCATGGCTCCTGTCTACCTGCGTTAGACCGATATATATGGTGGAAGAACTATCTGACCCCCGGCGGGTGGAGCCTCCCTTCGTCTCCGACGAACGGCCGATGCTCGAGCGGTGGCTCGAGTTCCACCGGACGACACTGCTCCTCAAGTGCGAAGGACTCGATGACGACGGCCGCAAGGCGCGGCCGGTTGCCACGTCGAAGCTCTCACTGCACGGGCTGGTGCGGCACATGGCGGAAGTCGAGCGCAACTGGTTTCGCCGATGTCTGCTGCGCGAGCCCGACGCTCCGCCGATCTGGTACGACCGCGAGATCGAGGACAGCGAGCTTGTCCCCCTCGATGACGCCGACTGGCAGACCGACCTCGACGTGTGGCAGGCCGAGTGCGCCGCGAGTCGAGCGGCGGCCGCTCGCCACGAATTGGACGACACCGGCCTGCGGCGCGGGGAGCCGTGTTCCTTGCGCTGGATCTACGTCCACATGATCGAGGAGTACGCGCGCCACAACGGCCACGCAGACCTCATTCGCGAGATGATCGACGGCGCCGTCGGCGATTAGTGAACGAACGCGCCGCCCGAGCCGTTCCGATCGCGCTGGCCGCCGGCGTCTGCGGTGCGATCCAGCCCAAGATCAATGCCGTCCTCGGCTCGCACGTGGGGAGTTCACTCGTCGCGTCCCTGGTGAACTTCAGCGTCGCGTTCGCCTTTGTCCTCGTCGCGCTATCGCTCCGCCCGGCGACCAGGCAACGGCTGGCGGGTCTGCGCACCTGGCCGGTCCCGCGCTGGACGCTCACTGCGGGGCTGGGCGGTGCGGTGATCGTGCTCGCCGGCGCGATGGCGGTCGAGACGGTCGGGGTGGCCATCTTCTCCGTTGCGTTCTTCGCCGGTCAGATCAGCTTCAGCCTCCTCGTCGACGGGATGGGCGTCGGACCTGGAGGCAAGCGGCCGGTCACCGCAGCGCGGGTGCAAGCGGTTGTTCTGGCGATCGCGGCGGTTGTCGTGTCGCAGCTCGACCGGCCGGTGGGGGAGTTCGCGCCCGGCTTGGTCGTCTTCGTCGTCGCCGCCGGCGCGGCGTTCGCGTTCCAGTCGGCGTTCAACGGACGGATCACGCTGGCCGTCGGCGACCCGGTCGCCGCGACTGCCCTCAATGTCGCGGTCGGGACCGCGGCGCTCGTTGTCATCGTCGCCGTTCTCGCCGCGGCCGGGCGTATCGACGCGCCACAGTGGCCTACTGAACCGTGGCTCTATACCGGCGGGGCGCTCGGCGTCACGGTCGTGCTGTCGTTGGCTATCGCGGCCGCCGCCCTTGGCGTTCTCCGAGCCACCCTGGCGATGCTCGCCGCGCAGCTCATCGGTGCCTTCGTCGTGGACTGGATCGTCGAGCACGATCCGCCCACCCTTGGCTCGCTCGCGGGCGCGCTGCTGATTGTGACCGCCGTCGCACTCGTCGGCCGCCGCTCGTTGTCTCCCCCCTGAGGACGATGCCGCGGCCAGCGTCCCCCTGCGGGACGACTCGGAGAACGGCCCCGCGGGGCGACGACTTCGCGCCGTCGGATCGTGAGGATGGCCGGTATGACTGCTGCCCCGTCCTCCACCATCACGCGCAAGCGGCCACCCGCCAAGCTGACTGCGGCCCACGCCGTGCACGCCACCAAGGTGTACGGCACCGGCGACATGGCCGTGCGCGCCCTGGACGACGTCAGCGTCGCGCTGCCCGGCCAGCGCTTCACCGCGATCATGGGCGCATCGGGCTCGGGTAAATCGACGCTGATGCACTGCCTCGCCGGCCTCGACACGCTCACGTCGGGTCAGGCGTTCATCGGCGACATCGAGCTGGGAAAACTCTCTGACAAGGAGCTGACTCTGCTGCGTAGGTCGCGGGTCGGCTTCGTGTTCCAAGCGTTCAATCTGCTGCCGACACTGACCGCGTACGAGAACATCACGCTCCCGATGTCATTGGCCGGGGATCGCCCCGACACGGATTGGGTCGACACCGTGATCAGCACGGTTGGTTTGGGCGACCGCCTCAATCATCGGCCGGCCGAGCTGTCCGGTGGCCAGCAGCAGCGGGTCGCCGTGGCCCGGGCCCTGGCCAGCCGGCCGGCCATCATTTTCGCCGACGAACCCACGGGCAATCTCGACTCCAAGTCCGGTGCCGCGGTGCTCGAGTTCCTCAGCACCGCGGTGGCCGATCTCGGCCAGACGGTCGCGATGGTCACGCACGATCCGAACGCGGCGGGGTACGCCGACAGCGCGCTGTTCCTCGCCGACGGCCGGATCGTCGACGAACTCGACCGGCCGACGGCCAGCTCGGTCCTCGAACTGCTGAAGAACCTGGGCGACTGAGATGTTCCACGTCATGCGGAAGAACTTGTGGGCGCACAAGCGCCGCCTGGCTGGCACCAGCATCGCGGTCGTGCTGGGGGTGGCCTTCCTCACCGGCACGATGGCTCTCGGCGACACCGTCCGATCGAACTTCGCCACGATCTTTGGCGACGCGGTCGCGGGCACGAGTGTCGTGGTCCGGGCCGCAGACGCGGTCCAGAGCACCGAGGGTGACTCGACCTGGCCGCTCATCGACGAGTCGATCGCCACCCGCCTGCGCGGCGTCGAAGGAGTCGCCGAGGTCGCCGCGTCGGTCGAAGGCATCGCGCAGATCACCGGGCGGGACGGCAAGGCGCTGGGCGGCAACGGTCCGCCCACGATGACCACTACGTGGATCGACGACGAGGACTTGAATCCATTTCGGCTGGTCGCGGGACGGGCCCCGGTCGGCGATGACGAGATCGTGATCGATCGTGGCTCCGCGGAGAACGGTGACCTCGCAGTAGGCGCGACGACCACGGTCCGCACGCCCGAGCCGGTAACCGTGCACGTCGTCGGCATCGCGACGTTCGGCAGTGAGGACAGCCTCGGCGGCGCCACGATGGCCCTCTTCACGCTCGACGGTGGGCAGCGCTACGTGACCAAGCGGCCGGGCCAGGTCACCACCGTCGGGGTCACGGGTGCCCCGGGCGTGAGCCAGATCGCGCTGGCCGAGCGGATCAACCCCCTTCTCCCCGAGCGGGTCGAGGCCATCACCGGCGCGCAGCTCGGTGCCGAGCTCACCGAGGACATCAACCGTGACTTCCTCGACTTCTTCACGACGTTCCTCGTGATCTTCGCCGTCGTTGCGCTGCTGGTCGCCACGTTCAGCATCCACAACACCTTCACGATCCTTGCTGCGCAGCGGACGCGCGAGTCTGCGTTGCTCCGTGCGCTGGGTGGCACACGACGTCAGGTTCTCGGCGCGCTGACCGCCGAGGCCCTCGTGGTCGGCGTGGTCGCCTCGGTCGTCGGCTTGTTCGGTGGGCTTGGCGTGGCCACGCTCCTCAAGGCATTGTTCCACGGCTTCGGCCTTCCGATTCCCGCTGGCGGCCTGGTCCTCACGGGCGGAACCATCGTGACCGCACTGGTCGTCGGCATCGGCGTGACGCTGGTGGCCGGCGCCATGCCCGCCATCCGCGCCTCGCGCGTCTCACCCCTCGCGGCAATGCGCGACGTCGCCACCGACCGCAGCGACGTGTCGAAGGTTCGCCTTATTAGCGGGGCGGCAACCCTGCTCGCCGGCCTGGTCATACTCATCAGCGCAGTCTCGGGCGACGGGTCGGGGGTGATGGCGCAAGCCGGGTTGGGCGCGCTGCTCACGATCCTCGGCATGGTCGTCTCCGGTCCGATCGTGGCCCGCCGCGCCGCCGCCGTCATTGGTTCGCCGCTGCCGCGGCTGCGGGGCGTCACCGGCGAGCTGGCACGCGAGAACGCGATGCGGAACCCGCGCCGCACCGCAGGAACCGCGGCCGCGCTGCTCGTCGGTGTTGGCGTGGTCACGCTGTTCACGGTCTTCGCCGCCTCGATGAAGGCTTCGGTCGACAAGACGGTGACCGGTGCATTCATCGGTGACCTGGTCATCGACTCCGGTGACTTCTCCGCCCGGCTGACACCGCAGCTGGCCACCACCGTGGCCGCCCTGCCCGAGGTCGCATCGGCCGCGGGTATCGGTAGCGGCGTCGCCGAAGTCGGTGGCAAACACGCCGACCTCACGGTTACCGACATCGGGGCGATGTCCGCTGTCCTCGACCTCGAGGTCACCAGTGGCTCGATGACGGCGATCGGCAATCGCAGCCTCGGCGTCTCTGAACAGGTCGCTGAAGACAATGGCTGGCGGGCCGGCCAAGCCCTCCCGGTGCGCTTCAACGACGGCGCCACCGAGCAATTCACGATTGGCGCCCTCTACAAGGAGGCGCAACTGACGGGCGACTACGTGATGGCGCGGAGCGACTGGGTGTCGCACGGCGTTCAGGACATGGACTTTGTCGTCCTGATCAAGGCCGCCGACGGGGTCTCGGTTTCCAGCGCGCGGGCGGCTGTTGTGGACGCCGCCCGCGCGTTCGGGGCGCCCGACATTCTTGATCGTCAGGCGTTCATCGATAGCGAGGCGAGCGAGATCAACATGATGCTGGGCCTGATCTACGTGATGCTGTTCCTCGCCATCGTCATCGCGCTCATGGGAATCGCCAACACGCTGTCTCTGGCGGTCTACGAGCGGCGACGCGAGTTGGGTCTGCTCCGCGCCGTCGGCGGCACGCGCAGCCAGGTGCGCTCGATGATCCGGTGGGAGTCGGTGATCGTCGCCCTCTTCGGCACACTCGGTGGCGTCGGCCTCGGCGTCTTCCTCGGCTGGGCCCTGGTGCACGCGGCGTCGGGCGAGATGCCGAGCAGTGCGTTCGCCGCCCCGCCGGGACAGCTCGTTACCGTGCTGATCGTCGGCGCCCTCGCCGGCGCGCTGGCCGCCATAAGGCCCGCCCGCCGGGCGGCCAAGCTCGATCCGCTGGCGGCGATCGGGGCTGCGTAGCGTCCGTCTGACCTTTGCGGCTATTCGCCGCGGAGGAACAGGCAGAGCGGGTGACCGGCGGGGTCGAACATGATCCGGATGCGCTCGCTGTTGCGGTCGGGCGGCTGCCACGGCGCTTCAGTTCCACCGGCCTCGAGCGCGGTGGCGACGGCGGCTTCGAGGTCGTCGACCTGCACCTCGAAGTGCAGCATCTTGGCCTGCTCGCCGGCTGTCTCCGGCCACGTCGGCGGCTCGTAATTGGTCTCGCCCTGGATGTTCAGGTGCACGCCGCCCTCTGGGTCGTGCAGCTGGGCCCAGTAGGGCGGTTCGAAGTCGCCCATCGTGAACCCGAGGAGGCGTTCGTAGAAGCGGGCGACTGGCCCAGCGTCGGCGCAGTCGATGGCGACGCCGACCCAACGATTGGTGCTCGCGCTCATGTCGGCAATTTAGGGAGTCGCGCTGCTAATGGAGGTGCTGGCGCAGGAAGTCGATGACCAACGGCCAGCTCTGCGCACGCGCTTGGTTGTTGGCCGCGGCTGTGCCACCGCTCCACCGGTCGCTGAGATCCGGATGTCCGTCGCGTAGTCGCGGACCAAAGGCGCTGTGACCGGCGCGCTCGTACGCGAGCACCGTGACGTTCGCCGCCCGCGATCGCAGCCGGCGGGCCATCGGACATGCCGGCCACAAGGTGTCGGCTTCACCGCACACGAGCAGGACTGGAGCCGCGGCGCGCTCGATCGGGATCTCTGCGTCTCGGTGTCGGTGCAGCTTCTTGAGTCCATCCTCATAAACCCGCCCGACGCGACGCCACGGGCGGAACAGGCCGTATGGCAGCGAGCTCAACGGCTTCCCGCCGGACGTCCATGAGGAATCCGGGTTGATCGGGTTCGACCAATCAATGCCGTCCCAGACGACACTCGACGGCGCCCCGGCGACGACGGCTTGCAGCTCGGCATGTCGCAGGCCGACGAGAAGCGCGGCCTCGGCGCCTTTGGAATGGCCCACCACGGCCATTCGCATTGGATCGACCTCGGGCTGCTGCCCGAGCCAGGTCAGTGCGCGGTCGAATGTCTCGAGCGCGATGCGCTCCAGGGACGACGGTTGTCCCGGTGCCCTGAAGTACGACGGGCTCAACACCGAGAACCCCTTCGACTGCAGATCAATCGCCCGCCGGGTGACATCGTTGCCGATTCCGCCCTCTGACCCGCCGAGGAGGAGGACACCTGGACCGCGCGGCGCTTGCGCCGGGAAGTAGTTCGCGAAGACGCCAGCTTCGTCGATGCGCTTGCCCGTCTCGCCCGGTGCGGCGAGGACGAGGTCGGGAATCCATGGCTTTAGCCACCACAGCACACCGCCGCCGACAAGCATCAACGCGAATAGGCCGGCGGCGCCGAACGCGATCCGGCGCCTCCAGCTCGTCCGTTGCACGGCGTCATCGTGGCTCAATGAAGCCCCGCTTAGCCGGCGGTGCGATTGGGAAGAAGCGTTGGACACCCCAATCGAGGAGATTTCGTGGCGAACGCAGATGACATCAAGGGTCGGGTCAAGGAAGCGGCCGGCGATCTCACCGACAACGACCGCCTCAAGCGCGAGGGCAAGACGGATCAGGCCGCTGGCAAGATCAAAGAGATGGCCGACGACGTCAAGGACAAGCTCGACGATGCGGTCGACGCGGTAAAGGACAAGCTCAACCGCAACTGAGCCACAGGCGTCAGTTCGGGAGGAAGCGGTTCACGGCATCGAGGTAGGTGAAACAACCGCAGGTGTCGCTGAATCCGATGTCGCGCGCTGCTGCCGCGCCGTCGTACCGATCTGGTCCATAGCGCTCGGCGAAGGTAATCGCCGACGGGAACGACGTCCCAAGCCCGGCCGCCCCTTGCTGCAACGCTGCCGCCGTTATCGCGCCAGCTTGCTGGAGCGCTTGGGCCAGCATCAGAAACAGTTCGCACACGATGAGCTGGGTCGTCAACACAAGTCGATCGTTCGTCGCGAAGCCAGCGGCCGCCATCGCGCTCTTGCACCGTGTCTGGTTGACGCTCACGTCGCCAGGGTCGTGGGCCGCGTTCGTGTCGGTCGCCGGGAACCAACCGATACCGAGCGTGCCCCGCAGCTGCGCTCGAGGTGAGGTGGTAACGGTGAGTGACGACAGGCCATCGAGCGTCGTCATCGCGTAGCGGGGCCGGTACGCCTGGCTCTCGGCCACGGGCGTCACCAAATAGGCAGACGCCGGCAGCAGGACGTGGCTGATGTTGTTGGATTTGAACCGCAGCACGATGGCGGGAATCTGCGTCAGCGCATCGGTGCCGTCGGCGAACGCGAAAGAGTCATCCGCCTTGCGGCCGACGCGGGCCAACGCCTTCTTCACGACGTCGAAATAGAGCCGGCCGGCGTTGCTGTCGACGTATGGCACCCCCACCCTGACCGGGCCGCCTCCGGGTCCGCCCGTGGTGGCGTTCCACGGGTTGAAGTAGCCACGCGCGTTCAGTCGCTCGATCCATGTCGGCACGTAGCGTTCGACGGTGGCCACGCCGGGCATGAACAGATACGGGGCGTACGCGTTCGCCTCGGCCAGGGTGTGAGAGGCGAGGTCGCTCACCAACAGCGGCGTGCGCGCCTTGGCCATGCACCCGTACAGACTCGGCCGGTTGCGGCCGCCCACGATGTTCACGCCGGCGAACACCTGCCGGTCCTGGGTCCAGTCGTTGCATTGCGCCGTCGCGGTCGCGTCGGGGTTGGCGTTGTCGTTCGCCGTCTTGTCGTCGTGGAAGACCAGCACGAGTTTGCGGCCGAGGACGCCACCCCGCCGGTTGATGTCATCGACGATCGCCCGGGCCTGGCCTTCCTGGTCGCCGAAGCTCGCGTTCAGGCCGAACCCTCCGGCGGCCTGATCGGCGTCCTTCTGCGTTCCGTAGCCGATCCTGATCTCGGTGGCGGTGACACCGGGGACCCTGGCCGCCGCGCCGGGAGGTGCCGACGTTGTGCGTTGCACGCCGGCGGCCGTACCACCGCTAGCTCGCGCCCGCGCTCGGACCGTCGCCGAGATAGGGCGCGTGTCGCCGGTCGGCAGCGCACTTTGCCCCTCCGCGGGGGTGCCCAACTCGTTGGCCTCGGCCGCGCGCCCATCAAGGCGCGCGCCAGCCCGTTGTTTGACCGTGGACCCGCACGCGGAGGCCGCGAGACAGACCGCCAGGGCAGCCGCGATGGTTGACCGCCTCACCTTTGAGATCCCAGCCTCCCGATTCCGCGTGAAGAGCCCAGTTACTACTCGACCTTTACGGCGGACCGCGCCATGCCCACGCTCCTGGCCCACCCTCGAGCCGGTGACCGCCGTAGGTGATGAGGTCGTGATCGAAGGAACACAACGTGGCCAGGTTCCAGTAGGCGGTGGGGCCGGCCTTGGCGTAGTCGATGCAGTAGTGATGGACCTGCAGGCGATGGGCCGATGAGCAGCCGGGGCGCACACAGCGATAGCCGTCGCGCTCGAAGATGGCGGTATCGAGCGTGGCGGGCCGATGCCTCCCTGGATGGGCCACTAATGAGACATCGACGCCGTTGGTGGCCAGCACCTTGATAAAGGCCCCGGCCAGGATGGCCCCGATGGCCTCGCCCACCGGGACCGGCCCGGTGCTGGTCTCCGCCACGCCACCTTCATCGCGCAGCTCTGCGGCATCGACCCGGATCACCACGGTGGTATCGACGCTTGCCCCACCGCCGGTGACCAGGTTCAGCAGCGCATCGGCCCGGTAGGCCTCGGCTGACTCACGCCGGCCCTCGGCATGGGCGGCCTTGAAGACCTTTTCGGCCTCCGCGGCGAGCGCCGCGTCGAACTGCGCCCCGGCCATCGCGGTATTGCGGCCCGAGTAGCAGTAGCCACCCTCTGAATCGGTCCAGCTCCGGTGGTGGCGCTCCTTGTGGATGCGCGCGTGACGGGCGGCCGCGTCATCGACCGGACGGGCCTTGGCCTTCTCCTTGGCGCAGGTGCCCTTGAGCCCCTTGAAGCTCTCGCGCTTGGCCGCGCCCAGCAGGCGTTGCTCGTTCTCCGGGTTCGCGGCGGGGCCTATCTCATTGATCTGGTCCCCTGACAGCTCGCCCTTGCGCAGGGCCTCGTTGGTCTGGGGCAGGTCCTCGAGCTTGGCCGAGGTCTCCAAGGTGTCCTTGGCCCGGCCGTAGCTGGTGCCGGTCTTCTGGGCCAACCACTCCTCGGGTGAGCGGTGGCCGTTGCGGGTCCAGTCGCTGCTGTCGGCGGCGCGGTCGGCCACGAGTGTCCTGATGGCCACCGCCCGCTTTTCGATCGCGGTTGACTCCTCCAACAGTTTCACCGCGTCACTGGCGTGCAGGGCCGAAGGATCGAGCTTGCTCAGAAGCTCGTCCAACTCCTTGGTGATGCTCTGCAGCGTTGCCAGCACGCCATCCTCCGGATTCGGAGGGGACTGTCGTAGGGGGAAGTAGTCACCCGATATCTGCTTCCGCCACTATACCGAACAGGTGTTCGATCATGTCAAGAGCAATCGACGGGGATTTTTCGAGAATTCCGGGCGTACGCTCTGAGCGATGACTGAGCGGATCGTGAACGCGAACGGCATTGAGATCTGGACCGAGGATTTCGGCGACCCCGGCGACCCCGCGCTCCTGTTGGTGATGGGCGCGACCGCGCAGGGCATCGCCTGGCCGGACGAGTTCTGCGAACTTCTCGCGCAGGGCGGCCGATATGTCATCCGGTACGACAACCGGGACACCGGCCAGTCGACGTGCCGCGACTACGCCACGCATCCCTACACCGTGTCCGACATGGCGCTCGACGCAGTCGGCGTGCTCGATGCCTACGGGATCGAGCGGGCTCATGTCGCCGGTGCGTCCATGGGCGGGATGATCTGTCAGGCGCTGGCGATCGAGCATCCGGAACGCGTTTGCACGCTCACGTCGATCATGTCGTCGCCCGGCGGCGCCACAACGGCAGCTGCGATCAGCGGCGACACAACGGCGGCGACCCTGCCGCCGCCGGAGCCGAAGGTTGTCGAGGTGATGATGGCGCGGTTCGCAAACCCGCCGTCAACTCGGGAGGAACAGATCGATGCCGGCTTGGCCGTATCCAAAGTTCTGGCCGGTAGCTTGGCCACACCCGACGAAGCGGAACTGCGGGCCATGCAGGAGCGGGTGATCGATCGGGCGCGCGACACCACCGCGGCGATGAATCATGCGCTGGCGGTTGCGGCATCCCCTGACCGGCAGGCTGGTTTGGCTGGCGTCACGCTGCCCACACTGGTGATCCACGGAACCGAAGATCCGATCCTCCCGTTCGCACACGGCGAGGCAACGGCCAAGGCCATCCCCGGCGCGACCCTGCTCGCGATCGAGGGGATGGGGCACGACCTGCCCCGTCCTGCGTGGCCGACGATTACCCAGGCGATCCTCGCCCACACCGCCTGAAGAATCCGATCAGTTGGAGATGATGTTGGCCGGCTGAACCAGGACGGCGACGCGACCTTCGGCGGCCATGACGCGGTCGTACTCGTCCCAGTCATCGTGCGTGCCGCCGGCGGCGGTGAAAACGTCGCGGAGCAGTTGCGGATCGCCGCCGGCGACCCGCGCCGATCCTTCGACGGTCACCCACTCCCAGCCGGCGCGGAAGACCACTGCGACCCGCCCGCTGTGTGCCATGTGGGCCAGCTTGCGGGCATCGCCGCGGGCGACGAAGCCGATACACGGGTCGCCGCCGTCGGGATCAGCGAGCACGCCGGCATTGACCAGTGACGTATGCACGCGCCCGTCGGCGCGGGCGATGGCGATGATCGCCAGCCAGCTATCCGCCCTACCGATGCGGCGCACGAGGTCGAGGTCGGCGGCCATTACGAGATGGCGACAACGGGTCGGGCGTCGCCGTCGAGTTGATGAAGGTATTCGCTGATCCCGTAACCGGTGCGGCCGTCGTAGGTCCACCGGGCCAAGCCCTCGTTGACGATCGTGGAGTCCGGCCGGATACCGGCGCCGCCGGGCTCCACCCGGAGCAGATCGGCGCGCAGCTCGTGTTCGCGCCCGCGTTTGTCGAGGGCCACGACGTGGCTGACCCGGTGGGTTACGCCGTCGTCCTCTAGCTCGGTCTTGACGCGCCACTCCTCGATCGACGCGTGCTCCCCGCCGGACCACACCCACCCGCGGTGGAGATCACCGACTTCGGTGCCGATCTGGATGCCGCCGAAGTGGGTCGCGTCGTCGATGTTGATCGAGAACCAGCGCCACATCTTCGGCCCACCCCAACGCCGCGGCCCCCACGACTTGTCGCGGTTGCCCATCGCGTCGGGACCGAGCACGTGGCGCGTGCCGTTCACTTCTATCCAGCCGGACCAACGTCCCGCCTGTTCCAGATGGCCTTTGCCCACGGTCTGACCGGTCGCCGCGCTCGACCCACTGCCCTCGCGGCCCTGCCCGTCGACGCCGATGAACGGCATGAGCGCGTCGAAGGTGACATCCATGGCGACCGGCCCGTTGGTGCTCTCGCCCGACGCGGTCAGCTGCCACTGGCGGGCCGGCTCGACCAGCAGGTACCGAACCGGACCCACGTCGAGCTCGCGGTCGACCATCTCCCGTTGTTCGCGGACGTGTCGCAGATGGGCTAGCCCGCCGCCCGGCACCCAGATCGCCAAGCCGACGTCGATCGTGCCTTCATTGGGCCGCACGCCGACCCGTGAATAGAAACCGCAGTCAGTGGCCGGGTCGTAGCAGTTGAAGTAATAGGACTCCGACCAGGCGGTGTCGCCCTCGACCGGATGGGCGAAGTCGTGCTGCGCGTCGAGAACCGGGCTCATTGAACCTCCATGATCTTCGCCAGGACATCATCGTCCAGCGAGAAGTCGTAGTCGTACAGGTCGCGACCTTCCGATGCGAACCAGGCGTAGGCATCCCGGTACCCGTCCTCCAGGCCGAACTCCGGCGACCAGTCCAGTTCGGCGCGCGCCTTGTCGGTCGAATAGATGGTGCCGCCGAGCAACGCCTCACCCCAGTGGAGCAAAGGCCGCGGTAGCTGCCGCGCCACCTCCATCGGGACATGGACGACGTCGGGCTCAACCCCGACGGCCCGCGCCATCAGACGGATGGAGCCGAGCACGCTGGTGATCTCGGTACCGGCCACGTTGTACGCCTGCCCGATCGCGCGCTGGTTGCCGGCGATCGAGGCGATGGCTCGGGCCACGTCGGCGATGTGAATCACGTGGACGAAGGGGAAGCCTTCGCCGGGGATCAGGATGGGCCGACCCTGTTCGAGCCGGGCGAAGAAGATCGGTTCCCGGGTGACCAGCGGGCTGCGAGGCCCGATCGTGTGCGACACCCGCATCGTCGTGGCCGGGAAGCCGCGGTCGCGATGCTCGTCGGCGAGATAGTCCTCGCACTGCACCTTGCCGACCCCGTAGGCCTTGCGTGGGTCGGTATCCGCCGGATTGTGCCGGGCGAACGACTCGCTGACCGGTTGGATGAAGCTGCGCTTGTACGCGGCCACCGAACTGGTGAAGACGAATTGCTGCACGCGATCGTGGAACAGCTCGACGAGCGGGTTGAGATCGGTCACCGCATACGCGGTGTTGTCGAAGACGATGTCGAAGTCGTCGCGGAAGGGCGTCAGCACCTCGGCCAGCACGCCCGGTATCCGCCTGTCGCCATGAAGGCGGCGGGCGCCATCGGGCAGCGGCGCGACATGGCTGTTGAGCACCGTGACGTCGTGACCCTGCCGGGCCAGCTCGAAGACCAGTTCCCGCCCGATGTAGCGGTTGCCGCCGAGAACGAGGGCGCGGATCTCGTCGTTCTATAGCACTGAGTGCGCTCGTGCCGGTCGTACGCTGAGGCGATGGCCGTCAAGCGAACTCGGAAGGCCACGGCGGCGCGGCGCCGCAAGCGCCGCATGGATCGCGTCGAGCACGATCTCAGCGACGAGCAGTGGACCGCGCTCGCTCCCGAACTGGCGCGCGAATCGCGTCAATAACTAGCGCGATTCGCGCGCCAGTTCGTGCAGGCGCCGCGCACACGACCCCATACGCGGCGGGTGTAACAGCTATTTCGTCGTGGCGATGCCGCCGTCGACGGGGATGATCGTGCCGGTCATGAACGAGGCGGCCTCGGACGCGAGGAAGACGGCCGCGCCGGCCATGTCCGAGGGCCGACCGATGCGCTGCAGCGGCATCATCCGGACCATCCCTTCGCCGGCGGCCTCGAGGGTGGCCCGCATCATGCGCGACTGGAACGGCCCCGGCGCTATCGTGTTGACGGTGATGTCCGGCGCGAGGTGCTTGGCCAAATGGCGGGTCATCTGATGGACCGCCGCCTTCGAGGCGGAATAGGCGTAGGTCTCGAAGCCCGGCACCTGGATGCCGTCGACCGAACCGATATTGATGATGCGCGCCGGCACCTCCGCGCTCCCGGCCGCACGCAACAACGGCAGCAGGAACTTGGTGGTGTGGAACACACCCTCAACATTCACGTCGAGCACACGTGACCACGACTTCGTGTCCTGCTCGGCCAGGGGCGCACCCCAGTTCGCTCCCGCGTTGTTGACGAGGATGTCGAGCGAGTCCCACCGCTCGGCCACCGCGGCGCCCAGCCCGCGACAACCCTCCTCTGTCGACAGATCGGCGACGATGTAGTCGCACGCACCGACCTTCGAGAGCTCGCCGGCGACCTCGCGGAGTGAGTCCTCCTTGCGGGACGCGATGATCACGTCCACCCCGGCGGCTACGAAACCTTCGGCGATCATCGTGCCGATGCCGCTGCCACCACCGGTAACCACCGCCCGCTTACCGCCAACGTCGAACAAAGAAGATGCCGTCATGGCCGCACCGTCTAGCAGACTGCTAGACCCCAAGGTCGATGCCGAGCCGCTTGAACCACGTCAAGCTCATTACTCCTGAGCCGGAGGCGGTCGACGCGTTTCTCCGCCAGGTGTGCGACATCCCTGAGGGCTGGCCGCTAACTTCCGACTCGGTGCCCCTCGGTCCCGAGGCGCCATTGGGCCCGGGCGGCGATTTGGCTCCGAACGAAGTGGGCGACCGCCGCCGCACCACCGGCGAGCGCGGCTTCATCGCCGGGTCGCCGGACAGCCGTCAGCTCCAGATCTTCAAAGGCGAGCCGGCGGCGTTCTGGGCGGTGTGCATCTCGACGCGCCACGTCGAGGATGTTCATGAGCGGGCCCGCGCTCGGGGAGTGCAGTGCACGCCAATCGACATCGCCGACTGGAACGAGCGCGACAACATCCGATACTTCTTCTGCGTGGTGGGCGGCCTCATGTTCGAGGTGATGCGGGTCGAGCCCAAGGCCGGTCCCTAGGGGTCCTCGGGGATCCAGTTGGGCTGGCGCTTCTCCATGAAGGCGCGGATGCCCTCGCGCGGCTCTGGCGAGTTGGCGATGGCCCAGAACATCGTCTGGTAGTCGATGAACCCGTAGCGCTCGTTGAGCATGCGCTTGACCTGCACCCGCGCCGCCGGCGCGGTGCGCAACACCTCCCGCGCCGCCTCGACCGCCGCGGCGCGGAACTCGTCGTGGGGTACGACCCGGGCGATCAGCCCCATGCGTTGGGCCTCGGCCGTGTCGAATCGCCGGCCGGACAGCAGGAGGTCGCGGGCGACGGCGATGCCGACGTGCGCGGGTAGCGCCGCGGCGTACGTCGCATCGGGGACCCCGCGCAAGAGCTCGGGCACGCGGAAGGTCGCCCGGTCACTCACGACGGCGATGTCCGCCATCATGGCGATCAGCAGCCCGCCGGCCTGGCAGATGCCGTTCACCGCGGCGATCACCGGCGCCGCGCTGTCGCGGACGGCGAGGAACGGCAGTACATCGGGACCGTCCACGTCGGGCACGGTGTCGCCCGGCTCCGAGCGGCCACCGAGGTCTCCGCCCGGTGCGAACACGTCGTCGACTCCCGTGATGATCAGCGCCGCCAGATCGGGATCGGAATTGACGAGCCGCACGGCCCGCTTGATGCCGTAGTACATCGCTGGTGTCAGCGCGTTCCCGCGCGTTCGCGCGGTCGATCACGCACCACGCGATGACGCCGTCGTGCTCGAGCCGGAGATTGGCGGTACCGAGGTCGTCTGTGGTCATGACGGCGGCATTGCCGGCGGCGGGATGTTGTGCTCGACCTGCACCCGCTTGTCGTAGAAGCACACCATGCGCCGGATCGCCGCTGCCTCGGGTAGCGGGTCCTCGTACGACCAGGCCGCGTCCTGAATCTCGATGTCGCCGAGGCTGACGTGGAAATGCGCGGCGTCGCCCTTGTACGGGCAGTGCGTGATCGTCTCGCTGGGCCGGAGCAGGTCCATGCGAACCGCGTCGCGTGACACGTACAAACGTGGCTCGAGTGCGGTCTCGTACACCCCCATCGTCTCGGTGGTGTCGACCAGGACTTCGTCCGCTGCGGTCACCGTGAGGTGACGGTTCGTCCGTACGTACTCCACGCGGTGATAGGGGTTCGGCGCGTGGAGGCGGATCTCGTCCTCTTCTTGGAACCATGTGTCGACGGCGGCCCACGGGACCTCGACATGGCCCGGCGCCTCGGCGACCGACGTTGCGGTCACGCCGTCAACATCAGCGGTCGGGAACGCCCAGAACGGAGCTCCGCCGGCCCGGTGCACAAGGAGGACGCGTTCGCTGTCGACCACCGTGCGGCCGTCGACAACCGCACGGACGCGCCGTCGGAACGGCTCGACGTAGGCCACGCCGTCGGGGACCGGTGCGGTGAAGCGACCGGCACGGGACGCGGCCGAGCGGTCCCTTGCCGGATGTCAGGCTCAATGCAAACCGGGGGCTGCGCCCCCGAACCCCATCGCTGCCCGGCTCGCTGGCGCTCGCTCGGTCAGCGCCCTGGTACTGCGAGGTCGACAGCCCTGGTGGCATGAGCACCGACGCGGCTGGCGTTGGTCGACTTGATAGAAACGTCGTGGCCGAGCGCCTTGGCCCGCAGCGCCCCCACCGTGCAGTTCTCTCGGCCACCGAGGATCGAGAACGGGTCGTAACTGAAGTTCCGCATCGCGTTGAGATGGGTGATGCGGTTGATGTCCTCATCGCTCGCACCCGGCTCGAAGTGCTCGGCCACCTGTTCAGGCGCGAACGGCCACGTCGAGTCGGAATGCGGGTAGTCGCACTCCCACATGACGTTGTCCATGTTGAGGAACCGGCGGTTGGCTACACCGAAACGGTCATCGATGAAGCAGGTCAGCACCCGCTCGCTGAACACCTCGGACGGCAACTTGTCGCCGAAGTCCTGCCCGGTCCAGAAATGGTGCTGGCGGTACTGATAGTCGATGCGCTCCTTGAAGTAGGGGATCCAGCCGATCCCGCCTTCGGACAGCGCCACCCGCAAATCGGGAAACCGATTGAAGACCCCGGACCAGATCAGGTCGGTAGCCGCTTGCACGATGTTCAGTGGTGTGAGGGTGATGAGGCAGTCGATAGGGGCGTCGGGCGAAGTGATGACCAGCTGAGACGACGAACCGATGTGCATGCAGACGACGACCTGCTCGTCGCTACACGCCTTCCAGAACGGATCCCAGTGGTCGGTGTGGATGCTCGGCCAGCCCAGCTTCGACGGGTTCTCCGTGAAGGTGATGGCGTGCGCGCCCTTCTTGGCCGTACGCCGAACTTCGTCGGCGAGCACTTGCGGATCCCAGATCGCCGGGATCGGGCACGGGATGAAGCGGCCGGGATGGGTGCCGCACCAGTCGTCGATGTGCCAGTCGTTGTAGGCCTGGACCATCGCCAGCGCGACGTCCTTGTCCTCGGTGCGGGCGAAGAGCTGACCGCAGAACTGCGGGAACGAGGGGAAGCACAACGACCCCAACACGCCGTTGGCGTTCATGTCCATGACCCGCTGGTCGATGTCGTAGCAACCGGCCCGCAGCTCGGAGAAGGAGGTCGGCTCCATGCCGTACTCCTCCTTCGGTCGCCCGGCCACGGCGTTCAGCGCGACGTTGCCGATCTCCTGGCCCTCGTACGCCCACGCGTTGGTGCCGTCGGCGCGGGTGATGAACTTCGGCGCCAGGTCCTTGTATTTCGCCGGCAGGCGGCCTTCGAAGAGGTGGGGCGGCTCGACGACGTGGTCGTCGACGCTTACCAGCACCATGTCGTTCATTTCCATCGGAAAGCTCCTTCCGTCTATAGAGACAGTACGCGCGTGCGCGCAGTTCGTCCTTCACGACCTTGCCGGTCGCGTTCATGGGCAGCCCGGTCACGAACTCGACCCGGCGCGGGACCTTGTAGTTGGCCATCTGGTCGCGGGACCAAGCGATGACGTCGTCGGCGGTGGCCGTGGCGCCCGGCCGGGCGACCACGAACGCCATCCCTACTTCGCCCAGCCTGTCGTCGGGAATGCCGATCACCGCCGCCTGCTGAATGTCGGGGTGGCGCAGCAATGCGTTCTCGATCTCGGCCGGGTAGGCGTTGAAGCCGCCGACGATGAACATGTCCTTCGACCGGCCCACGATCTTGAGCCGGCCATTGTCGTCGATGACGCCGAGGTCGCCGGTGCGCAGCCAGCCGTCGGGCGACAGCACCGCGTCGGTGGCCTCCGGATCGTCGAGGTAGTGCGACATGATCGTGCCGCCGCGGAACACGATCTCAGCTGGCGACGATTTTCAGTTCGAAGCCGGGACGAGGTCGGCCGACGGTGGTTGCGATCGCCTCGGGGTCGTCGTCCGGATCGGTGGCGGTGGCGGTTCCGCCCTCGGTGAGCCCGTACCCGGCGATCACGGTGCTGAACGGCAGTTCCTTCATGATCCGCTCGATCAGCTGGAACCGGGATGTCGGCCGCCCCGGTGACCGCCACGCGAAGGCTGCTCAGGTCGTGGCTGTCGCGGTCGGGGTGGTCGAGGATCGACTGGTACAACGTCGGCGCGCCGGGAAGCACCGTGACCCGTTCAGCGTCGACGCGCTGCAACAGGCGGTCGACGTCGAAGACCGGCTCGGGGAGCATCGTGGCGCCGGCGGCGACCGAAGCGAGGATGCCTGCCTTCAGCCCGAACATGTGGAAGTAGGGGTTGACCATGAGGTAGCGGTCGTCAGGACCAAGCCCGGTCATCGCCACCCAGTCGGTGGCCACCTGCACGGTGCTGCGGTGGGTCTGCACGACCCCCTTCGGCGTTCCGGTGGTCCCCGACGTAAAGAGGATGTCCGACACGTCGTCATCGGTAACTTCCACTCCTCCGGCGGCCTCCCCACCGAAGGCGCCGACGTCCGTCACGATGGCTTCGAGATCAGGAAGTGTTTCGTCCTTCAACATGCCCGCGTAGTCGATGCCGAGGAAGTCGGTGACGGTGACGAGCCAGCGCACCCGCGCCCGGCGCAGGATGCCCGCCGCCTCAGCCCCCTTGAAACGCGTGTTGATCGGGACGAGCGTGGCGCCCGCCTGCCACAGACCGAGCGCCGCGATTATCCAGTCGGCACTGTTGGGTCCCCAGATCGACACGCGATCGCCCGGATTGACGCCGGCGCCGAAGCGCCGGGCTGCCTCGTCCAGCTGCGCGTAGGTGAGTTGCGAGTCACCGTCGACGATCGCCACGCGCTCGCCGAACCGGTGAACGGCGCGGCCGAGGAGCGTCGAGATGGTCATCCGCTGCGAATTGTAGAAGACTCCTCGCGAAGATGGAGAGTGTGATTATCGGAGGTCTCACGTGACGGCGATTTTGCACGGTGTGCGCATTCTGGAGGTGGCGGAGCACACGTTCGTTCCGGCGGCGTCGGCCGTTCTCTCCGACCTGGGCGCCGACGTGATCAAGATCGAGCACGTCGAGCGGGGCGACGCCATGCGCGGCCTGGCCGCCACCGGCATCGCGCTCGTCGGCGGCGACGTCCACGCCCTGCTCGAGCACTCGAACCGGGGAAGCGCAGCCTGGGCCTCGACCTGACCACGCCCGACGGCCTCGAGATTCTCTACAAGTTGGCCGCCACCGTGGACGTCTTCCTCACGAACAAGCTGCCCAGTGTCCGCACCAAGCTCGGCGTCGGCGTCGACGAGATCCGGGCCGCCAACCCCAAGATCATCTACGTCCGTGGTACCGGCCAGGGCGAACGTGGCCCCGACGCCGACAAGGGCTCGTATGACTCGCTGGCGTTCTGGGCCCGCGCCGGTGTGGCGTCGGGCGCGACCCGTCCCGAGTACGGGACGTTGACCGTGCCGCCCCCGGGGCCGGGCTTCGGCGACTCGATCGGTGCCATGACCATCGCCGGCGGGATCATGGGCGCGCTGTTCCACCGGGAGCGCACCGGCGAGGCGACCACGGTCGACGTCTCGCTGCTCGGCACCGGTATGTGGGCGATGGGCCAGTCGATCGCGCTGTCGTTGCTTCTCGAGATGCCGATCTCGGCGCCGCCGCAGGACCGCATGGCGGGCAATCCGCTCGTGCAGACGTACCTCACCCAGGACGGGCGGGGCTTGGCGCTGACGTGCTTGCAGGCCGGCAAGTACTGGCCGGCATTGTGCGAGATCCTCGGCCGGGCCGACCTGGCCAGCGACGAGCGGTTCGCCACCCACGAGGCACTGCTCGCCAACGGACGCGAAGCAACCGAGATCCTCACCGAGACCTTCGCCGGCGCCACACTCGACGAGTGGCGCGACCGGCTCGCCGACTTCAGCGGGCAGTGGGCCGTCGTCCAGAACACGCTCGAAGTGGCGGCCGACCCGCAGGCGGTCGCCAACGGCTACGTGCAGGACTGCAAGACCGCCGACGGACACCCGTTCCGGCTGGTGACCGCACCGGTGCAGTACGACGAGCAGCCGGCGCCGCCATGCCGGGCGCCCGAGTTCAACGAGCACGGAGACGAGGTCCTCGGCGAGCTGGGACTCGACATGGATGCGATCATCGACCTCCGCCTTCGCGGCGTTGTCGCCTGATCCCGAGATAGAAGGAGCACCATCATGAGCCTCTTCGACGCCTTCCGCTACGACGGCAAGGCGCCCTCGTCGTCGGCGGCGCCACGGCATGGGCGGGGCGGTGGGCCAGCTCGTGCAGGACGCCGGTGCGGAGACCGTGGTGATGGACCGCGCCGAGATCACCACGCCGGGCGTCAAGGCGATCCAGCTCGACCTCAGCGACCGGGCGTCGATCGACGCAGCCCTCGACGCGTGCGGTGGCACCGTCGACGCGCTGTTCTCGTGCGCGGGCGTGGCCGATGGCACGCCCGGAATCGAGCGCATCAACTTCATCGGTCACCGGTACATGATCGACCGCATGCTCGAGCGCGAGATGCTCCAGCGGGGCAGCGTCATCGGCATGATCTCCTCGGCCGCCGGCCTGGGGTGGGAGGCGAACCTGACCAGTTGATCAACGAGTTTCTCGACATCACGAACTGGGACGGAGCCGTCGCCTACGCGGTCGAGAACGGAAGGCCGACTACTTCAACATGAAACAAGCGATGTGCGCCTACGTCGCCCGCGAGGCCTATCCGATGTTCAAGCGGGGAATCCGGATCAATGCGATCTGCCCGGGCCCGACTGACACGCCGCTGGCCCAGGCCAACAAGGAGATGTGGCTCGGGCTTCGGCGCCGACTATCGCGGCGAGGTCGGCTCGGAGCCGTCGACGCCGCTGGAACAGGCATACCCGCTGGTGTTCCTCTGCAGCGACGCGGCCATCGTCGTCAACGGGCAGCATCCTGATCTCCGACCAGGGCTACATGAGCGCCGGCCTCACCGGCGCGTACCCACCCGCAACCGACGTCGCCAAGTTCCTGTGCGGCCGTTTGGGCTAGAGAGGACACATGTCTGATTACAAGTTCGTCACCTACGAGACGCTCGACGACGGGCAGATCGCCCGCATCATGCTGAACCGGCCCGAGGCGCGCAACGCGCAGAACCGGGGCATGCTCGTCGAGCTCAACGACGCGTTCCTGCGGCCGAGGCCGACGACAAGGTGCGCGTCGTGATCCTCGGCGGCATCGGCAAGATGTTCTCGGCCGGCCACGACATGGGGTCGAAGCGTGGCGCATGGAGGAGATGCCCGGCCACGCCGTCGCACCACGGTCAACGGCGGCACCCGCAAGGGCGCCGAGCGCCTGATGCTGCAGGAGTGGCACTACTTCTTCGAGAACACGCGGCGGTGGCGCAACCTGCGCAAGATCACCATCGCCCAGGTGCACGGCACCGTGTACGCCGCGGGCCTCATGCTCATGTGGGCGTGCGACCTGATCGTGGCCGCCGAGGACGTCACGTTCGCCGACGTCGTCGGCACCCGCCTCGGCATGTGCGGCATCGAGTACTTCGCCCACCCGTGGGAGTTCGGTCCGCGCAAGACCAAGGAGCTCATGCTCACCGGCGACTCGATCGAGCGTCGACGAGGCGCACAGCTCGGCATGGTGTCGAAGGTGTTCCCGAGGCGACGAGCTGGCCGACAAGACGCTGGAGTTCGCCCGCCGGATCGCCAAGCTGCCCACGATGGCCGCGCTGCTCATCAAGGAGTCGGTCAACCAGACGCAGGACAACATGGGCTTCTACAACTCGCTCAATGCCTGCTTACGCCACTGACACCCCGTGCGGACAACGTACAACACCGCATCGATCACTCGCCGACGGTCGATCGGAGGACGCCCGCGACGCGCTGTCCGCGGGAGCAGCCTTCGAATCAACTGCCATTGTCGATCAGTCAAATCGCTGGAATACTTCAACTCCGTCTTCATGCTACGGCTCCTTCCTATGATTGGCGTCACAGGACCGGAGCCGTAGCTCTTTTTCTTCAGTCAAGCAATTTCAAAACACGTTCTTAGCCCCATCGGCGTTCTATCAGCGGTCTGAGAATTACCTGATTCACTTCCTTCGTGCCTTCGTGTCTTGGTGGTTAACGCATTTACTTTCGCAATCGAATCGCCACGCTCGCCGCATGGCCGGTGAGGCCTTCCTTCTCGGCGAGCAGCAGCACGTCGTCGGCGATCGCTTCGCAGGCCCTGCTCGGGTGAAGTGGATCATGCTGTTGGACCGCAGGAAATCGTTGCGCGACAGGCCGCTGGCGAACCGCGCCGTGGCGCCGGTCGGCAGCACGTGCGACGGGCCCGCCGCGTAGTCGCCCAGCGGCACCGGGCTGTACGGCCCGATGAAGACGGCCCCGGCGTAGCGAATCCGGTCGGCCAAGCCGCTCCGCGTCCGCGCACGGCGAGGTGCAGGTGCTCGGTCGCCAGTTCGTTGGCCAGCTCCACCGCCTCGTCTTCGTCGCGCACCAGGATCAGGGCGCCGAACGCTTCCAGCGACTGCCGCGCCAGGTCGCCGCGCTCCAGCGTCGCCAGTTGCTTCTCCAGCTCGGCCGCCACCGCGTCGATCAGCGGCTGCGTGCCAGGTGATCAGGATGCTCGAGCCCGGCGCAGTGCTCGGCCTGGGCGATCAGGTCGGCGGCGGTGAAGTCGGCCCGCGTCGTGTCGTCGGCGATGACGATCACCTCGCTCGGCCCGGCGATCGAGTCGATGTCGACCTCGCCGAAGACGATGCTTCTTGGCCAGCGCGACGAACAGGTTGCCGGGGCCGACGATCTTGTCGACCCGTGTCGCAGGCCCTTCGACGCCGTAGGCCAGCGCCGCCACCGCCTTGCGCCCCGCCGACGCGATAGACCTCCGTCACGCCCAGCTCATGGCACGTCGCCAGCAGGTCCTGGTTGTACGAGCCGAACGGCGTCGGCGGCGCGACGACGGCGATCTGCTCGACGCCCGCCGCCTGCGCCGGCACGACCGTCATCAGCACCGTCGACGGATACGCCGCCGCCCCGCCGGGGACGCAGACGCCGACGCGCCGCAGCGGCAGATAGCGCTGCGCGAGATAGCCGCCATGCTCCAGTTCGAGCCGGTCACGTCGCGATGCAAGAATCGCCTGCTGGAACTTGCAAGATCCGCTCGCGAATCCGCCGCACCGTTTCCAGAAACGCCGGGTCCGCCGCCGCGTGGGCCGCCGCCAGCTCCGCCGCCGACACGCGCAGCTCCGCCGCCGTGAGCTGCTTGCCGTCGAGCTTGGCCGTGTACTCCAGCACCGCCGCCAGCCCGCGCTGCGCGCACGTCGCCGCAGATCCGCTCGACCACCTGCACCGGCGTCAGCGGCTCGCCAAACACCTCGATCGTCTTCCGCCGCCCCGCCTCGCTGACGACGTTCCCCTCGGGCGCCAGCTTCGCCCGCAGCGCGGCAATCTGCGCCGCGGCGTCCGGGTCGCGAGTGTCGATGCGGGCAATGTTCAGCGGCATGGCGGGGAATGCTGAACGACTGGAGGCACGGAGGCACGGAGGCTAGGATGACGTGCGATGCTGAATGACTCGTTGCTCAAGCGTACTCAATCCGCTGCCTCCGTCGGTAAACTCCTCGCGCGAATGTCGAAGCTAATCGGCATCTAGACCGATGGCTACTAACCTACAGCCTCCAGCCTCCAGCCTCCAGCCTTCCCCATGATCGACCTCCGCAGCGACACCGTCACCCGTCCCACGCCCGCCATGCGGGCCGCCATGGCCGCGGCCGAGGTCGGCGACGACGTCTTCGGCGAAGACCCCACGGTCCGCCGGCTCGAGGAGCAATCGGCCGACCTGCTCGGCAAGGAGGCGGCGCTGTTCGTCCCCTCCGGCACGATGGGCAACCAGATCGGCGTCCGCGTCCACTGCCAGCCGGGCGACGAATTCCTGTGCGAGGCGGACTGCCACATCTACAACTACGAGCAGGCCGCCCACGCCCAATTCTTCGGCGTCTGCGGCCCGACCGGTGCGGCGCCGAGGGCACCTGCTCACGGTCGAGCATCTGGAGGACCAGGTCCGCCCCGACGATGTTCACCACGCCCGCACCCGGCTGGTCTGCCTGGAGAACACCCACAACCGCGGCGGCGGCCGCGTGCTGCCGCTTCGACGAAGTCGAGCCGATCTGCCAGCTGGGCGAGCGCGCACGGCCTGGCCCGGCACCTCGACGGCGCCCGGCTGTTCAACGCCGTGGTCGCCAGCGGCATCTCCGCCGACCGACTGGGCGCAGCACTTCGACACGGTCAGCGTCTGCTTCAGCAAGGGCCTCGGCGCCCGGTCGGCTCGGCGCTCGTCGGCCCGCGCGACTTGATCGAACAGGCCCGCCGGCTGCGCAAAGCCCTCGGCGGCGGCATGCGGCAGGCCGGCATCCTCGCCGCGGCGGCGCTCTATGCCCTGGACCACCACATCGAGCGGCTGGCCGAAGATCACGCCAACGCCCAGATCCTCGCCGAGGCGATTCGCCAAGCCGACGGCCTGACGCTCGACCCGCCGCAGGTCGACACGAACATCGTCATCTTCGCGGTCGATCCGAGCGCTCGGCACGGCCGCCGAGTTCGTCGCCAAGCTGCCGAGAACGCGGCGTACTCATGTTCCCCTTCGGCAAGCAAAAGATCCGCGCT
>CAVUMI010000006.1:0-909215 GCA_963742585.1 uncultured Actinomycetes bacterium
CGGAGTTGTTCGATCCGGATATCACCTGGACAATGCCCGGCCACCATCCCCTCAGCGGCACGATGCAGGGCGCCGACGCCGTGATCGCCTTCTTTGGATCGCTGTTCCAGGCCGGCGTCACCGTCGACAATGCCCACTTTGGCGAGCTCGACGACGGCACGGTGATTGAGCGGCATCTCGGCCACGGCGAGTATGACGGCCAGCAGTACGACTTCCCGACCTGCACCTCATACGAGGTCAAGAACGGCAAGCTGTCTGCCGTGCAGGTTCACACCGCGCGCCAGCACGACGTCGACCGCTTCTTCTGGGGCAAGTTCGCGCTTAAGGACGTCCCGGCACGCTTGTCCTGAGGTTGTAGCGCTACTGCTGCTGAGCCGCTTGCAGCTTGGCGGCGGACTCCGGTGAGAAGGTGAAGTCGAAGGTACGGATCTTGCCGTCCTCGACCACGACCGACCATGTGGCATCGAGCGGGGTCTCGATTCCCATGCCCGTGAACAGGTCGAACGTCAGACTGCCGGCGAACGTCGCCGTGTTGCCGCTGACGTCGAGCTGGTTGATCGTGGCGTTGAAATGGTTGGCCTTCAGCCGGTTCTGCCATTCACGAATTTCGTCGTGGCCGGTATGGGTGCCGGTGGCGTCATTGCAGACGGCGTCGGTGTGGAAGATACCGACCGCGCCCTCGACATCACCCGCGTTCTCGGCCGCTATCAATGCTCGTGCTACCGATTCGGGGTCTTGTTCTGCCATGACGCGGACAATAACCACCTTGACAGCGGCGTGACCTTTCTCCTCAACTCACCCGATGCGTGAGGTTCCGGAGGCGAAGCTGCGGCGGTGGTCGCCGCCGGCGTACGCGGTCGACGAGCGAGGCAAGGTCGTCGGCGCGACGCCCGGGGAGCCAAACAATTGGGGTCGGTGGGGTGACGACGACCAGCGCGGCTGCCTCAACCTCTTCACCGCCGAGCGCGTCGGCGCGGCCGCCACGCTGGCCCGCACCGGCAAGCGGTTTGCCCTCGGCTTGCCGATCGGCGGCCCGCCGATGCCCGGCTACCGGCCGGCGCCGCTCCATCTCTTCGGTCAAACCACGGGCGACTTCGTGCTGGGCGACGGGCGGTTTCAATACAGCGACGACTACGTGGTGCTGGCCCTGCAAGCCACCACGCAGCTCGACGGGTTCGGCCACGTCGGCGACAGCGACGTGCTCTACAACGGCTACTGGGCCGGGCTCATCACCGCCTCGAGCGGCGCCCGCCGGCTCGGGATCCACCACCTCGCCGACGGGATCGTCGGCCGTGCGGTGCTGCTCGACTTCGCCAAGGACGGGCCGCTACCCGGCGGCCACGCCATCGAAGCCGATGCCCTCGAGGCGACGGCGCGTGCGCAGGGCGTCGAGGTGCGGGCCGGCGACATCCTGCTCGTGCGCACCGGTCACCTCGGGTGGCTGCTCGCCGGAAACGAGGAAACCGCGGGCGCGCCTGGCCTGACCTATCGCGCCCTCCCGTGGTTGCACGAGCATGACGTGGCAATGATCGCCTGCGACAACCTCGCCGCAGAGGTGCTCCCCGCCGAGGGCGCGCTGCCGTTCCATATCGGTGCGATCCGCGATCTCGGCATGCTGATCGGCGAGCTGTTCGACCTCGACGCACTGGCGGCCGACTGCGCGGCCGACGGGGTCTACGAGATGTTCTTCGTCGCGTCTCCGCTACCCGTGGTCAGCGCCGTGGGCTCACCGCTCAACCCGGTGGCCATCAAGTAGCCCACCCCGAACTGGCGCTAGCCCAGGTCGAACGGTGGGACGCCGCTGCCCTTGGTCTTGAACAGCGTGCCCTTCTGAGCGCTGAGCTCGTCGACGGTCCACGCCGCGCCCTTGTCGATCTGGTCGACAACCGACCAGCCGCCCATCGTGTAGATCCGGCCGCCGAAAACGACGAAGTTCTGACCGCTCACATCAGCCGCGTCCTCGGTGCAGAGCCATACGACGAGGGGCGAGACGTTCTCGGCGGCGAACATGTCGAAGTCGCCCTTCTGACCGAACGCGTCGCCGAATGTGGTCTCGGTCATGCGAGTGCGGGCGCGGGGTGAGATCGCGTTCACGGTGACGCCGTAGCGCTGAAGCTCGCGGGCGAGGACGATCGTGAGGGCGGCGATGCCGGCCTTTGCCGCGCCATAGTTCGCCTGACCCGCGTTCCCGTAGAGGCCGGCCTCGCTGGCGGTGTTGACGATACGGGCGTAGGGCTGGTCGCCGGCTTTGGACTTCTCGCGCCAGTACTTGGCCGCGAAGTGGCTCGGCGCGAAGTGACCCTTGAGGTGGACATTGATAACGCCGTCCCAGTCGGCCTCGTCCATGTTGAAGCTCATCTTGTCCCGCAGGATCCCGGCGTTGTTGATGAGAATGTTCAGGTCGCCGAACGAGTCGATCGCCTGCTGCACGAGCCGCTCGGCGGCCGCCCAGTCGGAGCAGCTGTCGTAGTTGGCCACGGCCTCGCCGCCGGCCGCCTTGATCTCGTCGACCACCTGCTGCGCGGGCCGGTCATCGGTGCCGCTGCCGTCCCACTCTCCACCGAGGTCGTTAACGACGACCTTCGCGCCCTCCTGCGCAAGTAGCAGTGCATGGGCTCGCCCGAGCCCACGCCCGGCTCCCGTGACGATGGCTACCTTGCCGTCCAACGACCCCATGACCTGCCTCCGTAGTGTGTTCTCGACGATTTTTGACGATGCGTCAGTTTTCGGAGCGCACCTTAGCTATCGACAAGGCGGGTCGCCTTGTAGCCCGAGCGGGGGAACGTGTCGCGGTCGACGATCTCGATAGCGGTCTCGATACCGACTGCGCCCCGTACCGCCGCCGCGCACTCCCTTGCCACGTCGGCCACATCGGCGTGACCGGCCAGTTCGATGCGGACGACCAGCGGTTCGACGCCATCGCCGACCGGCCTGACGACCTGATATTCGAGTGAGGGTTTGGCCACGGTCTCGACGCGACGCAGCGCGTTCTCCACGTCGGCCACGAAGAAGCGCTTGCCCTGCGACAGCAACAGGTCCTTGAACCGCCCGCCCCAGAAGCCGCGGATTGTCGTTTCGCCGCACGGGCACGGGTCGCGCACGATCATGCAGGCCTCCTCGAGGTCGTAACGCAGGAGCCCGTTGTCGCGATCGAGCGTGGTGACGACCAGATCACCCCACTCACCGTCGGGAACCTCGTGGCCGGTCGCCGGGTCGACCGCCTGCACGACCGCCCAGTCCTCGTGCACGTGGGCGCCGGGCGACTCGCGCGCACGGGCCCCCGACGTACGCGTAGCACTCGAGGCCGGCAGTCATAAGTGGCAGCCCCTTGCCGCCCCCACCGCCCATGGTGAACGGGGGGAGGGCGACGTCCATCTCGAGCTTGGCCGCCACTTCGTGGAACCGCCCAAGCGAAAAGGCGACCATCGACACGTCCGGCGGCACCCGTTGCCACATCTTCAGCCCGGTCTCGGCCAGTTCGTCGGTGTCGGGCGGCGGCACCCAGATGTTGAGCATGCCGAAGTACTCGAGACTGCCCGACAGCATGACCCCGCCGCCGTAGAGGTACGCGGGATGCGCGTGGGTGACGACCTGCCCGGGGCGCCAGCCGTTGCGCCACCAGTTGCGCGCCGCCGACTCGTACTCGATCCAGATGTCGTGACGGGTGAACAGCGACAGCGTCGGTTTCCCCGTGGTGCCGGTCGACTGGCCCAGCCGGACACACGCCGACGCCGGCGTGAACCGGTAGTCGCCGAACGGCGCGACCGCGGCCTCGGAGTCGCGCAGGTCCTGCTTGATCGTGAGCGGGATGCGCGAAAGGTCGTCCACGCCTTTGATGTCGTCAGGGCCCTCGACGCCAGCCTCGGCCAGCTTGCGGCGGAACAGCGGGACGGGAACGGCGAAGATTTTCCGCGCCAGGTCCCGCACCCGTTCGTCTTGGAGCGAACGCAGTTCGTCGCGCGACATCGTCTGGCGCGCCGGGTCCCACTGCGCCTGGTTGGGGTCTCGCGGCTCCGGCTCGAGCATGGGGCCACAGTAGGTAGCCGCGTCTCATTCTCGAGGCAATAGCTGTCGTAAAACGACAGCTATTGCCTCGAGTTGGGCGGGCGTGCAGTTGGACCGCACCACTACGTTCCAGCGGGTCGAGTTAGCGATAGTTAACATGCGCGGCGTGGGCACCGACTTTGAAACGATCCTGGTTGACGTCGACGACGGCGTCGCGACGGTCACCCTGAATCGACCGGAAAAGAAGAACGCGATCAGCCTCCAGATGGAGCAGGACCTCCACGACGCGCTGTGGGGTCTTGATGCCGACGACACGGTGCGGGCGATCGTCGTCACCGGTGCCGGCGACGCGTTTTGTAGCGGCTTCGATCTCTCGGGCGGTGCCGGCGTTTTCGGTAAAGAGGGCCACGAGGAGCACGACCGCGAGCTCGGCGTCGACTCCGACTCGGTGTCGCAACGAGTCGCCTACTGGCGGATGGCGACACCGATCATTTCCGCGATCAACGGCGCCGCCGTCGGCGTGGGCATCACCTTGCCGCTGCTGATGGACATCCGGTTCGCGGCGGAGGACGCCAAATTGTCCTTCGTCTTCACCCGCCGCGGCATCCTGCCCGACGCCAGCTCGCACTGGCTGCTGCCGCGCGTGATCGGCGTCGCCAACGCGCTCGACCTCCTGATGACGGGCCGCACGATTACCGGCCGCGAGGCCGCCGAGCTTGGGCTGGTGTCCAAGGCCCTACCGAAGGATGAAGTGCTTCCTGCCGCGTTGGCGTTCGCCGCGACTTGGCGACGAACTGTGCACCGGCATCGGTCGCGCTGGTCAAGCGGCTGGTTTACCGGTTCCTCGGCGAGACCGACCAGGAGGCGGCCATGGCACTCGAGACCAAGCTCGTGTGGTGGACCGGCGAACAGGCCGACGCCATCGAGGGCGTGATGTCGTGGATGGAGCGCCGTCCCCCGGCGTGGAAACTCTCCAAGAACGACGCCCCGAAGGACGACCCGACCTAGCTCCAGTGCAGGGCGGCAAGGGTGAGGCGAGTGAGCAGGTCCTTCTGACCGCCAACGTCGAGGGTGCCGTGGTAGGTCGCAACTGAAGTCTGCAGCGCGCTCACCGCGTGGACGGCGAGCAAGAGCTCGGCGTCGGGAAGCTCGGGTCGCAACTGGCGGAGCACCTGCACCCACTCGTTGCGCATCCGGCGGTGCATCCGGTTGAGCCGCGTCCGCGCCTCGGGGTTGAGGTTGCGCGCCTCCTGGGTGTAGATCGCCGTGAGCGGACCGTCGTCAACACACGCGTCCGCCGAGAACCGAGCGAGCAGGCGCAGCGCTTCCTCGGGCTCACCGTCGGCCTCGGCGAGCGCGCGATCCACCACCGATTGCAGCCGCTCGACGGCCCGCTCGACCAGCGCAACGAGCAAGTCCTGTTTGCTGGCGAAGTGCCGGTAGAACGCCGGGCCGGTCACGCCAACGGCCGCGCCAATCTCGTCGATCCCGGTTCCGGCGAAGCCCTGCTCGAAGAACAGCAGCGCGGCAGCTTCGAGAATCATCTCTCTGCGACTCGGGCGCACGCCGCGGTCGACGGTGGCGTCGGGCATTGCGCAAGGTTAGTTGCGCGTTGCCCCGCGTGTGAACTGGTGTTAACAATGCGCCATGGGTGACGGCGTGGCCTTGGTGGAGGAACGGATCGACCAGCTCCTCAGCGGCTACGACCCGACGCGCGATGCGCCCGAAACGCTCTGGGGTGCCCAATTCGACCTCGGCTTGGCGTGGGTCCACTTCCCCGAAGGCAAGGGCGGACTGGGCTTGGATCCCAAGCTGCAGGAGTCGGTTGACTCCCGCCTGCGGGCTGCCGGCGCGCCGTCCAACATCCTGCGGAACTTCATGGGTGTCGGCATGGCCGCACCGACGCTGATCGCCTTCGCATCCGAGGAACAACAGGACCGGTTGCTCCGGCCGCTGTTCACCTGCGAAGAGATCTGGTGCCAGATGTTTAGTGAGCCGGGCGCGGGTTCCGATGTCGCGTCGCTGGCGACCCGGGCCGAGCGCGATGGCGACGAGTGGGTCGTCAACGGCCAGAAGGTGTGGACCACGCTGGCGCATGTCGCCGACTGGGGCCTGCTGCTGGCGAGGAGCAACCCCGACCAGCCCAAGCACAAGGGCCTCACCTACTTCTACATCGACATGCACGCGCCCGGCGTCGACGTCCGCCCGCTGCGCCAGCTCACCGGTGAGGCCGAGTTCAATGAGATCTTCTTCACCGACGCGCGCATCCCCGATTCGCAACGACTCGGCGATGCGGGCGAAGGCTGGCGGGTGGCGATCGCCACGCTCATGAACGAGCGGGTCGCCCTCGACCGGACCACGATCGAAGACCAGGGCGGGGGGATCATCCGCCACGCCGTACGGCTATGGCAGGAGCGGGCGGACAAAGATCCCGTCCTTCGCGATCGCCTCGTCCGAGTGTGGATCGATGCCGAAGTGCAGCGGCTCACCAGCATCCGCGCGCAGCAGGTGCGCAAGGCGGGTGTCCCCGGCCCCGAAGGATCCATCGGCAAGCTCGCGGTCGCGGAACTGACCCACCGCGTCTACAACCTCTGCGCGGACATCCTCGGTCCCGGCGCGATGCTCTATTCGAGCTACGAGATGACGCGGCCCACGATCATGGGCGAGGCCGCGCTGGGCGACGACGCCCACTTCGATCTGCACAAGGCGTTCCTGGCGTCGCTCGGCACGAAGATCGGCGGCGGTACCGGAGAGGTGATGCGCAACATCCTCGGCGACCGCGTCCTGGGCCTCCCCCAGGAGCCCGACGCGAGCCGCGAGCTCCCGTGGAACAAGCTCCCTCGGTAAGTGGCTGAGGATCTCGCCTTCGCGTCGGCCGTTGAGCAGGCCGACCTTGTCCGGGCCGGCAAGATCAGTTCGAGCGAACTCGTCGCGCTGTACCTCGAACGCATCGACCGGCTGAACCCCAGAATCAACGCGTACGTGACTGTGGCCGGCGACTACCGCCGCGAAACCGCACGCGCTGCCGACGAGGCACGCGGCGCCATTGAACTCCCGCCGTTCCATGGCGTGCCCATCTCGATCAAGGACCTCAACGCCACCTCGGGTATCCGCACGACGTACGGCTGCGCGGCCTGGGCCGACCGCGTCCCGGATTTCGACGACGAGGTCGTCGCCCGGATCCGGCGGGCCGGCTTTGTGATCCTGGGCAAGACCGTGACGCCCGAGCTGGGACCAGTCAATGTCAGCGAACCCGCGGGATACCCGCCCGGCCGTAATCCGTGGGATCCGGGACGATCATGCGGCGGGTCCTCCGGTGGCGCGGCCGCGGCACTGGCCGCCGGGCTGTGCCCTGTCTCGCAAGGTTCCGACGGCGGCGGGTCGATCCGGAACCCCGACCGCGTGGTGCGGCGTGTTCGGCCTCAAGCCGTCAAGGGGTCGGATCTCCGACACGCCCCGCGAGCAGCAGTTCTTCTCGGTGCAGGGCCCGATAACCCGGTCGGTCATAGACGCCGCCGCCCTGCTCGACGTGATGTCGGGCCCGGCGCCGGGTGACGCGTTCTGGGCGCCGCCTCCGGCGCGCCCGTTCGTCGAGGAAGTCGGCGAAGACCCAGGACCGTTGCGCGTCGGGCTGGCGACGCACGCGGCCAGCGGCGAGCCTCCGCTGCCGGCCAACGCTGGCGCGACGCGGGAGATGGCCGACCTGTTGGCCTCGCTCGGGCACCGTGTCGAAGAGGTCGAGCTGCCGGCCGCGGGCGAGGAGCTGCTGCCCTCGATGGCCATGATGTTCTGCGCGAGTTACGCCACGCGCGAAGCCGAGTTGCCGCCGCTGGACACCATCAGCCCATGGATGGTGAGCATGATCGAGATCGGACGCACGATCACCGCGGCCGCGTACCTCACCGCGCAGACCAAGATGGCGGATGCCATGCGCACGGTCGTCGCCGCCGCCGAGGCGTGGGACGTGTTAGTGACTCCCACCGTCGCCCAACAGCCACCCCCGGTTGGGCAGTTCGCCGACATCGACTTCTCGAACATGGGTCAGCTCCACGCGCTCACGCCGTTCACGGGATTGTGGAACTCGACCGGTCAGCCGGCCGTGTCCATCCCGTGGGCGCTCGACGCCGACGGCCTGCCACTCGGTGTGCAGATCGTCGGACCCCTGGCGGGCGAGGCGCTGTTGCTCCGGCTGTCCGCGCAGGTAGAGACCGCGCGTCCGTGGGCGGACTGGCGCCCGCCGGTGTCCTGATCATGCTGGCCCAAGAACAGGTCCTCCCCGGCCTCATAGCGGCGCGGGCGACGGCGACTCCGGACCGCGTCCTCCTCGGCGACACCGACGGCCGCACATTGACCTACGGCGAGTTCCAGGACCGCATCATGCGCTGGGCCGGCGCCTTCGCCGCCGCCGGGGTGCAGGCCGGCGACCGCGTGGTCACCATGCTGCCGGCCCGCCTCGAGGCCTTCGAGATCTGGCTCGGCCTCGCTTGGCTGCGCGCCATCGAAGTCCCGCTGAATACCGCGTACCGGGGTCCGATGCTCGAGCACACGGTGAACAACGCCGACGCGAAGTTGGCGGTAATCGCCGACGCGTATACGACGCAGTTCGACGAAGTACGCGCCGCGCTGACGTCGCTCGAGCGAGTGATCGTCCATGACGGCGCCGATGCCGCGTTCTTCGCCGACGCGGTGCCAGCAGTTGACCTCGAGCCGCCCAGGTACCACGACATCGCCTGCATGATCTACACGTCGGGCACCACCGGCCCGTCCAAGGGCGTGCTGATGCCCTGGGCCGAGCTGTATCAGTTCGTGACCTCGATCCCCGACGGCTCGATCGAGCGTGACGGCGTCTACTACCTCTGTCTCCCCGTGTTCCACGTGTCGGGGAAGTCAGGGATTTACATCGCCGCGGCGTTCGACGCCCGCCTCCTGGTACGTGAGACGTTCAGCCTCACGGAGTTCTGGTCCGACATCCGTCAACACGACTGCACGCTGGCCGGGTTGGTCGGGGTGATGGCCAGCTTCTTGATGTCGATGCCCGAGCAGCCCGACGACGCCGACAACCCGCTGAAGGCCGTCGCCATGGGACCCCTGGTCGACGACGTCGAGGGCTTCAAGCGCCGGTTCGGCGTGAACGTCTCGACCGGCTACGGGATGACCGAGATCGGTGTTCCGTTTGCTTCGGACGGCTTCAACCTGGCCAATGCCACGAGTTGTGGCCGCCTTCGCACGGGCTATCCCGGCTACGAGGTGCGAGTCGCCAACGACGTCGATGAAGCGCTCGGGCCGACCGAGGTCGGCGAGTTGCTTGTGCGCACCGCCGAGCCGTGGACCATGAACGCCGGCTACTACAACATGCCGGCCGAGACCGCCGCCTCGTGGCGCAACGGGTGGTTCCACACCGGCGACGCGTTCCGGTATGACGAGGACGGCAACTACTACTTCGTCGACCGCATCAAGGACGCCATCCGCCGCAGGGGCGAGAACATCTCGTCCTTCGAGGTCGAGGCCTACGTGGCCCGCCACCCGGCCGTGCAGGAGGTTGCCGCGCTGGCCGTGCCGTCGGTACACGGTGAAGACGACGTCAAGGTGGCCGTGGTCCTAAAGGAGGGCGCGGACTTCGATCCCGCTGAGCTGATCGAGTTCCTCGCGCCGACCATGCCGAAGTTCATGATCCCGCGCTATGTCGAAGTGGTCGACGCCCTACCCAAGACCCCGACGATGCGCGTGCGCAAGGTCGAACTGCGCGATCCCTCCCGCATCCCCAACACCTGGGACCGCGAGTCGCGCTAAACGTCGCTGGCGCCTCCAAGTTCCAGTTTTGTAACCAACTGCCTCCAAGATGTGCACTGAGGACGATTCGCGCAGATTTCCGGTCTGCGCTCCGCAACTTGGAGGCTCCTCGTTACAGAAATGAAACTTGGAGGCCGGGCCGATTAGACGGCACGACGGGTTTCGCGGCGGACGGCGATACGCCTCGACCTGATCGGCGCTCGGCATCAGACCGTCAGTCTGCCGGGCTAGCGGGTGAGGACGGTGCAGGCCGAGACGCCGGGTGCGCCGTAGACCTGGGTGAAGCCGACGCGTGGCTGGTTCGGCACCTGGCGGGCTCCCGCGTCGCCGCGGAGTTGGAGGCAGACCTCGTAGACCTGGCGCAGGCCGGACGCGCCGACCGGCTCGCCGTTGGCGAGCAGGCCGCCGTCGGTGTTGATCGGCAACCGGCCGCCGATCTCGGTCTCGCCGTCGGCGATCATGCGCTCCTGCTCGCCGTCGGCGCAGAAGCCGCATTCGGCCATGTGCATGACTTCGGCGCCGGACTCGCTGTCCTGCACCTGGGCAACCTGCACGTCGCTGGGCGCAATACCGGCCTCGGCGAAACACGCTTTGGCCGCGTCGACCGACACCGACTCGCCCCGTTCGATCGGGAGCCAGGGGCTCCACACCTCGAACGAGCCGAACCGCCGCGTGCGCACGGTGACCGCACGAACGAACACGGGACGGTCGGTGTAGCGCGCCGCCTGGTCGGCCCGGCAGACGATTACCGCGGCCGCGCCCTCGTCGGGTGAGCAGAACATGTACTGCGTGAGCGGATAGTTGAGCCGGCGCGACTCGAGGATCTCGTCCTCGCTCAGCGGCTTCTGTCGCCACGCGTTGGGGCTGAGCGCGCCGTTGCGCAACGCCTTCGCCGCGACCCGGGCCAATGTCTGGTCCGAGATGCCGAAGTCGTGCATGTAGCGGTTGATCTTCATGGCGAAGAACTGCGTACTGAGAAGCATCCCGGTCTCGCCGTAGTACGGCCGCAGACCGAGGCTGGCGGGATCGGGATCGAACGCGCCCCGCGGGTGCTTGTCGAAACCCACGATCAGACCCACGTCGTGGCGGCCGGAGGCAATGGCGTCACAGCCCAGCGCGAGCGCGCTACCACCGGTCGCGCACCCGTTCAGCACGTTGACGAACTGCAGCCCCGACAGACCGAGACGGCTGACCATCGTGTCGGGCGCAGTGCCGCTGTCGAGCGCGACCTGACCGCTGCCGCCGAACGCGAAGTTGAGGTCATCCCACGCGATGTCGGCGTCGCCGAGCGCCTGGCGCGCCGCGTGCACGCCCATGTCGATGCCCTCCACACCGTCGAAGCGGCCGAAGGGGTGGAGGCCGATGCCGACGATTGCGACGTCGGTCATGACACCGGCCTGAACGCATAGGTGACGTCGTCCGCGAATGGGATCAACACCGTCTCCATCTCCATCCCGATCTGGAGCTTGGCCGGGTCAGCTTCGGTGAGTCGGCCTTCGACCCGCGCCTGACCCTCGAACTCGACATAGCCCACGGCGTACGGCACGAACGCCTCCGCCGTCTCGGCGCCAACGTACGGCGGCGATTTCGGGAGGAACTCCTGCGTCGTGAAGGTCCACAACGTGCCTCGCGGCGCGAAGAGTGTCTCCTCCATGCCTTCGCCCATGCAGCGCGGGCAGTCGGCTTGCGTCGGGAATGTCATCACACCGCAGTCCCGACACCGCGACCCAATGAGTTGAGGTGTGTCGCCGGCCGTGAAGAGCGCGGTCACAACAAGTACGCCTTGGCGACGCCAATCGCTTCCTCGGCGAGGGGGCCGTGCGCCACCAACGTGGGCGCGTCGCCGGGCGCCATGCGACGCACGACCACGCGCGCCCACTCCGCCGCCGTACCTTCGATCACCTGCGGCGCATGGCTGTCGCCGAACTCCCAGGTCGTGACCGCGTCCGGAGCTAGCAAGGCGAGCCGAAGGGCCTCGATGGGCGCCGGCATCTCGCGTTTGGCGAACTCGAACGCGTAGGGCAGGGTGCGATAGCCGAGAAAGCAGACATGGCGGATACGGTCGCTGTCGATCGGCTCCACCCCGAGCCCGGCGAAGCAGTCAAGGCCGTGCGCCCAGCACTCCATGAGCCGCGCGGTGGTGAAGCTGGCGGCCGACATCTCGCCGATGCCCCAGTAAAGGCGCTCGCCGGGCGCCAACCCACCCAGCCCGGCAAGGAGTCGGGTGCGCACGTCACGCCACCACTCGAGGATCTCTGCACCGGACCGCGACCGCGCCGCCTCGTTCTGACGTTCGAGCGCGACGGTCGGATTCGCCATCGTTTCCTCGAACCAGGCCTGTGCGTTGCCCTCGACGCTGGCGATCGCGGCCTCGTCCGACATAGCCAGATGAGCAATGGTGTCGGCAACGTCCCATCCCGCCGCCGCGCTTGGCGTACGCCACTGCTTTTCCGAGAGCCCGTCGACCAACAAATCGAGTGCCGCGTGCTCGGCCGCGAGGTCGTCGAGCAGGTCGCTCATGGGTTCAGATTAGCCATCGTTAACATCGCTACCGGCCCTCGAAACGGGGCGGGCGTTTCTCGACGAACGCGGCGATGCCCTCGCGACCGTCCTGCGTCGCGCCGCTCGCCGTGAGTTGCGCACGCTCCTCGGCGAGATGGTCCTCAAGGGTGGCGATAAGCGCGCCGCGCACGAGTCGCGCCGCCCGACCGAACGCCGCGGTCGGCCCCGCGGCCAATCTGGTCGCCAGCTCCTCGGCCGATGCCGTGAGTGCGTCGTCGTCGACCACCGACGTGACGAGCCCCCACTCCAAGGCCTCGGCGGCTGACAGGACGCGATTGGTCAGCGCAAGCTCCAGCGCACGTCGCTGGCCGACGACGCGCGGAAGGAACCAGCTCGACGATCCGTCGGGCGACAGCCCGATGCCCGTGTACGCCATCACGAACCGGGCCGAGCGCGCCGCCACCACCAGATCGGCGGCGAGCAGGAGTCCGAAACCAGCCCCCGCGGCGCTGCCCTGCACCGCGGCAACGACCGGCGCGTCCAGCTCCACGAGCGTCTGGACTGCTGGGTGCAGGTGCGCAGTGATCTCGGCGAGCAGGTCAGGAAGTTCGGCCTCGGAACGCGAGCCGAAGTCGGCCACATCGCCGCCGCCACAGAACCGCGCCCCGGCGCCGGTGAGGAGCACCGCCCGCACGGCGGCGTCGCCGGCCAGCCGGGTTGCCGCCGCCTCTAGGGCGACGGCCAGCTCGAGGTTGATCGCGTTGGCGGCGTCCGGGCGGTTCAGCTCGAGGCGGGCGAGGTGGCCCTCGATGGTGAGGCGGATCGTCGGCTCGGTCATGCGGTGCACGGTCTAGCGTCAATCGCCGTGGGCCTGAAGATCTCCATCGACCGGGAGACGTGCATCGGCTCGGGCAACTGCGTGCATTGGTCGCCGGCCGTCTTCGATCAAGACGACGAGGGTTACGCCATCGTCCTTGACCCAGACGGCGACACGGAGGTCAAGATCCGCGAAGCGGCGCGCAACTGCCCCACGCGCTCGATCACCGTGGAGCCCAAGGTCTGATTGATGTCCTCACGCTACGATCCCGCGATGGCCGATACCTACTTCGACGACGTGAAAGAGGGCGACACCGCTCCGGAGTTGAAGCACGAGCTGACCCGAACCGACCTGGTCATGTACGCCGGTGCGTCAGGCGACTTCAACCCGATGCACACCGACGAGGTCAAGGCCAAGGAGGCCGGGCTTCCTAGCGTGTTCGGACACGGCATGTTCTCGGCCGGCCTTCTCGCGACCGCGCTGACCAACTACGTCGGGGTCGGCAACCTGCAGAGCTACAAGGTCCGCTTCGTCAAGCAGACCTGGCCCGGCGAAACGCTGTCGAGCCGCATCACGGTCACCGCCAAGAACGACGACGGCACCATCGCCCTCGAGTGCGAGCTGCTAAACGACGACGGCGAGGCCAAGGTGGCAGGCGAAGCCGTCGCCGCCCTGCCCCAGCGCCCGTAGCCACTTGAGCGAGTCGGAGGCGCAGCCGGAAGACGAGCGGGGACATTGACGCGCTACGACCTTCCGCTCCCTGATCTCGAAACCGAGCCTTACTGGGCGGCGGCGCGGGAGGGCAAGCTGCTCATCAAGCGTTGCCGAGCCTGCGAGCGCGTGTTCTTCTATCCGCGTCCGTTCTGCCCGCGTTGCTGGAGCGATGACGTCGACTGGGAAGAGGCGTCGGGCCGGGCGACGCTCTACACGTGGTCGGTCGTCCGCCAGAACGACCTGCCACCGTGGCCGGCGCGCGTTCCGTACGTGGCCGCCGTCGTCGATCTCGACGAGGGCCCCCGCATGCTGACCAACATCGAAGGCTGCGATCCCGACGATCTCCAGGTAGGTATGGCTCTCGCGGTCGCGTTTCGCGAAGAGACCGACGAGATCACGCTTGCCGATATTCCGGCCCGCGTGACGCAACCGTTCCGCGTCCTGCCGCGCCTCACCGACGACAACCGCCATTTCTGGACCGGCGGCGCGGACGGCGAGCTGCGCATCCTGCGGTGCCAGGGTTGCAAGTACTGGATCCATCCGCCCGCGCCGGTGTGCCCGCAGTGCCTGGGCCGCGAGATCGCACCGGAGGCAACGAGCGGCAAGGCGACGGTCGCCACCTTCACCATCAATCACCAACCGTGGTACCCGAACCTCGACCCGCCATACGTGATCGCGATGGTCGAGCTCGAGGACCAGCCGACGCTGCGACTAACTACCAACATCATCGACTGCCCGGTCGACGAAGTAACCATCGGCATGAGCGTCCACGCCGTCTTCGAACAGTACGACGACGTGTGGATTCCCTTTTTCACCCCATGAGAGCGGCGATCAGCGGCGTTGGCCAGAGCGACGTTGGACGACGGTTGTTCCGCGATCCGCTGGAGCTCACCGTCGACGCGTGCCTCGAAGCCATCGCCGACGCCGGGCTCGAACGCGGCGACATCGACGGTCTCTCCACCTATCCCGGCAACATGGCCATCCCGCCCGGCTTCAGCGGCGCCGGCATCACCGAGCTGCAGGACGTCCTGCGGCTGAACCTCAGCTGGTTCAACGGTGGCATCGAGGCGCCCGGCCAGCTGGGTTCGGTGATCCTGGCCTGTCTCGCGGTCGAAGCCGGACTGGCGAATCACGTCCTGTGCTTCCGGACCGTATGGGAGGGCACCGCGCAAGCCGACCAGGGTCGCTCGGCGGTGATGCCCGGCAGCGGGCGCGGCGGCGGTTACCGAGCCGACGGCTTCATGCAGTGGTTCCTGCCGTATGGCGCGCCGTCGGCCGCCAACTGGATCTCGATGTACGCGCAGCGCCACTTTCACGAATTCGGAACGACGCGGGAACAGCTCGCCCAGATCGCGCTCAACGGCCGGCGCAACGCGGGTCTGAACCCCAAAGGCGTCTACCGCGAACCGATGACGCTCGACGACTACATGAACGTACGCATGATCTCGTCGCCGCTCTGTCTGTATGACTGCGACGTTCCGTCCGACGGCAGCACGGCGGTGGTGGTGTCGCGGGAGGGGCCGGTGAACGTCGAGGCGGTCGCTACCGCGATCCGCGGGCGGCCGTTATGGGACCAGTGGGATGACCTGACGACGATGGCGGCGCGCGACGCGGGTCAGGACCTCTGGACGCGAACGTCCCTGACGCCGGCCGATGTCGACGTCGTCGAGCTCTACGACGGCTTCAGCTTCATCACGCTGGTGTGGTTGGAAGCGCTCGGGTTCTGTGGGAAGGGCGAGAGCGGCGCCTTTATCGAAGGCGGCACGAACATCGCGCGCGACGGCGGCGTCCTCCCGCTCAACACCCACGGCGGACAGCTGTCAGCCGGTCGGCTCCACGGCTACGGGTTCCTCCACGAAGCGGTCGTGCAGCTGCGCGGCGTCGCCGGCGACCGTCAGGTGCCCGGCGATCCCGAGGTGGCCGTCGCCGCCGCCGGCGGAGGCCCCCTCGCCGGCTGCCTGTTGCTTACGAAGGCCTGAGCACAGGCAGTAGCTCAGCCTCTTCGACGTCGGCGAGCAGCTCGCGACGCAGCCGCTGTTGCACCGGCGCGTCCTGCGCCCGGAAATCGCCGAACGCGCCGCTCGCGGCCACGCCGGCGCGGAGGCTGTAGAGACCAAGCGGGGAGATCGTGCGCACCGGCAATCCGTCGAGCGTGGCGAGCGGGTGGCCGAACATGGAGGCGGGCGGGAAGTAGTGCACGCCACGGCCGTCCGGCGCCACGAACTCGAAGTACAGCTCCTCGCCGTCGTCCTCGAATATCGACGCTTCGAGATCGACGCCGTCGATGCTCCCGTGGAGCACCTGCGGCCGTCCGGTCGAGTCGTGAAGCCAGGTCTCCCACTTCCGGTAACCGATTGACGCGAACTGCTCGAGCCTTCCTTCGATTTCAGACCGGCGAATCAACACATCCACGTCGCTGTGCGGCCGCGTCGAGCGCGCCATCGAGCACGGCGTCCTCAGCGACGCCGCCGAATATGTGGCAGCCGAACTCCGTGACCGCCACCGCCAGGTCGACAAGGGTGCGCACCGCGGGCATCACGATATGGTCACGTCGACATGCGATTGCGTTACAGCGACGAAGACGAGGCCTTTCGCGCCGAGCTGATCGAGTGGCTCAACGTCAACGCGCCCACCGAGGAGGACCTGCGCGACCGGAAGCTCTCGAGCGCCGACATGCCGGCGTGGGCGCGCGTCTGGCAGCGGCGACAGTTCGACGACGGCTGGCTGGTACCCGGGTGGCCGCCCGACCTCGGCGGCCGGAATGCCACACCCACCCAGCAAATCATCTACTTCGAAGAGCTGGCGCGCCGCGATCTCGAGCGCACGACGAACCCGCAGGGACTTGGGATCGCGGCACCGTCGATCCTCGACTACGGCACGCCCGAACAGCGGGAAGCATTCCTGCTCCCGACCCTGCGCGCCGAGGTCTCGTGGTGCATCGGCATGAGCGAACCCGGTGCAGGGAGCGACTTGGCCGCCATCTCGACGCGGGCCGAAGTGTTTGACGACCACTTCCTCGTCAACGGTCAGAAGGTGTGGACGTCCGGGGCGCATCACGCCGACTGGTGCATCTGTTACGTGCGAACGGATCCCACGCTGCCGAAGCACCATGGGATCAGCGCGCTCATCATCGACATGAAGACGCCGGGCATCACGTGCCGCCCGCTTCCCGAGCTGACCGAGCCCGACTTCGCCGACTTCAACGAGGTGTTCTTCACCGACGTGTTCGTGCCGCGTGAAAACCTGCTCGGCGACCTCAACGGAGGCTGGCCGATCACCCAAGGCTCGCTGGCCCACGAGAGGGCCATGCTCTGGGTCTCGCATGCGCAGAACGTGCAACGGATCGTCGAGGGCCTGATCGCGGAGCACCCGGAGGAGCGGTTCCACGATGCGGTGGCGTCGCTCTACATCGACTCGCAAGCCATGTTTCTCATGGGCTACCTCGGATTCGCCAAGTACGCCAAGGGCCAGTCCTCGCCCGAGCACTCATTGCTCAAGCTGTTCGGCAGCGAGACACAGCAGCGGGCGTTCTTCGCGGGTGTCGAGGCGCTGGGGGTGACGGCCTTCGATCGCAACCACGCCGCTCCCAGTGTCGTCCGGCGCGGCGCCTGGGCTGATCAGTACTTGCGCTCGTTCGCTGCGACGATCGCCGGCGGGACCAGCGAGATCCAGCGAAACATCATCGCCGAGCGCGTGCTGGGGCTTCCTCGCCGGTAGCCGACATCATCGGGTTGTCGTCGGCGGGCGTCAGTGTCACCTGGAGCACGATCGACTTCGTTGGCTGGGGTTGGGAGAGGACGACCGCGGCGCCGGGTACGACTGCGACGAGAAACGCGCCCGTCGCAAGCGTTCGCAAGAACGCACGGCGAAGGGTCGACTCCATGCAGAACCATCGGCACGCGGGCGCCGATAGTTGAGCAATCCGGTCATCGCGGCACTAGCTTTCTGCCCACATCGGGCAAGTCACCCGCACCAAGCCACGGCGAGGGGGCTGGACAATGAACAGCCGGCGAAATTGGGCCACAGGGGTCGCACGTGAGATCAGGCCGAACCGCCTCAGTGGTCGACAGCGACTCAGCGCCGTAGCCGCCGCCTTCGTCCTCGCCGGCACCCTCGTCTTCGAGCTCTCCCCCGCCCACGCCGGAGTCGGGCATGGGGGTCACCCGAACCTTCCCCGCAACCGTCACGGTTGGCAGACAGGCCAGGCCGGCGTCGCTGACCATCGACCAACCAGAACGACGGTGCCCAGGCCAGGGCAAGGTCACCGTCGGAACTATCACCCTCGTTCCGAATTGCGGCCAACTCGTCGCGTCGCGGCCGATTGCCCTCCGGCGTTTCAGGATCCGGGCGTATTCCAGCTCGGCGCGGCCGGAACAGGCGAAGCGGGTACAGCGTGTGCGGGCATCGCCTTCACGATCAGCACGATTGATGCGGCTCAAGGCAAGTTCGGTTCTCGACGGCGAGCCGGTGGTGCTGTCAATGCGAATGGGAGCTTGCCGGATCGACTTTCACGTTCAGCGTGCTCCAGATTCCGACGATTGATGCGCGCCAGGCGACTCCCGGAGTCCAAACAGGCCAGCTGGGTTTCGCTGATGCGCGCACACGGACGGCACCGTGGGCTGGGTGCGAACGGCTTCGGCTCGTCGGTTGTAACCGTGGTGCCTCAGGCGGTGCCGACCATGACGACGCAGGCGACGTCGACCGCGGGGATCGGGCAGCCAATCAGCGATACGGCAACGCTCGCCGGCGGGACGAACCCCACGGGCAACATCGTCTTCCGGGCATTCGGTCCGGGCGATGCGACATGCGCCAATGCGGCCGCGTTCACTTCCGCGCCGGTCGCCGTGAACGGGAACGGCGCCTACGCCTCGGGCAACTTCACGCCGACGGCGGCGGGTACCTACCGGTGGACCGCCAGCTACAGCGGTGACGTGAACAACACTGCGGTGGTCACCGCGTGCAACGACGCCAACGAAACGTCGGTTGTCAACGCCGCGGCCCCGACCATGACCACGCAGGCGACGCCGACCGCGGCGCTAGGCGGACCGATCAGCGACACCGCCACGCTCGCCAACGGTGTAGGCCCCACGGGCACCATCGTCTTCCGGTCATTCGGTCCGGGCGATGCAACCTGCGCCGCCCCGCCGGCCTTCACCTCGGCCGGCATCGTGGTCAACGGCAACGGCACGTACAACTCCGGCAACTTCGTCCCGACCGCGGCTGGCACCTACCGGTGGACTGCCCAGTACAGCGGTGACGGCAACAACGGCGCACTGACCACACCCTGCAACGCCCCCAACGAAGAGTCCGTGGTTACGCAGGCCAATCCGACTATGACGACCCAGGCCTCGCCAGCCGTCGTAGTCGGGGGAACGGTCACAGACACCGCAACGTTGGCCGGCGGCATCAACCCAACGGGCAACATCATCTTCGACCTCTTCGGCCCCGATAACGCCACCTGCACCGGCGCGCCCGTCTTCACTTCGACGAAGGCCGTCACCGGCAACGGGAACTACACATCCGATGCCTTCACCACGACAGCACCGGGCACTTATCGCTGGGTGGCGCGGTACACCGGCGGCAACGGCAACCCTCCGGTGGCCACCGCGTGCAACGAGGCCAACGAGTCGGTGCAAGTGGCCCAGCGCGTCCCGACGCTTGTGACACAGGCGTCGGATGACGTGCAGCTGGGCGGGGCGATTTCTGACACCGCCACCCTGTCCGACGGCATCAACCCCACCGGAACGATCGCCTTCAACGTGTTCGGGCCGAATGACGGCAGCTGCAGCCGCCCGCCGGCCTTCGCCTCGGTCATAACCGTGAACGGCAACGGCACGTACAACTCGGGCACGTTCACGCCTACCGCGGTGGGTAACTACCGGTGGGTGGCGACCTACAGCGGCGATGCCAACAACACGGTCGTCGGCCCGACGGCGTGCAACGACAACGCCGAGCGCGTGCGGGTGAACGGGTTCGTGACCCGCATCGTCACGCAGGCCTCGGCCCCGGTGCCGCTCGGCGGCGCGATCACCGACACCGCCACGCTGTCGGGTGGCCAGAACCCGACGGGCGACATGCTCTTTGTGGCCTATGGCCCTGACGACGAGAACTGCACACCAGTGCCCGACTTCAGCTCGATCGTTCCGGTCAACGGCAACGGCTCGTACACGTCCGAGCCGTTCGTCCCGACGCGTAACGGCGTCTACCGGTGGGTCGTGCTCTACAGCGGCGACGACGCCAACGAGGCCGCATTCAGCAATTGCAACGCGGCGAACGAAAGCACCCTGGTCGGTACGGCCAACCCGCCGACGACCACCACGGTCCCGACGCCGCCGGGCCAAGTGACCACCACGACGACGACGGCACCAGCAACAACGACCACCACAGCCGCCAGCCCCGCCACCACAACGGTGACGACCAGCAACCCCAACCCCGCGGTACGTGCCCTCGCGGTGACGGGTGCCTACGCTCTTCGTCTCGCCCGCGGCGCTTTTGTGCTGGTCGCCCTCGGTGCCTTCGCGGTGGTCGTCAGTCGGCTACCCAAGAGACGGCGCGCCGGCCACCGCTGAGCAACGCGGGTCGCCAGACCCGGAGGACGCCAGTGAGTTACGAGGCAATGACCACATCGACGTGGGAACGCGCCAAAGCGGCGATGGCCGCCGGCGACGCGACTGAGGCCGCTCGGCTGATCGACCGGGGCGTCGAGCAGTGGCGGAGCCTTCAGGACTACTCCATCAACTGGGTCACCGCTCTCCTCTCCTTCATCGGCCGGGAGTTGGGCGAGGACGGCGTCGAGCGGGCGCTTCGCGAATTCGGTGACGAGTTCGTCGCGGCACGGCGTAATCCGGAGTGGGATGCCCTGCCGGCGGAGACGCGCGCCCGGGCAATAGCCCGCGCCATGGTGGCCAATTTCGGCACATGCGACGTCAGCGAAGACGACGACAAGATCACCCTCTCGTTCCGCTGCGGCACCGGCGGACGCCTCATCGACGAAGGCCGCTACGACGAGCAGGGCGGCCCACACCTGACACTGCGCGAGAACGGGCCGCGGACGTTCATGCGCGATGCCCTGCCGGTGTACTGCGCGCACTGCTCTATCAACAACGAGATACAGCCGGTCGAAGCGGGCTGGGCCCCCGTGACCGTCGAACATCCACCGACCGCGCCAGGCGAGCCGTGCGTGCACCACATCTACAAGGACCCCGCCGCCATGCCACCCGACGTGTACGTACGCATCGGTTTACGCTCACCCTGATGCCGGTTCACCCGTGGAACAAGGAGTTCAGCTGGCAGACGCCCCCGTCGCCATACCGCCGCGTTACTGATCGGCAGGCCCGGCAATGGGACGACGATGGCTACTTCCTTCTCGAGGACGCCATCGACGATGAGACGCTCGCCGAGGTGCAGGCGGCCATCGACCCCTTCGAGGAAAAGTCGACGGCCTGGCTTCGCAAGCAGGGCGGCACGATGTTCATCGCCGACGCCGACGCCATCACGTTCACCACCCACCTGGTCACCCGCTCGCCGCTGCTGCGCGAGTTCGCGTCGAGTGCAGTGTTCGCCGATCTCACCCACGATCTCATCGGGCCAGACACGCGGCTCTACTGGGACCAGGCGGTGTACAAGAAGCCGGAGTCTCCGAAGGAGTTCCCCTGGCATCAGGACAACGGCTACACCTTCGTCGAGCCGCAGCAGTACCTCACCTGCTGGGTCCCCCTGGTCGACGCCACCGTCGACAACGGCTGTCCGTGGGTGGCTCCGGGTGCGCACCGCCAGGGCACGCTGGAGCACTGGACGACGCCCGTCGGCTACCAGTGCCTGGAGAATCCTGAGGGCGTCGTTTCGGTCGAAGCACCGGCGGGCAGCATCGTCGTGTTCTCCTCGCTCACGCCGCACCGCACCGGCCCCAACATCAGTGACGCGACCCGCAAGGCGTACATCTTGCAATACGCGCCCGACGGAGCCGTAGCGCTCAAGGGTGATGCACCAGCACTGCCCGCCGAACGCGTCCCGCAGGACGACCCGGACCGTCAGTTCGTCGTTTTGCGGAACGGACGCTCGGCATGATCATCGGGTGACGGTGAGTCGCCATGCCACCTGAGCCCGTCGCGGAACTCCGGCTCAGCGCGGTGCCCGAAAGCGCCGGAGAGGCACGTCGATTCGTCACCGCCGCTCTGGAGAGGTGGGGCCGAGAGGAGTTCGTCGACGACGCCGCTCTGGCAACGAGCGAACTGGTGACCAACGCAGCGCTCCACGCCGGCACCGACATTGCAATGCGCGTCCTGCTCATCGACGACGGGGTACGCGTCGAGGTCCACGACGACAGCGCGATCGTGCTCGACACTGAGACGGTCGGCCAACCCCCGCCATCGCCCGAGGCCACCACCGGACGCGGCTTTCAGGTCGTGGCCACACTCGCCAGCCGGTGGGGCGTCGTGGCCGAGGCGCCGGGCAAGACGGCCTGGTTCGAGCTGGCTCCGGGCGACAGCGAGCGCGGTGCGGGCGACGATGGCCGGGCCGACGCCTGTCGCCGGACCGGTCGGCCGCGTTACCGCGCGGATTCTTCTCCGCCATGTGCCGGTCTTGCTCGCGCTGGAGTTCGACCTCCACCTCTCGGGCCTGGTTCGTGAAGCTCAGCTAGCAACCGCGACCGCCACCGACGGCCGGCGGGTTGCCCGCCGCCTGCGGGTGATCCTCGAGACGTACAGCGCCACCCTCGCCTCCGGTGTTCTCACAGCGCGCGCGGCGGCGGCGCGCGGCGAAGCCTCTGTGACGATTGAGTACGACGTCCCGTTCGAGGTCGTCGCGGACGGCGACCGGGTGCTCGAGTTGCTCGACACCGCCGATGAGCTCAGTCGCCAGGGCGCCCTGCTGTCACTCCCCGCCTCGGACGCGGTGCGGACCTATCGCACGTGGTGCCTCGAGGAGACCGTGCGCCAAGCCGAGGGCGAACCTCCACAGACCTATCCGTTCACCAACTGACCGATGACTTCACCGCCGCTGAAAGGCCGCCTGCTCGTCGCGTTGCCCGTCCTGCGAGATCCGAACTTCGATCGCACCGTCGTGTTCATGCTGGAGCACACCGCCGAAGGCGCGGTCGGCGTCGTTCTGAATCGGCCGAGTCCTTTGGCTGTGGAGCAGCCGTTGCTCGCGTGGGCAGGGCTCGCCGCGGATCCGCCGGTGATCTTCGTCGGTGGCCCCGTGGGGCCGAGCGACGCGATCGGGTTGGGCGAGACCATCGACGAGCTGAAAACGATCGATCTCGAAGAAGGACCCGGCGGGCCTGAGCCCCCGGTCGAGCGGGTGCGGGTGTTCGCCGGCTACGCCAGCTGGGGCAGTGGCCAGTTGGAGGACGAGATCGCCGCCGGCGCCTGGCTGGTGATCGATGCGAAGCCCGGCGACGTGATGACCAGCACCCCCGAGCGCCTCTGGTCCGACGTATTGCGCCGGCAAGGTGGGCGCCTCGCCGCCGTCGCCAGCTTTCCGCCGAATACGAACCTCAACTAAGGGGCCACCTATTCGCGCAGTTTTGGCATGCTTCGGCCACTCGCGTGGAACACTGCGACAAACAGGAGGGTTCGATGTTGCGTCGGCGCTCGTTGAAGGTTTCCGCGTTAGCTGCGATCGCGGTGACAGCCGTGTTGTCGACGGCGTCCTCCGCCGCCGCCCAGACGCCGCCGTGGCCGCCGCCGGCACCGACGCCGCCGTTCCCGGCACTCAACCCCACTCCCGGCCAGCTACCGCCGCCGGCCGTGCCCGCCGGTGCGGCCGCCGCGCCTGCGTCAGCACCCGCGCCGGCTCCGGCCGCGGCCGCCGGTGCCGTCCTCAAAGTCGGCAGCAAGGGCGCCGCCGTGTCGGCGCTCCAGCAACGGCTCAAGGCGTTGGCCTACGACCCGGGGCCGATCAACGGAACCTTCGGAGCCGCAACGCAGTTCGCCCTCTTCGCCTTCCAGAAGGTGCAGGGCATAAAGCCCGACGGCGTCGCCGGCCCGCTGGTGATGGGCGCGCTCAACAACCCGAAGGGGCCGCCTGTGCTCGCCTCGGGCGGTGATCGGGTCGAGATCGATATCGCTCGCCAGCTGCTGATGACATACAAGAGCAACGCCCTCGTGCTCATCAGTCACATCTCGTCGGGCAGCGGTAAGAGCTACTGCGAGAAGGGCCACTGCGGCACCGCGATTACGCCACGCGGGTCGTTCAAGATTTTGTGGTCGCGATCCGGTTGGGAGACCGCGCCGCTGGGCCAGCTCTACAACCCGCAGTACTTCACCAACGCGGGTCACGCCATCCACGGCTCGCTCTCGGTGCCGCTCTATCCCGCGTCGCACGGCTGTGTACGCATCCCGATGCACACCGCAGCGTGGTTCCCGAGCCTGGTCACGAAGGGAACGCCCGTGATCGTCCGATGAGGAGCCGGCTCGTAGCGCTGGCTGCCGCAGCAGTGATCGTTTCCGGCCTCGCCGGCATCGGCATCGTCGAGCCCAGCGCCGGCGCGCAGCTCCTCCCGCCGTCCTCGCCGCCGACCACCCAGCCCCCACCGCCCGAGCCCCCGCCGCCCCCGCCCCCGCCCCCGACGTTGCGAAGGGGTGACAACAATGCCGATGTGCGGGCGACGCAAGACCGGCTCAAAGGCCTGGGCTATGACCCCGGCCCGCAGAACGGGGTCTTCGGCAAGGACACCCAGGTGGCGCTGTTCGCGTTCCAGAAGGTCCAGGGAATGAAGCCGACCGGCGAAGTCACGCCCGACGTGCGCGCCGCGCTCGACCATTCGGCCGCGCCCCGGGTGCTCGCACCTGATCTGGGCCCCGACCGGGTCGAGATCGACCTCGGCCGCCAGGTGATGACGATCTACCGCGGCGGCTCGCCCGCGTTGATCAGCCACATCTCGAGCGGCAACAACCAGCGGTACTGCGTCAAGCGGCGCCGCTGCGCCTATGCCGTCACGCCACGCGGCCGGTTCGCAGTCGGGCGCAAGGTTGGGGGCTGGGAGACGTCGCCCCTCGGCCGCCTCTACAAGTCGGCGTACTTCTACCGCGGCTTCGCGATGCACGGGTCCTTGTCGGTGCCGCTGCATCCCGCGTCCCACGGCTGCATACGCGTGCCAATGCACACGGCCAAGTGGTTCCAGAAGCTGCTGCCGCGTGGGATGCCGGTCTACGTCGGCGGCTGACCGCAAACGGGCGCGGTCGCCAGACCACCATCGGATATGAGCTGCGCGCTCGGCGGCGTCACCGAGTCGCCGGCGATACGCAAGAAGTCCGGCGTCGTCGACGGCATCTCGAACCGCAGCGCGCTCACCCGCACCCCGCAGTCATGGAGGATCCGCACGGGAGTGGGCAGCAGCGACGGTAATGAGGGGCCGAGGAACAGCGGCTCCGGGATGCCGAGTTGCGCCAGCCCGGTATTCACGATCAGCGAGCCGGCAACGGTGATGCGCAGGCGCCCGCCCTTCGGCACCACGAGGTCGGTGGGCTGGAAGCGCACGGGGACCCGCACCGGAACCGTGGTCGGCGCCGCCTTACCCTTGCGCTGACCGAACCGGTTGTCGATCAACGGATCCAGATGGCGCGCCGAACGGAGGCCGTAGGTGAAGCCGTCGGCGACGGGCTGGCCGGCGGCGTCGAAGGTCTCGAGCTTGGCGGCCAGGTGGGCGTCGTTGAGGCCCAGCTTCAGCCAGAGGTCGAGCACCGGCTGGCCGGTGAGCTCGAGCCGCTCGGCGAGCGGCGCGGTCGTCGAAGACCGCGTCGGTCCCGGGCAGGCGGCCCGGGCGGTGGTCTCGAAGCCCGACGTCGACGTAGGGCGTCATCTGCGACGGCGTGGCGTGCCGCCCATCGTGCCGCGCCGGGCCGAGCGCGAGCTGGCCCCGCCGCCCGCCGGTCGTCGGCCAGTTCGGTTCGGCCCGCCACTGGCCGTCGTTGCCCTGCACCTGCGCGACCGGCCATCGGTCGGCGCCGGTGGTCGAGGCCCTTCAGCCACTTGTCGTACCAGGCCATCATCGTGTCGACCCAGTCGCCGCGCGGGCGGGTTCGAGTGCCCGAACACACCGAAGATGCCCGGCCTTGGGTGTGGTCGCCGGGATCTTGTCGAACAGCCCGGCCTGCGCCATCGGCGGCACGCCCCCGATCGGGACGAGGTCGGCGTGGCCGTGGGTCATGAGCACCGCGGCCTTGATGCCGTGGCATGAACTTCGCGGGTCTCGCGCGCGTCGAAGTGCGGCGTGAAGTCGCCGTTGAAGTCGTCGGCCAACGAGCGACGTGCTCGGGCCAGCAGGTCGGCCGCTGGAGAAGCTGCTCCTGCGTGGCGACTGGCAGCGGGCTCCAGGTCGGGGCAGGATCGTCTGACCCATGTAGTTCGGTGGAGTGGAGCGGTGCCAATCAACACCGAGGGCACGCCGTCGAACATCCAGCGCGCCTCGTATTCCGAGACATACGGCGCGCCGACGACGATGGCCTTCGAGGTACTTGACGTTCTCGGCATCGCCGCGGCTCGGCGGCGGCGAGGATCGTGCCGCCCGGGTAGGACACGCCATAGCCGCCGACGTTGCCGTCGGCGAACGGCGCCTGTCGCGACCCAGCCACTCGACGACCCGCGCGCTGTCGTCCGCTTCCTTGGCCCCGAGCAGGTCGACGCACCCGCCGGAGTTACCGAACCCGCGCACGTGCATCTGCACGTACGCGTAACCCCGGGCCACCACTGCCGAGAGGGTCCTGGTCGACTCGATCGTGCCCGCGACCTGGTAAGGCGTGATGACCAGAACGCTCGGGACCCGGGCGGGCGGGACGTTCCCGCCCTTGGCCGCCGGCAGCCACACCTCTACGTACAGGTCGACACCGTCGCCTGCCTCGACGATGTGGGAGAAGGGCGCGGCGACGTCGTACAGCGGCGGTGAGAGCGGCGTCGGCGTGAACGGCCGGGCGAGGTTCGGGTCCGCGGTCGCGGGGAGCGCGGCTGCGCCGATCGCCAGCGCGGCGACAATCGCCAGAAGGGCCCCCAGGACCCGCCTCCCCATCGCCGGCATGCTACGACGAGTCGTAGCATTCATGTCGTGATCGACTACGCCGCGCTGGACTCCCCCATTGGCCACGACTGGTATGCCCTCGACCCCTCATTGCAGGCTCGGGTGGCCCGCGACTGTCCACCTGAAGACCGCGATTGGGCCGACGCCAAGCTGCACGACTTCGGCGCGATGGTGGGCACCACCATTGCCCCCAACGCCGAGATCATCGACGCCAACCCGCCGCAACTCGTGCGCTACGACAAGTGGGCCAACGAGATCGACACCGTGGTGCACCACCCGGCGACCATCGAGTCGAAGCGAGCGCTCTGGCAGTCCGGCTACGTGTCGGGTTTCGCGGCCGACGAAGCGGCGCGCGGCCGTCCGGCGCCGGCGGTCGTCCACGCCGGCACCAGCTACCTGCTGTCGCAGGCCGACACCGGGCTGGTGTGCAGTACCGGCATGACCGGCGGCGTGGCCGGCCTGGTTGCGGCGTACGCACCACCCGATCTACGCGACCGGCTGCTGGCCGGCCTGCGCGCCAGTGATTTTGAGAACGGACTCGACGGCTCGATGTTCCTCACCGAACGCGACGGCGGCTCCGACCTGGGCCGCACGGTGCACTGCACCGCCCGCGACATCGGCGACGGCCGGGTCCTCATCGACGGCGAGAAGTGGTTCTGCTCCAACATCGACGGCGCGGCCATCGTCATGCTGGCCCGTCCGGAAGGGGCGGTCGACGGGCCACGCGGCCTCGGCCTCTACCTGGTACCCCGCTACCTGGACGACGGCTCGCCCAACAACTACACGATGCGCCGGCTGAAGCCGAAGCTCGGTACCAAGAGCGTGCCTACTGGCGAGGTCGAGTTCGACGGCGCGCTCGGGTTACGCGTTACGTAATCAGCGCGCTGACGGCGACTCGGCCTCCGATGCCGGCGGGCTCAACCGCATGATGGAGATGGTCAACGGCTCGCGCTTCGGCGTGGCGATGATGGGCCTCGGTATCGCCCGGCGCAGCTTCCTCGAAGCGACGATCTGGGCCCATCACCGGATGGCCAAGGGCCGGTACCTCGTCGACCTCCCGCTGGCCCGAGAGCAGCTCGTCGATGTGCAGGCCGAGTTGGAAGCGGCCTTCGCGCTCGGCTTCGAGTGCGGTTCGGCCGGGAAGCAGCCCGACGGCGCCCGCCTTCGCCGCATCCTGGTGCCGGCGGCGAAGGTGCGGCTGTGCCGGCTCGGCGTGGAGGCGGCCACGTTCGCGATCGAGCTGCACGGTGGCAACGGCTACTGCGAGGACTGGCACCTGACCCGCCAGTTGCGCGATGCGCAGTGCCACACGATCTGGGAGGGCAGCGAGAACATCTGCTGCCTCGATGTGCTGCGCGCCATCCGTCGCGACGAAGCGCACCACGCCTTGTTCGCCCGGATCGACGGTGCGCTACAGGTCGCGGTGGGCGGCGGGCCCAGCTTCGTGGCCAGTGCAGTGCAAACCGTGGCCGAAGCGCGTAGCGCGCTCGAGGCGCGCATCGGCAAACTCGAGGATCTCGATCCGGAGACCGCCGAAGCCGGCGCCGGCCGCCTCACTGCCCTCCTTGCCACCACGACCAGTGCGGCCCTCCTGCTCGAACAGTCGGTCGGCAGCCCGCGCAACGCGCTCATCGCGGTGCGGTACACCCGGCGTCACCTCAACGGCGGCGGTTGGGACGATCACATCGCCGAGGCCGCCGGCCGCGAACATCCTCGCTCACGCCGACATCTCCGAAGCCGAAGCCGCCCGCGCCGCGGCCTAATCCGACCTCTCGAGGACGTCGTACTGGCGAAGCTCAACCTCGACGCCGGCCTGGACCGCTCTCCAGGAGCGCCGGCTGCGGAGTGAGCGTAACGGCACTTCTCGCGCATCGTGTGCAGAGCAATCGTCGTGATTTACGCGAAATCGGGGCGGATCACAACGATTTCGCTGCACGCGATGGGTTGGTGAGAACCGCTCGGTATTGCCGGGTATCGCGCTGCTCGGGACGTTAGGGCCCCGGTCCGTCGCGTTTGTGACGTTGGCGGTTGTGGAAACCGCAGGCCAATCGACCGTTGTCGATGATCGTCGGCCCACCCGCGGCCCACGGGATGATGTGATCGACCTGGCAGCGCTCGAGCGGCTCCTCGCACGTGGGGTGGTAGCACTCGCGATCGCGGATCTCGACGGCACGCCGGGTGGCACCTCTGAAAATGCGCCGTTGCTCGCCGACATCGATTACCCGTGAGGGTGACTCGAAGACGATCCGCTCGACCCAGGCCCGGTCCATCCACTCGGCGATGACCGACGGCGGGACGATGGTGCCGCCCAGCGTCTCGCAGATCGGGCCGGCGAAGGTCTCATAGCCGACCAGGACGCAGAACAGCGGCTCGGGCCGCCGAGCCCCTTCGGGCATCGCCATGGCCCGCTTGGCCATCTCCACCAGCGCGTCGGCTCGCCGTTGTGAGGCCGTGCGGCGGAGATCGCTGGCACACGCGTCCTCACCGACGCGTTGGCGGGCCTCGGCCCAGTCCGCCTCGAACAGCTCCTCCTCGATCCTGCGCAGCGCATTGCCGAAGATCTCGCCGCCGATCGGGTCGAGCTTGAGGTCGCCGTAGAACATGTCGAGCACGCGCGAGTAGTGGAACGATCGGCGCTCGGTCTCCTGCGTGAAGTCACGCTCGGACCGATCCGGGTCGGTCTCGGCGTACCAGTAACCGAGCCCGCGCTTGAAGCGGCTGAAGCGCAGGAACTTGGCGTCCTCGACCAGGTGCTTCTCATCGCGGGCAAAGGCCTCCGCGGTGGCCCGGTTGTGCACCCGGGCGAACAGGCTGACGTGTTCAATGCCGATGTCGCCCTCGGCGTAGGCCTCGGCGACATAGCTCATCGACTTGAGCTTCTTGCCGTGGCGCACCATGGCCCGGGTCAGGCCGATCGGCTTATGGGTCGCCGTCGAGATGGCGGCGGCGGCGGATTTGGCCCCGCCGCTCTGCCAATCGCCGGAGTCGTCATAGACCGAGGACACCGTGGCGACGAAGGCGTCGACGCGGTTCTTCAGCCGGTACGCGGCCTCCGCGACATCGGCACCCGTGAGCTCGGCCCGATCAGCACTGTGCAGTGAATCGACTATTTGATTCACTTCTGCCAGCTGATCGAAAACCACTCCACATCGTACATATGTTCGATCACCTGACGCAAGCATTTGGAGGCAAATTTCTCGAGAAAACCAAGAGATTCTTCTCGGTCAGGAATTCCTGTCGAAGTAACGATCCGAGTGGTGTAATCATGTAATCATGACGACGACAAACGATGAGGCGAAGGCGTACTTCTCCAAGAAGGTGCCCAAGGATTGGCTTTCGGGCGAGCTGGACGTCACCACCGACGGCGAGGAGATCCTCGTCGTGCTGCCGATCGAGGGCGACGCCGGCGAGTTCCGCGAGCGCACCCGTGAGAAGCGGATGTCCATCGCCGACGAGGCCCAGCGGAAGTTCAACCGCACGGTCTCGTGGGGCGCGCAGGTGGGCGAGCAGCGCAAGCTCTTCACGTCGGTCGCGCTGCCGGTCATGACCCGGTTGCGCCTGCCCGAACGCACGGTCCTGGACACCCTTGTGGCCGCGGGCGTCGCCCGCAGCCGGGCCGATGCGCTGGGCTGGTGTGTACGTCTCGTCGGCAAGCACGAGGCGGATTGGCTCAAGGACCTGAACGACGCGCTGAGCCACGTCAAGCAGGTGCGGTCCGAGGGGCCCGTATCCCTGTGACCTCGGTTCTCGACGAGGTAGTGGCCGAGGTCGAGGCGCTCGACGCGTATTCGATGGTCGTGACCACCGTCGCGGAACGGGTGCTGCCGCTCGTCGCCCACTTGCGAGTGGGCAGCGCCGGCTCGGGGTCGGCGGTGGTGCTGACCCCGGACGGTTTCCTCCTTACCTCGGCGCATGTGGTCGCCGGCGGCAGCGGCACGGCGACCTTCGCTGACGGTCGCGAGCTCGGATACGAGCTCAGTGGCACCGACGCGCTCTCCGACCTCGCGGTCATTCGCGTTCGCGGCTCGGACTTCACCGCCGTGGAGTTGGGCAACGCCGATGCATTGCGCGTGGGTCAACTGGTCGTCGCGGTCGGGAACCCGATTGGTCTGACCGGAACGGTCACCGCAGGCGTCGTCAGCGCGCTCGGCCGGTCGCTTCCCACCAAGACTGCGTCTGCGGCGCGCGTGGTCGAGAACGTCATCCAGACCGACGCCGCGCTCAACCCAGGCAACTCCGGTGGCGCGCTCGTCGACGCGCGCGGCCGGCTCATCGGCATCAACACCGCGGTCGCGGGTGTCGGAATCGGGCTGGCCGTTCCCATAAACGCCACCACCCGCAAGATCATCAGCGCGCTGATGAGTGAGGGCCGGTTCCGCCGCGCCTATCTCGGCCTCGTCGGCGGCCACCGCCCACTGGCACCCCGTCTGATCGAGACCACCGATCGCAAAGCCGGAATCGGGATCAACGAGGTGGTCGACGGCAGCCCCTCGGCACTGGCCGGCCTACGGGCCAAGGACATCATCCTCGACGTCGATGGCGTGCCCATGGACAGCGCCGGCGATCTTCAGCGCCTGATGATTTCGGACGCGATCGGTCGATCGATCACGCTGCGGATCGTCCGCGGCGACGCGGTGATCGAGCTGGTCGCCACCCCCGTCGAACTCATCGAGTAGTCCAACTGGCGCGCGAAACGCGGCAATAACCGGCGCGTTTCGCCGCGCCAGTTCGAGGGGTGGTTACGCGAGGCGCTCGCGCAACGCGCTGCGGCCGACGGTGATGCCGCTACCGACCACGATCGCCAGCACGAGGAAACCCCAGGCCCGGCCCCACGGTTTGCCGGGGCCTTCGGGCGTCGTCGCCGCGGTGGGCAGCACGGCCGATCCGGCCTGCGTGGTTGCCGCCAGCGGCGGCGCGGCCGCCAACACGGCATCGGCGCCGTTGAAGAACGTGGACCCCGGCGCGACCAAGCTCGGCGAAAGAGACTCGTCGCTGCCGGGCGGGGCGAGGATCGCGCCCGCCTCGGTGGCGCCGACCAACACGCTCGAGAAATCGACGGTGTAGCCGAGCAGGATCGGCGCCGGGACTGACCCCGGCAGGTCGGGTAGCGCCGCTTCGACCGCGGGCGGCGGCAGCGGGACACCGCCGACTGCGGGCACCGGCAGCGCGGGAGCCTCCACCGGCAAGGATGCGAGCGACGGGACCGGGATCGAGCCGGGGCCGGGCGCGCCCGGGACGAACATCACCGAGACAGTCCCGGTCTTACCGGAGAGCAGCGGCAGGAGATCGGCACTCCATGCCAACTGATTGGCACTACGCACCATTTGCACCTGACGACCGCAGTCCCGCGCCGGCACATCGCTCCAGAGCCCAGGGTTGGCCGCGGCCCAGGTGCTGGCGGAAAGGCAGGCCATGATCCCCCCGCCGTCCGGTCTGATGCTCGTGACCTGCTCGTTGAGAACGAACAGCGCCGATCCGAGCTGTGCGGTGTTGATCCGAACCTTCAACGCGGCCACCGACATGTCGCCGGAGTTGTTCGCGCTCTGCGCCACCTGGAACCCGCCCGGTGCCTTCGGCGCCCCTGCGGCGAGAGTCCACCATCCCACTTCCGTCACGACTATCGGTTCGACGGCCTGCGCGTCCGCCCCCGGAGAGACGGTCAGCACCGTGGCGACCACTACCACGAGGACGCTGAAGAGCGCGGCGGCGATCCGGCGCATCACTTCGCCGCCTGCTTGGCCCGTTTGCGGCGCGGTTTGGCCGCTTTGCCCGAGCGCTGGATCAGTTCGTCGCGTCCGCCGAGATACCCCTCGACCACACGCGGATGATTGATCACCTCGTCGGGGGCGCCCCGGACGATCACCGATCCGAGGTCGAGAGCGAGCAACTCGTCGGAGATGGAGGTGATCAGCGGCATGTCGTGCTCGATGACCACAAGTGCAGCGCCGGTCTTGTCGCGAATGTCGAGCAGCGTAGGCCCGAGCGCCTCGGTTTCGCGCTGCGCGATGCCGGAGCTGGGCTCGTCGAGCAGCAGCACATCGGGCTCGTGGGCCAGCGAGCACGCCAGGTCGACCACGCGGCGCGTGCCGGTCGACAGCTCGCCGACGAACTTGTCGGCGAAGGCCTGGAGCCGCATCAACTCGATCAGCCCGTCGACGTCCTCGGCGACCTCGCGCTCGGCGACGCGCGTTGCCGGTGAGAGGAGGGCGGCGGCAATCGGATCGCGCGTGCGGATGTGACGCTCGCGGGCGACGGCGATGGTCTGGCGGACGGTCATCGACGGGAAGAGCCGGGCATCCTGGAACGAGCGGCCCAAACCCAACATGGCGCGACCATCCGGCGTCAGCTCGGTGATGTCCTCGCCAAGGAGCCGAATGCGACCCGTCGATTGGGTCACGAAGCCGGAGATGGCATCGAACACGGTGGTCTTGCCGGCACCGTTGGGGCCGATGATCCCGAGCACCTGGTCGCGATGGACGTCGAAGGAGACATCGCTCACCGCTAGGACGCCCCCGAAGCGCACGCTCAGGTCAACCACCTCGAGCGCAACCGGATGGGAGTGGCCGCAGTGCGCGCAGACGGCCTCGAAGGCGCGCCGGTCCCCGTTGTTCTTCACCGCCGCGCCGCCCTGGGCCGCGGCGGTGCCCTTGAGGAACACCGCATGGAGCACATCGGGGCGGTCGAGCAGGTCGGCGGTGCGACCGTCGAACCGGACCTCGCCCTTCTCCATGAACACCGCCCGCTCGGCCAGCGTGATCGCGACATTCACCGACTGCTCGACGAGCACGATGGTGGTGCCGCCGGCGTGGATGGCCTTCACGATCTCGAGCAGCTGCTCGACCACCACCGGGGCCAGACCCAGCGAGAGCTCGTCGATCATCAGCAGCTTCGGCTGCGCGATGAAGGCCTGACCGAGGGTGAGCATCTGCTGCTCGCCGCCTGAGAGGTTGCCCGCCTTCTGCTCCCAGCGCTGGCGCAGGATCGGGAAGTACTCGAGCACCTGATCGGTCGCCCGCTTCACGTACTCCTCGTCCTTGCGGAACAGCCAGGCAGCGAGTTGCAGGTTCTCCTCGACGGTGAGCGTCGGGAACACGCCCTTGCCGCCGGGCACCATCACCACGCCGGCGGCCACCGTTTCGTTGGCGTCGTGGCCGGTGATGTCGTCGCCGTCGTAGGTGATCGTGCCCCCCACCGGCGCCAGCAGCCCGGAAATCGCGTTGAGCAGCGTGGACTTTCCGGCGCCGTTGGTGCCGAGAAGCGCGACGATCTCGCCTCGGTCGACATGGAAGTCGACCCCGAAGAGCACCTGGGTCCGGCCGTAGGCGACGTCCAGGCCGCGCACGATCAACAGCGCGTCATCATGCGGCCCCCCCGCCGCAACCGCGCCATTCGCGGCAGCACCACGGCGGGCCAGCAGCGCGCGGAGTCGTTCGTACACCGACGGCGCGCCGGTCGCGCTTTCGTCGCTGTCGGACGATCCCGCCACCGGCCTGCCTTCGTCGTCGACCAGCACATCCGCCAGGAGGCTCGGGACGATGAGCCGTTTCGCCTTGGCCAAGCGACGGAGCACGCCGTCGCGTATGTCGTAGAGCAAACCACCGATGCCGTTGGGGAACACGAGCAGGATGAAGAGTGCGAAGACGCCGCTGGCCAGGAGGCGGCTGAGCGGCTGGCGGGTGAACGGCGAGTAGTTGATGAATGTGAGGAATCCGGCGCCCATGAGGGCTCCGGAAATGGATCCCAAACCGCCGATGACCGCGACGAGGAACAGCGTGAGGCTGAACTGTGCATCGAGTGGCGTCCGGGTCAGGCCATGGCCCTTGTATGCGTACAGGCCGCCGGCCAGCGCGGCAATGAAGCCCGAGAACGCGAATGCAATCAGTTTCGCTTTCACCGGGCTGATGCCGTAGGACTGAGCGGCGCGCGCGTTGTCGCGAGTCGCCACGAGGACGCGGCCGATCCGCGCCTTGCGGAACGCGCTGACCGACACGATCACAACGAACAGCACGATCAGTACGAAGTAGTAGAAGGCAGCGTCGCTCTCGAGATCAAACTTGTTGAAGATCACCGGCCGCAGCACGCGGGCCTGGTCCGAAAGCGCGAACCAGGGGAAAATCTCGTGATTGAGGAAGTAGGACCCCGTGCACACCGCCAGTGCGAGCGTGGTGACCGCGAGGAAAAGGCCCCGGAACCGCAACGCCGGTAGGCCGATCGCGATGGCCACCGCCGCGCCCACGAATCCCGCGGCCAGGAGGGTGACGAAGAAGTCCTTTCCCTGCAACGCCAGCACGCCGGCGACGGACATACCGAACACGACGAATGCACCTTGACCCAAGCTGATCTGGCCGGCCATGCCCGTAAGCACCACCAACGACACGACGGCCATGGCGAAGATCGTCCCGACGGTGAAGAGGCTCAACTGGCTGTTGCTCAACACCTCTGGGGCGATGAGAAGCGCCGCAACGACGAGCGCCCCGAGCGCGAATACACCGATCCGCACCTCGGGCAACCGTCGCAGCTCGCGCGGGATCGGTCGCACCTCGCGCGTAGCCGACCACGTCGACGCGCCGGTGTCCTCGGCGCGCGAGCTGCTGCCGTGGCGCTGGAGCAACAACGCCCCCACCACCACGAAGAACAGCACGCCGTCGACGATGTACGTGCGCCGGGTCCGGTAGAAGACCGCTTGCTCCATCATCCCCAGCACCAGCGCGGCGCCGAAGGCGACGTGCAGCTTTTCCATCCGCGCAATCACCGCCGCGGCCAAGGCCCGCAGGAGCAGTGAAGGCCCGAGCACCATCCCGATGCCGACCCCCTGGATGGGGAGCCTCAGCAGAACAGCTAGGCCGGACAGCCCGCCGGCGATCACCCACACCAGCGTGCCGATGCGCTTGACCGGGACACCCAAGAGAGCGGCACGGTCGGCCGACTCAGCCGCAGCGCGCACCGCGATGCCGGCCCCGGTGTAGCGGAAGAAGGCGACGAGGCCAAGGGTGACGAGGGGAACGACCACCATGATCACGATGTGACCGGCGTTGAACGTGACCGGGAACCACTGGAACTTGACGTCGAACGGCAGCGGCGGTTGCGGGGCGGTGTCGAAGCTGAAGAGCTTGGGCAGACCGAGCTGCCCGAAGGCGAGGATCTCGGCAACCCCGATTGTCGCCACGGTGACGATGAGCCGCGGCGCCCGGGCGAAGCGACGGATGATCAACACCTCGATGAGCCCACCGACCACGAGCGCGGCGAGCAGACCGACGGCGGCGGCCGGGAAGAACGACCACTTCGGCCCGACGATCAATGACGCGGCCAGAACCGCGGCGAGAGCGCCGAGGTCGCCCTGGGCGAAGTTGATGATGCGGTTGGCCCGATATACGAGCACCAGACCCATCGCGACCAGCGCACTCAGGGAGCCGAGAACCAGGCCGAGCGCCAGGAACGGGAGCGGCGTGGGATAGAAAACGCCGACGAAGAGGAAGAAGCCGAACACGCCGGCGGTGAGCGCGGCGCCAGAACGTACGTCGCTATTCGCCCATGCTCGCTCCGCGCGCCCGGCAACGTCAGCCCAGCGGTTCTCGACTGCTGTCGCCATTCCCCAGACCTCCCGCGTCACCGTATCGTGATCGCGCTCGACACGCGACGGTCACCTGTGCGTACCATGACTCCCGGTCGCCGCGCTGGTGGAAGACACGACTGGGGAGAGCAAGGCATGACGCTTCGGGAGTTCCTCGACCGCTACGGGCCCGCCGCGGCCATCGTTATCGGTCTCGCCCTGCTCATCGCGCTCCTGCCCGACAACAAGAAGACCCAAGCGACCGATTTGAACGCGAGCGCGGCGAACGCCGCCGCTGGGCTCAGCGCCGACCCTGGCGCGGCGACCGGTTCCGACGTGACCGTGGGTGCCGGGGGTGCGGTGGCCGGCGGCGCGACGACCGGTGGGGCCACCGGCCAAGTGGCGACGGGCGGCGGCGCCACCGCCGCCGGCCCGGCCAAGGTCCAGGTCGGTCAGGGCAAGTGCCGCACCGACGGCCGCCAGTACGGGATCTCGAAGTACATGCCGCCGTGCGTCGACTACTCCGGCGACAACGGTGGCGCCACCGCGCAGGGTGTCACCAAGGACAAGGTCCTCGTGGTGCGGTACATCAGCCAGGTCGACCCGGCGACTCAGGCCATCCTCCAGGGCGCCAACCTGGCCGACGACCCCGCCGTCGTCCGGAACTCCGTCGCGGCGATCATGAAGTACGCCAACCAGCACTACCAGACCTACGGGCGAGAGATCGTGCTGCAGAACTTCAACGCCAGCGGCGCCGACGACAACGACGACGCGCTCAAGGCCGATGCGCAGAAGATCGCAAAGGACATCAAGGCGTTCGCGGTCTTTGCCGGTCCGCTGCCGGTGTTCGGTCGAGAGCTCGCGCAGCTGGGTGTCGTGTGCATCTGCACGGTGACCAACTCGAGCAAGTTCTACACCGACAACCCGCCGTACATCTTCGGGTCGCTGCCGACGTCGACCGAGTACGCGCAGAGCATCGCTGAGTACATCGGCAAACGTGTCGCCAACCGCCCGGCCAAGTGGGCGGGCGCGCTGCCGGCGGGCATGACGACCAAGACGCGCAAGTTCGGGATGATCTACGTCGAAGGCAACAAGCAAACCGTCGATCCGGACCGTACGCACGGCCGCGGCGAACTAACCCGCGAGATGGCCAAATTCGGCGTGACGTTCTGTGACGGTTGCTCGTACACCTATCTCTACGACCCAGGGGCCAACCAGGACAAGGTCAGCTCGATCATCGCCGGCATGGTCGGCCGGGGCGTTACCACGATCCTGATGTTCACCGATCCGCTGTATCCGATCCTGATCACCACCGAGGCCACGCGCCAGGGGTACTTCCCCGAATGGTTCATCACCGGCGTCGGTTTGTCCGACACCAGTGCCGCCGGGCGCCTCTACGACCAGAACCAGTGGCGGCACACGTTCGGCATATCCCCGTTGTGGGTCACGTGGACCAACGTGGCCACCTCGGCCGGCTACCGGGAAGCCCACCACGGCAATCCGTCGATGCCGGCGGGCGGCGAGGGTGTGCTCGTCAACATCTACCGCGCGCCGATCCAGTCATTGTTCGTCGGAATTCACATGGCTGGCCCCAAGCTGACGCGTGACACGTTCGCGCAGGGGATGTTCAACTACCCGCGCACCGGGGGGACGGCCGCCGCGCCGCTCGTGTTCCGTACACGCGCGTATCCCACCGAGATCAAGGACTGGGTCGAGGTGTACTACGACGCCGACGCCCGCGGTAAGGACGAGCGCGGGCAATCCGGCTCGGGGATGATCATGAAGGTCAACAACGGCAAGCGCTACATGCTCGGCCAGTGGCCGAGCGGTAACGCCCAGGTATACGGCGACGCAGTCGACCCGATCGCGGTAAGCGACAACCCGCCCGGCGGCGTTACCGACCCGGTGCACGAGCAGGACAACCACAAACACACGACTCGCTGCATGAGCTGCAGCAGCTGAGCGTCAGAGCAACCAGAGCGACGTCTCAACACCGAGGAGGCGTAGGTCGAGCCGCCTCCGAACAGCGCGGCCATGGCGCTCGAGCGCAACACGCCACCCAGACGCGTCCGGCACAAGGAAGACCAGTGGTGCGCCGTCGGGCGTAACCCGCTCGAGCTCGGCGAGCAGAGCGGAGAACCAGCGCACGGGCCGCTCCGGAAGGCGGAAGCGCCGGCCGAACGGAAGGTTGGTGGCCACCGCGCCGATGCCGCTTGCTGCGGTGGGCAGCCGCAGCGCGTCGGCAAAGAACAACGGGGCGCTGGTGTTGCGGGCCGCCGCACCGATGGCCACTTGCTCCACATCGCCGCCGATGGTCGGCCAGCCCGCGTCGGCCGCCTCGCTCAAGAGTGTGCCGCTGCCGCAGCACGGGTCGAGCAGGGGCAACCCCGACGGCGCACCCACGAGCCGGACCATGGCCGCGGCCACCGCCGGTCGCAACGCTCCGGCGCGCTCCTCGGTTCGGCCGCCGCGTTGCCGGTGGCTGACCGTGGTGAGGCGCAGCCCGAGGCGGAACCCGCCGGGCCTGGTTTCCAGCGCCCACAGCTCGAGCTCGGCTGGATCGGCGACGCGCCAACGCGGCCGGGCCGCGGCGACCGTCGCGGTCAGCTCCTCGCGAAAGGCCGTGCGCTGAAAGTCGCGCTCCGATCGAACCCGGACGATGACGCGGAAGGTGAGCGCAGCGCGTAACGGGTGGACTCCCGCCCATACCGACAGCGCGCGCTCGAGCCCGTCGTCACCGAGGAGGTCGAGAGCCAGCTGATGGATACGCGGCGTGCGAACCGCGTGGCCGACTTCGATGAAGACGTCCTCGGCGACGCGCAAATACAGCGGTGGTTCGGTACCTCGCGCCTCGAGCACCACGACGTCGGCACGGCCGTCGTGCTCGGCGTCGCCCTGACCCGCCTCGTCGACGAGCAGCGGCGCCAGGCCCGGGATGGTCGTGGCGAAGTAGTTCACCAACGCGGGCATACCACGCGCTACACCCGAGCGACACCACCTGCCACCGTGGTGGCCTGCCGAGCGGCCATGACCGCGCTGTTTACCGCCACCTCCGAGAGGAGCCCCGGGGCGGCGACCATGTCGCCGGCCAGGAAGACACCGTTGCCCCGGTCGACGCCCGGGCGATCCCGCCACGTGGTGCCCGGTAGATCGAGGGCACCACTCTTGTGGTCGATGACCGCTCGCCGGCGCCAGACCTCGCGCTCGCGCCAGTCGCGGAACCCGCTGTCGAGAAGCGCCTCGAGCCGGGCGACGCCGCTGTCCAGCGTTTCGCCGGCGAGGAGCCCGACCTGGCCCTGGACGAGGGAGTGCCCGCCGGGTGCCAGCGACGGATCAGGCTGCGAATACCGCTCAATCCATCCCGCCGCATCGAGATCGCTGATGACGAACGGGTCACTGCGACGGTGGCGCAGACCGAGGTCGAGGAGCGCGGTGCGGGTTCCCGTCCACTCGAGAGATGCGTCACCGAGAAGACGGCGGGCCCCCGCGAGTTCGGTCGCGACGATGACGGGTGACTCGGGTAACTGGTCGACACGCGTGCCGGTCTCGATACGCACGCCGAGTTGGCGCGTCCGCTCCTCGAGCGCGGCCACGAGGCTCGACCAGCCACCGTGGACGTAGGCGACCGAGGGTGGGAACTTCACGGCACGGCGGCCGCGCTCAGCGATGAACGCCGCGGAGAGTCGGCCGGGGTCGTGGTCGAACGTGAACACGCCGGCGGCGCGCGCCAACAATGTCGCCGCTTCGTCGCCCACCTGCGCCGCGGCCCATGACTGAAAGTCGGCGTCCACCGGGGCCTCCTTGCCGCGCAGCCGCCATAGCGCGCGGACAAGGGAGACCGGAGGTCGCCGGGACGCCTTCCCCTGATGCCTGAACAGCACCTTGGGCGCCAAGGGCGCTTTGCTCACCGGCGGTCGAAGGTTGTGAGCACCGAGCCACTGCCAGAGCGCGCCATCGGTGTAGATGACGTGCGGGCCGAAGTTGGCGTGGAAGTCGCCGTCGGTGCTCCGCGCTCGCCCGCCCAACGTGGCGTGCGCCTCCAACAACCGCACGTCGAGGGCATCCCGCTTTTGGGCACATTCGATGGCGGCGACCAGCCCGGCCAGCCCGCCGCCCACAATGGTGATCGTGGTCATGCCCCAAAGAGGCACGGAACCTTCCGAAGGTTCCACTCCTCCTAAGTATTGAGAGTGAGGCGGAGGCGCAGACGGAGCCGATCCGAGAAGACGTAGTAGCGCTCGTGCGCGCTGCTCAACGCGGGGATCCGCTGGCCATGAACCAGCTGCTCCGCGAGCTGGCGCCCTTCGTGGGCCCGATCTGCGGTGCTATTGCCCTGGACCAGGGGGAGGACGCGATGCAGGAGACGATGATCGCGGTGGCGCGCAACCTCGGGTCGCTGCGCGAGCCCGCCGCGGTGCGCGGTTGGGTGCGGCGCATCGCGACGCGCGAAGCGGTGCGGATCGCCCACCGGCGTGGTCCGGTGGTGTCGATCGAGCGCGTCGGCGAACCAGCAGCACACGCCACGGCCGTGGACGCGATCGACATCCGAGACACGCTCGAGCGCCTGTCACCCGAGCAGCGCGCCATCCTCGTACTCCGCGACGTCGCCGGCATGAGTGAGGCGGAGGTCGCCGCCGCGCTCGCGGTTGCCCCTGGCACGGTGAAGTCGCGCCTTCATCGGGCCCGGGCCGCGTTTCGCAAGGGGTGGGAGACATGAGTACCAACTGGCCAACGGTCGAGCTCGATCCGATCACCCAGCTACGCGCGGTCCACGCGACGTTGCCGGGGACAGCGTTGGAAGAGCGGGTGATCAACGTCGGCCACGACGCGTTCTGGGCCCGGGTCGACGACATCGAGACGTTCGTGCCGACCATCGATCCGCTGGTGCGCCGTATGAAGGTGACGGCTCGCGACGGTGAACACATCGAGTGCACGAGCGATCTGTTCCGGCTGGAGGGTGAACTGCGGCCGGGCTTCATGTGGATGCAGTCGCAACGCGGCGCAGGACGCCTGTTCGTGGTGGGCACGGCCGCAGTACCGCTCGACGAGGGTCATACGCGTATCGCGCACATGGAGGGCATGCGCTTTCCCGGTGCCCGGTTGCTCCGCCCGTGGTTCAAGCGCACCGTGCGCTGGGACCTCAACGGCATGGAACGGTTGGTGCGCTAGTCGGCGGTGCTGGGCTTGCGTCGGGCGACGAGCACGATGCCGCTGCCCAGAACGACTGCGAGTCCACCCGCGAGCGCTTGGACACCTACCGGCGCACCGGTGCGGGTCAGCGATCGTGATGTGTCCTTGTAGACCGGCGTCGTCGCACCGGTCGTCGTGATGAGTGCGCGAGAGGTCGGCGTCATCGCCGCACGTGTGGTGGTGGTCACCGGTTGGGCCGCGGTCGTGATCGCGACAGTGGTCGACGTCGGCGCCTCGGTCGTGGTTGTCGTCGTCGGCGCGCCGGTTGTCGTCGTCGTGGTCGTTGGCGCCTCGGTCGTGGTTGTCGTCGTTGGCGCCTCGGTGGTCGTCGTGGCCGCCGCGCACATGGGAACGGTTACAACGTTCGAGTCGAGCGTGGTGGCGCCATTCCGGGCGAGCAGACGACCTTCGATAGTTGCATTCGTGTTCGCCGTGATCGAGGTCAGCGCTAGCACGGTGCCGACGAAGGCCGAATCCACGCCGATCGTCGCCGAACTACCGACCTGCCAGAAGACGTTGCAGGCCTGTGCGTTGTTGATGAGCATGACGACGCTGTCGACCTCGGCGACAACCGTCGACCCTGCCTGGAAGATGAACACTGCGTTCGGGTCGGTCAGGCCGTCGAGGGTCAGCGTCCCGGTGATACCGAGCGATGACGGCGACTTGTAGACGCCCGGCGTCAGCGTCGTTCCGCCCAGGTCGGTCGGCACGAGGTAGGTGGTTGTCGGCGCGCGTGAGGCGGCGTCGTTGTAAGCGATCGTCAAGTCGTCCTGCGCACCGCAAGCCACGGCGTCATTCGCATGGGTCGACCCGTTGACCACGCCGGGCGGAAAACCGGTGATGGCCGGCGTCGGGCACGTGCCCAGATCGCCGTTGATGACCGAAGAACCCGCGTCGGTGACGCCGGTTCCCGCCAGCACGCCAAAGCTGTCCGCGGTGCCCAGCCCAACGGGCAATTCGGCGGCGCTAGCCACGTTCGCGACGAGGAGCGCGCTTACGGCCGCCATGAGGACGACGACGAGCGATTGCCGGCGTCGAGTGCCATTCAGTGAGATGTGCATGTCATGAAGTACTTCGACATCCCTCACCCGACCTGAAGCAAAAGTCGCAATTTACTTCTGGAATTGATCTACAGCGATTGACCAAGAGCGCTCGATCGTCGTACGGTACGGTCGTGGCAGGAACGACCGTTCGCAAAGCGACGCTCGAGATCCCGACCCGGGTACTCGTTCTCGGGATGGCCCACGAGGACGGGACGATCCACGCCGGCGAGGTGTACCCCGTTGCCGAAGCGTGCGGGCAGAGCGCCGACCAGGTCCGGTCCTGTCTGCGCCGCCTCACCACCGAAGGGCTCTTCGAACGCGACGGCAACGGACGCGACGCCCTCTACCGGGCGACAGAAGCCGGCACCGCGGCGCTGGGCGCGTACCTCGAGCGCACGCGGCTCGCATATGTCCAAGATGCCGCCGGCCGGGGATGGGATCGCCACTGGCACCTGGTTGGCTTCGCCATCCCGGAGAACCAACGGGCAGGGCGGGACGCGCTGCGCGACCGGCTCCTTCTCTTCGGCGGCGCGGCGATACAGGGCGGCCTCTACGTCTCGCCCCATCCCTGGCACAAGGACGTGCGGGCGACGGCCGAGCAGCTCGGCGTTACGGAGTACGTGACGCTGGCGAGCACCGACGACCTCGAAGTCGGCGGCGAGCGCGATCCGCGGGAGCTGGCCCGGCGGCTGTGGCCGCTCGACGATCTGGCCAACCAGTACCAGCGCCTGGTCGATCACTTCGACTGGGTGGTCCCGGGCCTCACCGAGATGAAGGACCGCAAGGAGCGCCTGCCCGACAGCGCGTTCCTACCGATGGCGCTCGCGATGGCTGTCGCCTTCGCCGACTGCTTCAACCGCGATCCGCTGCTCCCGCCCGAGCTGCTCCCACGACCCTGGCCCGGCCGCGCCGCGCGCGATCTCGTCGCCCGCAGCCGGCGCTTGGCCGTTGCACTACGCCAGTCCCCCGGCCGCCCCGCCCTGTTCCGCCTCTTCGACGAAGCCGTCGAGGCGCTCCCGTGAAGGAGAACGAATGAAGTTCGGAATTTTCTACGAGCACCAGCTGCCCCGGCCATGGGGACCAGACGACGAGCACAAGCTGCTGAAGGACGCACTCGAGCAGGTCGAGATCGCCGACCGCATCGGTTTCGACTACGTGTGGGAGGTGGAGCACCACTTCCTCGAGGAGTACAGCCACTCGAGCGCGCCCGAGGTATTCCTCGCCGCAGCAAGCCAACGCACGTCGCGGATCCGCATCGGGCACGGCATCGTGCAGCTGCCCCAGAACTTCAACCACACGGCTCGCGTCGCCGAGCGCATTGCCACTCTCGACCTCGTGTCCGACGGTCGCGTTGAGTTCGGTACGGGTGAGGCTTCGTCCGAAGCCGAGCTCGGTGGCTTCATGATCGACCGCGACGAGAAGCGCGATCAGTGGGCCGAGGGCCTCGACGCCGTCACCCGCATGTTCGTCGAGGAGCCGTTCGCCGGCTACGACGGCCGCTTCCTCGAGATGCCGCCGCGCAACGTCGTGCCCAAGCCCCTCCAGAAACCGCATCCCCCGCTATGGGTCGCGTGCAGCCGCCGTGAGACGATCCACCTGGCTGCCACCAAAGGCATCGGCGCGCTGTCGTTCAGCTTCATCGAGCCCTCCGAGGCCAAGGCCTGGGTCGACGACTACTACGCCACGCTGGCATCGGAGGAATGCGTCCCCGGCGGGTTCGCAGTGAATCCGCAGGTGGCGTGCGTGCTTCCGATGATGTGTCACGAGGACGAGGAGACGGCCATCGAGCGGGGCCTCGACGGCGGCCACTTCTTTGGCTATTCGCTGGCGCACTTCTACGTGTTCGGCCAGCACAAGCCCGGCATCACCAACGTGTGGGACGAGTTCCAGGAGCGGCGGCACCTGTTTGGCTTCGACCGCAACATCGCCGCGCAGACCGGCCAGCAGCTCGGCGCGCAGCTCATGGAGGAAGGGCTTGGCGCGCTGCGTGGCGCGATCGGCACGCCCGATCAGATTCGTGAGCTGGTGCGCGGCTACCAGGACGCGGGTGTCGACCAACTCATCTTCGTGAGTCAGTGTGGCAAGAACAAGCACGAGCACATTTGCGAGTCGCTCGAGTTGTTCGCCCGCGAGGTGATGCCTGAGTTCGCGGAGACCGCCGAGGCGCGTGAGAAGGAGAAGCTCGAGCGACTGGCTCCCGCGATCGAAGCGGCGCTGGCACGACGCGAGCCGGCGCGGCCCGCCCCGGATTACACCATCGCCGCGGTGATGAAGTCGTAGGCCATGGCGAACAAGCAAGGGGAACGGCGGCCTTCCCGCGGGACGGACCGCGCGCTCGAGACCGCCGAGGACGCGGTCTATTCACTGGTCGGCATCCTGCTGTTCGCCGGCGCACTCATTCTGCTGGGCCACGCCGCGTATCGGGTGGCCACCGAGATCGGCGACAGCGTCACCAAGGCCATCCAGGACGGCCTCGACTCGCTCCTGCTCGTGTTCATCTTCGTGGAGCTACTCAGCGCGATCCGGGCCACCCTGCGCGAACGGAAGCTGATCGCCGAACCCTTCCTCATCGTCGGGATGATCGCGTCGATCAAGGAGATCGTGGTCGAAACGAGCCGCGCTAAGGAAGCGCTCGAACACAACCATGCCGAGTTCCGACTGGCCATGCTGGAGATCGCCATCCTCGGCGGCCTCCTGCTTGTTCTGGGTGTGACGACCTACCTCGTCCGGCTCAAGGAGCGCGAACCGGAAGAATGACGGCGCTCTACGACGCGATCGGCCGTACGTACCGTGAGCACCGCCGGCCCGACACACGCATCGCGTCGTACATCGAGGAAGCGCTTGGAGGCGCCGAGACGGTGCTCAACGTGGGAGCAGGGACCGGCTCCTACGAGACGGCGGATCGGCGGGTGATCGCGGTCGACCCAGCATTGACAATGATCCGCCAGCGCGGTCCAGGACCGGTCGTGCAGGGAGCAGCCGAGGCGCTGCCCTTCCCCGATCGGTCCTTCGACGCGGTGACCGCCTTCATCACGATCCACCACTGGACCGATTGGCGCGCCGGTCTGCAAGAGATGCAACGCATCGCTCCGCGAGTCGTCCTCCTTGGATTCGACACCGCGGTCACCAATCAGTTCTGGCTCATCCAGGAATACTTCCCGTTCGTCCTCTCCTGGCCCGACCCCGTTCCCGTGGGCGACGTCACCGACGTTCTAGGCGGGGCATCGGTCGTGAGCATCCCGACGCCGCACGACTGCGTCGACGGGTTCTTCGCCGCGTACTGGCGGCGGCCCGAGGCCTACCTCGATGCCAGCGTGCGCGCGTGCATCTCCGGCTTGGCGCGGGCCGATCCGGCAGACCTCGAACCCGGTCTCACCCGCCTGGCCGCTGACATCGAGTCCGGCCACTGGCGCCGCCGCCACGCCGACCTGCTCGAACTCGACGAGCTCGACACCGGCATGCGCCTCGTCGTCGTGGGGTAACGGCCTCGACCTAAGGTTGCACCCATGAACGCTCGACGCTGGGGGGGTGTGGCTGCCGCCGCGGTCCTACTCACACTTATCGCTCCTGTCATGCGCGCCGAAGCCGCCGGTCCGCTGATCCAGCCCGGCGAGTACTCCATCTCCGACGGGAGTGAGTGCACGCTGAACTTCATCTTCGACGGCGGCGGCGGCACGTTCGTCGGCACCGCAGCGCACTGCGTACCTCAAGGCCTCGGCGCGGACGTCGCGCTCTCAGACGGCACAGTGTTCGGTGACGTCGCCGCGATCGGCAACGCGGACTTCACCGACACCGACTGGGCGTTGATCCGCGTGCGGTCGCCCTATCTGAGCCGCGTCTTCGCCGGCGTCAAGGGCCACCCGATGTACCCGCGGGGCGTCACGACTTTCGGCGAGACCGCGACGCTGTCGCAGGTCCAGCAGTCGGGGTACGCGCTGGGCTTGCTGTCGACGGTCAACGTCGTTCGCGAAAAGCGAGTCTCGTTGCTCACCTACGACGACACCGAAATCTTCACGGTGCTCGGCTCGGCGATATTCGGCGACTCCGGCGGGCCACTCGTGTACAAGCCCACGGGCAAGGCACTCGGCATCGTGAGCCGACTGTGCATCGGCACCTGCGAGATGGAAGGCGCAACGGTTCAAGGCATCCTTGCCAAGGCCGCCGGCCAGGGCCTCCACGTCGCGCTCCGCACCGTCTGACGATCGACAGCCGTTCTTGGCAACTTTGACGGCGCTATACGCCGTCAAAGTTGCCAAGAAGCGTCAGGCGGAGGCGCGCTCGGCTTGGCGGGCTTGTTTGGCCAGGGCCTCGGCTTGGGCTGCGAGGTCGAGGAGGGGGACGACGAGCGCGTCGTCGCGGGCCGTTTTGGCGGCGCGGTTGATGTGCAGCCGGAACAGCCCGAGGTCGAGATGACCGCGGCGGACGCGCGCTGACATGCGGACGCTCTTCGGTGGCTTCCGCAGATCGTGCACGACGCCGACGAGGCTCAGACCACGGAGGAGGTAGTACGACGCATCGACCTCCCACCAGAAGAAGCCCTGACGGGCCGAGGCCGGGTAGTGGTGATGGTTGTTGTGCCAGCCCTCGCCCATGGTAAGGAGCGCTACCGCCAGCGAGTTGCGACTCGTGTCGTCGGTGCCGTACCGACGCCGCCCAAACAGATGGGCAACCGAGTTGACCGCGAACGTCGCGTGCCACAGCGCGACGGTCGATGCGAAGAAGCCGATCACCACGCCCTGCCAGCCTGCGATCAGGTAGCACGCGATCGCCAGCGACCACGGACCGATCCAGTCGTGCTTGTCGAGGAACCGGAGTTCCGGATACTTGGCGAAGTCGGGGATCTTGTCGTACGCAATCGGCCCGTACTGGCCCGACAGGATCCAGCCGATGTGACTCCACCAGATGCCCCGCTGCGGTGAGTGGGGGTCGCGGTCGGTATCCGCGAAGCGGTGATGGTCGCGGTGATTGCCCGCCCACCACAGCGGACCCTTCTGCGCCGCGGTGAGACCGCCGAACGCGAACACCAGCTGCGGCACGCGCGCCATCCGGAATGTGCGGTGCGCGAAGTAGCGGTGGTAGCCCGCGGTGATGAAGAACATGCGGCCGAAGAACAGGACCACCGCCAGGACAACTGCAGTACGGGATACGCCGGTGACGAAAGCGAGCAGCGGGATGAACTGGCACGCGATGAACGGGGCCGAGCGACCTATTTTGCCAAGCACGCTGAAATGCTACCTACCGACCAGTCGGTAGGCTAGTCAGCGCGTCCGCGCAACTCGCGCTTGAGAACCTTGCCCGTGGCGTTGCGGGGCAACTCGTCGATGAACTCGACGTCGCGGGGGATCTTGTACCGGGCCAGGTTGACTCGGACGTACTCCTTGACCTCCTCTTCGCTCAACGACGCTCCGACCTCGAGCACCACGAAGGCCTTGAGACGCTGGCCGAACTTCTCGTCGTCCACGCCGATCACCGCGACGTCGTCAACGCCATCGTGGCCGGCCAGCAGGTCCTCGACCTCGGCCGGAAACACGTTCTCGCCGCCGGAGACGATCATCTCGTCGTCCCTGCCCTCGACGAACAGCAGACCGCGCTCGTCGAGATGACCGACGTCGCCGCTGGACATCAACCCGTTGATCGTCTTCTTACTGCCGCCGCCGGTGTACCCCTCGAACAGCAACTCGTTCCCGACGAAAATCCGGCCCGTCTCCCCCATGGCGACCTCGTTGTCGTCAGCGTCGAAGATCTTGACCGTGGTGCCACGCGGAGGTGAGCCGGCGGTCCCGGGCGCCTCCCGTAGCTGTTGAGGTGACGCGATGCTCGCCACGGCGACCTCGGTGGAGCCGTAGAGGTTGTAGACGACGTCGCCAAATGCGTCCATGAACTCGGTGGCCAGCGGACCGGTGAGCGCGGAGCCGCTGACCGCCACCACTTCGAGCGCCGAGGTGTCGTAGCGGCGACGCGTCTCCGGTGGGACGTCCAACAAGCGCTGCATCATCACGGGCACCACGACGAGCACGCGCGGCTTGTGCTCGTCCATAGCACCGAGGGTGGCCTCGGGATCGAAGTAGCGCTGCAGGACGATGGTCGAACCCAGCGCCGCGCCCGCGAGGAAGTGCGAGAGACCCCACGAGTGGAAGAGCGGCGCGGCGATCAACGTCGTGTCGCCGGTGTGCAACGGAATGCGAGACAGCAGCGCCACCGCTCCTTGAATGCCGCCTTGGGTCCCGCGTGACGCGCCTTTGGGCGTGCCGGTGGTGCCAGAGGTGAGGATGATCACCCGACTGGTGCGGCCGGGGCTGGGCGGCTCCTTGTCGTTGGACTGCTCGGCGATCAGGGCATCGATCGACGGCACATCGCCGGCCGCCACCTCGTTGTCGGCCCAGCCGAGATAGCGCGGCAAACCCGAGACACCTTCGAGCAGGTTGTCGAACTCCTGGTCGTAGATCAGCGCGGCGACGTCCTCGCGTTGGGAGACATCGGTCAGCTGCGGCGCGGCGAAGCCGGTGTTGAGGTAGACGAGGTCGGCGCCGAGCTTCGAGACGGCCACGCTGGCGTCGACGAAACCGCGGTGGTTGCGACACATGATCGCCACCTTGTCCCCCGCCTTCAGACCACGGGCCGCCAATGCGTTGGCCAACGCGTTGGTGCGACGGTGGACCTCGCCATACGTGAGCGCGCCCTTCTCATCGATGAGCGCGGTCGCGTCGGGGCTCGTCGACGCGGTCATGGCGTAGGCCCCGGCCGGACCAACGCCCCACTTTCTCGCCGCCACCGCAATCGCCGGCGCCTCGAACAACCGGCCCGGTGTGAGGATGCCGGCGTCGGCCAACGTCTTGACCGTGTGGGCGACGTCGCTCACGCCGCTGATTACACCCTCGATCAGGCTGCGCGGATTAGGCAGCTTCAGCCCAGCCACTGCACGATCACCTCAGCAAGCTCCTCGCCCTTGTCCTCCTGGATGAAGTGTCCCCCGCCGGCAATCGTCGTATGCGGCTGGCCGGCCGCGCCGGGAATGCGCGCTTGGATCACGCGGTCGCTACCCCGCGTTATCGCGTCCTTGTCACCGAAGGCCGTGAGCACCGGGAGCTCGAGCTTCTCGAGCACGTCCCACGCGGCCCGGTTCGCCGGCGCCGCCGGGTCGTCGGGTGACGTCGGCACGAGCAACGGGAATTGACGGGCACCCTCCTTGTAGCTGTCGTCCGGGAACGGCGCGTCGTACGCGGCGATGACGTCGTCGGAAAGCTCGCTGGCCGTTCCCATGTTGATGATGCTGCCAACGTGGAAGTCGGGTGTTGTCTGCGAGAAGTTCTGCCACGCCAGGAACGCATCGCCGGGCGGCGAATCGCCGGTGGGGAGGAACCCATTGGCGACCACGGCGCGAGAGAACCGATCGGTGTTCTCAGCCAGCAGCCGGAGGCCGATGAGCGAACCCCAGTCCTGACACACCAGCGTGATGTTGCGCAGGTCGGTCGCTTCGAGGAAGCCGCGCATCCAGTCGACGTGCCGTTGGTAGGTGTACTCCGTCCGCGGCGCGATCTTGTCGCTGCGACCGAAGCCGATGAGATCGGGCGCGACGGCGCGGTGTCCCGCGGCCACGATGACCGGGATCATCTTGCGGTAGAGGTACGACCAGGATGGCTCGCCGTGGAGCATGAGCACGGGCGCGGCCTCCGCCGGACCTTCATCGACGTAATGAACCCTGAGGCCGTCTACCTCGACGTAGTGCGGTTCAAACGGGTAACCGGGAAGATTGGTGAAACGCTCATCCGGAGTTCGCAATACGTCCATGCCCGGAGGCTAGACGTGGTAACGGCCGACGGTTCCCGCGTCGAGGTGGTCGCGCAACCAGTCGGCGGTCTGCTGCAGGCCTTCATCCAGCGAGACCTGCGGCGACCAACCTGCCCATTCGCGGGCACGCGTGTTGTCGCACAGCAAGCGGTCGACCTCGCTGCCCGCGGGACGAGTCCGGTCCTTGTCGATGACGACCTTGGCCGAGCTGCCGGTGATCTCGATCAGCTTGGTGACCAGGTCGCCGATCGAGATCTCCTCGCCCGAGCCGACGTTGACCACGTCGCCGATGGCCCGATCGCACTGCGAGACGGCGATGAAGCCGGCGACGGTGTCGGTGACGTAGTTGAAATCGCGCGTCGGCGCCGTGGTGCCGAGGCGGACCTCGGCGGCACCCGCCAGCAGCTGCGAAAGGATCGTGGGGATCACCGCGCGGGTGGACTGCCGGGGCCCATACGTGTTGAACGGGCGCACCACGGCGACGGGCACCTCGAAGGCGTGGTGGAACGACAGCGCCATCATGTCCGCGCCGATCTTCGAGGCGGAATAGGGCGACTGCGGCTGTAACGGGTGGTCTTCAGCGATGGGCACGCGGCGAGCCGAGCCGTAGACCTCGCTGGTCGAGGTGTGCACGAGCCGGCCCACGTTGTGACGCCGGCACGCGTTGGCCACGTTGTAGGTGCCGGTCACGTTGGTCTGCACGTAGCTCTCGGGCGCCTCGTAGCTGTACGGGATGCCGATCAGCGCGGCGAGATGGAAGACGACGTCACAGCCGTCGACGGCTTGCAGCACACGATCGCCGTCGCGCACGTCGCCGAACATGATCTCGACGTCGCCCGCCGTCTCGTCGAGCCAGCCGCGATTGCCGAACGCGTTGTAGTACGCCAGCACGCGCACGTCGTGACCGTCGCGCACCAACTGCTCCACCAGGTGACTCCCGATGAACCCTTCGCCGCCCGTGACAAGTGCTCTCACTCCTCAACCCCCGTAGCGACATCGATCATCACCCGTTCGAACTCCTCGGGCGATCCGCTGTCGGTCCACTTCTCCACGAGGGGGAACACATGAACGGCGCGTCGCTTGGCCAGCAGGCGATCGAGTAGCACGGGCATGTCGAGGTACTCGTTGGCCTTCACCACCGCCAGCGCTTTGGGATCGAGCACATACATGCCGGCGTTCACGCGCACAGTCACGTCGGGCTTCTCCTCCTGCTCCACCAATCGGTCGCCGTCGGTACGCAACACGCCGTAGGGAATATGGGCGACGTGCTCGACGGCCGCGATCGTGGCTTGACCACCGTGGTGGCGGTGGAACTCGATGAGCCGGCCGTAGTGGAGCCGGGTGATTATGTCGGCGTTGGTGACGAGAACCGGACCTTTCGGCCGCTCGGGCAATAGCCCTAACGGTCCGGCGGTGCCCAAGGCCTGGACCTCGTGCAGGTAGTGCACTCGCGCACCGACCCGCTCACCATCACCGAGCTTGTTCTCGAACATCTTGGCCTTGTAGTTGAGCGCGACGTAGATGTCCTCGACACCGGCGGCGACCAACCCGCGCATGATCCGCTCGATGATGGTCTGGTTGCCGATCCGCAGCAGCGGCTTTGGCACCTTCGACCCGGTCAACGGCCGGAGACGTTTGCCCCGTCCGCCGGCCATGACGACGGCGACCGGCGCCGGCGTCGCCGGTGATTTCGCCGCGATGTCGATCAGGCGGCCCTTCTCGATCGTAAGTTCCGCCGGCAGCCGAGTGCGTCGAGTCAACCCCGTCGCCATAACGGTACGCACCGCGTCGGACGCGGGCGAGCCATCGAGCAGGCGGCCACGCGCTTCGGCGTCGAGGACGGTGCCGAGCACCTTGCGGTCCTCATCGGCCACGACGCCGAAGCCGGCGCCGTTCGCCGACATGCGGGCCAAGGCATCGACGATGGCGTCGTCGGGTTTGAGCAGGAAAGGCCGGACGTCAGGGATGGCGTAGCTCCAGTGCCCAGGCGACGATGTCGTCGGCCGCGTGCGGATGCGCGGCGTTCCGCGCGGCGCTAGCCATGGCGGCCAGCTTGGCACGGTCGTCGAGCAGGTCCTCCACCAGCGGGCCGATGGTCTCCGCGCTGGCCTTGTCATCGCGAACCATGAGCGCGGCGCCGCGATCGACAAGCACGCCGGCATTGATCGCTTGATGGTCCTCGGTGGCGAACGGGTACGGAACCACGACGGCGGGCAGGCCGGTGACGGCGAGCTCGGCAACGGTGCCCGCTCCGGCTCTAGTCAGCGCCAGGTCGGCGGCCGCGTATGAATCCTCGATGCGATCGAAGTAGCGGTAGCTCGTGGCGATCCCGTTCAGGTGCCGCTCCTCCAGCCTGGCTTCCACCTGATCGGCGTGGGCGGAGCCGGCCTTGATCGCGATGTGAACGTCGTCTCGGGCGCGCCAGCGCTCAGCCAACCCCACCGCGGCGTCGTTGAGGCGCGCCGACCCCTGGCTGCCTCCGTTCACGACGAGGAGGAACGTTCCGTCGGTGACGCCGAACGCGGCACGCGCCGCGGGCCGGAGCTGTTCGCGGTCGAAGTTGACCAGCTCGGGGGCCAGCGGCATGCCGACGACCCGGCTCTCGACTGCCTTGTTGAACGAGCCGCGTGCGCTGTCGAAGGCCAGGGCGACGTGCGGGGTGAAGCGGGCCGAGATCCGGTTGGCCCGTCCGGCGACCGCGCCGGACTCGTGGATGATCGCCGGCACGTGCGCCCAGCGGGCCGCCAGGATGACCGGAATGCTGGGGTAACCGCCCATGCCCACGACGACATCGGCGCGCTCGGCACGGAGAAAGGTGCGCGCCTGCGCGGCCGACCGGAGCAGCGCGGCAGGGAGGATCCCGCGCCGCCAGCCGACGAAGGGGACCATGTCGACGAGGTGCAACGGCCAGCCGGCGCGAGGGATGAGCTGCTGTTCGAGCCCACGCGACGTTCCGATGAACGAGATATGGACGTCGGGCTCGGCGCGCCGAAACGCCTCGGCCACGGCCAGGCCCGGATATATATGCCCGCCAGTTCCACCAGCGGCAATTACAACCGACGTCACGGGCGCAATGATGCTGCATGCGATTCGATCTGATGACCACCGGGGCGCCCTGGCACCAAGTTGCCCAGCTGGCGCGGGACGTCGGAGGGTGCCGGCTTCTCGGGCATGTTGTTCACCGAGACGTCGCAGTCGCCGTGGATGTCCATCGCCGCGGCCGCCACCGCGGCGCCGACCCTCGAGTTCACGACCGGCATCGCCGTGGCCTTCGTCCGCAGCCCGATGGTCGCGGCCGGACTGGCGTGGGAGCTGGCCCAGAACACCCAGGGTCGTTACCGCCTCGGCCTCGGCAGTCAGGTAAAAGCCCACGTGGAGCGCCGTTACGGCGCCGAATTCGATCCGCCCGGACCGCGGATGAAGGACTACCTGCTGGCGGTGAAAGCGTGCTTGAGTGCTTTTCGCGGCGACGGCCCGCTCGCCCACGACGGGCCCTTCTACAAGCTGTCGCTGCTGCCCGCTGCGTGGGCCCCGCCCCGGCATGCGTTCGGCGACATCAAGGTCGATGTGTCGGCGGTGGGGCCATGGATGTGCCGCATGGCCGGCGAAGTCGCCGATGGGATCCACGTGCACCCGTTCCACTCGATGACCTATCTCCACAACCGGTTGCTTCCAGCCGTGGCCGAAGGCGCGGCGGCCGCCGGTCGAGCGGTCGAGGACGTCGACCTGATCATTCCCGTCTTCGCCATCCCCGGGGAGTCAGCCGAAGAGCGGGCGCCACTGATCGACCGTGCCCGCTTCCAGATCGCGTTCTACGGATCGACGCGGAACTACGCGTTCCAGTTCGACGACCTCGGGTTCGAGGGCACGTCGGCATTGCTGAACGAACGACTGAAGGCGGGCGACCTGGGCGGCATGGCCGCGGCGATCACCGACGAGATGCTCGAGCACTTCGCGGTCATAACCACCTGGGACGAATTGGCCGACACGCTGCTCGAGCGCTACCGCGGCGTCGCCTCCCGGCTCGTCATGTACCTCGCCGAGGGTTCGATCGCCGCGGATCCATCGGCGCTAGCCCGCTGGTCCGAAGTCGCCAAGGCCGTGACGCAGGGTTAAGCCCGAGGTCGCGAGCCGTAGTCGCCGAAGGGGTCGTCGCGTTCGCGGACGGCTTGGCGGAAGCCGACGTCCTGCGAGCGCTCGACGAAGTCGAGGCCCTCCTGCGTGTGGCGGGCGATGCCGTCGAAGAGCGTCCCGATCAACCGCGACGTGCCGAGGCCCATGTGCTCGGCGGTCTGGTTGCACAGCAGCTTGAGCATCTGCAGCTGGTTCAGCGGAAGCTGGGCCATCCGCTGCGCGAAGGCCATGGCGTGCTCTTGGAGATCGTCATCGGGGACGGCTTCGAGGATCAAGCCGACTCGCGCCGCTTCCGGCGCCGGGATCTCGTCGCCGGTGAGGAGGTAGCGCTTGGCTTTCTCTAGCCCGAGGCGGTACACCCACATGGCAGTGGTGGGCGTGCCCCACACCCGCGACGGCGGGTAGCCGAAGGACGCGCCCTCGCCGGCGATGACCATGTCGGCGCACAGCACCATGTCGGTGCCGCCGGCGATGCACCAGCCCTGCACGGCGGCGACCGTCGGCTTCGACGCGTACCAGAGCTTCATGTACGTCTCGACGAAGCGACCCATCATGCGCATGTCGGCGACCGAGTCCCACCGCGCGTTCGGTGCGGTCGGAGGCCGTCGCCTGCGCGGCCGTGGACCAGTCGAGGCCGTAGCCGGCGCAGAACGCCGGGCCTTCCGCCCGCAGCAGGATGACCCGCACGTCCGAATCGATGTCGGCGGCGTCGATCGCCGCGCCAAGCTCGTCGCGCAGCTGCGGGGTGATCGTGTTGTATTCATCGGCCCGGCAGAGAATCAGGGACCGCACGCCGCCGTCATCCTCGACGCGAACCGCGGGTCCGGTCATGCCGGCACTCCAAAGCAAAGTGTCGGTGTCCGATCGAAGGAAAACAACGATTCGACACCGACACGTGGGCTTGGGATCGGGCGGTGCGGCTCGGCGGTCAACACTCGACCGGGCGACCCTCTGCGATCCACTTGGCCGTGCCACCGACCACCACGAGCGCCTCGGCTCCGGCCCGCACGAGTGCGCTCGCCGCGGCGCGACTACGGCCGTCGGTGTGGCAGACGACGTAGATAGGCGCGTCGTCGGGCAATTCGTCCTCCCACCGGTCGGCCAGCTCGTCGAGGGGGATGTGGCGCGCCCCGGGAACGTGGCCGGTGACCCATTCGTCGTCGGTGCGTACGTCGAGGACGACTGCGCCGGCCGCCGACGCGGCGGCGAGTTCTTCGGTGGTGACTTCGGGAGCGTCCACCGCGACAAACTACGGCGCGAGTCGCTCGACCGCCCAGCCTCCCCGCCGGCGCCGATAGCGGATGCGGTCATGGAGTCGGTCGTCGCGATGCGTCCAGAACTCGATGGTGTCGGGGCGCACCCGATAACCGCCCCAGTGTCGGGGCCGCGCGACATCGCCACGGGGCCAGCGATCAGCCAGGTCCGCCACAGCGACCTCGAGCTCTTCTCGGCTCTCTATGACCTGGCTCTGGGGAGACACCGCCGCGCCGAACCGGCTTCCGAGCGGGCGGGTGGCGAAGTACGCGTCCGACTCGGCCGCGGGCACCTTCCGCACGCGACCTGTAACCCGGACCTGCCGGCCCAGCGGCTGCCAGTGGAACACGAGCGCGGCGTGCGGATTGGCTTGGAGATCCTCGCCCTTGGCGCTCTCGTAGTTCGTGAAGAACGTAAAGCCGCGGTCATCGACTCCTTTGAGCAGGACCATGCGGTTGGACGGCACCCCATCGCGATCAGCGGTTGCCAGTGCCATGGCGGTCGGCTCGGGCAGGCCAGCGGCCACGGCATCGCCCAGCCAGGCCTCGAATTGCGCTACCGGGTCGTCGCCCACCCCACCTTGCTACCCCGATCGGCTCCGTCTTCGCCTCCGCCTCAGCGTTACCGCTTTACCCCAAGAAGTCAGCCAGCGATCTCGGCAACGCCTGACGGTCGGCCGCGGCCAGCGCGGCGTGGTGACTGTCGAAGACCTCCGGCCACGGGTCGGGGAGCCGGTCAGCGAGGTCGCGGAGCGTCACATCGTCGCCCAGCGCGAAGGTCTTGGCCAGGCCGTCCACGACAACAGCTCGATCGAGTTCGATGACATGAAGGGCGCCACGGCTGGCCAGCCCCCGCTCGATTAACTCGACCACCCGCCGTTCGTGCCAGAGGATGGTCGACAGCTTTCGGACCGGCACACTGATGCATCGGCACGCCAGCATTGGCGTGTGAGCGGTTTGCGGAGCCTTAGTGGAGGAAGCCTTCGGCCAGCGCCTGGGTGATCGCCGCCTGGCGATCGCGGACGCCCAACTTCTCGTAGAGGTGGCTCAGATGGGTCTTAACGGTCGCGCCGGAGATAAAGAGCGCCGCGGCGATCTCACGGTTGGACCGGCCCTGCGCGAGAAGAGCGAGCACTTCGCGCTCCTTGGGCGTGAGCGCGCCGTCATGCGCTTCAGGTTTTGCCGCGCTCATCACGCCTGCGAGCACAGAAACGAATGCGGGGGCCAGCACGCGCTCGCCCCCCAGCAGGCGGGTGATGGCATCGGCGAGCTCCTCACCGCTGGCCGATCGCAGCAAAGCGCCGTCCGCACCACTCGAGAAGACATCGGCCAGTTCGTCACGGGTCGCCGCATCCAGGAGCACAAGCACGCGAGGCGGGCCGGCCAGCTCGGATGCCTGGCGAACCGCCGGGCCTACCGCGACATCGAGATGGCTCCCGAACACGACCAAATCCGGCTTACTCGCCCGGGCGCGCTGCAAACCCTCCCTCGCGCTGGCCTCATCACCGACGACGTTGACCTCAAGTGAGCGCAGCACCGCGCCGATACCAAGTCTCACAAGCGCCCACTGGTCGACAATCACCGCCGTGAGCGAGGACACCCGTCCATCGTACGACCGGCGCCTGCGATTGCCGCCGGCATGGTCACCCGGGTGCGTTTGCACTAGCCCGTACGGGCCATCGGCGGCGATCGAATCAGCCGCTCGGCCGATCGTTTCCTGTCAAGGGATCCGTCACAGTCCGGTCCATGCTCTGTATGCGAAATGGGTCAACTGCAGCAACCGAAGAGGCGCTCGTCCGCGAGCACCTCAACCTCGTTCACTACGCCGTCGCCGACATGTCAGCCCGGCTCCCGAAGCACGTGTCGCGAGACGATCTCGTCTCCGCCGGCATGGCCGGGCTCGCGCAAGCGGCCCGAAGCTTCGATCCCGATCGTGGGATCCGCTTCGACCGGTATGCATCGGGCCGGATCCGCGGTGCACTGCTGGACGAACTTCGCAGCTGCGACTGGGCCAGCCGCACCGTTCGCACCCGCGCCCGCCGCGTGTCGGAGGCCAACGATGCACTGATGGCCAAGCTGGGCCGCACGCCCACCCCCGACGAGCTCGCCAGCCACCTCGGCTGCGACCGCAGCGAGGTCGAGGGCAACGCCGCCGACGTCCATCGGGCCGTGGTCCTCAACTACGAGTCGCTGTTCGCCGAGAGCACCGCCGAGGAGATGCTCGCATCGACCGCACCCACCCCCGACGAGATCATCGTCGACCGTGAGCGCAAGGCCTACCTGGTTGACGCGGTCGCAGCACTACCCGAGCGTCTGCGCCAAGTGGTCATGGGCTATTTCTTCGAGGAGCGGTCGATGGCCGACCTCGGCGAGGAGCTCGGCGTGAGCGAGTCCCGCATCTCGCAGATGCGCGCCGAAGCGCTCTCGTTCCTCCGTGACGGCATGACCGCACAGCTCGACGATGACGAGCCGGCCGCACCGGCAGCAACGGCCACGGGGCGCACGAGCCGGCGCCGCCAGGCCTACCGCGACGCGGTGGCCGGGCGCTCGACGTACCAGTCCCGCGTGGCGCCGCGCGCCTGACCCGCACCATGATGAGCGCATGGCGCTCGTCCTCGTCACCGGCGGGTCCGGAACGCTCGGTCGCCCACTTGTCGCGCGCCTCCTCGGCGCGGGGCACGACGTCCGGGTTCTGAGCCGGCAGTCATCGCCCCGCCTACCCGAGGGCGCCACGGTCGTACGGGGTGACCTCCGCTCCGGCGAGGGTCTCGCCGCGGCGGTGGCCGACGTCGACGTGATCGCCCACTGCGCGTCCAGTCCCTTCCGTCACACCCGCGACACCGATGTCGCCGGGACGCGTCGGCTCGTTGCCGCGGCCACCGCGGCGGGCAGCAGCGCGCTCCCGCACCTCGTGTACATCTCGATCGTCGGCGTCGACCGGATCCCGTTCGCGTACTACCGCCAGAAGTACGCGGCCGAGCAGGTGGTGACCGAGTCGGGGCTGCCCTGGACGATCTTCCGGGCCACGCAGTTCCACGAGTTGCTGGACTACATGTTCAGCCGGATGCGCATCGCGCTGTTCGCGCTCGGTGGCCTCCGCTTCCAGGTGCTCGACGCCGGCGAGTGCGCAGCGCGGCTCGCAGAGATCGTGGGCCAGCCGCCGGCTGGTCGGGTCGCCGACATGGGCGGCCCCGAAGCGCGGACGATGGCCGACCTCGCTCGCACCTATCGCCGAGCGCGGCGGTGGCGCCGACCGGTGCTGACCATCCCCGTCCCCGGGAAGGCAGCCGGGGCAGTGAAAGCGGGACACAACCTCGCCCCCGACTACGCCGACGGAACGATTACGTGGGAGCAGTGGTTGACGGACCACTACGCCGCGTGAGTCGCCAGCGGATCTCGTCGGGATCGCCGTTCGAAGCGACGATCGGCTTCAGCCGCGCCGTTCGTGTGGGCGACACGGTGGTGGTATCCGGCACCGCGCCGGTCTGGCCCGACGGCTCGTGCGACCCCGATGTGGCCGTGCAGGCGCGTCGCTGCCTCGAGATCATCGAACTGGCGTTACGGGAGGCGGGCGCGGCCCTGTCCGATGTCGTCCGCACGCGCATGTTCCTGACCAACGCGGCCGACGCCGACGCGGTCGGCGCAGCACACGGTGAAGTGTTCGCCGACATCCGTCCCGCGGCAACCATGGTCGTGGTGTCCGCCCTCCTCGACCCCCGCTGGAAGGTCGAGATCGAAGCCGACGCGGTACTAGACGGCGCCGGTGAGTAGGAGGACGGCGGCGATGGCCGCGGCGGTGAGGCGGTAGTAGCCGAATACCGCGAAGCTGCCGCGTTCGAGATAGCCGAGCATCCAGCGCACCGCGATCACCGCCGATGCGAAGGCCACGACGAAGCCGACCGCCGGGGCCAGCAGCCCATACGAGTCGACGATGTCGCCGCCGTGCTGAAGGGCATCGAACGCGGTCGCAGCCCCCAGGGTGAGCAGCCCGAGCAGGAAGCTGAACTCGACCGCCGCGGGCAGGGCGAGTCCGAGCGCGGCGGCAGCCAGGATCGTGACCAGGCTGCGGCTCACGCCCGGCCACAAAGCCAGCGCTTGGGCGAAGCCGATGATGAGTGCGGATCGGATCGTCAACCCCTGGAGGTTCAACCCCGTGCGACGGATGTGCGGCGTCGCCACCAGGATCACCACGCCACCGACCGCCCAGGCGGCGGCGACCGGGCCCACGCCGAACAGGTTGTCCTTGATGGTGTCGCCCAGCGCCAACGCGATCACCGCGGCGGGAACGAACGCGACGAACAGCATCGTCAGCAGCTGCCGCCCGGCGGCGTCGCGTCCGGCGACGCCCGAAAGCATCGACCCGATCCGCTCGCGGTAGAGCACGGCCACGGCGAGGATCGCACCGGCCTGAATCACGACCACATACGCGTCGGCCGCCGCGCCCCGGAGATCGAGCAGCCGCTCGGCGACGGTGAGGTGGCCGGTCGAGCTGATCGGGAGGAATTCGGTGATCCCCTCGATGATCCCGAGGACGATCGCCGCGGGTATCTCGAGAACCGACGAGTCAGCCAACTGTGGCCAGGGCGTCGGGGAGCGGCTCGGCGTGCACCACGGTGAGGCGCTGGGTCGGCCGGGTCAGCGCGACGAACAAGGCCCGCAGCCCTTGCGGCGACTCGGCGACGATCCGCGCCGGCTCCACGACAACGACGCCGTCGAACTCGAGGCCCTTCACGACGTCAACTGCTACGAGCGTGATCGCCGCGTCGAGCCCGTGGGTCGCCGGCTCACCGAAGGGCACTTCCGCGGCCCGCAGATCGCGCCCGAGTTCCTCGACCATCGCCGGCGGGCAGATGATGGCCACGGTGCCGTTGCCGAACTCCTCCTGCAGCCGTCGCGCCGCCCTGGCCACCTCATAGGCGAGTTCGCTCGCCGCGACCTGCACGATGGCGGGCTCGACACCCGTCTCCCGTACCGAACTCGGCGCGGCCATCCCGGGCGCGGCCGCTTCCAGCACACGCGCCGCTAGACGCATGACCTCGGCCGGGGTGCGGTAGTTGACGCTCAACTCCGTGACCCGCGCGCCGTCACGGCCGGTCGGCAGGTGCTCGAGAACTTCACCCCACCCTTGCGGCGCCCAATGGCCGGTGGCTTGGGCGATGTCACCCACCACCGTCATCGAACCCGACAACGATCGACGACCCAGCACGCGGAGCTGCATGGGTGAGAGGTCCTGCGCCTCGTCCACCACGATGTGGCCGAAGCCGCGAATCGCGTCGGCGTCAGTCTGCCGGCGGCGCGGCCCCAGCGCGACCCGCGCCTCGTCGAGCACGGCGATGTCGGCCGCCGTCCACGGGATCTCCTCGAAGCTGGACGATCGGTCGCGGCGCAACGCCCGCCACTCGTCGTCGCTCAGTACGCCCTTGCCGGCGGACCGAAGCAGCGCGGGGGCGCCGTAGAGGTCGTGCAGCAGTTCCTCGGCGATCAACGCCGGCCACATCCGGTCGAGGGCGCCGGCCAGTTCGGGAACGCCGCGCAGCTGGTCACCCAGCTCGTCGTGATCTACCAGCGCAGCCTCCCCCAACTGGGCGACGAGGCGGCGCACGACAAGGCCTTCGAGTTGCCGGCGGCGGGCGTTGTGCGTGCCCGCCCGGCGCCGCACGGTCGAGACCAGCGACGTGCTGTCGGCCGCAGTGAGTCGGAGTAACCGGGCGCCGAACGGAATCACGGCGTCCTCGCGCAACGGACGCTGGCGGTCCCGGATGGCGCGGGCAATCACCGAGGTCATGCGCGCGTCGCCCTTGACCTTGGCCGCTCGCGCCGAATCCACTCCGCGGACGCGCGGGCCTCCAGCGACGCCGGTGATCGATGAGAGCACCGCGCCGGTCTCGCCCAGCGACGGCAGTACGTGGTTGATGTAGCGAAGGAAAACCGGGTTCGGACCGACGACGAGCACCCCTTGGCGCTCGAGCGGGAAGCGGTGCGTATAGAGGAGGTACGCAGCGCGGTGAAGCGCGACTGCCGTCTTGCCAGTGCCGGGACCGCCTTGCACAACGAGCACGCCATGCAGCGGTGCACGGATCACCTCGTCCTGTTCGCGCTGGACGGTGGCCACGATGTCCCGCATCCGACCGGAACGGCTGCGCTCCAGGGCAGCGAGCAGCGCGCCGCTCCCGGCCACGGCGTCGCCGTCCTCGCCGTCGCCCAGCGAGAACACCTCGTCCTCGATGGCCTCGATATGGCGCCCCTCGGTGAGGAAGTGGCGGCGCCGGCGCAGGCCCATTGGTTCCCGCGGCGTGGCGCGGTAGAAGGGCTCAGCGATCGGAGCGCGCCAGTCCACGACGAGCGGCTCCTGGTCGGCCGCTGAGATGGCGAGCCGGCCGATGTAGAAGTGCTCCTCGCTCAAAGCATCGGGGTCCTCGGGCGCCTCGTCGATCCGCCCGAAGCACAGCGCCTCGTCGCCGATGTCGAGCTGATCGAGCCGGTGGAGGGCCGACTGGACCACGATTTCACGCTCGTGGATGGCCTGGGGCGTGCCGCGATTCTCCCGCAGGGCCGCGACCAGGCGTTCGGCCACCGACTCGCGCATAGCCGCCAGCCGTTCGTACGCCCCGTCGATATATGCCTGTTCAGCGGTCAGTTCGGGGTGTGCCGGCACACCGACCTTTCGCCCACGTTCCCCCTGCACACGGCTGCGCAGGGAACAGGTCAGTTTAGCGGCTGTGCGCTCTGTCTCCCGCTCAACGGGCCGCTCGAGCCCAGCCACTACCGTCGTCCCGTGCCACCGACCAACGAGCGGTTCCTGCGGGCGTGCCGCCGCCAGCCGGTGGACACCACCCCGGTCTGGTTCATGCGTCAGGCCGGCCGCTCGCTCCCCGAATACCGGGCCCTCCGCGAGCGCTACGGGATGTTCGAGATCATGGCCAACGCGGAGCTGACTGCCGAGGTGACGCTCCAGCCGGTCCGGCGCCTCGGGGTCGACGCCGCCATTCTGTTCTCCGACATCGTCCTGCCGCTCGCGGCGGTCGGCATCGACGTCGAGATCAAACCCGGGGTCGGCCCGGTGTTCGCCGACCCTTTCCGCGACGCCGCCGACCTCGAACGCCTACGGCCCCTCGAGCCCGGGGCAGACATGCCCGCGGTGCTGGAGGCGATCGGGATCCTCACCGACGAGCTTGACGTCCCGCTTATCGGCTTCGCCGGCGCACCGTTCACCGTCGCCTCCTATTTCGTCGAGGGTGGCCCGTCGCGCGACTACGCCAAAACCAAGGTGCTGATGCGCAGCGAGCCCGCGCTGTTCGCCGCGCTACTCGATCGGCTGGCCGACATCGCGATCGCGTCGCTTCGTGCGCAAGTGGCTGCCGGCGCTTCGGCGGTGCAGCTCTTCGACAGTTGGGCCGGCGCGCTGGCGCCCGATGACTACCGCGGTCGCGTCGCGCCGGCCAGCGGGCGCATCTTCGCCGCGCTGGCCGACCTCGACGTCCCCCGCATCCACTTCGGTGTGGGTACCGGTGAGTTGCTGGCCGACATGGCCGCGGCCGGCGCTGATGTGGTCGGCGTCGACTGGCGCGTGCCGCTGGACGAGGCGTGGCGTCGCGTCGGGCCGAACCATGCCCTCCAGGGCAATCTCGACCCCGCACTGTGCGCCGCACCGTGGCCGGTCATCGAGACAGCCGCCCGTGACGTGCTGACGCGGGTTGGCGGCCGACCCGGTCACGTCTTCAACCTCGGCCATGGTGTGCTGCCCGAGACTGACCCCGACGTGCTGAAGCGCCTAGTCGAGCTGGTGCATGCCGGCTGACCTCCGCGGCGCGCTCCTCATGGCGTACGGAACGCCGGCGACCGAGGACGACGTCGAGGCGTACTACACCCACGTCCGCCACGGCCGCCCGCCGACACCTGAGCTGCTCGCCGATTTGCGCCAGCGCTACGCGGCAATCGGCGGAACCTCGCCGCTGCTTTCGCGCACCCGCGCGCAGGCCGACGCGTTGCAGGCCGAACTAGGCGACGGGTGGCGCGTCGCCCTCGGTATGAAGCACGCGTCACCGTTCATCGAGGACGGCGCAGCCCAGTTGCGCGACGCGGGCGCGACTCGATCGGTTGGCCTCGTACTCGCGCCGCACTACTCACGGCTGAGCGTGGGCGAGTACGCAGCGCGCGCCGAGGGCGTCGCCGTCGTCCCGCAGTGGCACCTCGAGCCGGACCTCATCAATCTGCTCGCCGAACGGGTGCAGGCCGTGCACCCGCCCGGCGCGGTCGTGCTATTCACCGCCCACAGCCTCCCGGCGCGGATTCTCGATGACGGTGACCCCTACCCGACGCAGGTCGAAGAGACGGCCGCCGCGGTCGCCACCGCCGCGGGCATCGAGGAGTGGCAGGTCGCCTGGCAGAGCGCGGGGCGCACGGCCGACCCGTGGATGCAACCGGACTTGCTCACGGTGATGCGGGACCTCGGGCGCGACGTCGTCGTGTGCCCGTGCGGGTTCGTGTCCGATCACCTCGAGATCCTCTACGACCTCGACATCCAGGCCCGGCAACTCGCCGACGAACTTGGCATCGGCTTCGCCCGCACCGCGTCGCTCAACGACGAGCCCCGCTTCATTCGCGTGTTGGCCGACGTCGTGCGCCGCCACGCCGCCTGACATGAGCCGGCGAATAGCCGTCATCGGCGGGGGCATCACCGGCTTGAGCGCCGCCTGGTTCCTGCGGGGCCAGGCCGACGTCACGTTGTATGAGGCCGACACGCGGCTGGGCGGCAAGATCCGGACAGTCGAGTTCGCCGGGCGACCCGTGGAGGCGGGACCCGACGCCTTTCTCGCCCGCGTTCCCAACGCGGTCGAGCTGTGTCACGCCGCGGGCCTGGGTGACAACCTGGTGGCGCCAGCGACCGGCAATGCGTACGTGTGGGCGACGAGCGCGTTGCGACCGCTGCCCACCGGCACCGTGCTCGGCGCGCCGACCGACCTCGCCGCCCTGAGCCGCTCCGGACTGGTCTCGCGGCTCGGCGTGGCCCGCGCCGCATTGGACCTTGTGTTGCCCCGTACGGCGTTGGGCGACGACGTCGGGGTCGGCCAACTCATCGCCGCTCGCTACGGCGCACAGGTCCGCGATCACCTCATAGACCCGCTGTTGGGAGGCATCCACACCGGTCCCGCCGATCGCCTCAGCGCGGCGGCCACGGCACCGCAGCTGTGGGCCGCGGCGCGGACAAATCGCAGCCTCATCAGGGGGCTGCGGGCCACCACGCCGGCACCGAGCGGCGAGCCCGTGTTTCTCACCGTCGCCGGCGGCTTGAGCCAGCTCGTCGACCGGCTCGCCAATGCGGTCGACGACATCCGTCGCGGTGTCACGGTGCAGTCACTGGAGCGCGACGGCGCGCGTTGGCGCGTCGACGCTGAACTCTATGACGCGGTGATCGTCACCACGCCGAGCTTCGCGGCGGCGCCGCTGCTGCAGACGGTCGCGCCCGAGGCGGCCCGGGCGCTGGTCGGCATTGAATACGCGTCGATTGCCCTGACGTTGATGGCGTACCCGGCGTCGGCCGTCGGGCGGGTGCTCGACGGCAGCGGCTTCGTCGTGGCCCGCGACACCGGTCTCCACATGACGGCGTGCTCGTGGGCGTCAAGCAAATGGGCGCACCTCGCCGGAGGCGACGAGGTCGTGCTGCGCGTCTCGGCCGGTCGGTGGGGCGAGGACGCGGTCCTTGACCGCACCGATGATGACCTCGTGGGGCTGCTGCACGACGAGCTCGAGCAGACGATCGGTGTGCGCGCCGCGCCGTCGGCGGCGGAGGTGGTGCGGTGGCCCAGGTCGTTCCCTCAGCAAACGGTCGGCCATCTCGGCCGCATCGCGGCACTCGAACGCTCCCTGACCGCGGAAGCGCCCGGCGTTGCTATCGCCGGGGCTGCCTACCGCGGCCTCGGCCTGCCCGCTTGCATCGGACAGGCCGAGGCCGCCGTCAGCTACATCGTGGAGAGAGTCAGCGCTCCATGATTGCGGTGCGCCGGCCGACCGCTTGACGGTCGGTGCCGAAGATCACCGGCGCAACCATTGCCGTTACGAGCAAGATCACTCCGCTGATTGCGAAGAGCCAGCCGGCCTCGTCGCCACCGCCGAGCCACCGGTGCATCGAAACTTCGGTGTCGGTCAGCATCCACACGATGCCGAAGCCGAGCATGAGTACACCGAAGAAGGTCATCGCACCCCGCGCACCGCCAGGGACGGCGCCGGCGCCGATGAGGAACAGACCGAGGGCCAACTCGATGACACCGAGCAGCGCGGTGTGATCGATGCCGGCAACCTCCACATGATTCGCGGAGATGTCGTTGAAGTTGATGCCGGTCTTCGCGAGCGTGATGCCACCGAGAATGGCGAAGATCGCGCCGATGACGATGGCGATAAACTGCGCAGGACTCCACGGTGCGCGCTCTACTGAGCGATCGACAACTTCCGCGTCACCTACAACGTCACCCTCTTCTACGACCCGCCGAACACGCGTAGCCACGTGAAACTCCTTTCGCTACGGATTCCGACAGTGTTCCCTTCACTCACAGCGATGAAACTCTGCACATGAGCGACGAAATCGCGGTGAAGTCTCCATACGACGGGTCCGAAGTCGGACGCGTGCGCGCGCACAGCGCGAAAGACGTCGACAGCGCGGTCGCTATCGCGCGCCGGGTTCTCGCGGACGAGCCGCTTCCACAATGGCAACGCGCCGCAATCCTCGACGCGGCGGCCAAAGCAGTCGCCGGTGCTGAGGATCGTCTGGCCCGGACGATCGCCGCGGAAGCGGCCAAACCGTTGAAGACGGCGCGAATCGAAGCCCAGCGTGCGGTGAGCACATTCGCGTTCGCCGCCGCCGAAGCGCGCAAGCTCACCGGCGAAACGGTGCCCCTCGAGGCCGGGCCGGGCGGCGAGGGCAAGCTCGCATTCACAATGCGCGTGCCGATCGGGGTGGTCGGCGCGATCAGCCCGTTCAATTTTCCGCTCAACCTGGTCGCCCACAAGGTCGCGCCGGCGATCGCCGCCGGCTGTCCCGTTGTACTGAAGCCGGCAAGCCAGACGCCGCTGTCGGCGTTGGCGCTGCGCGACATCCTGGTCGGCGAGTGCGGCCTTCCACCCGAGTGGTTGCACGTCCTCCCCGGTCCCGGTGGCGAGGTGGGCAACGCCATCGTCGAGCACGCCGACGTCGCAATGATCAGCTTCACCGGATCGGCCGAAGTGGGTTGGGGCATCCGCGCCAAGGCACCGAAGAAGAAGGTGGCGCTCGAGCTAGGTAACAACGCGCCGGTGATCATCGAGGTCGACGGCGACTGGGAAGCCGCGGCTAAGAAGATCTCGGTCGCCGGATTCAGCCACGCCGGCCAGTCGTGCATCTCGACGCAACGCGTCTACGTGCGCGACGAGATCGCTGGTGCGTTCGTCGACGCGCTGGTCGGTCACGTGGAGAAACTCGTCGTCGGCGACCCGCTCGATCCCGCCACCGATGTATCCGCGCTGATCTCCGAGGGCGACCGCGAGCGTGTCGCCAGTTGGATCGACGAGGCGGTCGCCGGCGGCGCCACCGTTCGTTGTGGCGGCCGCGTCGAAGGGTCACTGCTGTTGCCGACCGTGCTGACCGGCGTCACCCCCGACATGAAGGTGTGTCGCGACGAGGTGTTCGGCCCGGTCGTCGCCGTGCAGACCTACACGGACCGCGCCGACGCACTGCGGCTGGCCAACGACACCCGCTACGGCTTGCAGGCCGCGATCTTCACCGCCAACCTCGGCGCTGCGCTCGAGGCGGCCCGCACACTCGACTTCGGTGCAGTTCTTGTCAACGAGATCCCGACCTGGCGCGCCGATCAGATGCCCTACGGCGGGCTGCGCGACAGCGGCAACACGCGCGAGGGTCCGGCCTACAGCGTTCGCGAGATGACCGAGTCGCGGCTGATCATCGTGCAGGCCTGATGGCGCGCATGCCCCGCGGCCTCGTGCCGATGCTGGCCACACCCGCGAAACTTCCGGCTGACGAGACCGGCTGGGCCTTCGAGGTGAAATGGGACGGCGTACGGGGGCTGAGCTACATCGAGGGCGGCAAGCTCCACATGGAGAGCCGCAACCTGAAGGACTTCACACCGCGCTATCCCGAGGTGTGGCCACTGGCCGAACAGCTCGCGGGGCGCGACGCGATCATCGACGGCGAGGTTGTCGCCTTCGATGAGAAGGGACGCCCGAGCTTCGGAGTGTTGCAGAACCGCATGCACCTGGCCAACGCCGCTGAGGTTCGCCAGCGCATGGTCGACACGCCGGTGCTGTACGTCATTTTCGACGTGCTGTGGTTGGACGGTGCCTCCCTCATGAGGCTGCCGTACCGCGAACGCCATGCCGCCCTCGAAGAACTCGGCCTCAACGGACCGGCCTGGCGTACCGGTGGCACGCAGGAGGGCGGCGGCAACGAACTACTGGCCGCGGCGCGGGAGCAGGGACTCGAGGGGGTGGTCGCCAAGCGCATCGAGAGCACCTACGAGCCGGGTGTTCGAGCCAAGGCGTGGCTCAAGATCAAGGTCAAGCACGAACAGGAGATGGTGATCGGCGGGTGGATGCCGGGTGGGGGCAACCGCGAGGGGCGCCTCGGCGCGCTGCTTCTCGGATACTACGAGGGCACGGACCTCCGCTTCGCCGGCCGGGTCGGTACTGGTTTCTCCGACAAGACCCTGGCGTCGGTCGGCCAGTTGCTGGAACCGCTGGCGCGCGACACCTCGCCGTTCTCCGACCAGGTGCCGTACCGCGAGGCCCGTTTCGTCGAGCCCCAACTCGTCGGCCAGGTCGAGTTCAGCGAGTGGACGCACCTCAACACGCTCCGCCACCCCGTCTTCAAAGGCCTCCGCGACGACAAAGACCCCCGCGCCGTCGTCCGCGAAACCTGACCCGGGTCACTCGATCAGGTCGGTGGGGCGGAGGCCCCAGGGGGCGAAGAGGCCGAGGTAGCGGCCGGCTTCGCCGTCCCATTTCCAGCCGGCGACCTGGGTGATGCCGCGGCGGCCGATGAGCGCGCGCATGAGCTCGAACTCACTCGGCGCGGTAACGGTGGCGCCGGGTTCGCCCGGCCCGACGATCCACTCCTGGCTCCCGGCGACGAGCCGCAGCGCGGGTGTACCGGCTTCCTCCAACCGCAAGCCGAGCGCGTTCACAAGCCACTGGAGCGCGGCGTCAGCGCCCTCGCTGTCACGCGCACCCGGCTGCTTCACCGCGCCGCGGATGTCGTGCTCGTGCGTGACCGCGTCGGCCACCACCTGCACTCCGGTCGAGCCGAAGCTGTTGATTATTCCCTCGAGCTGAGTCGAGTTCGCCGCCCACTCAGCGAGGATGTCGTCGATCGGCGTGTCACGGCGCGCCTCGACCTGGGCCGCAGTCCACGGATCCGTGGTGACACCGTCGAGGTTGCCCGCGAGGATGTCGGCGACCACGCCCGACGCGTGGGCGACGATGTCACGCACGCGCCACTCGGGGGCCGCGGGAGCCATCACCTCAAGCTGCTCCGCGGTCAAGCTTCGCACCAGCTCAGTGATGCGCAAACGTGTACCGGCATAGAGCGCGTCGGCTCCCATGCCCGGCGACGCTATACAACTGCCCATCCGACGGCCTCTGGGACTCGCGCTTCTCGCCGGCATCGCGCTGGCCTTCTCGCTGCCCCCGTGGGGCTGGTGGCCGTTGGCGTTCCTCGGCTTCGCCGGGCTGTACCGGGTGATCGAGGAGGAAGCGTGGCGGCGGCGCCTGCTGTTCGGCTGGATCGCCGGCGTGGGCCACTTCGGCATCAGCCTCTACTGGATGACCGAGTTCACGCTGCCGGGGGGCATTCTCGCGATCCTCTTCTCGGCGCTCTACATCGCGCTCGCGGCGTACGTCACGCCCGCGGCGCCTGGGTGGCGCCGCGTCGTCGCCTTCCCCGCGGCGATACTCGCCGTCGAGGCGATTCGCGTGCGCTGGCCGTTCGGCGGCGTCCCGCCGGGTGGCGTTCCGCTCGGCCAGATCACCGGCGCGCTGGCCGACGCGGCGCGCGTCGGCGGCCCGTTGATCCTGGTCGGATTGGCAGCACTGGCCGGCGTTGTCCTGGCCGAACGCGGTGTCGGGCGAAGGCTGATCCCGGCCGCGTTCATCGTCGGCCTCGTGGTCTTCGGCGCATTCGCGCCGGACGGCCGCCCGGCGGGCGGCACGATCGACGTCGCGCTGGTCCAAGGTGGTGGCCCGCGCGGCTTCCGCGCCGTCGACACCGACCCCGACGACGTCTACCGGCGTCACCTGCTCGCCTCCGACCGACTGCGCGCGCCGCTCGACCTGGTGTTGTGGCCCGAGGACGTGATCGACGTCGAGGGCGACGTGGCCGAGTCCGACGTCGCCGGGGAACTGGCCGGCATCGCCCGGCGACTGCAAACGACCTTCGTCGCCGGCGTGGTCGAGGGCGAGGGCACCGATCACTTCCGCAACGTGGCCGTGGCGTGGGGTTCGGACGGGCGCATCATCGGCCGCTACGAGAAGTTCCACCGCGTGCCGTTCGGCGAGTGGATCCCATTCCGGTCGCTCGTCGATCGGGTGGCCGACATCAGCGCGGTGCCGGCCGACGCCATCATCGGGCACGGCCCGAATGTGCTCCGTACCCCCGCCGGCCGGCTGGGGCTGGCCATCTCGTATGAGGTCTTCTTCGCCGACCGGGGCCGGGCGGCGACCAAGCGCCGGGCCGACCTCATGCTGGTGCCCACCAACGCCGCGTCATTCACTTCCAGCCAGGTGCCGACGCAGGAGATCGCCGCCGCCCAGCTCCTGGCCGTGACCACCGGACGCACGGTCCTCCAGGCGGGCCCGACGGGCTACACGGCCATTGTCAGGCACGACGGGCACATCGAATCCCGGTCGACCCTGGGGCGCCAGCAGGTGCTCACCGGCCGGGCCGGCCTGCGGACGGGCCGGACCCTCTACGCACGATGGGGCGACGGCCCATGGCTGCTGCTGGCGGTTGCGGCAATCTTGACCGCTCGGTCAAGGGGTCGAATTAGCGTCTAGCCTCGTGCGCCACATGACTGCCGCTGCCTCTCGGGCCGGCGGGCCGATGGCGCCCCCCTCCCCCCTCTCGCCCCTCCGCATCGCCTATCTCGCCTACCGGGGCAACCCGCACTCAGGTGGCCAAGGCGTCTACACCCGGTACCTGACCCGCGAGCTGCGGGACATGGGCCATCACGTGACGGTGTTCGGCGGTCCTCCCTACCCGAACCTCGACGAGGGCATCGAGCTGGTGAAGATACCCAGCCTCGACCTCTACCGGCAGCCCGACCCGTTTCGCGTGCCCAAGCTGTCGGAATTCGGCTCGGCCATCGACGCCCTCGAGTTCGCCTACATGTGCACCGCGGGGTTCCCCGAGCCGCTCACGTTCAGCCTGCGGGCCCGCAAGGTGCTGGCCGCGCGCCGGGACGACTTCGATCTCATCCACGACAACCAGTGCCTGGGCCAGGGCCTCCTCGGGATGCTCAAGGACGGCTGGCCGCTCGTGGCGACCCTGCACCACCCGATCACCGTCGACCGCGACCTGGAGCTGGCCCACGCCCGCACGCCCTGGCGCAAGCTCACGTTCCGGCGCTGGTACGGCTTCCTCCGCATGCAGGCGCGCGTGACCCGACAACTTCCCCGCATCGTCACCGTTTCGCAGAACTCCCGGGCCGACTCCGCCGAGCAGATGGGCCTCGACGCCAATCGCATCGCGGTGGTGCCCGTCGGGGTCGATCACCTTCGCTTCCGCCCGCTGCCCCACATCAAGCGGGTGCCGGGCCGCCTCATGACGACGGCGAGCGCCGACGTGCCGCTCAAGGGACTCGTCCCGCTGCTCGAGGCCCTGGCCAAGGTGCGCACCGAGCGTCACGCGGAGCTGGTTGTCGTCGGCATGCCCAAGGCAGAGACGCGCGTGGGCGAGACGATCAGTCGCCTGGGCCTGGCGTCGGCCGTCCGCTTCCTCTCGGGCGTGAGCGATGAGCGCATCGTCGAGCTTTACGCCAGCGCCGAGGTGGCGGTGGTGCCGTCGCTCTACGAGGGCTTCTCGCTACCCGCTGTCGAGGCCATGGCCTGCGGCGTGCCGTTGGTGGGTACCACCGGCGGCGCGGTTCCCGAGGTCATCGGCCAGGACGGCGTTACCGGGCTGCTGGTTCCGCCCGGCGACCCCGGCGCCCTCGCGGCAGCGATCGGTCGTGCGCTCGACGACGAGGCGCTTCGCGACCGGCTGGGCGCCGCCGGCCGCGAGCGGGTGTTGGAGAAGTTCACGTGGCGCAAGACGGCCGAGGGCACGGTCGAGCAGTACCGCGAGGCCCTGGCCAACCGCTGATGTTGACCGTGGACTACGACCGCCTCGGCGTCCGCGCCGGTGACCGGCTGCTCGACCTCGGCGCGGGCGGCGGACGTCACGCGTTCGAAGCCTCGCGACGCGGCGCCCAGGTCATCGCGCTGGACGCCGATGCCGCCGAGCTGAAGGACGTCGGTGCGGTGTTCGCAGCGATGGAGGCGACCGACGTCGGCGCGGTCAACGGCGACGCGCTCACGCTGCCCTTCCCCGACGCCAGCTTCGATCGGATCATCGCGGCAGAGGTTCTCGAGCACATCCCCGAGGACCGCACGGCGATCGGCGAACTCGTCCGCGTACTGCGGCCGGGCGGCACGATCGCGGTGACCGTGCCCCGATGGTTCCCCGAGCTCGTCAACTGGGCGCTGTCCGACGACTACCACAACGTTCCGGGCGGCCACATCCGCATCTACCGCCACTCGACGCTCGTCGGACGGCTGCGCGACGCGGGCGTGCAGTACAAGGGCACTGGCTTCGCGCACGGTCTTCACTCGCCCTACTGGTGGCTCAAGTGCGCCGTCGGCGTGCGAAACAACGACCACCCGCTCGTCAAGGCGTATCACCGACTCCTCGTGTGGGATATCGAGAAGGCGCCGCTGGCGACGCGAATACCCGACAACGTGCTGAGTCCGTTGATCGGCAAGAGCGTCGTCGTCTACGGGAAGAAGCCGGCCTAATGCTCACGGACGCCGAACGCAGCGCGACGGTCGACGCGATCGCGGCCGACCAGCAGCCTGACGGCCTCATCCTGTGGTTTCCCGGCGGTCATGCCGACCCGTGGAACCACGTCGAGGCGGCCATGGCCCTCTCGCTGGGCGAACGCCAAGTCGACGCCGAGCGGGCCTATGACTGGCTGGCGCGTACGCAGCATCCCGACGGCGCGTGGTTCAACTACTACTGGGCTGACCGCGTGAAGGACGAGCGCCGCGACACCAACACGATCGCCTACGTGGCTGTCGGCGTGTGGCATCACTACCTCCTGTACAAGGACACCGCCTGGCTCGAGGCGATGTTCCCGATGGTCGACCGCGCGATGCGCTACGTCCTCGACCTCCAGCAGGACAGCGGCGAAGTGCTGTGGTGCCGCGAGCCCGACGGGACGACACCGGGCGATTACGGGCTCCTGACGGGCTCGTCATCGATCTATCTGTCCCTGCGGTGCGCGATCGCGATCGCTGAGCGGCTGGACGACGAGCGACCCGAGTGGGAGCTGGCCGCCGGCTCGCTGGCCCACGCCATCAAGTACCGGCCAGAGGTCTTCGCCAACAAGAGCCGGTGGGCGATGGATTGGTACTACCCGGTGTTGTGCGGCGCGATCGATGGCGCCGACGGGCGCAGCCGGCTGCGCGACGGGTGGAGCGAGTTCGTGATGCCCGGGTGCGGTGTGCGCTGTGTGTCTGACCGACCGTGGATCACCGCGGCGGAAACGGCCGAGTGCGTGATGGCGCTCGACAGCGTGGGCATGGACGTCGAAGCCCGCACGCTGCTCGAGTGGGTGCAGCGCTACCGCTACGAGGAAGGCGCGTACTGGACCGGGTGCGTGTACCCCGAGGGGATCTACTTCCCCGGCGGCGAATGCTCCAGCTACACCGCGGCGGCCATCCTGCTGGCCGACGAAGCCCTCGATGGCGTCTCCCCCGCCGCCGGCCTCTTCCGTGGCGAGAACCTCCCCACCGGCACCGACCTCAGCGAGCCGGTCCACGACTAACGCGTTCGCAGTTGCGGCGCGTACAGCGCGGGAATCCACGACGTTCTGGCACGCGTAGTGTCCTTGCCCGCGGCGCGCTGGGACCATCGCCGCCGTCGCCGCTGCCGGGTTTGTGGTCCTCGCCCTGGCCGTGGCATCCATCTACGGGCTCGCGTATCTCGTCTTTCTCGGAGCGAAGGGCGTCATCGTCATCGTCGCCCGCGACATCGTCGACGCCATTAAAAACAGCGTCTGACCGCGGGATCGGCGGCGGCGTGCCGGCCGGCGACGAGGCGCTCCCGATAGGCGGTGTTCGTTCCGACGAGACATGCTGCATGGATGGCGCTGAACCGGGCGATCCTGACGCGTTCGACTGCCGGTAAGGAGGCATGACACCTTGAGCACTCGACTCACCACCCTCGCCTTCGACGCTAACGATCCGCTGCGTTTGGCACGGTTCTGGGCCGGCGCCCTGCACTGGGACATCGACGACGAGATCCCCGACGAAATCGACCTGATGCCGACGGACGGAACAGAGTTCCTCTTGTCGTTTTTTCGCGTCCCCGAGCCAAAGGCGGCCAAGAACAGGATCCATCTCGACCTCGTCAGCGAGTCACCAGAGCACCAGACCGAGATGGTCGACCGCCTGATCCTGCTCGGCGCGCAGCCCGTCGATATCGGGCAACCGGACGACCCCGACGGCACCGTGCTCGCCGATCCCGAAGGCAACGAGTTCTGCGTGGGCGTGCGCGGTGAATTCCTGGCCACCACTGGTCTGCTCGGGGCCATCGTGTTCGAGCCGGCCGCTCCCGTTGTCGGGAGGTTCTGGAGCGAGGCCACCGGCTGGCCCATCGTCTACGACCAGGACGGCGACACCGCGGTTCGGGCGCCAGACGGGCAAGGACCGTTCATCACATTCGGGCCACCGGTGGCCAGCGTCAAGACGATGAAGAACCGTCTGCACCTCGACGTCGCTCCGCCCGCCGACGGCGATCTGGAAACGGAGGTCGAGCGACTGATCGCAGCCGGCGCTCGTCGCATCGACATCGGACAGGGCGACGTCCCGTGGGTGGTGATGGCCGACCCCGAAGACAACGAGTTCTGCGTACTGACGCCGCGGTGAGAACCGTGGAAGATGTGGCGGTGCGCCAGGTGCTTCTCTACGGCACGCGCGCAGCTGCTGCGCCGCATCGACCTCCGCGAACCGGCCTAGCGCTTTTGCAGGACGCGCAGACTTCCGGTTGCGCTGACATCCTCGAACGCGCCGGACTTCACCGCGTCGCAATACAGGTCATAGGGCGGGCGGCCGCCGTCGGCCGGATCAGGAAAGACGTCGTGGATGGCGAGGATGCCGCCGGGCGAGACGTGCGGCGTCCAGCCCCGATAGTCGGCCCACGCCGGTTCCGACCCGTGACCGCCGTCGATGAACAGGAACGACAGCGGCGTTTGCCAGACCTGAGCGACGGTCGGTGAGTCGCCCAACACGGCAATGACGCTGTCCTCGAGCTCGGCCGCGGCGATCGTCCGCCGGAAGAACGGCAGTGTGTCCATGCGGCCGGTGTCAGGGTCGACCAACTCCTGGTCGTGATGCTCCCATCCGGCCTGGTTCTCCTCGGACCCACGATGGTGGTCGACGGTGAACAGCACCGTCCCCAGGTCGCGGGCCGCCGCGCCCAAGTACACCGCCGACTTGCCGCAGTAGGTGCCGACCTCGAGGAGGGGACCAAGACCGGTGGCCGCCGCGGCGCGCCCCGCCTCGTGCAACGCCATGCCCTCGTCGTCGGGCATGAACCCCTTGGCCGCCTTGGCGACGGCCAACCAATCTTTCAGGTCGGGATCCCTGTACGACCGTCGAGCGCGGGGGGGAGGTCGTCCTCGTGATGCGCGAACATCACCTTGTTGAGGATGACGAACTTGCCGATCCACAGCACGCCGAACGCGGCCAGCGCGGCGGCGTTGACGATCATGGTCTGCACCAGCCGGCTGTCGGTGTAGTTCAGCGCCCGGTCCTCAGCAAAGTCCGCGAACACGGTGGACAGCGCCAGACCGAGGAAGGCCATGGCCCAGAACGGGACGACCTCCTTCAGGAAGTGCGACCGGCCCCGCTTCCCCCACGCCCACGCACGGTTGAGGTAGTACGACGGGACGGCACTGAGGCCGACGGCGAACACGTTGGACGTGACGGCCGACCACCGCAGCAAGCCGAAGAAGATCGCCAGCAAGGCCTGGCCGATGATCACGCTGACGATCGACACCATCGTGTACTTGATCAGCTTGCGGCCCGTGGGCGTGCGAGCGCGTTCGCGCAGCGCGGAGGCGGTCAGGGTCACTCGTTAATGGTATCGGCGTCCAGAGCGTTGGCCTGAGCGACGCCCCCGAGCCAGCGGGCACTGGGCTTGGGCGTGCGTTCCTGGGTTTCACGGTCCACGGCGATGATCCCGAACGTCGGCCCGTACCCCAAGGCCCATTCGAAATTGTCCATGGCGCTCCAGCACGTGTAGCCCCGCAGGTCGATTCCGTCGTCGAGACACCGGCGGACACCCACCAGCGCCCGGGTTATGTATTCGATGCGGCGCGCGTCGTCGTCGGTGCCGATGCCGTTCTCGGTGACCAGGATGGGCAGGCCATCGGTGACGTCCCATGCGCGCCGGATCGTTGCTTCGAGCGCCTCGGGCCAGAACTCATAGCCCATCTGCGTGAGCTCAACGCCGTCCTCCGGGCCGAGGGCGCCGTCGGGCCCCACGCGTGTCCTCGAGTAGGTCTGAACGCCGATGAAGTCGTCCTGGCGCGCCGCCTCGAGGTACACGTCCTCCATGTTTCGCCGGATTCGGTCCCGCCGTTCTTCTCCACCGTCGACCGCTTGGTAGTCGCTCATCGCGAGGGTGAGGCCCACCGGCGCGTTGCCCGGACCCGACCGAACGGCTTCGACCGACCGCCGATGAGCGTCGATGATGATGTCGTTGACCGCCCGCCGCAGCTGCGGGTCGCGACGACCCGGCGGGAACACCCCGGCCAGGAAACCCATCGTGGCGACGATGTTCGGTTCGTTGAACGTGCACGCCCAGCCCATAAGATCGCCGAGGGCGGCGGTGGTGCGTTCGACGTAACGAACGAAGTGGTCGGCGGTATCGGGCTCCTCCCAGCCACCCTCATGGCACACCCACCGCGGCGTGGTGAAGTGATGGAAGGTGACGATCGGCGTGATGCCGTTCTCGTGGCACGACGCGCACATGCGGCGGTAGTGGTCGAGCGCCGACTTGGAAAACTCGCCGTTCTCGGGCTCGACCCGGCTCCACTCGACTGAGAACCGGTACGTGGTGAAGCCGAGCTCGGCAAGGAGCGCGATGTCCTCGGGATAGCGGTGGTAGTGGTCGACAGTGTCGCCGCTGGGCTCGACCGTATTCGAGAGCGGGTCGTGCTCCCACATCCACCAGTCGTTGTTCCAGTTGCCACCCTCGACCTGGTGCGCGGCGGTGGCCGTGCCCCACAGGAAGCCCTCAGGAAACTCAATCCGCATAGGCGCGTGACGCTAGCGGTCGGTTGCGGGTGCCACGATGGTCACATGGACCAACGAGCGCTCGACGACCTGGTCGACCTGCTCGACCTCGAGCCGATCGAGGTCAACATCTTCCGCGGCCGCAGCCCGGACGAGAAGCGCCAGCGCGTTTTCGGCGGCCAGGTCGCCGGCCAGGCGCTCGTGGCGGCCGGTCGCACGGTCGAGCGGGGCAACGTCCACTCGCTCCACGCCTACTTCCTGCGTCCCGGCGATCCGACCGTTCCGATCATCTACCAGGTCGACCGCATCCGCGACGGCCGCTCGTTCACCACGCGCCGCGTCGTGGCCATCCAGCACGGCAAGGCCATCTTCAATCTGTCGGCGTCATTCCACATCGACGAGCCGGGCCTCGATCATCAGCGCGCGATGCCCGCGGTCGAGGCCCCCGACGACCTTCCCACCTTCAAGGAGCGGATGGCCCGTTTCAAGGAGCAGCTGGGCGAGTGGTACACGCGGCCGCGACCAATCGATCTCCGCTATGTCGGCGATCCGTGGCGCATCGCCGCCGAGGAAGGGCGGTCGAACACCCAGCAGGTTTGGCTGCGGGCCGACGGCAAGCTGCCCGACGACCCGCTCCTACACGTCTGCGTTGTCGCGTACGCGTCCGACATGACCCTGCTCGACTCGGTGCTGCTGGCCCACGGCGTGAAGTTCGAGGATGACGTGATGGTGGCCAGCCTCGACCACGCCATGTGGTTCCACCGGCCGTTCAGGGCCGACGAGTGGTTGCTCTACGACCAGGAGAGTCCGTCGGCGTCGGGCAGCCGCGGACTAGCTGAAGGAAGAATCTTCCGCGCCGACGGCACACTGGTCATATCGGTGGTGCAAGAAGGACTGATCAGATTGCTCAGGCCCCGCGGTTGACCCGACGGAGGGTGGCCGTTGCCGCGCTCGCGCTTGCCGTCATCGCAGCCGGCTGCGGTGGCGACGACGACAACGTCGCCACCAGGCGGACGACGTCGTCGTCGTCCGAGGCGAGCACGAGCACCAGCGATGCCAGCACCAGCAGCACCGGTGGACCGGCGGCGCCGGCGACCACCCGTCGCCCGGCCGCGACACCCGCGCCGACGACCCGTCCGGCGGCACCCGGCGCGCCGGCGGCAACAACCACCACGCCCGGCGGACCGCCGGTGGGCATCAAACTCACGCAAATTGCCACCCTGGCGTCGCCGGTGGCGTTCGCTCAAGCACCCAACGACGACGCCCTCTACGTCGCCGAGAAGGGCGGACGGGTCCGAGCCGTACGCAACGGTGCGGTCAGCGCTCCGGTGCTCGACCTCTCCGGCCAGGTGTCCACCGGCGGCGAACAGGGTCTGCTGGGTCTCGCCTTCTCTACGGCGCGTGGGGTGATGGTCGTGAACTACACGGACACCTCCGGTGACACCCGCGTCGACGAGTACCCGTTCTCCGGCGGGCGCGTGACCGGTGGCGCGCGGCAGCTGCTGTTCCTCGACCAGCCCTTCGCCAACCACAACGGCGGCCACGTCGTTTTCGGACCCGACGGTTTCCTGTACGTCGGAACCGGCGACGGCGGCAGCGGCGGCGATCCGGGCAACCGGGCCCAGAATCCCAACGACCGGTTGGGGAAGATGCTGCGCTTGGACACCGGCGCGGCTAGCCCGCAGCCCCAGATCTGGATGCTCGGGCTGCGCAACCCCTGGCGCTACTCATTCGACCGCGCGACCGGCGACATGTGGATCGGCGACGTCGGCCAGAACGCGTGGGAGGAGATCGACTTCGCCCCGGCCGGTAGCAGCGGGCAGAACTGGGGTTGGGCCCGGCGCGAAGGCAAGCACGCGCACAACGGCGGCGCGCCACCGGCGGGCAACGTCGAACCGATCTACGAGATGCCCAACAGGCCTAACTGCGCGGTGACCGGCGGGTACGCGTACCGCGGTAGCCGGCTGGCTGGTTGGGGTGGCGTCTACTTCTTCGGCGACTACTGCGTCGGCAAAGTGCTGGCTCTCACCCGCAGCGGCGGCAACGCGAGTGTCCGCGAGACCGGTCTGTCGACGGACGAGTTGACGTCGTTCGGCGAAGACCGCAACGGCGAGCTGTATGTCCTGTCGCAGTCGGGGCCGCTGTACCGCATCGATCGGTCACAGTGAGCCGGAGGGGTAGCCGGAAGGCGATCGGGCAAGCACAGTGAGGCGATTGCTGGGCCTGGTCCTCGTCGTCGCGTCCCTCGCCGCGTGCTCCAGCGACGGCGATCGACGAGCTGCGCCGTCGACCAGCACGACGACGACGGTGGTGGCCACCACCACGACCTCGACGACCACCGCGCCCGACTCGAGGGAGCGCTCGGCCATCGCCCTCATCGGCGCAGAGCAAGCCATCCGCAATCCCGCCACACCGGCCGAGCAGGTGGCCGTCCAGGCCCGCAGCCAACAGATCCTCTACCGCGAGTTGGTCGAACACCCCGACTGGCTGGAGCCGACGCTGGCCCAAGCCCCGGCCGGGTTGCGGCCCACGATCCGGGCCAACGTCGAAGCCGGGCAGAAGCTGCGCTCGCTCTCACCACCGAAGAACCCGGCGCCGCCGGCCAACTGGCGCATCGTGGCTCCGGCCCCCGCCGACGAACTGCTCGGCTACTACCGCGCCGCCGAGGCGGAGTTCGGAGTTCGGTGGGCGTACCTCGCCGCCGTCCATCTCGTCGAGACGCGCATGGGCCGGATCCGGGGCGAGAGCTCAGCCGGTGCGCAAGGCCCGATGCAGTTCCTGCCCGCGACATGGGCGGCGTACGGCGAGGGCGACATCAACAGCAACAAGGATTCGATCCGGGCCGCGGCCCGCTACCTGAAGCGCAACGGCGCGCCGGGCAACATGCGCAACGCGCTATGGAACTACAACCACAGCTACCTCTACGTCGACGCGGTCACCAACTACGCGGAACAGATGCGAAGTGCCGAGCGCGCTTACTTCGGCTACTACCACTGGCAGGTGTACTACCGGACCACCAACGGCGACGTCCTGCTGAACGAGGGTTACGGCTCGTAGCTAGCTGCGGGAGCCGATGGGCAGGTAGTCGCGCGTACCCGGCCCGATGTAGAGCTGGCGAGGACGGGCGATGCGGGAGTCCTGCTCGAGCAGCTCCTCCCAGTGTGCGAGCCAGCCGGACATCCGCGGGATGGCGAAGAGGACCGGGAAGGTGTCGATCGGGAACCCCATCGCCTGGTAGATGAGCCCGCTGTAGAAGTCGACGTTCGGATACAGCTTCCGCGAGATGAAGTACTCGTCGCTGAGCGCGACCTCTTCGAGTTTGAGGGCGATGTCGAGTAGCGGGTTGTACCCGGTGACGCTGAAGACGTCCTCGGCGGTCTGCTTGATGATGGTGGCCCGCGGGTCGTAGTTCTTGTAGACCCGGTGTCCGAAGCCCTGGAGGCGGCCGCTCTTGCCCGACTTCACGGCCTCGACGAACTCAGGGACGGCCTCCATCGAACCGATCTCGGTGAGCATGCGGATCACCTGCTCGTTGGCGCCGCCGTGGCGGGGGCCGTAAAGCGCGGCGCAGGCCGCCGATGCCGCGGTGTATGGGTCGGCGTGGGATGACCCCACCACGCGCATGGCGGTCGTCGAGCAGTTCTGCTCGTGGTCGGCGTGCAGGATGAAGAGCGTGTCGAGCGCCTTGGCCAAGATGGGGTTGTCGTAGAAGTACTTCTCATCGGGGCTGAACATCATGTTCAGGAAGTTGGCGGTGAAGCTCAGGTTGTTGTCGGGGAAGACGAACGGCATTCCCGCGCTGAAGCGGTGGCAGCACGCGGCCAGGGTGGGCATCTTGGCGACGAGCCGGACGATCTCCGAGTGACGCTGTTGCTCGTCGGCTATGTGCTTGGCGTCGAGGTAGAAGGTCGACAGCGCCGCCACCGCGGAGACGAGCATGCCCATTGGATGCGCGTCGTAGTGGAACCCATCCATGAACCGCTTGCGCATGTTCTCGTGGATGTAGGTGTGATGGGTAATGTCGTGTACCCAGTGGTCGTACTGCTCCTTGGTGGGCAGGTCGCCGTGCAGCAGGAGGTACGACACTTCGAGGTAGGTCGACTTCTCGGCGAGCTGTTCGATCGGGTAGCCGCGGTAGCGCAGGATCCCCACGTCGCCGTCGAGTTCGGTGATCGCGCTCTCGCAGGCCGCGGTCGCCATGAACCCGGGATCGAAGAAGAAGACGTCTGGAAGGAGCTTGCGCCAGTCGGCTGATGAGATCCCACCATTGACGATCGGGATCTCCAGCTGGTCGCCGGTCCGGTTGTCGGTGATCGAGATGCTGTCGGGCACGTACGTACGGTACCCAGGATCTACTCGGTGGGTTCACCGATCTCGCGTAACGCTGACGCCGAGCGCGGCGCGTAGCTGGCGGGCGGTGGCCGGCGAAAGGTGTCCGACGAGGCCGGTGCCGGGGCTGCCCGCCTCTTCCAACGTGAGCTCGACCCGCAGGTCGGCGCACTCGTCGCAATCGTCCATGATCGCGACGGCCCACGCCAGCTGGGCGCGCTCGGGGTCGCCCTCGGGATGGTCGTCGCGGCCGTAATCGGCGAGCTTCTTCATCACCGACCATTCTGGTGGCATGACTGTCGATCCGTTCGCGCCGGCCCCGCTGGGCCCGATCACGCTGCGGAACCGGATCATCAAGTCGGCCACGTTCGAGGGCATGTCGCCCAAGGGTCTGGTCACCGAAGCGCTGACGGACTATCACCGGGCGGTCGCCTCGGGCGGTGTGGGCATGACGACTCTGGCCTACTGCGCGGTGTCGCGGGACGGCCGCGGCGCGCCAGGCGAGATCGTCGTGCGCGACGAGGCGATGCCCGGGTTGGCCGGCTTCGTCGAGACGATGCACGCCCTCGGGACGCTCGCCAGCATGCAGCTCGGGCACGCCGGGCCGGTCGCCGCCAACACCGGTCGGCGCGGTTTGGCGCCGTCGCGGGTGTTTGCCAAGCAGGCGATGAAGTTCACCGTGGCCGCCACCGATGACGACATCGAGCGCGTGATCGGCGAGTTCGCCAACGCGGGGCGACTGGCCGCGACTGCGGGCTTCGATGCGGTCGAGCTGCACTTTGGTCACGGCTACCTGATCAGCGCGTTCCTCAGCCCGCGGCTCAACAAGCGGACGGACGGGTGGGGCGGCACGATCGAAAAGCGAGCACGACTGGCCCGGGAGATCGCGACCGCTGTTCGTTCCGCGACCGGCGACCGCGTCGCGGTGATCGCCAAACTCAACATGGCCGATGGCGTGAAGCGGGGAATCGACGTCGAGGACAGTGTGGCCACCGCCGAGCTTCTCGAGTCCGACGGCACCCTCGACGCCATCGAACTGACCGGCGGCAGTTCATTCCAGAACCCGATGTTCCTGTTCCGCGGCGACGCGCCGATCCACGAGCTGGCCGCCACGTTCCCGCCGATGATGCGGATCCCGTTCCGGCTCACGGCCAAGCGGTTCATGCCCGCGTATCCGTTCGAAGAAGCGTTCTTCCTCCCGATGGCGCGCCAGTTTCGTCAGGCGCTGCGCATGCCGTTGATACTGCTGGGCGGCATCACCGCGGCAACCACCGTCCAGCAGGCGCTGGACGAGGGCTTCGAGTTCGTCGCCATCGGGCGCGCCCTCTTGCGCGAACCCGACCTCGTCCAGCGCTGGCAGAAAGGCGACACCAGCCAGTCCTTGTGCACGCACTGCAACAAGTGCATGCCCACCATCTACACCGGCACCCACTGCGTCCTAGTCCCCGCCCCCGACCGCCCGGGCCTCGCCACCAGCGACTAGCGGCCAGTGGCCAGCACTCACGGCCGAGTCCGTAACGGCACGGGCACTCCATCACTGCCGAGTGCTGTCAGACCGCTAGTCCCCACCACGCGCTTCGGTTGTGGTGCCGCGGAAGCGAGCACCCCGTCCGTCACCAATCTGAACCTGCTCTTTCGGTGTCTGACGACCCCGCGGCCGCGGTCCGGGCGGTTCATCTCGATCGCATCGTGGCCGTGATGACGATCACCGGTTTCACCGCGGGAGTGCTCGGCCTGGTCTTCTGAGCGTCTGGCTCCTGGTGGAGCGCGCGGGGCTCCAGAACGATTGCCCCTTGGGCTCCGTTCTCAGGATTGGGGGTCACTGTCGTCACCGCACACTCTCCCGAGGCGCCCAAGGCTTAGACTTCTCGCGGTTTGACGGGGAGGCAACTAGTGGTCTGTGCTGCTTGCGGCTTCGACAACCGATCGGGACGCAAGTTTTGTGGGGGTTGCGGGGCGCCATTGCAGCGCGCGTGCCCAAAGTGCGAAGCGCCGATCGAGTCGGACGAGCGCTTCTGCGGTGAGTGCGGCGCACCATTGGTTGACGCCGCAGGGTTGAGTGACAGTTTCAATCGCCGCACCGGTTCCAGCCAATCGACGAGCTTCAGCCGGTCGGGCAGCTTCAGCGGGCCACAGGGGCGGGCGTCGCGACCCGACGTGAGCTCGTTCCCATCGAGCATCGACGGCGGCCGCTACGAGATTCGCCGCTTCCTCGGAGAAGGCGGGCGCAAGCGCGTCTACCTGGCGCGAGACCAGCGCCTCGATCGCGACGTTGCAATCGCGCTCATCAAGACGGACGGACTCGACGACAGCGGTGTGGCTCGGGCGCGGCGGGAGGCCGAGGCGATGGGCCGACTCGGCGACCATCCGAACATCGTGACGATCTACGACATCGGTGAGGATGGCAGCCAGCTGTTCGTCGTCAGCCAGTTCATGGCCGGCGGCGATCTCGAGGAACAACTACGTGCGTCCCACGAGCACCGGCTGTCCACCGAGGAAGCGACGCGGGTCGGTGAACAGATCTCCTGCGCGCTCGAGCATGCCCACGCGCAGGAGATAGTGCACCGCGACGTCAAGCCACGGAACGTGTGGTTGACCAAGGATGGAGTGGCAACGCTCGGCGACTTCGGGCTTGCCGTTGCTCTCGACCGGTCACGGATCACCCTAGAAGGAATGATGATCGGCACCGTCGCTTACATGCCGCCGGAGCAGGGGCTCGGCCGGCCGGTCGACCATCGGTCCGACCTGTATTCGCTCGGGGCACTCCTGTACGAATGCGTCTGCGGCCGTCCTCCATTCGTGGGCGACGATCCGGTAGCGATCATTTCGCAGCACATCAACACCGCGCCGGTTGCGCCGTCGTGGCACAACCCCGAGGTGTCGCGGCCACTCGAAGAACTCATCCTTTCGCTGCTTGCGAAGTCGCCCGACGAACGCCCGCGGAGCGCCACCGCCGTGCGCCAGGCGCTTTCTGCGATCGCGACCGGCGATCTGACTGGTACCGAGCCAATCGTTCACGACCGGGCCAGCCCGCTGGACCGGCTGGCGACAGGCGTTTTCGTTGGCCGAGAACGGGAGACCGCCGACCTGCGCGCCGCGCTGGAAGCGGTTCTGTCGGGCCGCGGCCGGCTCACGCTTGTCAGCGGCGAGATGGGGATCGGCAAGACACGCATCGCCAGCGAGCTCGCGACCTATGCGAGCCTCCGCGGTGCCCAGGTGTTGTGGGGTCGCTGTCGCGAAGACGACGGCGTCCCCGCGTTCTGGCCCTGGGTGCAGATACTTCGCAGTCTGACCGTGACGCGTGATGCGGAGGCGATGGCCGCAGAGATGGGCAGCGGCGCGGTTGACATCGCCCAGATCGTTCCGGATGTTCGTACGCGCCTACCCGGTCTGCCGCCGGCCCAGCAGTCGGAGCCTGAACAAGCACGCTTCAAGCTCTTCGACGCCATCACTACGTTCCTCAAGAACGTCTCGACATCAGAACCCGTCGTCCTCATCCTCGACGACCTCCAGTGGGCCGATCGAGCGTCGCTGCTGCTGCTCGAATATCTGGTCGGCGAGCTCGACGGCAGCCGCATCCTCGTCGTGGCCACGTATCGCGACAGCGACGTCGACCGGAGTCAACAGCTCAGCGACGCGCTCGCCGACCTGCGCCGCGAGCGCAACGCCAAGCGCATGACCCTCCGCGGCCTGTCCGCCGAAGAAACACGGCGATGGCTCGAGGCGGTCGCCGAACACGAGTTGGCCGGGCGTGAGCTGCGGCTGACCGAGCAATTGCACCGGGAAACACAAGGCAACCCGTTCTTCATAGAGGAGATCATCCGACATTTCGTGGAGACCGGGCTCCTCGTGCGCCGCGACGAGCGGTGGGTGTCCACGGTCGACTCCATTGAGGACCTTGGTATCCCCGAGGGCATCAGAGAGACGATCGACCGTCGCCTCGCGCGGCTGCCCCAGGAGACCGGCCAAGTCCTGACGGTCGGCGCGGTCGTGGGCCACGAGTTTTCACTCGACGTAGTGCGCGAGGTGAGCGACCTCGACGCCACCGCCGTTCTCGACGCGCTCGACGCCGCCATCGCCGACCGCATCATCGCCGAGGTACCCGGATCGGTCGGCCGATTTCGTTTCGTTCACGGGCTCACCCGCGAGGCCCTGTACAGCCACCTTGGCACCACGGTGAAGGTTCGCATGCACAACAAGGTGGGCGAAGCCATCGAGCGATTACACAGCACGGATCTGCGCGCTCACGTCGGCGAGTTGGCCTACCACTTTGGTGAAGCACTCCTGATCGCCGGACCGCAGAAAGCCACCGAATACGCAACAGCGGCAGCCCGGCGGGCGACGGAGATGGTTGCGTACGAGGACGCGGCGACACATTTGCGCCGGGCCTTGCAGACAGCGTCGAGCGACGATGCTCGCATCGATCTCGAATACGAGCTTGGCACCAGCCTCTGGAGCACGGGCGACTTCGATGGCGCCCGCGCGGCATTTCAGGCCTCCGCCGAGTTGGCTCGCGGCGCCGGCGCCATCGACCGGCTCGCGCGCGCCGGGCTGGGCTACGGCGGTCAGTTGGGCTTCGGCACCGGACTGCGCGATGAAGCGCTTATCGGCATGCTCGAAGGCGCGTTGGCCGGTCTGGCCGAGTCGGACGAGGCCGTACGCGCCAAGGTGATGAGCCGACTGGCCGAGGCGCTCACTTTCGGGGGTGAGCCGCGCCGGCGCGAAGAACTGTGCGCCGAGGCCGAGGCCATCGGTCGCCGTCTCGGCGACCCGGCTGTCCTCGCCTACGTTCTCTCCGGTCGCCACTACGCCACCTACCAGCCGGCTAACGCCGAGGCGCGGCTGGCGATGGCCGACGAACAGGTGGCCGCCGCCCACCGCGCTGGTGATGCCGGGCTCGAGCTCGCCGGGCGCATCTGGCGGGCATGGGACCTCCTCGACCTCGGCCGCATGACCGAAATGGACGAGGAGATCGAGCGCTGCCGACGCATCGCCGAACCTCGTCGCCAGAGCTACGAAATATGGCTCGTCGAGATCTTGCGGACGATGTCAGTCATCGGCTCGGGAACCGTTGCCGACGCCGAGCGTGCGATCGACGCCACCCTAGAGCTCGGCCAGCGTGCCGCCAACGCGAACTCGCTCCAACTCTGGGGCGCGCAGATGGCGCAGGTGCGAAGACACCAGGGCCGCTTCGGGGAACTCGAGGACGGGATCAAGCTCTTCATCGCCGAGTACCCGATGATCCCAGCGTGGCGGGCCGCTCTTTGCGACGTGTACTGCGAAACCGGCGATACCGAACAGGCGCGACTTGAGTTCGAGATCGTGGCCGCCGACGACTTCGCCACGCTGCCTCGCGATCCGTTCTGGCTCGTGGCCATGGCGCTTTCCGCGCAGACCGCTTCGTTCTTGAAGGACGAGCGGCGCGCTCAATTCATCTACGACCGGCTCCTGCCATTCGACGAGCACAACATCTCGATCGGGCCCTCCGCCTGCTGGGGCACGGTGTGCTACAGCTTGGGCCTCCTCGCCGAGACGCTGGGTCGCACCGACGATGCCCGCCGTCACCTCCATCGGGCGATCGAGCTCAACACCGAGCGCCGGTTCCACGCTCTCCTCGCTCGCACCCAATACGACCTGGCTCGCGTGCTGGTCGATGCCGACGTTGCCGATGAGCGCCAGCAGGTTCTCAACTTGCTCGCGAGCGCCATGGACCTGGCCCAGCGCTACCGCGTCCCGCGCGTCACCGACCTCGCGCTGGCTCTCAAGTTGCGGATACAGGGCGTCGAATCGATCGACGCCAGGGCGTCGATCGCCAGGCTCGTTTGGTCGATCACCGAGGAGCGTCCCGACCTGCGCTCCCACGCGTCGCCGGACGGCACGGTGACCGTGCTGTTCAGCGACATCGAGAACTCGACGATGATGACCGAGCAGCTCGGCGACCGGAGCTGGTTCGAGCTACTGAACGCGCACAACGCGATCATCCGACAAGCGACGGCGAGGTGTGGGGGGTTCGAGGTCAAGTCGCAAGGCGACGGCTTCATGCTGGCGTTCTCGAGCGCGATGAAGGCTTTGGAGTGTGCCGTCGGGATACAGCGAGACCTCGCTGAATTTCGAGCGAGTCATCCCGACACACCGGTGCATGTCCGTATCGGGCTCCACACCGGTGAAGCAATCAAAGACGCGGATGACTTCTTCGGCAAGAACGTGATCCTCGCCGCCCGCATCGCCGGTCAAGCCAAGGGGGGCGAGATTCTCGCGTCGTCAGTGGTTCGTGAGCTGACCGTGGCCAGTGGCGACGTCGTGTTCGACGAGGGCCGCGACGTCGAGTTGAAAGGCCTCACCGGCAGCCACCGGATCTACACCACCATCTGGGCCGACGACTAACCGTATTGGCCGGGTCAGATGCCCTGGGCATTCGGCGGCGGACAATGGCGCCCGCCAGCCGCGGGGAGGACAGCCTCGGACCAGTCGGGATTCGATCGAACGCCACGAGCGCGCTTATGCGCTCCGAAAAGTGGTTCCGCGGAACCGTTTCGGTGGGCGGATGGGCACACACCGAATACCGCGTGGTCGCGGCCGTGGCGGGTGACGCAGACAAAGCTGATCTCGTAGGGTTCGGGCATGAGCGAGGTCCAGGGGACGTGTGACGAGCGGTTCGGCGCGGTGCGGGATGTGCTGTCGGCCAACTTGAACAACGGGCAGGACGTGGGCGCGTCGGTCGCGGTCGTCGTCGACGGCGAGTTGGTGGTCGACATCTGGGGCGGCGTCATCGACCAGGAGACCGGCGCTCCCTGGGAGCGCGACACCATCATCAATGTCTGGTCGACCACCAAGACCATGGCCGCGTTGACGGTGCTGATACTCGCCGACCGCGGCGAGGTCGACCTCTACGCGCCAGTGGCCGACTACTGGCCCGAGTTCAAGGCCAACGGCAAGGAAGGCGTGTGCGTGCGTCACTGCATGTCCCACACCGCGGGCCTGGCCGGGTGGGACCCGCCCATTTCCCTCGAAGACCTCTACGACTGGGACAAGGCGACCGCAGCCCTGGCCGCCCAAGAGCCTTGGTGGGAGCCGGGAACCGCCTCGGGCTATCACGCGGTGACGCAGGGATACCTGCTGGGCGAGATCGTCCGCCGGGTAACCGGCAAGTCACTGGGCACCTTCTTCGCCGACGAGGTCGCCGGACCGATCGGTGCCGACTTTCACATCGGCACGCCGCCCGAGTGCGACGCCCGGATCGCCCGCGTCATTCCGCCGCCCGAGGCGATCACGCCGGCGGGGCTGGATCCGGACAGCATCGTGGCCCGCGCTTTCGGCAGCATCACCGGCGGCCTGGGCGCCGAGATGGCCTGGACCGAGCCCTGGCGCCGCGCCGAGATCCCCGCCGCCAACGGCCACGGCAATGCTCGGTCGGTCGCCCTCGCGCAAAGCGCGGTGAGCAACGGCGGCGTTGCGGTCGGCGGCACCAAGCTGCTCTCGCCGGCCACCATCGACAAGATCTTCGACGTCCAGGCGCAGGGAACCGACCTCGTGCTGGGTGTCCCCATGAAGTTGGGAATCGGCTACGGCCTCACCGGCGAGGAGATCCCGCTCAGCCCCAACAAAGCGTGCTTCTGGGGCGGTTGGGGCGGCTCGATCGTGGTCAACGACCTCGACAAGCGGATGACCGCGGCCTATGTGATGAACCGCATGGGCGAAGGCACCACCGGCGATATCCGGGGCGCCAGCATCGTCATCACCGCGCTCATGGCCCTGCAGTAATGGCGGGGCCGCTGACGTTGATGGCCGTGCACGCCCACCCGGACGACGAGTCGTCCAGCACGGGCGGCGTACTGGCCCGCTACGCAGCGGCCGGCCTGCGCACCGTCGTGGTCACCTGCACCAACGGCGAGCTGGGCGACGGGCCGGGCGGCGTGAAACCTGGCGCGGACGGTCACGACGAGACGGCGGTCGTCACCACCCGCCTAGCTGAGCTGGAAGAGGCCTGCCGCATCCTCAACGTGACCGATCTCGAACTGCTCGGCTACCGCGACTCGGGAATGGTCGACTGGCAGAACAAGGACCACCCCGACGCGTTCTGCAACGTGCCACTTGAAGAGAGCAGCGGCCGGTTGATCGCGCTGTTCGAGAAGTACCAGCCCGATGTCGTTGTGACGTACGACGACCAGGGCGGCTACGACCACCCCGACCACATCCAGGCTCATCGGGTGGCGGTCGCCGCCTTCGAGCACAGCGGGATTCCCGCCAAGCTCTACTTCACTGCCTGGCGACGGAGCACGTTCCAGAACCTCGCCGAGAGACTGCGCGAGATGGGCGTGGAATTTCCGGAGCCCGAGATCAGTGGCGAGGTCGCGGCGCGCATGGACGCCGTCGAGCGGCGCATCACCACCACCATCGATACACGGGCCTTCGGCGAACAGAAGCGCCGCGCGCTGGCCGCGCACGCCAGCCAAATGGAGGAGTCGTGGTTGGCCCGCATGCCGCCGGAGATCTTCGAGGACGTGTTCGGCGAGGAGTCCTTCATCCGGGCCGGCGATACGACCGGCGCGCCCGTTCCCGAGGATGACCTCTTCAGCGGGTTATAGGTCGTACCGGTAGACGTTGGTCTCGCGGCGCTTGAAGCCGAGCCGCTGGTACAGCCGGTTGGCGACCTCCCGGTCGGGCCGGGACGTGAGGTCGACGCTGCGCACGCCGGCCGCGGCCGCACGGCGGAGTGCCTCTCGGTTCAACGCCTCGCCGATGCCCTGACGGCTGGCCGCCTCATCGACCACCACATCCTCGATCCACGCGCGCGTCCCGGTGGGCGTGCGGAACAGCACGAGCGTGAGCGAACCCACGATGCTCCCGCCCTGGTCCGAGGCGACGAGCAGCACCGTGGCCGGCGAGGCCACGATCGCTTCGAGCGCGGCCTGATTCGGCGCCGGCGCCGACCGCGACAGTTGCGGGACGAGCCGGGCCAGTCCCTCCACCAGTGCCGGGGTAACGGTGGTGGCCTCGGTGATCTCAGCCAATGGGCGGCACGGGCTCGGGGGGCGGCGGGCCGACGTAGCGGGCCGAAGGCCGGATGATCCGGTTGTCGTTGGCCTGCTCGAGGATGTTGGCGCACCAACCGATTACCCGACTCGATGCGAATGTCGGCGTGAACATCTCGCGCGGCAGCCCGCTGAGCTCCATGACGACGCCCGCGTAGTACTCGACGTTGGCGTAGAGCTGGCGACCGGGCTTGAGCTCGGCGAGCGTATCGACGATCGTGCGCTCCACTCGCTTGGCGAACTGCACCAGGCCGCTGTCGGGGCCGATGCGTTCGGCGACGTCGCGCAGCATGTTCGAACGCGGGTCGTCGGTTTTGTACACGGGGTGGCCGAAGCCCATAATGCGTTCACCGCGCTCGACCGCGTTGCGGATCCACGCATCGGCGTTGTCAGGGTGGCCGATGGCGTCGAGCGTGTCGAGCGCGCGGCTCGGCGCGCCGCCATGCAGTGGTCCCGACAACGCTCCGATCGCCGCCACCACCGCCGCCCCGAGATCGGCGCCCGTCGATGCCACCACCCGAGCGGTGAATGTGGATGCGTTGAAGCCGTGGTCGATGGTCGAGATCAGGTACTGCTCGATCGCACGGGCGTGCTCAGGATCAGGTTCATCGCCGGTGAGCATGTAGAGGTAGTTGGCCGCGTACGGCAGCTCCGGATGGGGCATCACCGCGTCGAGCCCTTTGTGCAGCCGGTACGACGCAGTGATCAGCGTGGGGACGAGCGCGCTGATGCGCATGGCGTTGGCGCGCAGTGCGGAGCGGTCGACATCGAGGCTCGGGCGGAAGCCTTCCGACGCGGCCGTCAGCGACACCGCGGTCCGCAGCGCGTCGAGCGGCGTGAAGTGTTCCCCGGCAGTTGCGATCTGGGGGAGAACAACGGCCACGTCGCTCGGTATGTCGCGCAGCGGCCGGATTTCGTCAATGAACGCGTTGCGTTCGGCGACAGTGGTCGGCAGCGCGCCGTCGAAGAGGAGGCGCCACACGTCTTCGAGGGGCCGCTGCTCGCAGAGGTCGATCGCCGAGTACTGGCGGTAGTGGTAGAAGCCTTCGAGTCCACGAACGTCACCGATCTCGGTCTCGGTAACAACCACACCCTTGAGGCCGCGCGGCACGTCGGTGAACGTGCCCTCCACCGGACGGATCTGCGCGATGCGCATGAGGTCTCGCATCGACACGAGCCCAACCAACTCGTCGCCATCACCCTGCGCGCCTCCGGCACGACGAACCACCGGCATGTGGCGGTACCCGTGCTCACCGAGACTGCTCCACGCCTCCGCGACCTCGAGATCGGGCGCAACGCAGTCCGGCGCCTCGGTCATCCACTCCGAGACCTTCGTTCCCGCGGGATCGGCCCCGGCGGCTGCGAAACGGATGAGGTCGCGCTCGGTCAGAATGCCGATCGGACGCAAGCCATCCACCACGACAACCGAACCCACCCGACGCTCAGACATCCGGCTCGCGGCCTCGGCCACGGTCTCCGATGGTGACGCGGTAACGACCGGGGTGCTCATTACATCAGCGACGGTCCGAACCTTCACACTCACTGTGCCCCCCGATCGCCTTCCGGCTTCGCCTCCGGCTCACTCATGGGTTGAAGTCTACGGGCGGTATGGTGCAGGCCGTCCATGGCGCGGGAAGCAGATTCAATGACGACGGAGCGCGCCCAGCGCCCTCTGCGGTTACTGGGCCAACAGCCCGCACTCGACGGCGTCCGGGCGGTAGCGGTTGTCGCGGTGATGGGGTTCCACGCGGCGATCCGCCAGTTCCACGGGGGCTATCTCGGCGTCGACGTGTTCTTCGTCCTCAGCGGCTTTCTCATCACCAGCCTGCTCGCCGCCGAGCGCGACACCAGCGGCCGCATCGATCTCGGCGCGTTCTATATGCGCCGGGCGTTACGGCTCCTTCCCGCCCTGTTCGTGATGGTGGCGGTCGTCTCGGTGGTCGCCGCGTTGGGGCCACATATCGCTGAGTCCGACACCATGGCCCGCGACGCGCCGGCCACGCTCTTTTATTACGTCAACTGGGTCTACGCGTTCCTCGACCACTTCGAGGTCCGACTGCTATCCCACACCTGGTCACTGTCGATCGAGGAGCAGTTCTACCTGGCGTGGCCCCTCCTCTTCGGACTCACCGCGCTCTGGGCGCGCGGGCGGCGAACGTTCATCGTCGCACTGCCAATAGTGCTGTTCTTCGCGTCGAACGGCCTGCGGTGGTGGCTCTACAACCGGGGCACGTCGCTGCCGCGGTTGACCTACGGAACCGACGTGCGTGCGGGCGCCATGATGATCGGCTGCGCCGCCGGGCTCCTCTACACCTGGGACCTGTTGCCGCGGAACGCCGCCGGCCGGATGCTGGTGCGCGTGTGCGGGGTGATCGGCGTGCTCGGTCTCGTTTGGATGGTATTCGGGGAGCGCTACGGGACCCTCGGCATCGCCACCCACCCGGCGCGGATCTACGGCGAGGGGTACTTCCTGATCGCCACGTTCGCGGCGCTGATCATCGTGTGGCTCGCCATGGAACCAACCAGCCCGCTGGCTCGGTTGTTCTCACTCCGGCCGATGGTGTGGATGGGCAAGGTGTCGTACGGGCTCTACCTCTGGCACCTGCCCATCGATCGGTTCATCACCAACGACCGGCTCAACGCATCAACCCCAGTGACCCAGGTCGTGCGGCTGGCCATGACACTGGCCGTCGTGACCGCCTCGTTCTACCTACTCGAGCAGCCGTTCCTGCGACTCAAGCGGCGATTCGAGCGCCGGCCCGATCCCGCCAGCGTCGCCCCGCTCTCCGCCCCCTAGACCGGCTCGCTCGGCCGCGGCCGTTCGGTAGCGCCGGAACTCGGGCAACGCTGAACAGCAAGCGGAAGTCGGCGCTCGCCTTGAGCGGCGTGACGTCAGCGAGGATGCGTCCGCGGGGCACTTCAGGCGGGACCGTAGTCAGTAACGATTCACGTTGCTGTTACACGATCGCCATGGCCGGGTCGGTCGTCTGTCACACGCGATCCATACCGTCTCTGCTATGACCCTCGTCCACTGGCTCATGCGCTTGGGAACCACCCAGGCTGCGAGCAACGCCGCCGCCGTGCTCGACGCCCGCCGTCGCGCCGAGGCGAACGTCGACGCCGTCGCCCAGAACGTGGCGCAGCGCGTGTCGTCCGCCGCATAAACACTCGACAACTCCGGCGGAGCCACGCCATGCACCATGCTGGTCATGGTCATGAGCTATCAGATACTGACGGTTGTGATGCCCGTCTACAACGAGGCGGCCACGCTGCGGGCCGCGGTGAAGCGGCTGCTCGAAACTGAGCTACCGATCGACATCGAGGTACTGCTTGTCGACGACGGTTCAACCGACGGCTCGATCGACACGGTCAGGGATCTTGCCGACGGCACGCGGGTTCGGATCGTCGAGCATCCACGCAACCAAGGCAAGGGCGCGGCCGTGCGCACGGGCATCGCCGAAGCGCGCGGCGACCTGCTCACGGTCCTCGACGCCGACCTGGAGTACGACCCAGCCGACTACCGCCAGCTCCTCGCGCCGCTGCTCGCCGCCGAGACGCGCATCGCCTACGGCACACGCCACTTCGGTTCACACACCGCGTACTCGTTCTGGTACGTGATCGGTAACCGCGTCGTCACGTTGTGGGCCAGCTTGCTGTTCAACACCTGGCTGACAGACCTGGAGACCTGCTTCAAGGTGGCCGAGACCTCGCTGTGGCGGGATGCGCACCTGCGGTCGAACGGATTCGGCATGGAGGCCGAGATCACCGGCAAGCTCCTGCGGGCCGGCCACCGAATCTTCGAGGCACCGATCTCGTACCGGGCCCGGGGTCGGGAAGAGGGCAAGAAGCTCACGTACCGCGACGGATTTGTCGCGCTCTGGGTATTGGCACGAGTGCGATTCCGTCGAAACGGTTCGACCCTGGTGTAGGGCCGCGACTAGGGGGTAAAGCCATGCGATGATCGGTGCGGCCCGCGCACCGCGGGGAAGCGGGAGGTCACACGTGAGAAGCATCGTGGTATGGCTGGCGCCAGTGCGAAACCTGGTGTGGGTGGCCGCTCACTTCGGACATCGCTAAGCGTCATGCCGCACGCGCGCCGGACGCTCAACCGCCAAGACGCCCGGCGCCTCATCGCCGAGCACTGCTTCATGCCCACGGCTTCGTCGACCATTGGGCTCGAGCTCGAGTTCCTCACCTTCCCTGGCGGCGACCGGACCGCTCGTCCGGACTTGGGGCTCATGCGGGCGGCAGCTGCCGCGCCCCTTCCCTGCGGCAGCCGCATCACCTTCGAGCCCGGTGGCCAGGTCGAATTGAGCACCCGACCGCAACCCGACACGGCGTCGGTGATCGGTGCGACGACCACCGACGTACAAGCGCTCGAACGTGCCCTGGCGAGCGCCAACGTCGAGATCGTCGCCGTGGGCGCCGATCGGTGGCGGTCGCCCATCCGCGTGCTCGATACGCCCCGCTACCGCGCTATGGAAGCGCACTTCGACCGAGGCGGGGTCGAAGGCCGCAAGATGATGTGCAACACCGCGGCGTTGCAGGTCAACGTCGACTTGGGACTCGACGATCGCCGCTGGCGCGCCGCGCACGTCGTTGGGCCCGCGCTCATCGCATCCTTCGCCAACTCACCGGCTGACGGGTGGAAGTCGGCCCGACTGGCAACGTGGCTGCACCTCGACCGAGCGCGCACCGCACCGATCTCGCTGCACCGCGACCCGGCGGCGGCGTGGGCCGACTACGCGTTCGGCGCGCCGGCGTTCCTGTGCACCGACGGCGCCGGCGACTGTCAGCCGCTGCGGGGCGGGACGACATTGGCGGAGTGGATCTACAACGGTCACCCCGACCTCGGGTTCCCCACTACCGACGACGTCCTGCTCCACCTGACCACGCTCTTCCCGCCGGTGCGCCCTCGCGGATGGCTCGAGATCCGGTACCTGGACGCGCTGCCCTCACCGTGGTGGGAGGTGGCCACGTTGGTAGTCGCCGCGTTGCTCGACGACGCGGTCGTGGACGACGCGCTCGCGGCCGCTGAGGGCACGCAAGGGTTTTGGGAGGTGGCGGCGCGCTACGGGCTCGACGACGAACGGCTCGCTGAGGCGGCAGACCGCTGCTTCGCGCTCGCCGTCAGCGCCACCGGCGACAGCGGCGTGGCCGACTACGCCGAGCGCTACGTTGCCCGGAGGGTTCCGGCGTGGGCCTGACCGAACTCGTCGCCCGTGAGCTCGACGCCGTGCGGTGCCGCTCCCTGGCCCTGACCGATCCGCTCAGCGACGACGACCTGTGCCGTCAGCACTCGCCGCTGATGTCGCCGCTGGTGTGGGACCTGGCCCATGTGGGCAACTACGAGGATCAGTGGCTTCTCCGCGCTATCGACGGCGGTGCGGGCGGTCGCCCCGACCTCGATGACCTCTACGACGCGTTCCAGCATCCACGGGCATCGCGATCGCGCCTGACGTTGTTGGCACCGCACGCGGCGCGCACCTACATCGGCGCGGTGCGTAATCAGGTGCTGGACGTTCTCGAACGCGCTGATCTCGACGACGACCGGCCCCTGCTGCGCGACGGCTTCGTCTACGGCATGGTGATCCAGCACGAGCATCAGCACGACGAGACGATGCTCGCCACGCACCAGCTCATGGGCGCGCCCGGCCCGGCGACGGGCGACGGGCCGCGTGCGGTCGGAGCGCCGGCCGGCGAGGTCGAACTGCTCGGTGGTGCATTCACCATGGGTACCGACGCCGATCCGTGGGCCTACGACAACGAGCGGCCCGCGCACAACGTCGAGGTCGCGCCCTTCGCCATAGACGCAGCCCCCGTCACCAACGCGGGGTATATCGCGTTCATCGGCGACGGCGCCTACAACGACGACCGCTGGTGGAGTGAGGGGGGCTGGAAGTGGCGCCAGGAGGCGCAGCTCGAACACCCCGAGTTCTGGCGTCGGGAGCCCCGCGGTGACTGGGCTGTCCGCCGGTTCAACCGCTGGATGCCCGTCGCGGCCGACGAGCCGGTGCAGCACGTCTGTTGGTACGAAGCCGAGGCCTATGCCGCATGGGCGGGCCGGCGATTGCCCACCGAAGCCGAGTGGGAGTTCGCCTGCAAAGCCGGCGTTGACCAGATGCTCGGGAACGTGTGGGAGTGGACTGCGTCGGCCTTCGCTCCATACCCGGGGTTCCAGTCGTTCCCCTACCGCGAGTACTCCGAAGTGTTCTTCGGTCCCGATTACAAGGTCCTTCGCGGCGGCTCGTGGGCCACCCACCCGTTGGCCATGCGCGCCACGTTCCGCAACTGGGACTTTCCGACCCGCCGGCAGATCTTCGCCGGCTTCCGCACCGCGAGGGACGCATGAACATCGAGGTCTTCCTGACCGATGACGACATCGCCGCCGCGCTACGGCAGGACGTGCGCTCCGGCCTCACCGCTGAGGCGAAGGAACTGCCGCCCAAGTGGTTCTACGACGAGCGCGGTTCGCAGCTGTTCGATGACATCACCCGGCTGCCCGAGTACTACCCGACGCGCTGCGAGCGGGCAATCCTCGACACGCGGGCCGGCGTCATCGCGACAGCGAGCGGAGCCGACACACTCGTCGAGTTGGGGTCGGGAACCTCCGAGAAGACCCGGCTGCTGCTCGACTCGCTGCGCGGGCAGGGAACACTTCGCCGTTACGCTCCCTTCGATGTGAGCGAACCAACACTGCGCACCGCCGCGGCCGCGCTCGAGGCGGACTATCCAGGCCTCGAGGTGCACGGCGTTGTCGGCGACTTCGAGCACCACCTCGACCGCATCCCGCGTGAAGGGCGGCGGCTGATCGCGTTCCTCGGTGGCACGATCGGCAACCTCAAGCCGGCGGAACGCAAGCAGTTCCTCGCCGACCTCGCCGCCGGCATGAACCCCGGCGACGGCCTGCTACTCGGAACCGACCTGGTGAAGGACCTCGCGAGGCTCGAGGCCGCCTATAACGACAGCGCCGGGGTGACCGCCGAGTTCAACCGCAACGTGCTCGCCGTGATCAACCGCCGCCTCCACGGCGACTTCGCGCTCGACCGGTTCGAACACCACGCGTTCTTCGACCGCGACAACGAGTGGATCGAGATGCGGCTGAGATCGACCCGGCGGCAGACTGTTCATATCGCCGACCTCGACCTCGTCATCGACTTCAGCAGCGGCGAAGAGATGCGTACCGAGATCAGCGCCAAGTTCCGCCGCGCCGGCGTCGAAGCCGAATTGGCCGACGCCGGACTGACGATGACCGAGTGGTGGACCGACCCGGCCGGCGATTTCGCACTTTCACTCGCTCAGCTAATCTGACGGGCGCGCTGGGGAGCGCACCTAGGAGGGTGCGACCGATGGTTAAGAGGCTGGGGAGCCGCGGTCTGTTGTTCGGGCTGGTCGTGGTTGTAGGAGTGCTGGGGTTACCCGGGGCGTCGTCAGCGCTGCCTCCGAATCCCTCCGGCGGCTGCCAAGCGGTGGGGCTGCGAGTGGGGAGCACGCCGTTCGGCATCGCCAACGTGGCGGTCACGCCGTGCGCGAACGATTACGCGCGCCAGGTTCACGTGCGGGTCGACAGGGGCTCCGGCTCGCCGTGGGAGATCGACCTCTACGACTACCACGTGCGGACGGCATCGCAGTTTGCCCTGGTCGACTGGCCGCAGCCGATACCGGGCCTGTTCGCCGAGGCCGAAGTTGCCGACGCAACTGTGGCACCGCTCTCGATGCCGTTCTTCAACCCAATCTTCGGTGTGCGCGCTGTCTGGGCCACGGCCAACGTCCCGACGGCGACCGGCGCGACGTGCACCGTGATCAACGCGAACAGCGCGGAGTCCTCAGTCGGGAAGTTGTACCTCGGTACGACGTCGATCCCGGTCGGCAACGAACCGATGGATGTCCCGATCGACGGCGTGGGCGTCTTGCACTTGAACTGGAAACTCTTCACCGGGACACTGCTCGTCCAGCGCGCGGTTTACCTCGAGACTGGAGATCCCGCGTCTGACGTGGTCATCAGTGAGGTCCGCGTCACCGGCTGTCCGTTCACGGCTTAGGGCCTAGCCAACGACGTCGTTCTCCTCGCCGAAGAACAGCGGCGAGCGGGTGAGATCGATGAACCGGCGCTCGTCTTCGAGCAGCTCCCAGCTGGCGGCCGTACCGGCCTCGGAGGTGGCCGCCGCCGCCATCGCAGTCACCGACTCCCACCAGAGTTCCGCCACGCCGTCGTACGGCTCAGGGCCTCCCCGGCCCGTCCGCAGCGCGTCATCGATCGGCGTCGATGCGGTGTGGACCTGCACGTAGCGCTGGATGCCCAGCGTCGCTGCGTGTCGCGCCACCAGCGGGGCGTGCGTGTCGCGCCAATAGGCCTGGAATTCTTCGCGCGACATCCCATCCTTGCGCGTGAGACAAAAGACGAGCTTCACCATGTGGTTCGCAGAGTTCGACGACCGGAAACCGGCCGGCTTTTCGTGTCTGTCACGACAGAACTACTACTACGTCAGCGGTGTTCGGTCGTCGAACTACGCGAACCAATGCGTAGGGTACGGCGTATGCCCGCATCTGCCGATGTCGTCCGCCGAGTCAGTCGCCGTTTGCGCGATCTGGTCGAGCCGCTTGCCGCCAATGTGTACTTCGCCCCCGAGGCCCAGGAGCGCTACAAGGCGCTGGGGTTGGGGTACGGGCCGAGCTACTTCATCAGCCGCGGCGCGTGCATGGGCCAGGTGCCGGGCGAGATGATCGCCGCCGCGTTCGGCGTGTTCAACCCGGTGATGGTGAAGGGGGCGGTCGACGAAGGTTGGTCGAAGACCGACGCGCCCACGATTCTCGAGGCGCGCCAGTCCGGAGCGACCGAGAGCCTGAAGCGCATCATCGGCGAGTCACCTGACGCCATGGCGCGCGCCACCGAGCTGCTGCGGCGGGCCGGCGATGCGGCCAGCGGAGAAGCGCGTGCGCTGTATTCCGGCCTCCGGTCCCTCGGTTGGCCCGGTGATGCGATCGGCGACTTGTGGCGCGCCGCCGACCTCGTCCGCGAACACCGCGGCGACTCACACAACTGCGCGTTCGTCGCCGCAGGCGCGTCCGCGGTCGAGATCGGCTTGCTCACCGAGCTCTGGTGGCGGATGCCGCTCAACACCTACATCCGCACGCGCGGGTGGAGCGAAGAGCAGATCATGGCCGGCATCGCCGATCTCGAAACCAAGGGCTACCTCAAGAACAACGAGCTGACGCCCGAGGGCGAGGAGTACCGGGGTGGCATCGAGTCGGCCACCGACGAGGGCGAACGCCGTATCGTCGAGGCGTTGGGCGAGGACGCCGACGAACTCTTCACGATCCTCGAACCCTGGGCCAAAGCCATCGTCGCCAGCGGCGGCTACCCCTCCGACCCCAGCCAGCTAACGCGGAAGTAGCCGTTCACCGGGCGATTCTCCGCGCATAGCGCGTGAGAATCGCCCGGTGAACGGTCAGCCGGCGGGCTGGCAGCGGGGGCACCAGTAGACGGTGCGGGCATGGCGGCCGGTGCGGGCGGCTTTGATCAACGTGCGGCAGCGCGGGCAGGGGCGGCCGGCGCGCTTGTAGACGCGCGGCCGGTAAACGACGCCGAGGCGGGCGTGGGCCTGCATCAGGCGCGACGCGGTGCGCACCAGCTTGTCGAGGTCGACCTCGGCGTGCGGGACCGTCGGGTTCACGCGGCAGTTGAACATGGCCTCGCAGCGCCAGATGTTGCCGATGCCGGCCACGACCTGTTGATCGAGCAGCAGATCGCCGATCGGTACCGATGAGTCCTGCACCGCGGCGCGGCGCTTGATCTCGTCGACGTCGACGGGTGGCTTGAGGATGTCGGGCCCGAGCCCGGCCAGAATCGGGTGGGCGAACTCGGTCCGCGTCGGCAGCAACTCGATCACCGGGGCGCTGAAGCAGACCGCCACCCGGTCGTCGCACTCGAGCAGGACGCGAGCGAGATGCTTCGGCTTCCTCCACTTGTCACCGCGGCGGTAGACATGCCACGCGCCGGTCATACGCATGTGCGTGTGCAACGTGAGGCCACCGGCGAAACGGATCAGCAGGTGCTTGCCCCGCGCCTCGACCTCGGCGACCTCGTCGCCGACCAGCCGTTCGGCGCGAATCTTGAGCGACGCTGCGCCGGTGACCTGGCGGCCAACGAGCCAGGACCGCAGCGTGCTGGCGGTCCGCAGGATGGTGTCGCCCTCAGGCGTAGAGAACGAGTCCCTTCGGCGTCGGCACGAAGCCAGCCTCGCGCAGGAACGGGTCGAGGGCGGGATCGACCCGCTCGACCGAGATCCGGCGGAACCGACCTTCTCCCAGCAACTGCTTGAGCGCCTCGACGGCCGCTGCCTCCCACGTGCCGTCGAACAGCCGCAATGCGACCAGCCCGCGACCACCCTTCTCGACGTACAGCGACGCCACGCCGCCGGCTAGCACGACGTACGCGCCCGCGGCGCGCTGCAGGTTGGGCGCGGGCCAATCGACCGAGATCCCGTAGGGGTTGGCCGGGTCGGTGGCGGCCAGCACCAGCGGCCGCTCGTCGGTGGGCTCGCGCACGGCGCGCAGACGATCGACCGCGCCCGGCAGCGCGAACTGCGCGCCGCCGAGGCCGGCGACGAAGTATCCCCGCCGGATGCGGCCGGCCTCTTCCATCGCCCGCAAGACCGGGTAGACGGCGGCGAAGCCGCCCATCACTCCCTCGGCCCGCGCCGACTGCCTCGTGAGGACGCCGTGGCGGTCGAGCAACACACCGGCCATCGCGTGTCGAGACTGCGTTGGATCGGCGGTACCGACGTCGACCAAAGCCCAGCGGCCCTGCGCGGTCGGCGGACCGAGCGCGGTGAGCGAAGACAATCGGGGCCGACCACCCCGCGCCGCGCCACCGGTCCGCTTCTTGACCGACAGCGCCCGCACCGCGGCGAAGCTGTCGTTGGTGACCTCGCCGGCCCAGACGAGGTCCCACAGCGCATCAAGCGCAAGACGTTCGTCACTAACCTGGAGGTCGCGGAAGAAGCATGCGCCGCGCGTGCCGAGGATCTCGCGCAAGCGCTCATGCTCCGGCGAGTCCGGCTTCTCGCCGCTGCCGGCGAGCCGAGGCAGTAGTAGCGGCGCCTGATCGCGGAGGAACAGCCGTACCTTCCCGTCGTCGCGGCCCAGCGAGCCGGCGCCGACCCACATGACCTCGCCGGCCGCGAGCAGGTCATCGAGGAGCCGCGGCGAGTAGTCCCGCACCCGGATCGACAGCACATCGCGTTCGAGCACGGAGGCGGGTAGGCCTACGCCCTGCAGCTGGCTGATGACCTCGTAGAGGCGATCCAGCCCACGGGCCTCGCCGTCGATGCCGTGCCACCGCGGCAGGAACCGGGTGAGCGCCTCGGCGTCGGTGGGCTCGACTTCTCTCCGCAACGCGGCCAGCGACCGCTGCCGCAGCCGGCGCAGCACTTCGGCGTCGCACCACTCACGCTCCACGCCACCAGGACGGAAGGCGCCCAACAACAACGTCCCGTCGGCGGCCAGCTCGGTGAGCACCAGCTCGACCCGCTCGATCGGGAAGCCGAAGCGGGCCGCCGGCTCCGCGGCGAGGAAGGGCCCATGCGTGCGCGCCCACCGGCGGAGTAGCTGCGTGGCCGCGTCGGGGACCGGTTCGAGAAACGCGTCGGGTACGCCGTGCGGGACGACTGCGCCCACGCCGTCGCGGTAGCGCGCCGCATCCTCGATGGCGATCAGACGAGCTTCCCCGGCCACCCGCACCTCGATGGCCCGGCGACCGCTGACCAGTACGCGTGAGAAGTCTTCGGACGCACGCGCCCGAAGCTCGATGTGGGTGAGATCGCCGAGCCGGCGCAGGAGGTCGTGCGCGCCGTCGATCGACGTTGCCCACCGGTCCTCATCGAGACATTGGAGCTCGGCTTCGAGCCCGGACAGCGCGTCGGGGTCGATCAGCTCACGAAGCTCATCGGCACCAACCAACTCGGCCAGCATCCGCCGGTCGAGCGTGAGCGCCTGGGCGCGGCGCTCGGCCACGGGCGCGTCGTACTCGTACATGAACTGCGCCACGTACACGAACGCCAACGACGTGGCGAATGGTGACGGCTGCGCGGTATCGACGGCCGCCACCCGCACGGCACGCGACTGCACGTCCTTCATCAGCGACACGAGGCCGGGCAGATCGAACACGTCGCGCAGGCACTCGCGGTAGGTCTCGAGCAGGATCGGGAACGAGCCGTACTTCGTGGCCACGCTCAGCAGGTCGGCGGCGCGTTGGCGCATCTGCCAAAGCGGCGTGCGCGAGCCGGGACGGCGCCGCGGCAACAGCAAGGCGCGCGCCGCGTTTTCCCGGAAGCGGGACGCGAACAGCGCGCTATTACCGACCTGGTTGACAACCAGCTCCTCGACCTCGTCCGGGTCGACGAGCACGATGTCGACCGGCGGCGGCTCGTCCGCCTCGGGGAGGCGCACCACAATGCCGTCGTCGCTCCAGATGCACTGCACCTCGACGTCGAGCTGCTGACTGATGCGCGCCTCGATCGCCAGTGCCCACGGCGCGTGCACGCGCGCGCCGAACGGCGACAGCACGCAGATACGCCAGTCGCCCAACTCGTCTCGAAACCGCTCGATGACGAGCTGACGATCGGTGGGCAGCGCGCCCTGCGTGTACTCGCGCTCCTCGGCGATGTACGAGCGCAGATTCACGATGGCCTTTTCGTCCAGTGCGCATTCGTCGCGCAGCCGGTCGTTGCTCCAGTCGTCGATCTCCCGCAGGAACTGACCCACCGCCTGGCCAAGCTCGTACGGCCGGCCCAGCTGGTCGCCGTGCCAGAACGGCATCTTGCCCGGCTCGCCCGGCGCGGGCGTGACCACGACGCGCTCGCGCGTGATCTCCTCGATGCGCCACGTGGTTGCGCCCAGGATCATGGTCTCGCCCACACGACTCTCGTAGACGCACTCCTCATCGAGCTCGCCCACCCGGCTTCCTTCGGGCGTGAACACGCCGAACAGCCCGCGGTCGGGGATCGTGCCGCCGCTGGTGACGGCGAGCATGCGCGCCCCGGGCCGCGCCTCGAGTGTTCCCTCGACGCGGTCCCACGTGATGCGGGGCCGCAACTCGGCGAACTCATCGCTGGGGTACCGCCCGCTCAGCATGTCGAGCACGTTCTCGAGCAGTTCCCGGGTGAGCTCGGCGAAGGGGTAGGCGCCGAGCGCGATGGCCTCGACCTCTTCGACCGTCATCGTGTCCATGGCGACCATGGCGACGATCTGCTGCGCGAGCACATCGAGCGGGTTGCGCGGGACAACGGTGGACTCGATCAGCCCGTCGCGCATTCGCTGGCTGGTGACCGCGGCCATGATCAGGTCGCCCCGGAACTTCGGGAACACGCGACCCTTTGACGGCTCGCCAACCTGGTGGCCGGCGCGACCGATGCGCTGCAGTCCGCTGGCGACCGAGGTGGGCGCTTCGACCTGCACGACTAGGTCGATGGCGCCCATGTCGATGCCGAGCTCGAGGCTGCTGGTGGCCACCAGCGCGGGGAGCCGGCCCGCTTTGAGCGCGTCCTCGATATCGAGCCGCTGCTCGCGGGCGATCGAACCGTGGTGGGCGCGCACGAGTTCTTCACCCGCCAGTTCGTTGAGTCGGGTCGCCAAACGCTCGGCCAGCCGGCGCGAGTTGACGAAGATCAGCGTGGACTGGTGCTGGCGGATCAGCTCGAGCAGCTCGGCCTGGATCGCCGGCCAAATCGAATGACGGACCTCGGGCTCGCCGGCGGCGGGCCCGTTGAGGACGGGTTCGCCCTCACGGAACACCGGGCGGCCCAACTCGCCCATGTCGTCGATAGGAACGATCACTTGGAGGTCGAGCTGCTTGCGCACGCCGGCGTCGACCACCGTGACCGGCCTCGGCTTGCCGTTCGCCCGACCGCCCAGGAAGCGCGCCACTTCATCGAGCGGGCGCTGCGTGGCCGACAGGCCGATGCGTTGCGGCGACCGGCGGCCCCCGTTTGTGACCAGCCGGTCGAGTCGTTCGAGCGACAGACGCGAGGTGAGTCCCCCGCTTGGTGGGGGCCATGGCGTGGATCTCGTCGACAATCACATACTCGACCGACGTGAGGACCTCACGCGCCGCCGAAGTGAGCATGAGGTAAAGCGACTCCGGTGTGGTGACAAGGATGTCGGGTGGGTGACGGGCGATGTCGCGGCGCTCGCGCTCGGGCGTGTCGCCGGTGCGGATGCCGACCCGCACCCGACCGGCCACGCTCGGGTCCTCCATGGCGATGCCGGTGAGGGGTGCTCGTAAGTTGCGCTCGACGTCGTAGGCCAGCGCCTTGAGCGGCGAGATGTAGAGCACCCGGCACCGCTGCTTCTCGTCCGGCGGCGGCTCGCTGAGCAGGCGATCGAGCGTCCAGAGGAACGCGGCGAGCGTCTTACCCGAGCCCGTGGGCGCCAGGATCAGCGTATGCTCGCCGGCGCTGATGGCCGGCCAGCCCTCGGCCTGCGCGGCGGTGGGCGCGTCGAAGGTGGCCGCAAACCAGCGGCGCGTGGCGGGCGAAAAGCGCTGAAGGGGATCCACCTACAACCAGGCTACGCCGGGGGTGTAACAACGTTTCCGGGCCCGATGTACGTACCATTCGCGGCATGGCCGACGAGGACGTAACGCCCACCCCCGAGCGCAAGGACCGGGCCCGACTGATCGGTGCCGTAGCCCTGGTGGCGGTCATCGCCGCGTTGGCCTTCGACAACCGCCACGAGGTCCAGATCGGCTATGTGCTCGGTGATGCCGAGGTGCGACTGATCTGGCTGCTCCTAGTCACCGCGGCGCTTGGGGCCGGCGCCGGCTGGCTCATCCGCCGTCGTCGGAGGCGTTAGGAGGGGGTACGGTCGAGGCGTGGGCCCGCACGTCATCTGGGACGACCATCCCCGCCTCCGGCAGCCGGTGTTGATCACCGCGTTCGAGGGCTGGAGTGACGCGGCCGACGCTGCTTCGAGCGCAGGCGGGTACCTCGCGGGCGCCTGGGCGCGCGGCGATTCGCCTCGATCGACCCCGAGGAGTTCTACGACTTCACCGCCGTTCGCCCACGGGTGCGCCTCGACGAGAGCCTCGAGCGCCACATCGACTGGCCCACCAACGAATTCAGCGCCGCCCCCATCCCCGGAGCCGGCCGCGACGCAGTGTTCCTGCGCGGCGTGGAGCCCGGCCTCAAGTGGAAAACGTTCTGCCAGCAGATCATCGACGTCGCCCAGGAGGTCGGCGTCGAATTGGTGATCAGTCTCGGGGCGCTGGCCGCCGGCGTGCCCCACACCAGTCCGGTCACGGTGATGGGCACCACCACGAATCCCGAGGTCGCTGAGCGATGGGCCCTGGGCCGGTCGCGGTACTGAAGGCCCGACGGGCATCGTCGGCGCGCTCAACGACGCGCTCGGCAAAGCGGGCATCGAAGTAGCGTCGCTCTGGGCCGCGCTCCCCCACTACGTCGCGCAAACTCCGTCGCCCAAGGGCGCGCTGGCCCTCGTCGAGGCGGTGGGCCGTCTGCTCGACATTTCGATCGGCACCACCGACCTCGAGATCGCCGCCGCCAGCTACGTGCGCCAGGTCAACGAGGTAGTCGAGGCCGACAGCGACGTCGCCGAATATGTGCGCCGCCTCGAAGAGGACATCGAGGAGGGCGACGGCGACGACGACGAACTCGACGATCTCCCCCACGACCTCCCCGGCGGCGACGCCCTCGCCGCCGAAGTCGAGCGCTACCTACGCGAGCACCGCAGCGAATAGAGGCCACCTCGCCGAACTGACAGTCAGTTCGCCAGTTAGCTAGGTGACCGCAGCGAGTAGCGCGGCGACTGACTGGTCGATCTGGTCGTCGGTGATCACCAGTGGCGGACAGAAGGCGATGACGTTGGCGCCGAGGGGACGGGCGATGACGCCCTGCTCGAGCATGCCGTCGCGCACCGCCGACGCGTCAGCGCCCTCGTTCAGAACCGCGGCCCACATGCCGCCTGCACCGCGTCGCGGGCGATGGCGCCGCGGTCCACCAGCTCGCGCAGGCCGTCACTCAAACGCTGACCGATCTTCGGCGCTCGCTCCCACAGCGTCTCCCGCTCGATGATGTCGAGGTTGGCCAGCGCGGCCGCGCACGCCGCGGGATGACCGCTGTAGGTGTAGCCGTGTCGTAGCACGTAGGCCGGATCGGCCTCGAGCGGAGCGCGCACCGCCGGGCCGACCAGGACGCCGCCCAGCGGTTGGTAGCCCGAGGTGATGCCCTTGGCGAAGGTGACCATGTCGGGGACGACGCCGAAGTGCTGCGAGCCCCACCACACGCCCAGCCGGCCGAACCCGCTGATGACCTCGTCCAGGATCAGGAAGGCACCGGTCTGGTCGCAGCGCGCCCGCAGCCCTTCGAGGTACCCGGCCGGCGGGGGCAACACGCCGCCGGCGCCGATGACGGGCTCGGCGATGACCGCCGCAAGCTGATCGCCGCGGTCGGCGATGATCGCGTCGAGCGCATCGAGGTCGTCATATGGAACCTGGATGATGTTCTCGACCAGTGGCCCGTACCCCTCGCGGTTGAGCGGCAGCCCCGTCGCGCTGAGCGCGCCGTAACTCACACCGTGATACGACGGCGCGCGGCTCACGATCAACGTGCGCTCCTTGTCGCCGCGCTGGTACTGCGCGGCGCGCGCCAGCTTCGAGCGCGGTGTCCACCGACTCGGAACCGCCACTCGTGAGGAACACGCGCGCGTCGGGCATCGGCGCGAATCCCACAAGGCGTTCACACAGCACGTCGGCCGGCCGCGTTCGTGAAGCGGTCGAAGGTCTGGTACCCCGCGATCTGGCGTAGCTGCGCGGTGATGGCGTCGACGATCTCATCGCGCCCATGACCGACCTGGCAGTACCAGAGGCTGGCTAGCGCATCGACGTAGGACTTACCGGTGTCGTCGACGACGATCGCCCCGTCCCCTGACGCGATGCTGACAAAGCCGCTGGCCGCACGGGCCGGCGGCACGAACGCGTGCAGGAACGCAGGCAGCTTGTCCGTCACGCGGCCTCCGGGGCGAAGCGGGGCCACGGCCGCGCCTGTTCGAAGATGCGGGCCAGGCGTAGCGGCACCTCATCGCGGTGACGCCGGGCGATGACCTGGAGCCCGACCGGCAATCCCTCGCTGTTGAGGCCGGCCGGCAACGAGATGGCGGGGTTCCAGCACAGGTTGGCGAGCATCGTGAACGGCACCGCCATGCCCGGCGCGACCTCGCGGCCGTTGATCTCGATCGGCATCGGCCCCGCGGCCGGGAAGGCGGGCACCGCCGTCGACGGCGTCAACACCACGTCGACATCCTCGAATATCCCGGCGACCTCGTTCTCCAGTCGATGGCGGTACCGCATACGCCGGGCGAAGGCCTTGATCGTCATGGCTTCCGTCGCCTCGTAGCCCTTGCGGACGAACCCCATCAGGTCGCCGGCCCGCTCGGGCCACATCTCCTCCTCGAGCGACAGCCAACCGTCCACCGCGTTGATCGACATCCACGTCTTCAGCGGGTCGGTCAACTCGATCGGGCGATCGATCAGCTTGAGTCCGGCGGCGCTGGCCAGCTCGCGCGCCGCCGCCTCGGTCAGCTCGGCCACCTCGGGATCGACGGCGGCGAAGCCGAGGTCGACAGACCACGTGGCGCGCAGACCGCCCACGTCGAACGACTCGATCGCCTCCTCGTAGCTGAGCGCGGGCGCCGGTAGTGAAAGCCGGTCACGGTCGTCGGGACCGGCCACCACATCGAGGTGGCGCGCCGAGTCGGCCACGGTGGTGGTAGCGCGCCGTACACGCTGGTCTGCGACGTACCTACCGGCGGATGGGGAATGCGCCCGTGGCTCGGCTTCATACCCACCAGCCCGCTGAACGCCGCGGGGATGCGAGTCGAGCCGCCGCCGTCACTGGCGGTGCCGAAGGGGATGAGGCCGGCGGCCACCGCCGCGGCCGAGCCGCCGCTCGAGCCGCCGGGTGTCCGTTCGGTGTTCCAGGGGTTGCGGGTCGTTCCCCACGCCTTGGTGTGCGTGAACGCCACCGTTCCGAATTCGGGCGCGGCCGTCTTGCCCACGGGCACCGCACCCGCGGCGCGCAGCCGGGCGACATGGGGCGAGTCCTCAGCAACCGGCGGCCGGTCTTTGTACAGCAGCGAGCCGTGCGAGGTCGGCATGCCCCCGCAGTCCTCGAGGTCCTTCACGCCGAAGGGCACACCGGCCAGCACACCCGGGTCCTCGCCCCGAGCCACCTTGTCGTCGACCGCATCGGCGGCCTGGCGCGCGATGTCCGGGTTCAGGTGGACAAACGCGTTCAGCCGCTCGTTGCCGGCGGCGATCGCCTCGAGACACTCGTCGAGTACCTCGACGGCCTTGAGTTCACCGCGCCGAACCGCATCTGCAATCTCGATGACTGTCTTCACGGATTGGACGTTACGCCGAAGCGGCGCAGCTTTTCCGAGCCGTCGCTGAAGACGACCGAGACCGCGTCAACGAGATCAGCGGGCCACGCCACGCGGTGGGCGTTCCGCGCGATGTAGAGGCGCAGCGCGCAGTCGACCCGCTCGACCGGACCGAGCGACGCCAGCGCTTGTGCGCCCTGCACGTAGACGCCGCGGTAGTAGCTCGGCTGGTGCGCCTCCCAGTACGTCATCGGCGCCGCCAGCCGGCCCCGTGCGTCGACCGGGACAGCCGTCGCCCGCAACTGCGACAAGTTGCCCTCCGTCCGGCCCTCGGCATAGGTGGCCAGGCCTTCGTCGAGCCACGGATCGCGACCCTGGTTGTTGCCGACCAACCCGTAGAACCACTGGTGCGCGAGCTCGTGCGTCGTGGTCCGCCCACCCGTGCCAGGCCCTTGCATCACGTGCGTCGGGTACTCGATGCCGCCGCGCAGCGAGGACGTGATCGACAGGGTGTACGTGGTCCACGGGTACGGCCCGAGAATCCGCGACAGCTGACCGAGCCTGGTGGCCAGCTTCGTCGCATATGCCTGGGCGCTGTCGGTCACATCGGCAGCCACGCCGACCGTCACCTGGACGCCAGCAGAACTGGCCTGCGCGATCCGGAAGTGGCCAACGGACACGGCGACGTCGCGCATCGCCTCCGCCCGCCACCGAGTGCGCCCGCTGTCGGGAACTCCGGTGGCCAACACATCCAATCCCGGCGGGACGGTGAGACTCATGTCGAAGTCGGCGACGGGCGCCGTCGAGGCCTCGGCGAAAGCTGACACCGGCGGCTCGGTGGCCCAGCCAACCCCCGGTTCCCAAGCGAGGATGGGGAAGAACGAGCCGAGGCGGATGGTGTCGCCGATCTGCGCGATGCGATCGTTGTTGGGACCAGCGATTTGGAGGTCCCACGTCAGCGCGGCCTCGATTGTCTGTCCGGCCGCGAGAGGGGGTGCGAGCGGCACGACGAGTGTGGTCGGGGTGGGTTGCGTCGCGGTGACCGGGTGCGCACCGATCTGCACCGCGCCGACAGTCAGCTTGGCCCCGGCGCCGGCCGGGCGCGGTCCATTGGGCCACAGTCGGAACACAAGCTGGTCGGTGGTCCGGTCGGGTGTGAAGCGCACGGTGAGATCGCCAGTGACGCGATGCGCGGCGGGGTCGACATTGACGTGCAGGACGTAACGGGGACGGTTCGCATCGGGAATGGCACGCAGGGGGAGCGGGCACTCGGTCGGCAGCGTGGTGGTCGGCGGAGGGAGCGTCGTCGTCGTAGTGGTCGTGACCGTTGTGGTTGTCGAGGTCGCGGGCGCGCGGCGCGCCGCCGGCTTCGAGCCCGAATCGGTGCAGGCCGCGCCGAGCAACACGAGGGCGATCGCAAGACGGCGCACAGGGCTCTAGCTTGGCCTCATGCCACGCGGACCAGTGCTCACCCCCACCTGCGTGTGGCGAATAAGTGACGACCTCGTCGCGACACTCGACCAGCGTTTCGGCGAGCCGACCGATGCCTATGTCAATGGCTCGCAGGTCTGGATGCGCGACGACGGGCCGGGCGGCACGACCATCCAGTGGCGCTTGCATCCCGTCGCCGGCTACCGGCGTCCCGACGGTCTCGAGACGGAGGACGTGTTCCCGTCGACCGCGTTCGCGTTGATCAGCGGGGAGGTGCCGCCCGCGCCCGTCGATGCGCTCTGGGATGGCCTCGAAGCATTCCCGGCCTACGGCGACGAGATCGAGCCCGCCCCATTGCACGCGGCGGTCGCCGAGGTCCTCGGCGTCGCGCCCGACGGTTGCGGCCTCGTCGACCACGAAGCCATCGCCGACGCATGGGAACGGTCCCGGGGCGGCGTCTCGATCGTTGACCGCCTGCTCGCGGCGCTCAGCGCCTGAGGACCAGCGCGTGCCACGGCAGCGACCGATCCGCATGTGGCGCGATGAGAAGGACTGCCCACCAATCGATTGGGGCCACGTCGAGTCGCGCCTGCGCGACTCGATCGCGTACTGGGTCGTCACCGACGCCGGATCGCGACCGGTGTGGGGCATCTGGCACGACGACCGGCTGTGGCTGTCCATCGGCTCCACCGTGCTCTGGCGTGGGCTGCGCGCCTCGCCCACCGCCTCCGTTCACCTCGAGGACGCGCACGATGTCGTGATCGTCGAGGGCACCGCTACCACGCTCACGGACCCAGGCCAGCTCGCATCGTTCTGCGACGTCTACAACCCGAAGTACAACTGGGACTTCACCCCTACGACGACCGGCGGAATCGCCGAGCTCCGGCCCACCGTCGTACTCGCGTGGCGCACCGGCGCGCACACCGATGCGAGGACGGACCCGTTCCCACTCGCCGGGTCGCGCTTCGTGTTCGACTGACCGCGTCTAGCCCGCCGACCAGTCTGCCGAGCGGCCGGTCTGCGCGAGGAGGCGCACCTGCGGACTGGCGTCGGCGGCGACCTCGACGGCAGGACCGAGCACGCCGGCGCCCCGCCAAGAATCAATCAGCGGGCCGAGGATGCCGGTCGCGAATGTGACGAATGCGGGCTCAAGCGTGTCATCGCCGCCGAGCGCACGGGCGAGGTCCCACGAGTGGACGATCATGTCCGCCGTGACTTCGCCGAGGTAGGCCGTGGCGACCGCGTCGCCCGACGAGAGATGCACCTGCCGCTCGGGCGCGCCAGCTTCGCCCGCCGCCGCCAACGCCGCCTCGCGGGCCGCCCGCCACATAGCCGTCGGGTCTGCGCCGACGACGTCGCCGTCGAAACGATCTCCCACTTCCTCGATGGTCTTGCCCTCGAGCAGCGGCGCTATCCACAGCACCTCGCCCATGACGTGGTTGACGAGATCGTGAACGTTCCACTCACCGCATGGAGTCGGCGCCGTCCACTGCGCCGCGTCGACCGACTCGATCCGCCGGCCGAAGCCGTCGATCACGTCGGCGAGGAAGCCGGGGGTCCATTCGCGTGTAGGCATTGGCTAGGAGCCCTCCCGCCATGTGGGCGACCGTGGCGCATCAAACAGTACCTCGACGTGCTCGCCGCGGATCGCGGCGAATGCCGTTGGGCCCCACCGCTCGGCGCCGGCCAACGGGAAGGGCATCGCGTCCTCGGCGAACCAACCGACATCCGCGCACTCGAGCGGGTGCGCAATCAATTCGCCGCCGAGCGCGCGGCAGTGGAACACCAACGAGTAGAGCGGCACACGCGTGAAGCCCAGCCGTAGACCGTCGAGGACGGCAATGAGCCGCACCACCTCGATGTCGATGCCGGTTTCCTCGCCGACTTCTTTGACCGCCACCTCCGACGCTGAGTACCCAACGTCGGCCCAACCGGTCGGGTACAGCCAGACGCCGGAGTCCGCCCGCTGCACGAGGAGTATCTCGCCCTTGTCGTTGCCGACCACGGCGCCGACCGCGACCTTGGGCGTGACATACCCGGCGACGCCGTCGCCCACCGCCTTCAGCCACTCTTCGACCAACACCTCGGCCTCGAGTTCGTGACCGGCGGCTACCCGGATGTCGGCGGCGACCTTCAGGACCTCTTCGAAGCGCTCACGTTCGTACAGGCTCTCAGTGAACCCGAGCCCGGTCCGAGCGATGCCCGCCAGCGACTCGCTCCACCGCAGCAGGTCGTGGGCAGAAACCGGCTGATCCATTCACCAAGGAGGTTAGGTCGTGGCTAGCGCGTCCAACACCGCAGCCTCGATAGCCGATTTCCGCTCGGGCGACGAGACCTTCGCGCCATTGAGTTCGGTGACGTAGAACGTGTCGACCACCTCTTGGCCCACGGTCGATACCTTGGCCGAACGGATGTCGAGCGCACTCGCGGCGAGCGCTCGCGTCACTCTGTACAGCAGCCCGATTCCGTCGGGCGCGCGCACCTCCACAACTGTGGCGCGCTCTGAAGCGGCGGCGTCGAACAAGACCACCGGTGGGCTCGTGTGCGCGGCCGAGGGCCGACCCGCCCAGCCGTAGGCCCGCGCCCGCTCGGCTAGCCGGCTCTCGACCGCGAGCCGGCCGTCGATGGCCGCGATCACCTCGCGGGAAGTGCGCTCCGAATCTGGTGGTTCGCCGAGGCCGGGTGCGATGTTCAGCACTTCGACGGCCATACCCTCATCCCCGCCGGCGACCGCGGCTCGCACGTCGAGTCCGAGAACGGCCAGCGCGCCGGCGACCAACGACAGCAAACCGGGTCGGTCGGGCGCGATGACGGTGATGGTGTCGGGTTCGACCTCGACCATGGTCTTGCGCGCGGCCATGAGCTCGAGGTGCCGTGGCGTCGGTACCGCGGCGGGCGGAAGCGGGCGTCCGGCCAATACCGTCCGGACGCGCGCCGCCAGCTCGGCGATGAGCCCGGCCTTCCACTCGCTCCACGCCGTCGGCCCGGTGGCCTTGCTGTCAGCCTCGGTCAATGCGACCAGCAGATCGAGCGTTTCGCGATCGCCCACCGCGTCGGCGACCGAGTGGATCGTGGCCGGATCGTCGAGGTCGCGACGGGTCGCAACGTCGGGCAGAAGTAAGTGCTCGCGCACCATGGTGACCAGCGTGGCCACGTCCTCGGGTGGGAAGCCCATCCGGCGGCCGATGCGATCGACCACCTCCATTCCCACCTCGGTGTGGTCACCCGGAAAGCCCTTGCCGATGTCGTGCAACAAGGCGCCGATCAACAACAGGTCGGGGCGCTCCACGGTGCGCACCAAGCCGGCGGCGTTGGCCGCGGCCTCCCACAGATGCCGGTCGACGGTGAAGCGATGGTAGGCGTTGCGTTGCGGCTTGCTTCGCACCGCATTCCACTCGGGAAGCACCCGAACGAGCGCGCCGTGCTGATCGAGCGCCTCCAATGCCGGGATGGCAGCGCGACCGGCCCCGAGAACCGAGACCAACGCCTCCCTCACGGTCGCCGGCCACGGCTCGCCCGGATCGGCCGCATCGGCCTCGAACCGCTTGAGGGTGGCGCGAGCGATGGGCGCCCCGAGCAGCGCGGCCGCGGTCGCAGCCCGCAGCGGCAACGACGGATCCGCACCCACGTCGGCGTCGGCGGTCACCACGATCTCACCGTCGCGCTCGGCGACTCCGGGAGACATCACGCGGTCGGTCCGTCCACTGCGTCCGCGGGGGCCACGCGCCGCCGACCGCACCCGCCCCCAGCCGTCGTCGCTCGACCATGCGATGGCGCGCGCCGCGCCGGCAACCGCGGCCATCAGCGCGTCGGCGCCGGGATACCCAAGGGCGGCCGCCACGCCGTCTTGATCCTCGAGCAGCAGGCGATCATTGGCCCGGCCGCTCCGATTGTGCAGCTCCACACGAACGCCGAGCAGCACCCCGTACGCGTCGAGGATTTCTTCCGGAAACGGCGGGATCACGGGCGTGGCCTTCATCGCCGCCCGGAGGACCTGCACATCGCGCAGACCGCCGTGGCCTTCCTTGACGTCGGGCTCGAGGAGGAACGCGACGGGGCCGAAACGCTGGTGGCGGTCCTCGACCTGTCCGGCCAACGCCGGTAGGAACTTGCCCGCCCGCTTGCGCCACAGCTCACTGATCCGACTCGCCAGTTCCCGGGCCAGACCCTCGTCGCCCGCAATCAAACGGGCATCGAGCAAGCCGAGCCCAGCGTCGCACGTCGCTCCCCGCGACGTTGGCCGCCTCTTTCGGCGTCCGCACGCTGTGGTCGAGCAGGACACCTGCATCCCAGATCGGGTACCAGACGCGATCGGCGACGGCGCTTATGTCTTTCCGGCCGCGGTGCAGCAACACCACGTCGAGGTCGCTGTGCGGGCACAGCTCGTATCGGCCGTACCCGCCAACAGCAACCAGTGCGACATCCGGCTCGTCGCCCAGCAGCGACCGCAGCCAGTCATCGGCCTCCAGGGCGCGGGCCCTGCAATCCGCGAAAGGGCTGGTGAAGTTCAGAGCGCGTCGGCGCCCATCTCCCCGGTGCGGATGCGCGTGACAGCCTCCACCGGGGTGATCCAGACCTTTCCATCGCCAATCTTGTCGGTGCGGGCTGCTGCCACGATGGCATCAACGATGCCACGGACTTCGCCATCGTCGGCCAGCACCTCGATTTTTACCTTCGGCACGAAGTCGATTTCGTACTCGGCGCCGCGGTACACCTCGGTGTGACCGCGCTGGCGTCCGAATCCTTGAACCTCTGACACCGTCATCCCGGCGATGCCGAGATCCTTGAGCGCAGCCTTCACGTCGTCGACCTTGAAGGGCTTGACGACTGCGGTGATGAGCTTCATCGACCGATCCTCTCTTTACGCGTAGGCCGCTTCGGCATGCTGGGTCTGATCAAGTCCCTCGTCCTCCGCATCCGGAGTGACTCGGGCACCTATCACGAGGTCGATCACCTTGATGAGGATGAAGGAGAGGACCCGGAGTACGCCAGCGTTGCACCAACGGCGACGAGCTGGTCGAGAAGCAGGTCGGTGCCACCACCGAAGAACACACCGTCGGCTCCGAGTGAGTTCACCGCCGTATCGGCGAAGAAGCCCAGCAGGAGCGAGCCGATGATGCCGCCGATCAAGTGCACTGCGACCACGTCGAGTGAGTCGTCGTAGCCGAGCTTGAACTTCAGCTGGATGGCGAGGAAGCAGAACACGCCGGCCGCCAAGCCGATGAATATCGGGGCGACCCCACCGACGAACCCGGCGCAGGGCGTGATGGCTACCAGACCGGCTACGGCGCCTGAGGCGGCGCCCAACGTGGTGGCGTGCCCGCCCTTGATGCGCTCGACGATCAACCAGCCGAGCATCGCCGCCGCGGCCGCCAGGTTCGTGTTCATCAGCGCCTGGCCGGCGAGGAGGTTGGCACCCAGCGACGAGCCGGCGTTGAAGCCGAACCAGCCGAACCACAGGATGCCCGTGCCCAGCAACGTGTAGGGCAGGTTGTGAGGTGGCATCGCCTCGCGAGGCCAGCCGCGCCGCTTACCGAGCACGATGATGCAAGCCAGCGCCGCAATACCGGCGTTTATGTGGACGACGGTGCCGCCCGCGAAGTCGAGCGCACCCCGCTGGAACAGCCATCCGGTGGGGCTGAACACCCAGTGAGCTACAGGCGCGTACACGACGATGGACCACACGCCGAGGAACACCACCCAGGCGCCGAACTTCATGCGGTCGGCGATCGCGCCGGTGATCAGCGCGGGGGTGATGATGGCGAACATCATCTGGTAGCCGGCGAAGACCATCGCCGGGATCGTCAGGCCGAAGTCGCCGACGTATCCGGGCAGCACCGTGTCGGCGTTGCCGATCGTCGAGAGGCCGGCGAAGTCGAAGTTGCCGATCCACTTGCCACCGTCACCGAAGGCGATGGTGAACCCGATCACCACCCAGATGACGCTGACCAGCCCCATCGAGAAGAAGTTCTGCATGAGCATCGCGAGCACGTTCTTCGAGCGGACCATGCCGCCGTAGAAGAACGCCAACCCCGGTGTCATGAACAGCACGAGCGCAGTTGATGCCAGCACCCATGCGGTATTGCCGCTATCCATTTGAGCCTCCGCCTCTCCGTCAGCGTCCCCGTGCGATTGTGGCGGACTCTAGAGAGGCGACTAGCTATCTGCCAGCTTTCTTTCGCTAATCCGACCACTCTTAACGTGTCGGAAACATTGCCGTTTCACGCCCACGACAGAGCCTCCGAAACCTTCCTCGCAGCGACGAGAACCGGGTCCCACGCAGGACCGAACGGCGGCGCGTACGAGAGGTCGAGCGCGGTCATTTCCTCGGCGGTCAGCCCGCGGTTATTGCCGTCGCGATCACGTCTATCCGTTTGGCCGCCCCCTCGAGTCCGACGATCTGACCGCCGAGTATCCGACCGGACGTCCGTTCGGCGACCAGCTTGACCTTGATCCAGCCACCACCCGGGAAGTAGCCCGCGCGCGTGGAGCTTTCGATCGTGGCAGCAACGGCCGAGAAGCCGTAGGTCTTCGCCTCCCGCTCGCTCAGCCCGGTGCGCGCCACCTCCGTGACGCAGATCTTGGTGACCGCGGTACCGACCACGCCGGGGAACGTGGCGTAACCGCCGCCGATGTTGGTGCCCGCCACGCGCGCCTGTTTGGTCGCCACCGTTCCCAGCGCGATGTGCACAGGACGGTCGGCAACGAGGTGGAACGACTCGCAACAGTCGCCCGCCGCCCAGACTCCCTCGGCGGAGGTCCGCTGCCGGCGATCGACTTTGATCGCGGTACGAACGCCCGTCGTGATCCCGGCCGACGCGGCCAGCTCGGTGTTCGGCTCCACGCCGATGCCGAGAACGACGAGGTCGGCCGGCACCGATCCCTTGTCCGTCTCCACCGCGGCGGTGTCAAACCCGGTGACGCGCCGCTCGAGTTCGACCACCACACCCTTGTTCCGCAACGCCTCGGAGACGAGCGCGGCCATGTCCGGGTCGAGGGTGGGCATGACCTCGGTGCCCGCTTCGATCACGGTCACCGAGGGGCAGCCGCGCTCGACGAACGCCTCGGCCATCTCGAGCCCGATGTACCCGGCCCCGACGACCACGACGCGGTCCACGTCGCCGGTCCGGGCGTGCTCGAGGAGGTCGGCACCGTCCTCGAGCGTCTGGACGCCATGGACGAGGTGGCTGTCGATTCCGGGCAGCGACGGCCGAATCGGCTTGGCGCCGGTGCCGATGTGAAGGATGTCGAAACCGATGCGGTAGGTGCGCTCACCGTCGAGATCCCGCACTTCGACTTCCCGTCCGGTCAGGTCGATCCCCATTACCTCGTGTCGCGTGCGCACTTCGATGTCGGACCGGTCCTTGAATTGCGCGGGCGTCCGCACGACTAGGTCTTCGAGGTCAGCGACCACGCCGCCGACGACATAGGGGATGCCACAGGCCGAATAGCTGCTCCAGCGGCCCTTCTCCAGCGCCACGATCTCGAGGTCGGGTCGCAGGCGGCGCGCCTGGGTGGCGGCGCCCATGGCGCCCGCATCACCACCGACAATGACAAGACGCTCGGCCACCGGTCGTCAGCCTGGCACGATTGCGCCGTGCGAATCCGCGCCCTCAGCGTCTTCGAGGGCGTCGTGTACCACTGCTACGCCATGGATCTGCAGCATCCGTGCCGCCCGGTGCTCGAGGTCGAGGCTCGCACCCAACCCGGCGACCTCGATGCGGGCCCGCTGCTCGTGCCGGTGGCCGACTACCTCCGGATGGCCGGCGCCGCCGGCCGCGACTGCCTCCCGGAACTCGATCGCAAGGGCCGCCTCGTCGAGCACCAGGCCGTGACCCACATCGCGTTCCCCACCTGGAGCCCGGTTAGCGACCCCTGAGGCGGGCGTTGGCTTCGCCGAGGAGACCAGGGGGAACGTCGCGGATCGTGCAGGTGAGCCGCACGCGGCCGGCGAGCACGGTCACGCTGCTGGCGCACGGCACGAGGCGCGTCTTCGGGATGGGCACCCGCCGCATGATGCCAGCCACGTCGATCACCAGCGCGTTATCGCGCACGGTCAATTTGGCGACGGTGGACACGCCGGCGGCCGCCACCTTCAGCTGACCGCCGGCGATGTCGATCGGCACGCCGAGCGCCTTGGTCAGGACCGCCGATGCGATCTCGACCGAAACGGTGCCTTCGTCGATGCCGACCAGCTCGACCTTGCGCTCGCGAAGGAGCTTGCCGCGATTGATGCGGATGCCGTGCAGCTCGATGTCGACCGCGGCAAGCACCAGCGCACCGGCCGGTACGTTCTCGAAGTGACCGTCGACTTCTGACACATCTCCGCCGATGAACAGCGGCGGCAGGAACGGGAAGCCGCGGATGTGGGCGGAGACCGATACCTCATCCGGCAGCTCGGCGCGCGCCCGACTCTCGATCTGACCTTCGGCCCACTGGCGCGCTCCGACGTCGCCGCCGGCGCCGAGCGCGCCAAGGATGACCAGGCCGATGATCAGGCGTCGCATCGGGTGTCGTTCAGCCTTCGACCAGGTCGCTCAACCGATCGACGCCGACGCCGAGGTCGTGCAGCCATTCGATGGCGCGTTCGACGGCGTCGTCCTCGCCGCCGAGTTCGCAGATCATCCAGCCGACCTTCTCCTCGACATTGGCCCGGCGAATGTTGGGCATCACGTCGAACTCGCGCACGAGCCGAGCGATGATCGGTTGGCGAATCAGGTGCTCAGGAAAGGTCAGCTTCACTCGAGCGAACGTTTGGTGATTCACGACTCGGGCCCCTTCCCCAGCTGCCAGCGTGTCAGCGATTGAGACAGAGCATTGTTCAGGTTCCCCGAGCGGAGGCCCTCGAGGTCGAGGGTGACGTAGGTGTAGCCCGCGGAACGCACGGCCGCCACCAACGCGTCACGTTGCGCCAACACCCGCTCGAGATCCTCCAGCGGCAGCTCGAGCCGCGCCGCATTGCCATAGTGGCGAACCCGCACCTCACGGAAGCCCAGCGCGTGCAGCCCCCGCTCGGCCCGGCCCACCGCGTCGAGCACGCCGAGCGTCACCGGCGTCCCGTAGGGGACGCGCGAAGCCAGACAGGCCGCCGCCGGCTTGTCCCACGTCCGCAACCCGAGCTGGCGCGATACCTCGCGCACGTCGGCCTTGGTGAAGCCGGCGTCGACCAACGGGAAGCGTGCGCCTCGCTCGGCGGCCGCTTGTTGCCCGGGACGGTGGTCACCAAGGTCATCGCAGTTGACGCCCAGCACGACTGTCGCACCGTCCCTCACGGCATCCAACGCGTCGAGCAGTTCGGTCTTGCAGTGGAAGCAGCGGTCACCCGCGTTGGCGACGTAGGACGGGTTGGCCAACTCGTCGGTGTCGACCGGCGTCCACCGCAAGCCCCACTCCGCGGCCAGCGCACGGCAGTCGTCGAGTTCACCGCCGGCCAACGACGGCGACACCGCGGTGACGGCGCGGGCGGCGTCACCCAGTTCGTCATTGGCCATCCAGGCCAGAAGCCCAGAGTCGGCGCCGCCGCTGAAGGCGACCACAACGTGGTCCAACTCGCGGAGCCCGGCCCGCAATCGTTCGAGGAGATCTGTCACTCCTCTTGATTCTGCCTCTTTCATGCCTATGCTTCCGGGCCAGCAAGCTCGGACCCGGAACAAGGGAGGCCATGGCATGTCCCGATCGACGAGCCGACGACGTTGGCGGATAGTGGCAGCGCTGGCCGCGGCCAGCGTTTTGATCGCTGCCTGCGGTGACGATGATGACGGCGGCAGCGCCGACGACGGCGGGAAAACGACGGTCGCGATCGGCTTTGTCGGGCCGCTCACCGGCGACAACGCAAACCTCGGCATCAATGTCCGCGACGGCATGCGGGTGGCGGTCGAAGAGGCGAACGCGGCCAGCGAGGATTACACGTTTGTCATCAAGCCCTTCGATACGCAGGGCGATCCGGCGCAGGCCCCGGGCCAGGCGGCCAAGTACATCCCCGACAATCAGATCGTGGCCATCGTTGGCCCGACATTCTCTGGCGAGACCCGGGCCGTGCTTCCGGATCTGCAGAACGCCAAGCTGCCAATGATCAGCGCATCGGCCACCAACCCGGGGCTTCCCACGGTCGTGCCCGATGAGACGGTGTTCCATCGGCTCATCCCCGACGACGACGTCCAGGGCCAAGGCGTCACCAACTACGTGGTCAAGGGCCTCAAGGCCAAGAGGGTCGCACTGATCCACGACAACAGCGACTACGGCAAGGGCCTGTGGGAAGGCGTCCTCAAGGGTCTGACCACCCAAGGCGTCACGACCGCGCTCACCGACGCCATCGACCCGAAGTCCACCGACTACTCCGCGGCCGTGAACAAGGTCGTAGCTGCCAAGCCCGACCTCGTGTTCTACGGCGGGTACTACAACGAGGCGGGACGCTTCAAGAAGCAGCTCGCCGACGCCAAGGTCACGGCCAAGTTCGTGAGCGGTGACGGTGCGCTCGACCCGGGCTTCATCGTTTCGTCCGGTGCGCCGGGCGGCGAGGGCGCCATCATCACGTGTCCTTGCAAGCTGGCCACGCCCGATGCCGAAGGGGCGCTCGGTACGTTCGCAACCAAGTACAAGAGCGTGATCGGCAAGGACCCCGGCACCTACTCGAGCGAGGGCTACGACGCCGCCAAGATCATCATGGAGGGCGTCGAAGCCGGCAAGACAACGCGAGCGGCGCTGCTGGATTACATCGAGACCCTCGCCCCGTACGAAGGGATCGCCAAGACGATTGAGTTCGAGACCAACGGGAACATCAAGGGCGGCAGCGTCTTCGTGTACGAGGTCAAGGGCGGCAAGCTGACGGAGCTCGGCACCACCGACGAGCTCTCCAAGTAACACTCACAACGATGTGTCGGTGCTCAGTTACCGGAAAACGAGACTGAGCACCGACACATCGTGGAAGCTTGCTTTAGCTGTCTGAGGGACCAGTTCGGGTCCCAAACGATGGACGGGCTCACGCTCGGCGCGGTGTACGCGCTCATCGCGCTGGGCTACACGCTGGTCTACGGCGTACTGCGGCTCATCAACTTCGCCCACTCCGAGATTTTCATGATCGGTGTGTTCGCCAGCCTCTTCGCCTTTCACGGGCTGGGCATCGGCGACGCCGACCCGGCCAAGACCGGGGCGATCCTCATCTTCACGCTGGTCGTCGTGATGCTGATCTCGATGGTGGCATCAGGCCTTGCTGCACTGGCCATGGAGCGAATCGCGTACCGCCCGCTACGGCGGCGCGGCGCGCCCCGGTTGGCCGCGCTGATTACCGCCATCGGCATCTCGCTCTTCCTGCAGGAACTCTTCGCGGCGCGCTACGGCCGCGACCAACTGGGCTTCCCCCGGGTGCTGGCCAAGGATCAGCTGTTCGAGATCGGTGGTGCCAACGTCCGTTCGGACAAGGTGCTGATCCTCGTCGCCTCGTTCATCCTCATGATCGCGCTCGACCGGTTCATGGCCCGGTCCCGCCTCGGGCGCGGCATCCGGGCCACCGCCCAGGACGCCGAAACCGCCGCGTTGATGGGCGTGAACATCGACCGGGTGATCATGCTGACGTTCTTCCTCGGCGGGCTCTTGGCCGGCGCCGCCGGGATGCTCTACGCGGTCTTCTTCGAGACGGTCAAGTACAACATCGGCTTCCTGCCAGGCATCAAGGCGTTCACCGCCGCGGTGCTCGGTGGGATCGGCAACGTGCGGGGTGCGCTGGTGGGTGGACTGTCGCTCGGCCTGTTGGAGCAGTGGGGAGCCACCGTGCTCGGCGGCCAGTGGAAGGACGTCTTCGCCTTCCTGGTCCTGGTCCTCGTACTGATGTTCCGGCCGACGGGGCTGCTCGGCGAAGCGTTGGGGCGCACCCGTGCGTAACTTGTGGGGAAAGATCGCGATCGTCGAGCCGGTGTCGCGGTGGTGGGGCCGGCAACGCTGGCCGGTAAGAACCGTGATCATTCTGGCGCTTGCGGTGTTCGTGATCCTGTATCCGCGCACGCTCACCGCGTACTGGCAACAGGTGCTCTTTTACCCCGTCGGCCTGTTCATCCTCCTCGGGTTGGGACTCAACGTCGTCGTGGGCCTCGCCGGCCTGCTCGACCTCGGTTATGTCGCGTTCTACGCGGTGGGCGCCTATACCACGGCCAAACTCACGACCACCGCGCACTGGACGGCGTGGGAAGCGTTACCGCTGGCGATCGCGTTCGCCATGCTGGCCGGCGTCATCCTCGGTGGACCGACGTTGCGTCTACGCGGCGACTACCTGGCGATCGTCACGCTGGGCTTCGGCGAGATCGTGCGGATCGTCGCGCAGAACAGCGCGTCCCTGGGTCAAGCGCGCGGCATTACGGGCGTCGCGCATCCGGATTCGATCTTCGGCGTCAGGTTCGAGCTCGACCCGCTGCCCTACTACTACCTCACGGTCGCCGCGATCGCGCTCTCGATCTTGATGATCGTGCGGCTTACCGGCTCGCGGGTCGGCCGGTCATGGTCTGCGATCCGTGAGGATGAGGACGCGGCGGAAGCCATGGGCGTGCCCACCTTCACCATGAAATTGTGGGCGTTTGCCATCGGCGCCTCCACCGGCGGTCTCGGTGGTTGGATCTACGCCAGCAAGGTCAGCTACATCAACCCCGACAACTTCCCGTTTTTCTTGTCAATCACGATCCTGGCCGCCATCGTCCTCGGCGGGATGGGCTCGATCGCCGGCGTGCTCGCCGGCGGGTTCGCCATCGCCTTCCTCCCCGAGTACCTGCGCGACGCGGCCGCCGGGCGCGAGATCACCCGGTTCCTCAACTTCATCACTGGCGGCGACGTCGAGACGATCACCGAGTACCGCGTGCTTCTGTTCGGTGCCGCGCTCGTCGTGATGATGATCTTCCGTCCGCAGGGATTGTTACCGAGCCGTCAGCGCGCGGCCGAGTTGACCGATTCGGCGCCGCCGGAACCGGTCGACGGCGCCGATCGGCGGGCCGCGGAAGAACGCGTCGTGCCGGACGCGCTTCCTGCAGTGGGTGAGGCCGCCGATGACGTGCTCTCGATCGAGCGCCTCACGATGGCGTTCGGTGGCGTCGTCGCGTTGAACGACGTCTCGTTGACGGTTCGCAAGGACGAGATCCTCGCCATCATCGGACCCAACGGTGCGGGCAAGACCACGCTCTTCAACTGTGTGACGGGGTTCTTCGAACCCACCGAGGGCAGCATCGAACTCAACGGCCGGTCGATCGTGGGCCGGCGGCCGCACCGCATCACCGAGGCCGGCGTGGCCCGAACCTTCCAGAACATCCGCCTGTTCCCGAACATGACCGCGTTGGAGAACGTGATGGTGGGCGGCGATGCGCGTCACCACACGAGCGTGCCGGGCGCGCTGTTCAGCAGCCCGCGCCACCGGCGCGAGCAGCGCGAAGGACACGCCGCCGCGCAGGGCCTCCTCGACTACGTCGGCATCGGACACCGGCACGGCGACCTCGCCCGCAACCTCCCCTACGGCGACCAGCGCCGTCTCGAGATCGCCCGGGCGATGGCCACCCGTCCCAGCGTGCTGTTGCTCGACGAGCCCGCCGCAGGCATGAATCCGTCCGAGAAGCGCGCGTTGGTCGGCCTGATCCGGCGCATCCGCTCGTCGGGCCTGACCGTCGTGCTCATCGAGCACGACGTGGGGCTGGTGATGGGGCTGTGCGATCGCGTCGTCGTGCTCGACTTCGGCGAGAAGATCGCCGACGGTTCGCCCGGCGACATCCAGCAGAACCCACGCGTGATCGAGGCGTATCTGGGGACACCCGCCGATGCTTCTTGAGCTGCGCGATGTGCACGTTCACTACGGCAAGGTCGAGGCCATCAAGGGCATCTCGTTCACCGTGGATGAGGGTGAGATCGTCACCTTGATCGGCGGCAACGGTGCCGGCAAGACCACGACGTTGAAGACCATCTCCGGCGTGCGCGCGCTCTCGGCCGGCCAGGTGCTGTTCGCCGGCGACGACCTGGCCGACGTACCCGCGCATCGTCGCGTGGAAATCGGGATCTCCCAGGCCCCCGAGGGCCGGGCGATCTTCCCGGGGATGACGGTCACCGAGAACCTCGAGATGGGGGCGTACCGCGGCGAGGCCCGCTCGACGACGATTTCGACCGTGTGTTCCAGCTGTTCCCCCGGCTCCAGGAACGCCGCAACCAGCCCGGCGGCACGCTGTCGGGCGGCGAACAGCAGATGCTGGCCATCGGACGTGCGTTGATGGCCCAGCCCAAACTCTTGCTACTCGACGAGCCGTCGATGGGCCTAGCCCCCCGGCTGGTGGGCCAGATCTTCGAGATCATCACCGCGATCAACCAGCAGGGCACCACGATCCTCCTGGTGGAACAGAACGCCGCGCAGGCACTCCAGCGCGCCCAGCGCGCCTACGTGCTCGAGACCGGGCGGGTCGTGAAGGCCGCCGACGCGGCCACGCTCCTCAACGACGAGTCGGTGCGGGCGGCCTATCTAGGCGGCGATGTCGCCGGCGATGACGAAGCCGACGAAGACACCGCCGACTGACCTCACGATTTCGGCGCCCCGTACGTTTATATGTCTGTGCACCTGCCGCCTTTCCAGCGACTGATCGACGACCACGGCGCGGCCCTCTACCGGTTCCTCTATTTCGCCGTAGGGCCGATGGATGCTGCCGACAGCTACCAGGACACCCTGACCGCTGCGCTCGGCGCCTATCCCAACCTGAAGCATGCCGACAATTTGCGGGGCTGGTTGTTCACGATCGCTCATCGCAAAGTGATCGACGCCGCCCGGGTCAAGCAGCGCCGCCCGATCCCGGCGGCCCGAGTCCCGGAACGCGCCGCGCCCGCGGCGCCGGAACCGGACGACGAGTTGTGGGCGTCGGTGCAGGAACTGCCGACCGGTCAACGGGAGGCGGTGCTGTTCCGCTTCGTCGGCGATCTGTCCTACGCCGAGGTGGGACGCACCCTCGGCTGTAGCGAAGCCGCCGCGCGTCAGCGGGTCAAAGAAGGAATCGCCAAGCTCAGAGAGGCCGTGCAATGAACGTAGAAGAGACACTCCGCCGACACACCGCACCGCCGGCCTTCGAAGCGCCCGCCGACCTCCTCGACGTGGCCTATGCCGAGGTCGACTCGCCGATCGGCCGGTTGCTGCTCGCGGCAACGCCCAAGGGTCTGGTGCGCCTCGGCTTCCCGTCGGAGGACCACGACGCACTGCTCGAAGACATCGCCGACCGGCTGTCGCCACGCGTACTCGAGGCGCCGGCGCGCCTCGACACGGTCCGGCGGGAACTCGACCAGTACTTCGCCGGCCGCCGTCATGAGTTCACCACGCCGCTCGACTGGTCGCTGAGCCGCGGCTTCCGGCAGCGCGTTCTGCAGGCGATCGCGGCAATTCCTTTCGGTGAGGTCCGCACGTACAAGGACATGGCGCTGGCGGCCGGCAACGTCGCCGCGGTACGGGCCGCGGGCAGCGCCTGCGGGTCCAACCCCATCCCACTCGTGGTTCCGTGCCATCGGGTCCTCCGCACCGGTGGGGGCCTCGGCGGCTACGGCGGCGGGCTCGACCTCAAGCGACGGCTGCTCACCCTCGAGGGCGTACTGTCCGGCGCATGAGCACGGTCTCAGCCTGGGTGTGTCCGGAATGTGGATTGGACTACGACACGATTCTGCCGCCGGACGCGGTGGTGGCGGTGCGGTCGTATCCGCGGCGATACGCGGAACTGCTGCCGCCGCGCGATGACGACGACAAACCCGACGGCGTGATCCGGCGCCGGCCGGCGCCCGAGGTGTGGTCGGCCCTCGAGTACACCGCGCACATGGTCGATGTGTTCGACGACTTGGCCGACATCGTCACGAAGATCGTGAGCGGCAAGCACCCCGTCCTAGACCACGGGCTGGATCCGGATCAACAGGCAATCGCTGCGCAGTACAGCCAGATGGATCGAGAGGACGTCCTCGCTCGCCTCAAAGCGTCGGCCGAGAACATGGCCAACGTCATCGCCAAGGTTCCCAACGACGCGTGGTACCGGTCGTCGACGTTCTCCTTCGGCGAGCGCGACGCGCTGACAATGGCGCGCAACGCCGTGCACGAGGGCTACCACCACCTACGCGACGTTGAGTCGGTCCTCTCCCGCGTAGTCGGCCAGCCTCCTACCGACTAAACGCGCGCCATTACCTCTTCGATGTCGGCGATCAGGCCGGTGTAGAACGGACCGAACTCGGCGTAGCGCGCTGAGGCTTCATCGAAGCGCATCGTGTAGACGACATCCTTGAGATCGTCGGGGTTGACTGCGAACAACGAAACGCCCCACTCGTAGTCGTCGATGCCGGTTGACCCGGTAACCACCTGCAGCACGCGGCCGGCGAACGTACGGCCCGTCGCACCGTGACCGAGCATCAACTCCTTGCGCTGGTCAAATGGCAGCGAGTACCAGTTGTCCTGCTCGAGCCGACGCTTCGACATCGGGTAGAAGCAGAAGGCCAGCTTTCCCTCGGGCGGGACTTTGGGATACAGCCGGGCCTGCAACATCTCCTCGGGCATCCCCTTGGCGTACTCCGACACCTCGGTGAGCGACACGTAGGACTCGACCAGGTCCAGCCCGGCTTCCTGGATGGCCGTCTGGAACGCCTGAAGGCGCCATAAGTCAGGCCCGAGGGCCATGAAGCCCAGGTCGGCTTTGTGGCCGAGCACCGCAAACGTGACGATCTGGTGGTCATCGGCCTGCGCCGCTTTCACCGCACTGATCACTGCCTCACGGTCGGCTTCGGGGGTCATCGCGCAGAACAGATGCAGCACACCCCATCCGGTTGACGGGGTCATAGGTTCGGTCACGCCATAAATCCTAGGATGACCGGATGCGCAGGGGATTCTGGGGTCTCCTCGTCGCGGTCATCGCGCTGATGCCGGTGGCCCCGGCGCGGGCGACGGTACCGGTCGTGATCATCGACGGTCTTGGCTGGGGCCACGGCGTCGGCATGGCCCAGGACGGCGCGTTCTGGATGGCCAAGGCCGGTGCAACCACCGCGCAAATCCTCGGGCAGTTCTACCCGGGCACGACGTTGGCCCAAGTCACCCGATCTGCCGTTCGCGTCGGTGTCTTCAACGGTGCCGGCGTGACCGTCGCCTTCCCCGACGGCGGCCGCATCGATGAGCGCGGCGAGGGTGCCGCGTCGCCGGGGTTTCCGATCCGTGTCGAGCGCGGCGGCCAGGCGCGTTTGCGCTTTGTCGCCCGCCACCTCGTGGTCGACCACCTGACCGCGGCGCGTCCGACCGCGACACCCGCGGCCACCACGACAACCACGGGAGCAACAACCACGACGCTTGCGGTGCGGCCGCGCCCCAGCCTGCTGCCGACATCGTCGACGACATCCACGACCGCGCCACGCGCCGCGGCGCCGCCCGACCGCGCACTCGTCACGCACGCGCCGGCACCGGCGACGACGCGCCCGCTCGCGCTGACCACTGCCGACGGTGGCAGCCTCAGCGTCATCGAGCGCCAGCGGACCTACCGCGGTTACATCGACGTACTACCGACCGACGCCGGCGTTCGCCTCGTCAACCAGGTCGACGTCGAGCACTACCTCCGCGGTATGGGCGAGGTGCGTGATCCGACGTGGCCAGCAGCGGCGCTGCGCAGCCAGGCCGTGGCCGCCCGCACGTACGCGCTGCGCGCCATGGCCGCGGCCGGTGAGCTGTGTGACGGCCAGCGCTGCCAGGTCTACCTGGGCAAGCAGGCCGAGTACGCGGCGATGGACAAGGCGGTCGGCGCCACCGCCGGCCAGGTCCTGTCGTTCAACCGCCGGCTCGCCTCGGCGGTGTACTCGGCCAACGGCGGCGGGCACTCGGCGAGCCGCGAGGAAGGGTTCGGCACCACAGGCGGGGACTACCCCTATCTCCGTCCGGCGCGCTACGCGACCAAGAACGCGATGCCCTGGACGCTGGTGGTCGGTCTGGGGGACATCGCTGCCCGCCTCGGCGGCCAGCCCGTGGCCGACGTGCGCATCCTCGATAGCGGGCCGTCGGGCCGCGCCCTCTCGGTCGAGCTCGCTGGACCGTCGGGCATCCGGAGCGTGACCGGCCGCGCCTTTGCCGCCGCGCTCGGGCTGCGGTCGACGATGTTCACGGTCCGCATGGGCGAGGCAGATGTCGCTCCCGACCCGCCGACCGGCAGCGCCGTGCTTCAGGCGTTGCCCGACGAGGTCGCACTCGTCGACGCGCCGGTCGACGCGCCGGTTCTCGCGGTCTCACCGACGTTCGAGCTTCCCGATCGGCCGCGGCCGCCGGTCGTTGCCGCGACACGGCACCGCTTCGCCTCGACCGCCGAGGCCCTCGCCCAGCTGCTCCTCGCGCTGGCGGTGATCTGCGGCGTCAGTTTTCGGACGAACGCTGTCGTCGCCAGGCTTCGATCATGGCGAGGCGCTCGGCCGCCGGCGGGTGGTCGCCGGTAAGACGCTTCCACCGCGACGGCGCGAGATCCGCCAGGTTCTGGACATGAAGGTTGCGTTCCATCTGGCTCGCCGCCTCGGCGTCCTCGGTGGCCTCGAGTGAGAACAGGTCGGCCTCACGCTCTCCGGCGCGGATGAACCACGCTTGGATCAACGACGTGGCGATCCCTGGCAGCGGGAAGACGAACAGGAACAACGGAATGGCCGCCGGGTCTTCGAGGGAGTCGACGCCGGCGAACCGCAGCGCCCAGTCCCACTCCAGTACGAGCCGCACGACCACGAAGTTCACGAGGAGGAGCGCCAGTGCGAGCGGGATGCTGCGACGGATGTGGCGCAGCTTCCAGTGACCGATCTCGTGCGCCGCAACCGATCGGACGTGCGCGCGCGGTTCCTCGAGCAGCGTGTCGAAGAGCACGAGCTTGCGCGTCCTGCCCATGCCGGTGACGTACGCGTTGTGTTTCCGGGTGCGACGGCTCGCGTCCGACACCTGCACCTCGGCGATGTCGGTTCCCGCCTCGCGAGCGAGGCCGACAAGGTCGTCGTGCAGGTCGTCGTCGTCGATGCGTTTGAACTTGTTGAAGATCGGGTCGATGAGCACAGGACTGAGTACGCCAAGGCCGAGCGAGATGGCCGCGACGACAAGCCATCCGAACAACCACCAGAGATCGGTGCGACGAATGACGAACCACAACGGCAGCAGGATGAGCGTCAACAGCACCGGGCCAAGGAGTAAGCCCTTCACGGTGTCGCTGACGAAGCCGCTGATGGTCTGCGTGCTGAAGCCCCACCGCTTGTCGTAGACGAGCTCGCGGTACGCACTCCATCCAACGCCGACCGCGGCGCCGATCACGCTGATAAGCACCACGGTGAGAATGAGTCGAAGCACCCAGTTGGTGACATCGAGCGCCTCGAGCAGTTCGGGCGCAACGTGCAGGCGCACGACCGCGAGGTCGATGAGGACCACGACGATCTTCTCGGCCAAGCCGAGCCGCCGCAGGGGCGTCACGTAGCGCTTGGCCTTGCTGATCTCCTCCTCGGAGAAGAACTCAGTCGGGTCGGCCGGGAACGCCTTCCACGGGTTGATCCCGCTTCGCCGAATATCGATGTCGCTCGCCATTCTGGAGGCAATGACTAGCCCAATAGGCGAGCTATTGCCTCCAGAACGAGCGGTTGGGACTAGAAGTCCTCCATGCCGCCGCCGGGCATGGCAGGAGCGTTGTCCTTCTCGGGCTTGTCGACGATGACGGCCTCGGTTGTGAGGAACAGCGCAGCAATCGACGCGGCGTTCTGCAGCGCCGATGCCGTGACCTTAGTGGCGTCGGTGATGCCGGCCTTGAACATGTCCTCGTACTCGCCGGTGGCGGCATTGAGGCCCTCGCTGGGCTTCTTGAGGTTGCGCACCTTCTCGACGACGACGCCACCCTCCAGGCCGGCGTTGATGGCGATCTGCTTCAGCGGCTCCTCGGCGGCGCGGGCCACGATGCGGGCACCGGTGGCTTCGTCGCCCTCGAGCTTCTCGGCGACATCGAGGATGCGAGCCTGGGCCCGCAGCAGCGCGACACCGCCGCCGGGTACGACACCCTCCTCGACCGCGGCCTTGGTGGTGCTGACCGCGTCCTCGATGCGGTGCTTCTTCTCCTTCAGCTCGACCTCAGTGGCCGCGCCCACCTTGACGATGGCGACACCACCGGACAGCTTGGCCAGACGCTCCTGGAGCTTCTCCCGGTCGTAGTCGGAGTCGGTGTTCTCGATCTCCGCCTTGATCTGATTGATGCGGCCCTTGATGTCGGACTCGGAGCCCCCGCCTTCGACAACCGTTGTCTCGTCCTTGGTGATGACGACCTTGCGGGCCTTGCCGAGCAGATCGAGGGTGACATTCTCGAGCTTGAGCCCGACCTCCTCGGTGACAACCTGGCCACCGGTGAGGATGGCGATGTCCTGCAGCATGGCCTTGCGGCGCTCGCCGAATCCCGGTGCCTTGACCGCCACGCTCTTGAACGTGCCGCGGATCTTGTTGACGACCAGCGTGGCCAGCGCCTCGCCCTCGACGTCCTCGCCGATGATCGCCAGCGGACGGCCGCTCTGCATGACCTTCTCGAGTACCGGCAGCAGGTCGCGCACCGCTGAGATCTTCGAGCCGACGAGCAGGATGTACGGATCCTCGAGGACCGCTTCCATCCGCTCGGGGTCGGTCACGAAGTACGGGGAGATGTAGCCCTTGTCGAACCGCATGCCCTCGACCAGGTCGAGCTCCATGCCGAAGGTCTGGCTCTCCTCAACGGTGATCACGCCGTCCTTGCCTACCTTGTCGATCGCGTCGGCGATGATGGCGCCGATCTCCGGGTCGGCGGCCGAGATCCCGGCTACCTGGGCGATCTGCTCCTTGGAGTCGACCTCCTTGGAGATGTCCTTGAGGCTGGCGATGGCGGCTTCGACGGCGGCTTCGATGCCCTTCTTCAACGACATCGGGTTGGCGCCGGCGGCCACGTTGCGGAGGCCCTCGTGCACCATCGCCCACGCCAGCACCGTGGCGGTGGTGGTGCCGTCACCGGCGACGTCGTCGGTCTTCTTCGCGACTTCCTTGACCAGTTCGGCGCCGATCTTCTCGTACGGGTCCTCGAGATCGATCTCCTTGGCGATGGACACGCCGTCGTTGGTGATCGTGGGGGCGCCCCACTTCTTCTCGAGGACGACGTTCCGACCCTTCGGGCCGAGCGTGACGCGCACGGCGTCGGCCAGCTGGTTCATCCCGCTCTCGAGCGACCGACGGGCCTGCTCGTCAAAGGCGATCATTTTGGACATTGGCGGAACTCCTCTGTTAGCACTCGCGACCTATGAGTGCTAACAGCTTGGCACTCTCCCTCCGCGAGTGCAACTGGGCCCCAAAGGGAGGCGGAGGCGCAGACGGAGCCGACCGGGGATATGCCTCAGGTGGCCCGAGTGACGTCCGGGCCGCGGCGCAGGGTGTGGCCACCGTCGATGGCGAAGCACTGGCCGGTAACCCAGGACGACTCGGGCCCGAGCAGGTAGCGGACGCCCGCCGCGATGTCCTCGACCGTGCCGAGGCGACCCAGCGGCATCTGCTCGATGTAGTCGGCCACGATGCCCTCGTTGGCCGCCAGCGGCGTGGCCAGGTCGGTCGGAACGAGTCCGGGCCTGACCGCGTTCACCCGCACGTTGGATGCACCGAGTTCGTCGGCTGCACCCTTAACCAAGGCCTCCAACGCCGCCTTGCTCACGCAGTACGGCGTCATCATGCGGTGCGTCAGGGGCGCGGCGATCGACGATAGAGCGACGATCGATCCGCCACCGGCGGCGACCATGGCGCTGCCGGCGTGCTTGATGCAGAGGAAGGCACCGTCGAGGTTGGTCCCCATGCATTGACGCCACATCTCGAGCGGGACCATGGTGATCGGGCCTCCGGCGCCGGTCCCCGCGGCCAGCACTGCGAGGTGCAGCGCGCCGAGTGCGCTCGATGCAACTTCCACGGCGCGCACGACGTCGTCCTCCGACGCGACATCGCACTGCACGTAGGACGCCCGATCGCCCAGCTCGGCCGCCGCCGCCTTGACCACATCCTCGCGACGACCGGCCAGCGTGACGTGCGCGCCGTCAGCATGCAGCGCGGTAGCGCAGGCGAGGCCGATGCCGGTGCCGCCTCCTGTGATGAGTGCGGCCTGGCCCTCCAGCGGGCCGCTCACCCGCCGGCTACGGCAGGGACGATGGAGACGGTCTGGCCGTCGGTTACCGGCGTGTCCAGACCTTGCAGGAAGCGCACGTCCTCGTCGGCGACGAACACGTTTACGAAGCGCCGCAGGCTCCCGTCGTCGGCGAAGAGCCGTTCGGCAAAGCCGGCGTGGGCCGCGTCGAGCGCCTTGAGCACTTCGCCGACGGTGGAACCGTCGACCGAGACCTCGCCGGTGCCGCCCGTCAGCGTCCGCAGCTGCGTCGGTATGCGGACGTTGACGGCCATCTAGTTCTCCTCGAGGTCGGCCAGCACTGCAGCGAACGCGTCCAGCGTAGGAGCGATCGTCGCCGTCGGCTTCGAGGTCGCCGCCACGGCCTCGATCGTCTTCAGGCCATGCCCGGTGACCATGGCGACGACCCGCTCGTCGCGCCGGACGACACCGGCCGCGGCCAACTTGGCCAGCGTGGCGATGGTGACGCCGCCAGCCGTCTCGGCGAAGATCCCCTCCGTACGCGCCAGCAGCTTGATCGCGGCAACCACCTCGTCGTCGGTGACCGCTTCGATGACGCCACCGGTCTGGCGCGCCGCCTCCACCGCGTACGGACCGTCGGCCGGATTCCCGATGGCCAGCGACTTGGCGATCGTGTTCGGCTTGACCGGACGCACGATGTCGGTGCCTTCCTTGAACGCGGTGGCGACCGGCGAGCATCCGAGCGCCTGCGCGCCGGAGATGCGCACCGAAGCCTCGTCGGGCAGGAGGCCGACCTTGTGCAGCTCCTGAAAGCCCTTGTGCACCTTGGTGAGTTGGCTGCCGGAGGCGATCGGGACCACTACGTGGTCGGGCGCCTCCCAACCGAGCTGCTCGGCCACTTCGAAGGCCAACGTCTTCGAGCCCTCGGAGTAGTAGGTGCGCACGTTGACGTTGACGAACGCCCACGTGGGCTGCTCGCCCGCCAGCTCGGCGCACAGCCGGTTGACGTCGTCGTAGTTGCCGTCGACCGCGATCACGTTGCCGCCGTAGACGGCGGTCATGACGACCTTGCCCGCCTCGAGGTCATGCGGAATGAACACGTAGGACTTCATGCCGGCGTGGGCGGCGTGGGCCGCCACTGCGTTGGCGAGGTTGCCGGTGGACGCGCACGCGGCGACCTTGAACCCGAGTTCTCGAGCCTTCGTCAGCGCGACCGACACGACGCGGTCCTTGAACGACCCGGTGGGATTCACCGTGTCGTTCTTGATCCAGACCTCGCCGAGACCGAGCTCGGCGGCGAGCCGCTCGGCTCGGACCAGTGGCGTGAACCCGGCGCCCAGGTCGACGGGCGAACCGGCATTGGCCGGGAGCAACGGGGCGTACCGCCAGATGGTCAGCGGCCCCTGGGCGATGCTCTCGCGCGTCACCTCGGCGGCGATGCGGTCGTAGTCGTACACGACCTCGAGCGGGCCGAAACAGAAGTCACACACGTGCAGCGCCTCGGCCGGATACGTCCGCGCACATTCCCGACAGCGGAGCCCTTCAACGAATGACACCTGTCCTCCTCATCGTTTCGGGCTTTGGCACCTGGCTGCGTTTGCAGCTGGTTGTCGCGGTGTCGACGGGCCCGATCCCTCAACCGCTCTTGATGAACATGCCTGCGCTGACAGACTACACGCATGCGCGCATTTGCCTCCTCCGAGTTCCGGCTCCCGGAACTGGTCGCGCGCAAGCGCTCGGGCGACGTCCGCATCTCGGTGTGTCTGCCGGCGCGGGACGAGGCGGCGACGGTGGGCGACGTCGTCGCTGCCATACCGGACGAACTGGTCGATGAGATCGTGGTGGTCGACGACGGCTCGACCGACGATACCGTCGCCGTCGCTGCCCGGGCCGGCGCGCGGGTCGTCAGCATTGCGCCGGCCGGGAAGGGTGCGGCCATGCGCCGCGGTCTGGAAGACACGACCGGTGACCTCGTCGTCTACCTCGACGCCGACGTGCGCAACTTCGAACAGCACTTCGTCACCGGTTTGGTCGGACCGCTCCTCTCTCATGACGGCGTCGCGCTGGTCAAGGGCTGCTACGCCCGGCCCACCGCCGACGGTCCCGCGGGTGGCGGCCGCGTCACCGAGCTGGTGGCCAAGCCGCTTCTGGCGTTGCTATTCCCCGACCTGCCGCGATTTCGCCAGCCCCTCGCCGGCGAGGTTGCGGCACGGCGTGAGCTTCTCCAGCGACTCACGTTCGCCGAGGGCTACGCCGTCGACCTTGCGCTGCTGCTCGACGCGGTCGCCGCGGTCGGCACCGACGGCGTGGCCGAGGTCGACCTCGGCGTTCGCGTGCACCGCAACCGGCCGCTCGCCGAGCTGGCGCCGCAGGCCGAGGCGGTCATGCAGGCGGTCCTCGACCGCGCTCACGCTAGATAGCCGCGCACAACCTCTTCGACAACCGCCGCGGTCTCGCGGATCGCCCGCTCGCGTCCGACGGCATCGACGAGCGATAGGACTGGCACTCCCTCCGGTGTCGACGTCCCTGGATCGGCTTCGCCCACCACGACGAGCGCGGCGATGCCCGCCTCGCTCGCCAGACCAACTACGCCGCCGACCGCTTTGCCGCGAAACGACTGCGAGTCGAGGAACCCTTCACCGGTTACGACGAGATCGGCGCCTTCGATCACGTCCTCGAGCCCGAGGTGCTCGGCCACGACGTCGAAACCCACGACCAGCTGCGCGCCGACGGCGGCCAGACCGCCGGCGAGGCCACCGGCCGCGCCCGATCCTGCGAGGTCGCGCACGTCGACTCCGTGGTCGGCGAGATAGGACTCAGCGAGGCGCGCCAGTCGGCGCTCGAGCAACGTGACCTGCTTGGCGCTCGCCCCCTTCTGCGCGGCGAAGTCCGTCGCGGCGGCGACGAACGTCGTACTGACATCGCACGCCACCACGAGATCGATCCCGCGTAGCCGCGCCTTTGAACCGATCGCTCGCAGCGCGCCGAGGCCGCCGTCGGTCGTCGCCGAACCGCCGACCGCCACGATGATGCGCCGCGCCCCTCCTTCCAGGGCGGCCAGCACCAGTTCACCGGTGCCGTAGGTGCTGGCGTCGAGCGCGTCGTTGCTCTCGGGCCCACCGGCCAGCGTTAGGCCAGACGCCTCGGCCATCTCGATGATCGCCGTTCCGCCGTCGAGGCGCCAGGCGGCATCGACTGGTGAGCCGAGCGGTCCGGTCACCCTCGTCGTGCGGTTGCCGCCGCCAAGCACCGCGAGCGTGCCTTCACCGCCGTCGGCCACCGGCAGCTCGTCGCAGTGCCACCCCTGCGAGCGAGCGGCCCGGCCGATCGCGGCAGCGACCTCGGCTGCGGTCGCCGTCCCACGAAACTTGTCGGGAGCAGCGATCAGCCGGGGCACCTTGGTTAGTTTGCTTACATGGCACCGCTGGTTGTGGTCTCGAACCGCGGGCCGCTGGCATTTTCACGGGACGACAACGGCACGCTTCAGCCCGGGCGCGGCGCGGGCGGGTTGGTATCGACACTGGGTCCTGCCGTAGAGGGACGCGACGCGGTGTGGGTATCGGCCGCCATCTCAGATGACGATCGCGAGGCCGCACGGGAAGGCTTGACGGAGTTTGAAGGATTCCGCTGGCGCGCGCTCGTCGTCGACGCCGCCGAATACCGCATGTACTACGACACGGTCGCCAACGCGACGTTGTGGTTCATGCACCACGCGCTGTTCGACCTCCCCCGCCGGCCGCGGATCGATCGGCGCTGGCGAGAAGCGTGGGCCGCGTACCGCAGCGTGAACGAAGCGTTCGCCGATGCGGTCTGCGAGGAGGCCGACGCCGACGCGACCGTTCTCGTCCACGATTACCACCTCGCGCTGATGGGCTCGCGATTGGCCTCGGTGCGCCCCGACCTCCGCACCGCGCACTTCAACCACACCCCGTTCTGTTCGCCAAGCGGGCTGCGCGTCTTACCGGCCGACGTCGCCAACGAGCTGATGTCGGGCTTGGCCGGCTTCGGCGCCTGCGGCTTCCACGCGCAGCGGTGGGCCGATGAGTTCGTGCGCTGCGCCACCGAGATGCTCGGCGCCGCACCGCCCACGTTCGTGGCGCCGGCCGCCACCGATCACGACGACATCGCCAAGGTGGCGGCCAGCGATGAGTGCGCGCGCGAGTTGGCGACACTCAACGACCAGATAGGCGACCGCCGCTTCATCGCGCGGGTCGACCGCATCGAGCTCTCCAAGAACCTGCTGCGCGGCTTCCTCGCCTTCGACGACCTGCTGCACACGCGGCCGGAGTGGCGCGAGCGCGTCGTGTTCGGCGCGTTCATCTACCCGTCGCGAGAGGCGCTGCCCGAGTACCTCGCGTACCGCGTCGAGGTCGAGGCGCTGGCGCTCCGCATCAACCAGACGTGGGCCACGCCGAGTTGGACACCGATCATCCTCGACACCGATGACTACTTCCCGCGCTCGTGCGCGGCGTTGCGCCGCTACGACGTGCTGCTCGTGAATCCGGTGCGCGACGGACTCAACCTCGTCGCCAAGGAAGGTTCGGTGCTGAACGAGTGTGATGGCGTGCTGGCCCTGTCACGCGAGGCCGGTGTGTGGGAGGAGCTCGAGGGCGGCGCTCTCGACGTCAACCCATTCGACGTCGCCGGGACCGCCGACGTGCTCGCCGAGGCGCTGGCGATGGATCACAGTGAACGCGCCCGCCGGGCGGCGATCTTGCGCGCCGCCGCGGTCAGCCGCAGCCCTGACGACTGGCTCGACGACCAGCTGCGCGCCGCCCGCCAGCGCTGAGTTCCCCGTTCAGCGCGCGCGAGGTCTCGGAGCCTGGCCACGACAGCCGGCGGGCCGTCGAGGATCTCGTCGGCCCGCTCGATCAACTCCGCCGGCGCCTCGGTGGAGCGCACCGCGACCTTCAGTGCGGTGCCACCGTCGGCCGTGAAACGGTCGAGTGCGTCGAACGCGAAGAGGTCCCCGCGGTCGTCACCTATGAAGCACGCCGTGTGGAGGCCGTCGACGAGCTGGCCGACGACCGTCCCCTTGTCGATGGCCAGCGGAGGCCGCAGTTCGTAGGACATCCGGGCGACGTAGAGGCCGAGACCCCGACGAGCTGCCTCGGCCTCGGCGAAGTGACGCGCCCACTCGTCGTGCTCGGGAGCGGGACGGACATGCAGCGTGACGCTCAATCCTTTGCGCTCCACGCCCACGCCTTCGGGCGCGTCGAATTCGGCCGCGTCTGCAGCAGCTGAGACGGCGTCGCGCCACTGAGCGGCCTCAGGGTGCTCGGCGACGACGTCGCCCACCGCCGACTCGAGGCCGTAGAGGCCATAGGCGGTGATCGGCTGACCGGCCAGGCGCAGGTGCTCGATCAGGAAGCGCACGGGCCGGCCCGAGACAACGGCCACCGACGTGTAGCGCTCGGCCACCGCTCGCAGGACCTCGACCGCGCCATCGAGCGGGCGGGCCAGGTCGGGATCGAGCACGATCGTCGAAAGCGTGCCGTCGTAGTCCAGGAACACGCCGGTGGTGGCCGGATCACGCTTGAGGTCCGCCCAGGCCGTCACGGTGGGCGAAAGTAGCCTCCGCCCCCATGCGTCGGGCCGTCCTTCTCCTCGCCGCGGCCGGGATAGTGCTCACCGGCTGCCGGGCCGACACCGTTCGGATCTCCTTCCGGCCGCAGGCTGGCGCGGTGTATCGCTACGCGGTGCGGGTGAAGACGAGCACCCGCTCGACGCTGGCCGATGCGGCGCCGCGACGGCCGCCGGACGAGGAGTTCGTACTGCACGCCGAGCACCGGGTGGTCAGCGTCGGCCGGCGCGACACCGAGCTCGAGGTGCGGCTCGACATCCCCGACGTGGGCCGGCGCACGTTCACCGCCCGCTTCGATCGCGGCGCGGAGCTCAGCCGGATCCAGAGCATCGAAGGCGTGCCGGCCGAGGCGCTCGGGCGGCTGGGGTTGTCGGAGATCCTCCCCGGCGCGGCCGGCGCGCCGCCGCTGCGACCCCTCGCGCCCGGCGACCGCTGGGCCATCGACTCGGCCGCCGACATCATTGGCGGCACGGGCAGCCGGCTTCGGGGCGAAGGGCGGCTGATCGAACTCGGTGTCATCCGGGGCCGCAACGTGGCCACGCTGGAGAGCCGCTACGAGCTTCCCGTCCGGCGCACGAGCGTCTCCGGCGAGGCAACCATCGAACTCGACGGCACGCAGACCACCGTCGTGCGGACGGTGCGGGCGCTGGCCGATGGGGCGGTCGAGTCGGCCCGGTCGGTGACGCAGGCCCGCTACCGCGTCACGATCACTCCGCCGCCGGGCTCGGCCGGTGCACCGCTCACCGGTCGGCTGACCGTCGAGGTGCAATCGACCACCGCGCGGGAGCGCTAAAGCCGGCGGGTCGTTGTGGTGGTGGCGCCGGGGGTTGTCGCCCCGGTGCGAGTGGCCGCGTAGTCGGGGCCGACAAGGACAAGCACGTTGGCCGCCTTGAGATCGCTCACCGGCAGACCGGTTGTCGGCATCGGCGCCACCGGCGGCGCCGGCGTCAGACCGAGGAGCGCGGCGATCTTGCGGGCGTCGCTGTCATAGCCCGCGGCGAAATAGACGGTCGTGTTGCGCTTGGCTGCTTTGGCCGCCGCGGTGGCGTCGGCCGGCGCCAGCGCGTTGTAGCCGACCTGCGCCAGAACCTTTTGCGCCGCGAGGGCAACGCCCGTGGTGGTGGTGCCGTTGGCCACAAGGACCTTGACCGCCGACGCCGGGCGGGTGGTGGTTGTGACCGCCGCCGGTGCGGTGGTGGGCGCCACGGTGGAGTCCGACGCTTGGACGTCGGTCGACGGCGACGGTCCCGAATCGACGGACTGGAGGAGGACGACACCCAGCACGACCGCCACCCCGATCAGCAGCGCGCCCCGCGCCGTGTGCACGCCCACCGAGCGAGCAAACGACCCGTCGTCGGCGGCTTGGCGCCCTCGCCGCATCATGGCGTCGGTGTCACCGCGGCGGCTGTCCGGCCGTGCGGCCCTCGAACTTGACCCGGCGGCGCTGCTCGCCGTCGCGGCGGAGCCGGCGAACCACCAACGGCTCGTAGGCGAGCGCCTCCTCCGAGTCCATCAGGCCCCGGCGAAGCTTGTAGAACGCGCTGGGCGACAACGCGAACCGCTCCCGGATGGCCGCGTCCTTGGCGCCGGTCTCGAGCACCCAATCACGCTCGAAATCCAGGATTGCCCGCTCCAAGTCAGACAGGGCCATTCGCGGCAGCCTGCCAACACCCACCCCCAGAATCAAGCACCGTCCACAGCCCGCCCCTCCTGACCACCACGACGTGTCGGTGCTTTTGTCTACGGAAAGCGCGAAAAGCACCGACACATGGTCTCGAGCCGGGTGTCGGAATCGAACCGACGACATCTTCTTTACAAGAGAAGTGCTCTACCGACTGAGCTAACCCGGCGAACGCACCGAGTTTACGGAGTCAGACCAGGGCGTCGACGGTGGTGCGCTCGCGGAGGTGGATGTCGAGCTTGTGCTTGATCCGCTGCAGCGCGTTGTCGATCGATTTGACGTGCCGGTTCAGGTGCACGCCGATCTCGTGGTACGACTTGCCCTCGACGTAGAGGCGGAGCACGTCGACCTCGAGGCTCGACAGCATCCGGGTCATCGACTCCCGCATCGTGTCGAAACGCTCGTGGTTGGCCACCTGGTCGGCCGGGTCGATCTCCTTGCGATCGCCAAGCAGTTCCTCCATGGCCCGGTCACCCTCATGGTCGGCGGCGGTGCCCACCGAGGAGATGGACACGTAGCGGTTGAGGGCTTGGTGCTTCTGGCGCGTGGCGCCCTTGATGGCGGTGATGATCTGGCGGGTCACGCACAGCTCGGCGAAGGCCCGGAACGAGGACTGGCGGTCGGAGCGGAAGTCGCGTGCCGCCTTGAAGAGGCCGATCATCGCCTCCTGCTCGATGTCATCGGCATCGCCGCCGATGAGGAAGTACCCCCGAGCCTTGGACTTGGTGAAGCGCCGGTATCGACGGAGGAGGGCATCAAGTGCCTCGCTGTCGCCCCCCTGGAATCGCCCGGCCAGGTCCTCGTCGGAGGTGTCGCTGGCTACATCAGTGTCGGCCAATCAAGCTCCTGGGGGGAGGGAGTGGGGCGTCGGGCTAGTTACTTGTACCTAGCCTCTATGGGGGGTGTCAACGGTGAACGTGACGTTGACGCCGCCGTCAACTTCGCGAACGTACCCGATTAGGACAAAGTTTTTCCAAATTCGGGCCGGAAGGGCAACTAGGGCCCCGAAGCGGCCCTCTGGCGGGCCACCGAGAAGCAGGCCACCGCGGCGGCCGCGGCCACGCTCAGCGAGCCGATTTGGCCCCGCTGCGGGATCGACGCCAGCACATCGCAGCGCTGGCGCACCAGCCGTCCCAGCCCCGTGCCCTCGGCGCCAAGGACGATCGCCAGGGCCTGGTCAGCGACAGTGAGCTCGTCGATTGGTGTCGAACCGTCCGAATCGAGCCCCACCAGCCACACGGCCCGCTCCGACAGCTCGGCGAGCGCGGCCGCCATGCCGGGGACTACCGCGATCGGTAGGTATTCGACCGCCCCAGCCGCTGCTTTGGCCACCGTGGGAGTGATGTGAACTGCCCGGTGCCGCGGCAGCACGACGCCGGTCGCACCGGCGATCTCCGCGCTCCGCAGGATCGCCCCGAGATTGCCGGGGTCGGTGACGCCGTCGACGGCGACCAGAAAGGGCGTGCCCGTGCACAGCGTTTTGAGGTCGACCTCGCTGAGCGGTGCCGCCCGGGCGAGGACGCCCTGCGGTGCCTCCGACTGGGCCGACGCAGCGAGACGCGCTCGCGGAACCGTCCGCACCGGCACCCGCGCTTCGGCGGCCAGGTCGTTGATCTCGGCGAGGATGGCCGCGTCGTCGGTTCCCTCGGCCAGCCAGACCTCCTGCACGCGCCGCTTACCCGCCCGTAGGAGCTCGCGGACGGCCTGGCGGCCCTCTACCTGCTCGCCCCCCAGTTGACGCGTCACATCGCTTCCAGCAGCACCACGGCGACGCACAGCACGCCTTCGCCCCGCCCCAGCGCGCCGAGCGCCTCCGGCCGGGTGGCCTTGACGTTGACCGGTGCGCCCATTGCATCGCTCAGACGCGTGCTCATGGCGGCGCGGTGCGGTGCCAACTTCGGCGCCTCGAGCACGACGGTGCAGTCGCCGTTGACCGGACGCCATCCCGCCGCCGCCGCGGCGGCGACCACCTCGCGTAGTAGTTCGATGCTGTCCGCTCCGGCCCACCTCGGGTCGTCATCGGGGAAGCGGTCGCCCATATCGCCGAGCCCCGCCGCCCCGAGCACGGCGTCGGCCAGCGCATGGGCCACCGCGTCGGCGTCGCTGTGGCCGGCCAACCCGCCCGACGCGGCGATCTGTATCCCGCCGAGGACGAGCGGTCGGGTGGGGTCGTCGCTGAACGGGTGGACGTCGATGCCCTGACCGAGCCTCAGTATCCCCCGGTTGCCTTCCGGCTCCGCCTCCGGCGCCCTCACGGTCTCAATGCCTCGGCGATACGTAGGTCATCGGGCGTGGTCACCTTGATGTTGGCCGGCTCGCCGGGGACCACCGCCACGCGTCCACCGAGCGCCTCGACCAGCGCGGCGTCGTCGGTCGCCTCCGCACCTGACGCATGCGCCTTGCGCAGCATTTCGGCCCGAAAAGCCTGCGGCGTCTGCACCGCGACCAGCTGGGCGCGGTCGACGGTCTCCACGACGCGCTCGCCGTCGACCCGCTTGATCGTGTCACTCACCGCCAATCCGGGAATCGCGCCGTCAGCCCCGGCCTCTACCGCGGCGATCACCGCCGCGAACAGCGCCGCGCTCGCCAGCGGGCGCGCCGCGTCGTGCACGACGATCACGTCGGCGTCCTCGGGCACTGCGGCGAGGCCGGCGCGCACCGACGCGCTCCGCGTATCGCCCCCGGTAACGCCACCCTGACCTGGCGGCAGCACGGTGACGACCTCGTCGCACGCGGCCGCGGCCGCGGCGGTCGACCAGTCGAGGATCGAGCGACCGCCGAGAAGCTCGAACTGCTTGGGCTTACCGAAGCGGCTGCCGGACCCGGCCGCCACCACGATGGCCCACGATGACACGGCGGTTACGGCAGCGCGTCGTTGAGGCGCTGCTCGGCCTCTTCCTCGCTGACGCCGATCGCGAACGTCAGCTCGGAGACGAGGATCTGACGGGCGCGCGTGAGCATGCGCTTCTCGCCCGCCGACAGGCCCTTGTCCTTGTCACGGATCGAGAGGTTCCGTACAACCTCGGCGACCTGGTAGATGTCGCCCGACTTCAGCTTCTCCACGTGGTTCTTGTAACGGCGCGACCAGTTCGTGGGCATCCGCGCTTCCTTCTTACGAAGGACCGCGAACACCTCCTCGACCTCTTCGTCGTTTATGACCTCGCGCAGGCCCACCTCTTCGGTGTTGTCAGCCGGCACCATCAGTGTCAGGTCGCCGTACGCCACGCGCAGGACGAGGTACTCGCGGTTCTCACCGAAAGCCTCTTTCTTTTCCCGGCGCTCGATCACAGCCGCGCCGTGATGCGGGTAGACGACCTTGTCGCCGACGTCGAACGAAGACATAGAACTCCCAGGGAGAGAGAGGAGGCGGTGCCATTCAGGGTACGGGCAAATCAAGTCCCTCGCCAACTCAGGGCTAAATTGCCGCCCACATGGACCCCGCCGTCTTGCTCGCTCGGGCCGAGCTCTTCCGAGCCCTCGACCCCGATGTGGTGCAACGGGTCGCGGGCGACGCTCGCAGCGTGACGCTGCAACGCAACGACCTCGTGTTTAGCGAGGGCGATGACGCCGCCGAGCTGTACGTGGTGCGTTCGGGCCGGATCGCCATCGCCAAGCGGTCGGCCGACGGACGTGAGTCGGTGGTTGCGCTGATGGAGGAGGGCGACCTGATCGGCGAGATGAGCCTGTTCGATTCGAAAGGCCGGTCGGCCGACGCGCGTGCGCTCGAACCGTCCGAACTCGTCGCCGTGCCATTCGCCTCCTTGCGGGCGGTCTTCGAGGAGCGGCCGCATCTGTTGTGGGGCGTCGTGACGCTTCTCGTCGACCGGCTCCGTTCCACCGACAGTGCGCTGGCCGACTCGATGTTCCTGGATGTGACCGGGCGCACGGCCAAGCGACTGCTCGAGATGGCCGGCGACGCCGACACGTTCACGCTTCCCGTTACCCAGGAGGAGCTGGCCTCGATGGTCGGCGCCTCTCGCGAGCGGGTGAACAAGGCAATCGCGTCGTTTGTACGGCTCGGGTGGCTCGAACAGGTCGACCGCCGCTACCGCATTACCGACCGCGTGCAGCTGTCGCGGCGCGCGACCTAAGCCAAAAATTCCGCCACGCGTCGCCACGCGTCGGCGGCGTCGTCAGCGCGGTGGGTATCCCGCGTGGCGTCGTGCACGAAACCGTGATCGGCCTCCGGATACAGGATGATCTCGACGTTCGGGAACTCGCGCAGCTCGTCGACCTCGACCGGGGGCGCCCACCGGTCCTTGCCGGCGACGATCGCCAGCGTGCGCGCTGCGCCCACCTTCTTCAGGGCGTCGAGTGGATCGTTGCCCGGCGCCGACCACTGCTCCGGAGGGCGGATCATCCCGTAGAAGGCGACCGCCATGTCGAAACGACCCGTGCCCGCGGCCCGAAACGCGGTCATCCCGCCCTGACAGAACCCCAGCACCGCGGTGCGCTCCTGACCCAGGTAGTCAGCGGCGGCCAGTGCGTCGTTCAAGGTGCGATCGACATCGATGGTTCCCGACAACCGCTGGTCGAGCGGCAGGTCTTCCCGACCCGGATAGGGCTCGATGGCGGCAACCGCCCAGTTGTACTCATTGGCCAGCCGCGCCACGTGCTCGTCGAACAACGGACGCATCCCCATGATGTCGGGAACCAGCACCACACCGCGCGTCGGCACGTCGGGCATCGCCACTTCGATCTCGGTGCCGCTCGGCAGCGTTGCTCTCACGAGTATCTGTCCAGGATCGACGTCTCAGCGAGTCGAGACAAGCCTTCCTTGATCGCCCGTGCCCGCACACCACCGATGCCTTCGACGTCGTCGAGCTCATCGATCGTCGCGCGCAACAGCTTCTGCAAGTTGCCGAACCGCTGGATCAGATGATCGGTGACCGAGTCCGGTAGGCGCGGGATCTTCGACAGCAACCGGTACCCGCGCGGTTGCACACTGGCGTCGAGCTCGATGGCGTCATGGGGGAGCTTGAGGACGTCGCTCACGATCTTGAGGTCGATCAGCTCATCGGTGGAAAGTTCGCCGAGCGCGTGCATCGCCGCGTCGAGGTCCCACCCGGAGCGGACCTGCAGGTAGTCCTTGAGCACCAGCCGGCGATCATCCTCGACGCCACCCATCAGCTCCTCGAGCTGGAGTAGCACCAAGCGCCCGTCGGAGCCCAGCTCCACGATGTACCCGTCGACCTCCTCGGCGATTCGGCGGACCATCTCCGCCCGTTGCAGGACACTTACGACATCGCGCACCGTGACCAGGTCCTCGACCTCGAGCGCGGAGAGGTTGCCGCTGACGCCATCGAGGCGCGTCTTGTACCTCTCCAGCGTTTGCAGCGCCTGGTTGGCCCGGTTCAGGAGCCGCGGGATCGCCTCGAGGGGATGCTTCATCTCGTTCCGGTAGACCGCAACGAGACCCAGGTCCTCGGACACTGAGATCACCGGCACGTTTATCGAGCGGGCGACCCGTTCAGCGGTGCGGTGACGCGTGCCGGTTTCCGACGTCGGCACGTTGGGGTTGGGGACGAGATGCACGTTGGCCCGAGCGATGCGGCTGGCGTCAGAAGCGAGAACGATGGCGCCGTCCATCTTTGCCAGCTCCGACAGCCGCTGCGGGCTGAACTCGGCGTCGAGCAAGAACCCGCCCGAACAGATCGCCAGCACTTCGGGACCGTCGCCGATGACGATGAGCGCGCCCATATTCGCCTGCAGAATGCGATCGAGACCCTCGCGCAATGGCCCGCCGGGAGCCACTTGCGCCAGCGCATCGATCATGGCCGCGCTGCGCCGGGCGAGCACACCGACATCGTAGCCGTCAGCACCCGCGACACGAACCCCTCGACCGGTGAGCACCACGCGGCGTGACGTAGTCTGGACGCCTCATGACGACGGCCGAAGAAGCGAGCGACGACCTCTCTGTGCGCCTCGAATGGCCCGTCGACCCTCTGGCGCGCGACACACCGGAACGGCACGACGAGGAGACGGACGACGCCGAACTCGTGACGCGGCTGGCCTCGCTCGAGGCGACCATCAAGGAGGGCGCTGCGGCCGAAGCCGCACTTCATGATCTCGAGGCCCGGCTCGACCTCGTCACCAAAGAGCTCGTCGGTGTCGTCAAAGCGCTGAACGACACCCTCCAGAAGACGCGCGATCAGACCATTGGCGCGGTCGATCGCCGCGTGACCGCACTTCGCAAGGACATCGAGGCAATGGTGGCGGCGAACGGCGACGAGCGCGCCGCGTTCGGCCAGGAGTTGGCGGCCGAGTTGAAGGCGTGGCGGCGACGCCTGCCCACCAAGAACCCGGTAGGCAAGGTTGACGCGGCGGCGATAGAGGAAATGGTGACCCAGGTCGCCGATGAGGTCGAGATCCGGGTAGCGGCCGCGCTCAAGAAGACGGGCGGGAAGAGGCGCTGATTCCCACCGCGGCCAAGGCTTCGGCAACGGTGGCTACGCGCAACAGTTGAAGGCCGGCAGGGCCGTCCGGCGCCGACGCCGGTACCAGCGCCCGCCGGAATCCCAGCCGGGCCGCTTCCGCGAGCCGGCGCGACAGATGCGCTACCTGGCGAACCTCGCCGGCCAGCCCGATCTCGCCACAGGCGACGACGTCGGCGGGGATGACGACGTCGGTGACGCTCGACGCCAACGCGAGAGTGAGCGCGAGATCGGCGGCGGGTTCGACGATGCGAACGCCACCGACCGCGGAGGCGTAGACGTCGGAGCCCGCGACAACCACGCCCGCCCGGCGCTCGAGGACGGCGACCAGCAACGAGAGACGGCCGGCGTCGAGCCCCTGGGCCGAACGCCGGGGCTGGGGCAGCTTGGTGGGCACGACCAGCGCCTGCAGTTCGACGAGCAGCGGCCGCCGGCCTTCCATGGCCGGCACCACGACCGACCCCGCGGCTTCGGCCTGGCGGTCGCCGAGGAACAGCCCGCTCGGATCGGGCACGCCGGTAAGGCCGAGTTCGCCCATCTCGAAGAGCCCCAACTCGCCGGTGGGGCCGAAGCGGTGCTTGAGCGCCCTCAGCAGCCGCAGCGCGTGGTGCCGCTCGCCCTCGAACGAGAGAACTGTGTCGACGAGGTGTTCGAGCGCCCGCGGCCCCGCCAGCGAGCCGTCCTTGGTGACGTGCCCCACCAGCACCACGGCCACGTCGCGCTCCTTGGCCCACTCGACCAACCCCTGGGCGCAGGCCTGGACCTGGGCGACCGAGCCCGGCGACGACCCGAGCGTGGCGTCGTGGATCGTTTGGATCGAATCGACGACGAGCACGTCGGGAAGTACTTCACTCGCCGCGGCCAGCACGCGAGCCAGCTCGGTTTCGTTGGCTAGCCAGAGCGAGGGCGGTGTGGTGCCCAGCCGTTCGGCGCGCAGCCGGACCTGTTCAGCCGACTCCTCGGCGGTGACGAGCAGCACGGGCCGGTCGCGCTGGGCAATGGCGGCCAGCGTCTGAAGCAGCAACGTCGACTTGCCAATACCGGGTTCGCCGCCGAGCAACGTGACCGACCCCGGCACCAGACCGCCCCCCAACACACGGTCGAACTCGGGCAGGCCGGTGGAACAGGCGCTCGGAGCCGCGGCGGTCGTCGCCGGGCGCATGAGCGGCACCACCCGCACGCCGCCGGGCACCGTGTCGGACGCCAGCGTGTCCTCCACGATCGAATTCCAGGCGCCGCAGTCGCCGCACCGACCGGTCCAGCGAGGCGCAACGGCGCTGCATTCAGTACAGCGGTGGCGGATCCGTACCTTGGGCATCGGATCGATCGTACGTTCGAGGTGTGTCAGCGGTGCGGATGCGCCGGACCACGACGACGACCAGCGCGATGCCGCTGAGCGCGGCAATTCCGAGCAGGCCGATCCGGCGCGTGTCGAGCTGCGACCCCGACGCCGCCAGCGCCGCCCGCTCGCCGAGCTGCGGCCGCCATACAGCGCCGTTACCAGCCACAGTGGGCGCGTTGGCGTCGACCGATCCGGGGAGCCGCACGGCGACCTGCACCGAGAAGAATCGGTTTAGCGCCACGCCGGCCTGGCGCTCGAGCTCCTCGAGATCCAACCCGATGTCCGCCCCGGTCTGTTCGCGGAGGCGGTCGTCGCCGAATGCATCGACGCCACCGCTGAGATCGACCACGCCGGAGAAGCGCGTCTCGGTGCGGGCGAACGAGCGATCGCGCTCGAGCTTGAAGTCCCGCAGCGGGCGACGGGGTCCGGCCACCTCGTCGATCACCGCGCCCAACTCGGCCGGCGTGCCGAAACCCTTCGACGCGATGAGCGTGGCCCCGCCACCGCCGATCGGCGTAGGACCGGTCACTGTCCACCCGGCCCGGCGCAGGTCCTCAGCCTCGAGCCGGCCCCCGGCCTGACCGAGCCGGTCGGCCGCCTCCTTGTCCAACGTCACCGTCGCCCGCACGACGCCGCTCCCGTCGGCGCGCGCGTCGATACCAACCACGATCGACAACTTGCACCCCGTGAGTAGTACGAGCGCGGCGGCAGCCAGCGCCAGCCGCTTCACCACCTGAGCGCCTCCAAGTTGCAAATTTGTAACGTCACGCCTCCAAGATCCCCGTAGGCGCGTTGGAACGCGACAAAGCGGTCGTCACGCGCAACTTGGAGGCAGTTCGTGACAGTTCTGCAACTTGGAGGCGCGCGTTAAGTCGTACGGACGATCAGGAGCGCCGTCGGGATGTGGTGACTGACCTTGTTGGGGACCGAGCCGAGGAAGAAGCGGCTGGCACCGGTCATGCCCTTGTTGCCCACCACGACCAAGTCGTACTTGCCCTTCTCGGCCTGCTCGACCAGCGCGGTGGAGGGATCGCCACCGGCCACCACCGTGTCGATGTCGACGCCGGCCGAGGCGTGACGCTTCACCTCGCCGTCGACCACGGCTTGCGCCTTGTCGGCCTTGCCCACACTCATGATCGTGAGCTTGGAGTTAGAGGCCGCCGCTACCTCGACGGCCCGGTCGACCGCGATGGCCGCGGTAGCCGACCCGTCGGTACCAACCAGGATCCGCTCGTACACGCCGGGCACGCTAGCCCGACCGCTTACTCTGAGGCGGAGCCAGCGAGTTCGACGGGCGGGGGCTCGAGCTTGGCGATGGCGCGGAAGACGATCTCGTCCTCCTCGACGTCGACGATGATCGTCTCGCCGGCGCTGAACTCCTTCTGGAGGATGCGCTCGGACAACGGCTGCTCGACCAGACGCTGAATCGCCCGACGCAGCGGACGGGCACCCAGGGCGGGGTCGTAGCCCTCCTCGGCCAGCTTGCGCTTGGCATCGAGGGTCAACTCGAAGCCGAGACCCTGGCCCTCGAGCTGCTCGCGCACGCGCCGCGTGAGGAGGTCGACGATTTCCATGACCTCTTCCTTCGACAGCTCGTGGAACACCACGACCTCGTCGATGCGGTTGAGGAACTCAGGCCGGAAGTGGGCCTTGAGCGCGTCGTGGACCTTCTCTTTCATCTTCTCGTAGGTGACCGCCTCGCCCGTCTTGGCGAAGCCGATCGATGCCTTGCGAAGATCGGCGGTGCCCAGGTTCGACGTCATGATCAACACGGTGTTCTTGAAGTCGACCGTGCGACCTTCCGCGTCGGTGAGGCGCCCGTCCTCGAGGATTTGAAGCAGCGTGTTGAAGACGTCGGGGTGCGCCTTCTCGATCTCGTCGAAAAGCACGACCGAGAACGGCTTGCGGCGAACGGCCTCGGTGAGCTGGCCGCCCTCCTCGTAACCGACGTAGCCCGGGGGCGAGCCGACGAGGCGGGAGACGGTGTGCTTCTCCATGTACTCCGACATGTCGAGCTGGATCAGCGCGGATTCATCGCCGAAGAGGAACTCGGTGAGTGTCTTGGCCAGCTCGGTCTTCCCGACACCCGATGGGCCCAAGAAGATGAACGAGCCGCTGGGCCGCTTGGGATCCTTCAAGCCTGCCGCGTGCGGCGGATCGACTGGGAGACGGCCTTGACCGCGTCCTCCTGCGACACGTAGCGCTTGTGCAGCTCTTCCTCCATGCGGAGGAGCTTGGCCGTCTCTTCTTCGGTGAGCTTGTAGACCGGGATGCCGGTCCAGTTCGACAGGACCTCGGCGATGACTTCCTCGTCGACAACATCGAACAGGTCGGTGCCCTGCGTGGCCCACTCGGCCTCGAGGGCGGTCTTGCGCTCGCTCTTCTCCTTCTCCTGCTCCGAGAGCAGCCGGGCGGCGTCGTACTTGCCCGCCTCGATCGCCTGCTCCTTCTCGCGCTTGAGCCGCGCGATCTCCTCGTCGAGTTCGGCATGATCAGGCGGCGAGGACATCCGACGGATGGCCAAGCGGCTGCCGGCTTCGTCGATGAGGTCGATGGCCTTGTCGGGCAGGAAGCGGTCGGAGATGTAGCGGTCGGCCAGGTTCGCCGCCGCGACCAACGCTTGATCGGTGATCGTGACGCTGTGGTGGGCCTCGTAGTGGTCGCGCAGGCCCTTCAGGATGTCGATGGTGTGAACGAGCGAGGGTTCCTCGACCTTGATGGGCTGGAAGCGGCGCTCGAGGGCGGCGTCCTTCTCGAGGTGCTTGCGGTACTCGTCGAGCGTGGTGGCGCCGATGGTCTGCAGTTCGCCACGGGCGAGCATCGGCTTGAGGATCGATGCCGCGTCGATGGCGCCCTCGGCCGCGCCGGCGCCGACGAGCGTGTGTAGCTCGTCGATGAACAGGATGATGTCGCCGCGCGTGCGGATCTCCTTGAGCACCTTCTTGAGGCGCTCCTCGAAGTCGCCGCGATACCGGGAGCCGGCAACCAGGGCGCCGAGGTCGAGCGTGTAGAGCTGCTTGCCTTTCAGCGTCATCGGAACGTCGTTGGCGACGATCCGCTGCGACAGGCCTTCGACGATCGCGGTCTTACCGACGCCGGGCTCACCGATGAGAACGGGGTTGTTCTTGGTGCGCCGAGAGAGGACCTGCATGACGCGCTCGATCTCGCGCTCGCGCCCGATGACCGGGTCGAGCTTCTTCTCGCGGGCCTGCTGTGTGAGGTTGCGACCGAACTGATCGAGCACCGGCGAGCCGGACGGGGTCTCGGGACTCGCGGAGCCGGAACCGGCCGGCGCGTCCTTGGCGCCCAGATGGCCGGAGAGCAACTGGATGACCTGCTGGCGCACGCGGGAAAGGTCGGCGCCCAGGCTGATCAGCACCTGCGCAGCCACACCCTCGCCCTCGCGCACCAGACCGAGGAGCATGTGCTCGGTGCCGATGTAGTTGTGGCCGAGTTGCAGCGCCTCGCGCAATGACAACTCAAGGACCTTCTTGGCACGCGGCGTGAAGGGCGGCGAACCGGTGTGAGAGGAACCAGCGGGGCCGATCGTTTCTTCGACCTTCTCGCGCACGGCCTCGAGCGAGACGCCAAGCGACTCGAGCGCCTTGGCTGCTACGCCCTCACCTTCGTGAATGAGGCCCAAGAGGATGTGCTCGGTGCCGATGAAGTTGTGGTTCAGGAGACGCGCTTCCTCCTGCGCCAGCACAAGCACTCGACGAGCCCGGTCGGTGAACCTTTCGAACAACTAGTGCCTCCTTCTGACGGAATCAGCTTAGTCCTGGGTGGTGTCTAATCGGCATCCCCGTGGCAGGCCGTTACCCCGTTTGTCACCGAATCAGTCGGTTGGCGTAACGTCCTTAGCAAGTGATCAACATCATTCAGGCGCTAGGCCTTCCCACACTTACGGAAGATTTGACAAGGGTCGAGGCCGCCCTGAAAGCGGCGCTGACCGCCGAAGACCCCTTTCTCAACGAAGTGGCCGGTCACCTCATCGACGCGGGCGGAAAACGCCTCCGACCTGCGCTTACGCTCGTTGCCGCCGCCGCAGTAGGCAGCGACGGAGCCGCGGCGGATGACGCAATCCGGGGCGGGGTGGCGACAGAGCTCGTTCATATCGGCTCCCTGTACCACGACGACGTCATGGACGAAGCCGACACCCGGCGAGGTGTGGAGAGCGTGAACCATCGCTGGGGGAACCTGGTGGCGATCCTGGCCGGCGACTACCTGCTGGCGCGCGCGTCCGAAATGGCGGCGTCCCTGGGCACCGAAGTCGCGGGATTGCTGGCTTCGACCATCGCACGCTTGTGCGACGGCCAGGTGAGCGAGCTGCGGACACTCTTCGCAGTCGATCGCTCCGAAGCGGCGTACTTCACGTGTATCACAGCCAAGACCGCGTCGCTGATGTCCGCCGCGTGTCGGATCGGCGGCATCGTCACCGGAGCCGATCGCGCCGACATCGACACCCTCACCGACGTCGGCCTCAAGTTCGGCGTCGCCTTCCAGATCGCCGACGACGTGCTCGATGTCATCGGAACCGACGAGGAACTGGGGAAGCCCGCCGGTCACGACCTCGAAGAGGGCGTGTACACATTGCCCTTCCTACGTGCGCTCGCGACCCCCGATGGCGGCCCCGAACTACTGCCGCTCCTCGGCGGCACCATCTCCCCCGAGATCCGCGACAAGGCCCGGGCGATTGCCCGCGGCTGTGGTGGCGTGGATTCGGCGGTGGCGACCGCCCGGCAGTACGCCGATCAGGCCGCGGCGGCCGCGGCACGGCTGCCGGCGAGTGGTATCCGAGATGGTTTGGCCGGTCTTGGGCATGCTGTGTTAGACGCATTGCCGGCGTAGACCCCTGGGGAGGGACATGGAAACCAGCAAGGGCGAACGCGCTTCTCCACCGCGTCGCGCGTGGGTGGTGCCGTTCGTCATCGTGGGGGTTCTCGTTCTGCTGGCCCCGATCGCGCTGGCCATCGCCAACAGCGGGGACGACACGGACACAGCGTCGAGTTCCGCGACCTCATCCACGTCATCAACGTCATCAACGTCGACGACGACGGTCGCCGTCGTCGTAGAGACGACGACGTCGATCTTCGACGCGTCCACCACCTCGACGTCGGCGCTCACGGTCACCCCGACGCCGACGACGGTCGCGGCCGCGAACTGCCGCAACAGCACGAGCGCCTCCTGCGGCGCGTTCCGCTGGGACCCACAGCCAGGCGCCAACCGGCCGATCACGATCGAAGTCCAGTGGGACAACAGCGTGCCGCGCGTCGGCGAAGAGGTGATCTTCAATGTCACCGTCGCCGACCCCGACGCCACGCCCATCAAGGAAGGCGCCTGCGGCAACGGGAACGGCATGTCCTTCGGCGACGGCGCGGCGATCCCCACGTCGTGCAATACGCCCTGCTCGGCCGCCCGCTACGGCCCGTGGACGCCGCCGGCGACGGCCCGAGGCGCTGCGACGTTCGCCTACCGCCACGTGTACAGCTCCCCTGGCACCTACAGCCCGCGGGTGGCCTTCGCATCGGGTGACCGCTGCAATCCCTACGCCAGCGTGAACCACCTCACGTTCACCATCACCGTCACCGAATAAACCCCGCACACGTCAACCCGAAAAGGTCCGCGATCGTTTAGTTGTATATGGCGCGGCCCGCGACGGGACGAGGAGTTCGAGGACGCCTTTGACCGCCTCTTCCCGCGGGCACTGCGGCTGGCCGACCGGATCCTCGGCGACGAGGCGGCCGCTGAAGATGTCGCCGCCGAGGCGCTGGCCCGTACGTGCCTCCACTGGCCGAAGATTCGTGAGACCTCCTACCTCGACGGCTGGGTACTGCGCGTCGCGGCCAACCTGGCCATCGACGCCACACGGCGGCGGCCGCTCCGCCTCACCGCCCGCACGCTCCCGGCCGAGGACGACGCCGTCGCACTGCGACTGGCCCTCGTCGCCGCGCTGCGCCACCTGTCGAGGCGCCAGCGTGAAGTCATCGCCTTGCACTACCTGAGTGACCTCAGTGAAGCCGACGTCGCCATCGCGCTCGGCATCTCGGAGGGCTCCGTGAAGACGCACACCAGTCGAGGCCTGGCCGCGCTGCGGCAACGCCTCGGCGATACCGAGGAGGTCCCCCTTGCCCTCAGAACGTGACGAGTTGCTCGACCGCGTGTACGCGCGGGCGGATGGGTTGTGGTGGCGCCGGCGGTTCGCGCCGATCACGGCGGGGGTCCTGGTGCTCTCGCTGGCGATCGGCATACCGGTGTTGCGGTCGGGCGACGGCGGACGTCCGACCAGACTGGCCACCGCGCCCAACGAGACATCGACCTCGGTCGAGCCGGACACCATGGGCGGCGTTGCCGAGCCCGGTGATCCGGCCACGACGACCACCACGACCGCGACGTCGGCCGGGAGCCCGGCGAAGCCCACGACCACCGTCAAGCGCGGCGGCGTCACAGGAACCCCGGTGCCGGGCGCGCCGACCACGACCACCGCGCCCGGCACCGCGCCACCGGACCGCTGTCGCAACAACAACGGCGACCCGTCGTGCGGCGAGTTCCGCTGGGCCACGAGTCCGGGCCCCAACGCGCCGCTCGCCTTCACCATCACCTACTCGCCCCAAAAGCCGCACCCGGGCCAGGAGGTCACGTTCACGGTGCGCGTGGTGGATCCCGACGCGTCACCGATCAATAGCTGCGGAGACGCCTACGACGACCAGCCGACGTTCGCCGCCGTGGGCTGTATGCACACGATGGAGTGCGCGGCCAACTACGGACCGTGGGACGTGCCGCCGAAGCAACGCGGCGAGGCCACCTTCACGTACAAGCACGCGTTCGTGTCGGCTGGCGAGCACACCGCCGAGTTCCACGCTGAGTCGTTGCAGGGCTCGAAGTCGGCCGGCCAGTGCGCGGCGCAGCCGAACCCGTATGCGAGCGTCGGGTCGCAAACGGTGAAAGTGGCGGTGAGCTAGGTCGCTTCGGGCCGCAGCAGCGGGAAGGCGATGACGTCGCGGATGTTGGCCGCGTCGGTGAGCAGCATGACGAGCCGGTCGATGCCGATGCCCAGGCCGCCGGTGGGCGGCAACCCGTACTCCAGGGCTCGCACGTAGTCGTCGTCGACACCCATGGCCTCGTCATCGCCGCCGGCGCGGGCTCGGGCCTGATCCTCGAAGCGGGCCCGCTGATCGGCGGCGTCGGTCAGCTCGCTGAACGCGTTGCCGATCTCGCGACCAGCCACGATCGGCTCGAACCGTTCGACGAGACCGGGCACCTCCCGGTGCACACGGGCGAGCGGTGACACCTCTTGCGGGTAATCGAGGACAAACACCGGGCCCCAGAGCCGGTGTTCGGTGGTCTTCTCGTAGATCTCAAGGATGAGCTTGCCCGGGCCCCATGAGTCGTCGATGTTCTCGACACCGTGGTCGGTGGCGATGGCCACCAACTCGCCGCGGGGCATACGCACGTCGAGACGCACACCTGCGTGCTCCTCGATGAGGTCGAGCATCGTGGCTCGGCGCCATGGTGGCGTGAGGTCGAGCGCCTGGCCTTGGTAGGTCAGCTTGGTGGTGCCACACACCTCGGTGGTGACGTGGGCGACGAGTTCCTCGATGAGCGCGGCCATGTCGCCGTAGTCGGCGTAGGCCTGGTACGCCTCGAGCATCGTGTACACCGGCTGATGGGTGCGATCGATGCCCTCGTTGCGGAACACGGGGCCGATCTCGAAGACCCGCTCGAAGCCGCCGACCACCAACCGCTTCAGGTGCAGCTCCAACGCGATGCGCAGATAAAAATCGGTGTCGAGCGCGTTGTGATGAGTGACGAATGGCCGGGCCGTGGCACCTCCCGGGATGGCGTGCAGCACCGGCGTCTCCACCTCGATGAACCCGCGGTCTTCGAGGAACCGCCGCGTGAGGCTGATAACCCTGCTGCGGACAAGCAACGCGCGGCGCGCGTCCTCGGTGACCCAGAGGTCGACGTAGCGCTGGCGATAGCGCGTGTCGACGTCGGTCACGCCGTGCCACTTGTCCGGGAAACCACGCTTGGTTTCGGCCAGCAGGGTCCAGCGCGCCGCCTTCACGCTGAGCTCCCCGCGCCGCGTCTTGACCACTTCGCCGGTGACGCCGATCCAGTCCCCCAGTGACAGCTTGGAAAACTCGTCGTAGCCCTCGGTCCAGTCGGCGCCGGCCCACACCTGTAGTCGACCGGTCGAGTCCTGGAGGACACCGAAGTCCATCTTCCCGCCGGGCCGGTGCAGCATCAGGCGGCCGGCAACCGTGACTTCTTTGCCCGTTTCCGCGCCGGACTCGAGCGCGTCGAACTCATCGCGGATCGCCGCGGCCGTCGCGTCGGGCTCGAACCGGTAGGGAATGTTCATTACGCCAGGCAGGCTAGAGGCCGCTGCACGGCAGGTGACCGTTCATTCGCGCCACTCCAGCGGCGTCGGTGGTATCCGATCCTGCAACAGGTCCTTGAGCAGGGCACCCGAGTGGGGCGCGGGCTCGAGTCCGACACATTCATCGAGCTCGTCAGCGCCCCACCACCGGTATTCGTCGAACACCTCGTAGTCAGGATGACCCGGGCCGGTGTGTGGCTCGAAATTGGCGCAGCGCACGAGGTAGAAGCGGTGCTGATATCCGTCGCGCCAGAACCAGGTGGCAACGTGCGGGCCCGCCACCACACCGGTCAGGCCCGTCTCCTCGGCGACCTCACGCGCCAGCGCTTCCTCGTCGGTCTCACCTTCCTCAACGCCGCCACCCGGGCAGAGCCAGAACCGCGTTCCGTCAGATGGGCGCGCCCACTTAACGAGGAGAACCCTCGCTTGGTCGTCGACGATGACCCCGCGCACCGAGGCGCGCGCCGTCACTGATTGCGTTGCCAGACGATGCGCAAGCCGTGCAGCGTAAGCCACGGTTCGAGGTGATCGATGGTCTCGGAGACCGGCATGATCAGCTCGGCCAAGCCGCCTGTGGCGACGACAGAACAGTCGCCCAGCTCCTTCTGGAAGCGGCGCACGAGACCGTCGACCTGCGCGGCGAATCCGTAGACGACGCCCGATTGGATCGACTCCATCGTGGTCTTGCCGATGACGTGACGAGGTTCGACCAGCTCCACTCGCCGCAGGAGTGAGGCACGGCCGAACAACGCGTCGAGGCTGATCTCGATGCCCGGGAAGATGGCGCCGCCCATGTACTCGCCGTTGGCCGACACCGCCTCGATGGTGTTGGCCGTCCCGAAGTCCACGACCACCGTCGGCCCGCCGTACAGGTCGTACGCACCGACCGCGTCGGCGATGCGGTCGGGCCCGACCTCCTTGGGGTCGTCATAGAGGATGGGCATCCCGCTCTTGACACCGGGGCCGAGCACGAGTGGCGCAAAGCCGGCATAGCGCTCGGTCATGTCGCGCAGCGCGGCGGTCACCCGCGGCACGCCGGAGCAGATGGCGACGCCGGTGACGTGCTCGTCGAACGTCAGGCCGTGCAGGTCGATGAGCTGGGCGAACAGGAGGCCGAGTTCGTCCGAGGTGCGCTCGGCGTTGGTGGCAATGCGCCAGTGGTCGACCAGCTCGACGTCGTCATACATCCCGACCACCGTGTTGGTGTTGCCGACGTCAATCGCTAACAACATGTCTCTACAGGTCCAATCCGATGTCGAGGATGGGGGCCGAGTGCGTGATCGCACCGACCGAGATCATGTCCGGCCCAGCTTCGGCATAGGCGCGGACCGTGTCGAGGTTCACGCCGCCGGAGACTTCTACCAGCGCCTGGTGATCGATCTCCTTCACGCACGTCGCGACGTCGCCGGGCGACATGTTGTCGAGCATGACGACATCGACACCGGCGGCCACCGCCTCGCACGCTTGCTCGACACGGTCGCACTCGACTTCCACGCCCCGACCCGGCCACATCTCTCTGGCCCGCTTCACCGCGTCGGCGATCGACAGCCCGGCCAGGTGGTTGTCCTTCACCAGCACCATGTCGGAAAGCGAGCCGCGGTGGTTGTGCCCGCCGCCCGCTCGCACCGCCGCCTTCTCGAGCGCGGCGCAGGCCAGGAGTCGTCTTGCGGGTGTCGAGCACCCGCACGCCGGCGCCGGCAATTGCGTCGACGTAGCGGCGCGTGAGCGTCGCGATGCCTGACAGATGGCAAAGGAAGTTCAATGCGGTGCGCTCGGCGGTGAGGATCGCCGCCAAAGGTCCGTCCACCTCGGCGATGCGTTGGCCCGGCTCGAGGAGATCGCCGTCGTGCGCGCGCCATTCGAGGAACACCGACGGGTCGACCTGGCCGAAGGCTTCATCGGCGCACGCTGCGCCGGCCAACACGCCGGCCTCGCGCGCGACGAGCGCGCCACGCCCGCGCGCACCGGGGTCGAGCAACGCGGCGGTGATGTCGCCGAGGGGTCCGAGATCCTCCTCGATGGCGCGACGGATGGCGTCGGCGACGGTCACGCAATCACCAAGCGGCGCCGGAACTCGTCGCGGGTCTCGGGAAAGTCGGTACACGTGTGGGCACCCCTGCTCTCTTCCCTCGCCGAAGCGTTGCGTAGCAACGCTTCGGCGACGGTGACCAGATTCCCGAGCTCGACGGCATCGGGCGGCGTCGCCGCCCGAATGTCGTCGAGCGTGGACGACGTGGAGGCCAGCGAGTCGGCGTCACGAAGGACCCCAGCTCCGAATGTCATCGTCCGTTGCAGCTCATCGCGCAGCTTCACCGCGTCACCCGCCATTCTCGAGGCAATAGCTGGCCGATTCCGCCAGCTATTGCCTCGAGAAGTGTCGGCTAGGTCGCGCATGGCGCCGGTGGGCTCGCAGGCGGTCTTGCCGCGGGCGATGGCTTCGACGACGCGCGGGGCGAAGACCATGCCCTCGAGCAGCGAGTTGGACGCCAGCCGGTTGGCGCCGTGCACACCGGTGCAGGCAGTCTCGCCGCAGGCCCACAAGTGCGGCAGCGCGGTACAGCCGTCGAGGTCGGACACGACACCGCCGGAGAGATAGTGCGCGGCCGGCGCGATCGGGAGCCAGTCTTTGGTGGGATCGAGGCCGGCCACCGCCAGCGACGCCGCGATGGTGGGAAAGCGCTCGGTAAAGGCCTCGAGCGCGGTCGCGTCCAGCCAGAGATGGTCGACGCCCTGCTCGAGCATGCGCGCGGTCATGGCCCGGGCCACGACATCCCGGGCCGCCAACTCGTCGACAAACCGGTCACCGCTTCCGTCGCGCAACAGCGCGCCGTGACCGCGCAGGGCCTCGGACAGCAGCGGGCGGGGCATACGAGGATGGTGAAGCGCCGTCGGGTGGAACTGCATGAACTCGACGTCAGCGACGGCGACGCCGGCGCGCAGCGCCATGGCGATGCCGTCGCCCGTCGCCTCGGCCGGATTGGTCGTGACGGCAAACAGCTGCCCGGCTCCACCAGTTGCGAGCAACGTATGTGTCGCCCGCACCTCGCGTCGCTCTCCCACGACCGACACCGCGCTCACGCCGCGGCAACGGCCGTCCTCGACGATGAGGTCGACCGCCAGCCACTCCTCCAGCAACGCGGCGGCCGTCTCCCGTACCGCGGCCACCAGCGCCCGCTCGATCTCGGCGCCGGTCGCGGCGCCGCCCGCATGCACGACCCGCGCCGTTGAATGACCGCCCTCGCGGGCGAGTTGAAGCGATCCGGTGTGATCGCGATCGAACACCGCGCCGCGCGCGATCAGATCGTTCACCCGTCCTGGCCCTTCGTCGACCAACACGCGCACCGCGTCGACGTCGCACAAACCCGCCCCCGCGGCCAGCGTGTCGGCCAGGTGCAGGTCGGTTGAATCCTCCTGTTCGCTGAGCACCGCGGCGACCCCGCCCTGTGCCCAGCGGGTGGCCGACTGCTCCAGCTCACCCTTGGTGAGTACTCCCACGCGCACGCCGGGTTCGGCGGCGGCTTGGACCGCAGCTGACAGCCCGGCTACGCCACTGCCGAGGACCAACAGGTCCAGATCGGCGTTAGCCATGCACGGCGTGGAGTTCGCTCACCACCTCATTCTTGTCGTCGACGTGCACGATGGCAGGTTGAAAACCCTCGATCTCGGCTTCGTCGTAGTCGGCGTAGGTGATGACGATGACCTTGTCGCCGGGATGCACGAGCCGCGCCGCGGCGCCGTTGAGGCAGATTTCGCCCGGGCCGCCGGGGATGGCGTACGTCTCGAACCGCGCCCCGTTGTCGATGTCGAGCACCGACACCTGCTCCCACTCCCGGATGTCAGCCAGCTCCATCAGCCGGGTGTCGAGCGTGATCGAGCCGACATAGTTGAGGTTGGCGTCGGTGACCGTCGCCCGGTGGATCTTCGACTTCATCATCCGACGTCTCATGATTTAGGGACTCCTAGGTTGTCGATGAGGCGCGTGCGACCCAGCCGGGCCGCGACGAGCAAACGAAACTCGGTGTCGGTCTCAACCACTTCGGCGTAGTCGAGCGTTGCCAGCGGCTCACGGCTGAACACCTCAGCCATTGCGGCACGGGCATTCGGCAAGTCAGCCGCGCCAGCCTGCAGCGCGTAGTGGAGCACGGTGGCCGCAACCCGCTCGTCAGGCGAGAGGTACGCGTTACGGCTCGACATCGCCAGACCGTCGGCCTCGCGCACGGTCTCACATCCGACCACGTCAACCGGAAAAGAGAGATCGGCCACCAGGCGACGGACGACCTGCAACTGCTGCCAATCCTTCTCGCCGAAGTAGGCGCGGCACGGTCCCACAATGTTCAACAACTTGGCCACCACGGTGGCCACACCGGCGAAGTGCGTCGGTCGCGAGTCGCCCTCAAGCCCTTCGCTGACGTCGGCCACGCTGATGCTCGTGAGCACGACGTCCGGGTACATCTCCTCCGCGTTCGGCACGAACAGATAGCCGACGCCGTGCGCCTCAGCCAGCGCGTGGTCACGATCGAGGTCGCGGGGGTAGGTCGACAGATCCTCACTGGCACCGAACTGCAGCGGATTCACGAAGATCGTCGTTGCCACCACGTCGCAGTCGGCTGCGGCGCGGTCCATGAGCGATGCGTGCCCGGCGTGCAGATAGCCCATGGTCGGAACCAGCCCCACCGTGCGCCCCGCGGCGCGCTCGACATCGAGCGTCTTGCGGAATCCGTCGATGGTCTCGATCAGCTCCATGCCCGCGCTCCCGATGGTGCCAGCCGTTTCGCCAGTTCGACCATGGCCTCGTATGCGGCGCGCTCCTCGGCTGGGAGCGCGTCGATGTGGCGGGCGACGGTGGCCCAGTCGCCGCGCGCCACCGGCCCGGTGAGCGCGTCACGCGGCCCGAGCTCGGCAACGTTGTCGAGTGACGCCCGCGCCAGGTCGAGGTAGGCGTCCAACGGGACGCCGGCCTCTGCCGCTACCCGCTCGACTTGTCCGAGAAGCGCGACGAGATGGTTCGACGCGATGACGGCCGCCGCGTGGTGCTGTACACGTTTGTCATCAGCCACCGTGATCGCTCGACCTTCCAGCGCGCCGACGATCTGGCCGGCGACGGGATCGCCCGAGATCGCGAACCACGCGCCCACGAGCCGTTCGGCCCCGACCACGGGCTCCGGCAGCGCGACCAGCGGATGCACCGAGGCCCGCCGCTCATGGGGCGCCAGGACGTCGAGGCCCAGCGAACCGGCGAGATGAACAACGGCGACACCCGGGGATGGGCGCACCGTGGCGGCCACCTCGGCAATGGCCGCGTCGGGGGTCGCGATGACCACCACATCGGCGCCTGCGGCAGCGCCAGCGACGTCTTCATCGCGGCCGATCGGCGCCAGCGCGCGCCACCCGGCGCGTTCGAGCGCCAACTGAAGCGACCGCCCGGCTCGGCCGGGCCCGACCACTCGGAGTGTGGGCAAGCGCATCGTTCCTGACGTTCCAGCCCCCGTCGCCGGGGTGCCGTTCGTACGCCGCTCAGTGTAGCTGGCCGGCGGGGCGCACCGTTCGGTCGACCGGCGCCTCGGGCACGAGGTCCGGCGCCAGGTCGTGGAGCGGGATCAGCACGAAACCCCGTTCCCACATCCGCGGGTGGGGCACGATCAGGTCGGGCTCATCGAGCACCCAGTCGCCCACCAGGAGGACGTCGACATCGAGCGGCCGCGGCCCCCAACGCTCGCCGCGGACCCGGCCGGCCGCGGTTTCCAAACGATGGGCGATGCCGAGCAGCTCGCGCGGCGAACGCGCCGTCTCCAGCTCGACCACCAGGTTGAGGTACTTGTCCTGATCGGTCGGGCCGCCCACCGGGTCGGTTTCGTACACCGGGGACACCGAGACCACGTCGGGGAGGTCGGAGACCGCGTCCCGCAGGTACTGCCACCGATCTCCCAGGTTGGAACCCAGCCCGAGAAACGCTCGCATTAAGGACGCGTGATCTGGACGGCGACGTGGTCGACGGCGACTGACAGCGGCGGTCGCAGCTTGCGCACCGTCACCGTCACCGACGTCGCTCGTCGGTCGGCGAGGGCGAGTTCGGCAATGCGCTCCGCGAGCCGTTCGATGAGCGCATGGCGCTCGCCGGTGATACAGCCAGCCACCATGTCGGCCAGTACGCCGTAATCGGCGGTGTCCTCAAGCCGATCAGATCCGCCGGCGGCCTTCAGGTCGAGCGAGAGGTCGACATCGACTTCGAAGGGTTGTGGTCGCTGCTGCTCCTCCGGCAGCACGCCGTGCACGCCCATGGCCCGCACCCCGCGAAGCTGGATCACGTCGGTCATCGGCGGTCAGAGATCGGGGATGAGGGCGATCAGCTGACGGCCCGGCGGGCCCATCTGCCGGTGGACCATCTGCTCGACGATGGTGATGGCCTGCGGGCCTTCCGTCAGCAGCCCCATCCACAACAGGTAGCCGCCCATGACGCCCATGAGCCGGTCGCCGAGTTCTTCCTGGTGCACGAGCACTTTCTCGCCGGCGGCCAACCAATTCTTGAGGTGGCCGTAGAGGTCCGGCAGCACTTGGTGGGGATCGTCGTGGGCGCCAAAGGGGAAGTGCGCCCACTGGACGGCGAACTCGTCATAGGCGTGAAGGTTGTGCGGCGATGACAGCAGCGACACGATGCGGCTGAACTGCTGTTCGCGCAGCCAGATGATCTCCTCCTGGCGGCGCACCGGACGGTGGTTCCGGGCGTAGCCGCCCGGACGCTCGCTGATCGCGAGCTGGTCCTTGATGATCCAGCAGAAGTTGCGGGGGGCGATCCCGGCCGCCCATTTGCCCCTCATGGTCGAATCACGCCGCCACCCCCGCGACGCGCTGCCGCGCGCACCGTCTCGGCGACATCATGCACCCGCACCATCGAGACGCCGCGGAGCATCGACCAGGTGGCAACGGCGAGCGACGCGGCCAACCGATCCTCCACCGGTGCGTCGCCGGTGAGCCGGCCCAGGAAACCCTTGCGGCTCGCGCCGATTACGACCGGCCACCCGGTAGCGACGAAAGCGCCCAGGTGATGCAGCAGGGCGAGGTTGTGCTCGCTGGTCTTGCCAAAGCCAATGCCTGGATCGATCCAGATCTCGGCGACCCCAGCCGCCTGCCCCATCTCGGCCCGCTCGACGAGGAAGTCCCGTACCTCGGCGACGACATCGCCGTACGTGGGCCGATCCTGCATCGTCCGCGGCGTGCCCTGCATATGCATGGCAATCCACCCCGCGCCCAGCCCGGCGGCCACCTCGTGCAGCATTGCGCTCACGTCGTTGATGATCGTGGCCCCGGCCGCCACCGCGGCCGCGGCGACGGCCGGCTTCGCGGTGTCGACGGACAGCCGCACGTGCGTGGCCAGCGCTTCGACGACCGGTATGACCCGCTCGAGTTCCTCGCGCTCATCCACGGGCTCGGAGCCGGGCCGCGTCGACTCACCGCCCACGTCGATGATGTCAGCGCCCGCGGCCACCAGCCGGAGCCCCTGCTCGACCGCCGCGGCGCGGTCGAGCCAGCGCCCGCCGTCGGAAAAGGAGTCGGGCGTGACGTTCAGCACACCCATGACCAGACATGGCATTCCAAGAGCCAGAGTAGGCCCCGGCCAGGCCGAAACGGCCGCCTATCGACCGACAAATCGCCCGAATCAGCAGCCTGAGCAGTTGTTCGGCGTGTTGCCGGTGATGGTCGAGTTCTGCTGCGTCAGTGTGCCGCTGAGCCGGTAGACGCCGCCGCCGACACCACCCGCCGTGCCGGCGCTGTTCTGCGAAACCGTGGAACTGACCAGCTTCGTGGTGCCGCCGCCGATCGCCACGCCGCCGCCATTGCCGCCGGCACCCGCCGTGCCGTTCACGCTGGCCCCGGCCGTGCCCGTGGACCCGCCGCTGCCTCCCGACCCGCCGGTCCCGGTGCCGCCCAGGCCGCCGTTGCCCGCGGTGTTCGCGGTCACGCTCGATGTTCCGATGGTCGTCCCACCGACGGAAACAACGCCGGCTCCCGTGCCACCGGCGCCACCGCGACCACCCGTGCCGCTGCCGCCCTTCCCGCCGGCACCCGCGTTGGCGGGTGTGATGGACGGGCCACCGTTACCACCGGCGCCGCCGGTGCCGGTGCCGCCCGCGCCACCCGCGCCGGTCGCGTTGCCCGAGATCGTCGAAGCGCTGATGGACATGGTGCCGGTATTCAAGATGGCGCCGCCCGTCCCGCCGGTGCCGCCCGCGCCGCCGGTCGCCGACCCGCCGCTGCCACCGGGGCCACCCCGGGAGCTCCCCGATCCGCCGTTGCCCCCCTTCCCGCCGATCGCCGCGCCACCGTTCCCACCTGCGCCGGTCGCATTGCCGGTGATTGTGCTGGCGATCACGGTGAGGGTGCCGATGTTGTAGATGCCGGCACCATTGCCACCGCGACCACCGGCCGCGGCCTTCGCGCTGGAACCCCCACCCCCGGTGCTGCCAACCGTGCCGGAACCGCCCCCGTTGCCCCCCGCACCGCCGGCGGCGGTAGATCCGTCGCCTCCGGCCCCGGTCTGGTTGCCCGTCACCGTGACCTGGTCGAGCGTCAAACTGCCCGCGTTGGCCAGCCCGCCGCCGCCTATCGCGTCACCGCCGCCGGCCCGTCCGGGCGGTGTAGTGCCGTTGGCCACGGTGAGGGACTTCAGGGTCAGCTTCCCCGTCGAGCGGATCTCGAAGATCCGGAACGCCGGCGTCCCGGTCGCGGAGCTGCGGGCGATCGTCGCACCCTGGCCGTCGATCGTGGCGGTCTTGGCGATCGGGGGAAGCCCGTTCGGCCCGTTGGGCCCGGTCGAGTTGACCGAGGTGAGGGTGTACGTGCAGCCGGCACCGAGCACGATCGTCGAGGTCGAGGCGGCGTTGGCGGCGTTGATGGCCGCCACCAGCCCGGAGACGCTGCCGCAGGCGACCACCGTGTCCGCCTTTGCCGCGGCGGGCAGCCAGCCCAGCACCGTCACACCCGCGAGTACCGCCGCACCAATCAGCCGCCGCATAGCCGACCCCCTTCTCCCGGGGCCGAGAGTACCGGCTCAGCTGCGCCCGAAGATCAGCTGCATGGCTTCGGCCCGCGTAGCCGGGTCGGTGCGAAACAGCCCGTGGACCGCCGAAGTCAGGGTGGTGGTGCCCGGCTTGCGGATCCCCCGCATCGACATGCAGAGGTGCTCGGCCTCGATCACCACCAGCACGCCCCGCGGCTGCAGCACGCGTTCAATCGTGTCGGCGACCTGCGTGGTGAGCCGCTCCTGCACCTGGGGGCGGCGCGCATAGGTCTCCACAACGCGAGCCAGCTTCGACAGGCCCGTAATGCGCCCGTCCTTGTTGGGGATGTACGCGACGTGCGCCTTACCGGCCCACGGTGCGAGATGGTGCTCGCAGATCGAATAGATCGGGATGTCGCGCACCATCACCATCTCGTCGTGACCGGCTTCGAAGGTGACGGTCAATAACTCGTCGGCGTCTTCGCCCAACCCACCGAAGACCTCGGCGTACATGTTGGCCACGCGCTCGGGCGTTCGCTGCAGCCCGTCGCGGTCTGGATCCTCACCGATCGCCTCGAGGATCTCGCGGACCGCCTTCTCGATGCGGCCCTTGTCGACGGCGTCCTCGCTCACCGCTTCGGCTTCGGCCTCGCTGCCGGCGCGCGACGTCTCGCCGGACGGGCGCCGTTCCCGTTCACGGAGTGGCGACCCGGCCAGGGCTTGAGGTCGCCGAGAATCTTCATGAGCTCGGGGGTGTCGAGCGTTTCCTTCTCGACCAACGCCGCGGCTAGAGCGTCGAGTGTCGCGCGGTGATAGGTGAGGATCGCGCGCGCTTCCTCGTGTCCGTTGTCGACGAGCACGCGGATCTCGCTATCGATCCGCCCGGCGATCTCGTCGGAGTAATTCGCTTGCTGACCCATCTCGCGCCCGAGAAACACTTCGCCGTGCTTCTGGCCCAGTTGCAGCGGACCGAGCAATTCGCTCATGCCGTACTCAGTGACCATCGCCCGCGCGATGTTGGTGGCCTTCTCGATGTCGTTGTGCGCGCCGGTAGTGGGCTCGCCGAACACGATCTCCTCTGCGGTCCTACCGCCCATCAGTACGCCGAGCTGATCGCGTAGCTCGGACTGACTGACGAGGTACTTGTCCTCGAGCGGCAGCGCCAGCGTCCAGCCCAACGCCCGCCCGCGGGCGACGATCGACACCTTGTGCACGGGGTCCGAGTGCGGAAGCACGTGACCGACGAGCGCGTGACCGCCCTCGTGGTACGCGATGACGAGCTTTTCCTTCTCCGACATCACCCGCGTCTTGCGCTCGGGCCCGGCGATGACGCGGTCGATCGCTTCCTCGAGCTGGGGCATCGCGATCTTGGCCAGTCCGTGACGCGCCGCGAGCAGGGCCGCCTCGTTCATGAGGTTGGCCAGATCGGCGCCGGTGAATCCGGGCGTCCGCCGCGCCAGCACCTCGAGGTCGACGTCGCCGGCGAGCGGCTTGCCCTGCTTGTGCACGTCGAGGATGGCCTTGCGACCGACGAGATCGGGATGGTCGACGACGATCTGCCGGTCGAACCGGCCCGGACGTAGCAGGGCCGGGTCGAGGATGTCGGGCCGGTTCGTGGCGGCGATCAGGATCACGCCGGTCGTTGCGTCGAATCCGTCCATCTCGACCAGCAGTTGGTTCAGCGTCTGCTCGCGTTCGTCGTGACCGCCGCCGAGGCCGGCGCCGCGATGGCGGCCTACCGCGTCGATCTCGTCCATGAAGATAATGGCCGGCGCGCTCGGCCTTGGCCTGCTCGAAGAGGTCGCGCACACGCGACGCGCCGACGCCCACGAACATCTCGACGAAGTCGGAACCTGAAATCGAGAAGAAGGGCGCGCCGGCCTCACCGGCCACCGCGCGAGCGAGCAGCGTCTTGCCTGTCCCCGGCGGGCCGTACAGCAGCACGCCCTTGGGGATCTTGGCGCCGATCGCCTGGAACTTGGCCGGCGACTCGAGGAACTCCTTGATCTCCTGCAGCTCGGCGACCGCTTCGTCGGCGCCGGCCACGTCGGCGAAGGTGACCTTGGGTTGATCGCGGTTGACGATCTTGGGCTTGGCCTTACCGAACTGCATCACGCGGTTGCCGCCGCCCTGCATGTTGTTCAACAGATAGAGGAAGCCGACGAACAGCAGCAGGATCGGCCCGTAGCTGAACAGGAAGCTCAGCCAGAGGTTTTCCTTGCGCGGCTTGGCCTCGTAGGTCGGTACGTCGGCCGCCTTCAGCTCTGAGGTCAGCTCGTCGGCGTACTCGGCCGGGAACTTGGTCTCGTAGGTCTTGCCGTTGGTGAACTCACCCTTGATCTTGTTGTCGCCGTCGATGATCTCGGCCGACTTGATCTGCTTGGCCGCGACCCGTTCCTCGAACTCGGATAGCGCCAGCTTTTCCCGCTTGGGGCCGTTGCCCCAGAGCGTGCTGACGGCCAGCAACAACAGGACGCCGACGACGACGTAGACAGCGATGTTTCTTCGGGAGCGCTTCATGGAGAAGCCTCTAGGTTACCGGCCCCTCGAAGACACATACGTAGGGCAGGTTCCGGTGGCGCTCACCGACGTCCAACCCGTACCCGACGACGAACTTGGGCGGGATGCTGAAGCCGATGTACCGGAGGTCCGGGTCGACCCGCTGCAGGCCTTCCTTGACCAACAACGCGCACACTTCGAGGCTGGCGGGGTTGCGGGCCTGGAGGTTGCGCCGGAGGTAGGCCAGGGTCAGCCCGCTGTCGACGATGTCCTCGACGATCAGCACGTGGCGGTTGGTCAGGTCGAGATCGAGGTCCTTGACGATCCGCACCACACCGCTGGTTTTGGTGGCGCTGCCGTAGGACGAAACGGCCATGAAGTCGAATTCGACCGGGAGCCGGATCGACCGGGCCAGATCGGCCATGAACATGAACGCGCCCTTGAGGACGCCAACCAGGAGGGGAGAGCGATCGGCGTAGTCCTCGGTGATCTCCTGGCCCAATTCCTTGATCCGCGCCTGCAACGTGGCCTGGTCGACCACCACTTCCCCGAGCTCATCCATTTTCAGACGACATCCTTCGGATGGCGAAAATGGACTGCGTCCACTCTGCTCGCTGGCGCTCGCTCACCTTCGGCTCGCTCCCCCATTGGTGTCGAGGTTAGGGGTCAGGTGGTCTCGAGCACCAGACGTCCGCCGGATCGCCGCACCCGTCGTCCGCCACCGACCTCGCAGGCCCGCACCGTCTTGTGGGCGACGGCCAGAACTCGCTCGACGGTGGCGGCATCGGGAGGATGCTCAGCGGTCAACCAGCGCCGGATGGCCCGGCGGGCAAGCACGGCCGGCGCAGCGGCCACGCCGGCGGCGTCGGTGGGATCAATGGCCAAAGCGAGGTCGTCCAGGAAGGCGGCGTCGTCGCGCAGCAGGTCGGCCTGGCGGGCGACGAGGAGGGCGACGTCGCGCTCGGCAATAGCGTCGAGCAGGGGCAGCAGCTCGTGGCGCACGCGGTTGCGACGGAAGGACGGATCCGCATTGGTCGGGTCGATGACCGGCTGCAGGCCGAGGTCAGCACACAAGGCATGGGTGTCGGTCCGCCGGAGACGGAGCAGGGGATGGCGCTCGGGCGTCATTCCCGCCAAGCCGTCGAGCCCCGCGCCGCGCAACAGGTTGAGAAGCACGGTCTCGGCCTGGTCGTCGGCGGTGTGGCCGGTCAGGACGTCCTTGGGCAGCACGCCGTAGCGCGCGTCGCGCGCCCGGGCTTCGACGTTGGCGCCCGGTTCCAGTTGTACGCGGCGGGCCTCGAACGCCGAGCCAAAGCGGCGGGCGGCGGCGGCCACTGTTTCGGCCTCCGCCGGCGAGCCCGGTCGCAAGCCGTGGTCGACATGGATGGCGGTGACGGCGAGCCCAGCGGCGGTAGCCAACGCCAGCAGCGCCAGCGAATCGGCACCACCTGACACCGCGCAGGTGACGCTCGTACCCGGCTCAGGAAATGTGCAGCGGGCGAGCAATCCTGAAATCACGCAACCGCGGCGCCCGACCGGGCCCGGGCGATCCACAGCTGCGGGTCGCGGACCTCGGCGACGGTGGGCAGCCACTCCGGGCCTTCCCAGACGCGGTCGAACAACGCGGGCCCGCCGGCCGCTTCGACCGAGGCGATGAACTTCTCGCCTTGCTCGTACTGATTGAGCTTGGCCTCGAGGCCGATGAGCTTCTGGAGGAACTTCGCCGCCGGTGACCCCTGCTGGCGGCGGTCCCGGAGCACCGCGCCGAAGCGATCGGCGCTCGGGATGCGAGCCGCGCCGGCGCGGTCCATCGTCACGTCGCCGTGGCCCTCGAGGAGGCTCATCAGGCCCTGGACCTTCTGCAGCGTCTCGGCTTGCTCCGGCGTCGCCAGAAGCGCGACCAGGCCGCCCTCGTCGAGTGGATTGCGGCCGGCCCGGATTTCGTCGACCGTCCGGCGCAAGGCGTCGAGAAGGCGGCCCGGACTGGGATCCACGGCTTGCAGCGTGGACTGAACCAACGATCGGAAATAGCCGCTCATCCACGGCACACCGGTGAACTGCGCGCGGTGCGTCACCTCGTGCAGCGCGAGCCACAGCCGGAATTCGCGCGGCGGGAACCCGAATCGCTTCTCCAGCGCAATCACGTTGGGGCCGACGTAGTACACGATGTCCTGCTCGTCGGGCTCCTCGTCCTCGATCAGCAGAAGGTCGTACTGGCCGAGCACCCGCGTCGACATCCAGCCGAGCATGGTTCCGAGTTCGGCACCGGCCACCGCACGCCCGATGGGCGCCAGCGGCGTGTTCATCATCGGGCCGAGCTTGTCGGTGATCGGCCGCAACATGCGCCGGAACGACTTGACGTTGGCCCGCACCCAACCGGCGCGATCGGTGACCCGCGCCCGCGCCGGACCGGCGAGCGAACGCAGCCCGGTGGCCTCGGCCACCAGACCCTCGGCTTCGGCCGTCAGCTCGTCGAAGTCGGGCTGGAGGGACGCGTAGTGGTACGACTCGGCGAAGGGCTCCCGCCCGGCAACCCGGGTGGCGACCTTCTCGGCCAGATCCCAGTTGACAGGGTCAGCCATGCTGCGTCGCCCGGATCGGCTCCGTCTCCGCCTCCCTCATTACTGCTTGGGATACTTCGCGCCTACGACCTTGACCAGGTAGCCGACAATCAGGGCTAGCGACAGCAGGACGGGCCCGGCCAGGAGCGGAACGGCGAGCCAGTAGTGCCACACCTTGGCGGCCAGCAACAGGTTCATACGCCGATGGTACTCAGGCGATCTTCTTGCCCCGCGTGCGCGGCGCGGCGCGGGGTTCGTGCGTGTAACAGAACTTGCCCTTGTTGTAGATGGACAAGCGCGTGTCGCACTCGGGCTCGAGGCACACGCGGCCAGCAGTGAATCGGCGGGAGGGGCGGTCGATGCTCGTGATCCGAGTGCCACCGACGGCTTCGGACTTAGCCATAACCCCCGCAACTGGGCCTAGAGGTTCGGTATTCCCCCGCCGGGCTGTGAAATCTGTCTCAGTGCGTCGGACACCCGCTGCTGAAGACCGGGCGGGGCGACCTCGCGGCATTTCCGACCCACCATCAGGCGCACTTCGGCCTCGAAATCGAAGGCTTGGAAGCACGGGAGACACGCCTCGAGGTGCTGCTGGATCTCCATCCGACGGGCCATCGTGACCTCGCCGTCGAGGAACTCATACAGCTCATGCATCGCTTCGCGGCAGTTGGGGTCCTGATCAGCCATCTAGGTTCGCTACCAGCCCTCGCTCGAGTCCGAATTCGTACAACGCCTTTTGGAGCGCTCTTCTTCCTCGATGCAGTCGGCTCATTACCGTACCGATCGGAATGTCCAAGATGTCGGCTATCTCCTTGTAGGAGAAACCTTCGACGTCGGCGAGAAGGACCGCCATGCGGAATTGCTCCGGGAGCGACTCCAACGCCTCCTTCACAGCGTCGTCCGTGAAATGGTCGAGCAACTCCTCCTCGGCGCTCCGGCTGGCGGCGGCCTGCTCGAGGGCGCCCAGCCGGCGGTACAGGTACAGATCCTCGACCTCGTCGACGTCGACCTGCTCGGGACGCCGCTTCTTCGCCCGGTAGGAGTTGATGAACGTATTGGTGAGGATGCGATACAGCCAGGCCCGGAGGTTGGTGCCCGCCTGGAAGCTGTTGAACGCCCGGTACGCCTTGAGGTACGTCTCCTGGACCAGGTCCTCGGCATCAGCAGGATTGCGCGTCATCCGCAACGCCGCGGTGTAGAGCGACGACATGTGCTCCATCGCCACCTCCGCGAACGTCTCCTGATCAGCCATTCTCTGGGAGAGCCTACCCAGCCCCCGCGCGGTGTCCCGCTGGCATAATCAACGCTCCCGCCCGGGTAGCTCAGACGGCAGAGCAACGCACTCGTAATGCGTAGGTCAGGAGTTCGATTCTCCTCTCGGGCTCTCCGCCGAGTGACAGTTCGTTACGCCGACAGCCGCATCAGGAGGGCTTGGAGCCAGAGGACTTCGTTGGGGTTGCGGATCAGCGCCTCGTTGGCGTCGTCGATGGCGGCGACCGCGTGGAGGCATCGGGTCGCGTCGGGGCCGGACGCAGTGACCAGCCGATCCCGGTAGTGACTGGCCAGCGTCGCCAGCCCGGCGCGCAGCTCATCGGTACGGGCCCTCCGTTCCTCGCGGCGCTGGCGCGCCTCGAAGTCCTTCCCCGGAGGACGCTCGCCGTAGAGCTTGGCCCGCTCCTCCAGTTCCGCAGTCTCCTGCTGGTGGGCGCTGCGCACCGGCTCAAGCACCGTTTCGATCGCGTTGCGCAACTCCTCGGCGACCGCCACCACGACGGCGCCGCTGCCGTCGAGACGGGCCGGCACCTCGCGCCACGCGGCCAGTCGGGCCGCGAAGCCCGGATCGCCCGCCAACAGGCGCGCACGGTCGAGGCGGCCGGCCGCGGCAACCGACACCTGCTCCGCGATCGCCGCCGGCACGCCTTCGGCCACCAACACCTCGGCGACCGCGGCTGGTGCGAGCGGCGCGAAGTCGATACGGACGCAGCGGCTGGCAATGGTCACCAGTTCCGGAGGGACCTGCTCGGCGAGGATCACGAAGACAGTGCCGGGTGGCGGCTCCTCGATCGTCTTCAGCAATGCCGGCGCGACCTGGTCGACGAGGTGGAAGTCACTGAGCACCAAGACCTTCCGGCCACCTTCGACCGCGCTCGTCGCGGCGCGGCGCCCGATCTCGCGTGCGTCGTCGATCAGGAGCGACGCTCCCTTTCGCTCGAACGAGACCACGTCCGGGTGCACGCCGACAAGCACGCGCCGGCACACCTCGCACTCGCCGCACCCGCCGTCGGCGCACAGCAGCTGCGCCGCGAACGACCGGGCCGCGGCCCGCTTGCCGGTGCCCGGCGGGCCCACGAACAAGTACGCGTGCACCGGCGTCCGCGCCGAGGCTCGCAGCTGCTCGACGGCCCGCTGCTGGCCGATGACGTCGGCGTACACCGTCATCGGGTCCGCTCCCACTCGCGGAACGCTTCGAGCACCACGATCGCCACCTCGTCGATAGTGCCCTCGCCGTCGACCACGCGCCAGTGCTTCGCGTCGGCCTGAGCCAGCTCTCGATAGCCGCGCGCCACTGCGTCGTGGAACGCAGCACCTTCGGCTTCGAGGCGATCGGCCACCGGCGATAGCCGCGGCGCGGACACCGTCAACAGGATCACGAGATCGGCATCGAGTCCGCCCGTCGCCCAGGACGACACGCGCCGCAGCATGTCGAGATCCAGGCCGCGGCCGTAACCCTGGTACGCCAGCGACGACGGGATGTAGCGATCGCACACGACGTCGTCACCCCGTTCGAGCGCGGGCGCGATGACGGTGGCAACGTGCTCGGCGCGCGCCGCGGCCATCAGAAGCGCTTCGGCCTTGGCGTCGAGGCCGGCCAGCCCTGGATCGAGAAGCAGCTCGCGCACCTGCTCGCCGACGCGCGTGCCACCGGGCTCGCGCGTGAGCACGGCCCCGATGGCGTCGGCCAGCCGCGCCGCCTGCGTGGACTTGCCGGTCCCCTCCCCGCCTTCGAAGACGATCAGCCGGCCGCGAGATGCGGTCACGCGCGGTCGGGCGTGCGGGATCGCAGGGACAACGCCGAAAGCACGCCCGCCGCCAGGATGATGATGGCGCCGAGCCACAGGGCCAGCCGCGAGCCGGGTAGCGAGATGTCGACGCCGAGGCTGATGTGACCGTCGAACCAGCGATTCGACAGTGTCCCGAGCAGTTTCGACAGCAGTGGCGCGAGCGTGAACGCCAAGAGAAGGCACAGGCGGATCAACGTGTAGAGCGTGGCGAAGATCCGACCCCGCAGCTCGTCCTCGACGTTGGTCTGCAGGATGGTGAATCCAAGGACGTAGACCCCGCCCGCGCACAGGCCCAGGGCGAAGACCCAGATGAGTGCGGGCGTCAGCGAGGACGACGAGGCGCCGAACAGCAGGCAGACACCGCCGCCGACGACCGAGCCCACGAACACCCGCTCATGGGGCAAGCGCTTCTGGACCACCGACAGGCCGACCATACCGAGGGCTACACCGAATCCCATCGACGTCAGGAGGGCACCAAAGCCTGCGGTACCGGCCCCAAGAACGTTCTTCGAGAAGATGGGTCCGAGAGGAACAACCATGCCGCCGCCGAACAACCCGGTGGCGATCCCCAACATCACGGACCGGACGAGCGGGCTTGACCCGATGAACCGCCACCCTTCTCGGAGCTCGCTGATCGTCTGGCTCAGGCCCGCCGGACGGGGCACCAGCCGCTCGCGTTGCCGCGGCAGCGCGAGCGTCGAGATGAGGAGCGCGGAGATGAGGAACGTGGCGACATTCACGTAGATCGCGACGGTCTCCTGATTCACGCGCAACGCCTCGAGCGCATCGATGGTGCCGAGCCAGACCGCGACCTTGGCCGAGAGCGTGAACAGGATGCCGCCGAGAGGGAACGTTCCGTACGCGGCGACCAGTGAGAGGGAGTTGGCGTTGGCCAGAAACTCCGGCTGCACCAGGTTCGGCACCGATGCCTCTTTGGCCGGCGACCACATCAGCGTCAGGACCTCCAGCAGGAACGACGCCGCGACCAGCCCGGCGACGGTGTCGACGAAGGGGAGGAAGGCGAGAACCGCGGCGCGGCCCACGCTGCAGATGACCATCACCTTCTTGCGATCCCAGCGGTCGATCATCACGCCGGCTACCGGCGCGAGGAAGAAGCCGGGCACCAGTCGGGCCGAGAGCACCAGGGAGACCGCGGCCTCGGGCGAGGACCCGACTCTCGCGGCGATCGCGGTGATGGCCAGGAATCCCAGCCAGTCGCCCAGCGACGACACGACCTGCGCCAGCCACAGCCGAAAGAATGCATGAGTGTTGAACAAGCGGATGGTCGACGGGTTGTCGACGGCACGCCTGACCTCATCGATGCTCGGCGGCATCCGCGCGGTCGGCTCCTCGCTCGCAGGCCGCCCCGCTGGCTCGTCCTCCGCCATCGTTGCAAAGCTATTCGCCTTGCGAACGTGGACTACGTCTTGCGCTTGCGGGTTTTGGCTTTCGGTTTGGCCGGGCCCTTTGCCCGCCGGTCGGCCAGCAGGTCCGCCGCCCGTTCGAGCGTGACCGCCTCGACGCTCAGGCCCTTGGGGAGCGAGGCATTGGTGGTGCCGTCCGTCGCGTACGGTCCGTAGCGCCCGTCCTTGATGACGATGGGTGCACCACTCTCCGGGTCGGCGCCCAATTCACGCAGCGGTGGGGCCGCGCTGCCTTGGCCCCGCCGGGTCTTGGGCTGGGCCAGCAGCGCCAACGCATCATCGACGGTGACGGTGAAGAGGTCTTCCTCCGACGCCAGGCTGCGCGTGTCCTTGTCGCGCTTGATGTACGGCCCATAGCGACCGTTGGCCGCGACGATCTCGACGCCCTCGGCGTCGGGACCCACCACGCGCGGCAGCTCGAGGAGTTTGAGCGCCTGCTCGAGGGTGACCGACGCCGGGTCCATCGTGCGGAACAGCGACGCGGTGCGCGGCTTTTCGCCATCGGTATCGCCGAGCTGAATGTACGGTCCGTAGCGTCCGGCCTTGGCGAATACAGCCAACCCCGTAGCCGGATCGACACCCAACTCGCGATCGCCGCTCGGTGCGTCCAATAATTCACCCGCCCGCTCAGCCGTCAGTTCGTCGGGCGGCATGTCGTCGGGCAACGAAGCCCGATCGTCGCCGCGCTGTATGTACGGTCCGTAGCGCCCGACGCGGAGGATGATGTCGTCGGTGATCGGGATCGAGTTGATCTCGCGGGCGTCGATGTCGCCCAAGCGCTCAGATACCTGCGCCTTCAAGCCCATCGAGCCATCGCCGTTACCAAAGTAGAACCGGCTCAGCCACGGCACGAGTTCCTGATCGCCGTTGGCGATCTCGTCGAGTTCGTCCTCCATGCCGGCGGTGAACCCGTAATCCACCAGCGTCGAGAAGTGCTGTTCGAGGAGGCCGACGACGGCAAACGCCGTCCAGGTCGGCACCAACGCCGAACCCTTCTTGAAGACGTAGCCCCGGTCCTGGATCGTGCCGATGATGCTGGCGTACGTCGACGGGCGACCAACGCCGAGTTCCTCGAGACGCTTGATGAGCGACGCCTCGGTAAACCGGTCGGGCGGCTTGGTGGCATGGGACTTGGGCTGCAGCTCGAGCGCGTCGACACGGTCGCCGACAACGAGGGCGGGCAGCTGCACCTCGGTGTCCTCGAGCTCGGCGTCCGGATCGTCCGCGCCCTCGACGTACGCGCGCAGAAAACCAGGGAACACGATCACCTTGCCACGCGCCGCGAACTCGACATCCTCGCCCGACGTCGACGTCGCGCCGACCCGCACCTGCGCGCGACGCAGCTGTGCGTCATTCATCTGTGACGCGATCGTCCGCTTCCAGATCAGCTCGTAGAGCCGCTGTTCGTCGGCCTGCAGCTCCCCGGCCACCGCTTCCGGCAAACGGAACGTGTCGCCTGCCGGGCGGATCGCTTCGTGGGCTTCCTCCGCGTTCTTGACCTTCTTTTCGTAGGTTCGGGGCGCCTCGGGAACGTACTCGTCGCCGTAGAGCTGGCGCGCTTGCGCGCGGGCGGCGGACAACGCAGTCTCCGACAACGTCGTGCTGTCGGTACGCATGTAGGTGATGTAGCCGTTCTCGTAGAGCCGCTGTGCAACCTGCATCGTTCGCTGCGAACCGAAGCGGAGCTTGCGACTGGCCTCTTGCTGCAACGTCGAGGTGATGAATGGCGCGGAGGGCCGCTGCCGGTCCGGGCGTTCCTCGACCGACCGCACGGTGAACTCCGCGCCGCCGAGGCGATCGGCCAGTCCGGTAGCGCCCGCCTCGTCGAGACGCACGACCTTGTCGGCAGTGAGCGCACCGCTCTCGTCGAAGTCCTTCCCGGAAACGACGCGCTGGCCATCGACGCTTGCCAGCGTTGCCGCGAACGGGCCACTCCCCCCGGTCGGTTCCGGCTCCGTCTCCGGCTTCCTCTGAGCGAAGCTCGCTTCCACGTCCCACCAACCCGCAGCGGTGAACCGCATCCGCGCCCGCTCCCGCTCGACGAGGATGCGCGTCGCGACGCTTTGTACTCGTCCCGCCGAGAGCTTCGGCATGACCTTCTTCCAAAGGACCGGCGAGACCTCGTAGCCGTACAAGCGGTCGAGGATGCGGCGCGCCTCTTGCGCGTCGACCAGCCGGCGGTCGAGATCACGCCACTCGCGCACGGCCCGCTCGATGGCCGCGCGGGTGATCTCATGGAACACCATGCGCTTGACGGGAACCTGCGGCGACAGCACTTCCATCAGGTGCCACGCGATCGACTCGCCCTCGCGGTCCTCGTCAGTGGCCAGATACACCTCGCTGGCGCTCTTCACCAGGCCCTTGAGCGTCTTGACCACGTCCTTCTTGCCGCGCGAGACCACGTAGAGCGGCTTGAAGTCGTTCTCGGTGTCCACGCCGAGACGGGCCCAGGGTTCGCCTTTGTAGGCCTCCGGGATCTCGGCCGCGCTCTGTGGCAGGTCGCGAATGTGCCCCACCGAGCTCTCGACCACGTACTCGTCGCCGAGGAAGCCCGCGATGGTCCGGGCCTTCGCCGGGGACTCCACGATGACGAGCGGTTTGGCCATTTCCTTTTCGAGAGTTGGCAGACCGAAGGCCCCCTGTCAAACCACGTAGGGTCTCGTCCTCGTGAATTTCGTTGATCCGCACACCCTGATCGAGACCTTTGGCACGATCGGGCTCCTCGCCGTTGTGTTCGCTGAAACCGGCCTCCTCATCGGCTTTTTCCTGCCTGGGGACTCCCTTTTGTTCACTGCGGGACTCCTCGCATCGCAGGGCACCGGCAACATCGTGGTGATCGCTGTCGGGTGCGTGGTGGCCGCGATTGTCGGTGACCAGGTTGGGTACGCCTTTGGCCGCCGAGTGGGCCCGGCCCTGTTCCGGCGCCCCGACTCGCGGTTCTTCAAGCAGGAGTACGTGGAGCGGGCCCGCACGTACTTCGACGAGCAGGGTCCCAAGACCATCGTGCTCGCCCGGTTCATCCCGATCGTGCGGACCTTTGCGCCCGTCGTCGCCGGCGTGAGCCGTATGGAGTACAGGACGTTCGTCACCTACAACATCGTCGGTGGCGTGGTGTGGGGAGCCGGCGTCACCGTCGCGGGTTACTACCTCGGCAAGAGCATCCCCGACGTCGACAAATACCTCCTGCCGATCATCGTGGGCATCGTGGCCGTCTCGCTGATCCCCGTCGTCTTGGAAGCTCGCAAGCAGCGTCGCGCCACACCGAGCGGAGCGGGGGAAATACAGGAGGATGCCCATGAAGGTCAATGAGTTGATGACGAGAGCGGGCGACGTCATGGGGGCGGGCCGCGCGTTCGGCCCGGCCTATGAGAAGGACGGCGTGATGATCATCCCGGCGGCCTGGGTGATCGGCGGCGGCGGGGGCGGCGAGGGCCAACCGGTCGACGCCACAACCGGCGCGTCGAAGGGCACCGGTGAGGGAGCCGGCTTCGGCGTGGTGTCCTGGCCGGTCGGCGTCTACGTCGTCAAGGACGGCAACGTGCGCTGGATGCCGGCCTATGACCCGCTGTCGATCGCCCGCTTCGCCATGGCCCTCCTGCGCCTGTTCCGCCGCAAGAAGTAAGCCGAACTGGCGCGCGGATTGCGAGCATTAGTGCCGCGATGCGCGCGCCAGTTCGGGACGGCTAGCGCCGCTTGGTTGCCTTCTTGGCGGCCTTCTTGACCGGGGTGGCGCGCTTGCTGGCCGCCACTTCCTTGGTCGCCGCTTTCTTCGCCGCGGCGCGCTTGCGGGCCGCGGGGGCCGTCGTCGCCTTCACCGGCACCACCGGCACCGTCACGGAGAGCGGCGCTTCGATCGCCGTCGGCGTGGCGCCAACCATCGCTGGTTCGACGCCGGCGGCCATGTCGACCGTCTTGCGCTTGGAGAACGCGATGGCGCCGATCAGCACGATCAGACAGGCGACTGCGATGGCATAACGCGCACCGTCGTTGTCCCGCAGGCTGATGATCGCGGGCAGGATCAGCAGCGATACCAGGTTCATCACCTTGATCAGCGGGTTGAGCGCCGGACCGGCGGTGTCCTTGAACGGGTCGCCCACGGTGTCGCCGATGACCGCGGCCTTGTGAGCCTCCGAACCCTTGCCGCCCTCGTGGCCGTCCTCGATGTACTTCTTGGCGTTGTCCCACGCGCCGCCGGCGTTGGACAGGAAGTTAGCCATGAGTTGGCCGGTGACGATGACGGCGGCGAGGAACGCGCCCAACGCCAGGTAGTTGATTCCGAAGCCGATGATCGCCGGCGTCAACACTGCTAGTAGCGCCGGCGTAGCCAGTTCGCGCAACGACGCCTGCGTGCAGATGTCGATGACCCGGCCGTACTCAGGCCGCTCGGTGTAGTCCATGATCCCGGGGTGCTCGCGGAATTGCCGCCGCACCTCAAGCACGACGGTGCCCGCCGACCGGCCCACGGCGCGGATGGCCAGGGCCGAGAACAGGAACGGCACCGAACCGCCGATCAGGAGACCGATGAACGTCTTGGGATCGGCCACGTTGATCTGGGTGAGCGGGTGCCTGAACAAGTCGCTGCCCAGAACGTCGGGGATCAACTCCGAGCCGATCGTTTCGATGAAGCTGGCGAACAGCGCGACCGCGGCGATGACCGCCGAGCCGATGGCGAAGCCCTTCGTGACGGCCTTGGTGGTGTTTCCCACCGCGTCGAGGCTCACCATGATGCGCTGCGCCTCGCCGTCGAACTCGCCCGACATCTCTGCGATACCGGCGGCGTTGTCGGCGACCGGACCGAAGGTGTCCTCGCTGACCACAACGCCCGTGGTCGCCAGCATGCCCATGCCGGTGAGAGCGACGAGGTAAAGCGAGAACTGCAGGTTGCCTTCGCCGAGGCCGATGGCCACGCCGATGGCGCCGGCGATTGCCACCACTGCGTACACCGTGGATTCGAGACCCGATGCCATGCCCGAGAGCACGGTTGTGGCCGGACCGGTGCGGGCCGCCTCGGCGATCTCGCGCACGGGCGTTGTCTCGGTGGAGGTGAAGTATTCGGTGAGCCGGCTGGCGACCTGCGCCAGCACGAGACCGGTGACCACGGCCCAGGCCACGCGCAGGTTGTGCACGTAGAACTGAGCGATCAAGAAGGTGCCGATCACAGTGAGGACGCCGGCAGTAAAGAACCCGCGGTTGATCGGCGCCATGGCCGACTTGTCCTTGTCGGTGGCCCGCACTGCGAACACGCCGACGATCGAAGCGAGCACGCCGATGGCGCGGGCGATGACGGGGAAGATGAGGCCGAGCGCGGGGTTGAGGCCGATCGACTCAAATGCGGCGACGCCGAGGATGATCGACGCCACGAGGGTGACCTCGTAGCTCTCGAAGAGGTCCGCGGCCATACCGGCGCAGTCGCCGACGTTGTCGCCCACGTTGTCGGCAATCACCGCCGCGTTGCGCGGATCGTCCTCAGGGATGCCGGCCTCGACCTTGCCGACCAGGTCGGCGCCGACGTCGGCTGCCTTGGTGAAGATGCCACCGCCGACTCGCATGAACAGGGCGATCAGCGAGCCGCCGAAGCCGAACCCGACGAGGATGGCCGAGGCGGTGTTCTGGAAGAGCATGATGATGATCGAGGCGCCGAGCAGACCGAGGCCGACGGTGAACATGCCGGCCACGCCACCGGTGCGGAAGGCCACACGGAGTGCGGCGGGCAGCGAGCCCGTGCGCGCCGCGGCTGCGGTGCGGACGTTGCCTTTCACCGCCAGGCTCATGCCGATGAACCCGGTGAGTCCGGACAGGAATGCGCCAGCGACGAACGCGAGCGTCCGGAAGATGCCGGACTGGACGAAGCTCAACGCCTCCGATCCGTCGGCGCGATCGACAGCCGTCGCGGTGAAGAACACCACGACGACCAGCGGCACCAGGATCAGCGCGATCGTGCGGAACTGGCGACGGAGATACGCCATGGCGCCTTCTTCGATCGCGCCAGCGATCTCCTGCATCTTCTCGGTGCCGGCATCGGCAGCGAGGACGCCGCGGCGTAGCACGAAGCCGACGATCAGGGCCAGGACGGAGGTCGCGGCCGAGAAGATCAGCCAGAACCACTCGGTATCACCGAGGTGGAATTCCTGGTATCCCCCTTCCGCAGCGAGCAGCAGGTAGTTCATGCCGACTCCTTCTCTTTCTTCTTGCGACTCTTGGTCGTTTCCTTACGGACGTAGATCTGGCGGGCGACTTTCTCTCCCACCGTGCGGTCTTCACCGGCCACGACGAGCACCAGCGGGCCGTCGAACGGGTGCTTCTCTTTGACGTAAACGGTGACGCCGGGCCGAAGCCCGAGCGTGTCGAGGAACGCCACCACTTCCTTGTCGACCGAGCCGGGGACCGCGACCACTGCGGTATCGCCGGGCTCGAGGTCATAAAGCGGCGGCATTTCGGGGATCTCGGCCACTTCGGGCTCCGGGATGGGGAACCCGTGCGGGCACGCGGCTGGGCGGTCCAGGGCGACGAACAGGCGGTCCTCGACCTCCTGTGGCAGCTCATGCTCGAAGCTGGCGGCCAGCCGGTCGGCCTCGTTCCAGGCGTAGCCGAGCATGTCGGCCAAGAACCGCTCCACGATGCGGTGGCGGCGGATCGCAGCGACCGCAGCTCGCCGGCCGATCGGCGTCAACTCGACGCCCTTGTAGAGCTTGTGATCAGCCAATCCACGGTCGGCCAGTCGCTTGACCATGGCCGTTACCGTGCCCGGGGTAACACCCAGCGATTCGGCGAGATCGCCCGTGTGGGCGTCCGAGCCATCGCGGGTGCGGCGATAGATCGCCTTGAGCGCTTCGCGCTCTGACTTGGAGAGTGCCGCTTCCATCGTGTTTGCTCGGATCAGCTCCGGCTGCGCCTCCGCCTCACTCTCGTGTTTGCGGAGGCAGAATTTAGGTTTTGACTGCCAAAAATGTCAAGAACGACGCGGTTGGTTGGCTAACCGTGCCGGGCGACAGCATCATGATGCTGAATGCACATCATCGTGGTGGGGTGTGGACGTCTGGGATCGGAACTCGCGATCAATCTGGACCAAGCCGGCCACTCCGTCGCGGTGATCGACAAGATGCGCCGCGGGTTCCAGCGCTATCTGCCTGAGCGCTTCAGCGGGCGCGCCGTGCTGGGCTTCGGATTCGACCGCGCCGTTCTCGAGCAGGCGGGCATCAAGGAAGCCGACGCGGTCGCTGCCGTCACCGGCGGCGACAACTCCAACATTCTCGCGGCGAGGATCGCCCGCGAGACCTACGAGGTCGAACACGTCGTCGCCCGCATCCAGGACCCCCGGCGCGCGGTGATCTACCAGCGGCTCGGCATCCCGACCGTCGCCGCGGTGGCCTGGGCCACCGATCAGGTGATGCGGAAGCTCCTGCCCGATGTCCGCCCCGCTGAGTGGACCGACGCCACCGGCAACGTGTCACTCCTCGAGCAGGGCCTGCCCGCCTCGTGGGCCGGGCACAAGCTGGCCGGCATCGACGAGGGCAACCGATTCCGCCTGGTCGCGGTAACCCGGGCCGGCACGGTGCACCTGGCTACGCCCGACCTCGTCGGGCAGGAGGGCGATGTGCTGCACCTCCTCGTCCAGCGCGACGTACTCGAGGACCTGGACGCCCGGCTGCAGGGCGCAGCCCCCGGCCCCGGAGGTCATTAGTGATGACCAGCGAGCCGAAGGCGGCGACGGAGGGCGAGCGCACGTGAAGGTCGCCATCGCCGGTGCGGGCAACGTCGGCACCTACATCGCGCGAAGACCTCAAGAACGCCGGACACGAGGTGCTGCTGATCGAGGAGAACCCGGACCTGGTCGCCAGGCTCCGCGACGGGCTGGACGTCACCTGGTTCATCGGCGATGCGTGCGAGCCCAACAGCCTCCATGCCGCCGGGCTGGCCGACGCCGACGTCATGGTCGCCGCCACGGGTGATGACGAGGACAACCTGGTCGTCTCGCTGCTCGCCAAGCAGGAGTTCGCCGTGCCGCGCGTGGTCGCCCGCGTGAACCACCCACAGAACTTGTGGCTCTTCAACGAGAGCTGGGGAGTCGATGCCCCGGTGTCGACGCCGCACCTGCTCACCGCTCTTGTCGAAGAGGCCGTGTCGGTAGGTTCGCTCGTCCGGCTCCTGCAGTTCGAGGGCGGCGAAGCGGGACTGGTCGAGGTCACCCTGGCCGACGTCTCCCCCGCGGCCGGCATCCCCATCGCCGACCTCGGCGTTCCCAGGGACGCCAGCATCGTCGCAGTCCTCCGCAAAGGCCACGTCGTCGTGCCCCGCGGTGACACTGTTCTCCAGGCCGGCGACGAAGTCCTCGCGCTCGTAACCGCCGAGTCCGAAGACGCCGTCAAGAGCTTGCTTATCGGCCCCTAATCAGCGTTCACCGGGCGATTCTCCGCGCATAGAGCGGGACAATCGCCCGGTGAACGATGGGTTTAGCGCTCGGCGGGGCCGCAGTAGATGGTGAGGCGGACCGCGGTGCCGGCGTCGCTGGTTTCGAAATTGACCTCGTCGACGAGGCTGCGGATCAACGGGATGCCGAGGCCGCGCTCGAAGTTGAGGCGGTCGGGGTCTGTGACCGGCGGATGCTCGGGTAGCGCGGTCGGGTCGAAGCCCGCGCCGCGGTCCTCGACGAGGACCTCGAGGCGATCGTCGCTCTCCTCGCAGCGCACGGTCACTCGTTCCTGCATGTCGATCGCACCGTGAGCCTCAATTGCGTTGGTGCAAGCCTCGGAGACCGCGAGCTTCAAGTCGTCGATCCGATCGTCGGCCAACTCGCGGCGCGACAACGCCACCGACGAGACGACCAGGCGCGCCAGAGCTACGAACTCGGCGCGAGCCGGAATCTCGAGCTCAACGGTCTCCACAGGGCCGGAATCAGCCGGTGAGCGCGGCGTCGACGGAGTCGTAGATCGAGAAGACTTTGGTCAGGCCGGTTATCTCGAACACCTTGAGGATCCGCGGCTGCGTGCACACGAGCGTCAGGTCGCCGTCGTGGCTGCGGAGGCGCTTGAGGCCACCGACGAGTACCCCAAGCCCGGTCGAATCGAGGAAGTCGACACCCTCGAGGTCGACGATGATCTGGTGCTTGCCCTGAGCGACGAGCTCCACCAGCCGCTCACGCAGCCGTGGAGCCGTGTAGACGTCGACCTCGCCCCGAACGGACAGGACGGCCTTGCCGTCCCGTTCGGTCACGTCGAGCCCGAGCTCCATCGTCGCCATCCTCCTGGTCATGCTCACGCGCCGTATCTTCCGTGCGCGGCGTGTCGGCAAACGTAGCCGGTCAATTCAGGCGCGAGCGCCCGCACGCCGGGCGTGCCTACGGAAGCGCGATGTCTTGCGGTGTGAGCGGTTCGAGCGGCATCCGGTCGACCTGTGCCTTGAGCCAGAGGACGTGCATCGACAGCACCGTGGCCAGGAGGCCGGCGGCGATGAAGAGCAACGTCGTGGTCTGGCCGTTGCTGGCCTCTTCGGCCTGGAGCGGCGTCTGATTCAGCGCGGATCCGTCGTCCTCGGTCAAGTCACCCTCGCTCCCCGCTTGGAACGGCAAGAGCTCGTTGAACCCCGGGTCGACCTCCCGAGGCAGGAGCGGAGTGCGGGCCAGATTGCTGGCGCCGCCCAGGCTTCCAAGCGCAGAAAGATTGGGACGGCTCGATGGGTTGGAGGTGCGGCTCGGCGCCGGGGTGCCGGTCGAAGACTTGGGCTTGGTCGTCGACGTGGTGCTGCCGGTGCCGCCACCGCCACCGCCACCGCCCCCGGGCCGGGTGGTGCTCGTAGTGGTCGAGGGCGGCGTGGGGTTCGTCCAAGTGATCTTCGTCGACGCCGATGCCGGCGAGTTCAGCGCCGGCCCGGGCTTGGCGCAGGTACCCAGGGTGGTCTCGGAATTGACGGCGCGGACAGCGCGGATCCGCCAGCGGTAGTCGCCGCTCGGCAGGTCCTCGATGTCGTCGGTGATCTTGTAGGTCTCCGGCGCCGGCGACTTGACGGCAAGGGTGGTGAGGCATGTGTAGTCGCCGTGGGTCGGAACGAGCCGTTCGACGAGATAGCCGAGCAGGTCGCCCTCGGTGTTGTTGGCGTTCCACTCGACGGTGACTTTGCCGTCAGCCTCGCTGGACTTCGTCCCCGTGGGCGCCTTGGGCGCCACGGCGACGGTGATCGAGCGCACGACTGGCGGGCCGTCGGCCTCGGAGGGACAGCCCAACAAACCGCATGCCGTACGGCCCCGCGCGCCGAGCGTCATCTTGTACTTGCCGTTGATGTCAGGGAAGACCGTGAAGTCGAACGTCCGCGAGTTCCGCGTGTCGGTCCAGGCCTGCGAGCCGACATACGGCGCGTGGGTGTTCCCGTCGTCCGGAGAGAACGATGCGGTGACCCGGCTCACGTTGCCACCGCTTTCGGTGTCGGCGTGGCCGGTGACGTGGAAGTGCGTCGGCGCCGCGCCGGTCCAGATTGCGCCTTCCGCAGGGCTGTCGACTACAGCGGTCGGCGTGGAGGCGGCCCGCGCCGGCCAGACGCCCGTCAATGCAAGCGCGGCAACGACTCCCCCGAGAACGATCCGGCCTTTCACGCTGCCTCTTGCCCGCCTCTCACGAACGTGGCCTTGATGATCAAGCGCTCCTTGGCCGACCCCTTGGGGTGACAGGTGGTCAACGTGAGGTTCTTGCTGGCGGGATCGTTGGCGATGACCGAGAAGTCGTTGGGCTGGACGACGAAGGAGGGTTTGTCGACCTCGTACGTGCAGCTACCGACGGGCGTCTCGAGGACGATCACATCGCCCTTGTTGAGCCGATCGATATTGGCGAAGGGCTTGCCGTAGGTGGTGCGGTGGCCGGCGATGGAGACGTTGCCGCCTTCGCACGGCAGCGGCGTCTGCGGGTAATGCCCTGCGCCGGCTCGGAGAGCGCTCGCACTGATGCCTTCCACGACGATCGTATCGACGCCGAGCTTGGGAATCTTTATGCGGGTGAGGGCGTCACCCTCCTTGAGCGCCCGGGATTCGTAGCGCTGCTTGAGCTCGGGGCTGGCGTACTGGCGGTTCAGGCGGTCCTGCTGCCGGCCTTGAACCACGTTGGTGTACAGGGGAAAACCGAGCAGCGCGACGGCCAGCAGCACCAGGCCGACCGAGAGTCCGGACAGGCCGCGGACGCGCCCAGCCATGACTGCGAAGGAATCGAATTAACTGCTCCACGGGCGACCTCGGATACGTGACGCACGACAACGGGCGGGATGACGCAAGAGTAACTGGGGCCCCGAGGCTTTATGCCCCGGGGCCCCAATGAGTTTTCGGTACTGCTGGCCGCTTTTAGCGGGTGCGGAGGACCGCCCGGCGACCGATGACGGCCAGCGCCAGAACGCTGACACCCACGATCGGGATGAACGGATCGGTCGGGCCGGTGCGGGGCAGCTGGCGAGCCTGCTCGGTGACGCCAAGCACCGCCGTACGGGTGGTGTTGGAAACCAAGTTGCCGCCGATGGCCGACGTTGCGTGGGCCAGTGACAGCAGGATTCCGCCGTCACGTGCATTCGCGCTGGTCTCGCCGAGGCCCTTGAGGAGGTGGACCGAAATACCGTCCGCCCAGGCGCGGGACTCCTTGCCCTGCGTGGTGGTGCCGCCGGCGCCCAACAGGATCGTCGACTCGAGCGGCGTACCCGCGAGGAGCGTCAGGTTGATGTTCGGGCTGATCGGAACATTGACGCCGAGCACGCTGAGTGAAGCGACCGCAGCCTTGTAGTCGGCGGTGGACGTGCCGGCGACCCGGTCGTACGTGGCGCTCGTGGTGGAGTCACCGACGATCACCTGCAGGAGGCCGTTCGGGAACAGCGGGAGGGGAAGCACGGTGATCCGCGCCCGACGACCCAGGGCCGCCGAAGTGACCTTGCTGGCGGTGGTGGTGACCGAGGAGGTCGACTCGCCGAGGGTGATGACCACCGGATCGGGCACGACGCCGGCAACCGTGTTCTTCGCCGTGTCGAGGAGGTCTTCTAGGCCCGGCAGCAGGTTGGTCACCGTGCCGAGATTGAGGATTCCGCCGAGCGGCGTCTGCGCGAGGAGGCCGGACGTGGCGCCGGCGTCCTGGGCGGCGATGCCGCCGCCGAGCAGCGAGCCCAGCAGACCCTCGAGCGTGCCGCCGACCGAGCCGAGGAGGCCGCCGAGGATGCCATCGGCCGGAACGCGGATGTCGAGCACCTTGCCGGACGCCGTGGCGACCGGCAGGCCGTTCAGAACGCTCGACGTGCTGTTGCCGCAGGCAATCGAGATCTTGAGCAGTTCAGGCACCGGGACGACAGCGGCGCACTTCTCGCCGCCCGGATCGAGGAGCGAGCCGGCCTTCGGCGCGGAGGTGGATACCTCGCTCCCACTGAGCAGTCGACCGGCACCCAACGCGGTCGCGTTGAGCACGGGCGTCAGGCCCGACACGAGGTTGCCGGTGATCCGGCTCTCGGCGCGACCCAACGTGATGGGGTCGAGCTTGAGGATCCCCTTGAGAATCTCGAGGTTCAAGCCCCGCCCGAGCGCCGTACCGACCAGATCCTCAGCGGTGGTCGTGACGTCGGCGGCCTTGGCCGGCGACGGCGTAATGGTGCCGTAGGCACCGGCCATGACACAAAGGACCGCGATCGCCGCGACCCGTCGTATACGTCCCATCAGCAGCCCATCCTCATCTTCCGGCCCCTTGCGGAGCGAGTTCCCCGGTGTAGCGCCTAGTTGTACAACGCATTGACCGGACAACGGAGATTTCGGTCTCCGACCCCCGGTCTCCTGCTTGAACTTCTCTCTGCGTGAGAAAAAATCGCGCTGAGCGTCACGATTCTACCCTCATGACCGCTCCAGATGAAAGTCTTATGTCCGGAACGAGCCTCCCCACCAAGGGCACGTCGGTCGGCGCACGATAGTTGACCGCTACCTGAACCTGTCCACCCGGGGGCCCGCGCCGCACCACCCGCACGCCGAGGCGGGGCCCGGACAAGCCGGACCCCGCCTCCGCAGCCCTTCTCGCCGCCCCCGAGGCTGTGCTCACCGCGGCCTCCCGAACGGCCTCACGGGCGGCGTGGGCCACCAGAATCGCGTCCCGGGCGATGAGGGCGACCTGAACGACTGCCAGCAGCAACAAAGCCACGAAGGGCAGCACCAGGGCCAGCTCGACGGTGGCCTGGCCACGCACATCGGGCCGGCGCCCAGCCCGGCTCACCGCTCGGCGTGGCCCTTGAGCCGCTCCAATATGGCGTTGAGCAGCTCGCCGATCTTGTTGCTGTGGGTGGCCCAGCTCACGATCAGCAGGGCGACGGCGGCCGCCCCGAGCAGGACCAGGGCGTATTCGGCGGTGGCCTGGCCACGCTGGTCCCACCGCCGCCGGAGTGGGGCCAACCAGTAGGCGATTGCGGTTTGTACGGAAATGATGACGTGCAGCACGGTGCTCCTTCGATGAAGCGGATCAAAGGGCGAGCGACCGGAGGGCGCTCGCGATGAGGGGCGCCACTGTGAGCAGCGCGAAGGCGGGAAGGATGCAGAGAACCAGCGGGAAGAGCAGCTTCACCGAGACGCGGCGGGCGATTTCATCGGCTCGCCGGCGGCGCGAGGCGCGCACCTCCGAGGCCAGCCGCTCGAGGCCAGCGGCCAAAGGCGCGCCGTAGCGTTCTGACGCCACCAACGCGGCGACGAGGGGGCGCACGCCCTCGCCGGCCCGCGCCGGCAGCGCGTCGAGGGCGTCGGCCAGTCGATGCCCTTGGTGACTGGCACCCACGACGCGACCTAGTTCGAACGCGAGCTCGCCAGGAGCGCGCTTCGCGACTGCGTCGAGCGCGAGCGGAACCGTGAGACCGGCACCCACCGCGAGAACGAGCAGGTCGACGACCTCCGGCAACTCGCCCTGGATCTGCATCAGCCGTTGCCGCTGCGCACGACGTTGCTCCACGACGGGCAACGACCACATGACCACCGCGGCGCTCACCGCCACGACTGCGCCGAGCGGTAGCCGGATGACGGCGAGTGGCACGACGAACGCGATCGCGGCCCGACCCATGCGGTGCGCCCTGCCGGCCGCTGACGCGTCGCGGCGGACGACCCGCAGCAACGCAGCGCCAAGCAGGGCTGCCGGGCCGACCCGCAGTGGGGCCGGTGCACTCGACCCGAGTGCGTGAACGCGGTTGACCCGCGGCCGCGCACGGCCGAGACCGCCGACGACCACCGCGGCCCACGCCAGACCGAGGAACACCGCGGTCACGGCGCGATCCTGGTGATCCGGCTCATCCACACCGCGCCAAGGGCATCGAGGCCGAGTCCGGCGGTGAGCAACACCAGACCCGGCGCGGTGCGGAAGAGGAAGGTCGCCGTGCGGGGATCGGTGGCCGAGGCCAACGCGGAGAACGCAATCGGGGACAGGGCGATCACCCCACCCGAGACGCGAGCTTGCGTCGACTGCGCCTTCATCTCGGCCGCGGCGGAGAGCCGCTCGCGGATGGTGGCGGCGACACCGTCGACCGCGCGTGCTTGGGCGCCGCCCGTATCGGCGCCGAGCGCAAGTGCGGCGACTGCAAGGCGAACACCGGCGACCGGGCAGGCCTCGGCCCACGACTCGAGTGCGACTGTGAGCGGCGCGCCCCGTTCGACCTGCGTGGCGACAGTTGCCAGATCGTTGCGCAGCGGGGGCGCGACAGCAGTCGCAGCTTCGCCGACCGCTTGGCGCAGCGAGCTGCCGGTTCGCAGTGCGCGAGCGACGGCTTCGAGTGCAGCCGGGAGTGCCGCCTCGATCGAGGCAGAACGGCGTCCGGCGCAAGAGCGCAGGAGCAACAGCGGGAACACGACCGCGACCAGCGCGACGGCGATCGCCAGACCCGGTCCGGCGACGAGCAGCGCGCTCAGTGGTCCGACCGCGGCGGCGAGGAGCCACGCGGTGTAGACGACGCGGCCGTCGGCGGTAACGGCCGCGTCGTCGAGGCGGGCGCTGAGCCATTGCGGAGGCGCCGGCAACCGCTCGGCGGAGAGCGCGGCGTTCGGGCGCGCCAGGCGATCGACGGCGCGCCGGCGTCGACCGGCTTGGCGCGCTCGCGTTGTGGCGAGCAAAACGACTACGGCGAGAGCGCCGGCGAGGAGCGCGCCCGTCATCGTGGCGGCCGCAACGGTGCCGCGACGAGCGCCGAGCCTGATGCCAACGGCCGTGTTCGTTTGTCGCATTGGGCAGCCGCGCCGACCGGCAGAACCTCGGCCACCTCAGTAACGCGTCGCCCGTCGCGAGTGCGGCTCACCATCACCAAGAGATCCAGCGCCGACGCGAGTTGCTCACGGACCGCGGCGAGCGGAAGGGCGACGTCGCCCATCAGGACCATCGTTTCGAGACGGCGAAGCGCGTCGTCCGGCCCGTTGGCGTGACAGGTGGAGAGTGAACCCTCGTGACCGGTATTCATCGCCTGCAACATGTCGAGCGCCTCGGGGCCGCGACATTCGCCCACGACGATGCGATCCGGTCGCATACGAAGTGCGTTGCGGACGAGGTCGCGGATGCGAACCTCGCCCACACCCTCGGCGTTCGCGGGGCGCGCCTCGAGGCGCACAACGTGTTCCTGGGCCAAGCGCAACTCCGCCGCGTCCTCGACTGTGACGATGCGTTCGCCAGGTGGGATCTCGCCGGCAAGGGCGTTGAGCAACGTGGTCTTCCCCGATCCGGTGCCGCCGCACACGACGATGTTCCGCCGATCGACCACGGCCTGTCGCAGGAGGGCGACCACGTCGGTGGAGCAGAACCGTGCGAGCGGAATCGTCTCCGCGCCGAACCGCCGGATGGTGAGGCACGGGCCGTCGACGGCCAGCGGCGGTACGACGGCATTGACGCGCGATCCGTCGGGCAGGCGCGCGTCGACAAGCGGTGAGGCACGATCGACGCGCAGCCCCAACGGCCCGACGACCTTTTCGATGAGGTGGAGCACAGCGGGTGATTCGAGGACAACCGGAGTGCGCTCGAGGCGGCCGAGCCGCTCGACCCAGACGGTCCCGCCTCCGTTGACCATCACGTCGGTGACGCCGGGATCGGCCAGCAGCGGATCCAGCGGGCCGAGGCCGACGAGGTCGGCCAACAGTTCGTGCACCACGCGCTGCCGAGCGACCTCAGGCAACAGCGGGCCCTCCTCGGCGACGACCGAATCGACCGCCGCGGCATCGACCCCGGCTCCGGGGGCCAGCTCCTGCAGCAGCCGGTGATGCGCGCGCGCCTTGACCGAACCGGTCATGCCGCGCCTCGGAGGGCGCGGTCGAGCGGTCGAGGAAGGCGTGACGCGAGCAGGCCGGCGTCCACCGCCCGGGCGATGACCGGGTCGCACGGAACAGCGATCACGGGGACGCCGAGCACGTCTTCGACATCCTCCGGCGCCAGCGTTCGCTGCTCCTCGACGATCAGCACCACCGCCGACGGCCGAATCGGCGCGGCCAGGGCGCGCCGCAGCGCGAGGTAACACGGGCGCACGATCATCAAGGAACGCGACGCCGACGCGGCGATGGCAAGTGCGGCGTCGTCCGCGATCGAACCGCAGTCGATCACCGAGGTGGTGTGATGCATTGCGCGGAGCGCGTCGGCCAGGCGCTCGCCGTCGGCGACGGTCGCGCGGTATGGACCGATGTCGGCACCGCCGGTAGCGAGGAGCCGTAGCCCTGGCGCGGCATCCACCGCGAGGCGGTCGAGCGCGTCGCCGGCAACGTCGGCGCCGGCCGACAGCCAGTCGAGGAGGCCGGGCCCGGCCGGCTCCGGTCGACCGAGGACGGCGGGAACGTCGCCGGCCAGGTCGGCCAATAGGACCGGCGGTTCACCTGCGGCGGCCGCGGTGCGGGCGAGACGGAGCGCGAGACCGGCGGCGACGACAGTGGTGCCGCTACCGCCCTTGACGGACCAGCAGGCAATAACCATTGAGCCCTCCCAACTGCAGGAACGAACTGCGGGGAAGGCGCGAACCGAATGGTAGGACCGAGGTGCGCGCCAGACAACGGTTTCCTGCACGGTCGCCAAGGGAATGTGCGGGGTGTGCTTCTCCTCGCTCTCCCGGCAACCTTGCTGGCGCTCGCCGGCCTCCTCGCCTTCTCGGCGTGGGTTGAAGAGCGCCTGATTTCCCCGCAGGCGCTGATCCTGAGCACGGTGCGAGATCGGCGAAGCCGGCCCGAGCACGCCGAGGCGCTGGTCGCCCGTGAGGTCGAGCTGATTCTGAGCCGTACGGGCCGATAGCCCTTCCGCCCATACCTACAGTGGCGGTGTGGAGGCTGCGTTCTTTGACCTCGACAAGACGGTCATCGCCAAGGCGTCGATGGTCGCCTTCGGTCGATCGTTCCTGCGCGAGGGCCTCGTGTCGCGTCGCATGGTGCTGCGCGCGCTCTACGGGCAACTCGTCTACATGCACCTCGGCGCCAGCGAGGAGAAGCTCGCTCGCGTTCGGGAGTCGGCGTTGGAGCTCACCAAAGGATGGGACCAGGCGCGGGTGAAGGAGATCGTGCGCGACGCGCTCGAGAACGTGATCGACCCGATCATCTACCGCGAGGCCGCGGATCTCATTGAGGAACACAAGGCGGCGGGGCGCGAGGTCTACCTGGTGTCGGCGTCACCTGAGGAGATCGTGAGCCCGCTCGCCGCGTACCTCCAAGTGGACGGCGCGATCGCCAGCCGCGCCAAGATCGACGACGAGGGTCGTTATTCGGGCGAGATGGACCGCTACGCGTATGGGCCCTTCAAAGCAGAGGCCATGCGCGAGTTGGCCGCCGCGCGCGGCATCGACCTGTCGGCCTCCTACGCGTATTCGGACTCCTATACCGACGCCCCGATGCTCGAGGTCGTCGGTCATCCATACGCGGTGAACCCGGACCGGGTGCTGGCCAAGCTGGCCAAGGAGCGCGACTGGGAGGTGTTGTCGTTCAGCCACCCGGTGCGACTGCGGGATCGGCTTCCGCTGCCGCCCGCGAAGCCGACCGCCGCGGTGGGTGGAACCGTGACGGCGGCCGGCGTCGGAGCGTGGCTCTGGTTGCGGGCCCGGCGGAAGGCGTTGCCACCGCCGACGCGCTGGGCCCGCGTCGCCTCGAGGCTCAGCAGGCGATCATGATCGAGAATCCGCCGTCTTTGAGCGCGTCGGTTCTCGGATCTTTGCCCGTGATCTGCAGTAGGTCCGTGGCGATCGAGGCCGCTGACCACATGGTGAAGCCAATGTTCGACGTCAGGACAGCCGCGCAGTTCCGAAGGTTGGGTCCGATGACCTTCACTTCGTAAGACCCAACACCCAGGCGGTGAACATAGGCAACCTGGGACGACGCTGCGATAGAGCCGTCTGCGTCCACCTTTGCCCAAATGCCCATCCCGTTCGCGCCCTGCGGTCCTTGCGGGCCTTGAGCTCCTTGCGGTCCTTGCGGGCCCTGCAGACCTTGCGCGCCTTACGGCCCCTCGGGGCCTGGCGAGCCGGGCGTGGGCGGGCACTTGGCCAGCACGCCGGTGACCCGATTCTGATCCGAACAGATGACCTGCGCGTCCGCCGGTCGGTCGAGCGTGAATACGCCCGCGGCCAGTGCGAGCACCAGGACGCTCGCGATGAGACGCGCAGCTGACGACAAACCTCGGAATACCTTCACAAGTCCCTTTTCGACCGGGCCGAGGTGGCCGGGTGGAAGGGACTATGCGGGTACGCCCTTACAAATCGCTGAACTCAGCCGGGGTTGCCGGCTTGCAGGCGCTTGGCCGCGACAGCGGCGAGGGCAACGACGATGACGAGGAGCAGAAGCTTCTTCACGGGCCGCACGCTATAGCGTTCGGCTCGGAGGTGTTCGAGTACCTGGTGGGCTCCGCCGCCTTCAAAGCGGCTGTCGGCAGCGATCCTGTCGAGGCGGGTTCGATTCCCGTCCACCTCCGCTAGATAGCGAGCCAGAGGCGCAGCCGGCAGGCGAGCGTGGGAGATACATGAGTTCAACAGTCAAGGGAGTCATCGCCCGCTCCAAGGGCACGCCAGTCGAAGTCGTCGAGGTGATGGTCCCGGACCCCGGACCGGGCGAGGCGACGGTGAAGGTGCGCGCCTGTGGGGTGTGCCACACCGACCTGCACTATCGGGAAGGCGGCATCAACGACGACTTCCCGTTCCTGCTCGGCCACGAGGCGGCGGGAACGGTGGAGGCGGTGGGCGACGGCGTCTCGAACGTGGCGCCCGGCGACTACGTGGTCATCGCCTGGCGGGCGCCGTGCGGGTTGTGCCGGTCGTGCCGTCGAGGCCGGCCCTGGTACTGCTTCGACTCGCGGAACGCGGCGCAACCGATGACGTTGGCCGACGGCGGCGTGTTGTCGCCTGCGTTGGGCATCGGCGCGTTCGCCGAGCTCACATTGGTGGCCGCCGGGCAATGTGTGAAGGTCGATGACCGGGCCCGGCCCGAGGCGGCGGGACTCATCGGCTGCGGTGTGATGGCTGGCTTTGGCGCGGCGGTCAACACGGGCGGGGTGCGGCCCGGTGACACGGTGGCCGTCATCGGCTGCGGCGGTGTCGGCGACGCCGCCATCGCTGGCGCGTCGTACGCAGGGGCGCTCCGCGTGATCGCCGTCGACGTCGACCCGCGGAAGCTCGAGTGGGCGCGACGGTTCGGCGCGACCGACGTCGTCAACGCACGCGATGGTGATCCGGTCGAGGCGATCCGCGCGCTAACCGACGGCAACGGCGCCGACGTAGTGATCGAAGCGGTCGGGTCGCCGGAGACGTACCGGCAGGCCTTCTTCGCCCGTGACCTCGCCGGCACGCTCGTGCAGGTCGGCGTCCCCAACCCGACCATGACCATCGAGCTGCCGATGATCGAGTTGTTCGGCCGCGGCGGCGCGCTCAAGTCGAGCTGGTACGGCGACTGCCTCCCGTCCCGCGACTTCCCCCTCCTCATCGACCTCTACCTCAACGGCAAGCTCGACCTCGACGGCTTCGTCACCGACACCATCCCCCTCGAAGGCATCGAAGATGCCTTCGAGAAGATGCACCGCGGCGAAGTGCTCCGCAGCGTCGTCACCTTCCCGTAGCGACCGGCAAAGCGCGCGCTATACCGCGCGCTTTGCCTGGCACTTCGCTCGCCCCTCGGCCCAACGCTGCACGCAAGCGCGCGGTTCGTGCCAGACCTCGCTCTCTTTGAAGCGCACAACATCGAACCCGGCATCGCCGAAGGCCTCGTCGCGCGTGGCGTCGTCGTCGCCATCGATGGGCGCGAAATGGAAGACCTCGCTGTCGACTTCACCGATCAATGGAAGTTCCGGATCCTTCACGTCGACGCGCCCGATCCAGCGTGAGTCGTTGCCAAGGTTGGCTTGGCGCTTCGGACGCGGGAAGCCTGCGTCCTCAAGGATTGTGCACAACCGGTCTTCGAGGTTGGTGTCCGGCAACGCATAGTCGTTTTCCGTCACCGCGAGGAGCTCGCGCATGGCCACTGTGCCGGGGCGACCGCGGCCCAGCCATTCGGGACCCATCTGGTGAATGAGTCCACCGGATGTCCAACGGCGCCGCCACGTGTTCTTCAGCGCGCGCTTGACCCGCTCCCACGAATAACGAGCAGCGAGGTCGTAAATCGCGCGCGTAGGCGTCACCGACGGGATCCCGTCGATCGCCATCAGGTGCGTGTCGGGCAACGAGCGAACCTCACTGATAACCACCCCCTCTATCGGATGCCATCGCGTGCCGCGCCGCACTGCCAAACGGAGCGGCTTCTTGCGCGACCAACCAGGGATGGCGCAAAGCGCGAGCGTCGACTCGCCACACAAGACCCCGCCCGTGTGGAGCACTGCGATCATGCACAGCTGGTGGAACGACCGCCGTCCGCCGACCAAGCGGAGCACACGTCTCGTGGCCCACTCCCACTCGCCGGATTTCACGCAGTCCCTCAGGTGCCCGCGCTGTGCACCGAGCCCGCGGGCCTGGCCGCGCGAAATGAGGTGATACTGCGAACGCGCGAGGGCGCGCATCGCTGTCCGAAATTCCACGGGCACCTCCCCGTAGTGACAGACAAAGCGCGCGCTATAGCGCCGCGCGGTTTGTCTGTCGGTTCGTCTGGAGGGGGAGGTGGTTAGACGGTTAGGAGGTCGCGGGCGCCGGTGTCGCTGCTGGGGTGGCGGAGCTTGGACATAGCGCGGGCTTCGATTTGGCGGATGCGCTCGCGAGTGAGGTTGAAGTGTTCGCCCACCTCCTCGAGGGTGCGGGGCTCGCCGCGGTCGAGGCCGAAACGCAACCGCAGGATCTCACGCTCACGCTCGTCGAGTGGACCGAGCAACCGCGAGATCTCCTCGGGGAGCAACGCGGTGGCCGCCACTTCGAAGGGCGACTCGGCCGAGCGGTCCTCGACGACATCACCCAGCTCGGCATCGCCGTCCTCGCGCAGCGGCTCGGAGAGCGACAGCGGCTCAGCCGCGAACCGCAGCGCCTCGGTGACCTTGTCCTCGGGCATCTCGACCGCGGCCGAGAGCTCGGCCAACGTCGCCGGGCGGCCGTATTCGAGCTCGAGCCGCGCCCGCGCCTTCTGCAGCCGGGCCAGCGTGTCGCCGGCGTGCACGGGCAGACGGATGGTGCGTCCGGTGTTGGCGATGCCGCGCGTGATCGCCTGGCGGATCCACCACGTGGCGTAGGTCGAGAACTTGAAGCCCTTGCGCCAGTCGAACTTCTCGACGGCGTGCATGAGACCGAGGTTGCCCTCTTGAATCAGGTCGAGGAGGGGCAGCCCCGAGGCCTGGTACTTCTTGGCGATCGAAACGACGAGCCGGAGGTTGGACTGGACGAACGTCTGCTGGGCGTGCTCGCCGGCGTGAACGATCCGGCGCAGCTCGCGTTTGCGGGCCGCGGGGAGGCCCCGGCCGCCGGCATCGAGCTCGGCGCGACCCGCCGTCCCGGCCTCGATCGCCTGGGCAAGGCGAACTTCGTCGTCCTTGGTGAGCAGGGGGTACTGCCCGATGTCCGTGAGGTACAGGCGTACGAGGTCTTCCTCGTCCCGCTCAACTCGCTCCTTCGGCACTCAAAAACCCTTCTGTCGTGCGTCCGTTGGGCCAAAAAACCCGGCCTATTAGCAACGTTGGCGAGCATGCGGGAATTCCCCGCCGATCGGGCGCCACATCGTGCGTTCTCACCTTACGGGGGGTGTCAAGGTGGGTGAATTGATGTTTTTGCGGATTCTCGCAGGCTCGAGTCCCTGCACAGTTTCGCCGTACCCCGGCTACGTTCCTGCCATGCCTACGGGCGAGCCCGCAGCCGAGGTCGACCTGGCCGTCGTGATGATGGTCTTCGACGCCTCGGACGCCGGCACCCTCATGGGCATCCTTTCGAAGTACGTGGTGGTCTCCCGGGGCCATCCCGGCTGTCGCAACATCGACCTCTGCGGGTCCGTGACCACCCCGAACCGCTTCCTGATCATTCAGAAATGGGACAGCCCTGAGGCTCAGCAGGCCCATTTCGACTCTTCCGAGATGATCGAGATGGCGGAGGCGTGCACCGGGCTCCTCAGCCGTCCGCCGACGATCGACCTCTTCGAAGGCCTCTCGGCCCACGACCTGGCGTGACCACCGTCACGCGACGGTGAAGTACCGCTTTCCCTGGCCAGGGAGAACGCGCCCGAACTGAAGCCCCGGGAAGTGGGCGGCGACCATGAGAGTGTCGGTCCCTTCGAGTTCCTGCCACAACGCCTCTCGGGTGCGAGCGGCCAGGCCGGGATCGACATCGCTCATCGCCTGCCAGTCGGGCTCCTCCAGTTGCACGGGACAGGTCACGGCGTCGCCCAGGAGCACGGCACGCTCGTCTCCTGACGCGAGGATCAAGACGTTATGACCGTGGGTGTGACCGGGCGCGTGGCGCGACGTCATTCCCGGCGCCAGCAGTACGTCGTCGCCATCGATGATCTCGATGCGGCCGAGGTCAGCGAGCAGCTGCACTCTCGCCTTGGTGCCGGGATCGTCGCTGCCGTCGACAACGAACTGCTCCCAATCGCCGGCGCCGAAGCGCACGGTCGCGTTCGCGAAGAACGGTGCACCGTCCTTCACCAACCAGCCCGAGTGGTCGAGGTGCAGATGGGTGCAGACCACCAGGTCGATGTCGTCGGGGGCGACACCGGCGGTGGCGAGCTGTTGCGGGAGGTCTCCGCCCCGGCCGATCGTCCCGAAGTCCAGCTCGCCTAGGCCAGCATCGATGAGCACCGTTTGGTCGCCGGTGCGGACGAGGAAGCATCCGATGGGCACGGGCACATTGCCGTCGTCGTTGAGCAGAGCCTGATGCGGTCCCCAGTCCGCGCTCTCGCCAAAGTAGGTCGGCGGCATACAGAGGAAGCCGTCCGACAATGGCGTGACCTCGATCTCACCGATGCGCACGAGTGAAGGAACGTAGCCTTCGCGCCGCGATGGTGACGTTCTTCCTCACCGATGTCGAAGGCTCGACGCGCCTTTGGGAGGAGCGGCCCGACGACATGGCCACCGCGATCGCGGATCACGAGTCACTCCTCGCCGGAGTTGTCCGACGTAACGGCGGCGAGCTGCTGAAATCCCGAGGCGAGGGCGACAGCACGTTTTCGGTCTTCGACGACCCCGCCGGCGCCATCGCCGCCGCGCTCGACGCGCAGCGCGCTCTGGGCGACGCCATATTCCGCGTGCGGATCGCGATCCACACGGGCCACAGCGAAGCCCGCGACGGCGACTACTTCGGCCCGACGGTGAACCGCTGCGCGCGCCTGCGCGGCGCGGCGCATGGCGGGCAGGTGGTGCTTTCCCTCGTGACCCGGCAACTGGCGCGGGACCGCCTGCCCGAGGGAGCGTCATTGCTGGATCTGGGCATGCACCACCTTCGTGATCTCACCGAACCCGAGCGCGTCTACCAACTCTGCCATCCCGACATCGCCGCCGACTTCCCACCGTTGACATCGCTTGACCGCCAACGACACAACCTGCCGTCGGCCCTAACGCGGTTCGTCGGACGATCGGCCGAGTTGGCCGAGCTCGACGACGCTCTACGCGACGCGCGACTGCTCACACTGATCGGCGCCGGTGGAACCGGGAAGACGCGGCTCGCGCTCGAGGCGGCGAACCGCCGCGTGGACGACTACCGCGACGGTGTGTGGCTTGTCGAACTGGCGGGCGTCACCGATCCGGAGCAGGTGCTCGACTCGGTGGCGACGACGCTCGGTGTGCGCGAGATGCCCGGCCAGCCGATTGCCGACACGCTGACGCGCTGATCTCGCGGAACGCGAGATCCTCGTGCTCCTCGACAACTGCGAACACGTCATCGCCGCCGCGGCTGCCGCGGTCGAGCTGCTCTTGCGATCGGGCATGGGCGTGCGCGTGCTGGCCACGTCGCGCCATGCCCTCGGCATCGGCGGTGAGCAGTTGTGGCCCGTCCCGCCGCTGACATTCCCCGAGGACGCCGCCTTCGCCGACTCCGAGGCGGTGGCGCTGTTCATCGACCGCGCCCGAGTCGTCAACCCGCACATGGTGATCGGGACTGCTGAGCAGGAGGTCGTGTCGCAGATCTGCCGTCAGCTCGACGGCCTGCCGTTGGCCATAGAACTGGCCGCAGCACTCGTGGATCGCCTGTCAATCCGCACCATCGCCGAGCGGCTGCCCGATCGCTTCGAGCTGCTGACGAGCGGGCCGCGTGACGCCGCGGCGCGGCAGCGGTCGCTGGCCGCTGCCGTCGACTGGAGCTATGACCTTTTGGAAGCACGGGCTCGGGAAGCATTCGCCCAGCTCAGCGTGTTCCCCGCCGGCTTCGACGTCGCCGGAGCGGAGGCCGTCGTCGGAAATGGCGCGCTCGACGCGGTCAGCGAGTTGGTAGCCGCCTCACTGGTGCTGCACGCCGGCGGGCGCTACTCCCTCCTCGACACCATGCGGTCCTACGCCGCCGAGCGCTTGGCCGGTTCTGGTCAGGCCGGCGCGGTGTACGACCGCTTCGTGGCGTGGGCGAGCGCGGTCGTCGCCGGTGAGGACCTCGATCGGCTCGAGCTCGAGCGAGCCAACCTGCTCGCCGCGTTGCGATGGAGCATCGGCCGGGCGCAGGGCGATGCACTGGAGCTGGCAAACAAGCTCGGTCGGCTCTGGGAACAGCGCGGGTATTGGAGCGAGGGCCGACGGCTCCTGGACGACGTCCTCGCGCAGCCGGGCGGCGATGCCGATCTGCGGGCCAGTGCGTTACTGATTGCAGGACGCCTCGCCCGCGGCCAGGGCGACTTTGCCCAAGCCGAACGGCTGCTGCGAGAGAGCCTCGAGCTTTCGGAGGCGCTCGACGACGACAGTCACGTGTACAAGGCGCTCACCGACCTCGGCGGGTTGGCTCACATGCGCGGCGACGCCGAGGACGCACGGATGCACTTCGACGCCGCTCTCGCGATCGGCGAAACGCTGAACGACCCACGGTCGGTGGGAGGTGCGCTGGGCAATCTCGGCATCCTCGCCCACGCTACCGGCGACCTCGCCGCCGCCGAGGCCTTCTACGACCAAGCTCTACGCACGGCGCGACAGGTGGGCGATGGACTGTTCCTTGCCGGCGTGCTCAACAACGCGGGGATGCTTCACGAGGCGCGCGGCAATCTCGACGCAGCGAGTGCCGCGTTCGCCGAGGCGCTCGAGCTGACGCCGCGCCAACGGCAGCTCGGTCGACATGGCCAGCACCCTGGCGCAGCTCGCCGACCTGAACCAACGACAGGGGGATATGGAGTCGGCCCGTGCCCAGTTCGCCGAAGCACTCGAAATTTTCCACGACCTCGGCGACCGGCCCGATGTCGCCAATGTGCTGTACGGCTTAGGTGAGCTCGCCATCAAAGAGCGCCGGACCGACGACGCGCGCAAGCTGCTCGAGGAGAGCCTCGACATCTGGCGTGAGATCGGTCACGCGCTGGGCGAGGCCGCGGTGCTGCTCAGCATCGGCGAGCTCGAGCGCCGCGACGGCCGGCTCGAAGCCGCGAGCAGCCACATCCAGACCGCCCTCGCGTCGCTACACGCGCTCCAGAACCGGGCAGGGGTGGCCAACGCGCTCGACCTCCTTGCCGCGGTCGCTGCCGATCACGGCGCGTACGAGCGGGCCGCCGAGCTACTGGGCGCGGCCGAGACCGCCTATGAACGCATGGGCGCGCCGGTCCCACCGGTCGAGGACCGCCCGGTTGATCCAACGAATGTGCGCTTCGTGCTGGGCGACGCGCCGTACGAGCAGGCCCTCTCGCGTGGCGTCGCGCACGACGACGAGAGCGCGGTTGCGCTCGGCCTTACAAAATCGAGTTGATGTACTTCCAGATCACGTCGAGGCCGGGATCCTGCAGCCCGTGCCAGATCGCAATCTGACGCGGGTTTTCCGCGTCCGGCGTGAGCAGCTCGCCGTCGACGTCACCTTCCACCCTGATCTCGACGGCGAACTCGGCCGTGGCCCGAGGCAGTAGGACCGCGGCGCTCCACGGCGCGTCCTTCGATAGGTCCGTGCCGCGGATGGGCACGTCGAGGTGAAGTCGGAATTCGTCGCCGTCCTCCTCCACGGCGCGCCGCTCCGTGAGTTGCACCACGTCGCCGTCGACCACCGCCGTCGTGATGATCGTGACGAAGTCCGCACCACGGCCGAATCTGCTGGCGGGCTCGATGATCGCAACGATGTCCTGCGCCTGCGTCATGAACGGCGAGTCGCCGAGGTCTGACATCGCCTAACTGGCGGGAGCGCGCGCCGCGTCGGTCTCGGCACAGGCGGCATCGATGTCGGCCCACGTGAGGCCCTCACCGTTCCACAACCGGTCAAACACGCCGTCGGCCACGTCGGTGAAGCCGTGGCGGTTACGAAAGTGGTAGATCCGGCGCTTCTTCTGTGGCGCCCAACCGGCCCGTTCGCAGCGGCCGACGGCGTAGGTGTCCCACGCCGTGTGCTGCTGCAATGTCAGGTCGGCGTCGGCCGGCGCGTCGGCGAATGCCGGGTCGAGGCGGTCCTTGGCCCGGAACAGGAGGCGCCCGACCACGTCGATCACGCTCCCGTCGCTGAGTTGCCGCGGCCGCTTGGCGTCCTCGAATGCACCGCCCTCCACCTGCACGGTGATCGGATCAAGGCCGACCAGCTTGGTGCGACCGAGCGGTGAGCCCTCGTCGACCTCGATACGGACCTCGATGTCGGCCGGCAGCCCAACCTTGTCGGCGATCTTCCCCGCGAGTTCCGCGATGCGTTCCGCGTCGAAGTTCACGTAGGAGAACTGCTCGGGCGAGATGATGACTTTGGCCACGCGCTACGCGGTGGCGGTGAGGCGGTCGACCGTTTCTTGCCGGGCTTCCTTGGACAGGTCGGAGATCTCATCGACCTCTTCGACGGTGAACCCGGCCATCTCGCGGAACTTGCGCGCCAGCCGGATCGGGCTGTCGTCATCCTCGCCCCGAAAGCCGCCCAGCGAGAACAACTTGTCGACGATGCGCTGGAACTCGAGCGCCCGCTCGCGTCGCTCTGGGTCCTTCTCGGTGATCCGTCGCAGCCAGTCGGAGCCCATCTTCACGTGGGTGACCTCGTCGGCCAGCATCCAGTCCTCGCAAAACTCCAGCACCGGATCGCCCGAGGCCTGGCCGAACTCCCGCATGGTGTTAAACACGTCGATGGCGAGACCTTCGAGGGCCCGGTTCACACCGGTGAGTCGCAGGATCGGGTCAGGGTTGCAGGCGGCTTCGTAGAGGAAGGTCGACTCGGCGAACTCACCGAGTTCGGTCCCCATCCAGTCGCTGAGCTTCACCGAGATCTCGCAGTGGCGCGCCTCGTCCCAGCACTGCCGGGCCATGTCGAGCTTGAGCGCGAAGGGCACCTCGTCGGCACCGGGGCCTACCTCGAAGTCCCAACAGGTGCGGCCGGCACCCTCGAGTGCCTGAATCTCGCCGACGAAGATCCCGTGCATGAGCGCGCGAGCACGATCGGGGGCCTGCGGCGCGGTCGGCGTGAGCTTGGTCGGACCCGTTCGGCCCGACGTGCCGCCGACGCCGCGCCGGTCGTTGAACCGGTCCTCCATCGCCAAGCGAACGAATCGCGAGTCGCGCGCCAGTTCTTCGGGGGGCAGGATCTTCTTCACGCGGTGACCTCCTCGGGCACTGCTATCTCGGTCGAACCGATAGAGCCAGGACCGGCGATGCCGCCGGCCTTGACGATCAGCGCTTCGCACTTGGCCTGGTGGGCCGCAGCGCGCTGGACGTCGGCCTCGTTCTCGATGAGCGACTGGATGATCATCTCGCCATCGCGCCAATCGTCGAACTCGTCGGCGATGACGAACTTCAGCGACCGCATCGTCGGCGCGTCGGTGATGTTGGACGTGTTGTTCAGGTGGTACGTGTAGGCCGCGATCTTGTGCGGGATGAGGACGCGATAGACGCCGACCAGTTTCTCCAAGGTCTGGTCCGGGCCTTCGGGCTCGGTGATCGCGTCCATGAACGCCACGAACTCGTCGTTGGGCGGGAGCGTGAGGCGGTCGGTGTTCATCTCACGGAGCTCGGGCAGGCGCTTGTTCCACAAGTCGGCGTGCCAGGCGTGCTTGTAGCAGTGGGTGCCGAGCCGCAGCTTCACGTCGAGTTCCGGCACGGTGGCGACCCAGCCACCCAGCGCCTCGAACAGCCGCATCTCGACCCACTTGTAGTGACCGACGCGGCGGGCGGTCTCGTCGACGTCGAAGGCGCCAGGCAGCTCACGGCGGTCCCACGGGGCGAAGGCCGGACGCGGCTTCTTCGGATCGGCCATGCAGTGCGCTCCCTCTCAACGTGATGAGCCCGGTTGACGGTTCCGTCAGGAAGGATGTTAGCGAATTGACCGGCCGGTCAAGGCTGGTACTTCGGCGACCAGGATGCCCACGAGGATCAACAGCGCCCCGAGCGCGCCCGCGGCACCCAGCCGGTCGCCCGCGGCGTACCCGAAGCCGGCGGCGGCCACCGGCTCGATCATCAGGAGCAGGGCCGTCCGCGTCGGCCCGATCTGGCGCTGACCCCAGACCTGGAGGGCAAAAGCCAGCGCCGAGACCAGGACACCGGTGTACGCCGCGGCCAGCCAGGCGGACACAGGAAAGTCGTAGCCGCCCGTGAACAAGCCGACCGGGAGCGACACTCCGCCGACGACCGCCAGCTGGATCGCGGTCAGGCGCGCGGTGGAGAAGCGAGGGGACCACTCACTCAGCAGGACGATATGGATCGCGAACGCGACCGCACAGCCGAGCGTCATCAGCGCGCCCTTCCCGATCCCCACGCCCTGGCCGGTGAGCAGGAACAGTCCGCCGGTCGCCAGGGCGACCCCGGCGATGGTGGGTGAGGTGGGCAGCCGGCGGACCGTAAGCGCGGCGATCACCGGCACCAGCACCACGAGCATGTAGGTGATGAATGCCGAGACCGACGCCGAGGTGTACTGCAGGCCGACGGTCTGGAAGATGTAGCCGACGAGCAGCGCCGCGCCACAGAGGATGCCGGCCCTGCCGACGCCCCGTTCACCGGGCCCGAGCGGCCCCCTGAGCGGGGAACGTGGCCCGCGAACGGCGAACGGCGCGAGCGCGGCGGCCCCGATGAGGAAGCGCACGGCGAGGAAGGGCATCGGCTCGACTTCGGCAACGGCGTCCTTCATCACCACGAACGTGGAGCCGAACAGGACGCCGGCGGCGAGGACGGCAGCGTGCGCGCGGGCGTCGCGTGTCGCGGTCAGCGCTAGCCGCTGTACCGGTTCGTGATGGGGACCCGCCGGTCCTTGCCGAACGCTTTCGGCGTGACCCGAACACCGGGCGGGGCCTGGCGGCGCTTCCACTCGGCCACGTCCACCATGCGGACGATCCTGCGAACCAGGGCCGGGTCGAATCCCGCCTCTTCCAACTCGGCCGCGGTGAGGTCCCGCTCGACGTACGCCTCCAGCAGCGGATCGAGTACCTCGTATGGCGGCAGGTTCTGGTCGTCGCGCTGGTCGGGCCGCAGCTCGGCCGACGGCGGCTTCGTGAGCACCGCTTCAGGAATAAGACTTGTACCTTCACGTGCATTACGCAGACGGGCGAGCGCGTACACGTCGGTCTTGAACACGTCCTTGATGACGGCCAGGCCACCGGCCATGTCGATGCCGTAGACGGTGGTGTAGCCCACCGCCAACTCGCTCTTGTTCCCGCAGATGAGGACGAGCCAGCTGCGGAACTTGTTGGCCAGCGCCATGCAGACCACCGCCCGGATACGGCCCTGGATGTTCTCCTCGGTGATGTCCTCGGGCAGACCGGCGAACGATGGGGCGAGCATCTCGAGCAGCGCGTGGTGCGCCGGTTCGATGGCGATCGTTCTGAAGTCGATCCCGAGTGACGCGGCCAGCTCCGCGGCATGGTCGTTGGACTCGTCGCTGGTGAACCGCGACGGCAAGGCCACGCCGTGCACCCGATCGGCGCCCAAAGCGTCAACCGCGATGCAGGCGACCAGCGACGAGTCGATCCCGCCAGACATCCCGAGCACGACGTCAGTGAAGCCGTTCTTCTGCGTGTAGTCGCGGGTGCCGAGCACCAGCGCTTCGTACACCTCATCGAGCCGCTCGAGAGCGGGCGCGATGACCGGCTTGATCGGGCCGCCGGTCGCGTTGGTCTCCGCGGTCACGGTCACCAGCTCGGCCGGTAGGGCGGTGGCGCGGCCCCGCGGGTCGAGCAGGCGCTTGCGGAACACCGGGCGTACATCGAGATCGACCACCATGAGGTCTTCGAGGAATTGCGGCGCGCTGGCGACTATCCGCCCGTCGGAATCGAGCACCATCGACGCACCGTCAAAGACGAGCTCGTCCTGGCCACCGACCTGGTTCACATAGACGAGATGACAGGAGGCGTCCGCCGCACGAGTGGCCAGCATTCGTTCGCGTTCAGCCAGCCGGCCTTCGTAGTACGGCGACGCGTTGAGGTTGACGATGAGCTCCGCGCCCGCGGCCGCCTGATCGGCGATGGGCCCGTCGGGACTCCACGAGTCCTCACAGATCGAAACCCCGATGCGTACACCGGCGATGAGGAAGAGCTCCACTGGATCGGTGCCGGGCGCGAAGTAGCGCTGTTCGTCGAACACCGCGTAGTTCGGCAGGAGCTGCTTGCGATAGATCCCCTGCACGCGACCGAACGCACACACGGCCGCGGCGTTGTAGAGGTCGCGTCCGGCGTCGACGAAGCCCACCACCGCGGCACAGCGGCCGCTGCGCGCCGCAACCTGCTCGAGCGCGACCCGATTGTCGGCGATGAATCCGGGCTTCAGCAGTAGATCTTCGGGCGGATACCCGGTGATGACCAGCTCGGTGAACACCGCGACGTCGGCCCCGGCCGCTTCGGCCTGATCGAGCGCGGCCAGCACCCGGGTGACGTTGCCGTCGAGATCACCGACGACCGGGTTGAGCTGGCACGCGGCCACTCGTATCCGCGGCATGTCTCAATCGTAGGAGACTTACTACGTGGCAGTGGACGTCATAACTGCCGCCGTCGAGCGGTCAGCTGCACCAGCTGCTGTTGCCAACGCACTTCAGCAGCTGCGTGAACGCGACCCGGACGTCGACGCGCGGTTCGCCGCCAGCGACGCCCTCCGCGACGCGTTCGTTGCGGTCACCGCGGCCAGCCGCTCGCTCACCCGGCTGCTCGTCGCCGAACCCGATGCACTGGGCGTGCTCGCCGAGCTCACCGTGCCCGCGGCACCGCGCGCAGACCTCGTCGGGTGGAAGCAGCGTGAGTTGCTGCGGATCGCGGCGCGGGATCTCATGGGCGTCGACTCGTTGGAAAAGGTCGGCCACGCTCTCTCCGATCTGGCCGACGGCGTCCTCGCACGCGCCGTCGACGCGGCGCCCGAGTTGGCGGTCATCGGCATGGGCAAGCTGGGTGGGCGCGAGCTCAACTACGCCAGCGACATCGACGTGCTCTTCGTCGGGGAAGGCGACGCCCGCTCGGTGATGGACGTCGCCCGCACGTGCTTCCGGGTCGACGCCGACCTGCGTCCGGAAGGACGTAGCGGGCCGCTGACCCGCTCGCTCGAGTCATACCTCAACTACTGGGAGCGCTGGGCGCAACCGTGGGAGTTCCAGGCATTGCTCAAGGCCCGGGCCGTCGGCGGCGACGCCGAGTTGGGTGCCGCGTTCACGACCGAAGCTGCCGCGCGCGTCTGGGGCCGGCCGTTCGGTGCCGACGAGCTGCGGTCGCTGCGCGATCTGAAGGCCAGGGCCGAGGAGCACATCGCCCGCCAGGGACTCGAGAGCAGTGAGGTCAAACGCGGGCGAGGAGGCATACGCGACATCGAATTCGCCGTGCAGCTGCTGCAGCTCGTGCACGGACGGGCCGACGCCGCCTTGCGATCACCGAACACCCTCGAAGCGCTGGCCGAACTCGGCAATGCCGGATACGTCGCTCCCCGCGACACTTCGGATCTGGCCGACGCCTACCGCTTCTTGCGCGCCGTGGAACATCGCCTCCAACTCGTCGAGGAACAGCAAGCGCACCGCATCCCGAGCAACGGGCCGGCCCACGAGCACCTGGCCCGCGTACTCGGCTACCGCGACACCGCATCAACCACAGCGATGGAACAGTTCGACGGCGCGCTTCGTCGCCATCAAGCAATCGTCCGGACCATTCACGAACGGCTCTACTTCCGGCCACTCCTCGAGGCGTTCACCGGCGGCGCGGCGATGCCGGCCACCGCCATTGGTGAACGGCTGGCCGCGTTCGGGTTCGCCGACGCGGCGCGCACCCGCACAGCTCTCGCCGAGCTGACGGGCGGTCTCACCCGATCGTCCCGACTCATGCAGCAGACGCTCCCGCTGCTACTCGAGTGGTTGTCGGCGTCTCCCGACCCCGACCTTGGCCTGCTGGGTTTGCGGACGCTGGCCGATGCGCCACATCAGCAGGCGCATCTCATCGCGACGTTCCGCGAGTCATCCGAGGCGGCGCGCCGGCTGTGCCTCCTGCTCGGCACCAGCCGCCTCTTCATCGACGGCCTGGCTCGCCACCCGCAACTCATCACCGCATTGGGCGACGACGACGCGCTCGCGGTGCCGACCACGCCGACGATCCGACCGCTGCAGCGCTACAAGCGCGACGAGGAGCTTCGCATCGCGGTACGCGACGTGTTGGGCAAGAGCACGGTGGAGGCCACCGCGCTCGACCTGACGACGTTGGCCGAGACGGTTCTGCAGAACGCTCTCGTGGCGTTGGCGCCGCCGGTTCCCATGGCGCTCATCGCGATGGGTCGCTTCGGCGGTGCCGAGCTTTCGTTCGCCAGTGACCTCGACGTCCTCTTGGTCCACGACGGATCGAACAACGCGGACTTCGCGGCCGCCGAGCAGGTCGCCCAGCAACTCCTCCAGTCGGTGAAGGGAAGCACGCCGGCCAACCGCATCTATCTGCTCGATGCCGACTTGCGACCCGAGGGCAAGCAGGGTCCGCTGGCGCGCAGCCTCGAGGGCTACCGCGCCTACTACGAGCGCTACGCGCAGACCTGGGAGCGTCAAGCGTTGGTCCGGGCCCGCCCGGTGTCCGGCGATGGCGACCTTGGCCAGCGCCTCATGGCCGTCATCGACGCCTTCGTCTGGCGCCCTCCGTTCACCGAGGGCGACGAACGGGAAGTCCGCCGCATGAAGGCGCGGGTCGAGCGGGAGCGGATCCCACCCGGCGAGGATCCGCAGTTCCACCTCAAGCTCGGACCCGGTTCGCTTTCCGACATCGAGTGGACGGCGCAACTGCTGCAGCTGCGTCATCACGTGCCCGCGCAGGGAACGATCGAAGCCATCGCCGCGCTCGTGGCGGCGGGCGCGCTCGAGGACGCCGACGCCGAGGTCCTGAGCGAGGCATACCGGTTCTGCGAGCAAACCCGCAATCGATGGTTCCTGGTCAAGGGCGGCCCGGGCGACGCGCTCCCGACTGAAGCGGACCAGCTCTCACGTTTGGCCCGCAGCCTCGGCGTCAGCGGCGGTGAACTGCGGGAGCAGTACCGCCGGGTGACGCGCCGCGCCCGCGCCGTGGTGGAGCGAGTGTTCTATGAGGCGGGCTAACCCGCGCCCACTATGTGAGCGTGAACGCCGCGGTCTTATAACTGACCGCAGGGGCCGCCCCGATGACGATCACTTCGATGCGGTAGGTCTCGGCCGCCTTGAGTGTCGCCGGGATCGCCCATGCGAACGAACCCGCGCCATTGGTTCCGATCGGCGCAGAGACGACGATGTCGCCTTGGCTCGTCGCGGCCTTGAATAGCCGGATCCTCACCGCGCTACCCGGCGCGTCCGTGTAGGTCCAGGTGATGTTCTGCGTCGTGCCGCGGGCCCACGATGTTCCCGCCGCCGGGGCGGTGATAGTGATGCTCGGCCGCTCGACCTTCTGACTCACGGTGGCCGCACGCGAGAGGAAGAAGTTGGCGTCGCCGCTGTAGACGCCGATGATCCCGTGATTGCCGGCGGCGAGCTCGGTCGTCGTATGGCTGGCACTACCCGCGGTGAGCGGAACGGTCGCCAGGCTCCGGCTGCCGTCCTTGAACTCCACCGAGCCGGTCGGAACGCCCGCGCCCGGCGCGACGACGCTGACGGTGGCGGTGAACGTGACCGAGTCACCGACGATCGAGGGGTTCAACGACGAGACGACCGCGGTCGACGTCGACGCCCGGGTGACCTTGTGCGACCGGCCCGCCGACGTGCTGGGCGTGAAACCGGTGGCGCCGCTGTAGCTCGCAGTGAGCGTGTGCGGTCCAGCCGCGAGACTTGAGACCGTGAGCGCGGCCGACCCGCTCGCCAGCGCAATATCGCCGAGCGACGTCGCTCCGTCCTTGAACGTCACGGTTCCCCCGGTCGCGCCGCCGGACACGGTGGCGGTCAGGGTGACCGCTTGCCCGAAGACCGACGGGCTCGGCGTCGCCGCCAAGGTCGTGGTCGTCGCCACATCCACCGCGAGGGCCGGCGTGTGCGTTGCCACCCCTACGCCGGTAGCTAACAGCAACGAAACGACGATCCGCCGTAGGACGCGCCTGCTCGACATCCGTTCCGCCATCACAAACTCCACCTTCCGCCTGCCCCAGCCCGAACTCTCAGTATGCCCGATTCGACGCCTGCGGCTTGGGGCTCCGCCACGCTCCGTGTTTAAGGCCACGGGGCGTGGGTACGGGCGCTACATGCGGCGGCGGCTGGGGATCTTCGGATTTGTCCTCGCGTCCGTGATCTTTGGTATGGCTGAATCGGGCGCCATTGCGCAGGTCACCGACCCCTACACGCAGGGGACCATCGCACCGGCTCCCGCGGCCGTAGCCGGCGCGGCGGCGTCGGAGGACCCGGGGATCGGCTTGGGCTCAGCCTCGGCCGGCAAGGGCGCAGAGGCCGCCAGAGTGCAGTCCGCCGACCCCCGGCGCGGCTTCGCACGAACCGGCATGGACTTGTTGCCCTGGATTCTGATTGCGCTGCTCTGCATCGTGGCCGGACGAACCATGCTCAACGAGTCGAACCGCAAGCGCCGCAAGATCGCGCAGCGCCGCAAGACCCGCCGCACGGCCTAGATGTCGTAATAGAGCATGAACTCCCACGGGTGGGGGCGCAGGCGCACCTCGTCGATCTCGTGAATTGTCTTGTACTCGATCCATGTCTCGATGAGGTCGTCGGTGAAGACGCCGCCGGCCTTGAGGAAGTCGTTGTCGGCCTCGAGCGCGGCCAGCGACTCCTGTAGCGAGCCGGGCACCTGCGGAACCTTCTTCAGCTCCTCGGGCGGGAGGTCGTAGAGGTCCTTGTCGACCGGATCGGGCGGCTCGATCCGGTTCTGCACACCGTCGAGGCCGGCCATGAGCATTGCCGCGAAGGCGAGGTACGGATTGCACGACGGATCGGGGCAGCGGAACTCGACCCGCTTGGCTTTGGGACTCTGGGAGTAGAGCGGGATCCGGCAGGCCGCCGATCGGTTGCGCTGCGAGTACACGAGGTTGACCGGCGCCTCATACCCGGGGACCAGGCGCTTGTAGCTGTTGGTCGTCGGCGCGGCGAACGCCAGGATCGCGGCCGCGTGCTTCAGCAGTCCACCGATGTACCAGCGGCCCAGGTCCGAGACACCGGCGTAACCCTTCTCGTCATAGAAGAGCGGCTCGCCGCCTTTCCACAGTGACTGGTGGCAGTGCATGCCCGATCCGTTGTCCTGGAAAAGCGGCTTGGGCATGAAGGTGGCCGAGTGACCGTTGGCCCGGGCCACGTTCTTCACCACGTACTTGTAGAGCATGAGCTTGTCGGCCATCACCAGCAGCGTGTCGAAGCGCATGTCGATCTCGGCCTGCCCGGCGGTGCCCACCTCGTGGTGCTGGATCTCGATCTCGACACCGAGGCGCTCCAGCTCGAGGACCATCTCGGAGCGCAGGTCCTGGAAGTGGTCCATGGGCGGGACCGGGAAGTAGCCCTCCTTGTAGCGGGGCTTGAACCCGAGGTTGGGGTTTTCGTCCTTGGCCGAGTTCCAAATGCCTTCGATCGAGTCCACCTGGTAGAAGGCCGACCGCTGATCCTGCATGAAGCGGACGTCGTCGAAGATGAAGAACTCGGCTTCGGGCCCGAAGTAGCAGGTGTCGGCGATGCCGGTCGAGTTGAGGTAATCCTCCGCCTTCTGCGCGACGTAGCGCGGGTCGCGGGAGTAGCTCTCGCCGGTGACCGGGTCGCGGACGAAGCAGTTGATGTTGAGCGTCTTGTGTTGCCGGAACGGGTCGATGACCGCGGTGTTCGGATCCGGCATCAGGAGCATGTCCGACTCCTGGATCTCCTGGAACCCGCGGATCGACGAGCCGTCGAACCCGTAGCCATCCTCGAACGCGTCCTCGGTGAACTCGTGCACCGGCGCCGAGAAGTGCTGCATCAACCCCGGCAGGTCGCAGAATCGGAAGTCGACGATCTCGACGCCTTCGTCCTGCGCCAAACGCAAGACCTCGGCCGGCGTGCGTGCTTGCACGATGGACCTCCTTCTCGATTGCCCGCTCAGTCAGCCGGACACTACGACGCGAAACGTGGCGGTGCCCAGGGGCACCGCCACGTCACATTCGCAAAACCAGACAGCTAGCTCGCGGCGACCAGCGCTGAGCAGCAGGTGTCGACGATGAGCCGGGTCACGACGTACGGGTCCATGTTGGCGTTGGGCCGGCGATCCTCGATGTAACCCTTGCCGTCCTTCTCGACCTGCCACGGGATGCGAACCGATGCACCACGGTCCGATACGCCGTAGCTGAACTGATCGTACGGCGCGGTCTCGTGCTCGCCGGTGAGGCGACCCTCGATGCCGAACCCGTAGCCAGAGATGTGCTGCTCGGCGTTCTTGCCCAGCGCCTCGGCGGCCATGATGACGGCGTCGTAACTCTCCCGCATCTTGTTGGTGGAGAAGTTGGTGTGGGCACCGGCGCCGTTCCAGTCGCCACGAGCGGGCTTGGGATCGAGCGTGGCGGAGATGCCGAACTCCTCACCGACCCTGTGCAACAGCCAGCGAGCGACCCACAGCTGATCGGCGACGTCGAGCGGTCCGAGCGGGCCGACCTGGAACTCCCACTGGCCGGGCATGACCTCGGCGTTGATGCCGGAGATCGACAGCCCGGCTCGGAGGCAAGCGTCGAGGTGGGCTTCGACCATCGGCCGGCCGTAGACGTCATCGGCGCCGACGCCGCAGTAGTACGGACCCTGCGGACCGGGGTATCCGCTCTCGGGAAACCCGAGCGGGCGAGTGCCCTTGAACAGGGTGTACTCCTGCTCGATCCCGAACCAGGGATCCTGGTCGGCGTATTGGGCGGCGACGAGGGCCGCCTCCGCACGCGTGTTGGTGGGATGCGGCGACATGTCGGTCAGCAGCACCTCAGCCAGCACCAGCTTGTTGTCGCCGCCGTGGATCGGGTCGGCGCAACTGAACACCGGCCGCAGAACGCAGTCAGACGCCTTCCCGGGTGCCTGGTTCGTGCTCGAACCGTCGAAGCCCCAGATGGGAGGCTCTTCGCCGTCAGCAACGACCTTGGTCTTCGACCGCAGCAGCGGTGTCGGCTCGGTCCCGTCAATCCAGATGTATTCGGCCTTGTAGCTCATGGAGAGAACGGTACGTGGCTGAGCGTTTCCCAGCCAAGGCCGCTGTGTTAACGCTTTGTGAACCAGGGTGATCTGGCCAAAACCCGTGTGAAACTAGAGCCATGGAACGCCCCCAGGACTACGTCCTTCGAACCGTCGAGGAGCGGGGCATCCGGTTCATCCAGCTGTGGTTCACCGATGTCCTCGGCATACCCAAGTCCTTCAACATCACGCCGGCCGAGTTGGAGAACGCTCTCGAGGAGGGCATGACGTTCGACGGCTCGGCCATCGACGGCTTCAGCCGGGTCCAGGAGAGCGACGTGCTCGCCCGGCCCGATCCCAAGACGTTCCAGATCCTCCCGCTCACCGCCGACCACGCTCCGGTCGCCCGGGTGTTCTGCGACATCATGAACCTCGACGGCACCCCGTTCGAAGGCTGCCCACGTCACGTGTTGCGCAAGACGCTCGAGAAGGGCGCGTGAACGGGGTTACAGCTTCTACGCCGCCCCCGAACTCGAGTACTTCTATTTTGCATCCGGCGACCCGGCCCTTCCGCTGCAGCCGATCGACAACGGCTCGTACTTCGAGCTCACGGTCGCCGACCTGGCCAGCGACCTGCGCAAGAAGACGGTGCTCACCCTCGAGGACATGGGCATCCCGGTCGAGTACACGCAGCACGAGGACGGCCCGGGCCAGCACGAGATCGACCTGCGCTACACCGACGCGTTGACGATGGCCGACACCGTGATGACCGTGCGCATGGTCGTCAAGGAGGTCGCACAGGAGCGGGGCGTGCACGCGTCGTTCATGCCCAAGCCGATGGTCGGCGTCCAGGGCTCCGGGATGCACACCCACTTCTCGTTGTTCGAAGGCGACATCAATGCGTTCCACGGTCCGGGCGACGATTTCAACCTGTCGAAGACCGCGCAGGGCTTCATCGCCGGCGTGCTGCACCACGCGCCCGAGATAACCGCGGTCACCAATCAGTGGGTCAATTCCTACAAGCGGCTCGTGATGGGATACGAGGCGCCGGTCTTCATCTCGTGGGCGCGCAACAACCGCTCGGCGTTGGTGCGGGTCCCGGTCCCGAAGAAGAACCGGGCCGACTCGACCCGTATCGAGTACCGGGCGCCGGATCCGGCGTGCAACCCGTACCTCACATTCGCGGTGGTGCTGGCCGCGGGATTGAAGGGAATCGAGGAGGAATACGAGTTGCCACCCGAAGCGGCGGCCAACCTCTACGAACTCACTCCCGCCGAACTGGCCGCCGAGGGCATCCGGGCCATCCCGGGCTCACTCTCGGAGGCGCTCGCCGAGATGGAGAAGTCCGAGCTGGTCGCCGACGTGTTGGGCGAGCACGTCTTCGAATGGTTCCTGCGCAACAAGCGGTCGGAATGGGCTGACTACAAGACGCAGGTCACGCAGTTCGAACTCGACCGCTACCTCCCGCGCCTCTAATGGAACCGCTCCTCATCTTCCCGGATCCTGCGCCGCCGCCCGTCGCGCAGACGCTCGATCTTGGCCGGGTATCCCTGGAAGGCGGTCGGCTCGGCCGATGCCGCGTCCGCCACCGAGCCTGAGGACGGGTGGTCCGGCGCGGTGATCGATGCCAGCGACGACCCCGACGGCGCGTTCGCGCTGTGCCGCGCGCTGCGGAAGCGTGACCTGCCGTTCGAGCCGTTGCTGCTCCTGGTGAGCGGGCTCCAGCTGCCCGACCTCGAGCTGCGCGAAGACCTGTTCGACGATTTCTCGTTGACGCCGTTTCAACCGACCGAACTCGAAGCCCGCATCAAGCACCTGTTCTGGCGGACCGGCCGGGGCACCCGCCCCGAACTGGTCGAGTACGGGCCGCTTGTCCTGAACCTCGAGACGTACCAGGCGGCGCTCACCGGTCGGCCGCTCGACCTCACCTACATGGAGTACGAGCTGCTCAAGTTCCTCGCCACGCACCCCGGCAAGGTGTTCACCCGCGAGACGCTGCTCTCACGCGTCTGGGGCTACGAGTACTACGGCGGCGCCCGCACAGTCGATGTCCACATCCGCCGCCTCCGCGCCAAGCTCGGCGAGGAACACGCCAGCCTGATCTCGACCGTCCGCTCGGTCGGTTACCGCTTCGGCCAGTCCCGCTGGGGGTTGTAGAGCTCAGCGGACGGTGAGTGTGCCTTCGTTGGAATACATGAACGCGGGCGCGGTCGTACCGTGGCCATGGAGCACCAGCAATCCGTACGTGCCGGGCGCCAACGCGTAGTCGCCGGTGTCGCCGCAGTTGGCCGTTCCGAACGACACGGGCATCTCCAGTTGCTCGCCCGGCCCAAGCGGCCCCCACGTGGCAGGGCCCACGAGCGCGGCCTGAAGCGGCGCGGCCACGACATGCGCCGTGCCGCGCTCAACAACGGTGGCTGGTCCGAAATCGAGACCCATGCTTTTCGGCTCGGATCCGGTGTTGCGGACAATCACCGTCGCTTCGCCGTCTTTGCCGGCGGTGATCGTGACGGGCTCCTTGAACCGGATCTCGAGTCCGTCCATCGGGGTCTCAGGCGGGAGGGGCTGACACGTGTCGGCTATACACGCCGGCGCCGGGTAGGGACGGACGCCGAGGGTGATCTCCAGCGCGTCGCCGTACTTGCGATGCAGCTCCCCCGCGAGCGGCTCCTGGTCGGCGACCAGGTGAGTCGACACGGGTTGGCGGAGCCCTCCCGATCCGACTGAGTAGTACGTCCCCGGCCCCCGAGAGGCCTCAGTGTTCACATCGGCAAGGACGCGGTCCAGCTCTTCGCGCGAGTGCTTGGCCGCGATGACTTGGACCCGGCCTGGATGGGCGACCAGCTTGTGTAAGGCGGCCCGGTGCTCGTCGACGTTGCGAACGAAGCCAGTCAAAATCGACACCGGTTCGGTGTCGGGGTCCCATTGTCGATCGACGTAATCGGCGGGGTGGCCCTGGCCGTACTCGTAAACGACCTTCATGTCGGACTCGAGCTCGTGGTACTGAGGCAGCTTCCGCTCGAGTTCCGCTTGCGGGACTTCGGTCGTGGTGGTCGGGGGTTCACAGGTCGAGGCGAGCTCGGTCTTCGCGTCGCCACACCCGGCCATCGCGACCGCCAGGAGAAGCACCGCCACTATGGCGGCCGACGCGGACTTAGTAGTTCGTGTCGATGAGTTCGCTGCCCTCGTGCGTGGCCTCGGCGTGGGATTTGAGGGTAGCGCCGAAGAGAGCGGAGATAGCAGCGCCCATCATCATGAAGCCGATGGGCATCACGATCACGATGGCGATGACAACGAGGATGGCGCCGATCACGACGGCGAGCCTACATAAGCCCACGCCTCGATCTCGACGAGCGCGCCGAGCGGCAGTGCGCCCACCGCGAACAGCGGATCGCGCCGGGCGGTGATCGCCCAGCGCGGCGAGGTACGGCTCGTTCATCACCGGCCAGTTGTCGATGTCCGACAGGAAGATCGTGGTCTTGACCACGTCGTTCAGCGACGCACCTTCGCCCTCGAGGACAGCGCGAAGGTTGGCCATGGCCTGGGCGGTCTGCTCGACGATGCCCTCGGCCAGCGCGCCGTCCTTGATGCCCAGCTGACCCGAGCACACCAACCAATCGCCGGCGCGCACGATCGGCGAGTACGGACCCAACGCCTTGGCGGTCATCGGTTCTCCCTTCTTGTGGGCCAATCTTGGGGCAAGCCTTCAGCCAACCACGCAGCGGCGGCGACCGCCGCGAAGACCGCGTCGGAGCCGTTGCATGGCTCGTCGGTGGACGGCCGAATCGTCACGTGGACCGGCGGCATGTCGCGGGCGCGCAGGATGCCGAACGAACGGATGGTGAGGTCGTGGGGCTCGCCCTCCTCGTCCACGGCGATGCCCTCGGACCACACCCAACCCAGCGCCATGTGCGCGGCGCCGACACAGTACGAACGCAGCACCACCTCGTCGAGCGGATCGCCACAGGCAACCTCGACGTGCACGGCGGCGGGGTCGACGGTGGCCGATGCCCGCGCTCTGGTCGGCGCGTCCACCTGCGCGGCTCCCGCCAGCGCGGCCCGCAGGATGGCTGCCTCGGCCCACCCGGCGGCGCGGACGGCGGCCGAGGTCGGCGGGCCAACCACCTTGACCGGCTCGACGACGAAACCGGGAAAGTCGATTCCGTCGGTGTGGGCGACGCGGACCACTCCGCTTCCGTCGGCTCGCACGCCGGCGGCGATCGGTGGCCGCTTCGCACCGAGACGGACGGTGTCCTCTCGCGAGAGCAGTCACGCGCACCGGGCGTTGATGACGGTCGGCCAGTTCGCGAGCCGCCGCAGGTGCGATGGAGGTGACCTTGCCACCGAACGCTCCGCCGTTGGCCAGTGGCGACGCCGGATCCCCACCCGGCACGCACCACGACGCGTCGGTCTCGAGGTATGCCGGTTCCACCCAGGTGGTGCGCAGGGTGAGCGCCCAGTCGCCGGGTGGTATCTCGAGCGGGTAGCGCAGCGGCACCGTCGTCCGACGGCCCTGCACCTTGCCGGCCGCGGCGCGGGCTTCGGCGACCGACTCGCCGACGGCCCAGCCGCCGGCGCCGTCGGGGATGGCAACCAGCGCACCGGCTGGAGCGGTGTCGTCGGCGAACCCGGCGGCGCCCAGCGCGACCTCCGCGCTCACACGCTGCGGGACACCGCCTTCGAGCGCTGCTCGGCGCGATGCGGCGTCCCAGTCGCGCGGAGGCACCAGGTGCCCCACGCGGGCCGCGGCGTCGACGATCGTCCGCCAGCCGGTGCACCGGCACAGGTGCGCGAGCAGCGCGGACTCCACCGCGTCGGCGTCGGTGCGGCGATCGCCCAGCGCGGCGAGGCGCACGATTATCCCCGGCGTGCAGAAGCCGCACTGGCTGGCGCCGCACGCGGTGAACGCGTCCGCCCATGGGCCGACGGTCTCGTCACCCAGCCCCTCGAGCGTGGTGACCGATCGCCCGGCCACGCGGCGAACCGGCGTGACGCAGGCCACCCGTGGCGCGCCGTCGACCAACACGGTGCAGCAACCGCATTGGCCCTGCGGGCTGCACCCATCCTTCGCGGAGACGACAGAGAGCCGCTCGCGCAGCACGGCCAGCAGTGACGAACCATCGTCGGGCACCTCGACATCGCGCCCGTCGAGGCGAAACCGAACTGTCACGCTCGCACGTTAGGTTGATCGGCGTGGGTAGTGACTCCCCCGATCGCCTTCCGGCTTCGCCTCCGGCTCACTTGATGCTCAGTCGCCGGCAGTTCCTCGCGGTATCGGCCGGATTGGTCGCGGTTGCGGCGTGCGGGAGCGACGGGGACGACGAGAAGGCTGACGTGTCGGTCAAGCCGCGCGACGAGAGCAAGGCGCTCAGCATCGTGCTCGGTGTCGACCCCAACAAGGCCGTCATCGCCGGCCTCGAAGAGCGCGTTCCCTTCATGGTCTTCGAGGGCCAGACGCCCACCGTCGAACACACCGCCGAGGTCGGGTTCGGCGTCGGCCAGGACGGCGCGTACGGCCCGGGTATCACCGCCGAGGCGCACAAGGACGGGATCGAGCAGCGCCCGTACTACCTCGTGCGCCACACGTTTCCGGCTGCCGGGATGTACCGCCTGGGCGTCAACATCGCGGGCGGCAGCGCACAGACGTTCCTCACTGCGGTGGAACCCTCGACCGTAGAGACGCCGGTGCAGGGTCGCCCGATGCCGTCGGTGAAGACCCCCACACTGGCCGACCAGATGGACATCAACCCGATATGTACGCGCAGCCCCGTGTGCCCGTGGCACGACGTGAGCCTCGACGCCGCGCTCAAGGAGAAGCGACCCGTCGCCTTCTACGTCGGCACGCCGGCGCGCTGTACGACCAAAACCTGCGGCCCGGTGCTCGACAACCTCTTGAGTCACCAAGCCGCGTTCGAATCCAGGGTGCGCTTCGTGCACCTGGAGGTCTTCAAGACGCTGACCGGCACCGACACGATCCCCGCCATCGGCGAACTCCATCTCGAAACCGAGCCCTGGCTCTTCCTCATCGGCCCGGACGGCGTGGTGCGCGAACGATTCGCCGGCCCGATCGACCGTAAGGAAGCCCTCGAAGGGCTTACCCGGCTAACGGCCTAATCGCCTCGCAAGCAGAGCTTGCTCGGCGAGTTTGACTGCGCTCCGGCTCCGGGGCAAAGCCCCTCCGCCTGCGCACTGCACTGCGCTTCGCTGTCAACAGGCGCAGGCGCCTTCGGCGCCGAGAGCTGTCGCCAGGATTGGCCGGCCGCTTCTCGCCGGCCGGAGGCCGGCCCCTACGGTTGGCCAGGAAAGGTTTCAGCGGGAGGGCGCAGGGCTTTGCCCGGAGCCCGACCACGGACAGACTCGGCGAGGAAGCTTTGCTTCCGAGCCGATAGCGCTAGCTAAACGACTGGCCGCAGCCGCAGGTGCGTTCCGCGCTCGGGTTGTTGATGGCGAACCCGCCGCCCTGGAGGGCGTCCTTGTAGTCGAGCGTGGCGCCCTTGAGATGGGGGGCGCTGGCCGAATCGACGGCCACCTTTACGCCGGAGTACTCGGCGACGTGGTCGTCATCGGTCAGTTCCCCGTCGAAGAACATCTCGTAGCTGAAGCCGGAGCACCCTCCGGGCCGCACAGCAACGCGGAGGACGAGGTCCTTGTCGTCCTCGGCCGCCAGGAGCTCGGCCACCTTCGCCGCGGCGGCGTCGGACAGCACGATGCTCTCAGGCGCCCTCGTACGAACGCCACCGAGGGAAACGGACGTCGGAGTGGTCATTTCTGTGCTCATGTCACCTACCAGTCTAACGGGCACTCAGTTCTACCCGACACGGATCACGGTCTTCGAGGGTGGCGAACTCCAGCACGCGGGCGCCGCCGGCGCGCTCCACGAAGCCCTCGACGATGCCTCGGTGCAGGTGGCACACCAGCTCGGGAAAGGCTTCGGCCAGTTCGCGGAATGGGCAATGCGTGAACGCGATCGAAGTCGCCCCGCCGTCCTCGGCGGCGGCCGGATCGAACCCGAGCTCGCTCAGTTCGGCCATGAGCGCGGCCACACAGCTCGCCGCGTCCTGGCGGTTGGCCGCGGCCGACCGGCCGTGCTGGCGGCCGATGGCGGCCACCGCATCGGGATCAAGTTTCGCGCTGGCGGCTGTGGCGGCCAGCAGACGGGCGAGGAGCCGGAACGCCGAAGGCTCGAGACCGAGCGACGGCGCGTCGGGAGCCAACGAGTACCGATGCTGGGGCCGGCCCACCGTGCCCCGGCTGTCGATCTCGACATCGAGCAGACCGACGTCGCGCATGCGCTCGAGGTGCGGTCGCACCGTGTTGGCATGCAACTCCAGCGTCTCGGCGATGTCCGCGGTCGAAAGGGCGACGGGCGAGCGCGCCAGCTCGAGGAAGATCGCGTATCGCGTGTTGTCTCCAAGTGCTTTAAAGACAGGTAGCCGCTCCATCACGGATCATTCTACCGGCCCGCGCCGGTAGAATTGGGCCGTGACGACGATCGAAGAGGCAGTGCATGAGAGCCTGCGCGGCGTCATCGACCCCGAACTGGGCGACAACGTCGTCGATTTGGGCATGGTCAAACACGTCGAGGTCACCGGCGGCCGGGCCGACGTCACCATCTCGCTAACCACCGCCGGATGTCCCCTCCGTGCTCAGCTCATGGACGATGTGCGCCGCCACGCGGGAACGGTGCCGGGCATTTCCGAGGTCGGCGTGCACTTCGGCGAGATGACCGCCGACCAGAAGAAGAGCCTGATGGCGCGGGCCCGATGGAAGGCCCGCGACCCGATCCCCACCGACATCCCGCCCACGGCCCGCGTGATCGCCATCGCCTCCGGGAAAGGAGGCGTGGGCAAGTCCTCGGTGTCGGCCAACCTCGCGGCCGCCCTGGCGACTCGAGGCCTCACCGTCGGCGTGCTCGACGCCGACATCGGCGGCTACTCGATCCCCCGCATGCTCGGCATCGAGGGCAAGGTCGTCGCCGAGAAGGCCGACGACGGCAAGGTGCGCATGCACCCGATCGAACGCGTCGTCGGCACCGGAACGCTCAAGGTCGTGTCGATGGGGTCCATCGAGGGCGCCGAGGAAGACGAGGCCATCATGCTCCGCGGCCTCATGCTCAACCGGGCGGTACAGCACTTCCTCGAGGACGTTGCTTGGGGCGACCTCGATTACCTCATCATCGACATGCCGCCGGGCACCAGTGACATCCAGATGGGCTTGGCCCGCATGCTCCCGCGTACCGAGGTGGTCATCGTCACCACCCCGTCATTGGCCGCGCAGAAGGTGGCGACGCGTGCGGCCGACATGGCCCAGAAGGGTTACCTCCGTGTCGCCGGTGTCGTGGAGAACATGACCGCCTTCACCTGTACGCACGGCGACGCCTACGCCCTCTTCGGCGAGGGCGGCGGCGACCGCCTGGCCGCCGACATCGGCGTTCCGCTGCTGGGTCAGATACCGCTGAGCCCGGCGGTATCCGCCGGCGGCGACAACGGGATGCCGGTCGCGCTGGGCGACGACCGCGCCGCCGACGCCTTCACCACGCTGGCTGACGTGATCGTGGCGCAAGGGGTTCCCGCCGTCGAGATGGCCGGCTGCACCGCGCGCCTCCTCGACCAAGTGGAAGCCGCCCTTGGCCCGAAGAGCTAGTCGGCGATTCTGAGCGCGACGGCGGGCTTGATTTTGGAGGCTTGGTTGGCCGGCGCGAGGACCGCGGCGAGTGATGCCACCATCGCCACGACGACAACTGTGATCAGGCTCGTCCACGGCACCGAGAACGCGAGGCGCTGGCTGCCGAACGAGTCGGACTTGGTCAGCAGCGTGTACGCGGTGATCAACGCCAAGCCGACACCCACGACGATTCCCTGGAACGCGATGAACGTGGCTTCGAGCAGGAACGCGGTGCGAACCACCCTGTGCTGGAAGCCCATGGCGCGGAGCATGCCGATCTGGCGGCGCCGCTCGCGCACGGCGCGAACCATCACCACGCCGAGCCCGGCGATGCCGATCACGAGCCCGAGCCCGAGGTAGCCGGACATCAGCCGGAAGAAGCCCTGCTGCTGCTGGGCCTGCTCGGTGACCAGCGCGAGGAAGCTGTCGGCCTCCACGCCGTTGGTGAGCAACTGGCCTTGGAGTGTCGCACCCACGTCGTCAGCGTCACCCCGCGCGTTGACGTAGAACCGGCTCGGGACCGCGTCACGGCCCATGAACTCTTTGAGCGCGGGCGCGCCGAACCAGGCGCCGGCACCACCGCCGGTGAACGCCCCGACGTCGTTGGCAAGAACGCCGGCAATGGTGAACTCGCGCTGCTGTCCGGTGGTCCGGTTGTAGGCGGTGAACTTCTCGCCTGGACGGATCGCCTGCGTCGGCGGGCCGCCTTCCTCCTGGAGGAAGAAGTCAGAAACGATGGCCAGATCGGTCGAGGCCAGCACGCCGTTCCACGCGCCGCGATCGCTCACGAACCGGTCGAGACGCCTGCCCAGATCGGGGCCGCCTTGCGTGAGGAGGCGGTCGTCGAAACCGATCATCCCCGAATACCGCGGCTCGGGATGAAAATCGGTCGTGAACTCGGTGAACGCGCGCAGCAGAGGGGCGATACCCGTCACGCCGGGTTGTCCGCTCAACGTCGCTCCCGACACCGGGTTGGCTGGGTTCGAATCGACGACGAGGTCGTAGCCGCCTCCGGCCTCGCGGGCGACGCGCGGCGACTGCTGGCTGAAGAGATTCGAGAAGACCGAGATGAACGTGATGGTGAAGATCACAATCGCGTACATGCCGAGCAGCATCGACGTACGGAACCGGCGGGCCAGCGGGTAGGCGAACGCGAGGCGCGCGGCCAGTGTGCGCCCGGACACCGACAAGATGCTCGTCGACTTGATGAGGAGGTCCGCGTTGGTGGCCAGCAGCGCCACCGCGGCGGCGACAAGGATCACGCCCTGCACCACAAACGTCGGGATGTCGGCGGTCTCGAAGGCCTTCGGCAGGATCGTGAAGCAGGCCACACCCCACACCAGAGCGGTGGCGCAGGCGACGGTGACGACGCCGCGGCGGGGAAGCAAGCGGCTCAGAAGCGGGATCGACGAGAACGCGGCGATCGGCACCCCCGCCAGTGCACCAAACCACGCGTCCTGGTTGAGACCGCTGACGAACAGCGACCCGCCGAACATGACACCCACCGCACCGACGATCAGCGTCCGCAACCGGACCCGGCGGAGGGGCGACTCCTGAAGGTCGCGGATCGCGTGGATCACGTTCAAGCGGCCGATCCGCACGCTGGTGCCCCACACGGTGATGAAGGCGATGACGCCGCCGATCAGCATGCCGGTGATCACGTTGGCGGGCGTCACCGTGAAACGGAGGTCGAGCGCGAAGCGCTCGTCGCCCGAGGCGAACACCGACTGCGCGGCCCACACGATCACCCGGCCGACACCGATACCGAGCAGGCCACCGACCACGGCCGACACGGCGGCGTAGATGCCGCCTTCGAGACCGAACGATCGCACGAGCTGATTGCGTTTGAGCCCCACCGCACGCAGCATCCCGAGCTCGCTCTTCCGCTCCTCGCTCAACATCACGAAGATGTTGATGAGCAGCAGGATGCCGGCGATCACGCTGAATGCGCCGATGCCCGAGAACAACTGGGTAAGGCTCTCGCCCTGGGCGTCGGCCTGCTCGAGGAGGTCCTGTTTCTGCGGGCGCACATCGGCACCGCTGACGCTCTTCACCCGATCCTCGAGCCGGGGAACGACCTGATCGGTCACATCGGCGCCGGAAAAGACGCCGCCTTCATTCGACACCATCACGAGTGCGTCCGGATCGGCCGCGTCGGACAGCTTCGATCGCGTGTGTAGGTCAGCGATGGTGCCCGGCGCGACGTAGGCGTTACTGAAGCCACCGCCGTAGCCGGCCATGCCCAGCTCGGGAACGAAGCTCCTCACCCGGAATGACCGCTGCTGCCCATAGGCGTAGACGTCGACGTTGTCGCCCGCGTTGACCTTCAGTTCCTCGAGGAGGCGTTCGCCCACCACGATCTCGCCCGGCGCCGGCGTCGGGCCCGCCTTCTCGAATCCGGTGGCGGGCGGGTCGCCGCCAAACCGGCGGGCGGCATCGAAGTCGGTCTCGATCAGGAGCGTGCGCGGTTCGGCACGGCGCGGCGACGTCGTCGTCGCCACCGCCGCACCGGTGGTCACGACCCGCAGCGTCCCGTCGGTGCCGGCAACCGGATCGCGGAGCGCGGCCTCGAGTTGGTCGAGCTGGTTTAACGCGGGGACCCGGATCGTTTCATCGACTGGACCGAGTTGGGTACGCGCAAAGTCCCGAATCGACGCGCCGATCGTGCCGCCCATGATGAACGAGGCGGTGATGATGGCCGTTCCCAGCAGCGACCCGATGACGACGAGCAGCGCCTCGCCGCGACGGCGCACCACGTTGCGGACGGCCAAGCGGCGGATCGTCGGCCGGCGCACCACGTCGAACACGCTGATGCCGACGAGAACGAGGACAGGAAGGGCCAGAAGCGGGATCACGAACGTCTTAGCTCTTGGCGGCTGTCGGGCGACGGCGGCGCGTAGGCGCGTCACCGACGATGTTGCCGTCCTGCATCCGCACCAGCCGGCCGGCAGCCCCACCGATGTCGGCGTCGTGGGTGACGATCACAATCGTCTGGCCCGCAGCATGAACCTCCCGCAACAGATCGAGCACCGCGTTGGCCATCGTGCTGTCGAGGTTGCCGGTGGGCTCGTCGGCCCAGATGATCGCCGGTTCGCCGACCAGCGCACGGGCCACCGCGACCCGCTGCTGCTCGCCGCCCGAAAGTTCGTTGGGGCGGTGGTTCGGGCGGTGAGCGAGACCCACGCGCTCGAGCATGGCGATGGCGCGCCGGCGCGCCTCGGGTGCCTTGACGTTGGTGAGGAGGAGCGGCAGTTCAACGTTCTCGGCCGCAGTCAGGACGGGGATCAGGTTGAAGCTCTGGAAGATGAACCCCATCCGGGTGGCCCGGTGCTCGGTGCGCTTGCTGTCGGTCATGGCGTGGATGTCGTCGCCATCGACCGCGACCGTGCCACTGTCGATGTCGTCCAAGCCCGAGAGACAGTTGAGCAATGTGGTCTTGCCGCATCCCGACGGACCCATCACCGCAAGAAACTCGCCCGCCGTTATCTCGAGATCGACGCCCATGAGGGCCGGAACCTCGATGTCACCGGTGCGGTAGATCTTGGTGACCGCGGTGGCCGACAGGATCGGCGCCGGCGCCGGCTTCGGCGCGGTCTTCTTTTTGGGCGCGGCCTTACGAACGGTTCGCGCTGTGGTCGCCATTTTCAGACGGCCGCCGTACCGGCGGCCGAAATGGCGGCCGCCGCTCTACCCATTGCGTTGCTCGCTCTGCTCGCCACGCGGGCGACTCTACGGGCGACGGGCCGGCGGAAGCGAAACGGTAAAACGGGCGCCGCCCGCTTTGTCCCGGTCGTAGGCGACCTGCCCGCCCATGGCCTGCACGAGGCCTTGTACGAGGGAGAGCCCGAGTCCGGTGCCCCGGGATCGGTCGCGGCTCCGACGGCTCAGCGAGGCGACCCGGGCAAACAGCGTGGCCACCTGCGAGTCCGGCACGCCCGCGCCGTGGTCGACGACCGCGAATCGCACCGAGCTTGGGCCGGACTCCATGAGCTCGACGCTGACCGGGGCGGCGCCGTGCTGCAGCGCGTTGTCGACGAGGTTGGCCACCACCTGTTCGAGCCGGCGCGGATCGGCCTGCACGAGGATCCCTGGTGCGATGTCGACGCTTACGGCGGCGGGATCATCGACCGAGCCCATCGCGTTGTCGACCGCCTCGGCCAGGTCGACCGGACGGGCCGAGAGCAGCAGGGTGTGCGCCTCTAGCTGGCTCAGGTCGTAGAGATCGTCGGCCAGCCGGGCGATGCGTTCGGCGTGGCGACGGATGGAGCCACCCATGCGCTTGATGCGTTCGGCATCCAACTCGTCGGCGTGCGATTCGAGGGTCGCGCCCAGCCCGAGCACGGTGGTGAGCGGCTGCCGTAGGTCGAACGTGACCAGTGTCAGGAACTCGTTCTTCTCGGCCTCGAGGTCCCGGGCGGTCGTGACATCGCGGACGACGCCTTGGAACCCGAACAGCATGCCCTCGCGGTACCGGGGCATCGACATCACATCGAGCACGCGCCGGACGCCGTCGGGACGCAGGACCGCGGTCTCCTGAACCGTGGTCGCATCGGCGGCCACGCCGGGAATCACGTCGGCCAGCGCGGCCCCGTCGAGCTCGGCCGATGAGCGGCCGAGAATGATCGCCAGCGACGGGTTGGCGTACTGAATCTCGCCGTCGAGGTCGACCTCATAAATGCCGTCGGACGAGTGCTCGACCACGTCCTGGTACCGCGCCTTGCTCTCCTCTTCGCGGGTCAGTGTGGCGTGCCAGTACCCCTGGGCCAGAGAGTCGGTAAGCCGGTCCATCGCGGGAAGCACGCGGGTCAAGAGCAGCGAGAGCGCCAGCCCCCAATGCCGGCCCCGCTCCTCGGCCAGTTCGACCGCGGTCTGCACGACGAGGTCGCGCGAGATCCGCAGCACGACGAGGAGCTCGGGCAGCGACGAGTCGGCCCAGGCCGCCGACGCGCCAACTTCCTCCAGGTCCTCAACCAGTGCCTCGTCGACCTCGGCCCCTTGCCCGGTGACAGCGAGGATGGCCTCGAACCGCGCCTTGGCCTGCTCGATGAAGCGGGCTTGCTGCGACATCGACCAGTTCGAGGTTTCCGGGAACACACTGGCGAAGATGTCGTAGGCGCGCCGGGCCATCACCTCGGACTTGCCATCCAGCGCTTCGAGCAGCGCCTTTGGGTCAGCCGTCTCGGCGCTGAACGTGTCGAACAGGTTCCCGGAGCCGTAATCGGCGTTCCTGGCGAGGAAGGTCTTGAGCTCGACCATCGGGAACTGCAGGCGGTCGGGGGAGGCGGTCGGGTCGGTGGACGCGAGGTAGCCGGCGCCGAGCAGCGCCCGCACTGCCTCCTCGGAAATGTGCAAGAACTCGGCCGCCTCCGCCAGGGTCAGCTGGCGCCGGTTGCCGGTCTCCCTTTCGGCCATCCGCTCTTAATTCGACGCCGCAGCGCCCAAGCCCTACCTGCTGGAGGCGCTCCATGTGGCGTTGAGCGCGTCGATGTCGCCCTCCACCGGCCGGGCCCGGCCCTCGGCGGCCAACTTTCGGAGGTGGGCCCACACCGAGAACTGCGCAATCGGGTGCAACTCGGCCTTCACGCCGACGTAGATAGTGGCGACGAGGCTCTCGACGGTGAGGGGCGTCGACGCGGCGGTGAGCTCGGCCAGGACCGCCGCCTCGCGGGCCAGTCGGTGGTCGGTGTACTCCTCGATTTTCGCCCGGGCGTCGTCGATCACGTCGCCGTGGCCCGGGAAGATCGCGCTGATGTCAAGCTTGCCCACGTCGGCGAGTGAGGCGAGATACCTCGCCATGTCGCCATCGGGCGGCGCGATGACGACCGTCGAGCCGCTCATGATGTGGTCGCCCGAAAAGAGGACGCCTCCGGCCTGGCCTTCTGGGCCGTCGAGCAGGTAGCAGAGGTGATTCGACGCATGCCCGGGCGTGTGCAGCGCGCGCAGCCTGAACTGGCCGGCGCTGTCCTGCACCACATGGCCGTCACCGATGGCTCGATCAGGGACGAACCCATCGCGTTCGTCGAAGCCCAGAACCTCTGCGCCCGTGCGCACCTTGAGCCCGGCCGCGCCCGGCGAGTGGTCGGAGTGAGTGTGGGTGACGAGGATCCAGCGGATGCGGCCGGCGCCGGCCGCGGCGACCGCGTCGAGGTGCGCTTCGTGATCGTCGGGCCCCGGATCGATGACCGCGAGTTCGTCGCCGCCGATCAGATAGGTGTTGGTGCCCGGTCCGGTCATGATATTCGGGTTCGGAGCGAGGACCCGGCGCACCAGCGGGCTGAGCGTAACCACCTTGCCCGGTGTCAGCTCAGGCATCGGCAACCGCGTCGTCGTAGCCGTCGTCGCCCGGCAACAGAATCCGCACACCGGTGTCGCTGTCGGCCGCCAATCGGGGAAGCACAGTCGGCACCTCGGCGATAGCGGCGGCGGCGGCGAGCAGGTCGGCGCTCCGCTCGAATCGAGCTATGGCCTCCAGGTTGGTGTAGGTCGGCGGGAGCATCTCGAGCTCGCCGGCACGGAGGCGGGCCAGCGCGTCGTCGGGCCGCACCCACAGATGGGCAATCGTCTCGCGGTCGTCGTGGAGTGGTACCTGTTCGGGCGGCGCGGCGGCGACGAAGAAGCGCGTGTCGTACCGGCGCGGCGCGCCGACCGGCGTGATCCAGTGGCTGAAGTAGTGCATGTCGTCGGCGGTGATACTCAGGCCCTCGGTGTGGCAGACCTCGAGCAGCCGGAGCTGCCCGCTGTCGACCGCGGCGCGATGTGCCTCGAACCGCTCGGCAGTTGCCGCGTCAGCGAAGGACACCACCGTGCCGTCGGCGGTGCTGGCCAAGAGCACACCGGCCTCCTCGAAACATTCGCGGACCGCGGCCACCCAGAACGCGAGGCCGCCTTTGTCGACGCCGAGAATGGCGCTCGCCGCATCATCCGACCGCCCGCGACACACGGCTTCGAGATCGGCGTGACGGTCTTCGTCGTCGACTGCGCCCCCCGGAAACAGGTGGAGCCCCGCCCACGGCATCGACTCGAGGTTCCGGCGCAGCATGAACACCTCGATGCCCCGCTCGCCGTCGCGAACGAGCATCACCGTCGCGGCATCGAGCGGCTCCACTACGCCGAGGCTATGCCAGCCCGACTTAATCCCTGCACGTCACCCCGCGGTCGGCGTTGTGCTGGACCAGCCGTGTGGTCGGGGTCAGCGAGTGCGCGGTCGCGGTCGTGGTTGTGCACCAAATGCGCCATTCCAACAGCCATCACCGCGCAATCGACTCAGCGATTGGGCTGTCAGCGCGGTAAGCCAGCTAGCGCTTCGCGCCCGCTCCGGATACCTCGTCTTCGGAGGGACACTTGAGGACCTTCTCGCACGCGGTGCGGATGGTGGGCGCAAAGAACACGTCTTCGGTTACGAAGCCGAGATTGCCGGTGTAGACGCGTGACGCGATCCCCAGCACCTCGCCCTTGGAGTTGAGGAGGGGCCCGCCTTGGAACGACGGTCCGATGGCTGCGTCGTGCTGTACGCCGGCCGAGGAGACGTCCGCCACGAAACCTTGACTGATGGCGCCGCCCGAGGCGCCGAGTCCGGACAGCGCAAAGATGCGATCGCCGGTCTTCAGCGCCGGCGATCGCGGGGCGAACGACAAGCGCGGCACGTTCCCCTTCTGGAGGATGATCAGTGCGAGGTCCTTCTCCTCGTGCCAGGTCCAGAGCGTGGCTTTGACCGGCTGGTCGCCTTGACGAACCGTGATGGCCGGCCCGGGTTGATGGCTCGCGGCGCGGACTGTCGTGTACGACGTGAGAAGGAGCGTCTGGTTGGCGTCGGAGGCAACGACGAAGCCGGTGCCAACGGTCGCCGCGCCCGCCTCGTCCAGGCTCGATACGAAGAAGAGCGAGCCACGGACCTTCGTGATGAGATCCTCGAGCGTGTCGCCCGCGGCCTGGATGCGCTGCAGCGGTTCGAGTTCCTTCTGGATCTGGTCCTTAGCGTCGGCGCCGGCCTTCTGGATTGTCTTGATCGCGTTCCGGAAATTGGTGTCGAAGTTGGTGGTGAGCGAGTTGACCTTCTCTTCAGTGCGGTCCTTCCGGAATTGGTAGTACGAGAAGAGAACCGCTCCGCTGAAGGCCGCCCCGACACTGAACGCCAAGACGATCACGGCCATGCCCAATGCGCTCTGCGGCATGAGCCGTTCTCGCCATTCGCTGACCATTGGCCGGAAACCCTATGCCAGCCCGACTTCTGGACAGTCGTCGCGCTAAGGGAAAAAGAAGTTGGTGGTTGGGGGGCCGCCGAAGTCGGGCTGCGTTGTGCTGGTGGTCGCCGGTGGTTGCGCGATCGGTGCGGCGGGCCCGATCTCGTAGGGGCCGCCGTCGCCCGCGTCGAGCAGACGCCGCCGGTCGCCGGGATCGAAACCGCCCCGGGCCTCGCGGTCGAGCGCGTCGGTGATTGCACGGATCGGTGCCGGCTGGCTGAAGTCGGTGACCGGCACGTCCTTGAGCGCGACGCTCATGAACGCCTTCCACGTTGACGCCGGGATGGTTCCACCGAACACCCGGCCGACCCCCCGGATGTTGCGCAACGGCGTGCTGTTGTTGTTGGCGTAACCCATCCACACCGCGGTCGAGAGGGTCGGGGTGTACCCGACGAACCAGGCATTGGTGTAGTTCTCGCCGGTACCGGTCTTGCCGGCCGCCGGTCGGCCGATGTTGGCGCCGGTGCCGGTGCCGCTGCTGATCACCGTGCGCAACGCCGCGGTGACGTTGTCGGCGACCACGTCGCTGATGGCCCGCTTCGGCTCTCGGCCCCGGTTGTCTTCGAGCACCTTGCCGGTGGCGTCGACCACCTTGACGATGGGCGTCGGCGGCTGGCGCTGGCCTCGCGCCGCGAATACGCCGTACGCCGACGCCATATCGAGCGGCGAAGTCTCGAGGATGCCGAGCGTGTACTGCAGGCCGGGCGAGCCGTGTTGCCGCGGCGAATACCACGCGTTGGTGATCCCGAGGGTCTTGGCCATCTCGGCCACGTTCTTGACGCCGACATCTTTGATGAGTTGCGCATACACGGTGTTGATCGAGTGAGTGGTGGCCGACGTGAGAGTGGCCGAGCCGCCGCCCTCGCCCTCGTTGTTGCTGATCGTGCACTCTTTGCCCTTGCAGTTGGGCTGGGTGTACTTCGATGGCGCGGGATATACCTTCGTCGGCGGGTAGCCCTTCTCGAATGCGGCGGCCAGGGTGAACGGCTTCCACGCCGAGCCGGTCTGACGGCCGGTCCCGCCGCTGGGCGGCGTCGCCGTTTCGTCATCCCAGCACGTGGGCTCCACCTCGACTCTCTGTTCCGCGAGCTTCTTGTTGGGGCACGCGCCCAGCGCGAGGTTCACCTGTGCGAAGGGGCCGTTGTAGAAATCCCGCCCGCCAACCAATGCCTTCACGAACCCCGTAGGTGGCTCGACGGCGGCCAGCCCCATCTCCAGCGGATCACTGGTGCCCTTGAGGCTGTCATTGACCGCCTTCTCCGCCGCTAGCTGCACCGCGGGGTCGAGCGAGGTCTGGATTCGCAGGCCGCCCCTGGTCACCCGCTCCTCGGTGTAGCGCGCGCTCAGATACTTCTTCACGTAGTCGACGAAATACGGGAACTTCGTCTGCTGCTGTTGCGGCGGGTACACCAGCGTGGCTGGACCGGGCGGCTTGCCCCCGACCGTCAGCCAGACGTGCTGTGAGACGGCCTCGTCGTGCGCGGCCTGCGTGATCACCTTCTGGCTCAGCATCTGGCCGAGGACCCGTATCCGGCGCGCGTCGGAGCCGGTGGGATTGCCGCGCGGGTGATACAAGCTGGGCGCAGGGATGATGCCAACGAGCAGGGCGGCCTCCGACAGCGTCAACCGCGAGACGGGCTTGCGGAAGTAGGTCTCGGCGGCGGCGCCGACGCCGTACGCGCCCTCGCCGAAGTAGATCGACGAGAGGTAGCGGAACAGGATCTCTTCTTTGCTGTATTGCCGGCTGCGCTCGAGTTGGCTGGCCAGGATCGCTTCGCGGAACTTCCGCGTGACGGTTCGCTCCTTGCCGACGCCCTTCACCGAGTTCTTCACGTACTGCTGCGTGATGGTCGAGCCGCCTTGCGAGATGCTCTGCCCGCGGAGGTCGGCGACCAGTGCGCGCAGCGTGCCGCGGATATCGACACCACTGTGGTTGTAGAAGTTGCGGTCCTCCGACGCGACCACCGCCTGCTTCAGGACCGACGGGATGTCCGAGCGCCGGACCGGGATGCTCTGCTCGAACTCACGGAATACGCCGATCTCATCGCCATTGATGTCATAGACGTGGCTGATCTGGCTCTCGATGCCGGCCACGAGGGTTGGAGCTGTGGCCGGCAGCGGCAATAGCAGGAACGATCCCAGCACCGTGCCGGCGACCGCGAACAGGAACGGTCACCGCGGAGACAAGGAGCGCAATTACCGCGCGTGAGAACCGGCGCATCGGCCAGCCAGCATCGCGCGGCCCCGTCCTACGCTGGCGTCGTGCCATCGGTCGACGCGATCGCCCGCGACCTAGCCGACGTCGGGCTCCCCCACCCGTTGCTGGTGGACGCGGCGCGGGCGGCGGTTGCCGCCGGCGACCCTGACTCGGCTCGACTCCGTGCCGAAGCCATGCGCCACGCGTTGCTCCGCCCGGTCATCAACGCCACCGGCGTGCTGCTCCACACCAACCTCGGCCGCGCGCCGGTCGCCGTCGACCAACCCGCCACCTACAGCAATGTCGAACTCGACCTGGCCACCGGACGGCGCGGCGAGCGCCGCAATCACGCCGCGGCACTCCTGGCCAGGGCCTCAGGCGCGGAAGCCGCGCTCGTGGTCAACAACGGCGCGGCGGCGGTGCTCCTGGTCCTCGCCGCGCTGGCTCGCGACCGCGACGTGGTCGTCTCGCGCGGCGAGCTCATCGAGATCGGTGGCGGCTTCCGGATCCCCGACGTGCTGGCGCAGTCCGGCGCCCGCCTCGTCGAAGTGGGAACCACCAACCGCACGCGGCTGGCCGACTACGCCCGAGCCGCGGATGCCGGCCTCATTCTCAAGGTCCACCCGTCGAACTACCGCATCGTCGGGTTCACCGAGTCGGTGGAGGTGCGGCCGCTCGTGGACATCGGCCCGCCGGTCGTCGTCGACCTCGGGTCCGGGCTGCTCGACGAGGCCACGCCCTGGCTTCCGGGCCCGCCCCCGAGCTGGCTTCGGAACGAGCCCGCGGTACGGCAGACGCTCGCCGCCGGCGCGGCACTCGTCACCTTCTCGGGCGACAAACTGCTCGGTGGTCCACAAGCCGGCGTGATCGCCGGTCGCGCCGACCTCGTCGACCTCTGCGCGCGCCACCCGCTGGCCCGCGCGCTCCGGCCCGGCGGCTTGGTGCTGGCGGCGCTCCAGGAAATTGCGCTGGCCTATCTCGGCAACGACGGTGCGGCCATCCCGTTCTGGCGCATGGCCACGATCCCGGTTGACGACCTCAGGGTCCGTGCCGCGGCGCTCGGCGCCGGCGACGTCGTCGATTGCGCGTCGGTGGCCGGTGCGGGTTCGCTACCGGGCCTCGAGCTGCCGTCCGCCGGGGTCGCTCTCGCCGGCGACCACACCGCTGCGCTGCGCGCCAATGACCCGCCGATCATCGCCCGGGTCCGCGACGGCCGCACCCTCCTCGATCTGCGCACCGTCGCCCCCAGCGAGGACGCCGACGTGGCCAAGGCATTGGCCGGCGCGGGGGAGCAGTGCCAGTCGTAGCGACCGCGGGGCACGTCGACCACGGCAAGTCCACCTTGGTCGAGGCCTTGACCGGCATCGACCCCGACCGCTGGGCCGAAGAAAAGGCGCGGGGACTCACCATCGACCTCGGCTTCGCCTGGTGCACGCTGCCTCGCGCCGGCGAGATCGCTTTCGTCGACGTTCCCGGTCACGTCCGCTTCATCAGCAACATGCTGGCCGGCGTCGGCGCCCTCGACGCCTGCTTGTTCGTCGTCGCCGCGACCGAGGGTTGGAAGCCCCAGTCCGAGGAGCACCTGCGCATCCTCGACCTTCTGGGGATCACCACCGGCGTCGTGGCCGTCACGATGGCGTCTCGCGTCGACCGCAACGCGCTGGAGCTGGTTCAGCTCGCGGTCGTCGACCGCGTCGCCGGCACATTCCTCGAGGGTGCGGAGATCGTCGCGGTCGACGCGCCCGCCGGCATCGGCCTCGACGCAGTGGTGACCGCCCTCGACGACGCCCTGACGACGGCGCCGGCGGGCGCCGGCGACGACAACGACCGACCACGCCTGTGGGTGGATCGCGCGTTCGCGGCGCGGGGGGCGGGCACGGTTGTGACCGGGACGCTCATCGGCGGCCACCTGGCCGTCGACGACGAGCTGGTGCTCGAACCCGATGGCCATCACGTGCGCGTGCGAGGCCTGCAGAGTCACAAGCGGACTCATGACCGTCTCGGCCCCGGCCGGCGCGTCGCGGTCAACGTGACCGGCGTCACGCATACCGAGGTCGCACACGGCCACACGCTGGTGCGGCCCGACCAGTGGGCGCGGGCCACGACCATCGACTGCTCGCTGTCCACCCTTCCCGCCCTCGACCACGACGTCTCGCGGCGCGGTGCCTTCCAAGCCCACATCGGGGCCGGCCAGCACGCGGTGCGCGTGCGTCTGCTCGAGGGCGACCGGCTCGCTCCGGGAGCGACGGGAACCGCTCGCCTTCACCTGCCCGCGCCACTCCCGTTGGTATGCGGCGACCGCTACGTCCTACGGGAGAGCGGCCGGGGCGAGACGGTCGGTGGTGGGACAGTGCTCGACGTGAACCCGGTGCTCCCGGCGGCACGGGCCCGCCCCGATGGCTCCATCGAACGGATCATCGCCGAGCGGGGCTGGATGACGACGGTCGAGGTGGAGCAGCTCACCGGAGCGCGTCGTGCGCCGACCGTCGGCCGGTGGATCGCCGCGCCGGCCGCGGTGTCCGCCGTGGCCGATCACCTACGCGCCGTGCTGGTCGACGGCGCGCTCGACGTCGCCACGCTCGACGAACGGCAGGTCGCGGTCCTGGCCACCCTCGCCGACGTGGTGATGGAGCACGGCTGGGCGCGCTTGGACACCGCGCCGCCGGTGGACTGGGCGGCGCACCCGTATCTCGCCGCGCTGGCCGACGCCCCGTTCGCGCCGCCGGAGCCCACCGACGTCGACCGACGTGAGCTGCGCGAGCTGATCCGGCAGGGCTTGGTAGTCGAACGGGATGGCAGCTACTTCGCGGCCAGCGCCATCGCTGAGGCGGAGCGCCGCATCGCCGAGCTGCTCGCCGTGTCTCCTGACGGCGTCACTGTCGCGACGGTGCGCGATGCGCTCGGCACCAGCCGAAAGCACGTCCTGCCCTTACTGACCCACCTCGACGCCACGGGCGTGACCCGCCGGCGGGGCGACCTACGAGTCGCCGGTCCCCGCCTTCGTACCGCGCCTGCCGGCTCCGGAGGCTGAGCGGAGCGAACCCAACAGACGCGGCCGCTTAACCAGGCGCCGCCGGCGCGAGGCCGAGGCCATCGAGGCGTTCGTGGCTTCCATGTGCCGGGCCATCTGTGCCACCTCGATGTCATTGGTGATGACCTCGACGAACGCGTCCGGGTCTGCCAGCAGCCACGAGTGCGAGCCGGCAATGACCGAGCCTTCCTTGCCGATGGCCGAGCAGAGCGCGTCGAACGCCGTCTTCGGGATGATCTTGTCCTTGTCACCCCAGAGCACGACGACCGGCAGCTCGTTCTCCTTGATCTGCTCGAGCTCTGGTGTCAGATCGGCGGTTCGGGCCAGGTTGGCGACCTTCCACATCGCCCGCGGGTTGCGGATCACGTTGGGCAACGCGTCCTCCAGCACTACGGGCAGTACCCGGCGCAGGGAGAACGGCGAGACGTCGCCCGGGAAATGGATGCCCCAATCCCACAGCGGACGCCCGGCCATCGATCCACCGAGGGAATTGACGAGCACGAGATACCGCACGCGGGATGCGAAATCGTGCGCCAGCTTGATCGCCACGCCGCCGCCGAAACTGTGGCCGACCAGGAAGACTTGTTCGCGCACGCCGACTGCGTCGAGGAAGGCCGCAGCCCACCGGGCGTACCCCTCGAACGACAGCTCCTGGCCCGGAAGCTCAGCGGTACCGCCGAAGCCGGGCAGGGCGGGGGCGTAGACGCGGCACCCCAACTGAACCAGCCGCTTCAACGCCCGTTTGTACGCATGCTGGCCGAGACCCCACCCGTGCAGGAACAGCACTGGGAGGCCTTCGCCGGCGACGCCGTAGAGCGCGGGCCGGCCGTCCACGATCGTCCGCGTCCAAACCAGGTGGTCGGATGGCGGTGCTACCGCGCTTGCCATGGCAAGCAGAATCTAACCTCGCGCGAGACCGGTTAACCGTCAGTCACTTCGGAAATTTGGCCGGATTCAGCCGAGGCGGCGGGTAAGAACCTGTTTGCGCTCTACCTCGTTGAGGCCGCCCCAGATGCCGTGGGGCTCACGAATGCGGATCGCGAATTCCAGACACGGTTCCTTCACCGAGCAGATCTGGCAGATCGCCTTGGCCCGGGTCTCTCGTGCCTCTTTTTCGTCCTTGCGTTCAAAATGCGACGGCGGAAAGAAGTGGCTCGACTGGGGGCCACGACACGCGGCCTTGTCCTGCCAAAGCTCTTCCCCCCGGTCGGTTCCAATCCGCTGCACACTCATTGCGCCTCCCGCTTCCGGCCGGTCACCCTACGCCCTGTGGATGGCGTGTACAAGGGGTGAATTTCCCTGTGGAAAGACGCCTGACCTGCAGTTTCGTGGTTTTTATGACCACTCTCAGTGGGAATAATCGCGTGCGCCGCCACTCTCCGGCTCAACTTCCAGAACGAGCCCGTCGATTCCCACAACCCTCAAGGGGTCGCCGGCCGCCAGTGGGGTGGCCCGATTCGTGCGCGCCCGCCACGGCGCGCCCCGTACCTCGACGGTGCCATCGGGGTCGATCGCGGAGGTAGCGATACCCGCCTCGCCCATCATCGACTCCCGCCCGATCGTCGGCGTCGAGAAGCGCGCCCTCATCACCGCAGGCATGGCCGCGCCCACGAACAACGCCGTCGCGGCGAGCATGACCACGACCACGATCAGCGGCACCGTCATGCCTGCGTAAAGCGTGAGGCTGCCGCCGACGAGCGCGGCCGATCCGATGATGCTCCAGGCACGGGGGGCGCCGGCCTGCAGGTCGATGCTCAGGCCGAGTATCCCGAAGGCAAGGAGCGCCAGCCCGCCGGGCCGGGTGGGCAGGACCCCGAAGCCGTACGCAGACAGGCCGATTCCCAGGATGCCGGCCGCGCCGGCCAGGCCGATCCCGACGCTGAAGAACTCGAACAGCAACAGGAGCATCCCGGCGATCACCAGGAAGTACGGCACGGTCGGGTTCGCGGTGGCATGAAGGAGGCGACTGACCAGCGGCGGCTTGGCGAAGAGCACAGGTACGGACGGCTGGCGCTGCGAGGGACGCCCCTCACGACGGATGACCTTGGAAGGCGCCTCCATGGCGTCGACGAGGAAGTCGCCCAGCGTGGGCGCGCGGTTCACGGTCTGGAGCGCCTTGATGTCGTCCCAGGACTGGCCTGAGGGACCCTCAACCTTGGCCCCCGGCGCGATACCTCGGATCGGCGCGGCCATGAGAAGAGCGAACGCCTGCCCGCGAGCGCGGCCGGCGCGCGCCGGGCCGACCCAGACGCCAACTTTGGTACGCGCGTTGGCTATCTCGGCCACCAGCCGGTTGAGCCGGTCGGCCGATAGCACGCCCCGGGTGCTGTTGATTTGGATGACGACGTCGCCCTGCGCCTTGATCAGTGTGTCGTGCACGAAGTCGGCCATGATCGGGTCGAGCGTGCCGTCGACCTGGATAAGGGAGACCGCCGACGTCGTGGCCGTGGCCGCCGGCGCGGCCGACGAGCGCGACTGTCGCGAGCATGACGAGGGCGATGAGTAATCTGCGCATGAAGTGGATCCGGCCCGGTTCTGCACCCAAGCCAGGGTGATCATCGTCGCCGGGAAGGGCGGCGTCGGCAAAACGACGGTCAGCGCGGCGCTTGCCCGCATGGCGGCGCGGGCCGGCCTCGAAGCCCTGATCGTCGAGATCGAGGGCAAGAGCGGCCTCGGCGCCGCCTTCGGACGGGCCACACCGCTCGACTACCACGAGGTCGTCGTGGCCGACGGTGTGCGGGCCCGCACGCTGACCCCCGACGAGGCGCTCGTTGAGTACCTCGAGGACCACGGTATGCGGCGGATCTCCAAGCGCTTGCTCTCCTCGGGCGTGATCGATGTGGTGGCCACCGCCGCCCCCGGCATCAAGGACATCCTCGTGCTGGGCAAGGTCAAGCAGCTGGAACGTGAGGGTATTGCCGACGTCATCGTGGTCGATGCGCCGGCCGCCGGTCATGCGGTCACATTCCTCGCCAGCGCTCACGGCCTGCTCGACGCCGTCCAGGTCGGCCCGATCCGCTCGCAGGCGCAGGACGTGATCGACCTGCTCACCGACTCCGGCGCGCTGCGAGGTGCTGCTGGTCACGCTGCCCGAGGAGACGCCGGTCAACGAGGTGGTCGAGACCGCGTTTCGTCTCGAGGACCGGGTAGGGGTCAGCCTGGCCGGTGTCGTGGTCAACGGCATGTACAGCCACATCAGCGGCCTCGACGTCGACCCCGAAGCCGCTGCCAGCGCCGCCGACGTTCACCTGCGGCCGCACGAGGCCGACGCGCTGCGCGACGCCGCGGCGTTCCGGCAGCGGCGCCAGGCTCTGCAGGCCGAGCAGGCCGAGCGACTGGCCAAGGCCCTTCCGCTCCCGCAATTGTCACTGCCGTTCCTCTTCACCAACGAGATCGGTCCGACGGAGATCGACACGCTGGCCGACGCGCTGGCCGCCAGCGTTGAGGCGATGTGATCCGGTGAGCCTCGTACCGCTCGTCGCCGAGAAGGCCATCGTCGTGTGCTGCGGCTCGGGCGGCGTGGGCAAGACCACGACCGCGGCGGCCATCGCCGTCGAGGGCGCGCGGCGCGGCCGCCGCGCGTGCGTCGTGACGATCGACCCGGCCAAGCGGTTGGCCGACGCGCTCGGGCCTCGAGTCGCTCACCAACACCGCGGGCCGCATCGAGGTCGATCCTTCGTGGCCGGGCGAGCTGTGGGCGCTGATGCTCGATACGAAGTCGACGTTCGACGCGCTGATCGCCCGATACGCCGGCGCGCCCGACCAGGCCGATCGCATTCTCAACAACCGCATGTACCGCAACATCGCCGGCGCGCTCTCGGGCACGCAGGAGTACATGGCGATGGAGAAGCTGTTCGAGCTGCACGACGAGGGCCGCTTCGACCTGATCGTCATCGACACGCCGCCGACGCGCAACGCGCTCGACTTCCTCGACGCGCCGCGCCGGCTCACGCGTTTCCTCGACAACCGGTTGTTCCGCATCGTCGTCATGCCGACGCGCGCCTACCTCAAGGCGGTGAGCGTCGCCACGCAGGCGTTCCTCCGCACCATTTCGCGCGTCGTCGGCAATCAGGTCGTCGGTGACGCGATCGCGTTCTTCCAGGCGTTCGAGGGTATGGAGGAGGGGTTCCGCAACCGCGCCCAAGCGGTGCTCGAGCTGCTTTCCGATGACGACACCGCGTTCGTACTCGTCGCGTCGCCGCGGCGCGACGCGGTCGACGAGGCCGCGTACTTCGCCGGTCGCCTCGAGGAGTCCGGCATCAACGTGGACGCGCTGGTCGTCAATCGCGTGCATCCGCAGTTCGAAGTCGAGCGGTCCGGCGCACGCGAGCGGGCCCGCACGCTGGCGGGCACGCCACTAGAGCCGCTCTACGCCAACCTGGCCGACTTCGCCGAGATCGCTGAGCGCGAGGAGACCTACTACGGCGATCTCACCGCCCGGCTCGATCGGGCCGCGGTGGCCAAGGTCCCGTTCCTGGCCGATGACGTGCACGACCTCGACGGGCTTGTCACGGTGGCCGACGAACTTTTCTCCGGTTAGTTCGCCGACGTCGCCGCTTCGAGCGCGGCGGCCGCTTCCTCGACCGTCTCGGTGACGGTCACGATGCGGTCGAACCCGGTGGTGCGCAGAAGTCGGGTCAAGGTCGGCCGGTTGCAGCACACCGCGACGTCGCCGCCCAGTTCACGGGCGCGACGAATGCCGCCGATCAGCGCGCCGAGGCCGGCGGAGTCGACGAATGGCACCGACGACATGTCGATGACCAGGCGCTTCTTGTTGACGAGATCGGCCAAGGCCTGGCGGAACTGGCTCACGGTGAACGCGTCCAACTCGCCGACCGGCCGGCAGACGGTGTAGGCACCGTTCCCCCGGTCGATCTGTATGTCGAGCAACCTCGTCGCCTCCTGGCTCATCTCGTTTCCCGGGCCGACGGGCCGAGGTGCATCGGGCCGGCCGATGGCCGGCAACGACCAGGATGCTACCCACGCCAACCGACGGCTACCCTCGCCCTCGTGCCCGAGATTCTGGTTGCCACCGACGCTTCGTGGCTCCTCGAAGAGATCCACTCCGTGCTCTCGGAGCCGGCCACCACCGTGCGTGGTGTGAGCGAGGGCGTCGAGGTCACGCGGGCCGTGATCGAGCACGCCCCTGACCTGGTAATCCTCGATCTCCAGATCGGCAATATGGGCGGAATGGCGACGTGCCTCGACCTGCGACTCGAGGAGAGCGCCGGCCGGCTTCCCAGGGTGCGGGTGCTCATGCTGCTCGATCGCCGGGCCGACGTTTTTCTCGCCCGGCGGTCCGATGTCGATGGCTGGTTGGTCAAGCCGGTGAGCCCGATCAAGCTGCGGAAGGCCGTGGGCGACCTGCTCGCGGGGCGCCCGTACCGGGACGATGCGTTCGTCCCCAACCCCGTTCTGGTCGCCGCACCGCCTGAGTAGAGTTCATCCCCCAGCGGGTGGTGGCGCAGTTTGGTTAGCGCGCTGCGTTCGGGACGCAGAGGTCGGGAGTTCAAATCTCCCCCACCCGACCACGTATGTCAGCAGGCGGCGAACGCGAGCCAGTTGCCGTCAGGCGACCAGCGAAGTAGGTGTCGCATTGCGGGGTGAGGTCCACGAGCCAGCACGTTGATCACCGCCGCGACACGAGCGGACGTGACTACCGGTGCCAAAACAGGAGATGCGTAACGCCGCTGGGGCTCGGCACGGCGTCGAGGTGGAAGCGGTCCAGCAGCTCTTCGTGGGAGTTCCACAGTTGTTCGCCGCGCCCGATCTCAATGGGCGCGACGGCGATGTGCATCGTGTCGACGAGGTCGGCGTCGAGGAACTCGCGGATCGTTGCAACGCCGCCACCGAGGCGTACGTCCCTACCGTCCGCCGCCTCCTTCGCTTGGCGCAGGGCTTCGGCGGGGGTGGTGTTGAGGAAATGGAACGTGGTGTCGGACAAGGTGAAAGACGGGCGCTCGTAGTGAGTGAGCACGAACACCGGCGTGTGGAACGGTGGCGTGTCGCCCCACCAGCCTTGCCAGTCGTGGTTCTCCCACGGACCGCGATGGGGACTGAACTTGTTGCGACCCATGATCTCGGCGCCGATGTTGTGGGTGAAGTCGCGGGTGAAGTAGTCGTCGAGTCCCCGACTCCCGCCTGGGTCGGTACGGTTCACCCAGCTTGCGGTGGCGCCGGCCCACGAGAACAAATCTGCGGGATTGGCGCCGTGGCCGAAGGGCCGGTCCAGGGTCTGGTCGGTGCCGGCACCGAACCCGTCTCGCGTTACGCCGAAGCACTGCACCTTCAGCAGCTGTCGCACTCCTGCTCCTTCCGATTAGGCGCTAAAGCCGGAACGGCCTCGGCACGGCGTCGGTGAATACGGCGCGTGGCGTGCTGACCACGACCGGCGTCGCCCGCGCCGACGGCAACATCGTGAACAGCTGGTCCTTCGGAACCGAGAAGGTGATCTTCACCGTCCGCGTATCACCGACCTTCACGCCGTAGTTGAAACCAACCACCTTCATCGGTCCGTCGACGCCCGCGGACGAGAACGGAGGATCGGCCGACGCGACCTCTACAGCCGACTTCGGCAGGTACGCAACGAGGAACACGCGGTGCTCGCCATTCTCCATACCGTGCAGTCGGTTGTAGGCGATGCCTTCGACGACATCCGACGTCCGCGTTCGTTGGTTGTTGGTGAAGGTCACGCTCATCTCGACGCGGCGAACGCCGCGGCGAACCCAGACGGTCCGGAACGCGATCCGAGGCTTGATGTACCAGTCGAGCTTGTTGGCCGAGATGTTCTGCAGCGTGACCATGAGGCCGTTCGGATCAAGCGCGCCGTCGATGCCGGCCTGCTCGAACGCCTTCTGGAGTCCGGGGTCGGCCGACCAGCCGAGCAGGTGACGGCCCTTGCCCGCGGCTGAAAGGTTCGACACGAGCGGACCGAGCTTCAGCGACCGCGAGTTCATGGCGTCGAAGACCGCGGTGCCGAGTTCACTTTGGAGTTCGTGGCGCTCCACCTGCGCGAGGGGATCACCGAAGTTGATGTAGTTCTCGTTCATCACCTGCTGCTCGATGTTGTGCTCGTCGTACCTGGCGCCATCGAGCTCGACAGGGCCGGTGGCGGTTACGACCACGGCGCAATGTCAGAACGTCAACGAAGAGCACGCCGTCAACCGGACCGAGTCCGGCCCGGGCGCGCCATTTCCGAATACATGCGGCCTGATTCCGGGAAGTTGGGCGTGGCCGTCGTGGCCCGCCACTCGGCACCGATCGTCATCCAGCCGTAGAGGTCGGTGAGGTTCTTGGGCACCGGCACTGAACTACGGGTCAAGAACAGCTCATAGGTCGGAACGAAGTCGCCCACGACGATCGCGCCGTCGCGGATCTCGGCCACGCCCGCGCTCAGCGGCATGCCACCGGAGCGCATCTCGGCGTTGTTGCCGGCGAGGATCAGGTAGCGGGACGGACCGATGAACATGGCCCGCAGCGCATCGGCCATCACCGCGGCGTCCCGTAATCGCACCCGGGCCGTGACCAGCCCGTCTTCTAGACGTTCACGAGCGCCGCTCAGGGGCGGCAGGACCCACCGGTCGTCGGTGACCCGCAGTCTTCGCAGCTGCGCCTGGGCTCGCTCCAATTCACCGACTGCGGTGTCGAGCAGCCCGACCCGCCCGGCCGGACCGTCGCTGGCCACATCGAGTTTCGCCTGCACGGCGCGCGGCGGCGACCCGCCGATCCCGCCGATCTGGGTCGCGGTCTGGGTCATCGACCGGATGACGGCCACATGGCGTCCGAGCAGGGGAATCGGACGCACAATTTTGAACGGCAGGCTCGTCCGCGCTTGATTGTCGGCGCGTTGAAAGCGGCCGAGTGCGGTCTCCGCGAGTGCAGCGACGCCGTTCGGCCGCGCCATATCGGTGGCTGTCGCCGACCGAAGCACGGTTTCGCCCGTGTTGATGTCGCGCTGAATGCGCAGCAAATCGAATACGCCCCACGCCGCTAAAGCGACGAGAACCGCACCGGCCGCAACAAGAACGCGACGTGTGGTCGACGCGAGCAGGCGCGTTAGCACCTGCGAACGGTGATGTGTGGGGTCAGACCGTACGGCTACGCAGCAGGCGACGTGCGCCGACTGCGCCCGCCATCGCTGCGCCTGCGCCACTCACGAGCAGCCAGGTATCGGCACCCGTGTTGGCGAGGTTGGCGCCAGCAGCGGACGTGTCCGTGAAGACGGTCGATGCCGTTGTGGACGAGGTGCTGCTCTCCGTCCCCGAACCCGAACCCGTCTGGGCGTTAGCCGCTCCAGCAAGGCCGAACAGAATGGCCAGGGCCGCGGCCGCGAGCCCTGCGCCCGTCGCCGAGATCAATCTGCGCACGTAAGTCCTCCGGTTTAGTGATGGCATGCCCCAACGGCAAGATCTTGCCCCTGCAGGCGGTGACATTAACCACGGCACGGCCGAAACGCCAGCCTTCTCCCCGTACGATCGAATTCGTGGAGCTTGCGGACTTCCAACAGCACATGGCCAGGGTCTACGGCGAACGGGATGCGGCGAGGGGAACTGCCGCCACGTTGGCGTGGCTAGCGGAGGAAGTCGGCGAGCTGGCCCGGGCGGTTCGGAAGGGGTCGCCGGCAGAGCAGCTGCACGAGTTGGGCGACGTGTTGGCCTGGCTGGCGTCGCTGAGCGAGCAACTCGATCTGTCGCTCGAAGAGGCCGCCCAGCGCTATGCGAACGGCTGTCCGGCTTGCAGCGCTACGCCGTGCCGGTGCGACTGAGGAGCACCTCAGCGATCTGCACCGCGTTGAGGGCGGCGCCCTTGCGCAGGTTGTCACCGCTGATGAACAGGGCGAGGCCGTTCTCCACACTGTCGTCGCCGCGCACGCGTCCCACATAGCAAGGGTCGGCGCCGGCGGCCCGGTGCGGCGTCGGAACGTCGACGAGCTCGACTCCGTCGGCTTGGCCGAGAAGCTCGTCCGCACGCTCGGGTGTGATCGGCCGTTCGAACTCGGCGTTGATCGACAGCGAGTGTCCGGTGAATACGCCGACGCGCACGCACGTGACCGCGATGCGGAGATCGGGTAGCTCGAGGATCTTGCGGGCCTCGTCACGCAGCTTGTGTTCCTCGTTGGTTTCGCTATCGACGAGGTGACCGGCCAACGGCACGACATTGAACGCGACGGGCGCGGGGAACACCGACGTCGGCAGGTCGGCCGCAGCCGCGCCGCTGAACGCGAGCGTGGACGCGGCGTCGCCGATCTTGGCGACTTGTTCAGCGAGTTCATCGACGCCGGCGCTGCCACCGCCGGAGACCGCCTGGTATGTCGACACGACGACACGACGTAGTCCCGCCTCGCGATGGAGGACTTTGAGCGCGGACATGCCGACCATCGTCGTGCAGTTGGGGTTGGCGATGATCCCCTTGGGGCGGGCATCGATGGCGTGATCGTTGACGCCGGCGACGACAAGCGGAACGTCGGCGTTCATGCGCCACGCCGACGAGTTGTCGATGACCACGGCGCCGGCCGCGGCGATTCGCTCGGCGTGCTCGCGCGAAGCGGTGGCGCCCATCGACAGGAGCGCGATGTCGAGCCCGCTGAAGTCGGCCGTGGCGACATCCTCGACCTCGATCTCGCCGTCGCCCCACGGGAGCCGGCGACCCGCGGAGCGGGCTGAGGCGAAGTAGCGCAGCGTCCCCACGGGAAAGCCCCGCTCGGCGAGAACGGAGCGCATTACCCCTCCGACCTGCCCTGTTGCGCCAAATACCCCTACGTTCAGCCTCTGCATCATCCGATCGCCTTCCGGCTCACTGGTCACGCAGCCAGCTTGAACGCCTCGTGCAACGCCTGCACGGCTTTTTCGATCTCACCGGCGCGCACGACGCAGCTGATGCGGATCGAGGACGTCGAGATCATCTCGATGTTGACGCCGGCGGCGGCCAGTGTCTCGAACATGGTGGCCGCCACACCGGGGTTCGTCTTCATGCCCGCGCCGACCAAACTGACCCGGGCGACGTCGTCATCGGCGTGCACTTCGCGGGCACCCAGTTCCTTGGCGACGGCTTGGGAGACCTCGGTGGCAACCGCGAGGTCGGACTTCGGGACGGTGAAGCTGATGTCGGTGCTGCCGTCGTGCGATTCGTTCTGCACGATCATGTCCACGTTGACGGCCTGGTCGGCCAGCGCCCGGAACAGGTGCGCGGCGATGCCCGGTCGGTCCTCCACGCCGGTGACCGTGACCTTCGCCTCGGACGCGTCGTGCGTCACCGCCGTGATGATGGCCTGTTCCATGGACGGATCCTCCTCGGTGATCCACGTGCCCGGCTCCCAGGTGAAGGCTGAGCGCACGTGGAGCGCGACGCGATGGTTACGGGCGAACTCGACCGCCCGGGCAGTGGGTTTGGGGCATCCGCTCGCTGACATCTCGAGCATCTCCTCGAAGGAGAGTCGCTCTAGGCGGCGGGCCTCGGGAACGATGCGGGGGTCGGCGGTGAACACGCCGGAGACGTCGGTGTAGAGCTCGCACGCGTCCGCATCGAGCGTCGTCGCGAGCGCGACCGCCGTGGTGTCGGAACCGCCGCGGCCGAGGAAGGTGACGTCGCGGGTCTCCGCCGACATGCCCTGTGCGCCGGCGACGACCGGCACCTGGCCCGCGGCCAAGGCTTCGCGCAGGCGGTCGCCCCGCACCTCGAGGATCTTGGCGTTGCCGTGGGCGGTGTCGGTGATGAAGCCGACCTGGCTGCCGGTGAACGAAACCGCAGGGCAGCCAAGGTGTTGCAGGGCCATCACGACGAGGGCGGTGGCCTTGCGGTCACCCGCGGTGATGAGCATGTCGAGCTCGCGGCCGGGTGGATTGGAAGCGACCTCCTGGGCCAGGCGCAAGAGGTCGTCGGTCTCCTTGCCCATGGCGCTCACGACCACCACGACGTCGTCGCCACGCCGCCGGGCGCGCTGAACGTTCTCGGCCACCGACCGGATCCGTTCGGGGTCAGCCACCGACGTCCCGCCATATTTCTGGACCACCAACGCCACCCCGCGAGGGTATCGAAGGCCCCCACCAACTCCGCCCGCCTTAAGCCACCCCCACGTGTCGGTGCTTTTGGTGGTTCGCGTAGACAAATCCACCGACAGTCCTCGTCTCGATCTTGTCTTACATGCTATTTCATGTTATTTCAGTGAGAGATGAACCGTGACCTCGACCGGCTGGCACGCGGCTGGGCGAGTCGCCATGACGGTGTCTTTCACCGGCTGTGGGCCATTGATGCCGGCGCGACACCGGCAATGTTGCGGACGCGAGTTGATGCGGCGATATGGGTTCCAGTCGGCGCCGCGGCATTCCTGATTGGGGGCGCGCCGCTGACCTGGCGAGGACGCATGCAGGCTGCGGTGTGGGACGGCGGCGAGCGGACGCTCCTTTCCCACACGTCCGCGGCGCGGCTGCTGCGCTTCCCGGGCTACTACGACGACGCCGTTGAGATCCTCGTCCCGAAATCAATGGACCACGTGTGCACGATTGCCGACGTCCACGAGTCCCGGCGGTTCGACCGCGTGCGCTCGATCATCCGGGATGGTCTCCCGCTCGTCGCCGCTGAGGACACACTCATCCACCTCGCTCCCCGGCTGCGCCTGAAACGCCTCGAGTGGCTCGTAGACGAGCTAGTGGCGGGCAAGAAGGCCAACCTGCCGCTGCTGCACCGCGCGTTCGCCGAGCTCAGCCCGGGCTGCAAGGGAATGAAGGTCATCCGCGGCGTGCTCAAGGACCGCTCTCCCGGCGAGCCCGTCGCAGAGTCGCAGCTCGAACGCAAGTTCATCGAGGTCGTCACGGCCCGAGGTCTGCCGCCGTTCCAGCGCCAAGTGAACATCCCCGGCCGCGATCACCGTCCAGGTCGGGTCGACTTTCTCTGGCCGGATATCAAGCTGATCGTCGAGGTCGACGGCCGCCGGTGGCATACACGCCAGGCCGACTTCGAGCGCGACAGTCGTCGTCGATTGGCAATGCGAGGGCGCGGTTACTCCACGGTCCCTATTACATGGCTGATGCTGACCGAAGAACCCGACGAAACGTGCGCCGACCTCCTTGCGGCGCGTGGCCACGCCGCGTAACCACCGACTGTCGGTGGATTTGCGTACGGGAACCACCAAATCCACCGACACTCCGTGGTGAGTGGGGCGGGGCGGGGGGCTGGGGGCCGCTAGCTTGAGCGGCCGTGCCGAGCGCGAAGAGAGAGCGACAGAAAGCGGCGCGGGCGGCGCGGCAGGACGCGATTCGAGCCGCGCAGCGCCGGCGGGGTAAGCAGCGGCAGGTCGTGGTGTTCGTCGGCATCGTTGGCGCCACCGTCGCGATCCTCCTGGTCCTCGGCGTGTTCAGTGGCGGCGGCGGGAGCGACGACACCACCGATGTGGCCGCCACCAGCAAGGAAGCGGCCCCGTGTCCGAAGATCACTGATCAGGCTCGCCGGGAGACGTTCAGCGCGTCGCAACGCACCTGCATCGACAAGAAGAAGGCCTACACCGCGAAGGTGACCACCGACGTGGGCGAGTTCAAGATGGAACTCGACACCAAGCGGGCGCCGGCGACCGTGAACAACTTCGTCGTGCTCTCGCGCTACCACTTCTACGACGGCCTCACGTTCCACCGCGTGGTGAAGGACTTCGTCATCCAGGGCGGCGACCCGCAGGGCACCGGCCAGGGAGGTCCGGGTTACCAGTTCGCCGACGAAGGACTGGCCGGCACGACGTATCCGGCCGCATCCGTCGCCATGGCCAACAGCGGCCCTGACACCAACGGCAGCCAGTTCTTCGTCGTGACGTCGGACTCCGGAGGCAAGGGCCTGCAGCCGAACTACACGCGTTTCGCGACCGTCATCGAGGGCATGGACGTGGTCAAAAAGATCGAGGCTGATGCCGGTGTCGTCGGCACCCCGACCCCGCCCGCCACCGTTCACAAAATCGTGAAGATCGAGATCGAGGAGAGCTGACCACCCATGCCGACTGATTGTCCCGCCGCCGACGGCTCGTCGGAGAAGCGGCAGAAGTTCGATGCGCCGCCGCCGATGTGCATCGACCCGGCCAAGCGCTACACGGCGGCGATGTCGACCAACAAAGGCGACATGACGATCGCGCTCGATCCGATCGCCGCCCCGAACACGGTCAACAACTTCGTGGTGTTGGCGCGCTACCACTACTACGACGGCATCAACTTCCATCGGATCATCCCCGGGTTCGTGCTGCAGGGCGGCGACCCGCAGGGCGACGGCCGCGGCGGTCCGGGCTATCGCTTCGCCGACGAGCTCCCGCCCCCGGCCGCTACGAGTTGGGGTCGCTGGCGATGGCCAACGCCGGGCCTGACACCAACGGCAGTCAGTTCTTCGTGATCAGCGGTCCCGACGGCATGCGACTGCCGCCGCAGTACTCGTTGTTCGGCAAGGTGGTGAGCGGCCTCGACGTGGTGGCCGAGATCGACAAGTTGGGGACGCCGTCGGGCAGCCCCAAGGAGAAGGTCACGATCAACTCGGTGACGATTACCGAGGCTGACTGAGCGCGTCCACCGCTTGAGCCCCGGGCAGTTGCAGGAGCACCGCCGGGGCCAGCTTGACCTTCGACGACCGGTCACCGCCGCCGACGATCACCCAGTCGTGCGCGACCGCAGCGGCGTCCACATAGACCGGTACGCCGTCGGGCAGCCCGAACGGCGTGACGCCCCCGATCATCATCCCGGTGAGCGCGGTCGTGTCGTCAGCTGACGCGAACGAGGCCTTGCGCACGCCCATCAGCTTGCGCACGACGCCGTTGACGTCGAGCCGGCGGTCGGCAGTGACGATGCACACCGCGAACTGCTTCGGTTCGTTGCGCGACGCAACAAGGATCGTGTTGGCCGACTTCTCCGGGAGGTAGCCGTACTTCTCGCAGAAGTCGGCGGTGTCGGCGAACTCGGGATCGCAGTCGATCAGCTCGTAGTCCGCGCCCATCTGATCGAGCGCGTCAGTGACGGCGCTCACGTAGGAAGCGCGTCGAGGCCGGCGGGCCTGCCGTCGACGAAGATCTTGACCTGCCCCGCGCCCGCGGTGCGCCACCCTCCGCTCGGGTCGCGAAGCAGCGCGGTGGCTTCGTCGATACCGGCGATCGGCAATCCCTTGGGCGAAAGCAGCAGCGTGCGGTGCTCCTTGTCGGCCGAGAAGTTGTTGTGGTGCGGGATGATCGCCAGCTGCTCGACCATCCCTAGGCCGAGCGTGAACGCGCCACCGCGGGGATCGACCATCGGGTCGCACAACGCCATGGCGCCGGCCGACGATCCTGCGATTACCGCGCCTTCGTTCCACGCTTCGACCAACGCGTCCCACACCGCGGAGTCTTTGAGCACCGAACGCAGGTGGAGCGGCGATCCGCCGCTCAGATAGATGAACTTGGCCCGTCGCACTTCGTCGGCGTTGCCGGTGTCTTCGGCATCCGGACGGGCCAGCACCATCAGCCCGCGCGCTGCGCCGCCCATTCCCGCGAACCAGGCCGCCGCCGTCCCGACGGAGCGTTCGGGGTGCTCATAGGCCGCGGCCGTCGGCAGCACGAGCACTTCCGCGCCACCGCTCGCATCGAGCAGCTCACGATCGAACGTGCAGCCCTCGGTCCACTCGCCACCACCCACCAATGCCAAAAGCCCGCTCACGCTGCTGCCTTCCTTGCGATCCCGTGCACCGCGGGACGAACCACCGGGGCAGCTAGTCGGATTGAGAATCGGGTGAGGTCGGTGACGACGAATCCGGCCGACTGGATGTTCACGACCGAGTCGCGATCGGGGTGGCAGCCACCGAACATCCGCTGCCACGCATGGCTGGCGACCGCTTGCATCGTGCCGCGCAGGCCGCCGCTCTGGACGTGCTCGAGGAACAGCAGACGGCCACCGGGACGCAACAGGCGGTGGAGCCGCCCGAGTGTCGCGTGAGGGTCAGGCGCCGTGCAGAGGACGAACGTGCACACAACCGTGTCGAACGAGTCGGGCTCGATTGCCGATTCCGCCAGTGACGCTTCGTGCACCTCGACCTCGACGACCGCTGCGGCAACACGCTCGAGCAGATCGCGCTGATGGGCCGAGTCCGGCGCCATCACCATCACCCGGTCGACGCCCCGGTAGTGCGGCACATTGAGGCCGCCGCCCAACTCGAGAACCTGGCCGCGCGCCTGCGCCACCAGCCGCTCATGGTGCGGCACCAGCCCGAACAGCGCCTTGTGGAGACCCGCGGCCATATGCGGCGTCACCCTACCGGCCGGTAACGTGCCGCTCATGACCGTCAAGCGCGTGGGAATCGTCGGGTCGGGGATCATGGGTTCGGGCGTGGCCGAGACCGCGGCGAAAGCAGGGATCGAGGTAGTGCTCCGTTCCCGCCAACAGGAGACCGCCGATCGCATGGTCTCCGCGATGGAGAAGTCGCTCGCCAAGCAGGTGGAGAAGGGCCGGCTCTCCGAAGAGGATCGTGACGCCACCGTGAGCCGCGTGAGCGCCACCAGCGACCTCGACGCGCTGGCCGACTGCGATCTGGTTCTCGAATCGATCATCGAGGATCTGCCCACCAAGAAGGCGCTGTTCAACGACCTCGATCGCGTCTGCAAGGAACCCACCATCCTTGCCACCAACACCTCGACCCTCCCGGTGATCGAGATGGCCGTCGAGACCGGCCGGCCCGACAAGGTCTGCGGCGTCCACTTCTTCAACCCGGCACCGATGATGGCGCTGGTCGAGATCGTGCGTCCCCTCACCGCTAGCGACGAGACGATCGCCGCGGCCACCGCATTCGCCGAGGCCTGCGGTAAGTCACCCGTGCAGGTGAAGGACCAGGCCGGGTTCATCGTGAACGCGCTCCTCTTCCCGTATCTCAACAACGCGGTGCGCCTGCTCGAGACCGGCACCGCGAACAAGGACGACATCGACACCGCCATGAAGGGCGGCTGCAACTTCCCCATGGGCCCGCTCGCCCTGCTCGATCTCGTCGGCCTCGACACCAGCCTGGCGATCATCGATGCGCTCTACGACGAGTTCCGTGACCCGAACTACGCCGCCGTACCCCTCCTGCGCCGCATGGTCAGCGCCGGTCAGCTGGGCCGGAAGTCCGGCAGCGGTTTCTACGACTACTCGCGCTAAAGGGAAGGCGGAGGCGGAGCCGGAGCCGCCCGGAAAACGCCGTACGCTTGTCAGCAATGGCTGACCGGCCGTGGGTGATGCGGACCTATTCCGGACACTCTTCGGCGCGCGCCTCCAACGCGCTGTATCGAACCAACCTCGCGAAGGGTCAGACCGGCCTGTCGATCGCGTTCGACCTGCCCACGCAGACCGGCTACGACCCCGACGCTCTCGAAGCGGCGGGCGAGGTGGGCAAGGTAGGCGTGCCGGTCGCGCACCTCGGCCACATGAAGGAACTGCTCGACGGCATCCCGGTAGCCGACATGACGACGTCGATGACCATCAATGCGCCCGCGGCATGGATCCTCGGCTTGTACATCGGCAACGCCGAGGACCAAGGGATCGATCCGAGCGTATTGGCCGGCACCACGCAGAACGACATCATCAAGGAGTATCTGTCGCGGGGCACGTACATCTTCCCGCCCGAGGCCAGCCGCCGCCTCACCGTCGACACGATCGCCTACACGGTTCGCCACGTCCCGCGTTGGAACCCGATCAACGTCTGCAGCTATCACCTGCAAGAGGCGGGCTGCACGCCGGTACAGGAACTGGCCTACACGATGGCCACCGCGATAGGCGTCCTCGATGCGGTACGCGACTCCGGGCAGGTGTCGGCCGACGAGCTGCCGAATGTCGTGGCCCGCATCTCGTTCTTCTGCAATGCCGGCATCCGCTTCGTCGAGGAGACGTGCAAGATGCGGGCCTTCAACACGTTGTGGGACCGCATCTGCAAGCAGCGGTACGGCGTCGAGGATCCCAAGCTCCGTCGCTTCCGCTATGCGGTGCAGGTCAACAGCCTCGGCCTCACCGAAGCACAGCCCGAGAACAACGTGCAACGGATCATCCTCGAGATGCTCGGCGTGACCCTCTCGAAGGACGCGCGTACCCGCTCCCTGCAGCTGCCGGCGTGGAACGAGGCGCTGGGTCTTCCCCGGCCGTGGGATCAGCAGTGGGCGCTCCGCATGCAGCAGGTCCTGGCGTTCGAGACCGATCTGCTCGAGTACGACGACATCTTCGCCGGCTCGCATGTCATCGAAGCCAAGACCAACGAACTGGTCGACGCGGCCACCGCCGAGCTCGACGAGATCCTGGAGCTCGGTGGGGCGTTCGAAGCGATCGACACGTTGAAGTCGCGGTTGGTGCGCAGTCAGGCCGAGCGGACCCGGCGCATCGAGGCGGGAGAACTGACCGTGGTCGGGGTGAACTCCTTCACCGAAGCCGAGCGTTCGCCGCTCCAAGGTGAGGAGCACTTCCTGAAGGTCGATCCGTCAACTGAAGCGGAGCTCAAGGCCGATGTCGCCGAGTGGCGCACGCGCCGCGACGCCGACGCGGTCGCCAAGGCGCTCGACGAGCTGCGGCGGGTCGCTGAGTCCGGGGAGAACGTCATGCCGGCCACCATCGCTCTCGGGCATGCGGGCGGCACCACTGGCGAGTGGGCGGGCGCGCTACGCGAGGTGTTCGGCGAGTACCGAGCGCCGACGGGCGTAGCCGGTGGCATCGGCCAGCGCGGTGCCGAGATGGCCGACGTGCTGGCCAAGGTCAAGGCGATGGCCGGTGGACCGCCGCGCCTCCTCGTCGCCAAGCCTGGGCTCGACGGCCACTCCAACGGCGCCGAGCAGGTGGCGGTCGCGGCGCGTGACGCCGGCTTCGAGGTCGTCTACCAGGGCATCAGGCTCACGCCCGAGCAGATCGCCACTGCGGCGCGCGATGAGGACGTCGACGTCGTCGGGATCTCGATCCTCTCGGGTAGCCACCTTGAACTAGTTCCCGAGGTGATCCGGTTGCTCCGCGCAAACGGCGTTGACGCGCCGGTGGTTGTCGGCGGGATCATTCCGGAAGAAGACGAAGCCAAGCTGCGCGAGCTCGGCGTGGCCTTGGTCTACACGCCGAAGGATTTCGAGCTGACGCGCATGATGAGCGAGATGGCTGACCTCGTCGCCTCGACGCGCCTTACCGCCGCGGTATAGCGAAGCAGCGGTCTTCGAGGCGGCCGAAGGCGTAACCGGGATATGTGCCCGCGAGCATCTCGCGGCACCGATCGGTCCACGCCAGCGCCTCAGGCGTAGAGATTCGCCGGTGGACCTGCAGGATGCCGCCGTCGAAGACGCGGTATTCAGCCCACGACCCCGGGAAGTCCTTAACGCACGCGACTTCGACCCACGGCATGTCGCCGGTTGCGTCGAAGTGGCGAACTCGGTTGCGATGGGTGTGACCGGCGAAGTAGCCCGCCAACGCGGGACGGCGAGCGAAGACGTCGACCAGAGACTCGGAGTCTTCGCAGTTGATACCGAAGTACTTCTCAGGCCGGGATTTGCTGCCGGGCTGCCACGGATGGTGGTGGCCGAACACCAGCACCGGCTGCGCGACTCGGGCCCCTAGATCGTCGAGCCACGCCAGCTGGTCGTCGCTGACCTGTCCGGTGGCCGAACGAAGAATCACCGTGTCGAGAATCGCCAGCGTGACGCCGGGCAGCGCGACCTCGATCGGCGCGTCCGAGGCGAACGTCGCCCCGTTGTAGCCGTCGTGGTTGCCGCGCACGTGGTGCATGCGATCACCAAATGCGCCGCCGTAGAACTCGAGAAACTTTGCGTACTCGTCCTGGGTGCCTTTGGCCGTCAGGTCGCCTTTGACAACAACCGCATCCGGGCCGATCGCCGACATCTCGGCGATCGCGCCGGCGTTCATCATCTCGGGGTACGGCGGCTCGCCCTCGCCGGAGCGGAGGACCGGGCCGATATCGAAGCCCTCGACCACGCCGCACTCGGTCTCGCCGAAGTGCACGTCGTTGACGGTCGTGATGGTGGCGAGCCGCTCGCCACCGGGTCGCGGCAGCGTGCGAAAGGTCACGCCCTCGAACTCGTAGTCGGTGTCCGGCGTGAGCCCGTCGTACGCGACGACTCGGGCGCCGTCGTGAAACACCGCCTCGTCGTCGGCGACGGTGGTCAGTTCAATCACGACGTCGGTGCCTCCAAGTTGCAATTTTGGAACGCCATGCCTCCAAGATCGTCGCATCGGGTGATTTGCACTGCTTTCACGACCAGCGAGCCGAACTTGGAGGCAGTTGGTAGCAATTCTGAAACTTGGAGATCAAGATCAACGGGGGCGGTCGCGGCGGGTGTTGATGGGCTTGGTCCACCAACGGCCCGAGAAACGCCAGGCCGGTGGCGGCGGCGCGTTCGTCTCCGCGGGACGGGGCCGCGGCCAACTCATCTCGATGGCGGCGATGATCGCCGCCATCTCCTCCGCGGTCGGATCGCCCTTCATCGGCGGCCGCCCTCGCCGCCGGAGGCGGCTTTACCGGCTGCCGCGAAAGAAAGCAGCGCGGAGGGCGGAGGGCTTTGCCCGGAGCCCGGAGCACGGCTGGCTCGCCGAGCAAGCTCTATTTGCGAGGCGAAACTAGAGGGGGACGTTGCCATGCTTGCGTTTCGGCAACTCTTCGCGCTTGGAGCGGAGGAGGTCCAATGATCGGACGAGCACGGCACGGGTGTCGGCCGGGTCGATCACATCGTCGACGTAGCCGCGCTCGGCGGCCTCCCACGGGTTGACGTACTTCTCGGTGTACTCCTCGACCAATTCGGCCTTGCGCGTGACGAGGTCCTCGGCGTCGACCAGCTCGCGCTTGTAGAGAATCTCCACCGCGCCGGGCCCCGCCATCACCGCGAACTCGGCCGAGGGCCATGCGAACGCGAGGTCGCAGCCGATCGAGCGCGAGTTCATAACGACATACGCTCCGCCGTAGGCCTTGCGGGTGACGATCTGCACGCGCGGCACGGTGGCCTCGCAGTACGCGTACAGGAGCTTGGCGCCGTGGCGGATGATGCCGCCGTACTCCTGATCGGTTCCGGGCAGGAAGCCGGGAACGTCGACGAAGGTGACCAGCGGGATGTTGAACGCGTCGCAGGTGCGTACGAAGCGAGCGCCCTTCTCCGAGCAGTCGATGTTCAGCGAGCCGGCGAGGACCTGCGGCTGGTTACCGACGATGCCGACGGGATGTCCGTCGATACGGGCGAAGCCACACACCAGATTCATCGCCCAGTGTGGGAAGTACTCAAAGAACTCGCCGTCATCGACGACGGCCGTAACGACCTTCTTCATGTCGTAGGCCTGGTTGGCGCTTGCCGGCATGAGGTCGATCAGTTCAGGCACCCGGCGGGCGGGGTCGTCCGACGGCATGAAATACGGCGGTTCCTCGAGGTTGTTGGAAGGGAGGAAGGACAGCAGGAAGCGGACCTCGTCGAGGCACGCCTTCTCATCGGCGCTCACGAACGCGGCCACACCGGACTTGGTGGCGTGCGTCATGGCGCCGCCAAGCTCCTCGAGCGTCACGTCCTCACCGGTGACCGTCTTGACCACATCGGGGCCGGTGATCGCCATGTGTGAGGTCTCCCGCACCATGAAGATGAAGTCGGTCATGGCCGGGCTGTAAACCGCTCCACCGGCGCACGGTCCCATGATGACGCTGATCTGCGGGATGACGCCCGACGCCCGCACGTTGCGCAGGAAGATCTCGCCGTACATGGCCAGGCTGACGACGCCCTCCTGGATGCGGGCGCCACCGCCGTCGTTGAGCCCGATCACGGGAACGCCCACCGACGCGGCGAGGTCCATGACCTTGTGCATCTTCTCGCCGTACACCTCACCCAGCGATCCGCCGAAGACGGTGAAGTCCTGCGAGAAGATGCAGACCTTGCGGCCGTCGATCGTGCCGAATCCGGTGATCACACCGTCGGTGTACGGCTTGGTCTCGAGATCGGCGGCGCGGGCCCGCGCCAGCAAGTCGAGCTCCTGGAACGAGCCTTCGTCGAGCAGGTACTCGACGCGCTCGCGGGCGGTCATCTTGCCGCGAGAGTGCTGCCGCTCAACCGCGTGCGGCGGGCCCGCCTCGTACGCAGCGCTACGGCGCGACTGAAGATCAGCCAGCCGTTCCGGCATCGGGTGGTCAGCCATTTACCTGCTCCGCTTGCACCCCTGCAGAGTACAAGCGGGCGCCTCCGGTAGCCTTTTCACCGATGGAGGGCGAGGCGGACCGTGACGACTTGCGCTTCCGCTTGGATTGGCCTGAGGTCGAATTGCCCAAGTCCAAGTCCGAAGACGCTTTAACCGACTTCTCGTTCGAGTGGGACGAGCAGCCGGTCGAACTCGCCCTCGCGGAAACCGCCGAGCCCCAGGCCAGCGCGTTCGAGGATCTCGACGAGGCCGCCGGCGACGTCCTCCCGCCGGCGGTGGATGAATTCGCTCCGGTCGCCGAGTTCGCCGTCGTGGAGGAGATTTACGATCCGCCGCTCTACGACGAGACCGACGCGCTCGACTCGGTGCGCCGGGTGCTCAACGAACACAACGACGCCCTGGTGCAGTTGTCCGAGGCGGTCGCCCACCTCGCCGCCAACGTCCGCGTGCTGGTTGAGCAGGGCGGTACCGCGGCGGGCCAGGCCGATACCCCGGGCGCCAACATGGCGGCCTCGGCCATGGTCGCCATGAGTGCCGAGGTCACCGGGGCGATCGACCGGCTCACCAAGCGCTTCGACGCCACCCATGCCGACTTGCAGGGCCTGATGGACGACGTCGTGGCCGCGGCCGCCGCGCCGACCACGACCGACGCGGCGCGCGTCACCGTCGAGCTGGAGCGCCTTCGCAGCGAGGTACAAGCCCTCAAGCGCCGCCTTCCAGTGCGCGCTCGCGAGCTTGACGCCGGCGAGATCGCCGACCGCGTGGCCGAACAAGTCCTGACCGTGTTGGCGACCGAACGCGAAGCCGCGCCGGCTCCTCGGCGGCGCGCCGCCCGACCGCCGGACCCTGACCCCGACGAACTCCTCGAGCGCCCGCCGCGGCGCGCTGCCGCAGTCGAGAAGCCGAAGCCCGCACGTCGCCGCGCCGCCGAGCCGGACACGTCGGGCGCTGAGTACCCGGTCGCCACCGCGAAACGGGCGAGCCGGCAACGACCGCTGCGCGCTGACTGACGACCTCGATCCCCCGACGCTGGTCGCCGCCTACGGCGCCGGCTTTTTTCCGATGCCGGTGGACGGCGAGATCCGCTGGTTCTCGCCCGACCCGCGGGCCATCATCCCGCTCAACGGCCTCCGGGTCTCGCGTTCGCTGCGCCAGTCGGTCCGGCGCTACCGCGTCACGATCGATCAGGATTTCGCCGCGGTGATCCGCGCTTGCGCGGATCCGAGTCGCCCGCACGGTTGGATCGACGGTGCGATCACCGGTGCCTACCAACGGCTGCACGACCTTGGGTTCGCGCACAGCGTCGAAGCGCGGTCTCCCACCGATGACGCGCTGGTGGGTGGGCTGTACGGCGTCGCCGTCGGCGGGCTCTTTGCCGGCGAGTCGATGTTCAGCCATCAGCGCGACGCGTCGAAGGTGGCACTGGTCGCGCTGGTCGACCGGCTTCGAGCGGGGGGCGGCGCGCTCCTCGACGTGCAGTGGCTCACGCCCCATCTCGCCAGCCTCGGCGCGGTCGGGACGTGGCGCGTGCGACGTACCTCGAACTACTCGACGCTGCGGTGGCGCGCCCCCAGCTACGCCTGGACCTCGGCTAGACGCAGCGCCCGTTCGGCGTGCGACCCGGCGTCGATCCGCGCGCACACATCGACGAAGTCGTCCGTCGGCCCTTGCCAGCGAAGTTCGTCGATGTCGCCCAACAACGAGCGATCGACTCGCAGGGTCGCAAGGTCACGGAAGAGCAGTGCGTTCTCCATTTGCTCGACCAGCGCCGCAGCGAGGCTGCCCGAGTTGCGCACGCCGACTTCCCACTGCCCGGCGGCCGCAGGAATGTTTTCGATGTGGCCGTACTTGGCCAGCACCGTCGCCGACGACTTGGCCCCCCAGCCGGGAATCCCCGGGAAGCCATCGGCGCTGTCGCCCACCAAAGCCAGGTAGTCCGGAATCGACTCGGGCGGTACGCCGAACTTGGCGATGACACCTTCACGGTCGATGATCTTCCCGCTGCGCCGGTCGACCTGGACGACGCGGTTGTCCTGAACGCACTGACCCAGGTCCTTGTCGGGCGTCCAGATGGCGACCTGGTCGACCCCCTTGTCGTCCGCGGCGACCGCGGCGGCCGACGCCAGGGCGTCATCGGCTTCGAGCTCGATCATCGGAAACACCATCACGCCCAGCGCGACCAGCACTTCCTCCAGCAGCGGGAACTGCACGAGCAGGTCCGGCGGCATGCCGGCCGAGGACTTGTATCCCCGCCACATCCGGTTGCGGAATGACTCGATTACGTGGTCGGTGGCCACGCCGACGTGCGTGGCCCCGTCAGCGAGCATGCCCACGACGGTGCCGAGCACGCCGCGGGTGGCCGCACACTCGGTGGGATCCGGGTGCTTGGCCGCCGGGCTGTAGTAGTGCCGGAACAGCTCATAGGTGCCGTCAACCAAATGTATCCGCACCTCGCCAGCCTGGCAGGTTCAAACTTGGTGAATGGAACCTGTCGTTGTCGAGCTTGAGGCACCGTTGGAAGTGGCCAATTGGCGGCCGCTGGTCCACTGGTTGCTGGCCATCCCGCACTGGTTCGTCGTGTCCGTACTCGGCGCGGTGTCGCAGCTCCTCGTGGTGATCTCGTTCTTCACGATTCTCTTCACCCGCAAGATTCCCGACGGGATCTACGGTTTCCAGGCCATGTACCTCCGCTACAGCTGGCGAACCATGAGCTACACCCTGTGGATGCGGGAGCCGTATCCGGCCTTCGCCTTCGAGATGCAGACCGAGGACCCGGGCGACGACCCCGCGGTGTTCACTCTCGCCGAGCAAGGCGAGCTGAATCGGTGGCTGCCGCTGGTGAAGTGGCTGCTGCTCATTCCGCACTTCATCGCCCTCATCGTGCTGGCGATCGGCGGGTTCTTCGTCGCCATCGCCGCGTTCTTCGCGGTGTTGTTCACGGGCCGCTATCCCGAGGGCATGCGTACATACCTGATCGGGTTCGAGCGCTGGTCCGCACGGGTCAACGCCTATCTGTACCTCCTGCGCGACGAGTACCCGCCGTTCAGCCTGACCTGAGCAGTCGGGCCACCAACTCGGGATCGTCCGGGAAAAGACCCGCCGCGGGTAGGCGGTCGAGCAGGTCGCGCCAGCCGGGGTCGGCGGCGAACGCGAGCTTCAGTAGCGGTCCGGCTTCGTCGGTCTGACCGGCCGCCCCGTAGGCAACCGCGCGCCAGAACAGCAGCTCCGGATTCGCGCCCATCGCGTCGGCACACGATTCGTCACCGAGATAGGCGCGGCGGACGCGGACGAGGCGTCGTAGCTCGGCCAGCGGATCGGCGCTGTCGTCAACCCCGACGTCGAACAGCCGCTCCCACCGGTTGGCCTCGCCGTAGCCGACAACGAGTGCGGCCGACTGGCGCCCGCGAATGTCACCGCCAGCTGCTTCGGCGGCGTCGAGCGCGGCCAGCATCCGGTCGGCGAGGTCGCCGGCGGCGCTGGTGAAAGCATCGGCCATCGCGTCGGGCACGCCGGGGCGGCGCATCATGTTGGCCTGCACCGACCATCCCTCGCCGGCGCGGTGGCCCGCGTCGAGAATGCAGCGCTCCCCGGTGTGCAAGGCGATAACACCGTTGGCGTCGACGATGCTGACTTGGCGCGTCGCCGACTGGTCGTCGCCCTCGATAAGCGCGGCCAGCGCCTCGGTCGCGCTCTCGCCGGCGCGCAGCCGCTCGAGGCCGAGCGGCCCATAAGAGATCTCGGCCATCGCCTGCGTCGCTATTGCGCCGATGCCGGACTCGACCCACGGCACCACCGCGCGGACGCCGAAGAAGTGTGACTGCACCGCGACGCCGAGCTGCCCGCTGTCAGGATCGCGGGCGACGATCGAGTACGTCACGCCGCCGGCCGCGTCTCTATGACGGTCAGTTCGGTGAGCTCGTCGACCTCAACGTTGTAGGGATCGTCGTTCAGCTCGACCGTTCCCGCGGTGGCGTCGGTGAGCAGGCCGAACGCGGTCTCAAGGTCGAGCTGCGGCTCAACCGTGACCAGCCGCCGGAGCCCGACCAAGGGAGAGAAGTCTTCGATCGGGTGATCGGAGCCGGTGATCACTCGCACCCCGGCCTCCAGCAGCAGATCCCACCGGTACGCGTACTCAAGGCGCGTGTCCTCCAGAGCTATCCGCGCCGTGTCGCGGTCGCTGTAGCCGAACGAGGGCTGAATGCAGGCGACGACACCGAGGCTGGCCATGCGCTCGATGCTGGCCGCCGACAACAGCTGCGCGTGCTCGATGCGCGGCGCCGCTTCCGCGCAGTCAGTGCCGTAGATCTTCTCGTACACGGTGAGGACCTCGTCGATGGCCCGATCGCCGATGGCGTGCGTCGCAATGGTGAGGCCCCGCTCGGCGAACGGATCGGCCCGCCTAGCCAGCGTGTCGGCGTCCATGAACAGGACGCCGGTATCGCCGCCGCCCGTCGGGTCACGCCGGTCGAGGAACGGCTCGCGCACCGCACACGTGCGCGGTCCGAGCCAACCGTCGGCGTAGAACTTCACGCCGATGACATCGACCCAGCTGTCACCGGTGGACACCAACCGTTTGGGGTCGCGCTCGGCCAAGCCGCTGGCGACGAGCAGCCGCACCCGGCAGGGCAGGGCCTCGGCCCGGTCCCGGGCCACCTGCAGCGCGTCGAGATAGTCCCAATCGAAGATCCCGGCCTCGGTGATCTCGACCAGGCCGAGCGCGGCGGCGTCGCGCAATCCCTGCTCGAGGACGGCGGGGAAGTCACGGTGCTCGGGCCGGGGTGGGCGGTCGTCATCGTCCATGGGCGTCGTCCATCGGTCGGACATGCGGTGGTGGTACCGATGGATCGCCTCGGGGTCGGCGATATCGCACGGACCGAGTTCGCCGGCGACTACCCGGAGGAAGTGCGCGTGATGATCGACGAAGCCTGGGCCGACCCAGGTCACTTAGTAACCTTGACGTTACGTAACGAAGGCGTTACACTCGGCAATTGTGATCGAAGCGGCACAGGCGTTAGCCGACCCTATTCGCGCCGAGATAGTCGAGCGGTTAGCGACGGGCGACCTCACCGCTGGCGAGATCGCCGGTGGGTTTGCGGTTTCGCGCCCGGCAGTGTCGCGGCATCTGCGCGTGCTGCGCGAGTGCGGCGTCGTCACCTACGAATCCGAAGCGCAGCGGCGGGTATATCGGCTGAATCAGCAGCCGCTGCGCGACCTGGGCACCTGGATCGCCCGCCTCGACGCCCTCGGCGACCACCTCGACGAGATGGCACGTCGTGCCGGAGGCGCGCTTAAACAGAGCGAAAGGAAAGCCAAGCGATGACCGACTCACCCCTCGCGGCGTGGGACTCACGCCGCTCGATGCGGCACGTGCGTACCTATCCGCACCCGATCGAGCGCGTGTGGGAAGCAATTACGACCGCCGAGCACCTCGAAGCGTGGATGCTGCCGAGGTGGACCGTTGACCTGCGAATCGGCGGCGTGTGCACATGCACGTACGGCGACACCAGCGACCCGCCCGGCTTCAAGGTCGACCACGTAATCATCGAACTCGACCCGCCGCGCGTCGTCGATTACGGCGGGCTGCGCTTCGAGCTCGAACCGGTCGACGGCGGCAACTCGACCCGGCTCACGTTCATCCAGTCGATGCCTCCCGAGATGGACGATCAGTGGAGTCCCGACTTCTGCTCCGGCTACCACACGATGCTCGACCGTATTCCCGCCTACCTCGACGGGAAGTGGACCCTCGACGACACGCTGGCCGAGATCGCGACGATGCCCGAAGGCGGCAAGGACTACCGGCGCTTGATAAAGCGCTACGAGAGCGAGGTGTTTACTCTTCGACCAGCTCGATGAGCGTCCCGAATGACGTCTTGGGGTGCAGGAACGCGACGGTGGTCCCCCGCGAGCCGGTGCGGGGATGCTCGTCGACTACCCGCGCGCCCTCGGCCTTGACGTGCTCGAGCACCTCATCGCAATTGTCGACCCGGTAGCCGACATGGTGGACACCTTCGCCGTTCTTCTCCATGTACTTGGCCAGCGGTGAGGTGTCGGTGTAGGGCGTGAGCAGCTGGATGTATGAGTCGGCCACCTTGATGAGGGCCTCGTCGACCCCGTCGGACTCGATGCGCTCGCGGTGATGCACCTCGGCGCCGAACATCTGTTGGTACCAGGCAATGGTGGCGTCGAGGTCGCGCACGGCGATCCCCACGTGGTCGATCTCGGTCAGCTTGCTCATTAGATGAGGTCCTTCACCGCGTCGGGCATGTCCTCGGCCACCCGGATGATCGGGATGCCGGTCTGGGTGTTCTGGTGCATCTCCTCGAACGCGCGCCCGAGATCCTCGAACGCGTAGATCTCGCGGTGCACGGTGGGCTTGAACACCTTGCCGTAGAGCGCAGTGGCGGTCTTGCACTCGGCGATCGTTTCGTAGTGCGTGTGATCGATCGTGACCTGCTTCACCGACTGGAGCGTTGAGTTGTACGTGACGACCTGGCTGAGCTGCCAACCGGCGCTCACGTTGACGCCTTGACGAGCCGCGACCGTCAGGCCGGCGTCGAAACACGGACCGCGCAGCATGTCGCACACGATGTGCATGTCGCCGCCGTCCGTGATTTGGCGCACGTGCTTACGAAAGGCGCCGATGTCGTCACGCGACGCGAAGCGGTTGAACGCCTTCTGGTCGATGCCGACGATGCCGAGTTTCTCGAGGGCGTCACGACGGTCCGGGCTCCCCGAGCAGAAGTACGCGTTGTGGCCCTCGTGCTTCGCGAGCATCAGGAACAGTTCACCCACACCGCCGCCGAAGCTCATGACGTTGAGGACGGGCATCTGTTCGACGCTCACCTTGAGACGGAAGATCCCGAGGGCGCGCCGCCACATGTGCCAGGCGGTCGGCGCGCGTAGCGGAAGGGCGGCGATCTCCCAGAGGGTGAGGCCCGAGTCGAGCGGGGCCTTGATCAGCTGCCAGTCGCCAACCACCGCTTCTTCGCCGTACCAGCCCACCGACTCGGGCTGGTCGTAAGCCCAGATCCGCAGCGGGAAGCCGAATGCGTCGGGCTCGCCGTTGCAGTGCGTGACGACGATGTCGCCCGGCTTGAAGTCGGTGACGTCAGCGCCGACCTCGAGCACTTCGCCCACCGCCGAGTTGCCGGGGTAGATGCGCCCACCGCGGGCCTCGGCAATGTTGATCGTGTCGGCCAGGGCGGCGTGGTCGACGTTGTGTTCGCCCGACACGGCGAGGATCCGCATGTGCACGTCACCGGGGCCCATGTCCCGCAACTCGAGTTTGTCGAGCGCGATCACATTGCCGACGTCCATTTTGTCGAGGTCGCCGCCGACCCGTTCGCGTTCACGAGCCACGGCATCAGCGGTTATGGCGTAGGCCCGGACTGTCTTACCCATGGCCCAGGAAGCTAGCCCGCGACCACGCGTAAGCTGGACGCAAGTTCCATAACCCTTCGGAGGTCATCAATGCCCGGTTCGGTCATCGTCGCAGGCGCTCGCACACCCATCGGCAAGCTGTCTGGGGCATTCGCCGGGTTCACGGCCATGGATCTCGGCGGCTTCGCCATCGCCGCCGCGCTGGAGAAGGCGGGCGTGAAGCCGGAGGACGTCGACTACGTCCTCATGGGCCAGGTGCTCCAGGCCGGCCAGGGCCAGATCACGGCGCGGCAGGCGGCGGTCAAGGCCGGCATCCCGATGACGGTTCCGGCCACCACGATCAACAAGGTGTGCCTCAGCGGCCTGAACACGATCTACCTGGCCGATCAGATCATCGCCAACGGCGAAGCCGACGTCGTGATCGCCGGCGGCATGGAGTCGATGACCCGGGCGCCCTACCTCCTGCAGGACGCGCTGATCGGGTTACCGCTTCGGCGACGGCACGCTCGTCGACGCCATGGCGTTCGACGGTCTGTTCTGCGCGTTCGACGTGTGCGCGATGGGCGCCGGCACCGAGAAGTACACGAAGGCGGCGAAGGGCATCACCCGCGACCGCCAGGATGCGTTCGCCGCCACCTCGCATGAGCGGGCCTCCGCGGCCATGAAGGAAGGGCGACTCGCCGACGAGATCGTCCCGGTGAGCATCCCGCAGCGCAAGGGCGACCCGATCGTCGTCGAGACCGACGAGGGCGTGCGGCCCGGCACCACCACCGAGAGCCTCGGCGGCCTGCGTCCGGCGTTTGAGGCCGACGGCACTATCACCGCGGGCAACGCGTCGCAGATCTCCGACGGCGGCGCCGCCCTCGTCGTGATGTCACGGGCCGAGGCCGAGCGCCGCGGTGTCACACCGTTGGGCGAAGTCGTGAGCTACGGCCAGGTGGCCGGGCCCGACGCCTCGCTCCTCACCCAGCCCTCGCGCGCCATCAACCTCGCGCTGCAGAAGGCGGGCAAAAGCATCGGCGACCTCGGCCTCATCGAGATCAACGAGGCGTTCGCCGCGGTCGGCCTGGCGTCGATGGACGAGCTTGGCGTCACCGACGAGACCGTCAACGTGAACGGCGGCGCCATCGCGCTCGGCCACCCGATCGGTATGTCGGGCACCCGCCTCGCGCTCACGCTGCTGCTCGAGCTGCAGCGGCGCGGCGGCGGTCTGGGCGCGGCTGCACTCTGCGGCGGCGGTGGCCAGGGCGACGCGATCGTTCTCCAGACCGCGTAGGCGATGGACGCGATCGCGTTTATCGGCTTCGGCGCGGGCATCATCCCGCTCGGGCTGATCATCCTTCTGGTCGTCGCGGTCAGCGGCGGCCGCAACGAGCCTGATCCCGACGGGGAGCGCCCTGCCGCGCTGTACTACGCCGCCGTCATGTTCGTCGCGCTGTTCGTAACGCTGTTCGCGACGTTCACCGTGGTCGCGTCACTCATCAACCTCACAACCGACGATGGCAGCGTCATCTATTCCTCCGTCGGCGAGGGCTTCACCCAGTTCGAGTCGGAGGAGCCGTCGCCCCGGATCCTGAGGCAGTTCAGCAATCCGGGCGAGGACGACGCGGACTACGCCAACGCGCTGCGGGCCGCGATCATCGCCGCGGTGGGCGCCGGGCTTTACGTGTTCCACGATCGGCGACGAAGGAAGTGTGTCGGCGGTGCGGTTGCGGAGCGGGTCAAGAAGACCTACCTCTACGTGGTGTCGTTCGTCGCGGTGATCACCGCGCTCGTCGCCGCCGTCATGGCGCTGTACGCGATCGTCGAGATGATCGCTCCAGGCGTTACCAACGCCGGCACGCGTGGCGAAGCCGCGGCCGGCTTCGCTCAGAACGCCTTCCTCGCCGCCGCGGCCGGTGTGCTGTTCTTCGTGCACCTGCAGACGGCCGAGGCGCCGCCCGTGGTCGAGACCGCACCGTCAGTCCCGCCCATGCCACCGCCGATGCCGCCGTCCGCCGATCTGGAGACCGCTCCGGTGAAGGCGGCCCGCAAGCGGGCGCCGGCCAAGAAGACGACCCGGAAGGCCTAACCCTCTACGTCGCGGCGGCCCTCCAGGGCGCGGCCCAGCGTGAGCTCGTCGGCGTACTCGAGGTCGCCGCCCACCGGTAGACCGCTGGCGATACGGGTGACCCTGATTCCCAGCGGCTTGAGCAGCTTGGCCAGGTACATGGCGGTGGTCTCGCCCTCAATCGTGGGGTTGGTGCAGAGGATGACTTCGGTGATCGCTTCTGGCTCGATGCGGGCGAGCAGTTCCTTCACCCGCAGCTGCTCGGGACCGATGCCGGCGATCGGGCTGATCGAACCCTGCAGCACGTGGTAGCGACCGTGGAACTCCTGGGTTTTCTCGACCGCGACGATGTCACGCGGATCCTCGACGACACACACGACCGTGGTGTCGCGTCGCGAGTCGGTGCACACACCACACTCGATGGCGCCGCCGTCGCCGTCGCGTTCGGCCACGTTGAAACAGCGGTGGCAGAACGAGATCCGCGCCTTCACTTCGCGGATCGCATCGGCGAGCCGTAGGGCGTCGATCGACTCGATGCGCAGCAGGTGGAACGCGATCCGCTGCGCCGACTTGGGGCCGACGCCAGGCAGGCGACCGAGCTCGTCGATGAGCTCCTGAACGGGACCGGCGAACACCGCCTAGTCGCCGAGGCCGGGCAAGCCCGGAAGCCCGAGCCCTCCGAACGCTTGCTGGTTGATCTCATTGGCGCGCGCCACGGCATCGTGAATCGCGGCGAGGAGCAGATCCTCGAGCATCTCGACGTCGTTGGCGTCGACGACCGCCGGATCGATGTGTATGGCGCGGAACTCCATTCCGCCGGTGACCGTGACCTTCACCACGCCTCCGCCGGCCGAGCCCTCCACGATCTGATCGGCGGCGGTGGCCTGCGCGGCCATCACCTGTTCCTGCATGGCCTGCGCCTGCTTCAACAGTTCGCCGAGGTCGAAACCGCCGGATTCATCGTCCGACTCACTCATTCGGTGACCTCCTCGGCGCCTGGGAAGGCCGCCTTCACGTGCTCCTCCGGCGACGCATCCGGCGCGTCATCCACCGGAGTGTCGAAGTCGGGCGTGTCGTCGTGGTCGGTCTCGACCGCGGGGACAGGAGCGGCGTCGTCGACGACGAGGGCGAGGCGGAGGGTCGTTCCGAAGTGCTCGATGAGCGCGGCTTGGACCTCCGATTGGTACTTCTCAGCGCGCAACTTGAAGTTGGCATCCGGGAGGGCGTAGGTGACCGCGTCCTCCTCGACGCCGGCGAAACGCCCGCCGCCGAACCACACGGTGATTCGCCGGGCCAGTTTCGGCAGGATGGCATCGGCCCAGGCGGTAGTGAGCTCGTCACGCGACGGCATCCCTGCGCTCGGTTTCGCCGGTGCCTCGGAGGACGCCTTCGCCGGTGCCTTGGCCGGCACGGGTGCGGCCGTGGCTTCGGGGCCCGACTTCTTGCGGTGGGCACCCAACGCGGCTTTGGGCGGCGACTTCTGCTCGGTGGGTGCTGGCGCCGGCGTGGATGCCGGCGGTGACTCGTCGACCGCGGCAGCAGGAGCGGCGGCGGGCGCGCCGCGCTCGAGCCGCTCGATCCGCTCGACCAAGCCGGCCGGCGTGACGTCGACCTCGGGCCGAGCTACGCGTACAAGCGCGACCTCGAGGCTCACGCGGGGATCAAGCGCCTCGCGCATCTGCATGAGCGCGTCACCGAGGGCTTCCATTGCCCGGACGAGGGCTGCCGCGCCGAGCCGGCGGCCTTGCTGCTCGGCGCGATCGGCGGCATCGTCGGGCAACGTCAGCGCGCTGCGCGCCATGATCGCCAGGAAGCTGTTGCGCAAGTGGGCGAGGAGCTCCTCGGCCAACCGCCGGGGCTCACGTCCGGAGGCGCACCCCTCGGCGACCGCCGTGAGCGCGCGACCGACATCGTGGTCGCACAACGCCTCGACGATGTCGTCGATCACCGACGCTTCGTCCTCGACATGACCAGCCGCCGCCACCTGGTCGAGCACCGACAGCGCGTCGCGAGCAGAGCCGTGGCCGCGTCGGGTGACCATGTCGATGGCTTCGGTGGGAACGCCCAGCGCGGCGTCGGCGTTGATGTCGCGAAGGAGCGCGCCGAGGACTTCCGCGTCGATCAGGCGGAACTCGAAGTGCTGCGTGCGACTGCGGATGGTGGGGAGCACCTTTTGCGGGTCGGTAGTGGCGAGAACGAACACGACGTGACCCGGCGGCTCTTCGAGCGTCTTCAGGAGCGCGTTGGAGGCCGGCGTCGAGAGCATGTGGACCTCGTCGACGATGTACACCTTGGTGCGGCCGGGCGTGCCGAGGGCCGCTCGACTGACGAGCTCACGCATGGCGTCGACACCGTTGTTGGAGGCTGCATCGAGCTCGTAGACATCGAGGGACGCGCCCTCCCGGATCTGGGTGCAGGACTCGCAGGCGTCGCACGGCTCGCCGTCGGCGAGGTTGGTGCAGTTGAGCGCCTTCGCAAGGATGCGGGCGGTGGTGGTCTTTCCGGTGCCGCGAGGCCCGCTGAAGAGATAGGCGTGGGCGACCTTGTCCTCACGGACCGCGTTCGTGAGGGCGCGCGTGATGTGCTCCTGGCCCCGCACCTGACCGAACCGTTGCGGCCGGTACCTCCGATAGAGCGACTGGTACGCCTGATCGGCCATCCCGGCTGACTCTACGCGTGGACTGCGCGATGCGAAACGCCCCGCTGGTCGGCGCGAGGCGCATCCCGTCGTCACCGCCCAGCTGGGGCGCAAGCGCCCCGCTGGTCGGCGCGACGGTCAGGCGATCTGCGGCACACGGGAGGATCCGCTGAGAGCTGCTGCCTTCCGGCCCTGACTCGGTTCACGGGCTCCCGTTGCGCAGGACCCAACCGCCGCGCCGACCGGCGGGGCGAGCGAGCCAGGTTACCCTGACACTCCGGCGTGTCCGACAGGCGCGCCTTGGAGGGATGCGAGAGCGGCCGAATCGGCACGCCTGGAGTGCGTGTGTGGGGCAACCCACCCAGGGTTCAAATCCCTGTCCCTCCGCTCCCCGAGCCGTACTGGCGCGCGAATCGCGCCAGAAAACCTAGCGATTCGCGCGCCAGAACGGCTAGGACTCGCCGCGGAGGAGGGCGACGGCGTCGTCGAGGGTGGGGAGCGTGGGGACGACCTCGTCGAAGTTGGTGACCTTGAGGAGACGGCGGAGGGGTGAGCCCTCGCTGATGGCGACAGCGAAGGCGAGCCGGGCGCGACCAAGGTTGGTGGCCAGGCCGAAGAGGGTGCGGACACCTGCGCTGTCCGCATAGCGCACGTCGCTCAGATCGGCGACCAGGCCGATGGGGCTGGTGAGCCCGGCGCGCAGCAGCTCCTCGGCGATCGCCTCGCCGTTGAGGACGTCTATGTCGCCCTTCAGGATGGCGACGGCCACGCCGTTGACGGCTCCCACCTCGATGTCGAGACCCTTCACGGCTGCCGCCGATCTGCGCCACCGGGCGAGAGCGCTCGCCGCAGGATGACCTCGGTGCCGGTGTCGGTCTTGCGGAAGTCAACGTCGTCCATGAACTGGGCCATGATCGGCAGCCCGCGGCCACCGAGCGTCGGGCGCGCATCGCGCCACACGCCGTGGTCTCGCACCGCGATTCGAACCTCGCCGTCGAGGTGGCCGTCGACCTCGAAGGTTGTCGATCCAGTGCCCGCATGCTGGATCGCGTTCGCGCAAGCCTCGCCGGCGGCCACAAGAATCTCGAACGTCTCCTGCTCGGACGCGCCGGCCGTCGTCAGCCAGCGCCGCATTGCGGTCCGCAATGGGCGCAGGATCGTCGGCCGCGACGGCAACTCGAGGTGCAACTCGCTACCGAGCGCAACGCACCGCATAGCGAGCAGCGCGGCATCGTCGCCCGCCTCGCGGCCGACCATGGTCCCGCCCATCACGTGATCACACAGCGCCTCGAGTTCGTGCGGCGCGTGTTCGAGGACGTCACGAATCCGCGACAAGCCGTGATCCAGCGGCGTGTCGCGGTCCTCCACGAGTCCGTCGGTGTACATCACCAACGTGGAACCGTCGTCGATCGGAACAGTGAGCTCACGGAACTCCGGGTCGGCGATCGCACCAAGGGGCGGGCCCAACCCGCCCTCGATGAAGGCGGAGGCGCCGTCGGCGGCGCGCAGCAATGGAGGGGGGTGCCCGGCGTTGCTCAAAGACATCGTCGATGTCTCGGGGTCGAACACCGCGAAGACAACGGTGGCCATGCATGGCGCCCCGCCCATTCCGTTGACGAGCGCGTTGAGTCGGGCCAGCGACTCAGCGGGGCTGTATCCGTCGAAGGCGTAGGCGCGCAGCGCGTTGCGGATCTGTCCCATCAGCGACGCGGCAGGCACGCCGCGGCCGACAACGTCGCCCATGACCAGCCCCAGCGTGCCGTCGGGGAAGGCAAGGACGTCGTACCAATCGCCGCCCACCTCGGCGCCGCGACCCCCGGGCACGTAGCGCGCTGCGGTGGCCAATCCGGGAACAACCGGCAGCTCGTCCGGCAACAGGCTGTGCTGAAGCGTCTCGGCGACGTCGCGCTGATCGGCAAACAGCCGGGCGTGGGCGAGGGCGACGCCGGCCCGCCGGGCCAGCTCCTCGGCCATCTCGAGATCGCTCTGCGTGAGCAGCCGGCCCGAAGACCGAGTCGTGCCGAGAGCCAGGGCGCCCAGCGTGTTGCTCGGCCCGATCAGTGGGACCACGATCGCCGATGCCGGAGCGAGCCGGTGCACGAGGTCGCGTTGGTCCGCGTCCTCGATGGCGCCGTCGACGAGTTCCGGTGCGACGTGTTCGAGCAGCTCGGACTTTCCCGTCCGGATGACCCGCGCCACGGGGTGGGAGGGGTGACTCGGATCGAGCGGCGGGGGTTGAAGTGGCGCGATGTCGATCGCCATATCCGCGCCGGCGTGCGCGAGTGCCTGCTCAATCCAGCCATCGGCAGCTATCAGGTAGACGACACAACTGTCGGCGATCTCGGGCGAGACCAGCCGTGTGAGGTCGGCGAGCGTGCGATCGACGTCGAGCGATGACGCCAGCACTCGGCTGGCTTCGGCGAGCAGCGCGAGGCGGCGACGGGCGACCTCGGCCGCCTCGCGAGCCAGGCGCTCGGACTCGTAGAGCCGGGCGTTGTCGAGAGCGATCGCCGCGTGCGCAGCGATACCGACGACGATGCGTTCATCCACCTTGTCAAAGCGCGCTGGCTCTGGGTGTCCGAAGAACAGGCCGCCAAGGACTTCACCGCTCCGAGCGTGCACCGGGACTGCCATGTAGCTGCGGACGGGAAGATGGCCGGGTGGCATCCCGTGATAGGGCGCACTCAGGCCGTACCGCGTGTCCTTGGTGACGTCGTCGAGACGAATCACCGACTCACCCGCGAATGTCGGGCCGAACACGGCCGTGTTGCGGGGCATCGGGAACTGGGAGAACGCCTCCGCCGGGACACCAGAGATCGTGTAGAGCAGGTACGACTCACCCGACTCGTCCTGCGCGTTGTAGAAGAACGCGCCGAACGCCGCCGCGCTCAACTCCGTCGCCGCGTCAGTGACCCGTTGCACCACGGTGTGGAGGTCAAGCTCGGCAGCGAGCGAGCGGCCCACGAAGTTGAGGGTCTCCACCACGTGGCTTTCTTCGCGTAGCCGCTCTTCCGCTTGCCGCTGCCGATCGAGCACCGTCTCGTTGAGGCGCCAAGTGACGAGACACGCGGCACTGATGCCGCCGATGAAGAAGGCGTGGATCCCGGCCCACCGCCACGGGTCGCGTTGTGCGGCCGGATGGTTGAACACCGACGTGGGGTCGACGACGCCGAGCACGCCGTGGTGCAACAACACGTAGGCGATGGCGGCAAGAAATGGAAGCCAGTCCTGGTACAGCGCGACGACCGCAACCATCACGAAGAAGTGAAAGTGCATCTCGATGAGCCCACCGGAGAGATGCACGAGGATGGCCGATGCGCTGAGCAGACCGAGCGAGGCCGCGCCCGTCCGCACGCGCCGGGCAAACGGCGGATAGCTCGCCACCAGCGCCGTCACCGGAAGGATCGCGCCCTCCTGCAGCGCGTGGAGCAGGCTGAAGTCGCGGATCACTGCGTACACCGGGATTACCGCGGCGTGAACCCAGAGCAGCGCGACGATGCCGGCGTGGCGCTGCCGCCACGCGTCATCGGGTAGGGAGCTACCTCGCGGCAGTGACCGCCGCGCCGACTCGAAAACTCGGGTCATCTACCTCTCGCCGTTAGGGACGTAGCAGAGCCTATATATATGGCGCCTCGCGCCAAGGTGCCCGCAATCAGCGGAAACAGATGATCCCGCACTTCTTGGGCGGCGCCGTCGTCGGCGGCGTGCCTTGGTCCGGCGCGGGTTCCGGTGAGGGCGCGGGTTGCGCCGGCGCCGCCTGCGCCGGTTGCTCCGAACCCGCGCTGGCCTGCGCCGGCCGCAGGTTGAGGCTGCCGTCGCTGCTGTCGAACTGGACGGGCTCGCGGCCGGAATACTCCTGGCTGATCTTGGCCCGGGCCCAGGCAAAGGCGCTCTGGACGGTGGAGTTGGCCGCGCCCTCGATCATCGCCCGGCGGAGCATGTACTCACCCAGATACGAGCGCCCGAACGCCGAGCTTTCGTAGGCGACCTCGTTCGCCCCGGCCGCGGCGGTAAGCACCCGCCCCGGCGCGAGAACTTCGGTGAAGCCGCCGCCGTAACAGGCGGCGATCGTTATCCACGCCCGTCGCGCCTGGAGCGCCGACAACCAGTTGGCGAGCTGCGCGTCAGAAACGTTGCCGCCGTCTGAGGTCACGATGACCTCCGAGCCACCCTTCTTCATCACATGGCCGGCGAAGAAGAACACGGCAACCGCGTCCGGCCCAGCGTTGTTCGCCAGCCAGTTGACCGCGGACCGGATCACCTCCGGCGTCACCTGACCGTCGCGGAGGTTCATCACGTGATCGCCGCTTACGCCTTGCTGGGCCAGTGCCTGCGTCGCGTCGTTGGCGTCATTGACCGCGTAGTTCAGGTCGTACTGGGAGCCGGGATAGTCGTTAACGCCGATGACGACGGCCCATGTGCCCGGCTGGCCGCTGGGAGCCGATGAGGCGCGTGCAGCCGACCGCAGCGGGGCGGGCGGGGCGACGCGAGCCGGCGCGGGGCCGGTGAACTGGGCGGGCGGGGGCGCGACGGCAACGGCCGCGCCCGCGGAGGGGGCAGACGGTGCGCTGCTGAGGCTCTCGACCACCTCGAGCGGCAGCGGCCGGGGAACGGGGACTTCGGCGGCCTGTGCTGCGAGCCCGATCCGCCGGCGCACCTCGGAACCGCCCGGGTGGGAACCGGGGGCGTTCATCACCAGCGTCGTGCTGGCCGCGATTGCAACGAATGTGAGTAGATGTCTCCGCACGACGGTCTGAACCCCTACCACATCGACCCGGACGGCCCCAGCGCCGCCCGGAGCGAATGGCCTTCTTGGGTCCCTGTTTTCCCTTGGCGACTTGATTCGCCGGACCCGGCGCCGACTCCTGCCCGCCACCCGGGAATTACCTTGCTCGGGTGGCCAACCCTGAGCTCTCCGACGCCGAGGCCATGGGCCTGGCCCTCGAGGAGGCCGCGGCGGCCGCCGAGCACCGGGACGTGCCTGTCGGGGCGGTGGCCGTGGTCGGCGGGCTCGTCGTCGCCCGGCGCCACAACGAACGGGAGCTGCGCAAAGACCCGACGGCCCACGCCGAGCTGCTGGCGCTGCAGGATGCCGCCGAGGCGCTCGGGACCTGGCGCCTGGGGGCCGTGACCCTTTTCGTCACGCTCGAGCCCTGTCCCATGTGCGCCGGGGCCCTGATCGCCGGCCGGGTGGGCCGCCTGGTCTTCGGTACGCCGGACCCGAAGGCGGGCGCCTGCGGGTCTCTCTACAACCTCTGCGTCGACCCCCGGCTCAACCACGAGCTGCCGGTAACCTCCGGGGTGCGGCAAGAGGAATGCGGCGCCCTGCTCCGGGACTTCTTCGCCGGGAAGCGCAACCCCGACCAGTAACCTGCATCTGCGATTTGGAGGGGTGCGAGAGCGGCCGAATCGGACGGTCTCGAAAACCGTTGTGGGGGCAACCTCACCGTGGGTTCAAATCCCACCCCCTCCGCCAGATGGCTTAAGCGATCTGTAAGCGACGGCTCCTAGGTTGCCGGAGCATGAGGTGAGGCAGAGGCCGCACCTCTTTCAAAGCTCCTAGGGGGGAACATGAAGAAGCGAAGCGTCATGCGATGGTGCGTTGCCGGGGTGCTGACCGCGGCCGCGATCATCGGGTCTGTCAGTCCCGCGCTGGCCGCGCCCGGCGACGGCCAAATCGGTGGGGCACCCGGCGGCACACCGGACGATTCCCTGTGTCCGGCAGGCGCAGTAATGACAGCCATCGATGGACTCGAGTTCCAATTCGGTGCCGCACGGGTTCGCAGCGCCACGGCTAGGTGCCAGGCGAACGGTGCATCAGTGCCGGCGACCGGCACGATGGGCGAAGCCGCGGGCGGCGAGACGGCAAAGGCATCGGCCTGCATCGCCGGGGAGTTCGCCGTGGGTATCGCGGGTAGGGAAGGCGACTTCGTCCATACCCTGGACGTCCGATGCCAGGCGGCGAGCTTGAGCGGACCCATTGGGACACGCAGGGGGCTCGGCGAGTTCAGCGACGGTAAGCCGGATGGTCCCTACGACTGCCCCGCGGGCCAAGTGCTCGTAGGGATTCGGGGTCAGATCGTCTTCGGCAACACGCTCCGTTACGTCGAGCCGGTGTGCGGCTCGGTGGATACCGACCATGACGGCACGCCCAACCCCATCGACAACTGCCCGACGGTTCCCAACAACCAGGCGGACGTCGACGGTGACGGCCTTGGAGACGCTTGCGACCCGCGAGACGATCGTCCCTGCCAGATCAGAGGTCCGCGGGGCCCCGTCAGCAAGCCGCTTGACGATATCGGCGTTTCGCTCGGCGGTGCACTGGCGCAGACCGTTCGCACTGTCGCCTGCGCGCTCGAGCCGAACCTCTAACTGACGAGCTCCGCCTACGGCGCCCACGCTTCGCGATTTCCGTCATGTACACGACGGAAATCGTGGGGCGTGCGTTTATCGTCGGCGTATGGACTCGCTCCTCCCGGTGCCGCGGCGCGCATCGTTGGGGCGTAAACGGCATCCGGTGGCGGGCGTCGTCACCGCCCGCGCCCACGACCTGCCGGCGCAGGGTTACCGGCTGCGAGTTACGGGCGACGGTGACGCCATCATTGAGGCCGCCGATACCGCGGGCGAGTTCTACGCCCGGCAGACGCTGAACCAACTGGCCGAGCCCGACGGGACGGTCGGCGAGTGCGAGATCACCGATTGGCCTGACCTCGCCGTACGCGGCGTGATGCTGGACGTGTCGCGCGACAAGGTGCCGACGATGGCGACGCTGCTCGCGCTCGTCGACCGCCTCGCGGGATGGAAGATCAACGAAGTTCAGCTCTACACCGAGCACACCTTTGCGTACGCCGGCCACGAGGACGTCTGGCGCGACGCGTCGCCCTTTACGCCGGATGAGATCACCGATCTCGACGCGTTTTGCGCGGCGCGACATATCACGCTCACTGCGAACCAGAACTGCCTCGGCCACATGGAGCGTTGGCTCCGCTTCCCGCGCTACCGCGAGCTGGCGTTGTCGCCTGAACCGTTCACCATCGCCGGCGTCATGCGCCGGCCACCGATGACCATGGACCCATCGAACCCGCGGTCGCTGGCCCTGACGCGCGATCTCCTCGGGCAGCTACTACCCCACTTCCGGCACAGCGATCGTGTGAACGTCGGGCTCGACGAGCCGTTCGAACTCGACCCCGCTCGCTACGACGAGTACGTCGCCTATCTCGCCGCACTGCGCGCCGCGCCCGAATTGGATGGTCGCGAAATGCTGGTGTGGGGCGACATCCTCACCGGCCATCCGGAGCTGATCGCCCATATTCCGGATGGCGTGACGATCGCCGAGTGGGGTTATGAAGCGACCCATCCCTTCGACGACCGCGTCGGCGCGCTCGCCGCCGCGGGCCGCAGCGCGTGGGTGTGCGCCGGAACCTCTTCCTGGAGCTCCCTATTCGGACGCACGACCAACATGCGTGAGAACCATGTCGCCGCCGCGGAGGCCGCCGGGCGGCACGGCGCGTCCGGCTATCTCAACACCGATTGGGGCGACGGCGGCCACCTGCAATACCTGCCGGCCAGTGAGCCGGGACTCGCCATGGGTGCGGCGGTGTCGTGGTGTCTCGAGACGAATCGTGAGGTCGACTTCGCGTTGGATGAGGCGACGGGGGCGCTCGTTGCGCTCGGCGACCTTCACCGCGTCGCAGCGCGCCAGACACCGAACATGGCGAGCTACTTGCTGCCGTTGTGGTTGCCCCACCTGCGGCGCGGCTTCGTCAGCGACGACGAACTCGAGGAAATCGACGCCGGACTCGCGGCCGGTGCCGCGGCGATCGAAAGCGCGGCGTTGGATCGCAACGACGGGGATCTCGTCCGGGCCGAGATTGCCAACTCGATCGAGTTGGCCCGCGTGATGATTGACGACGGCCGCGCTCGCAATGGCGGCACTGGCACGCTGGGCGACATCGGCCACCATGAGCGCGGCAGGATGGCCGATCGCCTGGACGCGATCGCCGGCGCCCACCGCTCGCTGTGGCTGCGGCGTAACCGGCCTGGTGGGCTCAGCGACTCGGTGTCGTGGCTCGAGCGCCTGGCCGCGAGCTATCGCTCGGGCGACGTCGACGCCGACTGGCTCCCGTCCGGACTCCGGCCCGTGTCAGGTGATGTAGCTGCGGATTGACGTGAGGTCGTCGAGGCCCCAGAGGGCGCGGCGGTAGTCGTAGCGGACGTAGGAGGGTCCGCCCTCGCTGCCGAAGCTCACGACGAACGGAACGCCCCGGACGCGCTCGACCATCAGCGTGACATGGCCCCCCGCCTCGGCACCGCTGTAGAAGAACAGGTCGCCCGGCTGCGCGCTGTCCAGATCGACGGCCCGTCCGTGCAACTCCATGGTGTCGGTTGACCCTCGCGTCCATTCCCGGGCAGACGGATCGGTCGCGCCGTGATCGCGGGCGAGCCACAAGCACCAGGTCGACAGCGACGAGCAGTCGGCGAACAGCGGCACGTCAGGCGGCACGACTGCGTTGTCGATGCCCTCCCAACGGCGCGCGACCGTCGCCCGGCCGCGGCCGGAGTAGGTGAGCGTCCCTCGTTTGGTGAGCGCCAGGAGAGCTGCCTCGGCCACGATCTGGCGCCCGCTCGGTTGCGGATGGCGGCGTTGGTACTCGCCCTGTAACAGCTCACACGCGGTGTCATCGGCCCAGCGAACGAGCTCGGCGTGGGTCGCGGGACCGATCGCGCCGGTCGGCGTGACCGGCACCTCCGCCCGCTGGAAGTCGCGCACCAGCGCCACCGAAGCCGCACCGAACGGACCGGTCTCGGTGATCCTCGACTCCGCCCAGCGCGCCAGCATTCGCCGGTACCCGTCGACGTGGGCGCCGGCGCTGCCGCGATGCACGTGCTCTATGTAGGGCGGCGCGCTCACACGATCGTGACCCGTGCACCGAGCGGCAACATGGGACGCAGCTGCAGCACGTCGCTGTCGCGGAGCCGGACACACCCCATCGACACCCGCCCCGGGATCCGCTCGGGGCGGTTGGTGCCATGGATGCCGAGATAGATCCCGCCCGGCCATGGCTCCTGCGGCGCGATGCAGCTCGTCACGAACGCGAACGCGCCGTAGAGCGGTGTCGACGGCGAAGGCACCATACGGGCGCGCACGTAGAACGTTCCGGTGGGCGTGGGCCAGTCAGGCATCCCGACGCCAATCGGGGCGGTCCACAGCTCGGCGTCGCCGCGCAGCAGTGTCGCCCGCAGCGACGTTGTGTCGACAACGAGCTGGCGCTCGGTCGTGCGCAACTCGCCGAGCGTCTCCCGTCGGACCCACCCGGTTGTGCCGTTGGGCGCGACCGGGAGCTCGACGCGCAGCCACTCCTCACCGATGGTGCACTCGCGATCGAGGACGACCGTGACCTCCCGCGAGCCGAGCGGGCTGAGTGTGTGGAGCTGAGCGACCGGAGGGGCGTCGCGGGCGGGCGCCAGGCGAGCCGACGTCGTCTGGACCACGAATGCCCAGGTCGTGCGCGCCTTACCTACCCAGGCATCGGCATTTTTCGGGCGCCGCCACTGACTTCGTCGGCAACGACCTCCTCGAGCTCCAGATCTTCGAGCTCGTCGGACTCGGCGGGCGGATTCTTGTCGTCGGGCATCCCACGATCGTACCGGCCTCCCTCGCCGGGAAGTTCCCGGGCCGCCCTACGGTTGACAGCACTAATGCACCCATGGCGACCCGCGGGTCGAAAGCTGCTCGGCGACGAGTTGGAACGGGCACGGGTCAATCCGGCCACGGTCCGGCACGCGTGGGGCTTCGCCCGGCCGTACCGCCGCCAGCTGATCCTCTACCTCTGCACGATCGTGGCCGCCTCGGTGATCGCGGTGGCGCCCGCCCTCGTCTTCAAGCGGCTCATCGACGTCGCCATCCCGAGTGGCCGCATGTCCGAGGTCAACGTGTTGTTCCTCGCCGCGGTCGGGCTGGCGCTGGGCGAAACCGGGGTGCGCCTCCTCAACCGCTACTTCGGCGCTCGCATCGGCGAGGGCTTGATCTTCGACATGCGCGTCGCGTTGTACGACCACGTGCAGCGCATGCCCATCGCGTTCTTCACCCGCACGCAAACGGGCAACCTGCTCAGCCGCATGAGCAACGACGTGATCGGTGCGCAGGCCACGATCACCACGCTGGCCACTGTCACCTCCGACGTGTTCCTGCTGACGAGCGTCCTCTTCGTGATGCTCCGGCTGAGCTGGCAGGTCACCCTGGCGACACTGATGATCCTGCCGTTCATCTTCTTGCTCGATCGCCGCCTCAGCCCAAAGATGGTCGCGCTCAGCCGCGTGCGCATGCAGCTCAACGGCGAGATGGGCGCCACGATGCAAGAACGCTTCAACGTGAGCGGCGCGCTGCTCGTGAAGCTGTTCGGACGCCGCAAGGACGACGTCGACGCGTTCGCGTCGCGCGCCGCCGACGTGCGCGATAGCGGCATCCAGCAGGCGATGACATCGCGCATCTACTACGCCGGGCTCACCCTGATGGGCGCGCTCGGCACCGCGGCGGTCTACTGGCTCGGCGGTCGGGCCGTGGTGAACGGGTCGCTCAAACTCGGCTCGCTGGTCGCGCTGGCCGCGCTGGTCAGCCGGCTCTACTCACCGCTCACCGATCTCTCAAGCGCGCGCGTCGACCTCCTGACTGCGTTGGTGAGCTTCGAACGCTGCTTCGAGGTTCTGGACGCGCCCCTGCCGATCGTCGACAAGCCCGACGCCGTTGAGCTCATCAACCCGCGCGGCAAGCTCGAGTTCGAGGACGTGTGGTTCCGTTACCCGGCGCCGTCCACGGTGTCGATCGCGTCGCTCGAGGGCGAGAACGTCGGTGAGCTCTCCACCGAACCGTCGGCCTGGATCCTGCGCGGCGTGTCGTTCAAGACGCTTCCCGGTCAGGTCACTGCACTGGTCGGCCCAACCGGCGCGGGCAAGACCACGCTGTCGTCGCTGGTACCGCGTTTGTACGACGTGACGTCGGGCGCGATCCACATCGACGGCCACGATGTTCGCGACGTCACCCTGGCCAGCCTCACCGGCGCGATCGGGGTCGTCACGCAAGACCCGCACCTGTTCCACGACAGCATCGTCGCCAACCTTCGCTACGCGCGTCCCAACGCCACCGACGCCGAGATCGTCGCCGCCTGCCGCGCCGCGCGTATTCACGACACGATCGCCGAGCTGCCCGATGGCTACGACACGATCGTCGGCGAGCGCGGTTATCGCATGTCGGGCGGCGAGAAACAGCGCCTGGCCATCGCGCGGGTGCTCCTGAAGAACCCGGCGGTCGTCATCCTCGATGAGGCCACCGCGCACCTCGACTCCGAGACCGAGGCCCTGGTGCAGCAAGCACTGGCCGAGGCACAGCTCGGACGGGCATCGCTGGTCATCGCGCACCGCCTGTCCACGATCATGGCCGCCGACGAGATTCTGGTACTCGATCGCGGGCGCATCGTCGAGCGTGGCACGCACGGCGAGCTCATCGCCCGCAACGGTCTGTACTCGGAGTTGTACGAGACGCAGTTCGCACCCGGAGCGGCCGCCGACGCGGTCGGTGACGAGGCCGTTTCCTAGACCGTGCCGCGCGTGTCGTGGCAGAGCGCCACGGAGGAGTTGGCGACGCGCGATCCGGCGTTCGCGGCGATCGTCGAGAAGGCCGGTGTCGTAAAGCTGCGCGCCCGCAATCCGGAAGGTTCGTTCGCTGCGTTGGTGCGGTCGATCACGTTCCAGCAACTGGCCGGCGCGGCGGCGTCGACGATCCATGGCCGCTTCCGCGCGCTGGTCGATGGTGAGCTGACGCCCGAGGCGGTGTTGGCGCTCTCGGAGGAGCAGATGCGCGGCGCAGGGTTGTCGGGCGCCAAGACCACGTCGATCCGCGACCTCTCGGCCAAGGTGCTCGACGGGACCGTGATCCTCGATGGCATCAACCGGCTCAGCGACGACGAGATCATCGAGCGGTTGGTGACGGTGCGGGGCATCGGCCGCTGGACGGCGGAGATGTTCCTGCTGTTCCAGCTGCACCGCCGCGACGTGTGGCCGGTCGACGACCTGGCCATCCGCAATGGCTACGCGCTGATTCACGATCTGGCCGTCGCGCCGAAGGCCAAAGAGCTCTTCCTCCTGGGAGAGGCGTACCGCCCTCACCGCTCAGTCGCCACGATGTACTGCTACGCCGCGGTCCACCTCAGCCGCGACCAGTTGCCGTGACTTGTTCACCGGGCGATTCTCCGCGCATAGCGCGTGAGAATCGCCCGGTGAACAGTTAGCTGCTGAATTTGGGGGGCCGTTTCTCGCCGAATGCGGCGACGCCTTCGGCGAAGTCGGGCGCCTTGATCATCTCGACCATGGTGTCGTAGGCCTCTTTGGCCGCGGGGCCGACGTCGCGCATGAGATCGCCGTAGAGCTGCCGCTTCATGGCTCGCAAGGACGTCGGCGCGATGTCGCGGGCCATGCGGCGCGCGTAGTCGAGCGTGAACGGAAGCAACTCCTCCGGCGGCACGACCTTGTTCACCAGGCCCATCTCGGCGGCCTCTTCGGCCAGCACGACCCGACTGGAAAAGAGCAGATCGGCGGCGCGGGCGGGACCGATGAGCCGGGCCAGCATCCAGCTCACGCCGTGTTCGGCGGGAAGGGCGAGGCGGCCGAAACTCGTCGTGAGCTTGGCCCCGGCGGCGGCGAAACGGATGTCGGCGAAGCACATCACCACGAAGCCCACGCCGGCCGCCGGGCCGTTGACGGCGGCGATGACCGGCTTGGCCAGGCCGAGCAGGAAGGTGTGGTGGTGCTCGAAGTCGGACCGCACGCCGGCGCCCGGCGTCGTCAGCGGCACGCCGCGGTCGCGGTCACCGGCCGCCTCGTACTGACCAGCGTCGGCCATGTCGCCGAGCCCACCGAGGTCCGCCCCGGCGCAGAAGCCCCGGCCGGCGCCGGTGAGAACGATCACTCGGACGTCGGGGTCGGCATCAGCGGTCGCCATTGCCCATCGGTACTCGTGCTCCATGCGGCCGGTCCATGCGTTGAGGCGGTCGGGCCGGTTCAGCGTCACGACTGCCACACCGTCGCTCACCTCGTACGTCGTGACCTTCAACTCGGGTTGGTCAACGGTCATGTCACATCCATTTGTCCACCAATGGGATCAGCTCGGGGAGGCGGTCGATCACCGCGTCCGGTTCGATGTCGTAGCCGGGGACATTGCGGTCCCGGCGGTGGACCGCCCGCATCCCGACCGCCTTCGCGCCGTAGACGTCGTCGTAGAGACGGTCGCCCACGAAGACGGTCTCGTTCGCCTTGACGCCGAGTTGGTCGAGCACGGTGCGGTAGGCGAGCGGGTGCGGCTTGGTGCGCGCCATTTCGCTCGTGTAGCAGCGGACGTCGATGAACTCGACCAGCCCGTCACGCTCGAGGAAGTGCTCGTGGAACGTGCGGGGCCAGTGGGTGTTGGACAGCAGGCCAACCTTCAGCTCCTGCGACTTCAGAGCAGCGAGGACAGGGAGCGCGTCGCGGTCGTGAACGATGTGCGGTGTCCACACGTCGAGGTGGTGCACGCCCGCTTCCTCCAGCACCGCCTCGGCGACGTCGACACCCAACTCGCGCGACGCCTGCTGAAGGATCTGACTGAGCGAGAACGCCTGCTGGTCAACGGCGACGCGCGACCAGAACGCTTCCTCGATCTGCTCGAGGCGCGCGCACACCTCGTCCTCGCGCTCAGGGCTGATGTGGCGCGCCGCCAGCCGCCATAGATCGGTGAGCTCGTCGAAGTTCAGGGGGTCGGTGAGCGTGCCGCCCCAATCGAAGACGACCGCGGTGACAGTCACGGATGCGTGTGGGGGCGGTCGCGCGTCTCGAGCCACCGGCGGAACCCGGCTGCGTTGGAGTGCACGCCGTTGAGCGTCGTGAGCTTCTCCCGGTCGAGTTCAGCGACGCCGGCCAGGTCGCCGGCGAACGCGGTCTCCAGCGCGTCGGCGATGTCGCGGTCCTCTTTCCACGCGGTCTCCGCGATCTCGGCCCACCGCGTGAGCGTCTCCGCCGCCTCCTCGAGGATCGTTGCCGGATTGGGGACCAGGCCGTAGTGCGCGAGCGCGATCCCCGCCGGCGACCGGTCGGCAAACCTTTTCAGCGAATGAAGCGCTTGGTCGAGGTCGAAGTCGGGCGGCGGCGTCGACGGGCGGAGGACGCCGCCGTCGGGCAACCGCACACCGACCGCGTCGCCGACGAAGATGATCCCGCTCTCCGAGTCATGCAGCGCCAGGTGATGCTTGGCGTGGCCCGGCGAGTCGACGGTGGTCAAGGTGCGATTGGCCGATACTTGGATCGGCTCGCCGTCCTCCAGCACGTGGACCCGCTCGGCCGGCGTCGGATCGAGGCGGCCGTAGAGCGTGTCGAGAAGGTCGCCGTAGACCTGCGCGGCGGAGTTCACCAGCCGGCTCGGATCGACGAGATGCCGGGCGCCCTTCTCGTGGACGTAGACCGTGGCGTTTGGAAAGGCGCGGGCGACGTCGCCGACGCCACCGGCGTGGTCGAGGTGGATGTGCGTGACCGCGACACCCGCCAGCGCGTTGGCGTCGACCCCGAGGTCGGCCAGCGCGGCGAGCAGCGCGGCCACCGACGACTGGCTGCCGGTCTCCACCAGCACCGGCGCGTCGCCTTCGATCAGGTATCCCGCCGTCACCCGCTCCCACCCACCGAGCAGCGTGTCGATCTCAATGACGCCCGGAGCGAGCTGCGTGTGCGGCACGCCCCAAAACCTAGTGTCGGTGTCGAATCGTGGTTTTTCCTCGATTCGACACCGACACTCGGCGGTTGGCTTTTTAGGCGAGGGCGACGAGATCCAAGAGGTCGTCGCTCCAATCGTCGAGGTCGCCGTCGGGCATGAGGAGGACGCGGTCGGGTTCGAGCTTCTGGACGAACTCGGGGTCGTGGCTGACGATCACCATCGAACCCGGCCAGCCGGCCAGCGCGGCGCCGACCGCGCTGCGCGACGGCGGGTCGAGGTTGTTGGTGGGCTCGTCGAGCAGGAGCAGGTTGGACTGGCCAGCCACCAGTTGCGCGAGCGCCAGCTTGGTCTTCTCGCCACCCGACAGTGTGCCCGCGTCCTGGAACGCCACCTCGCCGGTGAGGCCGAACATGCCGAGCAGCCCCCGCCGCTGTTGCTCGAGCGGTATCGCTTCGCCCTGAATGTGCTCGATCACCGGCACGCCGGCGTGGATGCCCTCGTGTTCCTGCGCGTAGTACCCGAGCGTGACGCCGGCACCGAGCGTGAACGCGCCCGTGTCGGCGGTAGTGACGCCGGCCAGGATCCGCAGCAAACTCGTCTTGCCCGCGCCGTTGAGACCCAGCACCAACAGCCGCTCGCCGTTGCCTTGGATGAAGGACACATCCTCGAACACCGGCGGTCCGCCGTACGCCTTGCCGAGGTCCTCGACCGTGAGCACGACCTTGCCGGCGTGGGGCGGCGGCGGGAACCGCACCGAGGTCTTCCGCTCGGCTTTGGGGCCGGTCACCGCCCGCGCCTGGAGCTGGGCGACGGTGGTATCGAGGCTTTTCGCCTTGCGGGCGCGGGATCCGTGCCGCAACGAGTCGGCCAGATCACTGAGCCGTTTGATCTGCGCCTGCTGGCGCGTGGCCAGTTTGGAGAGGCGCACCTCGTCGAGCCGGCGCTGCGCACGGTACTGCGAGTACGTGCCGCGGTACTCGGTGAGCGTGGCCTCATCGAGATGCAGGACGCGCGTGATCGCGGTGTCCAGCAGCTCCAGGTCGTGGCTGACGACCAATAGCGCGCCGCGGAATCCGCGGAGGAAGGTCATTAGCCACGCCTTGGCGTCGTTGTCGAGGTGGTTCGTGGGCTCGTCGAGAAGGAGAAGGTCGCTGCCGGCAAAGAGGATGCGCGCCAGCTCCACCCGTCGGCGCTCACCGCCCGAGAGCACACCGAGGGGGAGGTCGAGGCGATCGGCCGCCAATCCGAGCCCGTGGGCGATACGCCGCGCTTCGGGTTCGGCCGCGTAACCACCCGCCTCGCTGAAGGCATCCTCGGCCCGGGCGAAGCGGGCAACGTTGGCGCTCTGACGCGTCCTCCTCGACCCGCAGGCGCAGCTTCTCGAGCCGTTCGGCGGCCACGTCGAGCTCGCGGCCGGCCAGCACGTGGCGCAGGGCAGTCTGGTTCTCTTCGTCGGTCGGGCGCGGCTCCTGGGCGAGGTAGCCGAGCGCGCCGCGAAGCGAGACCACACCGTGAGCGGCCGGCCCCTCACCAGCCAGCACCCGCAGCAGGCTGGTCTTCCCGGCACCGTTGCGCCCGACCAGCCCGACCTTTTCACCGGCGCGCACGGTGATGCCGGCGTCCTCGATGATGAGTTTGCCGGCGACCTCAACGGTGAGAGAGCGCGCTTGGAGCACGCCTACAGGTTCTCGTACATCAGCGCGGCATCCTGACCGATTTTCCTTTGCGCCACGGAGCGTGAGGGTAAGGGCGTACCGATGCTCGGTACGATTGAGCCCGAGGTGAAGCGGTGATCAGGCGTTTTGTGCTGACGATCCTCCTCGGCGGAGTCGGCCTCGCCGCGGGGTTGATCGCGCTCGCCCCGCAGGCCAAAGCGGTCCTCGGCGCGGGGCACTCGGGCAAGGGCACCGAGGTAGCCCAGCTCGAGGAGCCGGCCGTCCGTTCAGTCGTACGAGCGCGGGACGGATCGGTCCTCGCCGTGCTCCATGGTGAGGAGAACCGGTCGGTCGTGAACCTCGACCAGGTCCCCGCCCACACCATTCGGGCCGTGCTCGACGTCGAGGACGCCCGCTTCTACGACCACGGCGGCGTCGACCTGCGATCGACGGTGCGGGCCCTCGTCACCAACGTGTCCGCCGGCGGCGTCGTACAGGGCGGCTCCACCGTGACGCAGCAGCTGGTGAAGAACGCGCTCCTCACCCCGGACCGCCAGGTGGGCCGCAAGGTGAAGGAGGCGGTCCTGGCCTGGCGGCTCGAGCAGCACCTGAGCAAGGACCAGATCCTCGAGCGCTACCTGAACACCGTGTATTTCGGCAACAGCGCGTACGGGATCCAGGCGGCCGCCGAGACCTACTTCAACAAGAACTCGAACGCACTCACTGTCGGCGAGTCGGCGTTCCTCGCCGGCGTCATCCGCAACCCGATCGGCTACGACCCGATCGCCTTCCCCGAGACGGCGCGTGAACGGCGCGACCAGGCGGTCGACCGCATGCTGGCCGAGCGCCACGTCACCCCGGCCGAGGCGGTCGAGATCAAGACCACCGCGCTGCCCACGAAGATCAGCATCCCGGTACCCCAGCCCAACGACCACTTCGTCGAGGCGGTCAAGCAGCGGCTGCTCGAGGACCGGCGGCTGGGCGAGACACCGCAGGAGCGGTACAACGCGGTGTTCCGCGGCGGGCTCGACATCTACACCACGCTTGATCCGAAGCTGTTGCAGCTGGCGAAGGAGAAGGTAAGCACGATTCTCCCCGACAGCGACGGCAAGTTCAGCGCGGCGGTGGCGACGATCGAGCCGGCCACCGGCGCCGTGCGCGCGCTGGTCGGCGGCGCCGACTTCAACGCCTCGGAAGTGAATCTCGCGCTCGGGCGCGAGGGCGGCGGCACCGGCCGCCAGCCCGGCTCGTCGTTCAAGCCCTTCGTCCTGCTGGCCGCGCTCGAAGACGGCTTCGGACCCAGCGACGCGGTCGACGGCACATCGCCCTGCACGATCAAGATCCCCGGCCACAAGACATGGGAGCCCAACAACTACGAGGGCGAGGGTGGCGGCGTGATGACGATCACCGACGCCACGGCACAGTCGGTCAACTGCGCGTACGCGCGGATGGCACAGGAGGTCGGCCTTGATCGCATCGCCAGCGTGGCCCGCCGCATGGGTATCACCTCACCACTGGACCCGCTGGTTCCGTCGATGTCGCTCGGTTCGAGGGAGGTGTCGCCGCTGGAGATGGCGTCGGCGTACGGCACGCTGGCCGCCGACGGAATCCATCACAAGCCGCACTTCGTCGAGAAGGTGCTCGATCGGTACGGCAAGGTCGTCTTCACCGAGCGCGACCGCGGCACGCGCGCAGTGACGGTGCAGAACGCACGGGTCGCCGTGCACGTGCTGAAGTCCGTGGTGCAACGGGGCACCGGCACGCGCGCCGCGCTGAGCAACCGCGAGGTGTTCGGGAAGACGGGCACTTCGGAGAATCACGAGAACGCCTGGTTCGTCGGCGGCACGCCGCACCTGGTAAGCGCGGTCTGGATGGGCGACCCCAAAGCCAACACACCAATGCTCAACGTCGGCGGCATCCGCGTCGCGGGCGGCACCTATCCGGCGCGCATCTGGAACGCGTTCATGGGCGCCGCGCTGCAGGACCAGCCCACCGCCAAGTTCGCGCTGCCCGACTTCGACCTCATCCCGAGTGGCAAGTCGATCCTCGGCGCGGACATGAGCTCGACGACATCGCCGTCATCGTCGTCAACCGTGGTGCCGCCGATCACCATGCCGACCATCCCGAACTTCCCGCGGCCAACGTTCCCGCCGGGGTTCCCGAACCCTGGCACCCGGCAACCAGGGAGCACGCAACCGGACTCGGGTCCCCCGCCGGGCTGGCCGGACGACTGGAACTGGCCCGACGGCACACCCAAGCGGCGCTGATCGCCGCGCCTCGCGTGCTCTAGACGGTTTCTTCGATGGTGACGCGAAGCAGCCGGTGGACGGTCTTGGGGTCGCCGTTCTCCGCCGCCGTCATCGGCGATCTTCTTCACCACGTCGAGCCCCTCGACGATCTGACCGAACAACGGGTACTGCGGCTGAAGCGCGGGCGCGTCGGTGACGATTGCGAGGAACTGGCTCCCGTTGGCACCCACGCGTTGGTTGGCCATGGCCACTGAACCAGCCACGTACGCGCCCTTGGTGGGGAGCTGGTCCTCGAACGTGAACCCCGGCCCGGTGACGCCGGCCGCTCTGGGGTCGCCGGTCTGCACGAAGAACCCGGGGACGGCCTTGTGGAACGTGAGGTCGTCGTAGAAGTGGTAGCGAGCGAGAACCACGAAGGTGTTCACGGCCCGCGGCGCCTTGGTCGGGTCGAGCGCGATGACGAACGCACCGGCGTCGGTGGTCACCCGCGCCTTGTACGTGTGCCCGACGACCAGGCAGTCGGGTGGCCCGGACGCCGGGAACGCATCGCGGCGGTCCTCGCCCTCGGGCCTCGGGCAGGGCACACCGGTCGGAGGCTCGAGCAGCGTCGTGGTGGTCTGCGCGGTCTCCGGATCGGGACTCTTCTGTTCGGCGGCCTGCTGGCGCCGCTGCGATGAGGTCACCGTGAGCAGACCCAGGCTCAGGATCACGATGCTGATGCCGGTCGTGACGAAGAACTGCTGCATCCGCCCCCGGCGGCGGGGCCGCGTCGTCGCCGGCGGCGTGCCTGGCGCTGCTTACGCGGCTTCTGGGAAACGGGCACAGCCAGCCAAACTACTGGGCGAGGTTTTCGATGGGTACCTCGGGGAGCGTCCCGTCCGGCTCGAATCCGAGGATCCGCCCGTAGAAGACCAGTTCGCTGTCGATCGAGTGGCGGATGGTCTCCGCCTTGCGGAACCCGTGCTGTTCACCTTCGTACGGGACGTAGGCGAACGGCAGGCTGTTCTCCCGTAGCGCGGCCACGAACACCTCGGCCTGCGACGGTGGGACCACGGCATCCTCGAGGCCCTGGAAGAGGATCACCGGGCATGCCACTTGGCTCGGCGAAGTGGATCGGCGAGCGCTCGACGTAGAGGTCGCGCGCCCCGGGTAGGGCCCGATCAGGCCGTCGAGGTACCGGGACTCGAACTTGTGGGTGTCGCGCGCCAACGCCTCGGCGTCGGCCACGCCGTAGTAACTCGCACCGGCGGCGAACGTGCTGCGGAAGACCAGCGCGCACAGCGTCGTGTACCCGCCGGCACTCCCGCCCCGGATGAGCAGGCGCGTCTCGTCGGCGTCGCCCCGGCCTGCGAGGTAGTGCCGCCGCGTTGATGCAGTCGTCGACGTCGACGACGCCCCACGCTCCGTTGAGCCGCTCGCGGTACTCGCGGCCGTAACCGGTGCTGCCGCCGTAGTTGACGTCGACTACCGCGACGCCGCGCGTCGTCCAGTACTGGATGGCAACGTTGAACACGCTCGACGTCGCGCTGGTGGGACCGCCGTGGCTCATCACCAGCAGCGGCGGCCGCTCGGCCGGCGGACGCGCTCACCGCCGGGTTGGTCGGCGGGTAGAAGAACGCATGCGCGGAGCTTGCCCGTTCTCGGTGGGGAACTCGATCGGCTCGGCCACCGACACGTAGGTCGGGTCGAGATCGCTCTCGCGGCTGCGGCGCAGCACCGTTGGCGAACCGCCGTCGAGGTCGAGTTGCCACTACCGCGGACGCACGTGGTCGGCGACCCGGCAATGGCGACCGCACCATTCGGCCGTGCCCGCGCAACGACTGAATGCTCGAGTACGGCGTCGACACCTCGCGCACCTGGCCGTCGATCGATAACACCGAGGTGAGCGCCGTCGCGCTCGCTCCACGTGCACACCAGCCGGCCGTCGTCGAGGAACGCGTACCACGACAGACCGAATACCCACGCGGGCCCGGCGAACTCGGCGTCGCGCGCGATCAGACGGTTCGGGTTGGTCGCCTCGGTAGAGGTTCCACCAGCCGCTGCGATCGGACGCGAAGTGGAGACACGCCGTCGGGCGACCATTCCGGCTGCACGATTGACTCGGTCCGGCCACCGGCGACATGGGTCGCTGTCGACCCATAGGTCGGTCCCGTCCCACGGCATGTTGGGGTGGTCCCACGACAACCAGGCCAACTGCGAGCCATCGGGTGACCACCGCGGGGCGGCGTAGAAGTCGTGACCGGTGGCGACGACCTCGGGCGCGCCCTTGCCGTCGATCGGCAGCACGACGACCTCGTTGACGACGTCGGTCGCCGCCGAACCGTTGTGCGTCTCGCGGACGCACGCCACTCGCGATGCCGTCGGGCGAGACGTCGAAGTCGGCGTAGCGCAGCGACCCAACGCGACCGCGGCTCCGGCGTGATCGGTACCGGTTCCGCGCCGGGCACGTCGACGCGGTAGAGCCGTTGGTCCTCGAAGTTGGCGAAGACGACACGGCCGCGATCGACGGCGTACGCGCCGCCGCCGTACTCATGCACGGTGGTGCGGGCCGAGAACCCCGCGGGGATCGCGTCGATGCCACCGTCTGGACCGTTGCGGACAACGACGACGCGACCGGCCTCGAGCGGCCGGCTCTCCGACCAGTAGATGTCGTCGCCGTCGACCGCGACCTGACTCAGCCCGACCGTGGCCTCAACGAGCGCGGCCGACGAAACCGGCGACGGCCAGGATCCGTAGGGAAGGGTTGCCGTCAACCAGGACGGCCCGGCGCCAACGGGCGTCGTGTAGTACATCGACCTGTACCGCACGTAGTCGCCGGTATGCGTCGCGGCGATGATCTGGCCGCCGCCGACGTAGATGCCCACGTGGTGAATGTCGCTGTAATAGAAGATCAGGTCGCCGGGCTGCACCGCGCTGAGCGGCATGCGCGTGGTCGCCCGAGTACTGCGCCTGCGAGCTGTGCGGGAACGAAACGCCGCCCGCCTTCCACGCCATCATCGTGAGGCCGGAGCAGTCGAAGCTGTCGGGGCCGGCGCCGCCCCACCGATAGGGCTTGCCGACCTGGGCCTTGGCGTAGTTCACCGCGTTGCTCGCGCCGGCCGACACGCCGGGGATGGGCCCGAAGGACTCCTTGGCCGTGACCGTCGCTGCGCGGCGGCCTGGTTGCGGACGGTGCGGCGCGATTGCTCGGCGGCCACGAGCTGCGGCCAGCTCGCCGCGTGACCTTGGCGAGCGTCGCCCGCAAGCGCGGCGTCGGCCGCGTTGGCGGCCCGTTCGTCGGCCTTCACCGATGGCCAGCGCGGCCTCGGCCTGTGAGCGGGCCCGCTGCAACTCGTCACGGCGCTGCGCCATGTTGATCTTGGTGGCCCGCATCTCGTCGATGGCGTCGGTGGCGGCACTGGCGAGCACCCTTGACGTAGGCGCCGGCGCGGGCCGGGTCACCCCCCGCGGCGACGGCCGGAGCCTGGCCGCCGCGCATGTAGGTCTCCACGGCCTGGGTGCGCAGCTCGCTCTTGACCTCGCCGGCCCGGCGGTCGGCCGCCTGCATCTTGGCTTCGGCGTCGGCCACGCCGTTGCGCAGGTTGTCGGCCTTGATGCGGGCGACGTTGACCCGCTCGGCCGCGACACCCAGCCGCGCCTCGGCGCGCTCGAAGCTCATCGGTGAGGCGGGCCGCCTGGGCTCGCTTCTGGCTGACGGGTTGTGCGCTGGCCAGCGGCGCACGAGAGCTGGACGGCCAGAGACGGCCATCGCCAGCACTGTCCCCAGCTGCCGGCCGCGCCGAAGGAACACGGCTTTGGTCGGGTTCACGACGGGGGGTCACGCTAGCCACCGCCGCCCGGTGCTGTCCATCTTGCCGTCGCCTCAACGGTGTCCGTTTTGCCGCGTTTCGGCGACCGGCCAGGCACGTGCGCAACACTGCGCGGGTGCATTTCGCCGACGTGGTGGCGACCTCTGAACGGGTGGCCGCCACGGCATCGCGGACCGCCAAGGTCGCCGAGTTGGCCGGTCTTCTGCGGCGCGCTGGACGCCGCGACGAAGTTGCACCGGCCGTGGGCTTCCTGACCGGCCACGCCCGCCAGGGCCGCATCGGAATTGGCTGGGCGACGCTCGGCGCCGTCGCCGCCAACGCCGCACCCAGCGGTCCGCCGCTCAGCGATCGGCGACGTCGACGCGGCCATCGACGAGCTCTGCGCACTCGGCGGGCCGGGATCGGGCGCGGCCCGGGCCGGCGTGCTCGGGACGCTGGTCGGGCGGGCCACGGCGGCCGAGGACGGGTTCATCCGCCGGCCTACTCATGGGCGAGATCCGCCAGGGCGCGCTCGACGGCGTGATGACCGACGCGGTGGCCAAGGCCGGCTGACGTGCCGCTAGCGACCGTCCGCCGGGCGGTGATGCTCGAGCGGCGATCTGGGACGCGTCGCGGCCATGGCCCTCCGCGAAGGAGCGCGCGGGCCTCGAAGCAATCGGGCTCGAGGTGCTGCGGCCGCTCAAGCCGATGCTGGCGTCGACGGCGACCGACGTGGCCGGCGCGATCGCCGAGTGCGGGCTGTCGTCGGTCGAGTGGAAGCTCGACGGTGCGCGCGTGCAGGCGCATCGCGCTCGGCGACGACGTGCGGCTGTTCACGCGCAGCCTCCGCGACGTCACCGAGCAGCTGCCGGCGCTCGTCGAACTGGTCATGCGCATCGCTGCCCGCGTACGCCGTGGTTCTCGACGGCGAGATGGTCGGCATGGGCGAGGACGAGGCGCCCGACGTCTTCCAGGACACGATGCACCGCTTCAGCCTGGGCGACGTGCAGGCCCGGTTCTTCGACTGCCTGCATCTCGACGGCACCGATCTCATCGACGCGCCGCTCACCGATCGCCTCGACGCCCTCGAACGCGTCGCCGGCGGTGGCGCGTGCCGGCGATCCTCACCGACGACCCAGCGCAGGCCGAAGCGTTCTCGAGGCCGCGGCGTTGGCCGCCGGGTCACGAAGGCGTGATGGTGAAGACGGCGTCGTCCCGCTACGAGGCGGGCCGGCGGGGCAAGGCGTGGCGCAAGGTCAAGCCGGTGCTCACGCTCGATCTCGTCGTTCTCGGGGCCGAGTGGGGCCACGGGCGCCGGCGGGGTTGGCTGTCGAACCTGCACCTCGGCGCGCGCGACGCCGAGACCGGCGAGTTCGTCATGGTCGGCAAGACGTTCAAGGGCCTCACCGACGCGCTACTGACGTGGCAGACGGAGCGCTTCCAGGAACTCAAGACCGAGCGAGCAGGGCCACACCGTGTTCATCCGCCCAGAGGTCGTGGTCGAGATCGCGCTCGACGGCGTGCAGCGCTCGACCCGCTATCCCGGGCGGCGTCGCCCTCCGCTTCGCGCGTGTCCGCGGCTACCGCGACGACAAGGCGCCGGCCGAGGCCGACACGATCGACACCGTTCGCGGCCATGCTGCGCGCCGTGATCTCGTTCGATCCCGGGCCGCCGGGCTTCATCGACGATCCCGTACCCGACGTACGACCGCATGCGCGCCGAGGATCCCGTGCATTTCAGCGAGCGGCTCGGCGCGTGGATGGTGACGCGGTACGACGACGTCGACCGTACGTTCCGTGATCCGACGTTCTCGTCGGACCGCACCAAGGCCAACGAAGTTCAAGGGCACGCCGTCGACGATGCGGTCGATCTCGAGCGACCCGCCCGAGTACACGACGATCCGCGGCGCCATCACCGTCGACGCTGACCACCTCGCGTCATCGAGGGCATCCGGCCCCGCGTGGCGGCGCTGGTCGACGACCTGCTCGACGGGCTGGCCGGCCGCGACGAGTTCGACCTGATCGCCGACTTCGCCTACCCGCTGCCGATCACCGTGATCGCCGAACTGTTCGACGTGCCCGAGGCCGACCGTGAGCAGTTCCAAGAGTGGTCGCGCGGCGATGGCGCGGTCGATGGACCACTTCTACACGCAACACCGGCGGCGGCTTGCGGGAGATGGCGCTGTACTGCGGCTCGCTGGCCGCGGCGCGGCGCGAGGACCCGGGCGACGATCTCATCAGCGCGATGCTCGGGGTACCGGTGAGCTGACCTTCGAGGAAATCGTCGGGCTGTGCGCCACGCTGATCTTCGCCGGCCACGAGACCACCACCAACCTGATCGGCAACGGGATGCTGGCGTTGTTCCGCGCACCCGATCAGCTTGCCCGCGGCGCGGGCCATCGGCGACGATCGCCGGCGATCTGCGGATCGCGGTCGAGGAGCTGCTGCGCTTCGACAGCCCGGCGCAGATGCTCTCGCGCGTGGTCGCCGACGACATCGAGCTCGAGCGGCAAGCAGCTTCGCAAGGGCGACTCACTCCTCGCCGTCGTCGGCGCCGGCAACCGCGATCCAGCGGCATTCGATGACGCCGGCGGCGCTCGACGTCGACCGCCATCCCAACCCGCATCTCGGCTTCGGCGTGGGGCTGCACTACTGCGTCGGCGCCGCGCTGAGCCGGCGCGAGGCGCAGGTGGCGTTCCCGGCGCTGCTCGACCGATTCCCGCGCTTCGGCTGGCGGGCACGCCGGTGTGGCGCGACACGATCATCCTCCGCGGCCTCGAGTCGCTGCCCTGTCTGCGCCTCTGTGACGACATGCGTTGGAGTTGATCGCGGCGATCGGCGCGGTCGCGCACCGACCGGTGCTCGTCGGGCTCACCGGGCCGGTGTCGGTCGGCAAAACCACCATCGCCGAGCCAACTCGCCGAGGAGCTGCGCAGCGGGCACGAACTGAGCGCGTCGATCGTCAGCACCGACGGGTTCCTGTTCCCCAACGCCGAGCTCGACGCACGCGGGCTCTCGATGAAGAAGGGGTTCCCCGAATCATTCGACACCGAACGCCTCAACCGGTTCCTGCGTGAAGCCCGGCGCGGCGAGACGCCGAGCTGCGCGTACCCGTGTACGACCACCTGACTTACGACGTGCTCGCCGGCGAGGAGGCGCTGGTCGCGCCGAGCGACGTGCTCATCGTCGAGGGCGTCAACACGTTGCTGCCGGACGCACATCGACGCGTACGACGTCACGGTGTACGTCGATGCGCCCGACGACGCCGTGGTCGGGTGGTTCTGCGGGCGGCTCGCCGAGCTGTTCAGGGCCGCGGCCGATGACCCGACGTCGTTCTACGCGCAGTTCGCCAGCTGGCCCGACGGAGCAGGTGCGTCAGTTCGCCCAGGGCGCGTGGGACGGCATCAACGCGTCAACCTCGAGCAGCACATCCGCCCCACACGCGCCCACGCCGACGTCGTCATCGAAAAGGCCGCCGACCACTCGATCGCGAAGTCTCGTTCTCGAGGCAATAGCTGGCGGAAAACGACAGCTATTGCCTCGAGAATGCGGCTGGGGCTAGAGGCGGGCGGCGCGGAGGGCGGCGCGGCGGACCTTGCCGGCGTCGTCGCGGAGAGGTTCGTCGACGAACTCGATGGTGCGGGGCAGCTTGTAGCGCACGAGGCGCTCGGCCAGGAACTCGAGGAGCTCCTTGTCGGATGACCGCGCCGCCGTCGGCCTCGACGATGGCGTGGATGACGTTGCCCTTGTCCTCGTCGGGAAGGCCGATCACCGCGCACGACCGCACCGCGGGGTGCTCATTGATGGCCGACTCGACCTCGGCCGGGTACACGTTGGAGCCGCCGGTGAGGATCATGTCCTGCTGGCGGTCGCCGAGGTAGAGGTAGCCCTCCTCGTCGAGGTAGCCCATGTCGCCGAGCGACTCCCACCCACCTTCGAGTGTGCGCGCCTCGGCGCCAACGTAGCGGTACGTGGGTGTCTCGCGGCGTCGGGCGCATCCACACTTCGCCCATCTCGCCGGGCGGCAGCGCGTTGCCCTCGGCGTCGCAGATCATCAGCTCGCCGATCATCGGCCTGCCGACCGAACCGCGGTGCGCGAGCCACTCCACACCGCTGATGACGGTGCCGGCCTGGCCCTCTGTGCCGGCGTACAACTCGACGATGCGCTCGGGCCCGAGCCACTCGATCCACGCTTCCTTGAGCCACGGCGGGCACGGCTCGGCCAGATGCCACACGAGTTGCAGCGACGAGAGGTCGTAGCGCTGGCGCATCTCCTCGGGTAGTCGCCAGATCCGCTTCATCATCGTGGGCACGAGGTAGATCACCTCGGCCTGTATGCTTCTCGATCGCGGCCAGCGTGGCCTCGGCGTCGAAGCGGGGGAGCACGACGACATGGCCGCCCGACAGCAGCGCTTGGCACGCCCAGACCAACGGACCGTTGTGATACAGCGGACCCGGCATCACCAGGCACCCTCGGGCGGGATCAGCATCGTGAGCGGGCTGTCGGGATCGGTGGCCGCCGGGTCGCCGGACACGATCAGCTTCGGCCTGCCGGTCGAACCGCCCGATGTCGGCGCCTTCCACGCGGGCGACGATCGACATCGGGGAGCGGCCTGTCGTCGATATCGGCTCGGAGGTTGGTAGCCGATGGGCAGGCAGCGGCGGCCGGGAAACGCGTCGGGCGTCGACGCCGAACATCACCGGTGGATCGGCCAGTTCGACAATGGCCGCCATCTCGCGCGCCGGAAGACTGGCCGACACCGGCTGCGGGAATGGCGCCCAGCTTCCACGCCGCAGCGAAGGCGACGAACCAGTCGAGCCGAGTTGGGAAGCGCGATCGTGACCATGTCGCCGAGACCCACGCCGCCGGCTGCAGGTCGCGGGCGAGCCGGTTGGCCGCCGACTCGAGCTGCGGCGGGTGAGGCGCTGGTCGCCGCAGGTGACCGACGGCCGGTCGGGTGCAGCCGCGGCGAGGTCGGTAACGAGCCGGGCGAAGGAGACCTGCGCCATCAGGCCGTAGCCCCAGGGAGAAAGTCCTTGAACACGTCCATCTTCTTCCACTCGGGGACGGGCGGTGTATGACCGGGACGCGGAGCGTAGGTCGATTGTTCTTCGAGCTTCATGCGATGGATGTAGCGAGGACAGTTGGGAAAGATCCGCGTGGCCTCGACGCGTATGACGAGCTGCGCACCTTCGAATCCGGCGACCAGTGCAGCGTCGTCATGCAGCGACGCGGTCCCGTGCACGCGCAGACGGTTGGGCTTTTCGAAATCGACGAACAGCATGGCGACGTTGGCATTGAGCGCCACATTGCCGAGGCTGCGGAACTGCCCGTTGCCGTCGTAGCTCGGAAAGACGAGCGTCGACGGTCCCGTCACTTGCACAAAGCCGGGAACGCCGCCCTTGTACGAGCAGTCCGGAACGCCGTCGGCATCGGCGGTGGCGAGGAAGAACATCGCCGAGCGCTCGATGAAGTCGCGGTCGCCATCGGAGAACACGTTGTGCATCGTCACTTGCTCGAGCCGGTCGGCGATGCGCCGGCTGTCGAAGCGATCTTGCAGCGCCCGGGCACCGGCGTGGTAGGCATCGCCTTCGGTCATGTCGGTCAGGCTACGTCCACGGTTGCTGGCGGTTCTCGTCGCCGTCCTGGCCGCGCTGTCGCCGTCCGGGCCGGCGCCGGCAGCTGACGCGGTCGATCCCGGACCCACGCCGACGGCGCAGTGCGGACCAGGCTCTGCACCAGAGACCGGGCTTCAAGGTCGGGTTAGTCGTGCCGATATCGGCAGCGGACAGCGCCGCCCGCGGGTACACCTGCAACACCGCATTGGTGAGTCACACCGGGGCCAACGCCGGTTTCAGGGTTCACCGCTACATCGACCCCGCGGGCCACGAGTGCGCGTATTACGACACGACCGTCCTCTTCCCGGTCGACTACCTCCGCGGCGGACGCTCCGGCGTCGACGTGCTCGACATGAGCGACCCCGCCCGTCCGGTGCGGACGGCCACACTCACCACTCCGGCGATGCTCACGCCCCATGAGTCGCTCAGTATCAACGTCAAGCGCGGACTCCTCGCGGCCGACATGGGTAACCCGTTTACCTATCCCGGCATCGTCGACCTCTACGACCTCACCCAGGACTGCCGTCATCCTGTTCTCAAATCGAGCCTTCCGATCGGGGTCCTCGGCCATGAGGGTGCGTTCGCGCCCGACGGGAACACCTTCTACGTGACGTCGATCGCCGGCGTGCTCACCGCAGTCGACATCACCAACCCGTCGCTGCCGGTTCCCTTGATGACCGACTTCAGCTATCGCCCGCACGGCGTCACCATCAGCGACGACGGCAACCGGCTCTACATGGCCGACATCGCCAACGCTGACGACACGGCTGGCTTGACGATCCTCGACGTCAGCGACGTGCAGCGCCGCGCCGTCAACCCACGTGTCCGGCTGGTCAGCACGCTGTCGTGGAGCACGGTCAGCATTCCGCAGACGGCGCTCGCAGTGACGATCAACCGCCACCCGTACGTCGTCGAGGTCGACGAGTTCGCTCGCAACGCCTACACCGGGTACGACCCGCAGGCCGCGGTCGGCGCGGCGCGCATCATCGACATTGCCGACGACACCAAGCCGCGCGTGGTGTCGAACATCAAGCTCGAGGTCAACATGCCGGCCAATCGGGCCGGGATCAGCGACGACCCGGGCGCCACGTCCGGCCTCGGCGGGTACACCGGCCACTACTGCGCAGTCCCGCAGCGGGTCGAGCCCGGCATCGTCGCGTGCAGCTTCGTGTTGTCGGGACTGCGCATCTTCGACATACGCGATCCCTTCCGACCAAAAGAGATCGCCTACTTCAACCAGCCAACCGTGGACGGCGCGTTCGCGATGTCGGCTCCAGCGTTCGCGCCCGAGCGGAGCGAGATCTGGTACGCCGACGGCAACAGCGGTTTCTATGCCGTGCGCCTGACCAACGGCGTGTGGCCGTTCCCGGCTGCTGCGGCGGCCGGTGCGGCGGCGCCACAACGCGGATTCGCCCGGGCCGATGACCGGCTACCGGTGCTGCCCGCGTCCGGACGCGACGCGCCGCTGACCACCGCGGCCGCCGTACTCGCGGTGGCGATTCTCAGCCGGAGACGACGTCGGCGATGATCACCGACAGTTCGGCCGGGTAGCGGGTAACGAAGTACTCGAAGACCGGCTCGATCTCGGCGAACAGGTTCGTGTCCGGCGCCAGCGCGGCGGCGAATCCGTTGAGGTACAGCAGGTTCTTGAAGAACAGCACCAGTTCCTTCGGCAGGCGGAACCCGTTGGATGCCAGCGTGCGAATGATGGCGCCGAGCGCCTGGCCGAGCTTGTCGACGGTGAGTTCGCGATCGCGGGCAACCAACGCCGGGTCGACCTCGTTGAGGTTGGCCTCCAGTTGCTTGGCCAGTGCGTCGAGGTCGGCATCGGCGGGAATCGCGCCGAACTGCTGCATGCCCTGTAGCTGGAGCTTCGTGTCGTTGCGGCCGAAGCCGAACAAGAAGCGCACCGCGGCGGCCCGTTGCGTGTCGGTGAGCCGGCCGGCGATCCCGAAGTCGATGAGTGAGAAGTCACCCTCTGAGTTCACCAGCACATTGCCGGCGTGCAGGTCACCGTGGAACACCCCGTACGCGACGGTGTGCTCCAGCACTCCGGTCGTCGCTAGTCGCAGCAGCCGCTCCCCGTCGACCTTGTCGGGGTAGGCCTCCAGCGCGTCGGTATAGCGCACGCCGGGGACGCGCGTCATCACCAGAACGTCCTCCGAGGTGAGGTGCGGGATCGGCCGCGGGAACGTGGCGAAGTCGTGCCCCGCGTCCTCCGACGCCAGCGCCAGCTCCACCTGGTTCAGCGCTTCGAACCGGAAGTCGATCTCCTCCAGCACCAGCTGGGCGAACAGCTCGACGAAGCCGGAAAGATTGGCGACCCGCGCCGACTTCGACGCCCGCTCGGCGGCGGCGGCGGCCAACGCCATCGACCGCAGGTCGGTCTCGAACTGGTGGCGAAGGCCCGGGCGCCGGATCTTGACGACGACCTCGGTGCCGTCGGGCAACCGCGCCGCGTGCACCTGGCCGATCGACGCGGCGCCGAGTGGCACCGGGTCGAAGTCGACCAGCATCCGCTCGAGGGGGACCTCAAAAGCGTCTTCGAAATGGGCCTCGGCCATCCCCGGAGGGAGCGGCGTGGCGGTGTCGCGACACCAGCCGAACGCCTCGACCCACTCATCGGGCAGCAACCCCTGTGCGGTGGCGATGAACTGACCCAGCTTGATGTACGTCGAGCCGCCCGCCTTGACCAGCTCCTGCACATGCCGTATCGCCGCGCCCTTCTCCAGCGTGCCGGCGCGATAGCTGCTTCGCGTCGGCGCGGATCCCCGGCACCGCGGCGCGCGCGCCTCGACCGAGCTTGGCGCCCGTGCGGCCGACCGCGGCGATCGATGACGGCCGCAGCGAGGGGCGGGCTAGGGCGGCGGCTTCCTCGGCGACGCGGGCCCGTGCGCCGGGCCCCCACGCCAGCCAGCGCAAGGCGAAGTCACGCAAGCCGGGCTGTTCATCGACCCGCGTCGTGCGGGCGAGGACCTCGATCATGTCCGGCAGCGGCGGGACCGCGGACGCCATGACGTTCATCGTAGGGTCATCGCGATGAAGATCATCGGGCTGGAGGCGCTGGACATCCGCTTCCCCACGTCGCGCCAGCTCGACGGATCCGATGCGATGAACCCCGATCCCGACTACTCGGCGGCGTACGCGATCCTGCGCACCGACGACGGGGACGGCCGGGAGGGTCACGGCCTCACGTTCACGATCGGGCGGGGCAACGAGATCTGCGTTGCCGCCATCGAGGCCTTACGGCCGTTCGTCGTCGATCGCGACGCCGAGGAGCTCTTCGCCGACATGCGGGGCTTCTGGCGCCAGGTGACCGGCGACAGCCAGCTGCGTTGGATCGGACCGGAGAAGGGTGCGATACACCTGGGCGCGGCCGCCGTCGTGAACGCGCTCTGGGATCTCTACGCCAAGGTGGCCGGCAAGCCGCTGTGGCAGCTGCTGGCCGACATGTCGCCCCAACAACTCGTGGACCTGGTCGACTTCCGCCACATCAGCGACGCACTCACGCCGGACGACGCGCTGGCCATCCTCGAGAAGCAGGCGCCGACCCGCGCGGCGCGCGTCGCCGAGCTCGAGCGGGACGGCTACCCGGCGTACATCACGTCAGTCGGGTGGCTGGGCTACGACGACGACAAGGTGGCGCGGCTGTGCCAGGAGGCGGTGGCCGGCGGCTGGACCAACCTCAAGATGAAGGTTGGTGCGGATCCCGCCGACGACGTGCGCCGCGCCGCACTGATCCGCGACCGCCGCGGGCGACGACGCCCGGCTGATGATGGACGCCAACCAGGTGTGGGATGTCGACGCGGCCATCGACGCAGTCCGCCGTCTGGCGCCGTTCGATCCGTTCTGGATCGAGGAACCCACCTCACCCGATGACATCCTCGGCCATGCCGCGATCGCCCGGGCGGTCGCGCCGATCGCGGTCGCTACCGGCGAACACGTGCACAACCGCATCATGTTCAAGCAGTTCATGCAGGCCGAGGCGATGGCGTTCTGCCAGCTCGATGCCTGCCGCTTGGGTGGGGTCAACGAGGTGGTCGCCGTGCTGCTCCTGGCGGCCAAGTTCGGCATCCCGGTGTGTCCGCACGCCGGCGGCGTCGGGCTGTGCGAGTACGTGCAGCACGTATCGGCGTTCGACTACATCGCCGTCAGCGGCAGTCTCGACGGGCGGATGATCGAGTTCGCCGATCACCTCCACGAACACTTCGTGGATCCAGCACGGGCCGAGGCCGGTCACTACCTGCTGCCCACGGCCGCCGGCTACAGCGTCGAGATGCACGCGACATCGCGCGCGGAATTCGCCTTCCCCAACGGGCCCGAATGGAGCGGCCGGTGACGCTCCAGGCCGCGCTGGTCGGCGGCCCGATGTACGACGGCCTCTACGGGTTGTTGGGCGACGACGTCGATGTGGTCGTACACGAGGACCACCCAACCCTGAACCGGACCGTGGCCGGCATGCTCGACGGGGGCGAGCGCATCGACGTGCTGTCGACCCACTCGAAGTACGCGCCGTCGCAGGCCGAAAGGCTCCGCCCGCTCGACGACCTCATCGATGTGAGCGCCCTGGCACCGCGGGCGACTGCCCTCTGCCGCTTCGACGACGTGCTTCTGTGCGCGCCACGCAACATCGATGTGCGCGTCCTCTGGTACCGCAGCGACCTTCTGCGTCATCCGCCGAGTACTTGGGCCGACGTCGAAGCCAGCCATCAGGTCTTCGGTTTCCCGGGCCGGGAGTCGGGCCTGTTCGGCACGTTCTTCGAACTGGTCGTGGCCCACGGCGGTCGCCTCTTCGACGACGAGTCACGGCCGGCGATGGTCAGCGAGGAGGCGGTCGCCGCGGTGGAGCTGCTGCGTACCCTCGCCGTTCGAGCGCCGGCCGACCTTCCCACCTGGCACTACGACCAGGTCGACGCCGCGCTGATTGGCAGGCAATGTGGCCATGGCCGCTGCCTGGCCGGGTGGCTACGGACCCATTCGGGGCAGCGAGCTGTACAAACGCCTCCAGCCGGCGCCGTACCCGGGTGGGCCAGCAGCGCGGGTGTCCTACGCCGGCGTGCACGCGTGGGCGATCCCCACGACGTGTGGTGACGTCCCGGCCGCGGTCGCGCTCATCGAGCGCTTGCTCTCGGCCGACGCCGCCGCGCTGGACGCGCAGGGCGGCTCGGTGCCCGCCCACGTTGCCGCGTTCGCTGCCGTCGAGCCGGTCGACGCCACCGATGCCAGCCGGCTGGTCATCACCCGGGACACCATCGCCAACGCGATGATCACCTACCCCCCGCTGGTGAAGTTCCCCGCCGTCGAGGACGCCGGGTGGTCCGCCATCAACGCGGCGCTGCGGGGCGCGTTGAAGCCGCGAGACGCAGTAGCCCAGATCCAGCACGCGGCCGAGGAGGCACTGTCATGAGGGTGGGCCAGTGAGAGTTGAAGGCCTGACCGCGGTCGTCACCGGCGCGGCGTCCGGCATCGGATTGGCCACGGCGCGCTTGCTCGTTCAGGAGGGTGCCCAGGTGGCGGCGCTCGACCGCGACAAACCAGACGCGGAGCCGGGCTTTCTTCCCGTTGTGGCCGACGTGACCGACCAGGCGACGATGGACGATGCCGCGCGCGTCGTCATGAGCGACCTCGGTGGCGTCGACATCGTGATCGCCAATGCCGGCATCGGTTCGATCGGCACCGCGGTCGACAACGACGACGAGGAGTGGCATCGCGTCTACGACGTCAACGTCGTCGGCATCGTTCGCACGGTGCGCGCCTTTCTCCCCCACCTCCGCCAGTCGGCCAACGGCGCGATCGTGTGCACATCGTCGGTAGTGGCCACGACTGGCCTGGTCCAGCGCGCCTGCTACGGCGCAAGCAAGGGCGCGGTGCTGTCGCTGACCATGGCCATGGCCGCCGACTTCGCCGCCGACGGCATCCGGGTCAACTGCGTGTGTCCGGGAACGGTCGATACGCCGTGGGTCGGCCGGCTGCTCGATCAGGCCGACGATCCGAAGGCCGCCCGGGCCAACCTGATCGCCCGCCAACCGGTTGGGCGACTCGGCACGGCGGAGGAGATCGCCGACGCCATCGTGTACCTGGCGTCGCCCCGCGCCGGATACGTGAGTGGCACCGCGCTGGCCATCGACGGCGGGATCACCGGGTTCCGCGTTCCTTTGCGGTGACCCGACTCGGCCTGGGCACCGCGCCGATCGGCAACCTGTACACCGCGATCAGCGACGATGAGGCGCAGGCCACGGTCGACGCCGCCTGGGGTGCCGGCATCCGGTACTTCGATACCGCCCCGCAGTATGGCCACGGGCTCGCCGAGCGCCGTTTGGGCGGCGCGCTGGCGCGACGGAACCGCGACGAGTTCGTCGTGGCCACCAAGGTCGGCCGGCTGCTCGTACCCGGCGCGGCGACGACGTCGGCGTTCGTCGACATTCCCACGGTGCACCCGGTGTTCGACTTCTCCTACGACGGCGCGATGCGGTCGCTCGAGGAGAGCCTGAAGCGGATGGGCCTCGACCGGGTCGACGTGTTGCACGTGCACGACCCCGACGATCACGCCGAGGACGCGCTGGCCGGCGCGTTTCCGGCCCTGCGCCGGCTCCGTGATGAGAAGGTCGTGGGCGCGATCGGCGCGGGCATGAACCAGTGGCAGCTGCTGGCTCGATTCGTCACGCGAGGCCGATCTCGACTGCGTGTTGGTGGCCGGCCGCTACACCCTGCTCGACCAGTCCGCCGCTGAGGAGCTACTGCCGCTGTGCGAGTCGGCCGACGTATCGGTGATCGCAGCCGGTGTCTTCAACAGCGGCCTGCTCGCCGACCCGACGGCGGGTGCGGCGTACAACTACGCGCCCGGCGCCCGACGAACTGGTCGTCCGGGCCCAAGCCATCGCTGCGGTGTGCGACAACCACGGCGTCCCCTTGCGCGCCGCCGCGCTGCAGTTCCCGTTCCGCCATCCCGCCGTGACGCGGGTGCTCACCGGCGCGCAGACGCCAGACCAGATGCGAGAGAACGCCGCCCACTTCGAGTGGCCAATCCCCGACGACCTCTGGACCGCGGCTGGCGAACTAGACCCACTCGAAGTAGCGCTGGAGTTCCCAGTCGGTGACCGAGGTGGCGTCAGGATCGCCGCCGCTGGTGTGGAACATGAGCCATTCCCACTTGCGGCGTCTCGACCCAGTGGTCGACAAAGGGATCGCCCAGGCCCTTGCGCAGGCGCTCGTCGGCGGCGAGCGCCTCAGCCGCGGCAGTGATCGACGCCGGCAGCCGCGGCGTAACCCTCGGGCAGGCCCCACGGCAGGTTGGTCACCGGCTCGGGAGGCTCGATGCGTTCTTCAAGTCCCGCCAGCCCGCCGGCCATGACCGCCGCCAGCACGAGGTACGGATTGGCGTCGGCCGACGCGATGCGATGCTCGACCCGGGCCAGTGAACCCGGAGCGCGTGATGGTCCGGAACGCGGCGCCCTTGTTCTCCTCACCCCACGTAGGCGTCGTCGGGACCGCGGCGAAGTCGACCTGGCGGCGAAAGGAGTTGATCGTGGGCGTAGTAGATCGAGGTGGCGCCGGCGACGGTTGCCAAGCAGCCTCCGACCCAGTGCCGAATGAGGTCCCCGTCCGCAAACGCCGGCGCACCGTCGCGCCACAGCGACAGATGCAGATGCAGACCGCTGCCGTAGATCGGGAACGGCCGGGCCATGAACGTGACCGTATGCCCATGCTCGTAGGCCGCGTCGCGCAGCGCGCGCTTGGCCCGAACGGTGCGATCGGCGGTCGTCACCGGATCCGCGGGCGCCAGGTTCAATTCGAACTGACCGGGCGCGGCTTCATCGTTGAACGCTTCCCAGGGAATGCCCATTGCTTCGAGGCGATCCGTGGCCGACCGCAGGATCGGGAGGAACTCCGGCGAGCGCTGCGTGAGGTACGCCATCTTGGTGGCCGGGCCGCCGAGCGGCGTGAGGTTTTTGAAGTTCGCCTGACGGGCTTGCTGGATCGGCTCCTCCACGACGAAGAACTCGATCTCGAACGCGCATTTGGCGTCATACCCGAGCGCGGCTGAGTCGCTCCTGCTGACGCTGCAAGATCGACCGCGGGCACACCGGCAGTGGCGTGCCATCGACGTGCATGAAGTTGCCGAGGTAGCTCGTGACGTCGGGCGCGTCCGGCACCGGCACGGCGGTGGTGAGATCGGGACGCAAATACATGTCGCCCAAGTTCTCTTGGCGCCAATCACCCCACCAACCGAGTTGCGGGGTGCCGGCGATGTCCATGGCGAGGATGAAGTCGGTCATACAGACGCCCTCGGGCAAGCAGCGTTCGAACTTCTCGTCCGACACGTGCTTGCCGACGAGCGGCCCCTCCAACAGCGTCCCCTCGATGCGGATCACAGCTCGTCGAGCATCAGGCGGGTGATGACACCGACGAACGCGCTCATCACCGGAAAGTCCGCGACGCACTGCAAGCGTTGTTCGAGGATCGCGGCGCCGAGATGGTCGCCGCCAGTGAAGACGTTGAGCAATGCCCACGCTGGGCCGTGCATCTCGACGCTGGTTCCGCCGGCCCGGCCGAGCGTCCGCTCCTCGCCGTCGTCGGTACACATCACCCGAAGCTGATCCGGTGCGCCGAGCGTGCCTTGCGGCCCGAGCCCAGAACTCCTCGGCGACGCCGGCCCAGCCACCAGGGGTGGGAGGATCGAGCACCTTCGAGATCCCGAGCGCCAGGCTGAGGTGGCGCGCCGCCCCCTTCACCTTCGGCTTGGCCGCGTGGGGCTGGCCCATGGTGTTGAGATCGGCGCTGATGACGACGTCGGCCTTCGGGTCGACGCCATGCGTCACCCGCACGGTGCCCTTGTCGAACGCGATGGTGGCGGCCTGCGGATCGACGGTTGACCGAAGCGCGACCCGCCCCTTCATCCGATCCATCGTGCGGGCCACCTTGGGCTGCGCCGCCGCCCGTTTCAACGTTCCCCCGAGAATGCGCACGATCGGGGGAGCGATCGTCCTCCAATGTGATCGTGACCATCCGGCCAACGTACCGTTGAGCCCATGCGGCCGCTCATCGGGATTTCGTCATGGCGAGGCCCCGCCGTCGACGCCGGCATCGAGGTGCCGTCCCTGGTCAGCCACGCCAGCTACGCCCGTGCCGTGGAGAAGGCCGGCGGGTTGACGGTGGTTCTGCCCGAGCTCGGACCCGACGACGTGGATCCCCTCCTCGATCGCATCGACGGCATCGTGCTGATCGGGGGGCCCGATATCAACCCCTCGCGCTACGGAGCGACACCCGCACCGGAGACCGAGCCCGCGGACGAGGGTCGCGATGCGTTCGACATCGCGCTCGCGCAGCGCTGCGTGGCCCGCAACCATCCGCTCCTCGCGATATGCCGCGGCGTGCAGGTGCTCAACGTCGCGCTCGGTGGCACGTTGCAGCAACACATCGACGACCACATGGTGCGCGACAAGTGGAACGAGTCGGTCCACCGGGTGAAGATCGAGCCGGCCAGCGCGGTCGCCGAAATCGTCGGCACCACCGATCTCGCGGTGAACTCACTGCACCACCAGGCGCTCGACCACCTGGGCAATGGCGTGCGCGCCGTGGCCTACGCCGAGGATGGCACGACCGAGGCCATCGAGATCGACAGCGCCGCCAACGTCATCGGCGTCCAGTGGCACGCCGAGTTGCTCCGCCACCGCCCCGAACAGCTCGCCCTCTTCGCGAACCTCGTCGCTAACGCGACGCCTTAGCCTTGGGCTTGGAGGACTTGCGGGCGCCGGAGCGGTTGATGGCGGACTCGTCGGTGCCGAGGTAGGACTCGATGACCCGGGGATGATCGAGTACTTCGCTGGCGTTCCCTCGGCGATGACCCCGCCCAGCTCGAGGGCGATCATCTTGTCGCAGACCGTGCTCAAGCAGACGGCATGTCGTGTTCGATCACCAGCATCGAACAACCGGTGTGCTCGCGGACCCGCAGCAGCAACGGAGCCAGCGCCTCGGTCTCCTTCTGGGCGACGCCGCCGGACGGCTCGTCGAGCATCAACACCTTGGGATCCTGCGCGAGGATGCACGCGAGGTCGACGATCCGGCGGCTGCCGGTGGACAACTCGCCCGTGAGCTTCTCCCGGAACGCGCCGAGCCCCATGAGCTCGACCAACTCATCGACCTTCTCCCACACCGCCAGCTCCGACTCGTAGGAAGCGGGCAGCTGGAAGGCGGCAGCGACCATCTCGCGCGACGCGATGTGACGCTCGCGGGCGACCGCAATCGTCTCGGCGACTGTGAGCGACGGGTACAGGAGCGCGTCCTGGAACGAGCGCCCGAGTAACCCTCGAGCCCGCTCGTACGGCGCCGAATCGCTGACCTCCTCGCCGCGGAGGAAGATGCGGCCGCCGTCGATCTCGAGAAAGCCGGAGATGCAGTCCATCAAGGTGGTCTTGCCCGCGCCGTTGTGACCGATCAGGCCGAGGATCTCGCCCTCGCGCAGCTGCAGGTCGACCTCGTCGACCGCAGTGATCCCGCCGAAGCGCTTGACCACAGCGAGGCACTCGAGAACGACCGGCGCGTCCTCGGCGATCTTCCGGCGTTTGTGGATGGCCGCCGCCTTGTCGATGTCGGGGCTGTCGAGCTCCTCGGCCGCGTGTTTGGCGTTGGCGCCGGCGATGAACACCGAGCGGAGGATGTCGGGCCGGTCGAGCAGCTCGGCCGCGTCGCCTTCGAAGCGAACCTCGCCCTTCTCCATGAAAACGGCCCGCTTGGCCAAGTTGAGCGCCACGTTCACCGATTGCTCGACGATCACGATCGTCGTGCCGCGGCGGTGGATCTCGCGAACCACCTCGAGGAGCTGCGACAACGATCGTGGGCGCGAGGCCGAGCGACAGCTCGTCGATCATCAGCAGTTGCGGTCGGGTCATCAGCGCGCCACCAAGCGCCAGCATCTGCTGCTCGCCGCCCGAGAGGTTCCCGGCCATCTGGCCGGACCGCGAGGCGAGGATCGGGAACAGCTCCTCGACCTCGGCCCGCGCCGCTTCGATCCGCTCGGGGTCGTGACGGATGGTCCACGCCGCCAACCGCAGGTTCTCGGCCACCGACAGGGTGGGGAACACGCCTTTGCCGCCCGGCATCAGCGAGATGCCGCGATGCGTCGTGACGTCGGCCGGCAGCTTGGTGATGTCCTCGTCGTTGAAGGTGACGGTGCCCGCGATCGGCCGCACCAATCCGCAGATGCCCTTGAGCAACGTCGACTTCCCGGCGCCGTTGGTACCCAGCAGCGCGACGATCTCGCCTTCGGCCACCTCGAAGTCGACGCCGAAGAGGATCTGCACCGACCCGTAGGCCATGTCGATGCCCTTGCACGACAGAGCAGCGTCACTTGCGGGCTCCCACTCGGCTCTTTCCTCGGTCGGCTCCGTCTTCGCCTCCGGCCTCCCTCGATTCCGGTTGCCGTTGGTCGATGGTTCGGAAAGGGCGCCCCGCAACAGGTCGACCTCGTCGGCCGCATGGTCGCCCGACTCGGCCCGCTTGTCGGCCACCAGGCTCGGCACGAGGATGCCCCGGCGATCAGCGATGCGGCGCAGGACGCGGTCGCGCCCGTTGAAGACCAGCTGACCCAGGCCACCGGGCAGCAGGTACAGCACGACGAGGAGGCCGGCGCCGTTCAGCGCCAGTCGAAGGTCGCCCAACCACGTGAGCGTCTCGAGATACTTGAACAGCAGCACGCCGATGAGCGCGCCGGTGATCGAGCCCAGGCCGCCGATGACCGCGGTCGAGAACACCGTGATCGAGTCGATGGGGCTGAACGTCCCGACGCTGAGGCCCTGGATCAGCATCATCTGCAGCGCCCCGGCGACGCCGGCGATCGTGCCGGCGAGTAGGAAGCCCGACAGCTTCGTCATCGTCGTCGGCACGCTGGCCGACTCAGCCGCCCGCTGGTTGTCACGGGTGGCGACGAGGACCCGCCCGCTCCGGGTCTTGCGGATGCCCATCGACGCAAGGATCGACAGGGCGAGGAACACCAGGACGACGACGTACATGTCGTAGTTGTTCTCGAGGTTGAACCGTTCCCACAGCAGCCCGCGGCTAACGCTGGTCTGGATGAACTGCGGGAAGGTGTTCTGATTCAAGAAGAAGCTGTCGAGCGCAATGGCGAAGGCCAGCGTGGTCACCGCGAGGAACAGTCCACGTATTCGCAGGGCGGGGATGCCCACGATGAGCGCGACGACCGCGCCCACGACGCCGGCGACGAGGATCACCGCGAAGAAGTCGAGGTTGTTGTTGGCGATCAGGTTGGCGGCGATCATGCCGCCCACGCCGGCGATGCCGAACTGGCCGAGACTGATGTGGCCGCCCCAGCCGGTCAGCACCACGAGCGACACCGCGATCATCGCCCACACCAGCGCGAAGCCCGCAAGCAGCTGGCTGCTCGCCGACCACGTGTTCGGCACGAGCAGGAACGCGAGCCCGATCACCGTCAGCAGGATCGCCTTGCCCCAACGGACCTCGGGTAGGTGACGCAGTTCGGCGGGAATCGGCTTGATGATGGCGGTCGACGACCACGACGATCCTGCGCCTTCCTGCGCCCGAGACAGCTTCCCCCGCTGGATCAGCAGTGCGCCGATTACCACGATGAGGTACACGACCCAGACCACCGACGGCTTCGACGCGCTGTTCCACCGAACGACCTCTTCCATGATGCCGAGCCCGACGCCGGCACCGAAGGCCAACGGGAGCGACTCCATCCGCGCCACCACCGCGGCGGCGAGGAGTGGGAGCAACACGGTGGGGCCGTTGCCGGCCACGCCCGGCTTCACGCCGTTGAACGAGGCCTGCAGCATGTAGGTGAGCGATGCCAGCGCGCCGGCGATCAGCCAAACGTAGGTGGACAGCCGCCGCACCGGAATGCCGAGTAACAACGCTCGGTCGACGTTTTCGGCCGCGGCCCGCACGCCGATGCCGGCGTCGGTCTTGAGGAGGAACCACGCCAGGGCGGCGATGACCGCGGGCACGATGGCGACGATCAGCAGCTCGTCGCCTTTGAACTCGTACACGTCGAGCCGGAAGGAGACGTCGAGCGGCGCACCGGTGCCGCCAACTAGGGAGAGGAAGCCAATGGCCTTCGCACCGAGCAGTTCGAGGCCGCCCAGCAGCTGGGCCAAACCAATCGTCGCCACGGTGAGGACGAGACGCGACGAGTTCTGGAAGCGACGGATGATGGTGAACTCGATCAGCGCGCCGAGTGCGGCACCGACGATCACCGCGGCCGGCAGCGCGATCCAGTACGAGAGGCCGTGCTCGAGCACCATGCCGAACGCGATGACACCGACGAAGCTGCCGAGCGCGCCGTGGGCGAAGTTGATGAACCGGTTGGCTCGGTAGACAAGGATGATGCCCATCGCGCCCAGCGCGATGACGGTTCCGTGGACGGTTCCCAGCGCCACGATCCCGAAGGGCGCACGGTCCCGGACGATGCCGTCCTTCCCGCCGATGATCGCCGACGAGGATGTAGATGGCGAGCGGCACGCCGAGTGCGACCGCGATGCGCGCTCGCGGACTAAGGGCCGACCACCGAGCTTGCAGAGATCTCATCCCGGAATCGGGATTTGACGGATCGCCGCCGGGGATCTGGCCCTGCTTGTAGCGCTTGTGATCAGTCTCGATGTACGCGCCCTTCTTCTGGTTGTACTTCGAGACCGCGTCCGGGCTCCAGTAGATCTCTCGGACGTCGTCCGCCGTCGTCATGTCGTTTGGCCCGAACCCCCAGAAGCCGGCGGGCCCGAGCTTGCCCGGGTAGGCGAACATGCCGGCTTCGAAGGTCTTGCGGCGTGAGTTTCGGACCCGCCATCTGGAAGCCGATCGCCATCTGCGCCATCTGGTAATAGATGATGTCGACGCTGAACGCGGGCTCGTCGTTGCGCACCGAGCGGTATGCGGCGTAACCCAGCGTTTGCTGGGCCGGCACCGCTTCGGTGAGCGAGCTGATACCGAACGCGTGCTTGGCGAAGTCCTGGTTCCAGAGCTGGCCGACGATGTCGGTATCAGTAAGTGCGGTACCGGCGATGATGAACTCGGGGAAGTAGCCCTGGCGAGCGGCCGCGCCCGACAGGAACACCGGGATGATCGGGTCGCAACCGCAGAGCACGGTGGTCACGCCCGAACTCTGTAGCTGGGCCACGATATTGGAGGCCTGGTTCGACATCGTGCCGAGATCGAGCTGGTAGGCGATGTTGACGCCGGGCTCGCAGTTGGCCCTGGTGAACGTGCCCCGGGCGACCTGCACCGACTCCTGGTACCAGGAGTTCTCCGGCGCCATGGTGGCGAACTTCCGGGGCTTGTCCTTCAAGGCGCCGCCGGCGAACTTGGCCGTCTTGCCGCACAGCTTCTTGGTCGAGTACTCGGCGGCCTGGTTGGCGACCTTCGTACCCGCGGTGGCGATCGACCAGATGTACGGGCGCGTGCTCGTCGTGCCACTTCGTCGATAGGTACGGGTCGCCGAAGCCGACGATGTCCTTACGCGCCAGTGCGTCCGCGTACGGCTCCGAGTTGGCGGAGAGGTCGGCGAAGCTCCCCATCGACTTGCACGGTGGTGGCATCGACCTGCGCCTTGTCGCGGCCACCGCCGAGCAGTTCGGTGGTGTTCGAGCCTTGGCCGTTGTAGAAGTCGAGCACGATCTTGCGTCCGTAGAACTGGTAGCTCTTGTTGAAGTACTCGGCCAGCGCCGTCATCGTGCGCTTGATGTCGTCGGGTGTGTCCGACAGGCTGGCGCCGGCCAGCGCGGCCAGCGTCTGCTGGAAGCCTTTCTCGTTCAGCACGCGGACGGCGACGTGGATTTCCTTGGCCGTCACGCCGTGATGGGTGGCGCCGCCGTTGTCGCCGCTGAACTGGATGCACGGCGGCGAGTACGGGTCACCGGTGACCTGGTCGCCCGCGCACCGCGTGACCGCAGCACTGCCGGCGCTCCCTGTCTTGACCGCGCCGCCGACCGGGGCCTCACCCGCCGGAGCTGTCGGTGGCTCCCGGATCCACCGTGGTGTCATCGGTCGATTCACTGGTTTCCTCAGCCGTGTCGGATGTCGCGGTCACCTTCTGGACCTTGGACGGCACCAGGAGCGACATCACGATCATGACCACGACGAAACCGGCCAGCGGCCCGTAGCCGCGCAACAGCCGCTGCCACACGGCGAAGTACGTGCGAGGTCGGTTGGACGCGGCCTCGAGATCAACTGCCACTAACGCACACTCCTTAGCTAACGGGAATCTCGCGCTGCGCCTTGCGCATCTTGCGCCGGTCGCCCTCGGCGATCGCGGCGAGCAGCAGAAGGCCGCCCAGGCCGACCAGGGCCATCGTTCCGCCCCGCGACCCATCGGGCTTGGTCGTGGCCACCGGCTTGGCCAGACGGGTGGACCGGCGCGGCGGCGCTGGCGGAGTCAGGTTGCCGACGACCGGTGGCGGCGTGAACTCGACCACGCTGTCGAGTGTCGGCGCCAGGCCGCCAGTCGTAAGGAGCTGCGGACCGCCGAAGGTGAAGCCACTTGCCGGCGTCTCACCGGAGGTGGCCTGCACGCCACCGAGATCGATCTTGAAGGCGCCGGCACCGGTCACCGAGCCGAGAACGAGGTCGGCGATGGTGATGTACGTGTCGTTCCCGCAGTCCTGGGCGATCAGGGCGTCGGTGACCTGCTGGCGAAGGTCCTGGATGCCGCCGAGAACCAGCGCGGCGAGGGCATCCCGCTCCGCGCTCGGCACCACCGAGATTCCAAGCGCATCCACGAACAGCACGCCGCCGGCCTGCTGTGCGACCGGTTGCGTCAACCGAATCCCCGCAGGGGCGAGCACCGTGTTGAGCGTTGCGATCAGCTGGTTCGGATCGTTGGTGGGCAGCGGTACGCCGGCGATCTTTGCGTTGGCGATGCTGAACGATCCGCCAACGCCGTTGGGGTTCCGCGAGGACCACGTGGCTTCCCAGTGCAGCCCGCTGAGTTCGATGAGGCCGACCGCCCCGAGGAGGCGGATACCGGCGACGTCGGCGATCGCCTTGGCTTCCCGCACGCCGTCGACGAGGCCGGACGTCGAGGTGGCGACGCCGCCACCGATCTCCAGCAATCCGGCTACGCCGAAGGGCGCGATGGTGGTCACCGCCTTGCTGAGCGGTGTCGTGTGCGCCTCGGCATGCTTGTGCATGGGCAAGCCGCCCAAGAAAGTCTCGTCCTCGTCCTTCGTTGACTGCGCGTCCCGGGAGTCGACACGCGCCTCATGCGGTTGGTCTTCGTCCGGGAGCGTGGGAGCGCCACCGTCACAGCCCTCACCGGCGAGGGTGGCGCCGATCTGGCCGAGGTCGATGGCCTGCGACGAGGCTTGGGCCACCGAGTTCTGGTGACCGGCGATCGATCGGCCGAAGGTGAACGCGAGCGAGAGGTTGGCGAAGGAAGGCCCGACGACCGCGGTCTGGGCTATCGCGGTTCCGATACCGGGGGCGATCGCCGCGGGCGGTTTGGGCGCTGCCGGTGCCTGCGGTGACGCCCAGCGTCACCAGGAGCGCGGTAACCAGTGCAACGCGCGGAAATAGCAGTGCGGCGAAATGGGCGAAGCGACCTGCCAGACGCCGTAGTCATCAATAGCCAATGTAGGCGAGGGACGCGTGACCGCGCCGTCGGCCGCGCGCTACGGCCTTCCCGCGCCGCGTGCTCGGGCAAAGTCCTCGAATGGCCCCAAAGCCGCGGGATCAGCGAGCGCGCCGACACTTGCGGCCTGGTCGCTGGCGACGCCTTGGAGGATGCGTTTCACCGGCACTTCGAGCTTCTTTCCCGACAGCGTTCTCGGTATTGCAGGCACCGCGAGGATCGTGTCGGGGACATGGCGAGGCGACAACCCGCGTCGCAACGCGGCACCGATGCGCGTCCGGAGGTCGTCGTCGAGCTCGCTCGCCCGGTGCGAGCGCGACGAACAGGAGCAGCTCGCCGACGCCGCCCTCGTCGTCCTCGAGATGGACGACGAGGCTGTCGGCCACCTCGGGCATACCTTCGACCACCGAATAGAACTCGCTCGTTCCGAGGCGCACGCCGCCACGGTTGAGCGTGGCATCGGAGCGGCCGGTGATCGACGCAGCTGCCGTCGGCCGCGATCGTGATCCAGTCGCCGTGTCGCCACACGCCCGGGTAGTCATCGAAGTACGCGGCCCGGTAGCGTGCGCCGTCAGGATCGTTCCAGAAGCCGACCGGCATCGACGGCATCGGCTCGGTGATCACCAGCTCGCCGAGTTCGTCGACCACCGGCCGTCCCGCCGGCGTCGAAGGCCTCGACCTTGGCCCCGAGATAGCGGCAGGCGATCTCGCCGGCGCGGACCGGGAGCAGCGGCGTCATGCCGACGAAGGCGGTGCATACGTCGGTGCCACCGCTGATCGACGCCGAGCATGAGTCGGGCGCCGACCTCGTCGTAGACCCACTCGAAGCCCTTCCGCGGGAAGCGGCGCGCCCGTCGAGCCGACCGCTCCGAAGGCGCGACAGGTCCAACGACGGCACCCGGTCGTCAGTCCGGCCTTGCGGCAGGCCAGGAGGAACGGCGCGCTGGTGCCGAACGACGTGATGCCGAGGTCGGCGGCCAGCCGCCACAGCGTCATGAGGTCGGGGTGGCCGGGGTCGCCGTCGAAGCAGACAACGGTCGCGTCGACGAGCAGCCCGGAAACGAGGTAGTTCCACATCATCCAGCCGGTCGTGCTGAACCAGAAGAACATGTCGGCCGGCCCGAGGTCGCCATGCAGCGCGAGCGCCTTGAGGTGCTCGAGGAGGATGCCGCCGTGGCCGTGCACGATGGCCTTGGGCAGGCCGGTCGTCCCCGACGAGTAGAGGATGTAGAGCGGGTGATCGAACGGCACCGGTTCGAACTCGAGCGGACCCGGATCGGCGATCAGGTCGGCCCACGTCACGCCGGCCGCATCGTCGCCCAGGTAGGGCAGGACCACCGTCGCCTCGAGACCGGGCAGCGCGGCTTGCGATCTGCGTCGACCTCCTCGCGTGCGGTCGATGGCGCGGTCGCCATAGCGGTAGCCGTCGACGGTCAGCAAGCACACGCGGCTCGATCTGTTGGAATCGGTCGACGACCGACCGAGTCCCGAACTCGGGCGCGCAGGACGACCAGACCGCGCCAATGCTCGCCGTCGGCGAGGAACGCGACAACCGTCTCGCTGATATTCGGCATGTACGCGGCGACGCGATCGCTCTTCGCGCACACCGAGCCGGACGAGGCCGGCGCGGGCCCGGGCCACCTGGTCCGCCAGCGCGGCAGCGGTGAGCTCGACTGGTCCGCGTGTCTGCGAATGCGAGACGACCGCCGGGCGTTCGGAGCGATCGTTCGAACGCGTGCTCGGCGTAGTTGAGGGTGGCGATCCGGGAAACCAACGGCGCTCCCGGCATCACCTGATCAAGCAGCGCAGCGTCGGCGCGGCGCGAATGCGCAACGACGCCGAAGTAGTCCCAGACCGACGACCAGAACCCGGCGAGGTCGCGCGACCGACCACGCCCAAAGGTCCCGTAGGCGGCGAACGAGAGGCCGCGCTCCTGCTCGAGCCACGCCATGTAACGTGCCGGCCCGCGACTCCTGACGGACGTCGGGCGGTGGGTTCCAGAGGACATCGCCGGCCACCGCGCCAGCATTACAGGAGGAGCTTGCGCACCTCGTCATCGGTCGTCTGGCGGAAGTTCGCGATAGTTCTGCCCGACCGCGATGAAGGGCGACGGCGTCGAGGCGCACACCACTTCGTCGACTTCGAGCGCCAGCTCCTGGCACGCGGCGCTCGGGCGCGGCCGGCACGGCGACGACGATCGCCAGTGGCTGGCGCTGCCGCAGTGCACTGATGGCTGCCCGCATGCTCGATCCAGTGGCCAGGCCGTCATCGACGAGTATCGCCACCTTGCCCTCGACCGCAACTGCGGGACGGTCTTCCCGGTACGCACGTTCTCGAGCGAGCAGCACGCGGCGCTCCCGCTCCGCGACCTGCTCGACCACGTCTGGTGCAATGCCGAGACCGCGCACTACTTCATTGTTCACGATGACGACACCGCCGCTGGCGATGGCGCCCATTGCCAGCTCGTCGTGGGAAGGAACGCCGAGCTTGCGGACGATCCACACGTCCAACGGCGCCCCGAGAGCCCGCGCCACCTCGTGGGCAACGGGAACACCGCCGCGCGGGAGCCCGAGGACGACGACGTCGTCCCGGTTCGCGTAGTGGCCAAGCAATCCGCCGAGCACGTGCCCGCCGTGGCGCCGGTCCTCGAACACCCCTAAAGCGTCGCGCCGTTGCGAGCTTCTCGCCGGCGAGGGCACTCAGGTCTTCGTCGGACCACGCAATCGCTGCGGGCAACCTGATCGTCACCCCGCCGAAGCTACGTGCAGCCGCTCAAAGCCAAGTGTCGGTGTCGAATCGATGTTTTTCTTCGACTCGACACCGACACTTGGCTTTAGGAGAGGGCGTCCGCCGGTTCGGGTATGTAGAGGCTGCGCTTGGGGGCGGCCATCTGGGCGCGGACGAGCGGCTCGAAGTGCTCGAGAGGGAGCGTTTCGTAGGCCGGGTCGAACGACGGCTGGTCATATTCGGCGCAGAACTCGGCGGTGTAGTCGAAATGCTCTTCGCCGCGGTACTTGTCGCGGATCTCGCGATCGAGGCCGAGTAAGTGGAAGTAGTAGTAGCCCTGGAAGATCGCGTGCTTGTCGACCATCCAGTGGTTGCGCTCGCTGACGAAGGGCTTGAGGACCGCGGCGGCAATGTCGGCGTGGTTGTACGAGCCAAGCGTGTCGCCGATGTCGTGCAGCAGCGCGCACAGGATGTACTCGTCGTCGCGATCGGCGCGATAGGCACGCGTCGCGGTTTGCAGCGAGTGGGTGAGACGGTCAACGGCGAACCCGCCGAAGTCGCCGTCGAGCAACCGCAGGTGGGCGAGCACCCGATCGGGCAACTCGGCCGAAAAGTTCATCGACGCCGCGGCGATGGCTTGCCAGTCCTCGGCGGTTCCCTCGGTCATGGCGTGGAATGTGGCGCGATCGCTCATGCCACCAGGCTACGAGACCGGCGGATCGCCAGCGAAGCGATCGCGAGAAGCCCGGCGAGTTCCAGCGCCCCGTCGGCCCCTGTCGCGGGGAGGACGGGGACCGCGGGCCGGGCCGCGGGCAACGTGGCGGCCCGGGCGGCGCCGACCGCAGCGACATTGAAGGCCGGCGGTGTGTACGGAGCGCAGGGCGCCGGTCCGCTCCCGCCCCACCGGTTCTGCGCCGCGCAGGCGCGGCGCATCAGGTCGACCGCGTCGGTCGGCAGGAGCCAGCCGGCCGATACCGCGGCGTCGGTGTGACTCCGCATGCGCGGCGTAGTAATCCGCGTGAGTCGGGTATCGGGCTTGGATCTCGCCGTCGGTGAGTGGCAGCGTGAGCCCACCCAGCCCGCAGACCGTCGACTCGTAGCGGGCCACGGGAACGTCGATCGGCGGTAGCCGTATCCCGCCCTTGGTGTTGCCCAAGTCATCGGCCGCGAGCTGTGCTCCGACAAACGCGAACCGCGGCCCGTTGTTGGGGGCGGTTCCGGTGCGCACCCACTCGTCGAGCTGGTGGATCGCCGCTGACGCGGCGTAGTGCATCGGCATGGTGGCACCGCCAACAACGCAGGTGACCAGCATCGGGTGGATCTGTTCGCCGTAGTTGCCTGCTACCCGGATGAGCTCGTCGAACTGGGCTTTGGAGATCTGTGCCGCGTCGGCCACGGTCCGCGGGCCGAGTCCGAATACTGCCTGGTACCCGATGAACAGGTCCGAATGGGCGGCACCGGCGATCTCCCACAACCGGTAGTTCGGCTCCGATGCACTCGGCGACGAAGGGTCGGCCTCCAGATCACTCAACAGATGCAGGACCTTCGTCGTGAGCTTGGCCGGGAACGTCTTGTCCCCGCCGCCGTGAATCAGAAAGCCATCGATGACCTGTGCCGCAGGCTGCGCATCGTTGACGTAGTCGTTCAGCCGGCTGGCCGACTGCGACTGTCCGACGGCCAGAACCCGATCGACCTGCAACCCACCCATCGCCCGTTCGCCGTTGCGCGGCGAACGAACCGCCTTGGCGATCTGGGAGAACATGTCGTTGGCGTATTGATCACCCGGGTGGTTCAGCGCCGCGTACCGAACCGGATCCCAGATCTTGGGCGTGAGCGGAGTGCAGCAGACGCCGACCGACTGCGCGCTGACGTGCACGTAGGCGAAGCCCTCGCGCATCAGCATCTCGCGCGTCTCCATCGTGTCCACCGCGATTTCGAACTGGGCGGTCACGTTCACCCAGTCCAGAACGACGGTGCCGTTGAAGCGAGCTGCGTTCGTCGGACCGCGTCACGATGATTCGCGTCGTGTACGGCGCGTTGCCGCCGCCGTCCGCCGTCGCCGACCCGCTCACGAAGAACTCCTGCTCCTCGTAGCCGAACGGTGCCAGGGCGTAGTAGCTGTCCCACAGCGGATGGTTGTGGAGCCCCGAGGGCGGCAGGGTGAGGGTTGGGTCAGCGACCGATTCCCCCGCGGCGCCGGCCGGTGCCGACCATGGAACGGTGACTATTGCCACAAGAACGAGCAGCAACAGGCAGCGGAACCCCAGGCGCGGCATTTGGGGGTGAACGTACTGCGTAAGACTGCAGCCATGGTTTCCGAGGGCGCGACCGCAGTTCATCTCCATCCACGGTCACGACGTGGCGTACCGGGCGGCGGGCGACGGCGACCCGGTGCTGCTCATCCACGGCATCGCAGGAAGTTCGACCACCTGGGCCCGCGTCCTTCCGCTCCTGGCCCGCAGACCACACGGTCGTGGCCCCCGATCTCCTCGGGCACGGCGAATCGGCCAAGCCGCGCGGCGACTACAGCCTCGGTGCGTACGCCAGCGGTATCCGCGACCTCATGACTGCGCTCGGGCACGACCGGGCGACCATCGTCGGCCATTCGCTCGGCGGCGGCATCGCCATGCAGTTCGCCTACCAGTTTCCCGAACGCTGCGACCGCCTCGTCCTCGTGGCCAGCGGCGGCCTCGGTAAGGAAGTCAGCCCCATCCTCAAGGCCATCACGCTCCCGGGCGCCGAGTACGTGCTGCCGGTGATCCTGACCGATCAGCTCCACGGTCTGGTCGGGCGCCTGGCTTCGGTGGTCGGCCGGTTGGGGATTCGCCCCGATCCGCTGCTGGCCGAGGTGTGGGACTCATGGACGCGGCTCACCGATGCCCGGGCGCAGCGCGCCTTCGTGCACACGATCCGCTCGGTGATCGACATGGCCGGCCAGCGGGTCAGCGCCCGCGACCGCCTCTACCTGGCCGGCGAGGTGCCGACGATGATCGTGTGGGGCGACCGCGACGGCATCATCCCGGTCGAGCCACGCGCACATCGGCCACGAACTCATGCCCGGCAGCCGGCTCGAGATCTTCGAGGGCGTCGGCCACTTCCTTGCCGGTGCAAGAGCCCGAACGCTTCGTCGCTCTGCTCGAGGACTTCATCGCGACCACCCAGCCCGCCGAAGTCAGCGAGTCGCGGTGGCGCGAGCTGCTGACCACCGCCGGGTGACGGCTCGGTCGAAGCTGTAGTCGTCCGGCTCGGGGCGCAGCGTCCGCTGCCAGTACTCGAGCAGCGTGAACGGCCAGTTCTGGGCGACATGGCCGTGCTCGTTCTTGTACCAGCTGTTCACGTCGGACCAGCCCCACGCCATTGACCGGTTCTCGGCGTCAACCCGCTCGTTGAACTCGTCGTGCACGTCCTTGCGGACGTCGAGCGCGCCGCCGTTCTCGAGGAGCAGCTTCACGCAGCCGAGGATGTAGCGGACGCCACACTCGGAGAAGTAGATGATGCTCCCGTTGACGACGATGTTCGTGTTCGGGCCGTACAGACAGAACAGGTTCGGAAAGCCCGGAATGGTCACACCGAGATACGCGCCGCGCGTCGCCCGCCCACTGTTCGTGGAGGTCGATGCCGCCGCGGCCAGTCACCTGCATCGGGGTGAGAAACTTCGACGCCTCGAAACCGGTGCCGTAGATGATCACGTCGACGTCGTGGCGCTCGCCGTCGGCGGTGATGATTCCCTCCGGGACGATCTCGCTGATCGACTCAGTGAGCAGCCGGACGTTGTCCCGCTTCAGCGCGCCTGCCCACACACCGTTGTCCCGGAGCATCCGCTTGGCGCCCGGTGGATAGTTGGGCATCACCGCCGGCAGTAGGTCTTGGCGGTCGGCGAATTCGGCCTTGATGTACTCGGCCAGCATGAGCCGAACGAAGTCGTTCATCGCGCTGACGGCTTGGCCCTTCGGCTCCCACTCCTCGTCCACGCGCACGCTGGCCAGCGCGCCGTCGCCCATCTTCCAGAAGATCGAGAAGCGGTTCCACTCGCTGTAGGACGGAACGTGACCATAGAGCCAGCGCTGCCCGGCTGACACCGCGTCGTGATAGTCGGGCGTAGGCCCGAACCATGGCGGTGTGCGCTGGAAGACCAAGAGCTCGCCGGCGACCGGCGCGATCTCGGGAATGAACTGCACCGCGCTCGCGCCGGTACCGATGACCGCGACGCGCTTGCCGCGGAGATCGACCGCATCGTCCCAACGCGCCGAGTGGAAGGCCGGTCCGGCGAAGCTGTCGCGGCCCGACGATGGCCGGAAGCGACGGCCGGTTCAACTGACCCACCGCGCTGACCACCGCGTTGGCCTCGAGCGATCCCTCGCTACCGTCGCTGGCCCGAACCCGAAGGTCCAGCGCGTGTCGGTCTCTGACCATGTGGCCGACAGGACCTCGGTGTTGAACCGGATGCTGGTCGCGTAGTTCAAAGGCGTCGGCGCACGCGGCGGAAGTAATCGAGCAGAACGTCCTGCGTGGAGAAGTGGAGCGGCCAGTCGTGGCGCTGTGCGAACGCGTAGCTGTAGTTGTGGTTGGGGTTGTCGACCCGGCAGCCCGGGATAGCGGTTCTCGAGCCACGTGCCGCCGACGTCTTGGTTCTTCTCGAGGACGACGAACGCAATGCCTGCTTGTCGCAAGCCGATGGGCAACGAGCAGGCCCGACATGCCGGCACCGATGATGACGACGCGGAAGTCGACATCGGGGGCGACCTCGGCCAGCCGCCAACCCGGCGCCCGCCGATCCTCGCCCCGATACGGCCAGCTCCTCCTCCAGCAGCGGCAGGTACGGCGCCATGTCGGCACCGCCCACCGCGTACTCCATGATCTGCAGCAGCTGCGCGTCCGACGGCGGCGGCGCCGGCCGGCAGCCGCTGGTCCCGGAAGCGAACGAGTGCGTCGAGCGCGAGCTCGCGAGCCGCGAGCCTGCTGGTCTTCGGTCAGCCCGCCTTGGGGCATGGCGAACAGCAGCGGATCAGGACGGAGCTCATCGCGCAGCAGCGACAGGTCGCCGGTGGCGTAAGCCAGCGCCGGGAGCAGCGGCGGCACCTCGGCGTCGGCGAGCGCCTGCCTGATCTCATCGTCGGTCGCCGTGATCGGTGCGATGGCCGCCACAAACGGGCTGGACGTAAATGCGTCGCCACGGTCGCAAACTACCGGGAGCCCGAGGGGCGGGCGCAGATAAGGGGTGTAGGGTTGTACAACCCTTAGTCGCTTGCCGATCCTTCGATCGCCCCAAGTCGCACTTGCCTGAAACTCCAGCGCAGCTGTGACTCGGCCCTTTTGGGACGAGCCCCTGTGGCTGAGGCACTCCGTTCAACAAGGAGCGCCATGAAGCGCGTCATACAGGCAGTGCGAAAATGCCCGCTGAACTGAACCCGGAACGCCGCATGGAAGCGGCGATCGAGGAGTTGCCGGGATCGTGTTCTCCGCCCTCGATGTCGACAGCATCCTCGCCGCCGTCGCCGGTGCTGCGCAGAAGGCCATTCCGGCATGCACGGCGGCCAGCATCACCATGATCCACAACGGGCGACCTACCACGCCCCGTGTCCACCGACGCCGTCGCGCTGGCCGCCGACCAGGTGCAGTACGACCACGACGGCGGGTCCGTGCCTTGAAGCGATCGAGACGACCGCGAGTCGTCGTCGCTGCACTCGATCGCCGAGCATCCGGCCTGGCCCGAATTCCGCAAGGTCGCGGCTCGAGCAGGGCCTCCTGAGCTCGTTGTCCTGCCGCTGCGGGTCGGCGACGAAGTTATCGGCGGGCTCAACCTCTACGGCGACGCCGAGGGCGGCTTCGATGGCCGCGAGGCGGAAGGCCAGTGACGTTCGCCCGTCAAGCCGCGATCACGGTGGCCAACGGCCAGGCATTCCACCAGGCCGCCGACGCTGGCCAAGAACCTCGCCGCCGCCCTTGAACACCGCGACGTCATCGGCCAAGCCAAGGGCATCCTGATGGCGAATAGACAATCGCACGTCCGACGAGGCGTTCGACATCCTGCGCCGCGCATCGCAGCGCTCCAACCGCAAGCTGTACGACGTCGCGCAGGAGATCGTGGAGCGCCGCCACGGCCAACAGGTGATCGCCGAAAACTAAGTCGCCGTCCGCCGCGTACCCCGCGGCTAGTACCGACACCGTGACCGCCGGCGTGAACACCAGTGCGTCACCGCGCGTCGGGCGGGTGATCGGCTCGCCGTGGCCCGCGGCGTCCATGGCAGGACGATGTCGTCACTCGACTCGGACCGCGTCGTCACCCGACGAGGGCGAACGTGGCCGTTCGGCAGGTCCCGCCACGGGCGACGGTGCGTTCGCTGGCGGCGCTGCTGCGTCGCGACGCTCGTCGATGCAGCCGCCGGTCGATGGCATCGCGTGGCGCGCCGAGAGTTCGCCGGTCGGCGACCCGCCACGCGCCAGGAAGGCCTTCCAGCGAAGCGTTGCGGCATAAGGCGCACGGCCGGTGACCGGCTGCCAAGCGCCACCGCCTCGTCGAGAAAGAACAGCGGCGTGTACCGGCTGCGGCGTCCACTGCGGCGCCCGCCAGTCCTTGTAGGCGGTCTCGCAGATGATCCAGTGCGGTGCTGCCACGGCCGCACGATCGATCGTGCCCGTCGTGGAGGATGCCGCGGTTGCCCATCCAGCGGCCGCGCTGGGGCACGGCGACGATCTCGCCGAACGGATCACCCGGTTCCGGTGCGGCATCGGCCAACGCTATAGGATCGAACGTATGTTCGATGCGCTGGAGGACCTCAACCCGGAGCAGCAAGCCGCGGTGCTCCACGACGGCGGCCACCTGCTGATCGTCGCCGGCGCCGGGAGCGGCAAGACGCGCACCCTCGCGTGCCGGGTGGCCCGCCTGCTGGCCGGCGGCGTGCGCCCCGAGCGGATCCTGCTGCTCACGTTCTCGCGCCGGGCCGCGCGCGAGATGCTCACCCGCGCCGGGCAGCTGGCCGAGACCGAAGGCGCGCGCCGGGTGTGGGGCGGCACGTTCCACGCGGTGGGTAACCGGCTGCTGCGCGCAGTACGGCGCTGCGGTCGGGCTGCGGTCCGGATTCACCGTCCTCGACCAGGGCGACAACGCCGACCTGCTCGGCCTCGTCCGCCACGATCTCGGCCTCGGCCGAGCGCGGCCGGCGCTTTCCGAAGAAGGACACGCTGGCGTCGATCTACTCGCGCGTCGTCAACTCGCAGGAGAAGCTGGCCGATGTCGTCGAGCGCGCCTACCCGTGGTGCCGCGACGACGTCGACGGCATGAAGGCGGTGTTCGCCGGCTACGTCGAGCGCAAGCGGGCCCGCAACGTCGTCGACTACGACGACCTGCTGCTGTACTGGCGGGCGCTCGCCGCGCTCGCCCACCGTCGGCCCGCTGCTGCGGTCGTGCTTCGACCACATCCTCGTCGACGAGTTCCAGGACACCAACGCGGTGCAGGCCGACATCGTCGCGGCGATGGCAGGGCCCGAGCGGTCTGAGCGTGCGCCGCCGTGTCGGCGACGACGCGCAGGCGATCTACGGCTTCCGCTCGGGATCGGCCCGCCACATGATCGAGTTCCCCGACCGCTTCCCGGGCACCACGGTCGTCACCCTCGATCGCAACTACCGCTCGACGCCGGCGATCCTCTCGCACCGCCAACGCCGTGATCAGCGCGGCGAACGAGGGCTTCGCCAAGGAGCTCCGCGCCGACCCGGCCCGACGGCCCGCGGCCCGCACTTGGCCACCTGCGCCGACGAGCTGGCCCAGTCGGCGTTCGTGTGCGACAGCGTGCTCGAGCACCGCGAGCGGGGCGTGCCGCTGCACGAGCAGGCGGTGTTGTTCCGCACCGGCCACCACAGCGACGGGCTCGAGCTCGAACTGGCCCGCCGCAACATCCCGTTCGTGAAGTACGGCGGGCTGAAGTTCCTCGAGCGGGCGCACGTGAAGGATCTGCTCTGCCTGCTGCGCATCCTCGAGAACCCGAGCGACGAGCTGGCGTGGCTCCGCGTGCTCGGGCTGCTCGACGGCGTCGGCCCGGCGACCACCCGCCGGCTCGATCGAGGAGCTCGGACGTGGCCGAGGGCCACGCGCTGAGCCGCTTGCTCGGCGACGACTGCCCCGCCTTCCCCGCCGCAGCGGCCGACGACCTCCGCGGGCTGCGCGCCGCGCTCAGCGACTGCGCAGCCGTCGACCTCGGGCCCGGCGATCCAGGTCGAACGGCTCGGCGATCGCGTGCGCGCCGATCTTCAAGCGGCGCTACCCCGACACCGCGTCGGTGCGCCTGGCCGACCTCGAGCACCTGCGGTCGATGGCCACCGACTACGCGAGCCGCAGCCGGTTCCTCGCCGAGCTCACGCTCGACCCGCCGGCCAGCACCGGCGACCTGGCCGGGCCGCCCCATCTCGACGACGACTTCCTCGTGCTCTCCACGATCCACTCGGCCAAGGGCGGCGAGTGGCAGGTCGTGCACGTGATCCACGCGTCCGACGGCAACATCCCGTCCGACATGGCGCTCAGCTCGGCCGACGAGGTCGACGAGGAGCGCCGGCTGCTCTACGTCGCGCTCACCCGCGCCCGCGACACCCTCGTCGTGTCCTACCCGCTGCGCTACTACTTCCGCCGCAACCAGCTCGACGACGCGCACTCCTACGGCCAGCCCAGCCGATTCCTCGAGCCGGCCGCCGCGACGTTCGATCCGATCAACGTCGGCGAGGCCGTCGTCGAGGACGACCCGGTGGCCTGGCAGCTCGCCGCGCTATGGCAGTAGACCCTGTTCACCGGGCGATTCTCACGTCCTATCCGCGGACAATCGCCCGGTGAACAGTAGGTCCCGGCCGTTTGCGGCGAAATACACCGCCGACCGCCGAAATGCGAAGCTGCGGCGTGCCCCAACTGACCGCGCTCGACGAGCTGTTGATCCATCAGATTCCGGAGCCGCTCACCCACGCCGCGGTATACCACGAACACTGGCGCGAGAGCTTCTTCTTCATCCTGCATCCACGCGACGCGCTCGGCGATTGCGTGATCCTCACGTTGGCGCACTTCCCGGCGCGCCAGGAACTCGACGCGTTGCAACTCGGCCACGTCGGTGGGCGGCCAACGATCGCCCACCACGCCCGGCCAACGGGCGACGATCCTCACAGTCTCACGGTGGGGCCTGTCACCATCGACATCGTCGAACCGTTCAAGACCGTGCAGCTCACCGTCGCCGACGATCCCGCGGCCGCGTTGGCGCTCGACCTCACCTTCACGGCGCGGACACCGCACTACGCGCTGCGCCGGGGAACGATGCGGGCCGGGCATGAACTGATCTGGGATCAGAGCCACATGGTGCAGTCAGGCTCGTACTCGGGGACCGTGAGTCGCGGCGGCGAGACGTTCCAAATCGACAACTGGTGGGGTCAGCGCGACCACTCATGGGGGATCCGCAACCACGCCCGCTGCCCGTTCTGGATGTGGCTTGCGGTGCAACTGCCCGACGGGATGCTGGCGATCTGGAACTGGGAGCTGGCCAACGGCGCGCGGGTGTACACCGACGGCTGCTGGGCGCCGGCCGACGGCGGCGATCCGGTCGCCGCGGTGGGCTTTCGCCACGACCTGCGTTGGATCAACGACGGCGGCAGCGAGACGAGTTACGGCCGCGACGGCGAGGACGTGGCCGGGGTGGCCGGTCGGGTGGAGTTCGACCTGGCCGACGGCCGTACGATCGGCCTTGAGGCGTCGGGCAGGTGGGCGCAGCGCTACGGCCCGGTAGGCGGCGGGCTCAACCAAGTGGTCGTGCAGGCCGACGACGGCCGGTCAGGCACCGCCATCTATGAACTGACCGGCGCGCACCACCACCGGTACTTCCCGGTCGCCCGGGCCGACGGGCTACCTCGCTGACTGACGCTTTCGCGCGGACGGTTAGTAGTGCCCGACCGGCACGCCACCGGTGGGCCCCAAACCGGTCGGCCCGACACCGATGTGCCCGACGCCCGCGTTGCGGTAGTCGCGGAACTCACCGCACGCAGCGTCGTTGGCGGTAGGTCCCGACCCGTCCACGCTCGGGCCCTGCAGCAATTCGAGCATCGTGCACATCACGCCGCCGGCCAGCACTGAGCTTGCACTGTTGGTCTCGTGATAGTGGTCGCCGTACTGCGCCTTCGGGAAGGCGAGATCCGGCACGCTGGCGCGACATGGGTCGGGTGCTTCACCTTCGAGACTTCCCAGCGAGAGGCCCTCGACCGCGGGCGCGACGTACCACGAGAAGTCGTAGCCGGGGACGATGTACCCCAACAAGTCGGGGGCGTAGCCAATGAGGAAATTCGTGCGGGTGCCGAAACGACGCGCCTGCACCTCACGCAGACCGGGCTCGTACGGCCGGCCGGTGTGCGCGCCCGCTTTCGTCGGATCGTCGTGATAGGCGAAGGGACGGGCCGAACACAGCAGCGCCGCCGGGTTGACCTTCACGTAGTCGCCGATCGGCTTCGAGCGGTTGACCCGGCCGACGCCTTCGTAGAGCTCGGGGAACAGCTCCCCCGGTGCAGTGACAAAGCTCGCCGTTCCGATGCGCCACGCGTAGAACGTCGTCTTCACATCAAAGCCCGTCGGCACCGAGCCGCCCTTGCCGAGCTGGTTCGCCAGCTCGGCAGCCGACAATGGCTGGCCCGCGAGGTACGACGGCTTGTCGAGGGTGCCGGCGGCGGTGACCGCGAGCAGCGCGCCGTTGTTGGCCGGGAGATAGGCCACCTTCGCCGGCAGGACATCGACACTGGGGTTTGCGTCCCAGGGCGCGCGACGGAGGGCGGTCACCGCGGCGTCGCCGATCACCCGGCCGAGCGCGTACGCGCGATCGCGTGGCGGAAGCGGGTCGATCCACTCCTCGGTTCCCGGCCGCGTCGTGAACGCGGTGGGCCGCCCATCGTCCTTCACCGGGAAGCGCTCACCATCGAAGGTGTCCCGCCGCCAGCGCTGCGTGCACGAGTCGCCCACTACCTCGACCGATCCCTGCGCGCCCTGCGTGTAGAGCGCGACACCGCCGAACGCCTTCTCTAGTTGCTCGCGCGCCGAGGCGGCATTGTCCGACGACAGGTACTGGTTGCCGTCCTCCATCGACTCGACGTGCATGCCCCAATTGAGAGCAGTGGCGATCGGGCGGCCGTCGCGACCCTCGAGCTGGAATGCGCGGAGCTCGTCGTCGAAGAACCACGGCGTCCGGCACGTGCCCTTGACCTGGAGTCCGGCGAGATCCTCGGCGTTGCCGCGTTGGCTCACGAAGCGTTCGCCGGCGCGAATGCCGCCGGCGCGGAAGCGGGCGGGCTGCGTCGACTGGAACGCCGCGACCAACGAGCGGGCCAGCTTTTCCTCGACGTAGCGCTCGTACTTCGGGTAGGTGCCATCGCGCGGGACCTCGGTCGCCATCGGACCCCACAACCCGACCATGTCCGGCGACTGATGACCGTGGGTGTGCGCCACGACCCAGGCGTCGACCCTGAGCTTCGGCTCGAGCTCGCGGGCGCGTTCGAGGACGATCGGGATGCGGTCACTGAAGTAGCCGATGAAGTCGAGGACGGTCAAGGCAACTGAACGACCGGTTGACGGGTCGGCGACGTACACCGTTCGCGCCCAGATTGGATCGAAGACGCCGCGCGGGATGCGATCGTTACCGAACCCGCCGAGGCGGATGCCGTCGTACTTGAGTGCCGAGTCGACGTCGATGCTGGTATTGACCAGATCGTCGGTGAAGTTCTCGCCTTCGTCGTGACGACGATTCCCGTTGGCGTCACTGAAGTCCTCACCCCAAAGGCCCGACGGGGTGATCTGCCCGGCGCTGCGCGTCCCGCCGAAGCCGGTCACCTGATCCCACAGGCCTCCGGGTCGGCCGTCGGGATTCGACGCCGCCCGCGAGGAAAGCGGGTCGAGGTTCGTCGCCAGCGGTGCATCGGCGGTGAACGGCGTGATGTTGCTCCGGTCGGTGCCGGCGAGAACGCAGCCCGGCGCCGCAATCGCGGGCGGCGCGGTAGCGACGGAGTGACCGGCGATGATGGCCATAGAGACGAGGCTGGCGACAGCTGCGGTCCGGATGCGCCTGAACGCGAAAAGCACCAGTAGCGCGAGCGCCGGTATGACAATTGCCACAGCACCACCGGTGGCAGCCAGCGCCGCCGGACGGGAAACGCCTGGACTCACGCTCGCGAGCGCATTGGCGCAGGCCGCGGGGTCCATCGCGTCAGTCTGCCCGCTCGGGAACAAAGCAGGCCCTCGTGAGCGTTGTTTGCGTTCCCATTCGTGGAAAAGCCGGTGAATTGATGACCGATCTGTCGACGTTGACTCTGCCTGTCTTGCCCCTTGGCACTGGCGTCCTGCTGCCCAACATGGTGGTCACCATCGCCTTGGAGACTCCTGAGGCCATTGCCGCGGCTGACGCCGCGGGCGCTGGTCAGGTGCTTGTCGTGCCCCGCCTCGCTGGCCACTACGCCGCGGTTGGAACCGTGGCCCAGATCGAGGACGCGGGCGACCTTCCCACCGGCCTGCGCGCGCCTAGTTGTGCGCGGCCTGTACCGGGCGCAGATCGGCATTGGCGTACCCGGGAGTGGCAACGCGCTCTGGGTCGAAGTCAACGAAGCATCCGAAGTCAACGGGTCGACCGAGCGGGCCACGGTGCTGGCGCGCGAATACAAGGCGCTACTCGAGAACATCCTCGAAGCGCGCGGGCTTGGCGATGTTCGTCGACATGGTCCGCAGCGCCGGCGGACCGAGCGCGGTCGCCGACCTGTCGGGGTATTCCACCGACCTTTCACTCGAGCAGAAAATCGAGGTCCTCGAGGCGCTCGACGTCGAAACCCGGCTCGAGAAGGTGGTCGAGTGGGCCAGAAACGTCCTGGCCGAGCTGACCGTGAAGGACCGCATCCGCAAGGACGTGGCCGAGGGCATGGAGAAGTCGCAACGCGATTTCGTGTTGCGCCAGCAACTGGCGGCCATCCGCAAGGAGCTCGGCGAAGATGGCGCCGATGGAGACGACCTGGAGCGCTTCCAGTCCCTAGTCGCCGACGAGTCGGTCCCCGAGCAGGTGCGCACCGCGGTCGAACGCGAGTTGGGCCGGTTGGAGCGCACTTCAGAGCAGAGCCCCGAGCACGGCTGGATCCGTACCTGGTTGGAGTCGATCGCCGACCTGCCGTGGGGCAGGAAGGCCGACGACAACCTCGACGTCGTCGAAGCGCGGCGCGTGCTCGACGCCGACCACAACGGCCTCGAGGACGTGAAAGCGCGAATCGTCGAGTACCTGGCCGTCCGCAAGCGCCGGACCGAGCGCGGGCTGCCACTCGACCGATAAGCGCGGCGCCGGCGCGATCATCACCCTGGTCGGCCCGCCGGGCGTCGGCAAGACCTCTCTCGGTGAGTCGGTGGCGCGCGCTATGGGCCGGCCGTTCGTGCGCGTTGCACTCGGCGGCGTCCGGGATGAGGCTGAGATCCGCGGCCACCGGCGGACCTACGTCGGCGCGATGCCGGGCCGCATCGCTCGAGCGATCAAGGACGCCGGCGTGTCCAACCCGGTCCTCATGCTCGACGAGATGGACAAGCTGGGCAACGACTGGCGGGGCGATCCCTCTTCGGCCCTCCTCGAGGTGCTCGACCCTGCGCAGAACCACACGTTCCGCGATCACTACCTCGAGGTCGACCTCGACCTCTCCGACGTCGTGTTCATCGGTACGGCCAACGTCGTCGAGACGATTCCCGGCCCCCTCTTGGATCGCATGGAGGTCGTCCGCCTCGACGGGTACACCGAAGCCGAGAAGGTCGACATCGCACGCGATCACCTCCTCGGCCGCCAGCTCGAGCACAACGGCCTTTCGGCCGACGAGGTCCAGGTGAGCGACGAGGCTCTGCGCGTCGTCGTGGGCGACTACACCCGCGAGGCCGGCGTGCAGGAATCTCGAACGCGAGCTGGGCAAGCTCCTGCGCAAGGTGGCCACCGCCATCTCGGCCGAGGACGCGGACGCGCCCGTCGTGGTCAACGACGGCGCGGACGTGCGGCGCTGGCTGGGCCGGGCCAAGTTCTACTTCGAAGCGCCCGACCGCACCTCGGTTCCCGGCGTGGCCACTGGTCTCGCCGTTACCGGTGCCGGCGGCGACGTCCTCTTCATCGAAGCGACATCGATGCCGGGCGAATCCGGCCTCACACTCACCGGGCAACTGGGCGACGTGATGAAGGAGTCGGCATCGATCGCGTTGTCATATGTGCGGTCGCACGCCGACACGCTCGGCATCGACCAGGCGGCATTCGAAGGTCGCCGGTTCCACGTCCATGTGCCGGCGGGCGCGGTCCCGAAGGACGGTCCCTCCGCAGGCGTCACCATGACAACGGCGTTGGTCTCGTTGCTCACCGGCCGGGCGGTGCGATCCACCGTCGGCATGACCGGCGAGGTCACGCTGCAGGGCAAAGTACTTCCGATCGGTGGCGTCAAGCAGAAGGTCCTCGCCGCGCACCGCGCCGGTCTCACCGAGGTGGTGCTGCCAGCGCGCAACGGACCCGACGTCGAGGACGTGCCGGAGGCCGTTCGCAACGAGATCACCATCCACGTCGCATCGGAAATCGGCGAGGTGCTCGCGATCGCGCTCGAGGACGAGCAGGTCGCCGGCGAACGGGATCGCCCCGCCGCCTAGTCCGCAACAGGTTCAAACGCCCGAACTGGCGCGGCGAAAAGGGGTTGAAAACGGTGCGTTTCGCGCGCCAGTTCGGTGGGGGCGATGAGTCTTGGGGGCCGGCGACGTCCAAGAGGTGATGACTATCGCCTTAGACTTTGACGCCGTGGCTGTCCGTACCACCGAGGTCCGGCCCGAAGATCTGGAGCAGTATCGCCGCCAGCTGACGGGTTACTGCTATCGCATGCTCGGCTCGGGTTTCGAGGCCGAGGACGCAGTACAGGAAACCATGGTGCGAGCCTGGCGGGCCATCGACGATTTCGAAGGCCGGTCGGCGCTGCGTTCCTGGCTCTATCGCATCGCCACCAACGTCTGCCTCGACATGCTTCGCGGCCGTCAACGTCGGGCCCGGCCGATGGAGATGGGCGACGCCGGTACCGCTGACTCCTTCAAGGGCGAGACGCTCCCGGAACACGCGTGGGTCACCCCCATCTCCGACAACCGTGTCCTGGACCTCACCGATGGCGACCCGGCGGAAGTAGCCGAACAGCGCGAGACGATCCGGCTCGCGTTCGTCACCGCGCTCCAACACCTCCCGGCGCGTCAGCGCGCCATCCTGATCTTGCGCGAGGTCCTGCGCTGGCAGGCCACCGAGGTGGCCGAGTTACTCGACACCAGCGTGGCGTCGGTCAACAGTGCGCTGCAGCGCGCCCGGGCCACCCTCGCTGACGGCGACTTCGATGCGGACGCAACACCGACTGTTGCCGCAGACCAGCAGGAGCTGCTGGCGCGCTATGTCGATGCCTTCGAGCGTTACGACATCGACACGCTCGTGTCGCTGCTGCACGAGGACGCCATCATGTCGATGCCGCCGTACAACTTCTGGCTACACGGTGCCGCCGATATGGGACGCTGGTTCGTCGGCGAAGGCAAGGGCTGTCTCGGCTCGCGTCTGATCGGTGTTGAAGCCAGTGGCGGTGTCGCGTTTGCCCAGTACCGCTCCGACGGCCAGGGTGGCCATACGCCATGGTCGATCCAGGTGCTCGAGGTCTCAGGTGGCCGGATCGTCGGCCACCACAACTTCCTCGACACCAACCTCTTCGCCTACTTCGGCCTCCCGGCAAAGCTCTAGCCGCAGGCCGACCAGGTCCAGCAGCCCGACGAGTGCCGGGTCGGCATCTCGGAGATGGATCGAAAGGCCCAAGCGCCGGGCTTGAAGCTGCAGCCGCGCCAGCGCGTCCACTGTGGCCAGGTCCGGTCGCAACACATTGGTAGGACGACCGCGGAAGCCGAGAATCATCGGGGCTAGAACATCGGCGTGGAGTTCGACCCGATCGATCTCGTCACCGTCGAAGATCCGTATCCGATCTACGCGGCGCAGCGGTCCGAGGCACCGATCGCCCGGTCCGCCTCGGGATTCTGGTGCGCCACCGGATACGACGAGGCCGAGGCGGTTCTGCGCCACCCGGCATCGACCACCGGCTTCCTCGGCGCCCGCTACCGCGACGCGCTTCCCGAGGGGTCGGCGGCGCGTGCCGAGTACGGGCGGCGGATCAACCTCCTCGATCCGCCGGACCACACCCGTGTGCGCGGCCTGGTGGGCCGAGCGTTCACGCCGCGCCGGATGGGCGCGATCCGCGGCGTGGATCGAGGACCAAGCCGAGCGCCTGTTGGATGACGCGGTGGCGGCCGCCGGATCGGAGGGCGTCGTCGATCTGCTTCCCGCGCTCGCGCACCCGTTGCCGTCCCTGGTGATCTCCGAACTGCTCGGCGTGCCCGACACCGACCGGGACCTGCTCGCCGAGCTGACCGAGCTCACCGCGCCCCTGCTGGGCCTGACGATCACTCCCGAGGACATGACCCGCGGGCTCGAGGCCAGCGAACGCTTCGCCGTCCTACGTCGAGACCTTGATGGCCGCGCGACGAAAGGACCCGGGGGACGATCTGCTGTCGGCCCTGATCGCCGCCGAAGACGACGGCGACCGGCTCGACCACGAGGAGCTGCTGTCACTGGTCGTCACGCTCTACTCGGCCGGCCACCGCACGACGCGCGATCTCTTCTCCAACGGCCTGGCCGCGCTGCTCCGCGAACCCGAGCAACTGGCTGCGGTCACCGCCGATCCGCACCGGGCGACCGAGGAACTCGTGCGCTTCGCCACGCCGACCCATTTCGTTGCTCGCATCGGGCTCGAGCCGATGGAGATCGGCGGCGTGACGATCGGCGCGTTGGAGCCGGTCTTGGTGATGCTCGCCGCCGCCAACCGTGATCCCCGGCGATTCGATGATCCCGAGCAGCTCGACGTCACGATCGCCCCGGGACGTACCACCGCTGTCGTTCGCGCTCGGACCTCACTTCTGCCTCGGCGCGTCGCTGGCCCGCACCGAAGTCGAGGTGATGCTGATGGCGGTCGTCGAGCCGCTGGCCGGAGCTGCAGGCCGGCCGACGACGACCACGGCTGGTGGACCGCCGGACCGTTCCGGGGCCTGCGGTCCCTTCGGGTGCGCCTGCCCTAACACCGCTGTGCGAACATATGTTCGTCCATGACCGGCGAGGCGAGCATCCTGCACGCCGACCTCGACGCGTTCTACGCGTCGGTCGAGCAGCGCGACAACCCGAAGCTGCGCGGCCGGCCGGTGATCGTCGGCGGCGGCGTGGTACTTGCAGCCAGCTACGAAGCCAAGGCCTTCGGCGTCAAGACCGCGATGGGCGGCCGCGAAGCACGGGCGTTGTGTCCGCACGCCATCGTCGTGAGTCCGCGGATGTCCGCGTACAGCGAGGCGAGCAAAGCGGTGTTCGAGGTCTTTGCCGACACCACCCCGCTGGTCGAGGGCCTGTCGATCGACGAGGCATTCCTCGATGTCGGCGGGCTGCGCAGGGTGTCGGGCACTCCCACCGAGATCGCCGTCAAGCTCCGGGGCGACGTGCGCGAGCGGGTCGGGCTGGCCATCACCGTCGGTGTGGCCCGAACCAAGTTCCTCGCCAAGGTGGCAAGTGGTGTGGCCAAGCCCGACGGTCTGCTCGTCGTGCCCCCTGATCGCGAGCTGGCATTCCTCCACCCGCTGGCGGTCGAACGGCTGTGGGGCGTCGGCAAGGTGACCGCGGCCAAACTCCACGGGCGCGGTTTGGCGACCGTCGGCGAGGTCGCGCAGCTCGGCGAGGCGACACTGGTCACCATGCTCGGCCGCGCGTCGGGCCGACATCTCTACGCGCTGGCCCACAATCGAGACCCGAGGCCGGTCGTCGTCGGGCGCCGGCGCGGGTCGATCGGTTCACAGCGGGCGCTGGGATGGCGACCAACCTCGCCGGCCGAGATCGATGCTTCCGTCGTCGCCCTGGTCGACCGCGTCACCCGTCGCATGCGCGCCGCGGGGCGCGTCGGTCGCACCGTGATGCTGCGGCTGCGGTTCGATGACTCCTCGCGTGCAACCCGCTCACACACCCTGCCCCGGCCGACCGCGCACACCGAGACAATCCTGGAGACCGTGCGGGCGCTGCTCGCCGCCACCATGCCGCTGATCGTCCGCCAGGGCATCACGCTCGTTGGCATATCGGTCGGCAACCTCGACAACGACGGCGCCGTCCAATTGGTCCTGCCGTTCGACCGCCACAGCGGTGGCGCGCTCGATGCCGCGATGGACGACGTGCGCGATCGGTACGGCTCGAAGGCGCTCACCCGCGCCGTCCTTCTCGGCCGCGACCCCGGCCTGACCATGCCGATGCTGCCGGACTGACTGACCTGCGGGTGTACGGTGGCAACAAAGCGGTGCTCCAGTCCCTGGCAGCGCGTCGGCTCCGACGCTTGCCCCAAAGGGATGGATATGACCGTTGCCTTCGCTCCACTTGTCTCGCGTGACCGCGATCAGACGGTCGTCTGGCTTGAGGGCGAGCACGACATCGCGACCGTCCTCGAGCTGTCGAGCACCCTGAACCGGGCGATTTCCATAGGCGATGCCGATGTCATCGTCGATCTCAGCGGCGTGACGTTTCTGGGCGCGACGGCGTTGAACGCGCTCCTACGTGGCCGGAACGTTCTGCGTAACCAGTCCCGACGCCTGAGCATCAGGGCGCCGTCCGCATCCGCGCAACGACTGCTCGTCCTTTGCGGGCTCACCGACCTCGTAGAGCCTGATTAGCCCTGCCCGGCGAACGCCGCGTTCGGATCCTCGCCAAGCTCGTTGAAGGCGTCGTCCCCGCGGAACTCGAGACGATGCGACTGTGCGAGGTCTGCGCGGAAGTAACCGGCATGACCGGTGCGGGGATCATGCTGATGGCCGGCGACGTGCCGCAAGGCTCGGTGTGCACGACCAACGACGTGAGCGCGCTCATCGAAGAGCTGCAGTTCGAACTCGGAGAAGGTCCGTGCGTCGACGCGTTCCGCCAGAACCGGCCGGTGCTCGAGCCCGACCTGGCAACACCACAACTCCCACGATGGCTCGCGTTCACCGGCCCGGCCGTGAAGGCCGGCGCGCGGGCCGTCTTCGGCTTCCCCCTCCAGGTCGGCGGCGCCCGTCTCGGCGCCCTCAACCTGTACTGCGAACGACCGGGACCGCTCACCGACGAGCAGCACGCCAACGCGCTGGTGATGGCTGACGTCGCCGCCGAGGCCGTGCTGCTCATGCAGGCCGAAGCGCCACCGGGCCAGCTGGCCGCGGGGCTCGAGGCGGGCGGCGACTTCCAATACGTCGTGCACCAGGCGTCGGGCATGGTGGCCGCGCAGCTCGAGACCAGCGTCGGCCAAGCGCTCGTCCGTTTGCGAGCTCACGCCTTTTCCAACGAGCAACCCTTGGTCGAGGTCGCTGCCGCCGTGGTGGCCCGGACGCTGCGCTTCGATGCGAAGGCGTAAGGTGAGGAACGGAGGCCCCGATGGGTAGAGAAGCACTGCTCGCGAGGACGTTCGTCGAACTCGCCGACACCTTGGTCGACGACTTCGACGTCGTCGAGCTACTCACGCTGCTCACCGATCGGTGCGTGGATGTCCTCGATGTCGGCGCCGCCGGCATCATGCTCGTTGCCCCGGACGGGGATCTGCGGGTGATGGCGTCGTCCAGCGAAGCGATGCGGGTCCTGGAACTCTTCGAAGTGCAGTCGCAGGAAGGCCCATGCCTCGACTGCTATCGAACCGCGGTCCCGGTGGTGAATCAGGACCTGGCCACCGCCGACGGCCGGTGGCCTCGGTTTGCCGCCGAAGCGCTCGCGGCCGGGTTCCATTCGGTACACGCCCTCCCGCTGCGACTGCGCGGCACGATCATCGGCGCGCTGAATCTCTTCCACATCGAGCCGGGCGAGATCGAGGCGCGACGACGTCGACGCGGCCCAAGCCCTCGCCGACGTGGCCACCATCGCCGTGCTGCAGCACCGGGCCGGACTGCAAGCCCAAGTCGTCAACGAGCAACTTCAGCAGGCGCTGAACAGCCGCGTCGTCATTGAGCAAGCCAAGGGCATGGTCGCCGAGCGTGCAGGCCTCGACATGGAGAAGGCGTTCGCCGCCATGCGTAATCACGCCAGGAACCACAACCTCCTCCTCGTCGACACCGCCCGCAACATCATCGATGGAACGCTGAGCGCCGGCACCCTCGGCTGAGCAACCGCGCATCGACTTCTGGACACTTGCCGCCCTCCCAGGGCTGAAAGTGTCCAGAAGTCAGTTCATGGGATGAGTTTTGCCGCGGCCGGTCGTCGTAGTCATGGAGCAACCGGATAGGGAAGGTGGAACCATGAGCGAGATCGCTGAGCGCTACCGAAAAGTGGCTGACGGCTTCACGCAGCGGGCTCGCGCGGTGCCCGCTGACGCGTGGGACAACCCCGCGCCGTGTGAAGGCTGGGTGGCCCGCGATGTGGTTCGACACATGGTCGAGTGGATGCCCGGGTTCTTGTTCAACGACGTCGGTGTGGAGCTTCCGAAGCCCCCGTCGGTCGATGAGGACCCCGCCGGCGCATGGGAGGTCCTCCGAGACTCGATACAAGCGGCCATCGACGACCCCGAGATCGCGGCACGCGAGTTCGAGATGCGGGCCGGGCGCTACACGCTCGAAGCAGCCGTCGACACGTTCTGCACCGGCGACATCCTCGTCCACACCTGGGACTTGGCCCGGGCCACCGGCCTCGACGAGACCCTCGACAGCGATGAGGTCCACCGGATGTACGAGGCCATGGAACCCCTCGGCGACATCCTGGAAAAGAGCGGCCAATACGGCCCGCGTGTCGCGGTGCCGGATGACGCCGACGAGCAGACGAAGCTGCTCGCATTCAGCGGTCGTATGCCTTGACAGATATATAACTACTCCAGCATACTTGCGCGATGAGCTTCGCCGTCATCGCTGAGCCGACCCGTCGGGAGATCCTCGACCTGCTGCGCGACGGTGAACGCCCGGTGGGCGATCTTGTCGACCAACTGCGAGTGAGTCAGCCGCTGGTGTCGAAGCACCTCCGCGTGCTGCGCGATGCCGGTCTGGTCGAGGTACGAACCGACGCGCAGCGGCGGCTCTACCGGCTGCGGCTCGAACCCCTCGAGGAGGTCGATGAGTGGCTGGCGCCCTACCGCCAGCTGTGGACGCGGTCGCTCGACAAGCTCGAACAACACCTGGAGGACGACCCATGAAACGTGAAGGCACGTTGGTAGAGATCGATGGCAAGCCGGCACTCCGCTTCGAGCGCCGATACGGGCATCCGATGGAACGCGTGTGGCGCGCGATCAGCGATCCGGCCGAGATGGCCCGGTGGTTCCCATCGAACGTCGAGGGTGATCGCGCTGTCGGCGCCCCGCTGACCTTCGTCGATGACGCGCAACGCGCCGAGGCCATCGAGACGGGTGAACCAACGCGCGTCGAAGGGCCGATGTTCCACGGCACCGTCATCGCGTTCGATCCGCCGAAGGTGTTCTCGTTCAGCTGGGGCGGCGAGGTCCTGCGGTTCGAGTTGCTACCCGATGGCGCGGAAACCGTTCTCGTGTTCACGCAACTGCTCAGCCACCAGTCGGTGGCCGCCCGCAACGGTGCCGGCTGGGACGCCTGCCTGGGCGCGCTGGACGCCCTCCTGGGTGCCGCCGACGCGCCGGGCGACGCCGACTGGGAAGGTGTGTATCAGGACTACCTCGAGCGCATCGGCCCCGCGCTCGGCGTTCGCGCTGGGGATGGCGCGATGACCTGGGAGCGCTCGACGCACGTCGACGCCGACCGCGTGCAGACGGTCACGAGTGATCCGTCGGAAGTCGACGCATGGGGCGGGAGCGAGCGGTCGGCCGATCCCGTGCAGTGGGATGTCGAGGCCAACGACAACGGGACGCTGTATCGCCTGACCCATCGCGCCATCGGTGACGATGCGGAACTCGCGGCCACGTGGCACGCACTTCTGATCCAGCTCGACATGTACCTCGCCGCCGGCCAACTCGTCCCGGTCGAGGCCAAGCATTGGGTCGCTGCGTACGAAGAAGTGCTCTGAACTCGGGAATCAGTTCGACGACGGCGACTCGAATACCTCGGCCAGCCCGGCGAGCAACCACGCTTGGTCCGGCGGGATCGGCTGGCGCCAGGGCGCCCGAATGCTGAGCGCCTCGAGGATGTCGACCGCGTCACCACGTATCACCAGCGCACCGTCGGGCGCCTCACCGTCGATGACGCGAACGTCGTCGTCCACGATCACGACGACGCGGGCGCCGGGTGCGTCCACATTCAGGGCTAGCGCACCGGCGCGAGGTGTGGGTGATTGCAGGACGAAGGCCGGACTGAGCGCGGCCGCGTAACGCAGGCTGGCCACGATCTCGTCAGGCTCCTCGTCCTGTGCCAGCCCGAGCGGCTCGAGCATGTCGCGCTCGTGGACCCAGGAGTCCCAGAGCGCGTGATGGGCGATCGCGCTGATGGTGACGTGGCCCACGGGTGACTCGGCGATTGCGCGCCAGCCCGCGTCGTCGAGCGACTCGACTGTCGCGCAGAGTGCCTCGCTCGCATCGAGATAGGCGGCCAGGGTGTCGGCCGGCGGCGTTGCGCGCACCGCATCCACCATCGCCGCCGGCGTGGCCTTGGGATCGAAGTTGGTGAGGTAGCGGCTCGGCGCGCCCTCCATCCCGGCCGCGATCGACGCGTTCCAGAACTGATCGGTCCCGGTGAGGTGGGCGACGACATCCTGGACGCGCCATCCCTCGCAACGGCTCGGCGTCGCCCACTGCACCGGCGACAAGGACGAGAGTGTCCCGGCCAGCCGACGCCGTTGACGCAGCAGCGGCGCCGCCACCGCCGAGGGCACACCGTCCAGCTGGACGATGGGCTCGGTGTCGTAGCGCGGCGAGATCCTCATGCGCCATCAACCTACGCTTGCGAGGTCGTGAGCGCCGAGGTCGAGCCGCCGGAACTAGCCCGCCTGATCGACTTCGCCGAACGGCCGCGGGAGCACGACTGGAGCCTGCGTTCGGCGCTGGTGCGCTACGCGCAACCCGAACCAGCGCGCGTCAACACGGTCCTCGAGCTCGTGCGTCGGATCGAAGGCGCTTTACAGCCGCACCGCAAGCTCATCGAGCGCGGCGGTGAGGACCTTTGGAACGCGGTCACGGCGCACGACCCGCCGCCAGCCGAGCCCGACGGCTTCGTCGTCGCCGTCCTTCGCGCGACGACGCAGCTCGACGGTCTGGGCGACACGCTCGCCGCCTGGGCGGTCGAGCCGGCCGGCGAGCGACCCAATGCCGAGGTCGACGCCGTCACCGACAGCCTCGCTCGGCACCTCGACGACCTCGGCGTGACCCGTGAGGAGCGGCCGCCGGCACGGGGTCGGCGAGGCAGCGGGTAAACCGACCGCAAGTTTCCGACCTCACCGCCGTTCCTCTGCGGGCAATTCACCGCTGGGAGGGACGGCGAGCGTGCCAAGCGCCGCTCTCCGTTTCGCGAGCGGATAGTCGCGGTGTCCCCGGTCGCTACCACGCGGGGGCATGACACGAGCCGGGGACACCGACGACCGTGCCCCGACCCCCAAGGCGGCTCAGGGTACCTCTCTCACCGCTGCGATGCCGTTCCCGTGTCCTGCTGATCGGCAGACTGTCGGGATGGAGCGAGCAGCCTCATGGCTGTGGGCCCGATGGGCCCAGCATTTCCAGCTCTACTACCTCGGAATCGGCATCCCCGCGGGCGCGCTTGTCGTTGGCCTACCGACGTCCGCCGTGCTGGCGTCGTACCTCGAGCTTCCCTGGCGCGACGCCGTCACCCTCGGCGCTGTCGTGTGCGGCGTGATCCTGGTGGTGACCCCGGTCGCCGCGGCCACCGTCGGACGGCGCTACTTCGCGACGGTGCGACGGTGGGCTCAGGGCGACCACTCGGAGCCGGACGTGGCCCACGCGACCTTCCTTCAGATGGCGCGCTCGGTCGCATTCCGGTCCTCGCTGGTACTCCTCGTGGCGCACCTGGCGACCACATGCGTCGTCGTCGCGCGCCTCGCGCACCTATCTGCCCCAGGAGTGCTGGCCCTCATCCTCGCGGTGTTCCTGGTCCTCTGGTCCGGCGCGATCTTGATGACGTCGGCCCTCGAACTGTTGCTCGTGCCCGCGCTGCGCGAGGCGGCGACCGAGCTGCCCGGCCCGGGTGCGGCGCCCGCTCGCGGCGGGCTGTCGACCCGATTGACGTTGCTGGTCGGTGCCGTCGCCTGGTTCTCGGCCGCAGTTCCTGGCGCGGTGACCGCGGACACGACCGACGCGGAAACCCGGTGGGTGCTGGCCGTTCTGTCGGCCAGCGTTGTGGCGGTCGCGTTGACCCTGGCGTACTTCCGGATGCTCGGCCTTCCCAACGTCGTACGACCGATCCGCGAGCTCATCGCCGGGACGCGGGCAGTGACCGGTGGCGACTTCACGGTGCGCGTCCCGGTGACCTCCGAGGACGAGCTGGCCGAGTTGGCCTGGAGCTTCAACGAGATGGTGCGCGGGCTCTCCGAGCGCGAGCGGCTGCGGACGGCGTTCGGCTCGTACGTCGACCCGGTGCTTGCTCGCCGCCTCGCCGATCAGACGGATGCGGTGTTCGCCGGCGAAGAGGTGGAGGTTTCGGTCCTGTTCGCCGACATTCGAGGATTCACCGCGTATGCGGACCGGGCCGATGCGCGTGACGTCGTCGCCCGCCTCAACGATCTCTTCGAGCTGATCGTTCCGTTGTTACGGGAACACGATGGTCACCCGAACAAGTTTCTGGGTGATGGGCTTCTGGCCGTGTTCGGTGCTCCCGTCCCCGTCGCCGATCACGCGTCGTGCGCGGTCTCAGCCGCGCTGGCGATCCAGCGGGCCGTTCGGTCGACGTTCGGTGACGCGCTCACACTCGGCATCGGCATCAACACTGGCCCGGTTGTCGCCGGAACCATTGGCGGCGGCGGGAAGCTCGAGTTCACGCTCATCGGCGACACGGTGAACGTCGCCTCCCGCGTCCAGGAGCTCACCAAGGAGACAAAGGATCTCGTCCTTCTCACCGAGGCCACCAAGTCCCGCCTTGGCGAAACCTGGGAGCTCATCGACCGCGGACCGCACGCCGTGCGCGGCAAGTCCGTCGCAGTGCACCTCTACGCCCTGGGCGCGGTGTTCTGATGCAGCGCCACGAGGTTTCCTTCACGGTGGACGCACCGCCCCATCGGGTGTGGCGCCTGCTGCACCCGAAGACGCCGCCAGACGCGACCGTGCCCCGAACGTTCGAACACCCGGGCGGAAGCATCACGATCCTGCGCGACGGCGATGGCGACGGCGCCGGGTTGGTGCGGACGTGCACCTTCCCGGTACCGCGGTGGCTTCTCTCTGGCGGCATCGCCCGCTCGTGGGAAGTGGTCACCGACGCGCGGCGCAACGAGTACCGCGGTACGAAGCGGTGGGGAAGCCGCTGTGGTCCACGGCGGCGGGCGTGCACACGCTGGAGCCGCTCGACGGCGGCGAACGAACTCGGCTCACGTTCGTCGAGACGTACCACGCGCACAACCCGCTCGTGCGGCTGCTGTTCGAGGCGCGTGTGCACCGGTTCATCTCACGCGACAACACGCGCACGTACCAGAAGCTGCTCGCCCACCTGGGGTCGGTGACCATTTCGGCGCCAGGCGTGCAGTAGGTCAGCTTCTAGACCGGGTCTCTCGCCATCCGTCCCAGTAGGTGATCTCGTCGATCGGGCGCCGCTTGGCTTCGCCCCATCGGCCGAGCGGGTGCCCGACCGGGATCATCGCGAAGGTCTCGACGTCCTCGGGGATGCCGAGGATTTCGCGGACGTCGTTCTCGCGCAGCTTGTGGATCGTGGTGAGTGTCGTTCCGAGCCCCAGCGCGCGTGCGGCCAGGAACAGGTTCTGTACGCCCGGGAACACCGATGCGGCGTCGGCGCCCTTGCCGGCCGGGATGATGATCACCGGTGCCGCGCCCATGTGCTCGCCAAGGTGGTCGGCGGAGTCGAGGATGCGGGCGGTCTGGGTGTCGTCGGAAGGCGTCGCCTGGCGGTACATCTTGCCGACGTCGGCCCACATCGCCCGGTAGATCTCGCCCAGCCGGCGGCGCTTGTCCGCGTCTGTGACCACGATCCAGCGGACTGGCTGGCGATTGCCCCCGGTCGCCGCTTTGCCCGCGGCCTCCAGCATCGTCCAGATGTCCTCGTCGCTGACGGGCTTGCTGCTGTCGAGCCGGCGCATCGCCCGGGTCGTCCGCATTGCTTCGAACACGTCCATGGACCGGACGCTACGCGTCGGCGGGCTGTGAGGGCGGGCCGCCTAATGTTCGCCACGTGCGCGGGGGCAGTCCCAACCGGGGGCTCGTTGTGGGGATCGCCGTCGTCCTCGCCGCGTGCGGCCAACGGTCAGACCCCGAGCCGACGATGGAAGCTGCGGCGGTGAGATCGGTGACATCGACCACCGTTGCGTCGACGCCGCCGACCGAGTTGCCGGCCGCCCCGATTCCGACGACACGCACGACACGGACGACACTGCCGGCGTTGGACCGCATCGCGTTCGTCGGCGATTCGCTCGCGGTCAACCTCGGGGACGCCGCCAGGATCGAAGCACAGCGGTACCAACCCGCGGTGGAAGCCGTGAGTGACGGGATCTCCGGCTGCGGCGTGGCGCGCAGCGGGGCCTACCGGATGGGCGGCGTCGTTCGCGGCGTGAGCCCGGCGTGCGCCCAGTGGCCCGACGAATGGATGAAGGACCTCGTCCGCGACCGCCCGAAGGTCGTGGTGATTCAGCTCGGGCGCCATGAAGTACTCGACCGTCAGCGCGACCACGTGTGGACCAACATCTTGGAGCCGGACTTCGCCGCCTATGTACGCGGCGAGCTCGAGGTTGCCGTGTCGCTCGCCAAAGACGATGGGCGTGCCGTGGTGCTGCTCACCGCGCCGCGGTTCCACGCGTCGTCGGCGGATCGGCCCGAGAACGACCCGGCCAGGGTCGATCGGTTCAACGAGCTGCTGGCCGAGGTGGCGGCGGCACACGAGCGCGTGTACCTGAGCGACCTGGGAGGCCGGGCCAGCCCGGATGGCGTGTACACGGCGGTCGTCGACGGCATCCGGATCCGCTCGGACGGTGTCCACTACAGCGCGGCGGGCGCGACATGGGCCGTGCAGTGGCTGCTGCCCCAGGTCATTCCGTTGGTGGGCGGACAGCCCCGATGATCACCATCACGAGCCCGGGCGCCGACCGCAACCGCGGGCTGGACGGTGTGCGTGCGCTGGCCGTCGGGGCCGTGGTCGCGTTCCATGCCGGCCAGACCTGGGCCCCGGGCGGCTACCTCGGCGTCGACTCGTTCTTCGTCCTCAGTGGATTCCTGATCACCGCGCTGCTGCTGCGCGAGCGGTCACGCACCGGACGCATCGGGCTGCGCGAGTTCTGGGGCCGCCGGCTGGCGCGGTTGATACCCGCGCTGGCCACGATGGTGCTGGTCGTCGTGATCGTCGAGGGGATGCGAAATCCCGACGCGCTGGCGACGTTGCGCGGTGACGCGGTCGCCGCGCTGGGTTATGTCGCCAATTGGCGGTTCATCATCGAGAACCACGGCTACTTCGGCCAAACCAGACTGGCGTCGCTGTTCGAACACACGTGGTCGCTCTCGATCGAGGAGCAGTTCTATCTGGTGTGGCCTCTGCTTGTGGTGGTGTTGGCGCGCGCCCGACGGCCTCGCCTCGCCGTCGGCGTCGTCGCCGGCCTGGGCGCCGCCGCATCGGCCGCGGCCACCGTCCTGCTCGCCCGTGGCGGTGCGAGCAACGCACGGATCTACTTCGGCACCGATACCCGGCTGCAGGCCATCCTCATCGGCGCCGCGCTGGCGGCCGTTCTCACGTCGCCGGAAGGTGCGCGACCGCGCTGGGCACGCGGGCGCGACACCTGGCTGCACCTCCTTGCGATCGCCGGCCTGGCCGGTACAGCGCTGCTGTGGGCCAACCTCGACGGCGGGTCACCCACGCTGTTCCGGGGCGGCATCACCGTCGCTGCGCTGGCGACCGCCGCGGTCATCCCGAGTCTCGTCGTTGCGCCCAATGGCATCGTCGGGCGAGTGCTCGGCGTAGGGCCGCTTCGCGCGCTCGGCCTGATCTCCTACGGCGTCTACCTGTGGCATTGGCCGATCCAGTTGCTCGTGACGAGGTCGGCCGTCGGCTGGCAGGGCACGCCACTCATCGTCCTGCGCGCCGTGCTTACCGTGGCCGCGGCCACGCTGTCGTATGTGTGTATCGAGCGGCCGCTCCGACAGCGGCCGACGATCGCGCGCGTCAGGCTCGTAACCTTCAGCGCGGTGGCCGCGGGGACGGCAGTCATCGTCGTCGTCGCCACTACGGTGTCTCTGCCTGCGCCTGACCCGCTTGTCGCCGCGGCATCGGTGAAACCGACGACGACGGTCGCGGCCGCGCCGCTCACCACCGTCGCGGCACCGACCACAACCGTGACGAGGGCCCCGACGCCCGCACCCGCGAAGGCGCTTCGCCTGATGAAGCCCCCGACGACCGTCGTGCCGCTCACCGTCTACCGCACCGAGATCCTCGGTGACTCGGTCGCCGACAGTGTCGCCGACGGCCTCGCACCGGTGAGCAGCCGGTACGGCCTGGCCCTCCGCGACGACAGCCTGCTCGGTTGTGGCATCGCGCCCACGGGCGACTACCGGCTACGCGGCGTCGAGCACTACCCCGCACTCCCGTGTCTTGCCTGGGAGTCGACATGGACGTCGCGCGTCCAGAGTGCCAAGGCGAACGTCGCGGTGATCCAGCTCGGCCGTCACGAGGTGCTCGATACCAAGGTCGACGGCGAATGGCGGACCATCTTCGACGCGCCGCTTTCAGCCGCGATCACGAAGGGACTTGACCGGGCGATTCAGATCGCAAGTAGCACCGGCGCGCGGGTGGTACTGCTGACCGCGCCGTACTACGACACGGGACGGGCGCCCAACGGCAGCCCCTATCCCGAGAACGATCCCAAACGCGTCAACCGGTTCAACCAGTTGCTCCGTGAGGCCGCCGGCCGCCACCCGGGCACCATCGTCGTCGACCTGGGTGGCTACACGAATCCTGGCGGCCGGTACGCGGCGACCGTTCGCGGTGTGCGCATGCGCAAGGACGGCGTGCACTACGCCCCGGGTGCGTGCAGTTGGTTCGCGCCCTGGCTCAACCCCCAGATCCGCGCCGCCGCGCAGCGCTGACAGGCGTCGTTCGACATGTGAGGCGCGTGTGAACGAGCCCGACGCGCACGGCCGCGGCGCATGCGGATCACCGGGGTGGGCGCGCTCACGCCGGCCGAGCGCCGGGTGGCGGCCATCGCGGCGGCCGAGCCGTCCAACAACGCGGTCGCCCAGGCGCTGTTCCTCACCAAGTCCACCGTCGAGAAGCACCTGACCAGCGCCTACCGCAAGCTCCACATCACATCGAGAGTCGAGCTGGCCGACGCACTCGGCGCGACCAACGGGGCTTAGGAACGAATAGCTGGGCACGGGGCGAGTCCGGCGGGCCCGGCTCCGCCGACGGACGGTCCCGGTGTCACGGGGTGATCAGGTCTGCGCGAAGAGGGGTGGTCCGAGAACCTTGGTTTGGCCGGTTTCGGCGGCGACCGCTTTGATGCGGTCGAAGTCGACGGGTCCCGCATCGGCGCCTGCTGGCTCGCTGGCGTTCCGGTGAACGTGTGCGGCACGCCGCGCGAGGTCATCCACATGCCGCCCGCGGTGATGTGGCGCTCGTGGCCATCGATGTTGAGGTCACATTCGCCCTCAAGGAATCGAAAACGCAGCAAGGGTTCCCCCAGATTTCCCCCACGGCGACCTCGGGAACACGTTTCCCCCTGCTTTCCCCCACGTTCGTGAACACGCATGGACACAACTGGACACAACGAAAGGAGGCAGGTGGACCGCCGTAGTCGCAGGTCACGCGGATGAAACGGGTGAGACCGCTGGTCAGCCGTTAGCGCGCTCGGAGGGAATCGAACCCCCAACCTTCTGATCCGTAGTCAGATGCTCTATCCGTTGAGCTACGAGCGCTGGGTGAGCGGCTCAGTGTAGTTGCCGAACTGACACCGGAAACGTGGGCCATAGGCCACGTTTTCCGGTGTCAGTTCACGCGGCCGCTCCGGGTCTCAGTCCGCTGTCGGACTTAGCTGAACTGCGTCGATATCCCGATCACGTACACGCTCGGCATGCCGACGACCTCGAAGCCGACCTGTTCGTAAAGGTGGAAGCCCGCCTCGGTCGCTTCAAGTGTGAAGGTGGTCGCGCCTCTCTCGAGATAATGCGCCATCCCCGCCTCGAGGACCGCTCGGCCGATGCCACGCCGCTGATGCACCTCGGGCGTCGACATCGTGTAGATGCCGACATGGTCGCCGCGTGGGACAAATATGCCGCAGCCCACCGGCCCGGTCTCGTCCTCGGCGAGCCACACATCCAGGCCACGCCGCGAGCACGGACGGAGGGATCGCACGATGGACCTTTTCCAAGTCGATCGAAAACGCCTGCGACGCGAGCGACAGAGCGCTCGGCAGGTCGCTCTCGTCACCCAGGTGCACCTTGTACCGGGTGCCGACGACCGGGGCCGGCTTGCCGTTCCAAGCCATCACGGGAACTTGCCCCGCGAGCGTCAAGCCAAGATCAGCGGCGGCGCGATCGAGGTCCGGCGAGCCCGGCTCAACGATCAGGATCGCTTGCAAATCGCTGACCGCGGATTCCGCCGACGTAATCCGCGAGCAGCGCATCGGTGGCCGATGCGAATACGGCGGCCATGTTGAGGTCGGCACAGTCCTTCTCGCCAGACAAGCCAAGCCAACCGTCGTCGTCGATGCGGACGAACGCGTTGTCCCCGCTCGCGAACATGGCTTCGACGTCCTGCCCGACATTGCGAAGCACCGTGTTGCTGTCCATGATCAGTCGCTCTCCCCAGCGTCAGGACCGGCGCACAGCACCGCTCCACTCCGTGTGCACGATGCAGCGGTACGGCATCTCTGTCAACCGATGTACAAGCACGAGGGCGATCGCGCCACGCACAATGCCGACGGACCGATCGATTGCAGCATCTGATTCGGCCGCTGACGCTCAGCCGATCATGCCCTCCGGCGTCACAGCACATCGCTCAGGGGCGCTCGAATCCGTAGTCAGATGCTCTATCCGTTGAGCTACGAGCGGCTCACTGTAGTTGCCGGACCGAGACCGCCCAGCGGCGCCATCGCTGCACCGGAGCCTGCATCCGCACCCGGGCATGTGACTCAATGCGGGCGATAGACATCGCTCCGATGCAACGGGTTCGCGGAACCGATGCCCGTCCCGCGCCACTACCTAATCGAGCGCGCGTCGGCGTAGTGCGGCGTCCGCCGACGGGAGCGATGAGTTCGCGAGTGGGCTGACGTCCAATCTGCGACAAGCTCGACGCTGACTCGAGGAGGATCGAATGGCCTATCGCCCGTACCTGTTCTTCGGCCGCAACTGCAAAGAGGCGTTCACGCGCTATCAGGAGGTTCTCGGAGGTGAACTCACGCTCATGGCGATGAAGGACGTCCCGGGCCAGGATCCGCCGCCGCCGGAGCTGGCCGACGTGATCATTCACGCCGCTCTCGTCAAGGGCGACGACGTCCTGATGGGATCGGACGACCCGACCAGCGACAACTTCGGTCCCGTCCAGGGGATCATGGTCAGCTACGACGCCGCCGACGTGAACGACGCAAGCCGCGTGTTCGACGCGCTCAGCAAGGGCGGCACCGTAACGCAGGCACTCGAGCCGACCTTCTTCTCTGCCGCGTTCGGCATGTGCGTCGACCAGTTCGGCACGCCGTGGATGATCGTCGCGCCAGACCCTAACCAGGCGCTCTAACGAACAGCTTCCCGGACCACCGGCGGCCGTAGTGCGAGGATTCCCCTCGTATGGCATGGCCGACGGGGACGGTGACGTTCCTGTTCTCCGATATCGAAGGCTCGACGCGGCTGCTGCAGCGTCTGGGTGACCGGTACGGGCCAATCCTCGAGGACCATCGGATGGTCATGCGCGCCGCTATCGCTGACGCCGAAGGCCAGGAGGTCCTGACCGAAGGCGACTCCTTCTTCGTGGTCTTCGCTACGGCCCACGCGGCGGTGCGTTGCGCGCTCTCGGCACAGCAGGGCCTGGCCGCGCGCGACTGGCCTGCCGACGCGCCCGTGCGCGTGCGCATCGGCATCCATACCGGGATGGCCCATCTCGAAGGCAACGACTACTGGGGCCTCACCGTCCACGAAGCGGCGCGCATCTCCTCGGCTGCACACGGGGGGCAGGTCATCGCCTCGGCCGAGACAGTGGCGGCGGCCGGCGCACCCGCCGGGGCGTCGTGGCGCGACCTCGGCGTGCATCGGTTGAAGGACCTCGACCGCCCGATGCGCCTGCATCAGCTGTGCCACGCCGCCCTGACGAGCGAGTTCGCACAGCCCCGCACGCTGTCGGCGATCCCCCACAACCTGCCCGAGCAGTTGACGACATTCGTGGGGCGCGAGGGCGAGATGGCCGACCTCCAACGTCTGTTGGAACAGGACCGGCTCGTCACCGTGGTCGGGCCCGGCGGTTGTGGCAAGACGCGCCTCACCCTTCAAGTGGGCGCGGCCATGCTCGGTCGCTTCGATGACGGCGTGTGGGTGGCCGAGCTGGCTCAGGTCGCCGGCGAGGGCGACGTGGCCCGCACGGTGGGAATGGCGCTCGGCGTGGCCGACGATGCACTGCGTGACCCGGTACCCACCTTGGTCGAGCGTCTGCGGCACACCAGATTGCTGCTCGTCCTCGACAACTGCGAACACGTCATCGCCGCGGCGGCCGACCTGGCGATGCGGTTGGCGACGTCCTGCCCCCAGGTACACGTGCTGGCCACGAGCAGGGAGCCCCTCGGCGTGGAGGGCGAGCGGGTGTGGCAGATCGCGCCGCTCGATCTGCCACCGGAGGACGAGCCGGCAACCACGGACCTCCTCGTGAAGCATGAGTCGACGCGGCTGTTTCTCGATCGCGCCCGGCTCGCCCGTCCTGACCTCGATCCGGCGCAGATCGACCCGGAGGCCGTCGTCCGCGTCTGCCGGCGCCTCGACGGCATCCCGCTAGCCATCGAGCTGGCGGCCTCGCGCGTTCGCGTGATGGGACTGGCCCAACTCGACGCGCGCCTCGACGACCGATTTCGCCTGCTCACCGGAGGCAGTCGCACGGCCATGCCGCGACAGCAGACATTGCGCGCGACCGTCGACTGGAGCTACGAGCTGCTCGATCACTCGTCGAAGGTTCTGCTGGCCCGGCTTGCGGTGCTCAGCGGCAGCTTCCCCTTGGAGGCCGCCGAAGCGGTAGGTGCGCGCGGTGCGGTGGACGAGTTCGACGTGCTCGATCTTCTTGGCGGCCTCGTGCATCGATCCCTGCTCTTGCTGGACGATTCGTCGGGCGCGCCCCGGTACCGAATGCTGGAAACGATCCGCCAGTACGCACTCGAACGGCTCGGCGAGGGCGCCGACCTTCTCGACACCCAACGCAGCCTGCGACGCTGGGTCTTGGCCCTGGCCCGCGAGGGTGAACCGGAGCACATGGGTGCGAAGGGCCCGCGCTGGCACGACCGGTTCGAACAGGAGTGGCCGCATATCCGCGCCGCGTTCGAGTCCGCGCTCGACGACCCCGATGGCGCGGCTGACGCCGCGTCGCTCATCGCAGATCTCGGGCTCTGGTACTGGTTGCGCGCCCACCACGGTGAAGGTCGCCGGTGGGCAGACGCAGTCGTTGGCCGTCTCGACGAAGTCGACTCGCTGTTGCGGGCACGCGTGCTTCTGGCGCTTGGTGTGCTGGCCGTGGCGCAACTCGATCTGCCCACCGCCACCCCGGCACTCGAGGAAAGCTTGCGGCTGGGCGAGGAGCTAGGCGAGCACCTCCACTGCGGATGGTCGCAATGCCTGTTGGGTGTCGCCATCGGGCTGAGCGGCGATATCGATACGGGGATGGAACATCTACAGAAGTCCTTGGCCCTGGCCGAGGTCTACGCCAATCCATCCATGCAGGCCGGTTTGCACTACTTCGTGGGGACGATCGGCGCGCTGGGCGGCGACCGCGAAACCGCGCGCGTCTATCTCGAGAAAGCGACCCAGCTCGCCCGCACGAACGGCGCGACCTACGTCCTGTCGCGCTGCCTGCCCGTGATCGGGGTCGGCCTGCTGAACGAGGGACGCGCCGACGAAGCGCTGGCGCTGTTCACCGAGGCCCTTGAGGTGTCCCGGGAGGTGCATGATCGCGTCAACACCGCCCGCGCCTTGGCGTTCCTCGGCGACGCGGCGTTGGCGCGAGGCGACATCGTTGCCGCCCGCGCCTATTTGGAAGAGGCGCTCCCGATCGTGACGCGCGAGGTCGACGGCAGCAACCTCACCCCCCGCATCCACCTCCTGCTCGGCGCGGTCGACCGCCTCCAGGGCCAAGTCGGGTCGGCGCGTGCTCACCTCGAGCGCGCGCAACGCGCCATCGCCGAACTCGGCAGCCGGAGCCGCGAGCTGGCCGATGCGGAGCGCCTCCGGGCCGAGCTGGCGCTGTTGGACGGCGATCGGGTAACCGCCCGGGCCGCGCTCCAGGCGAGCATCGAGGTGGCGCGCCACACGAACTACCGCGAACGAACGGCGCGCGCCCTGCGGCTGCTGGCCCGGATCGACCTGGCTGACGGACGCCCGGAGGTGGCCGAAGCGATGCTGGCCGAGGCCGCGGCCGAGGTGGGCGACGAGGCCACACCGGAGCTCACCGCGCGACTCGTCGGCGCGCGCGGCGAGGTTGAACTCGCCCGCGGCAACGCCGCTGACGCCGTCTCGCTGCTGCACGAGGCCGCGTCGCACCTGGTGCACAGCGACCACCCCGTGGCTGGGGCCGACGCGGCGATTCGGCTGGCCGCCGCGCTCGGACAGCTCGGCCGCTTTCAGGAGGCGCTGAGCCTCGCCGCGGCTGCCTCCGTCACCCTTGACCTAGCCGGCGCGGCAAACAGCGGCGATGGCCTTACCGATCCGGCGGTCATCCAGGCCGAGCTACGCGCCGGCGCGGGGAATCGGCCAATCGCTGGTGGGATGACGGTGTGGCGCTCGGTCTCGCCGGCGCTGTCGCCAGCGTTTCGCTCAGCTGACTAGGCCAGCCCCAGTTCGGCCAACGTCGCCGCGAAGGCGTCGAAAAGCTCGAGCTGGTGCAGGTCGTTGCGGGAGATCCAGCGGACATCCGCGGTCTCCCAGTGGAGCGACGCGGGAAGCGGGAACCGCTCGGTCACGTCGACGACGATCGTCCAGTAGGACCAACCCCCGTGGTCGCCCTCGTGCACGTGCGCCACCGTGTAGTCCGCCAGCTCGTGCCCGATCTCCTCGGCGAACTCGCGCAGCGCGCCGTCGAGAGGTCCCTCGCCCTCGTCGAGCGCGCCGCCGGGGATGGCCCAGGTGCCGCCACGGTGCGTGTATTCGGACCGGCGGGCGATGAAGTACCAGTGGTCGTCGCCGTCGACATGGCGCACCAACACACCGGCCGCACCGAACCGGCCCCAGCGGGGCTGACCGTCGCCGGCGATCACGAACCCGTCCCCAGACCTCACACTTTCAACCTACGTCGTAGGGTGCGCTTGTGACGATCGTCGAGAACTCGCTGGTCCTCGATTCCCTGCAACGGCGGATGCGGGCAATGCACTCCCTCTACGAGCAGGCCATCGAATCGATGGAGCTCGAGCACGTCAATCACTTCGAGCGGGAGGGCGTGCTGCCCATCGCGTTCTCGCTCTTCCACATCGTGAACATGATCGATGTGTCGTTCATGATGATGACCGGCACGCCACCGATCTGGAACGACGAGTGGCAGACGCGCGTGAACATGAGCGTGGCCGACCACGGCAAGCACCGCACGGTCGACGAGATGGTGCTGCAGCGCATCGGCGACTACGTCGAATTCAAGACGTACTTGCGGGCGGTGTTCGCCCGCACCGAAGCCTGGCTCGACGCGCTGGACCCCGCCGAGCTGACACGCGTCGTCATCACCCGCCCGTTCCCGCCGCAGATCGCCAGCACCTACAGCGCCCGCGTCGCCGGACCCGAAGGCATCACGCTGCTCGACGCCGCCGAGTGCTGGATCTACCAGCACGGCCTACGCCACATGGGCGAGATCGAACTGGCGCGGGGCCTGGTCGGCCTCGGCGGCATGACCTCCTAAGCCCGCCGGCGGAGGGCGTGCCGCTGAGCTAGAGATCGAGAGCTTGCGGATCGACCCGGTCGGCTGCAGCCAGAGGCTTGCGGAGGTCGACGAGCATGAACGCGGCGTCGGCTGCGGCGATGACATTGTCGGCGGTGTCGACCACGCGTCCCTCAACGACGACCAACTGACGGCCCACGCGCACCACTCGCCCCTCACCGCGTACCGCGCTGGTCTTCGGTCGTCCGAGGTAGCGAATGTGCATGTCGGCGGTGACCAGGGTCTGGTTCACTCGATCGAAGCCCGAGGCCGTACCTGCCGACATGCCGCACGCGACGTCAACCAGCGTGGCGATCGCTCCGCCGTGCAAGTTACCGGACCCGTTCAGGGCTGGCGGCAGCACCGGCATCTCGATGACGGCGGCGCCTGGATCCAGCTGGACAATGCGCAAGCCGAGGTGCGCGTGCAGAGCGACGCCCCGCATGAGAGCGGTCCGCGGATCGTCGTCAACCATGCCGAGAACGTAGGCGTCCTTTGAGATTTCTCTCTCTTCTCTCTTGAGTTGACAGACCGAACACCTGTTCGATATAGTGGGGTCAGCAGCTATCGGGTGACTACTTCCCCCTATGACAGTCCCCTCCGAATCCGGAGGATGCAGTGCTCGCAACGCTTGAGCGGTTGATCGGCGAACTCGACGAAGTCCTCGTCGCGCTCGATCCCGCCGCGCTGCATCCCGCCGACGCAGTGAAGCTGCTCGACGAATTCACCGCCATCGAGAAGCGCGCCGTGGCCGGCAGAACCCTCGTCGCTGATCGCGCCGCGGATGGCGCGGAGTGGACCCGGGGCGGTCACCGCTCACCGGAGGAGTGGTTGGCCCAGAAGACCGGGACCAGCTACGGCGCGGCCAAGGACACCTTGGAGACCTCGGCCAAGCTCGAGGACCTGCCCAAGACTTCAGAGGCGCTGCGCAAGGGCGAGCTCTCAGGGAGCCAGATCAATGAGATCGGTCCCGCCGCGAACCCGGAGAACGAGGAGCGACTCCTGGGCGCGGCCAAGAAGGAGAGCTTCAAGGGGCTCAAGGGCACCTGCGCCAAGGAGAAGGCCCAGGCCCGATCGGTCGATGACGAGGCGGCCCGCCACGCCCGCATCCACAAGGAGCGCCACCACCGCAGCTGGACCGATTCAGAAGGTGGCTACTGCTACTCGGGCCGCAATACCGCGATGGCCGGCGCCCGGTTCGACGCCGCGCTCGCCGCGGAGGCCGAGAAGGTCTTCAAGGCCGCCCATGCCGAGGGCCGCCGTGAGTCAGCCGAGGCCTACCGGGCCGATGCGCTGCTGAACCTGGTCACCGGGGGTGGGGCAAGCGTCGATACCACCGTGGTGATCCGCGTCGATGAGGCGGTCCTGCGCGACGAGGACGGCAGCTGCGAGACCAGCACCGGGCCGGTCCCGGTACAGGAGGCCATCGGGGCCATCCTGGCCGGCGCGTTCGTCAAGGTGCTGGCCACCAACGGCGTCGATGTCTCATTAGTGGCCCATCCCGGCCGGCATCGGCCGGCGACCCTCGATACCGCCATCTTCGAGCGCGACGGCTATCGCTGTGTTCGTCCGGGGTGTTCATCGGCCCATCGCCTGCAGGTCCATCACTACTGCATCGACTACGCCAAGGCCGGCCCCACCGCCTACTGGAACCTGGCCACGCTGTGTTCCTTCGACCACGACCTCATCACCTACGGCGGCCACCGCCTCGAGGGCGGGCCCGGAGCATGGGCGTGGCGCGGGCCGCCCTAGTCGGGCTGAACGAGGGACCGCGGCTCTTGGTGGCGAACCTTCTCATGTGAAGGTTCGCTGGGGGTTCCTCGTGCTCGTCGCTTTGGCGGCCACGTTGGTCGTGCCCGCGCCCGCGGCGCAGGCCGCCGCGGGCGAGGACCTGGCGGCCTATGTCGACCCGATGATCGGCACGATCCCCGTGGGTTTCACCGTGCCCGGCGCGGCTGTGCCCTTCGGGATGGTCCAGAACTCACCGGACACCACCGGCCCCTTCGCATATACGGGCTACGCGTGGACCGACCCGGTGATCCGCGGCTTCAGCCTCGTGCACCTCAACGGGCCAGGCGTTCCCAAGGGCGGCGACATCCCGTTCATGCCGATGATCGGCCCGGCGCCAACACCCGGGACCGACCCCAACGTCTACGGGTCGACTTATGACCACGTCACCGAGCGCGCCTCGGCAGGGCGCTACCGGGTCCGGCTGCACAAGGGCGCCATAGGCGTCGACCTGACCGCATCGACGCGTGCCGCCATGCAGCGGTACACGTTCCCGCCGGTGCCACAGGCCACGGTGTTCGTCGACGTGGCCCGCAGCGCTGAAGGCGTGCACGCCGGCGAGATGCGCGTCACCGGCCCGGCGGAGATCGAGGGCACCGCACGGGGCCGGTACGCGGTGCACTTCGTCGCCCGCTTCGACCGGCCGTTCACCGCGACGGGACCGAACTGGGTGCAGTTCGACGCGATGAGCCAGCGCACGCGTCACGATGAAAGCTGCGGTGTCGTTCGTCGACATCGCCGGCGCCCGGCGCAACCTCGACGCCGAGGTGCCGAGGTGGAACTTCAACGCGATGGCGCAGGCGGCGCGGGACGCATGGAACCGTGAGTTGGCGACCGTACAGGTGCGGGGCGGATCCAACGCCGAGCGCCGCGCGTTCTACACCGCGCTCTACCACGCGTATCAGCACCCGAACGTCGAGATGGACGTCGATCGGCGCTACCTCGGGATGGACGGCAAGCCGCACGTCGCCGTCGATCACACCCACTACGCCAACTTCTCGTCGTGGGACACCTACAAGGCCCAGAACCAGCTGCTGGCCACGCTCCAACCCGAGCGCTACCGCGACATGCTCTTGTCGCTACTCAACGCGGCCCGCCTGGGTGGCAAGCTCCCGCGCTGGGGGGAGCACAGCTTCGACGCCAGCCACATGAGCGGCGATCCGGCCATTCCGATGATCGTCGACGGCGTGTGCCGCGGGATCTTCGCGACGGACGACCCGCGTGTCGCGCGACCTCTACGCCGCCATGATCGACCTCACCCGACGCCGCCCCGCCGAGCTGGCCGCCCTGGGCTACCTACCCGTCGACCGGTTCGGCAGCGGCGCGGGGACCACGCTCGAGTACGGCGTGGCCGACTTCGCCCTGGCGCTGGTGGCCGACCGGCTAGGTGACCGCGCCGCCGCAACGTCAGCACTCGCAGCGAGCGCGTCGCTGGCGCAACCTGCTCGACCCAGCCACCGGGTGGATCCGCCCGCGCAACGCCGACGGCAGTTGGCTCGATCCGTTCGACCCCACCGCCGATGTCGGCTTCCAGGAAGGCAACTCGTGGCAGTACTCCTGGCTCGTCCCGTTCGACGGGCACGGGCTGGTCGAGGCGATGGGCGGCGGCGATGTCGCCCGCCGCCGGCTCGACACCTTCTTCCGCTTACCGCCGGAGGTCCAGAACCGGGCGACGTTGTTCGGGCTGGTCTACCGCACCAATCAGTTCGCGCCGGGCAACGAGCACGACCTCCAGGCGCCGTTCTTCCATGCGGTCACCGGCCGGCCGGCGTTGGTCGGCCGTGAGCTAGCGCAGGTGCGGTCGCTGTACCGACCGACACCCGACGGTCTGCCCGGCAACGACGATCTCGGTTCGCTCTCGGCCTGGCACGTGTGGAGCGCGATCGGGTTCAGTCCGTTCACGCCGGGCGCGCCGTTGTTCGTGATCGGGAAGCCGGTGTTCGATCAGGTCCGACTGGCGGACGGTACGACAGTCGTCACCCGCGGCCGCGGTCGTTACGTCGAAGGCGCACGGCTCAACGGCCGGTCGCTCCGCCAGAGCTGGTTCCGCGCCGATTCCGGGCAGCGGCTCGAGCTTCGCCTCGGCGCTCAACCGTCGTGGCGGGCCGCGCCGCCGCCGTCGAGTTCGGTCAACGGCCTCGAAGCGTTCGGCTGCCGCTAGCGCGAGCTATCGGCCAGAACGCGCTCGCGCGTCGGCACGCGGAACGCGATGAATGCAACGCCGGCGAGGCCCGCAGCCGACACGACGGCGCGTAAGACGGAGCTGTCGATCGCCACCATCACTGCGAGGGTCACGAATACCGCGATCGTCGCGATCGCGAAGACCTTGGCCCGGCGGCGCATGCCGAGGCCGGCGCGGTAGTCGCGAACCATCGGTCCGATCCGCGGCAGGTTGAGCACCCATTGCTCCAAGCGCGGGCTCGAGCGTGAGAAGCACCACGCGGCGACGATGAAGAAGACGGTGGTCGGTAACCCGGGCACCACGATGCCGAGCGCGCCGAGTGCTACCGCGAAAAGTCCGAGGCCCGTCCACGCGGTGCGGCGGACGGGGCCTGCGCTCACGCGAGAAGGTCGGAAAGGTCGTTCAGAACGAGGATCGTGACCAGCACGATGACGCCGCTGTTGATCACGGTGATCGGCCAGCGCCAGCGGTGGCGGGATACCCAGAACCGCCGGATGCTGGCCACGTTCGATGCGATGGCCACCAGCCCGACTGTCAGCCCGATGCCCGGGCCGACGCCGCCGGCCACGCCGAGGGCTGGGAGCACCCACGGAAAGATGACGTAGGTCAACAGGCACCGCACCGCCGAGATGAAGATCGACACGCTGAAGACGCGCGCCGCGGGGTCGACCTCGGCGACAGTCGGCTTGAGTTCGACCTGGCTCATCGCTCTCCAGAATGACGTGGACCGCTGTCTTAGACCAATTTGTGATGCGCGGAGAGGGAGGGATTTGAACCCTCGGACCCCTTGTGAAGGTCAACGCATTAGCAGTGCGTCCGATTCGGCCGCTCTCGCACCTCTCCAGGTTGAGCGAGCCAGCATGGCATAGAGCGGAGGGGGCGGGATTCGAACCCGCGGGGCTTTCACCCACCCGCTTTCAAGGCGGGCGCCTTCGGCCGCTCGGCCACCCCTCCGTCCCCCACCGTATAGGCCGACGTGTCGGTGGATTTGTCTACGGAAACCGCCAATTCCACCGACACGTCGGGGTGGAGAGCGGCGGTTAGTCGGAGACGAGGCCGCGGAGGCTGCTTATCCAGACGTCGGCGGCTTTCCAGGACTCGACTGCCTCGCGGCGGATGGCGGGGCCCTGCTCGCCGGCCGCGGGGTAGGAGCCGAGGAACTTCACGCCGGCAAGCTGGGCGTGGAGGTCGCGGAGGCAGTCGGCGACGATCTCGTCGGCGACGTGACCCTCGAGATCGATGATGAAGCAGTAATCACCCAGCCCTTGCTTGGTCGGGCGGGACTCGAGCTTGGTGAGGTTGATGTTGCGCGCCGTGAACTGGCCGAGGATGCCGTGCAGGCTGCCCGGCTGGTCGGTCTTCTGGAAGCACACGATGCTCGTCTTGTCGTGGCCGGTCGACGGCGGGACCCGCCCCGGCCGCACCAGCACGAAGCGGGTCGAGTTGTCGGGGTGGTCCTCGATGTCCTCGGCCAGGATGTCGAGCCCGTAGAGCTTGGCGGCCAGCGCTGTGCCCACCGCCGCGCTGCCCGGCGGCTTGTGCTCGCCAACGGCCTGCGCGGCCTCCGCAGTGGAGTTGGCCGCCTCCAGCTCGACGCCGGGCAGGTCGCGGGCGAAGAACGCCCGACACTGGGCAGTGGCGTGCGGGATTGAAACAACCCGGCGCACATCGGACAGCTGCGTGCCCGGCGGCGCGAGGAGGTTGAGCTTGATGCGGCTGACCACCTCGCGCTGGATGAGCAGCTCGTGCTCGAACACCAGCGCGTCGAGCGTGAGGTTGACCGTGCCCTCGATGGCGTTCTCGATCGGGACGAAGCCGAAGTCGACTTCACCGGCCTGGGCGGCGGCCAGCACGTCGGGCATCGATCGCATCGGCACGAGATCGGCGGTCGCCAAGTCGGCCTGCCCGAGCAGTGCCTCCTCGGTGAAGGTACCGGGTGGCCCCAAGAACGCGATCTGCGAACCGTCGTGCCGGAGGCGCGCCGAAGACATTAAAGGCAGGATAGTGAGGGGCCTATTTGCGGAACGTTTCAATACCGTCGCGCCATGTGCCCAGCACGTCGAGACCCGGCAGTTCATCGGGCGACACCGACGCCACCGGGGCCGACAGCAGGCAGAGATCGGCGCGCTGGCCCGGCGCGATCGCGCCCACGTCCTGCTCCTCGAAGACTTGATAGGCCACGCCCTGGGTGTAAGCACGAATCGCCTCGTCCAGCGCGATCCGATGCTCGGGAAGCCAGTCGCGAGCAACCGCGATTGCCAACCCGTCGAGCGGGCGCACTGACGACACCGGCCAGTCACTCCCGAAACTCACGTGCGCGCCCGTCCTGGCAAGACCACCAATCGGGTACTGCCAGGTACTGCGGACCGGACCGAGACGCGGTTCGGTGAGATCGACGACCACCGCGTCGCGTTGCGCCCAGAGCGGCTCGAAGTTGGCGATCACGCCGAGAGCAGCGAACCGGACGATGTCGTCCGGGTGGACCAGCTGCGTATGGGCGATCACCGGCCGGCGATCGCGCGGCTGGCCGACCGCTCCCAGCGCTTCGATGGCATCGAGGGCCTGGCGGACCGCAGCGTCGCCGATTGCATGAATATGCACCTGGAAGCCACGGGCATCGAACGCGGCAATCGCGGCGTCGAGCTCCGCTGCCGCCCAGTTGGCGATGCCGCATGAGGTGTGATCATCGGTGTACGGGTCGAGCAGCGCGCCGGTGCCGGACTCGATGATGCCGTCGGCGAAGAACTTGACCGTCGTCGCCGAGACGTCGCGCACCGATTCCGCCTCGTGCCGCGTAGCCACGAACTCCTCGACCTGCTCGCGCCAGCGATCCGGGTCGACTCGCAACGCGATGTTCGCTCGGCACGGCAGCCCGGCGGCGTCGGCGACCGCTCGGTAGACATCGAGATCCCCAGGCAGGCACGACGCGTCCTGCACGAAGGTGAGCCCGCTCGCGGCAAAACGCGCCATCGCGGTCCGGAGCGCGCCCTCGAGATTGTCCCTCGTCGGTGGCGGCGCCAATGCCGCAACGGTTCTTGCCGGCTCCTCGAGCAGCGCGCCCGTAGGCGCGCCCTTCTCGTCGCGGCAGATGCGCCCGCGCTGGGGGTCAGGCGTTGACGTCGTGATCCCGGCCCGTTGCAGGGCGGCCGAGTTGACCCAAGCCGAGTGGTGGTCGCTGGCCCACAGCAGGACCGGTCGCCCGGACTCGACGCGGTCGAGTACGGCGGCCAGCCCCAATCCATCCGGTAACAGCGAAGGGTCGTAGCCGCTGCCGATGATCCAGCCGGTGCCGGCCTGCTCGGCACTGAAGCGCGCCACGCGGTCGGTGATCTCGTCGACGGTGGTCGCGTCGTCGAGATGCAGACCGCGCAGGGAAAGCCCGCCCCACACCGGATGGACGTGCCCATCACGGAACGCCGGGATCAACTCGCCCGAACCCGTATCGACGATCTCGCTCGGCTGGTAGGTGAGCGCGTCATGGCCGGTGGCCAGAATCCGGCCGTCGCGAACAGCGACTGCGCTGGTGGGGTCGACCCCGCGAAACAGAAGCCCTGGATTGGTCACTTGCCGCGACGATGCCAGTGACGTGCTCTGAGGAGCTGGTGCCGGCGCGCCCTGCGGCCGTGCTGGGTCATGCCGTCGAGGAAGTCGTCGTGATCAAGTGCGTACAGCCGGCCGGCGGTCACGGCTTGGAGACTCACCGGAACCGGCGACGCGGTCAACAGCGGGCCATCGCCGAAGTAGTCGCCGGGCTGCAATTCCACGTCGCCCGCTTGCACCGTCCCGTGACACACGATGTAGAGCGCTTCCGGTCGGTCGCCGGCGCGGGCCACGACCTGGCCCGGCTCGATGTCCACGCGCCGGAGGTCCGACGCCAGCCGCTCGCGGACCGACGGGTGCTGCCGCTCGAACAGCGGCACCGCGAGAATCGCCTTGAGCTCCTCGTCAGGGACCTGATTCAGCCGGTCGATCGCCCGCAACGCGCCAAAGGCGAGCACGGCGACCAGTGCGGCGAACGCACCCGTGCTCGCGATCGCGACCCGGGCGCCCGCGAACTCGATCAGCGCGGCCTCGAGCACCGCTCCGACGCCGAAGGCCGCCCACCAGAGGCCCTCGAGGATCCCGAGGACCTCCTCGAGGATCCGTTCGCGCACCACGCGCTGCAGCAAAGTCAGCGCGGTGGCGTCGGAGATGGCTTCGCCGATGCCGACGAGCGCGAGGAGCCCGACGATCGGTCAGCGCGTGACTCACGAGCGCGATGACGGCCAGGGCGCCGCCGACGAGAACGAGCGAGGCGCCGAACGGCGCGGCGAGCTGGCGCCGCCCGACCAGCGCCAGAGTGACGATCGAACCGGCGATGCCGCCGACGCCGATGGCCCCGTTGAGGTAGCCCACGCCGCTCTCGCCGAGGTTGGCGATGTCCTCGGCGATGACGACGATCAGCACGCCAAGCGCGCCCACGACGAGCGTCTCCGCCAGGTACAGCGCCACGATCAACCGCGGCACACGGTCGACGGTTACCGCCTCGACACCGGCCCGCGCTCTCGCAGGGAGTGGCGGCGCGGCATCGCCGGTCTCCCCTGCCACCCGCGCCATCGCCGCGGCGGCGGCGAGCGATACGCCGGCGCAGGCGACGAACACCGTCGTTGCTCCACCGGTGCCGATGAGGACGCCGGCAATGACCGGGCCGACCAGCGTGCCCACATTCTCGATCGTCGTGGCCACGATATTCGCCGCCTCGAGGTCCTCCGCCGAGTCGGTCAACCTCGGCAGCAGCGCCGACTGCGCGGGCCAGTACGCCGAGTAGATGAGGGCGTTCAACGCGGCAGTCACATAGATGAACGTGAGGTGGTCAGCGGCGGCGGCGACGCCGAGGAGGACGAACAGCGCCCCGCGACCGGCCAAGACAGCTTTGAGCACACGATCGCCCGGCCAGCGCTCGGCCAGCGTGGCCAGCACCGGCGCGGCAAGGGCCGCGGGGCGGCGCGCACGATGCCCATGACGCCGACCGCGCCCACGCCCCCGGCGCGATAGGCCACGACGGCCAGTGCGACGGTCTCGGCGTAGTCGGCGACAATGCAGCCCGACCAGGCGATCTCGAGCCATCGCAGACCGGGGGCCACGGCGACGCCGCGCAGGTGTTCGAGGCTCCGACGCCACCGCCCCGTACGCGCCCGGGTCATCCAGGGGCAGGATAGTGACGAGGCCATGGACGAACCCACGCTCCGCCAGCTCCTTGCCGACGTGCAGAACGGCACGGTCACGCCTGACGACGCGGTCGCGCGCCTGCGCCGGCTGCCGTTCGCCGACCTGGGTTTCGCCCGCGTCGATCACCACCGCGCGTTGCGCCAGGGGCTCCCCGAGGCCATCTACGCGCCGGGCAAGTCCGCAGCGCAGTGCGCCGCGTTGGTCACCGAGCTGCTCGCCGAACCCGGTGGCGGGCCGGTGATCCTCACCAGGGCCAGCGACGAACAGGCCGCGGCCGCGCTCGAGCAGAACGCGGGCGGCCTCCGCACTGCGACGACCATCGTGTGGCGTCCAACCGATCCGCGGCCCGTACGCGTGCCGGTGATCACCGCGGGAACCGCCGACCTTCCGGTCGCCGACGAGTGCGTGGCCACGCTCCACGCACTCGGCATCCCCGCGCACCGGCTGGCCGACTGCGGCGTCGCCGGTGTTCACCGCCTCCTGGCTTCGGTCGACGATCTGCACGAGGCCGACGCGATCGTCGTCGTCGCCGGCATGGAAGGCGCGCTCCCGACGTTGGTCGGTGGCATCGCCGCCGCGCCGGTGATCGCCGTTCCGACCAGCGTTGGTTATGGCGCGGCATTGGAGGGCGTCACCGCGCTCCTCGCGATGCTGTCGTCGTGCGCGGCGGGGATCACCGTCGTTGGAATCGACAACGGGTTCGGCGCCGCCTGCGCGGTCGCCCGGATCCTCTGTCCCCAGCGCGCCTTCGGCACGACGGACTAATCCGGTGAAGACGCTCGCCTGGTTCCACTGCTTCGCCGGCATCGCCGGCGACATGGCCTTGGGCAGCCTGCTCGATGCCGGCGCCGACCTGGTCGAGGTTCACGCGATGCTCGACCGGCTGCCGGTCCACAGCTGGGCGCTGGAGGTCGAGCCGGTATTCCGCGCGGGCCTGGCCGCGACCCACGTCGAGGTGCAGGTCGAGGACGACGGTGTCGTCCGCACGTTCTCGCACATCGCCGGACTCATCGAAGAGGCGCGGCTCCCGGACCGCGTGCGCGAGCGTTCGCTGGCCGCGTTCACGGCCCTGGCCGACGTCGAAGGCCGGCGCCATCGCCGGCCCGCGGCGCAGGTCCACTTCCACGAGGTCGGCGGGCTCGACGCGATCATCGACATCGTCGGCACTGCCGCTGCGCTCGAGGTCCTCGGCGTCGATGAGATCCACGCCAGCGCGGTGGCGACCGGCACCGGCATGGTGCGCACCGCCCACGGGGTGCTGCCCAACCCGGCACCGGCGGTTGTCGAACTCCTCCGCGGCGCACCCACCTACGGACGCGAGCTCCCCATCGAGCTCACGACGCCTACCGGTGCGGCGTTGCTCGCCGCGCTCGGCTCGGGCTTCGGCCCGCTACCGCCGATGACGATTGCCGCAACCGGATTCGGGGCTGGCACGGCAGAGATCGACGGCCTGCCCAACGTCACCCAGGTGGTGATCGGCACCGCCGCGGCGGCGCAGCATGCGGGTCAGTCCCTGGTGCTTCTCGAAGCCAACGTCGACGACGCCACGGGCGAGACGATGGCCCACGCGATCACGGTCCTTCTCGAGAACGGCGCCCAGGATGCGTGGCTGACGCCGATCGTGATGAAGAAGGGTCGCCCCGCCTACACGATCAGCGCACTGGTCGATCCCGCGCTCCAAGACAGCATCGCCGCGGTCCTCAGCAGCGAGACCGGCACTCTCGGGGTGCGGGTGTGGCGTCTCGAACGCTGGGCGGCAACGCGAACCATCGGTGAAGTCGACATCGACGGCTACCCCGTGCGCATCAAGGTGAGCCCGGGACGAGCCAAGGCCGAGCATGACGACGCTGTCCGCGCCGCCGGCCGGATGGGGCTGCCGTTGCGCGAAGTGACTCGACGGGCCGAGGAGGCATGGCACGCCGCCCATCCGCCCGATGACGGCACCGACGACGAAGCCGGCTAGCTGCTGCTCTGCTAGCTACTGCCTAGCGATCAGCGGGATCGCCTTCTCGTTGTCCGCCGGTGTCGGGTCACCGGTCGGCGCGTCGATGCGCACGGTGAGCGTCGCCGGTTGATCGACGATCGGCACCAGACCGCCGAGGGTGATCGTGGCCCGCTGACCCGGCGCCAGGTCGACGAAGTCGCGCGCCGTGGCCCGGTCGCCACCCGGCACCAGCAGCACCTCGACCTTGAGGTCCTGCTCGGGCTCGTTGCCGACGTTGGCGACGATGGCCTGGATCTTGATCGTCTTGCTCAGCGGTAGAACCATGCGCCCGTCCTCACTGCGAACCGCGGCAGGCTCGGTAGTGACCAGCACGACCGTGGTGTCGTGAATCGGGGCCAGCTCCGAGCTCGACCGGAGCGCGGTGATGAACGCGCCGAGCGCGGCGGGGTCCCAGGCGAACGGCTCCTCGATCCATCGCGACGGCGGCAGCACCGCTTCACGGCCGACACGTTCTGGCGTTCGTTGACTGCGGTGAGGAACCGCGCGTACGTGTGATCCGCGGTGGTGAGGTCGGAACCAACGTCGGCCATCTTGACGATCGCCGCCTGTGGCGATGTCTTGCCCAACGCCGAATCGAGCGCGTCCTTCATCAGCGATGTGCCCCGGGCCCGGAGATACAGCGTGCTGAGAAGCAAGCTCCGCGCATCAGTGAGGTCGCCGGGCGCATCGGCCGACCGCGCCGCGGCGAGCGTGCGGCTCGCATCGCGTGCGACCCGGTCGAGCCGCTTGGTGATGCCCGCTCGGCCGAGGGTGCTGGCCTTGTTGCGCACGTCGGTTACGTCGGCGCCCTGCCGGTTCGACTGCTCGATCTGGGCGCGGACTTGGTCGAGGTAGCCGAGCGCGGCCACTCGACGGCCGGGCTCGTCGGAGCGCGTCGACACAACAAGGTTGACGAGTAACACGATGGCGGTGACCATGATCAGCAGCCACAGCCACCGCGGTCGGCGGCGGCGCCCGATCACAGACATTGAAGCCTGACGCTAGCGCCGACGTAGGTCGGTACTGTCGCGCCGATGTTCCGCACGATCGTGGTCGGCACCGACGGCTCGCCGACCGCGGCGCGGGCGATTCGTCACGCCGCGAGCCTGGCACGTTCCTCGGGCGCCGCGTTGTACCTGGTGCGGGCCTATCGGATCGGTAACCACGACGAGGCGGAACGCCAGGAGGACGTCGAACGAGACCTCCACCACGACGTTCAGGCGCTGGCCAGCGAGGGCATTCAGGCCGAGGCCTACGCCCGGGTCGGCCCGGCCGCCGACATCATCCTCGACGTCGCCCGCTGGAAGGAGGCCGACCTGATCGTCGTGGGCAACCGCAGCATGCACGGCGCCCGCCGGCTCCTCGGCAGCGTGTCGAACTCGGTTTCGCACCACGCGCCGTGCACGGTGCTGCTCGTGCCGACCAGCACACGCTGAATTACAGCTAGGTGAGCCGGCGCCAGGCCGGTATCAGGCCACCGATGGCGCCCAGGAGCAGGATCGCGCTGACGGCTTGGAGCAATGCGCTGGGTTCGTCGTCGTCATCGTCCGAAGGCGCGCTCAATGCCGTGCCCGGTGCGGTGGTCTGCGTGGTCAGAGCCAGCGTGGTGGTGGTCGACTGCACGGTGGTCGAGACCGCTTCGGTGGTCGTCGTGACCTCGCTGGTGGTGGTCAACGTGCCGACCGTGGTGCCGGTGGTGCTCCGGGTGGTCGAGGTGGTTGCCGACGGCGCACGGGTGGTTGTGGGGCCGGGTGCCGGCGTGCCGGCCACGTTGACCACGCCCGTCATCGTCGCGTGGATCTTGCAGGAGTAGTTGAAGTTGCCACCCGTCGTCGAATATGACGGTGAGCGCCTGGTCACCCTGTTGGAAGCACTCGTCCGGGTTGCTGGTCGGCGAGCAACTGGGGCCGGGATAGTCGATCGGGTCGGTGGAGTCCTTGAACGTGATCGAGTGCGGGGTCTGGCCGTCCTGGTGTTCCCAGCACACGCTCATGTCCTTCGCAGGGAAGGCTGACCGTGGAGGGCTGGAACTGAAGGGTCTTCAGGATGACCTTGGCGTCTGCGCTCTGACCCGCGGGTCCGCAGGTCTCCACCGCGCTCGACGGCGACGGTGGCCAGGCCATGAACAAGGCCGTGAGCCCGAGGGCAAGAGCGGCTCCGAGGACCAGGGACGGCCGGCGCATGGGCGACACCATATGCGGTCAGGGGCCCGGATCTGTAGCTATGGCTAGGGCGTTGGGCCGGTCTCGACGCTGCGGCCGCTGTCCTGGGCTTGGCCGGGGTCGTTGGCCTCGTTCGAGCTGCCACCGCTGCTGCTACCGCCGCCGCTGGTGCCACCCTGACTCTGGCCGCCGCCGCCGGTGCTGTTGGCGTCGCCCGTCGCCACCCGACCGCCAGTGTTGTTCTGCCCGCCGGTATTCGAATTCTGCGAGCCGGCGTTCCGCTGCGAGGCGTCGCCGTTGCCGTTGATCGCTTGACCGCCGGTGCCTGCCGGACGAGCTGCCGCCGGTTGATCCCTGCGTCGCCGACGATCCCTGGCCGGCGCCCGACGACCCGGTGGAGCGCGAGCCGCTGACACTCCCGCTGCTGCCCGCCCGGTTCGAGGTTGCGACGCTGTCGCTCCCCGCACCGTCCTGGCCGTCGGTCGTGCCTGCGTCGGACGAACCGGTAGTGGAGCCGTCGGCGGCGGTCACGCCCGCGGAGCCCGCGTCGGCGAACGCGTCCGAAGGCGAGGACTCGAGCAGCGCGCCCGCCGGTCGGTCGGCCCGGACCGGCGACTCGCGGTTGGGCTTGGAGTCACCGCTGGTGAGGAACGTGGCCAGCAGCAGCAGCAGGCCGACGAGGATCACGACCAGAAGGGCGCCGATGGCCACCGGCGATGATGCGGCGCTGGCCAGCTCACCGGCGATGGCGTCGCCCTGGCTATTCCGTGATTCCTGACGATCTTCGAGGTCAAGCACGGCTACCTCCTCCGTTGCTCCGCAGGAAGCATACGAGCGCGCGTGACGAAGGGGGTGGCCCGGAGGCCACCCCCTTGCGCCTGCTGGCGAACGGCTAAGCCGCCGCCCCGGTCGAGGTCAACGCTTGGGCTGCGTCCGTTCTTGGTGGTGTTACCCACCGCGTGGGCGCTACCCGTGTCGATATCGACCACGCCGTCGCTGTTGTTCTGCGATGGCGCATTGTTGCTGTGAACGGCGGCCACGGCGCCCGCCAACTGGCGGTTGAGACCGAAGGTTGGCTGAGCCGTTGCCGGTACCGACGTTGCGACCGCTCGAAGCGGTTGCGTCGCCGATGTTTCTGATCGCGAAGGTCTGATCGACCAATGCGAACGGACTGCTTTCTGGATCGACAGTGGCGGTCTGGTCCACAACGTCGCTCGCCATGTTGCCGACAGCGGTCGCGCTCCCTGTGCGGATGCTCGCGTTGCCATCGGAGTGGCTGGTTGTGGTTGCCGTGTTGACCGCAACCCGTGCCCCAAAGGCGCGCTGGGTCGACTCCGCGTCGTTCGCGGAGGCGTTGCCAGTGGCCTCATTGGCGCCGGTTACGGCGAGCGCACTGCCCCGATTGATGACCACGATGGTCCTGGTCGATCGGCGTGACGAGATCATCGATCCCCTCATCCTCCTGACTGATCGTGGTAACCGCCCGGTTACCCATTGCATCGGCGGCGCCAGTGTCGATGAGCGCGGTGCCGGTGCTGTGGTTGGTGACTGCCGCCGAGTTGAGCGCTGTACCGCCAGCAGCGAACTGGCTGTTCAACGCCGTGTTGCCCGACGAGTTTCCTACGGCGCCATTGGCGCCGGAGGCTGCGCTTGCATCGCCACGGTTGATCACCGTGCCGCCGCCTTCGCTCGTGGCGTCATTGCCGAGAGCGTCAGCGGAGCCGGTGGTGATCTGCGCCGTGCCGTTGCTGTTGTTGGTGACCGCCGCCATGTTGCTGGCTACCCTGCCGCCGAACGCTGACTGGACGTTGTCGGCAGTGTTGCCCGAGGCGTTGCCTACGGCACGGTTATTGCCGGAGACAGCGAGTGCGGTCCCACGATTGACTCACGTCGGCGTCGATGGTCTCGGCCTGGTTGCCCAGAGCCTCGGCCGCGCCGGTCGTGATGACTGCGGTGCCCTTGCTGTTGTTCTCGGCCGTGCCCGAGTTGATCGCCGGACCGCCGCCCGGTGGCACCTTGGCTGTTGCCAGCGGTGCTACTCGAGAAGTTCCCCACGGCGCGGTTCGCGCCGGAGGTCGCGTTGGCGATCCCACGGTTGCTCACGGTCGATGACGAATCTGTGATGTTCGGCAGCTCAGTGCTCGCAGTGTCTTCTTGGGTGATAGAGGTGTCGAGCTATTACCGGTCGCCGTCGCTGCACCAGTTGTGATGTCGCGACGTGCCGTTGGATGAGTTGGTGGCGTCGCTCATGTTGCTGGCCACTGGGGCCGGCGGGCCTCGGGCGGAGACCGCGCCCTGCACGGCGCTGGCAGTGTTGGACGACGCGTTACCGAATGCGGAGTTACCTCCGCTAACGGCTACGCCGATCCCACGTGTGCCGACCGCGGCGGTCTGATCAATGAGCGCTACGCCACGGGCTGTGCCCGGGGTCGCATTCGCAATCTGACTTGCCGCAGTTGTCGCCGCGTTGCCGGTAGCTGTGGCATCGCCCGTCAAAATGACTGCGACGCCATCAGAACCATTCGTCGTACTCGCGTTGTTGGTCGCAGTCGAGCCGCTCGTGAAAGCACCCTGACGGGTACTTGCAAAATTGAGCGACGCGTTCCCTGTGCCGTTGTTCAAGCCGCTGAGTCGCTTCGCCGCGGCCATTGTGGCCGAGTCGAAGTTCTGGCGGATGAGCGCGAGTCCGTCGAAGCCATTGGCGTTGACCGACTGGTTGACCGATGGTCGTGGACTGATTGCCCACAGCGTTGGCCGAACCTGTGGTCGTCGACGACCAGCCGGTTGACGTGTTCCGGGTTGTTGCGGAGTTATACGCAACTGCCCCGCGCGCCAGCCTGCTGACCGTTGGACGCCAAGTTCCTCGACGAATTGCCGACGGTGGTGTTCTGCCCACTGGTCGCGACGCCGGTGCCCGAGTTCTTCACTCGGGCGTTTTCCTCTGTCACGACCATGCCTGGGGCTGCGGACGCCGGGCGGGCCATGGACATAAGCCAGACCAACACCAACACGCCGAGCATCAGGCTGTAGGTCAGCCACCGGCGGACGGATCCGCTGGAGATTGTTGTGCTCGTCACCTTCTCACCTCCTTTCTGTGTCTCGTGTGGTGGATAGGAGGTGGGAGCCCACGCACCGAGCGGGCTCCCGCGCTGCACCGCCCCGACCCCTGCCGTGAGGGGTCAGCCGAGCGGAATGGGTGCTTATCTGAGCGGCGAAGGGCCCCAAGGTCAATCACTGCGCATGAAATGCATGTGACCTAACGGCTGAACGACGACTGCGTCGCCGGGGCCCACCCGGCCGGGCTCGCGCACCCAGGCATACCAGCGCACCCACTGCGGGTTGTTTTCGTGGGCGATACGGCGGAAGTCGCCGTCGGTGAACCAGCGGGCCTGCTTGCGCGCAGGGCACGGCCGGAAACGACAGCTCAGCCAGCGCGGTTCCGACCCGCAGCCGCGCTCCTGGGCGCAGGGCGGTCCAGTCGATGCCCGAGAGCGTGAGGTTCTCGCCGGCGCTGCCGGGGCCGATCGGGTGCCCAGCGGCGGCGAGTTCGTCGATCACCTCGGCCGACCACAGGCACAACGCCTGGAACGGGCGGCCGTGATGCTTGCGGTCGGCCTGGCGATCGCCCTCGAGGCCGGCGTGGCCGATACCGCCGCCGCCCGTCGGGAGCTTCGGCACGCCACCGCCGGACACGTTGACCCGATCGACGAGTCCCCTCGCCGGCGGCGTTCCCGCGCCGGCCGCGGCCAGCTCACGTCCGACGTCCATCTGAAAGTGGCTGATCTCGTGGGCGAGATGGACCACAGTCTCCAGCGGCGCGCCGTCCGGTAGCTGCTGCGTTGCCGCGACCAATTCCGCATACCGCTCGTGCAGCGCGGTTGACGGCACGTTCAAAGGCATCGCCAGCTCCCACCAGAAGCCGAACGCGCCGAAGAGAGTCGTCGGCGTCGTTGGCCCGCCAGCGGGCGCTGTCGAAACCACAGGCCGTGCAGGTCTCGGTCATGAGTAGTGGAGCGGCGCCCCGTAGGACGCACCCATGAAGGGCCGCGCCGCGCCGCGTGTGCGTAGCGCCACTGCAACGAGATGCGCACGCCGACGTGCTGCCTCGTCATGTACGCGACCGAGTGCTCCCAGTCGGCCTGGCAACGGCCGCCCATCACGAGAAGGTCGCCGCCGCCCGGCTGCACGTCGTGCGTCGCGCCGCGCGTCTCGCCGTGGTCGTAGCGGTTGGTACGCGGCCGCAGCAGCCACGGGCGCTTCGCGCCGAACGTGAGGACCGCGATCACGGTGTCGTCGAGCCAGCGCATGTCGGTGTCGCGGTGGAACGCCTGGCCGTCCCGCCCGTTCCGGTACTGCATCAGTCCGAAGCTGCTGAACTGCACCGTGTAATTGCGTTGCAGGGTCTTGTGGACCTCGGCCAGTGCGGGGTGCGGCAAAGGCCGGCCCGCGCGTGCCACATGGCGCCGAGCCGCCGCTCCTCGACCCAGTGGTCGTAGCGGAACAGCTTGCTCGTCTGCCAGGCCACGCCCCTCGAGCAGATGCTCGAAGAGAAGGTCGGCACCGAGGAGCCAGCCGCGGACTGATATCGACCCATGAGCCCTCGTCGAGGTGGAGCCTCTCTACCTTCGCCTCGGGGTCGACACGGATCTCCCCATCGGCCGCCGCGGGCTCGATCGCCGACTCGCTCACCCCACCAGCCTGCCGCAGCATGGACCGTTTTGTTAGGAAGACTGGATGCAGCTGACCGGGACCGGCATATGGAGCGCGCCACTGAGGTACGGAGACCCGGGGGCCGCGGCCGCGGCGGCCGCCGAGCTCGAAGGACTCGGGTACACGGCCGTGTGGCTGCCCGACGTCGGGGGCGACGTGTTCGGGTCGGTCGAGGGGCTACTTGCCGCGACCGAGCAAGCGGTGGTCGCCACGGGGATCTTGAACTTGTGGATGCACGAGCCGCAGGAGACGGCGGCGCGATACGCGGCGATCGTTGGCCAGCACGGCCCGCGGTTCCTCGTTGGGATCGGCGTCAGCCACGGACCATTCATCGACTTGATCGAGGCCGGCCGCTACCAACGGCCGCTGAGCAAGATGCGCGAGTACCTCGACGGGCTCGACGCCGCACCCGAGCCGCTGCCCGCGTCCGAACGGGTTCTCGCCGCGCTGGGCCCGAAGATGCTCGGCCTGGCCCGGGACCGGGCCGGCGGTGCCCACCCGTACCTGGCCAACCCGCAGCACACGGCGGTCGCCCGCGAGGTGCTGGGCGTCGGCCCGTTGCTGGCGCCCGAGCAGCCCATCGTCCTCGACTCTGATGCCACCGCGGCGCGGCAGATCGCCCGCACGCACCTGGCGACCTATCTCGGCCTGCCCAACTACGTGAACAACCTGCTTCGCCTGGGCCACACCGAGGCCGACGTCGCCGACGGAGGGAGCGACCGGCTCGTCGACAGCATCGTCGCGTGGGGCGACGAGGACGCGATCGTGGCGCGGGTGCAGGAGCACCGAGACGCGGGGGCCGACCACGTGTGTGTGCAGGTGCTCAGCCCGGAGCCGATGTCCCTCGCGCTCGACCAGTGGCGCCGCCTCGCGCCCGCGTTGGTCAACGGTTGACCGAGCCTGCCCGCGAGCCGGGTTGGTATGACGACCCGTTTGGCCGGCTGAAGTCGCGTTGGTGGGACGGTTCGCAGTGGACCGGCTACGCGGCCGACACCGCCGTGCAGTGGGACGAGGTTGCCGAAGGGGAGCCCCAGTCACCGAGCCCGAGGGGTCTGGGCGTCGCCGTCGTCGGCTACCTGGCCGGCATCGCGCTGGCCTTCGTTGCCGGGCTCCTCCTTCGCGATGCCGATCGCGTCGTCGAGGTCACCGTTTCGCAGCTCGGGCTCTGGGCCGGTCTCATCGGGGCGTGCGTCTACGTGAGCCGCCGACGCGGCTCCGGGACCCTGACCCGCGACTTCGGGTGGCGCATGGAGCGCATCGATATTGGCTTGGGTTTCGCCGGCGCGATTGTCGGGCGGGTGGTGGCCGCCATCCTGATCGCGCCGGTCGCCGCGTCGTTCCGCGATGTTCGAGCGCCCGACCGCGACGTCTTCGAAAGAGTCGCCGACGATACGACCGGGTGGATCGCCTTGGTCCTGATCGTGTGCATCGGCGCCCCGCTGGTCGAGGAACTCTTCTTCCGCGGCCTCCTCCAGACCCGGCTCGTGGATGTGGCAGGTACCGCGGGCGGCGTCGTGATCGCCTCGGCACTGTTTGGTGCTGCCCACCTCCTGGCGTGGGAAGGGACGATCACGCTGATCTACGGGCTGGGCATCGCCGGGGGCGGCCTGGTGCTGGGTCTAATGCGCCAGCTGTCCGGTCGACTCGGGCCGTCGATCTGGGCCCACGCGTTCTTCAACGCACAAGCGGTGATCGCCGTCGCACTGCTCACCTAGAGGCGATAAACGAGCTCTTCGTAATGCTCGTCAAAGCGCAATGCGAGTCGCTGGAACTCGGTAATTCCGGCCTGATACTCCCGCTGTGTCGTGACCGACGCGAGCCGCCGTTGAACCGCGGCGATCTCGAAGGCGTCATCTTGTAGCTCCGCGGCGGCGTCCTCCGCGAACGCAGACAGTTCCAGCAACTCGAGTTGGCGGCCAAACCGTTCGAACACGTCGGCGACGCGCCGGTTGGCGGCGTGCAGACAGTCGATCCCACCGGAAACGGCGCACGCCTGACCCTCTGCCGCGAACTGTTCTGTCGCGGAGCCGAGCTGGTCGTGAAAGCGATCGAGATCCCGCTCCGTCTCAGTGGTCTGGACCGCCAACACGGCGCTGACCGCTATGAATCCGACACCGAACAGCGCCCCGATCGCCATGATCAGGGCGACGAGCCGCTTACCCGCCTTGGAGAGCACGAGGCGGGTGATGCGGGGGCGGGTAGGGAGCTCGCTTGGATCGCTGAGTGCCACGCCCGACGTGTCGTCGACGCGGTCGCCGAAGAGACCGCGCGGGTACTCGCCGGTGAGCATCGCCGCGTATGCGTACACGCGCACCTGATAACGCAGGGTGGCGGCGTAGGCCTCGAAGAGGGGTGCCGGGAGGCGGCCGGCGACCAACACGATCAGCCAGACGACGATGGACACGATCATCAACCCGACGCTGAGCAACCAGAGCACGACGGTCAGCGGAATCAGAAGGAACAGCCGCGCCAGGACCGCCCAACGGTTGAGGCGGGTCGGCGTTACCTCCACCGTGACCGGATAGTCGGGCTCGTCGAGCGCGAACGACGGATAGCGGTCGGTCAGCAACAGCCACGCGTAGCTGTAGACGCGGGCGAATTGCTGGATGAGGCGGGTAATGAAGGTGTCGAGGCCGTTGGGGAGTTGGCCGGTGAACAACGCACCGAACCAGCCGATCACTACGACGACATAGGCGACCAGCGTGAGGACGTAGAGATACAAGAGGTGCGGGATGGCCAGAATGACGCGGAACGCCACCGTGATGCGCCGCTGCGGTACCGGACCCTCAAAGCTGACCGTCACCGTCCCCGGCGCGGGCGCGAGCACCGGCGGGGGCGGGGGCGGCGGCGCCGGCGGCGGCGGCGGCTCAGCAATCGACTTCTGGACACTTTCCGCCCTGGGAGGGCGATAAGTGTCCGGAAGTCGGCGAGCCGCGGCCTTCTTCGCCGCGGCTTTGTTCGCCGCGGCTTTCTTGGGCGCGGCTTTCTTGGGCGCGGCTTTCTTGGCGCGCCGGCTTTCTTGGCCGCTGCTTTCTTGGCCGTCGCCTTCCTAGGCGCAGCCGTTTTTTTGGGCGCGGCCTTCTTGGGCGCCGCCTTCTTGGGGGGCATGCGCGGGAGTCTGGCAGGTGTAGTTAGTTATTCGGCGGTGCCGCGCTGATATCGGCCAGCGCGTGCTCGCCGTCACCCTCGATCGCGAGGTCGCCAAGCGACACGATCCCGGTCGGCTTGCCGTTCTCGACGACAGGCAGTCGCCGGATGGCGCGGTCCTTCATGATTCGAGTCGCGTCGTCCACCGACACGTCGGGCGTGACGGTCACCACATCGGCTGTACACATCGACTCCAGGGTGACCCGGCCGGGGTCCGCGCCGTCGGCGCCGAGGCGTACCACGATGTCGCGGTCGGTGACGATGCCGCGGATTGTGCCGCTGTCAACCACGATCACCGCGCCAACGTCTTCGTCGCGCATTACCAGCGCGGCCTCGTGCGCTGTAGCGGACGTGGGCAAGGTCTTGGGGTTAGGCGTCATGACGTCGCGGATGCTCTGAGCCACCGTTTCTCCTTCGCGTTCGCTGTCACGTGGAGTCCTACCCGGAAGCGAGTGATACCGAACGGTGTGCCGGATCGCGCGAGGCGTACCCGGCGATCGCCCACGCCGCCGCGGCGATCCAGAGCCAGCGATCGTGGTGCTGGGGCTGGCCGACCTGCGGGAGCCACGCGTACTTCTGGGCCATGGTGGTGACCATGAGCATCACGAGCACGGCTGCGCCGACGCCGGCGATGCCGTTCTTCTCAACCGATCCGCGCCGCGTGGTCGCGGTGGCGACGGCGATCGCGATGCCGGCCGCAGTGAAGGCTTCCACCGCTAGGTCGGCGAACGGCACGTGGTCGAACGAATCGGCGCTAGCGGCGACCGCCACCACCAGCTCCCACGCGATGACCACAACGAGCAGTGCAACCAGAATCCGGATCGCCCGCCGGCGAGCCAACGTGATGGGCGACGCGGCCAGAACCACCGCCGCGTCATCGTCGACCGCGTAGGCAAATCCCGCGCCGCCCAGCACCGCGGCGGCGACCAACGCCAGCGAGAAGTCCGACCCGCCCCGCGCCGCTGTAATCACGGCCGGCGCCGCGGTGAGCGCGGCCACCGCGAGCAGGGCGCCGGTCGGCACTGCGCGCACGGTATGTGCGAACGCCACCAGCGGTGGCGCGGTCAACACGACACGTCGCGCGCTTCGATCCGCTCGGGCGCACCGAGCGGCGCCAGGCCCGCGGCGACCAGGAGGTCGTCGGTAGTGGTGGCGGGCGCAGTGAACCGGCTCCAGTTCTCGGCCACCAACCGCTGGACAACGGCACCGTCCAGCTTCAGCAGTGCCTGCGCAGCAGCAAGGTCCTTCGGCGCCCACAAGAGGACGCCGGCCTCGTTGTGGCATCCACCGGGCCACACCGCGCCGCGGTCGGTGGCGTCGAACGGCTCACCACCTGGACCTTCCACCTCGTCGACAAGCGCGGCGGCGCGGCCGGCTTCGAGGCCACGGGTCGCCAGCCACAACGCCACGACGCCCCGCGCTTGGCCGGCCACAACCGTCCCGATGTAGTCCGCATCCGCCTCGGTGGGGAGGCCCACCGCAAAGGCCGCCAAACGGAACCGGGCAGCATCGAAGTTGGCGGGAGTCGAGAAAAAGCGAATGCGCAACGCGTTCTCCGGCAGCCGCGGTTGACGGCCTTTCAGCGCGGATCGCACGTCGGCCTGCAACCGCTTCACGTCGTGGTCGAGGTGAGTGAGGAACACCACGTCGTCAATCGCGCCAACCGGAATGGCCGCGGCCACCGGTGCTACGGCCTCAGCAGTTCGGTCGGCCAGTTCGGCGTACTCGCCGTACGCGCACACCCGCACTTCCGGCGCCGCCGACCGGCAAGTCGCATGCGCGATCGGGTCGAGAATGCGCGCCGCGATCTTCTCGACCTCGCCGTCGCCGGCCGGCATAGCGACAAACAGCCCGGCCACGACCGCGAGAACTGCGGCAATGCCGACGGCTACTTCCCCGCTGCGAATCCGCCGCGATCCAACCAGTCCGAGCGCGCCGACGATCGCGGCCAGTGCGACCAACCACACAATGCGCGCCCATACCGGTCGGGTGTAGAAGAGCGCGTCGAGGCCGGGCGATGCCACGAACGTGGCCAGGAAGCGATCCGGCGCCCATCCGGGGTCGCCGATCCGGTTGACCTGCCCGCTGAGGAGGCCCACGCCGACGACTGCGGCGAACGGCACCAGCGCCCACGGCAGCCACCGGGCGACGGTGACGCCGAGCGCGACCGCCCCCGCCCCGATCGCCGCGCAGGCCAATAGCGCAGCCACCGCCTCGGCGTCGAAGGGCCCGTAAATACGCGGGTTGCGCAACGCGACCAATAGCACGAAGACCGACAGGCCGATGGCGCACGCCAGTGCACCGATCCATGCGGTCAACAGGTGTCCGAGTGTCCGAGCGTCGGCGTCGGCCGGACACGCGTCGAACATCTCGTCGCAGCCGTCACGACGACTCCGTGAACGGTTGCGATGCGCGGCGACGATGGCCATGCCGGCGAACGGGTGGCACATCATCGTCGCCAGCCCGAACACCTCCCACCAGCTCCGTTCGACGTCGTCGACGAACATGAAGCCCATCGTGGCGAAGAGCACCAGCCAGAAGCCGATTCCCGCCGCGAACCACGGGCTGCTGAACAACTCGCGCGCCTCGACGCGCGAGACGCTGCGCGACACCGACCCGCGGCCTGTGCGCGGACGAGCCGCGGGCTGCAGCGGAATGTCGGCGATTGGCGTCGCTATCGCACCGCCGCCCGACCATCCAATCTCGACCGTCCGTACTGTTCGACTCCGGAACAGCAGGACTCCGCCGAGGACCACTGCAAGGAAGATTGGTAGCGGTATGCCGAGGCCAGCTTCCATGCCGAGGATGACCGCGACGACCAGCGCCATCCCCCCGGTAACGACCAATATCCGCGTCCCGGCGCGCATCACGCCACCGCTGTCTGGCGGCCTGCCGCGCCGGACAACAGCAGGTAGCCGTCCTCGACCGTCGGAGTCGCCAACTTGGCGCGGGTCGGCGGCTCGCCGATGTGACGAACCTTGCCTTCCGACGTGACCCAGGCCAAAGCAGCCCGCGGGTCGCGCTCGTCGGCCAGCCACACCCGGTCCGTGGCAATCGCCGCGAGGTCGGCCGGCGTTCCCGCGAAGCACACCCGCCCGGCCAGCAGGACGATGACGTGCTGACAGAGCGCGGCGACGTCATCGGTCTGGTGCGTCGACAGCACGATCGTCGCCCCTCCCGCGTGCGCGCCGAGAAGTTCGCGAAAGCGCAGCCGTTGCTCTGGATCGAGGCCGGCGGTGGGTTCGTCGAGGAGCAGCAGATCGGGCGCTCCGAGGAACGCTTGCGCAATCGCGACGCGGCGGCGCATCCCGCCGGAAAGGGCGCGGATCCGCTTGTGCATCAACGTCTCGAGACCGACGAGCGACAGCACACGGCGTACCTCGTCGTGGCGCGACCGCCGGTCGGTCCATTCCTTGAGAATCGCCACGTAGTCGACAAAGTCGAACGCGGTGAAACCCTGGTGGAAGCCGGGCTCCTGTGGCATGTAGCCGAGACGGCGACGGATCGCCAGGCGGCCTTCGCCGGTGCCGGGGTCGAGGTCGAAGATCCGAACCTCACCGGCGTCGGGTGCCAACACCGTGGCGGCGATGCGGAGCAGCGTCGTCTTCCCGGCGCCGTTAGGACCAAGCAGGCCGGTGACGCCGGGGCCGATGTCGACGCCGACCCCCGCGAGCGCGACGGTGGCTCCATAGCGCTTGACGAGATCGGCTGCGTTCACGGTGTTCGCCATCATGGGTTCCTTCCGAGCGTTGCGAACGTGGCGCGGCGCGCCACGAGAAGCGTGAGACTGCAGAGGGCAAGGAGCGCGCACGCCACCTGCCCAGGCGCGGCGAGCGGTGCCAGTTCGTCGACGGGCACACGCCCTCGGACGTCGAACGCGGCCAGCCACAGGGCACCCAGCCATCCCGCAGCGAGGACCGAGGCCGCGGTCTCGACGCGCATCCAGGTGGCCAGGGCTAAGCCGCCCAAGCTCAGGGCGAGCGCCGGGAGGACCCACGCGGCATCGGTCGACGAGAGATCGGGCAACGCCGAGCGCGCCGGCGATCAGCAGGACGAGGGTGGCACCGACGACTGCGACGGCGCGGCGCAACACGAGTCCCACGCCGGCCACGGGTGCAACCGCGCCGGCCTCACCGGCCGGCTCCGCACCGGCACGAAACGCGAGGGCGACCGCGGCGAGCGGGACCAACGGAGCAATCACAAGAAACGGGCCGGCGTCGTCGGCTCGTTGTGCGGCCAACACCGCCAGCGCGACGACTGCCGCCATCGCTGCGAGCCACGCAACTTGTAGCGGCCGCGTCGCGCCGACCAATCGGGCGACGGTGTCGGTCACGCCAAGCCGGCGAAGGAGCCGTTCCACCAGCGACGGCTTCGGCCGGTCGATGCGGTCGGCGACCGCGTCCCACGAGGCGGCGGCGGCAAACGGCGACGCAGCGGCCGCGACAACGGCGCGGCACTCATTGCACTGCAGCAAGTGAAGTTCGAGGGAGGCCGCCACCGTGGGCTCGACCGACTCAGGGTCGGTCGCGAAGTCGGTGAGGGCAGCGGCGGGTGCGTGCCAGATCGTCATGCCAGTGCTCCTCGTAACTGTTGTTTGGCGCGCATGGCGCGCGTCTTCACGGTTCCGGCCGGGATGCCGAGCAGGCGACCGGCTTCGCGGGTGGTGAGCCCATCGATCACCGTCGCCTGGATGACGGCGCGTAGCTCGGGTGACAGTTGCGCTAGTGCGCCGCCAAGGTCGCCGTGCTCGACGCCGAGCAACACCTGCTCCTCGGCGGCAACGACCAGTTCGACATTGGCGTTCGTCGTCTGGGCAACCGGCGCCCAACGGTTCCGGGTACGCAGGACGCCGATCAAGCGACGAATGGCGATGCCCCACAACCACGCAGCAGGTTCGCCGCGGCCATCCCACCGCCGCGCGCTCTTCCACACAGCGACGAACGTGTCCTGCACCGCTTCGGCCACCACATCGGGGTCGCCGCAGCGACGGCGGAGCCTCGACGTGACCCAGGGGGCGTGGCGATCGTGCAGTTCGCGCAGTGCTCCGCGGTCGCCGTCTTTGACCGCAGCAACCAGCTCAGCGTCGGTTTGCACTCCCACCATCGTGGACCTTGTCGCGACCCAGGACTGGATCGGTTCACATGAAGGTGGCCGAACCGTTTACGGTCATCGGCGCGACAGACGTCGTGGAAGCGACCCAGGAGGGGTTCACGTGCGACGTAGAGCGATTGTTTTGATTGGCGTTTTGGCCTTGGTGGCGGCGGGCTGCGGCGACGACGACGACGGCGAAGCCACGGCGACGACCACGGTTGGCGAGGCACGAATCAGCATCGTCAGCCCCGCTAACGGCGCGTCGATCAAGGGCAATGTCGTTCCGTTGGACTTGACCGCCACCGGCATCCAGATCGTCAAGGCCGACGGCGACGAGTCGGGCAGGACGGGGCACTACCACGTGTTCATCGACAAGGAACCCGTGGCTGCCGGTCAAACGATCGAGAAGGCCCCGGGGATCGTTCATGACGCCGCCGACCCGGTGCGGGTCATGGGCCTGAAGAACGGCAAGCACACGCTCACGGTCGTGCTCGGCGACGGCATTCACAAGCGCATCGGGACCGCGCAAGCCAAGGTCGAGGTAACCGTTGAGGGGCCATCGGTCGACGCGACCGCACCGGCCACGATCGCCCCAGGTCAGCCGCTGTCGATCGACGTCGCGGTCGAGGGCGTCGAACTCGTCAAGGCCGATGGCGACACGTCAGGGAAGACGGGGCACCTTCACGCCATCGTCGACAAGGAAGTCACGCCCGGCCAGACGATCCCGCTCAATGACCCGGCGATCACCCACTCGGCGACCGCGCCGATCGTCCTCAACGGGCTTACCCCCGGCGAACACACCATCTGGATCGTGGTCGGCAACGGCAATCACGTGCCGCTCGACCCGCCGGTGATGGACAAGCTGACCGTCACCGTCTCGTAGGTCACCCCCACGACTTCTGGACACTTGTCGCCCTCCCAGGGCGGTAAGTGTCCAGAAGTCAGGTGGTGGCGACGAGACAGTCGATGAATGTCGAGAGGGTCGCGTCCAACTGACGGCGAACAGTGCGCGGGTGGTCAGCGGTGGCGAGTAACAGCGCACCCTCGATGAGCGCGCCAATCAGCAGATGCGCGGTGATCCGCACGCCGTCGTCGTCGGCGGCGCGTCCCATGGCTGCGGCAAGTCCGCGTTGGAGCACCTGAACCGAGTACGCGGCGTTCAGTTCCCGGATTTCCTCCCAGTTGAGCACCGAAGGTGCGTCGAGCAGCGTGATACGGCGCACCGCGGGATCAGCGCATGCGTCGAGGTACGCGAGGCAGCCAGCGCGCAGCTGGTCGACGCCGGGAGATGCGGTCCGCGCCGCGGCGGTGACCCGCTCGATGAGTTCCGTTTCCATCTCCGTGACCACCGCGCGAAGCACCGCCTCCTTGCTCGCGAAGTGGTGGTAAAGGGCACCGCGGGTGACGCCCGCTCGTGCGGCGATCTCGTCGCGTCCCGTGGCAGCGAAGCCGCGTTCGGCAAACAGCTCGCGCGCGCCCCGAGGAGAGCGCCCCGGGTGGTGGCCGACCGCTCGGCTTGGGTTCGTCGTGTCCCCACGGTTGACAGCCTCACTCGTTTCCATTTAGATGCGTGCAGCACGCATGTTATAGCACACCGTGCGACGAGGAGACCCATGGAGCGATTCGAGACCGACGTCTGCGTGGTGGGCGCGGGTTACGCGGGACTGACCGCAGCGCGGCGGGTCGCCCAGGCCGGCAAGTCGGTCACGGTGCTCGAGGCCAGGACGCGCGTCGGCGGGCGGGTCTTCACTCAGTGCACCGCAGCGGGCACGCTGATCGACATCGGCGGCACCTGGCTGGGCGTCGGTCAGGACGCGGCGCACGACCTGGCCAAGGAACTGAGCGTCACGACCTACCCGACATGGGTGAAGGGCGACAGCGTCATTGGGCTCAACGGCAAGGCCGTGCGCTACAAGGGCCTAGTTCCCAAGATCAATCCCGTGGCGTTGGGCAGCCTCGCGTTCGGGATGGCCCGGCTCGATGCCATGGCCAAGAAGGTGCCGGTGGACGCGCCGTGGGACGCGCCGCGTGCCGCAGCGTGGGATCGCATCAGCGCGGGCGCGTGGATCATGACGCGCGTACCTCGCGGCAAGGGCCGCGACCTTCTACTCACGACCGTGCGCGGCCTGATGTCGTCCGATCCCAGCGAAGTGTCGCTGCTGCACGTGTTGTTCCTCATCCGCTCGGCCAACGGGCTCAACGTCCTGCTGTCGGTCGAGGGCGGTTACGAAGAGGACATGATGACCGGCGGCGCCGGCGCGATGGCCGAGACGATGGCCGCCGACCTCGGCGACGCCGTGCACCTCGGTGTGCCTGTGCGCGCGGTCACGCAGGACGCGCACGCGATCGAGGTTGAGGGCGACGGCGTGACCGTGCGCGCGCAACGCGTCGTCATGGCCATTCCGCCCGCGCTGGCCGCCGACGTTCAGTACGCGCCGGTGCTTCCGCTCGATCACCGGTTCTTGTTGGAGCGGGCGCCGGCCGGTGCGGTCATCAAGACCGTCGCCGTCTACGACGAGCCGTTCTGGCGTAACGACGGGCTTTCCGGTGAAACCGTCTCGCTCGATTCGCCAATCAGCATCACGCTCGACTCCTCGCCCGAGGACGCGTGCCCGGGTCTGATGAGCGGTTACACGATGGGTCCCGCGGCACGGCGGCTCGGCGCCCTTCCGGAGGCGGAGCGGCACAAGATCGCACTCGACGAATTCGCCGCAAGGCTCGGGCCCAAGGCTTTGTCGGCCCGCGAGGTCCTGCAACTCGACTGGACATCCGAGCGGTGGAGTCGCGGCGGCATGATTTCGCGCTTCGCGCCCGGAGTCCTCACGCAGTTCGGTTACACGCTGCGCGAGCCGGCCGGGCGCATCCACTGGGCGGGCACCGAAACGGCGACCGAGCGGCACGGCACGATCGACGGCGCGATCCGCTCCGGCGAGCGCGCCGCCAAGGAGATCATCCGAGCCCTCGGCTAGGGAGTCTCCACGAGACGGATCAGGGTCGAGTGGCGATTGACGATCGCCGCCGCCGCGCTCGTTCCCGACGACGTGAGACCGTCGAACTCCTCCTCGATGACGCCGTCGACGCGCACGATCATGCGGAACGCGTCGGCCGGGCCGCTCGACGCCCGCACCACGTCGACGTGAACGCCCGGCGACAGGTCGCCGCCGTCGAGTCCCCGGATGACAAGGCCGCTCAAGTTCGGCCCGTCGACCGTTTCCGCGCCGCTGGTGCCCCGTCGCCAGATCGACACGCGGGCGCCGCCCTCACGGACCGCGCCCCGCGGTGGCGGAAAGTCGCGCTCGAGATCCCGCGCGTCGACCTGGACGAGCACGTGCGGCTCAGAGATCCCCCGCAGGACATACGACCCCAACTCGCGCAGCTCCGCACCATGCGCAGTGAGATCGACCTCGCCCGCCGTCGTCGCCGAGCACAGGATCTGGCCGCCATGGGCCGCCGCGCAGATGCGCGCCGCTTCATGCACGCTCAGCCCCACGTGCTCGCCGCCCGACAGCCTCGCGGAGCCCGTGTGTAGGCCCATGCGGACGCGGATGACCAGATCGTCCGGCCACGGGTAGTGCTCGATCTTGCGTTGCGCGGCGAGGGCGCCGGCGACCGCGCTCGTCGGGTCGGTGAACACGAAGAACGAACCGTCGCCCTCGTCACCGCGGATCACCGCCCCGCCATGCTCCTCAACACAGGAAATCAGCATGTGGCGGTGCGTCCGCAGCGTGAGGCCGTAGAGCGAGCCCAATTCCTGCACCAGACGGGTCGATCCCTCGATGTCGGTGAAGAGGTACGTGAGCCCGCTCACGCCAGGAAGGTGTCCGCCAGCTTGGGTGGCGCGCACGCGAGCCAGCCGTCGATGATCGCTTCTCGAAGCGCACGCTTGCCGACCGTCTTCAGCTGGATGAGTACAGCCGTGTACCCGTCGAAATGCGGGATCGTGAAGAAGCCTCGGTGCGCGGCAGCCAGCACGGCCTCCTTCTCGCCGAGGTCGGCGGCGCGAACCGCGAGGATCGGTCCGTCGGGCGGGCGGGCATCGCCGAAGCGACGAATGTCTGCCTTGCTGAACGGCCGCTCCCACGCGAACACCTTGCCGGCCACCGCCCAGGTGCGATTGCCGTGCCGCTCGCCGACGGTGACCTCGGGTAGCTCCAACGCCATGCGACCCGCTTCCTCGACGCTCACCACGCTCGGACCTTAGCGACGTGGTGCTCGTGAGAACTCAGCCCCGTTCATCGCTTTCCCTCCGCTGCCTCCAAGTTGCAGAAATGAAACGAACTGCCTCCAAGTTCCTCTCGAAGAGTGATTTGTCGCGTTTCTCGCTGCGGTCTCGACAACTTGGAGGCTCGACGTGACAGAACTGCAACTTGGAGACTCAGACGGTCGCGACGACCTCGGCGTATTCGCTCGGGACGCGCAGGGTGCCGTCGGACGACGTGTTGAACGACTCAGCGAGGTCGAGCAACTCGCGCTCGAGCTGCCTGGGCGGCCGCTTCGTCCAGCGCACCGAAGGCCTTGAACGTCGGGCCGTAGTACGTACGGAACGTGCCGAGCCAGTCACTGCGCGCTGCGGTAGCGGAAGATGAAATCACGGAACTGGACATCGAGGCGCTGCACGCCCTCGAAGAGATCGGTGAGCCGGTTCTCGGTTCCCCACTCGAGGGGGGACCGAATACCGGCGGGCGGGGGGACGTGGCCACCGATGATCTTGAACATCTGCCCGACGAATCCCGCCGGCGTCCAGTTGGCCAGCCCGATGCGCCCACCGGGACGGCACGACGCGCCGCAACTCGGCCGCGCTGCGCTCCTGGTTCGGCGTGAACATGACGCCGAACGTCGACAGCACGACGTCGAAGGACGCGTCCTCGAACGGCAGCGCCTCGGCGTCGGCCTCGCGGCACTCGATGCTCAGGCCCTCGGCCGGCGGCGCGAGCGCGCGGTGCCCATCGAGGAGCCCGCCGACGTAGTCGGACGCGGTCACCTCGCAGCCGCGGCGGGCCGCGGCGAGCGAGGCGTTGCCGTTGCCGGCGGCGACGTCGAGCACTCGCTGGCCGGCCGAGACGTCAACCGCCTCGCACAGCGACTCGCCGACGATCTGCAGGGTGGTGCCGATAACGGCGTAGTCGCCCGACGCCCAAGTTCCCTGTTGGCGAGCCTTGACCGCCTCGAAGTCGACGGTGGTGGATGTGGTGGTAGTCATGGCGCCATCGTCCGCGCTCACGGCGGCGTTCGGCATCGGCAAGGCGGCCCATTCGCGCCGATGCGCGAGTGGGTCGTTCAACCCACGGGCGGGCGCGTACGGTCGATCACGCCGTGCTCGAACGCGAACGCGGTCGGCTGCCGCTCGCGTCGAGACACCGGTCTTCGTGAAAATATTGGAGAGGTGCCGGGCGATCGTCTTGTCGCTGAGGAAGAGGGCCGCCGCGACTTCCTTGTTGGTGTGGCCGATGGCGACGAGCCGGAGGACCTCCGCTTCGCGTTCGGTGAGCCCCGCCGGGAGAGCCAACGGATGGACGAGGCTCCCGAGGTCTCGGGCGGCAAGGCCCACGCCGAGTTCGTCGAAGAGCTGCCGCGCCGTGTCGAAGGCGCCGGCGGCGCCCGACTCATCGCCACTATCCGCGACAGGCCTGGCCGAGCACCGTGCGTGCTGTTGCGACCTCATAGGGCACGCCGAGGTCGGCCCAGCGCGCCGCCGCCGTCCGTAGGGTTGCGCAGGCCGCCGGATCGCCTTCCGCGAGTTGGAGGCGACCGCGGGCCGACAGCGCCGTCGCCTGAAGCCCGACGCTGTCGAAGGCGTCGGCAATCGTCTCAAGCTCGTCGACTGCCTCGGTCGCGGTGCTCGAGATCGCCGACGGCGATCGCGATCTGCGCGCGCGCGGGCAGGACTTTGGCCCGCCCCAGGCGGTTCCATCCGGCGGCCTCGAGGGCTTCGATGATGATCGCGGTCGCCACATCAGGGCGGCCCTGCGCCAGCCGCAGCAACGCAAGCCCGGCGCGCGGTTGCGGGCAGAGGCGATCGGCCTGGAGGAACGCCGCTTCGGCGGCGTCGAGATCGCCGAGGCGCCGGCGGATGTCGCCGATCTCGGCCCAGGCCGCGGCCGCGTTCGGGCAGGTTGATGGTGGCCAGCTCGTCACAGGCACGCGTCGCCTCACGCTCGGCGTCAGCCCACTGTCCGCGCCATTGCAACGTGGTGGCGTGGTGCACACGGCACAAGCCGGGGAAGACCGCGAACGGGTGCCGCTCGGCCCAGCGGGCCGTGGCGGCGATCCACTCCGCGGCCCGCGCGAGGTCGCCCAGCTGCTCGCACGCGCTGATCAGACTGCAGTACACCTTGCCGGTCGAGTACGGCGAAAGGCGGCCGTCGAGGACGAACAGCATCGCCTCGTCGAGCAGGGCAAGGCCGTCGGCTGGCTGGCCCTGGTCGATCCGCAGACGGCCGAGCGTCTGCAGCGCCTCGGCTTCCAGGTCGGCGTGGCGCAACCGGCGGCCGAGGGCGACACCCTGCTCGGCTCAGCGCGGCGGCGACGTCGAGCGTCGCCGGCGCCGTGCGCCATCTCCGCCTCGCGCAACAGAAGCGCGCCGAACTCGGCACAGTCCTCGTCGCCTTCGAGCGCCCGCCGCGCCCGCCGCAGCCAGCCGCCGGCGATCGACGGGCTGGCGCGGAAGCAGTGATGCTCGTAGAGCCACACTGCGCACTGGCCGGCGCGCCGGTCCTCGCCGGCCTCCTCGTAGAGGACATAGGCGCGCTCGCGCGCGTCGACGCAGTCATCGAGGCGGCCCAGCCACCACGTGGCGTCGGCCAAAAGGTCGAGGCGCTCCGCCTCGACCGTGCCGCCGGCGTCCTGCGGACCGGCTTGGGCGAGCACGTCGAGGCAGGCTTGCCAGTCCTGCCGAGCCCGGGCCTCCCGGGCCTCGATGAGCCAATCCACGCGCGCCAGGCTCGCGCCGATCAGCGGGCGCCGCCGCGCATGAGGCTCACCCGGCGACCGACAGCTGGGCGGCGAGGTGCTCGAGCACAGGCTGGATCTCGGCGGTCGGGCTGAACTCGATGAACGTGACGCCCTCGTCGGTCCACCCGGTGTGCCCGCCCGGCCAGTAGTAGACGTCGCCGGCCGAGTTCAGTTCCTCGGTGCCGTCGGCGAACCGCAACCGGATCGAGCCGGCCAGAATCTGCCCCCAGTGCGGGCACTGGCAGAGGTCGCCGGGGAGGCCCTTGAACAGCGGCGTGAAGTCGACGCCGGCGGGCAGGTCGATGTGGCGGGCGAGTACGTCGCCACCTTCGAACGACCGGGTTTCGATGTCGCCGACCTTCATCTCCAGCGGCATGTCGCTGACAGGTACACGCATAGCGGTTCCTTCCAATCAACCAGTACTGCCGAGCGCATCCCGGCACCCTGATCGTGCGCCACCCGCGAACTGACGGCATCGGGCGGTCATACCAACCGCCTCCTGACCCGATGGGTCAAATTGCAGGATGCGGACACGCCCAGCGCCTGACCGACAATGGCTGCATGCCCGATCCGGTCAGCAGCCTCATCCAGCACGGCCGCGACCGAGAGGCCGCCGAACTGGCATCGCACCGCGTCGCACCGCCGACCGAAGGAGCCGCTGTGGACCCCCTCGCCCAACTCGACGAGATCCTGCCGACGCTCAACCGGCTGGTGGCGCCGCTCGACGAGCGCCAGCTCGACACCGCGACGTCCTGCGCCAACTTCGCCGTCCGCGCACATCCTCGAGCACATGATCGGCGGCGCAACCATGTTCGCCGCCGCCTTCCGCGGCGAGCCGCCGCCTGATCGCCGCGCCGGTGACCGACCTTGTCGCCGCGTTCCCGGTGGCGATGGCCGAGCTCCACGCGGCGGTTCACTCCCCTGGCGCGCTCGACCGGACCATCAACGCGCCGTTTGGTGAGGTGCCGGGCGACGTCTTCGCCCGCTTCGTCGCCATGGACGGGCTGGTGCACGGCTGGGACATCGCCACCGCCACCGGCCAGGCCTACGACCCCCCGGCTGCGCTTGTTTCTGCGGTCGACGCGTTCACCCGCCAGGCCATCAGCGACGGACATGCGCGACGGCGACACCTTCGCCGCGGCGGTCGAGCCGCCCGCGGGCGCCTCGCCGCTCGTACAACTCGTGGCGTTTACCGGCCGCCAGGTGTGATGTGACGGATGTCCGCTGGACATCCGTCTGACACCACGACGACACTTCTCACGTGGCGAGGGGGCGTTGGGGAACGCTGATTGCGATCAGCGCGGCGATCGTGGCGGCGACCGCGCTCGTCAGCTCCGGCGCCGCTCGCGCTGATCGCCTCCCAACACCCGCGGAGTGCGCCGCCGGAACCGCCGCACCGGTGACCCTGGGCGAGGCGAAGGGCGCCGCCGCCGTGTGCGCCGGGCCCGTGTACGTCGGGGGCAACCCGATCTATCCGTGCGGCACGATCCTGGTCGGCGACGCGGCCGTGGCCGGGACACCGCAGGACGACCCCGCGGCCTCCTGTGATGGGGTGGACCCGTTCGACGATGCGGTTCCGTATCGCGTGGCCCTCCCGCCGGAGTACGCGTCCCAGGCCACCCGCCGTTGGCCCGTCATCTATCTCCTGCCCGGTGGCGGCGGCAACGAACGCGATTGGGAGGAACTCACTGACGTCGTCCCGCAACTCACCCGTGACGGCGCCATCGTGGTGCTCCCGTACGGCGGCCTCACCTTCCACACCGACTGGGAAGTCGGCGAACGACGCGCCTACGAGCGGGCGCTGGTCGACGGGCTCGTCCCCCACATCGACGCGTCGTATCGCACGCTGGCCGATCGCTCACACCGCGCCATCGGCGGCTTCTCGCGCTGGGGGTTACGGAGCGATGCTGACTGCCGCCCACCACCCCGACCTCTTCGGCGCCGCCGGATCGTTCTCGGGCGCGCTCGACCCGCTCGGCGAATTGCGGGAGCAGCAGCTGTATCTGACGCCGCTCGCCTCGCTGGGAAACTACGACGAGCTCGTCGTCGACCCGCCGTGGTTCGGCAACGTGGTCACCAACGAACTGGGCTGGCGCGAGCGCAGCCCGATCGACCTCGCACGCGCGCTTCGGGGCGTCAACCTCTGGATGAGCAGCGGTGACGGAACCCCGGATGCCGATGACCCTGTCGACCCGTTCGTTGCCGTCAGCGGCGTGGCAGAGCTACAGGTGATGCGCGCCACGGAGCACTTCCACAAGACGCTCACGGCTCTCCGCATCCCGCACGCCTTCGACGTACACAAAGGCGTGCACGCTTACACGAACGCGGGTGTCGATGCTCTGCGTTGGGCGCAGCATCTCCGCACCAGCGGGTTCGGCGCGGCGGCGCCGGCGTGGTTCAACCTTCGCAACGCTGACCCATCCTTCGGCGCGTTCGGCTGGACCTTCACCGCCGATCCGCGCCGAGCACCCGAGTTCCTCGACGTGACCCGCGCCGGGAGGACTGGAGTGAAGCTGGCGGGCTCGGGACGAACCACGGTTACGACCGCGCCGATGTTCGCAGCACTACAAGCGGTAAGGGTTCGCGTCGGCGCCGCGGTTCGGTTGATCAAGGCGGACGCCGCCGGCCGGTTGACGTTCGCGGTGAACCTCGGTCGTCCGCACCCACGCCAGCAGTTCACGCTGGCGGCCGCGTTGGCCAGACAGCACCCGACAACCAAAGTCGTGCGGTTCGACCCGCTCCCGTAGGGCCCGGCTACGGGACGACGGCGAACTGCGACATCATGCCGCTGTCCTCGTGCTCGAGGATGTGGCAGTGGAAGATGTACGTGCCGAGGTGATCATCGAACCGGGTTGAGACAACCTCGACCTCTTCACCCAGCCCGACGAGGAAGGTCTCGCGCAGCCCAGTCTCACCCTCGCTGGCCGTCGGATCGTTGGGATCGAAGACGACCAGTCCGCCTCGCCGGCGGACCACCTTCCAATCCACGTCGTGGATGTGGATCCGATGCTGCAGGCCGCTGACGTTGGCGAAGATCCACCGCCCGGTCGTGCCGAGGCGTCGTGGAACCACCAGCCGCGCACTTCACGGACCGGAGTGGTCGGCGGGAGCGACGCAGAGATCGTGCGGTCCTGGAAGTAGTGGGAGAAGTCGCTATAGCCCTGCGCATGCAGGACTGCGGCGCGTACATCGCCGAGCCGCGCCATGAGATCCCGCGGCTCGAAGAAGGACGCCGAACGCTGGCCAGTGAGATAGCTCGTCGCGTTGGCGACGGGCGTGCGGTCGGGCAACGGGCAACCGGCGCGCTCAACCAGCGGAGGCACGAGACCTGCCAGGTCGTCGTTGACCGAGGGACTGCTGTACTGCGGGAACAGCTCTGACGTGACGAGCAGATTGGTTGTGCTTCTCGCGCCTTGCGGCGAGAACAGGTACTCGTAGTAGTTCGTGATCGGGGCTACCGACACGATGGCCTTGAGCGCCTCGGGCGCCTGCACCGCCGCCTGCCAGGTGGTGCCGCCGGGATAGGAGAAGCCGCCCATCCCGACGCGGCCGTTGGACCAAGGTTGCGAACCGAGCCAATCGACGAGCGCGCGCTGGTCGTGTTGTTCGGCGAGTCCGCCGAGGTCGAAGCAACCGCCCGAGTGCCCACTTCCACGAATGCTGAACGTGGCGACCGCGTACCCACGTCGGATCCAGCCGATGGGCGGAACCCCCAGTCCGGCCCAGGCCTGGTCGTTCTGCATCGGTCCGTCGGCCCACCACGCGGGCGTGCCCGGGTTGCGCAGGCACCCACTGGTGATGTGGACGATGCAGGTCGAGAGGTACGGCGTCGAGTTGAGCACGACTGGTGCACGCACACCGGGCGGCAGGTCGGGCAAGCCGATCCAGCCGTCGAGCGAGACGCCGTCGTCGGAAACGACCTGCACGCGACGAACCTCGCGGGAGCGCGAAGGGCCCGCTGAGACCGCTCGGCCACAACTCACCACAAGGATGAGGTTCCGGCGGGCACGACGCTGGTCCGTTCGGCGTGGCCGCACGGAGAGCATCGGAGTGGCCCGACGGCACCGACGAGGACGCGGCGAGAGGTGGAACCCTGGCCGCGGCCGGCATCAGGTCGACGCTCGCTCGGCCGGCGGCTCGCCGCTTCGAGACCGGAGAGTCCCCGTGATCGAGCGTCGCCGCGACCAGCCCGCCACCGAGCACGACCACCACGAGCGCGCCAAGCAGCTGCCGTCGCATGCCTCCACGGTCGCATCCCCCTGCCCCCAAGACTTGCGTAGTTCCTACGGAACCTCGCCGTCTCAGAGCTTCGTGCAGCCGGTCAGCTCGACGACGTTGTCCTCACCCTCGTCGACGACCACACAGGCGTCGCCGGAGAAATGATTGTGCCGGGTCGCCGGCCCGAAGTACACGTCGGCCAACGCGCCAGCAAAGCGAGTGAGGTCATTCCCACTGAGCGCATTGCCTTCGAGGCGGGGGTCGGCGGTGTCGTACGCGACGAGGCCCAGCGCCCACTCCGCAGCGCCGTCGATTCGATTGCTCGAGACTGTATTGCCGACGCCGCGCCCGAGGAGCGTGATGCCGCCGTAGGAACTGCCGTGCATCACGACGTGGTTGCCGGTGACGGCCGCCCCCGTTATGTCCGCGAGCGACGCGTCGTTCGCTGGTCCGCGGTTGAGGATGATCCCATCGGCGTTGCGGTTTTCGGCGACGACCGAATTTCCAGTGATGCGATAGCGATTCCGGAGGGTCCGAGCTCCGTACTTGGCGCGAGTAAACGAGATCGTTATCCCGCTACCCGCTGATTGACTCGGGAACAGACCGGAGCCGGGCACGAGCACGTTCCCGGTGATGATGAGGTCGTCGACGCCGAAGAAGGCCTGGATCGCGTCAGTGTTGACCCGCCTGACCTCATTGTCCGAGACGACAACGAGGGTCGGTGACTGCGCGATGTCGATGCCAACAGAGTTCTCGCCCACGATCGTGTCGATGTGGTTCGCCGAGATCAGCGACGGTCGGCGGAGACCGGAAACCACGATGCCCCGCGGTAAAGCACCGCTGGGCCGCCGGCAGCGCCGAGCCGGCCGGGCTGGACGTCGCTGATCCGGTTACCGGTGATCTCGACCGACTTCGCATCGAGCAGGTAGAGCGGGGCGTACCGCGATCGAACGAAGTTGATGTCGCGGATGACGACGCGCCCGCAGTAGTCGCACCAGAACGGCGAGCCGTCCACAATCGTGGTTCGGGCGCCACCCGCGTCCTCACCAATGATCTCGACGTCGCCAAGGATACGGACCGAGGCGCGCGCGGACTCAACGAGCAGCGGCTCAGGCAACGACACGAGTGGCTTGAAGTTGAACGCGGTCGGCACGCCCTTTGCGTTCGACGCCTTGAGGATGACCTTGCCGCCCAGCGCGACCGCGGCTTGGACGTTGACCAGGTCAAATGCCGCGGTGCCGGTCGGCCGCACGACGTGAGTCGCCGGTGCTGCCACCGCGGGCGGCAGGGCAGTACCCCACAGGATCGCCCCCACAGCAACAACCGCGGCGGCCCGTATGCGCGCCCTTAGCCCCACGTTGGAGACAAGGTACCAGCCGGGGTCAGGCCACGATCGTTGCTGCGAGCGCCATCCGGTGGTCCTTGGACCACGGTGGCCCCAATGTTGCGCGCGGGCCGCGGAGGACCTCGTCGGCGCGTCTGCCCAGGATGCTGGCCGCTTCGGCCTCAACGGCCTTGGCGTCGAAGAAGTGCACCTCCCAGCCGCGAGCGTGGGCGAGCTCGGCCAGTACCTGGCGGTACATGACCGAGTCGGCTCGGGCCTCGTAGGGCACGCGCCGTTGGACGGCGATCTCGTCGGGGAAGTCGGCCGGCCACGCTCGCAGCGACATCGAAACGATCGGCGCGGACACCGCGGTTGCTTCGTCCAGCGCAGCCGATGTTGTCCGCAACGCCGACGCCGCGCACTTTCGCCACCAACGCGGTAACGGCCGCGTCGTCGAGCCGTTTGCCTTCGTGATGGATCGGTGCCGCGGCGATACCGGGTTCGATCAGCTCGACTTTCCGTCGGTCCATGACCCGGTGATCGGCCGACGCCGTCACGGCGACCGCCCAACGGAGGTGATGCGCAATGCCGAGACGCGCCAACGCTGTCATTGCGATCGCACCCGCTCGAGAAACCGCATCGCGCCGTGACCACCTTTGTACGCAACGATGTCGGACGGCCAGGCCGCGATGACCGCGGCCATGCGGGCGGCAACCTCCGGTCGTTGCTCGATGGCGCTGATCGGTACCTGCTGGGTGCGGATGGTGAACAGCACCCCGTCGGCGTCGGGCAGGCGACGAAGGGTCTGCCGCTCGCTGCGCAGATACAGCTCGCCTGCGTCGCGCCGAGTCGCGTTCCAATCGGGGAGAAAGTACGTCGGGTCGTCGTGGATACTCCAGTTGCGCCGCCACACCGGCCGGCCCGGCTTGAGTCGCCTTATGAACGCGCCGACGCGCCCAGCGAGTTTGCTGTCGTAGCCGGGGACAGGCCCGTGCACCGCGTCGATCGGACGGCCCAACTTGTCGGACAGCCGCCAGTACGACGGGAAGCACAACGAGGCTGCGTCGAGGAACACGTCGCCGTCACGGAGTACGAGCAGACACAGGTCTTCCTGCACTAAGCGGCCGGCGGCGTCAAGCGGGTGCAACGTCGAGTCACCGGCCCTCCCCGTCACTGTCTCAACCAACGCCAGCGTGGCGCGCGATCCGGCGGCGACTGCCGGTGTATCGAGCGCGGCGAACACCTCGTGATGGCGGTTGGCGAGCAGCTCAGCCTTGAGCCGCAGGTCGTGCTCCTCGTCAGCGTCAGGGAGAAAACCATGACCCGCGCCGATCGCACGCGTGCCCATCGACCACCACGGCGGTCCCGGCTCGAGCTGAAGCTCGTCGACCCAGTCGATCACCGGGCCAGCCTGCCACCGTCCGCCAACGCGATTGGCGGCTGGCAGGCCTCCGCTCTACCGTGCCGGGCGAGCCGTCGCGGTTATCGGACGTTGGCTGGGGGCGATCGAGAGGAAAGAGCGTGGGGACGACGGTTCGACGGGCGATGCTGATCGGCATTGCCGCGCTGTTCGCCGCGGCCAACCAGCTGACGCCGACTGAGGCCGCCGCCGCGACGACCTACGCCGAACCGCTCGGGATCCCGGCACAGTCCTCGTTCGATCCGCTCGACAACGGCGGTCCTGTGCAGGTCCGGACACTCTCCGGTCGCGCCGATCTCGTGTCCGGCGGCGACACCCTCGTTGAGATCGCCGTCCCCACCGGCACCGCTCTCGATCGCGTCAAGGTCACCGCCGGCCATCGCGACGTCACCAGCGCGTTCCGGCCCGCCGGTCCCGGACTGCGCGGCCTGGTAACCGGTCTCCCGGTCGGGCGGACTCCTATCACCGCGAGGCTCGGCGACGGCTCTGGCGCGCGGCTCTGGGTGAAGAACGTGCCCCAGAGCGGCCCGGTTTTCTCAGGACCGCTCATCGAGCCGTGGACGTGTCGCAACGGGTCCAACGCGCGGGACTGCGCGCTGCCGCCGAGAGTCGTGTACTGGTACAAGTCCAGCGACCCGACCAAGGGCGGCGTGGCCATCCAAACCCCTGTCGTCGGCGCGGTGGGCGCGTCGCTCCAGTCGTATGACCCGCAGAACCCGCCCAGCGACGTCGCCACCACCACCACGGACGAAGGAACGGCGGTCCCGTTCATCGTGCGGGAGGAGACGGGCTACAGCCTGCGCGACCAGTACAGGATCGCCGCGCTGTGGGACCCGGCCCAGGGCAGATGGCCCGACCCCACCGCCGCCAACCCAGGATTCGCCAACAAGCTGGTCCTGACCCACGGCGCCAGCTGCGACACCGCGTACGAGTCCGGCAACGCTCCTGATGTCCTGTACGACGGACGCGCTGCGTCAGGGCTTCGCGGTTGCCTCGCACGCGCTCGACAACGCGGGCCACAACTGCAACATCGTGACGCAGGCCGAGTCGCTGATCATGACCAAGGAGATGGTGGCGGAGCGCTTCGGTCCGATTCGCTACACGATCGGCACCGGGTGTTCCGGCGGATCGTTGGTGCAGCAGCAAGTGGCCAACGCCTACCCGGGCGTATACCAGGGGATAACCCCGCAGTGCAGCTTCCCCGACGCGTGGAGCTCGGCGCAGCAGTACGTCGACTACATCGGGCTGCGCGCCTATCTCGAAGACCCGCAGACGGTGCTCGAGACCGGCATCCTTCCGGCGCAGTGGCCGAGTATCTACGGCCACCTCAACCCGGGCAACCAGATCACGTTCACGATCGCGATCGCCAACAGTGGTGACCCCTCGCGCTCGTGCCCTGGCGTCGCCGCCGAACGCGTCTACAACGAGAACACCAATCCCGCCGGCGTTCGCTGCGCTCTGCACGACTACATGCGCAATGTCTTCGGGACCTACGAGACGGGGCCCCAAAGGGGGAAGGCTCGCCGGCCCATCAGCACCGTCGGCGTGCAGTACGGCCTCTCCGGGCTCCAGGCTTTTCTGCGGCCCGAGACTGCTGACGCGACCCGACCGCCGCTGACACCGGACCAGTTCGTTGCCCTCAACACTGCTGTTGGCAGCTACGACCTCGACTGGAACCACACAACACAGCGCGTCCCCGCCGATGCGCTCGCCATGGAACGCGTGTACCGCAGCGGCGCGGCCAACACCGGCGCCCACCTCAACCAGGTCGCCATCCTCGACCTCGGCGGACCCGAGCCCGGTGCGTTCCACGACATCTACCGCAAGCATGCGATGCGGGCCCGCCTCGTCCGTGAACACGGCACCGCGGCCAACCAAGTGTTCTGGGAGGGCCAGACCCCGCTTCTGGGCGACGTCACGTTCGTCGACGCCGCCATCGCCAAGATGGACGAGTGGCTGGCCGCGGTCGAGGCGGACACGCGCGCCGTGCCGCTACCGAAGAAGATCATCGACGCCAAGGGGAAGGCCGGCGTAATCGAGCGCTGTGTGACCGCCCTCGGTGTCGACGCGCTCGCTTCGCTGTGTCGCACGACCGTCGATGCCACCCTCTTCAGTTCGCCGCGGATCGAAGCGGGCGGCGGCGATCAGGCGTCGGTCAACGGCGTCGGACCGGCGAAGGTTGGTTTCGCCGACGACCGCCTGGATTGCCAGACGATCCCGCTCGAGAGCTACCCCTACGGCGGGAGTCGCTTCGCCGACGTGTTCACGCCCGCGCAACAGGCCGCGTTGCGGACGACGTTCCCGAGCGGCGTCTGCGACTACTCCAAGCCCGGGAAGAGCTTCCAGCCTGCGGTGCCGTGGCTGACCTACCAGGACGCCACCGGCAAGGTCGTCTATGGCGGCGCGCCCTTGGGCGCCTCGCCCGCATCAGCAGCGGTCGCCGCGTCTGGCGCGGGCTCGGGCATCCTGCCGCCCACCGGCGGCGGTCCGCTCCCGGCCATTGCCGTCGCGCTCCTTGTGCTCGCCGCGATGGTCGACCGAGCGCGGCGTCGCTCTCACCTCCTGACCGCCTGATGGCATAGATATGGCATCATTTGTGGCATGCCTCGTGAGCGCATCTCCACGACTGTCGACCGCGACCGCCTCGCACTGTGCAGACGGCTTATAGGCACCAACGACAGCACGCTGATCGACCGGGCACTTGCCGCGCTGCTCGACGCTCTCGAAGCCGAACGCGAGCAGGAAGCGCTCGATGCGATGCCATACGAAGCAGATGCCGAGCTCGCTTGGGTCGCTCCTGACGGTCCCGATCTCCCCTATGACGGCGAGATACCCGTGGACGTGAAGCGCCTTGCCGAGAAGCGCAGACGGCAGCGAGACCGCGCTTGAAGGGACTCGCACACGGTCAGGTCTGGTGGGCCGACGTCGACAAGGTCCGCCCGGTCGTCGTCCTGACACGCGGGCGCGTTGCCGACCGTCTACAGCGCGTGTTGGTCGCGCCCATCACGACGACGGTCCGCGGTTTGGCCACCGAAGTCGCGCTTGGCGAAGCCGAGGGCGTCACACAGGGCTGTGTCGCCAACCTCGACAACGCGCAGCTCGTGCCGGTGGATGTTCTCCTGCGTAGGGCTGGACGCGTTAACCCATCCCGCTGGCCGGAGTTCTGCACCGCGATGGCCAAGGTGATGGCCTGCTGATGGACATCAGGTTCGATCCGTTCGCGGAGGGCGTGCTCGCCAACCCGTATCCCTGGTACCGCTGGCTACGAAGCGAAGGGCCCTGTCACCACGTCGTCGAGCACGACGTCTGGGTGATTAGCCGGTATCAGGATGTGATCGACGCTCTTCGCAACACCGAAGTCTTCTCATCACGCGACGGCGTCGGGCACCAGCGGCGCGGGACACGCGACATGATCAGCGCTGACCCACCCGAGCACACCCGGCTCCGCCGCCTCGTCAACCGTCGGTTCCTCCCAAGGGCGATAGCCGACCTCGAGCCCCGGGTCAGGGAGATCATCAACTCACTCGTCGAGCCCATGCTCGAGAGCGGTCAAGGTGACCTGGTGGCCGAGTTGGCTGAGCCCCTTCCGATCATCGTCATCGCCGAGCTTTTGGGCATCGACCCCGAACGCCGCGTGGACTTCAAGCGCTGGTCGGATGACGTCCTCGACCTCACTGCCGGCGGGCTCGCCCCGGACGCGCTCGCCCGAGCGGAGTCAGGTCGTCACGAGCTAGGCGCTCACCTCCGAGAGGCGGTCGCCGATCGACGCGAGCGGCCCCGCCCGGGCGCTTCGGACCTGATCACCGCGCTGGTCACGGCCAATGAGGCGGACGCGCTGACTGTGCAGGAAATCCTCGACCTCTGCGTGCTGCTGCTCGTCGCCGGGAACGAAACAACGACGAATGCCGTTGGCAACGGCGCCCTGGCGATCATGGAACAACCCGACCAGTGGCGTCCCATCCTCGAGGACCCCGACTTGGTACCCAGCTTCGTCGAGGAGTCGCTTCGTTACGACGCGCCGATTCAGGGACTGTTCCGTACTGCACTCGAGGATGTCGACATCGCGGGGACGACCATCCCCGAAGGCGCGCGGGTGATGGTGTTGTTCGGATCGGCGAACCGCGATGACCACCACTACCCGCACGCCGATACGTTCGTTGGCACACGCAACCCGCTCGACCACGTCGCGTTCGGGAGTGGCATCCACCTTTGTCTCGGTGCTCCGTTGGCTCGACTCGAACTCACCGTGTTGTGCCGCGTGTTCCTCGAGCGGCTTCGACGCATCGTTCCTAGCGGCGACGTCGTTCGCACGCACAACGCACTGACTCGCGGGGTCCGCAAGCTCCCCGTCGTGCTCGAGCCCCGCTGAACTCCTCGGTACGGCCGATCCTTTGACTGTTCTTTTGGTCGGCGCGGGCGCATGATGTCGGAAGGAGCCCACCGGGCTTCTGAGGGGGGAGTTGATCAAATGCAAATCACGCGAACGCGCTTGCGTCGCACGCGAGCGTGGACAGTGGTTGCCGCGGTGACAATGGTCACGGCATCACTCGTTATCGCTCCGGGGGCGCACGCCGCGCCGCTCTTCGCGTCGAAAACAAGCGTGGCCGGCTACCCGTTCTTTGGCCCCCACGGGCCAAACGACCTACACGTCATCCTGTTGGCGGAAGTGTCGCCCCTCGTGTTGACCACGTTGGGCTTGCTCACGCACCCGACGGTCCGGTTCGACGTGACCTTGTCGGACTCAGAGTCGCTCACGCTCACCGCTCCGATAGGCCCCTGCGTAAACCCGCCAGGGGGGTGTTCGACGAGCGTTGACTTCCACGCCGACGTCGAGTGCGACCCCAACGACCCCGGAATATGGGTGACGGCGACGTATAGCGGCGAGACGGTGGATCCGCCGCTGAACCTCGTGATCAGTACGCCGAGCACGTCCGCGGCGTATTTGATCAGTCGCTGCCCGACGGAGAGCTTCTAAGCGCGCAGCACGGCGCGCAGCCTGGCGGCGAAGGCTTCGGGTTCGCCCGACTGCCCGTACTCGCCACCGAGAAAGCCCCCGTGGCCGCCGGGGAACTCCACCGGCTTGGTGTCGAGCAACTCGGCTACCGCCTCGCCCCGCGCTGAGCGAGCTCGCCATTCGAGCCAGCACCGACGGCCACCACGATTCGCGTCGACGCGGCCCGCAGCGCGTCGGGATCGGGGCGGTACTGCGGGACGGTCACGATGTTTGAGCCGAGCATCAGGTCGTCACGACGCCCGTCGTCCTCTGTCGGCATGCCGAACGACGCGGGATCCGGCGCCGGGCGCGATGCGAATTCCGCCGGCACCGGTCCCTGCAGCGACACCAGCGCAATGAAGTGCGCCATGCCGTACCCGAAGCCCTGGCGGTGGTAAGTGTCGTGAATGGCTTGGCAGGCAGCGAGCGCGTTCGCCGCGTCCGGTAACAGGCTGGCCAACGGAGGCTCGTGGGCAACAACGGTTCGAACGAGCTCCGGGCGAGTGGCAACGAGGGCGAGCGCGTTCACCGCGCCGCCGCTGCTGGCGAAGAGGTCGACCGGCCCCCCACCGACCGCCTCGATCACCGCCGCAACGTCGCCCGCGTGCACGTCGGGCGTTACCTCGACGTCGGCGTCGGTTCGCTCGCTGCGCTCGACCCCGCGCGGGTCGTAGGTGACGACCGTGCGGTCGGTGAAATGCGTGGCCAGGCTGCCGAACCCGGCAGCACCCATGGGCGAACCGATCATCAGGAGTACGGGCGCGTCGGCCGGCTCGCTCGCCCGGACGTCGTAGCGAAGCACAGCGCCGGGCACCTCGAGCGTGTGAGTGACGGGTTCGGTCATCGGACTCTCCTTCGGCGATCCATCAATCAGATAGACGCAGGCCGACGACCGAACTCATCGCCGCTCGCGTCAGCCGAGGTTGTTGATGCCCGGAGTCTGGTCCGCCGGCGTGAACTCGACCAGGTCAACGTCGCGGTTGACGAGCGCATTGTGCCCGGGACGAATGTAATACGCCTGGCCGGCGTTGAGGGTCTCGCTGGTGCCGTCGGTGAAGCGCATGGTGAGGCTGCCGTTGACCACATAGCCCCAGTGCGACTCCTGGCACGCGCCGTCAGGCAGGTCGGCGTACATCTCGCCGGTGTCGAGGCCCTTGGCCCAATGCTCGAGGGCGATGGTCATCCCGCCGTCGACGGCGCGGTGTTGCTGGCCGACGCCGTCGAGGTCGACCGCCAGCTCGGTGTTGTCGCGAGTGAAAACTCCCATGTCGTTCTCCCTGTTCAGGGACCGTTCCCCGGTCCGTTCGCGGGACCGTAAACCTTGAACTCGAATGTCAGGTCAAGCCCTTGACCCTGCACTGGGGTTCAGGGTTTATGGTGTGCTGAGTGCGGATCGCGGAACTGGCCGACCGGGTGGGAGTGCCCACGTCAACGGTCCGCTACTACGAGCGGGTCGGGTTGCTCGCATCACCGTCTCGGACGGCGTCGGGCTACCGCGACTACGACGATGCGGACGCGGCGAGGCTCCTCTTCATCTCGCGAGCGCGTCGCATGGGCCTGAGCTGCGAGCAGATCACCGAGTTGCTGCCGATCTGGGGTGGCACGAATTGCGGCGCCGCTCAGGAGCGCGTGACCCAGCTCATCGAGGACAAGAAGGCCGAGATCACCGAACGCATCGCCGAACTCAAGGATTTCGCGAAACAACTCGACGTCGTGCGCGACGTGCTCGACGCCGCACCGTCACCGGCCGCTTGCCGCACCGACCTTTCCTGCTGTGTCCCCGAGACCGGCGGGGTGGGCCTGGTCGCCGTCGATCTGCAGCCAACCCATCGCAGTCGTTGATTGAGTGAGCGGATCGAGCTCGGGCCGAGCTCGCTGCTGTGGCGGTGGGCCGGCGACAGCCGCATCGCCTACTTGGGCGGCACCATCGGGCTGCTGCAGACCATGCACCCGGCGATCGGTGCCGCGCTCATCGAGCACTCCAACTTCTTCGATGATCCCGTCGATCGCGTGTTCCGTTCACTGCCGCGGATCCTTGGGACGGTCTACGACGCCGACGGCAACGCCACCGGTCGTGAAGTCAGAGAGTTCCACCGCTCGATCAAAGGCGACGACGACGGCCACAAGCGGCCGTACCACGCGCTGGATCCGTCGACGTTCTGGTGGGCGCACGCAACGTTCCAGTTCATGGCCGAGCAGGTCGCCGACCGCTTCGACCGCCACACCCTCACCGAGCCCGAACGCGAACAGCTCTACCAGGAAGGGCTCGAGTGGTACCGGCGCTACGGCGTGAGCGAACGCGTCGTCCCTCCGACCCGCGCCGCATTCCAGATCGAGTGGGACCGGATCTGCGACGAGCTACTCGAGCTCAACGAAGCGACACAGTTCCTGCTCGACACCCTCGACCAGCCGCTCCTTCCAGCCTTCGAAGGACGGGCACCACTGCCCCGCCATCTCCACCGAGTCGCCGACACGTGGATCGTCCGGCGCGCGCTCTCCCGCCCAGCGCGCATCGTCGCCATTGGCGGGCTCCCGCCGCGAGTGCGGACGCGACTCGGCATCCCGTGGAGCCGCAACGATCAGCGCCAACTTGACGTCATCGAGTCTGCAGTCACCCATACGCGGATCTTGGTCCCGGCCACCATGCGCTGGCAGCCCCGCGCCGTCGACGCCTGGCGTCGCACCCTCGGACGCGTCCCGCGCTGACGTCGCAGACCGTCCGTACGGCCGACGGCCTGGCGACCACGTCTTAGTTCGCTCTACGCAGTTCCGTCTGGAGCTGCATGGCCTTGCAACGCCGTGACGCAGATCACGCCGGTGTGCGGCCGGCGCCGGCGCGTCCGTGGTTGTTGGTTGGCCGTGCTGGCCCGCTATTGAGTGGCCGGGAGGGCACAGGAGAATCCCATTTCGTTCGCGAGGCTCAGCCCCCGCGAGCTGGGTTGCCGAGGGCCAGCGGCCACGACTCGCCCGTCTGAGCTGTACCGATACCCCAGCTCGCGAATGTCGGCGAGGTCTCCCGGCCTGACTCGCAGACCGTCTGTGGCATACGGCTCCATCATTTGATCGACGCTGTTGTGGGCGACGCCGACGCGAGGCTCGTACGTGTCAACCCCATGGGTCTCCTGCCACTCGGCCCAGATCCGGTCGACCATCGTGTGGTGGAGGAAGAACACAGGATCGTTGGGCGAGCTCGACACATTCGCCATCGTCCCGAACAAGCGCGTTCCGCCCGCCTGGGGGGCGACGAGGCCTCCCGTCCAGAGGTGCACCGCGTTGTGGAGCTCGAAGCGCTTCGCGGGGTTGGGTGCACTTGCGACAAAGCCGTCTGGTCCACAAACGACCACTGCCGCGAGCGGCGGTCGGAATCCGTCGACGGCGTTGCGGAAGCTCTCTGCGGGGCTGCTCTCGGTGGAGTACGGCGGCGCGTCGTAGCGGCGTGCACCGAGCGCGAACTGCACGTCCACCGGCTTGGGTAGCGGTGAGTTTGGCCAGCCGGCAAAGTGTCGAGTGATGTACGGCGTCGCCGACGCTTCCCACTCGAGCCCCGCCGGCTGCACGTTGAGGTGCCAGCGCCCTTTGCGGAAGGGGCCGGTCTTCACTGCGTATCCGTCGTTTGGGTCCCCGTCGCCGCCCATGAAGTCGTCGGAGAAGACGGCGCGCGTGCTCTCCGGATCCGTCCAGTTCCAGTAGGGAACCGAGATGTTCTTGCCGCTCACTTCGCGGAGCGCGCGCTCAAACAGGAGCACGTACTGGCGATGCCACGGCAGGAAGATCGGTCCGCCGTGGCCGAGCTGGACGTCGCGCAGCAACGGATCGCCTGGATTGCAACGGTTGAGCCGGACGTGCCAGTCGACGAACTGGTCGTAGTAGCTAAGGCCGCGTCCGTAGGGCGAGGGCACCGTCTTGAGCGTGAGCACGGCTTCGACAAAGTCCCTGCGTTCCTGCGCCGTCAGCGCCTTGACGTCCTTGCGCACATGAACCTCGTGTCCGCCCTCGCCCGATACGGGCGTGGCGAACACCACCGGCGACAGTAAGAACGCGAGCAGGCACGCCACGACGACTTTGAAACGTCGGATGGTCATGCCGCAAGGGTGAGGATCCGGCCTCTCCGAAACATCACGCGAACGCGTACTCCGGACGAATCAGGGTCCTCCCTGAAATCTGTTCAGAGCACAGCCCGATGCTCGGACCGCCGGGCACGTTCAGGATGTTGCTGTGGAACAAGCATCGAGCTGGATCCGAGCGGCGGTGGCGGAGGGGTCGGGGCGCGAACTCGAAGTCGACCGAGGTCATGTGCTCGTGCAGGAGGGACGCCCGGGTGACGAGGCCTTCGTCCTCGTGTCGGGCGGCGCGGAAGTTGTCGTCGATGGTCGCCGGGTCGCGCGGATAGAGCCGGGTGAGCTGTTCGGTGAGATCGCACCCATGGACGGGGGGCCCCGCTCGGCGACGGTCATCGCTACCGCCTCGAGCCGTGTCGCCGTGCTGGATCGACGCGCCACGCAGGAACTGCTGCAACGCCCCGGCGTCGGATTGGGCGTCGCCGCTCGGTTAGCAACCTGGCTCCGCCAAGCCCAGAGCTCACCCCAGCCCGCGGGATGGACAGCTCTGACCGACGCCGAGCAGCACGTCGCCAGCCTCGTGGCCGATGGGCTCACGAACCGGCAGATCGCAGCCCGCCTGCTCGTCTCCCCCTTCACGGTTGATGCACACCTCAGACACATCTTCACCAAGCTGGCCATCTCTTCCCGTGTCGAGCTTGCCGCCCACGCCGTGCGCGCCGGTGTCGCGGTGGGCTGAGGCATGGCGTCTCATGATCAGATGGACGTCCTGGAACGAGCGATGGTCGACGACGGAACGAGCAGCGGTCTGCTGGACCGGCTCTTCGAGCGGCTTTACCAGCGGACACGGCCCCGCTACTTCGAAGCGTTGCTCGGGATCAACACAGTTTGGATCTGTGTCGTCGTTGTTCCCGTCAATGCGATTGCCAATTCCCTCTTCTTCCACCTGGACGGTCAACAGAGCCTTCGCCTCCTGGCCGCGTTCGAAATCGCGATTGTCCTCGCTACCCCAGGCCTGTTCTGGTTGCTGGCTCGCCGCCATGCGCCGGCCATTCGCTGGGTCCGCGGAGAACCGGGAGCGGACCCCGGCGCAGCATGGTCTTCTGCAGTGATCGCCCTCCCCGGCACGATCCTGCAGGGCGGCGTTTGGTGCTACGTCTGGGTCGTTCCGGCGGTCATCTCCGTGCGCTCTTCCATCCACTTCTCGGCGGTGACGATCGTCGCGTGGAGCGGCGCGGCCGTGGTGTGGGTGGCCGGCGCCGGGCTGTTCCAATACCTACTGTTCGAGCGGGCACTCCGACCGCCATTACGCGAAGTGGTCGCTGCCCTTCCGCCGGACTTCGAGCACCCCGCCGGTGGGCTGTCCTTGCGGACCAAGCTGCTGGCGATCCTGCTGTTGCTCAGCATGTTCAGCGGGACCTTCGTCGGAGCGGTCACGACGAACTCGACCGACTCTCTCTCGCCCGCGGTGCAGATGGGAGTTTTGCTCGGCGTGCTCGTTGCCTTCACCGGGACGCTGGCGCTGGCGCTCAGCCTGCTCGTGCGAGAGTCGGTGTTGACACGCATCGAGTCACTCCGTAGGGCGATGGGCCGCGTCGCTCGCGGCGAGTACGACGCGCACGTCCCACCGCTGGGCGGCGACGAACTCGACGAGCTCGGCCGCAGCTTCAACCAGATGGTCGGTCGGCTCGGCCGCCACGAGCAGGAGCTACGCGAGTCGCGAGCCCGCATCGTCGCCGCCAGCGACGCCGGTCGCCGCCAAGTGGAGCGTGACCTGCACGACGGCGCACAGCAGCAGTTGGTCACGCTGCGGCTGCGGCTGGGCATGGCGCGCCAGGCCGTCGAAAGCGAATCGCGCGCTGCGGCCCTGCTCGACGAAGCCCGCGACGACCTCTCTCGCGCGCTGGAAGAGCTGCGCGACCTGGCCCACGGGATCTATCCCGCACTGCTGACCACCGACGGCTTGCCCGCCGCGCTTGAGGTCGCCGCAGAACGTTGTCCGCTCTCGGTCAACGTCGAGTGCGACGGCGCCACCCGAAGACTCGCTCCCGACGTCGAGGCCGCGGTGTACTTCTGTTGCATCGAGGCACTCCAGAACGCGGCCAAGCACGCAGGCCCGAGAGCCAAGGTGCGGATCCGTCTCAAGAGCGATGCTGGCGGCCTTCGCTTTGAGATACGAGACGACGGCGTCGGCTACGACCCCGCCGCGCTCGGGCTGAGCGTCGGACTGCAGAACATGGCCGACCGCATTGGCGCCCTCGGAGGCGCGCTGCGCGTCGAGTCGGCACCCGGGGCGGGCACCTCTGTCATTGGGGTCATGCCATGACTAAGACCGTTCTGATCGTCGATGACCATCCCGGCTTTCGATCGATCGCCACGCTCCTCGTGCGGAGCGCCGGTTACGACGTGATTGGCGAGGCGGCCGATGGTGCCGAAGCCCTCGCAGCCGCCGCTCGGCTTCGTCCCGATGTCGTGCTCCTCGACGTCGAGCTGCCGGACATGACCGGGTTCGCCGTCGCCGAACAGCTGGCGGCCGGGACCGACCCGCCGGGGGTGGTACTCATTTCCGGGCGGCGGGGCAGTGATTTCGGCGCCCGGTTGGCGTCGGTTTCCGCGCTGGGCTTCCTCGCCAAGGACGACCTGTCCGAGGAGCGGCTGGTGGAACTCCTCCGGTGACCGTTGCCCAGCCCAGTGACGGCGTGCGCACCCTGACGGTGCTCTTCACCGATCTGGTCGGTTCGACCGAGCTGCTGTCCAGGGTTGGCGAGGAGATGGCCGATCGACTGCGGCGCCGCCACTTCAGCCTCCTGCGCTGCGCGGTCGATGCCCAGCAGGGGCGCGAGGTGAAGAGCCTTGGCGACGGCCTGATGGCCGTCTTCGAGGCCGCGGGTGACGCGGTTGCGTGTGCGAAGGCCATGCACCGGGCGATCCACGACGAGAGCCAGCGGGCAGGCAACGGAGCACAGCCGATTCGAGTCGGCATCAGCAGCGGCGACATCGTCATGGAGGACGGCGACTGCTTCGGCGCCGCGGTCGTCGAGTCCAGCCGGCTGTGCTCCGTCGCCGCCCCGGGAGAGATCCTCGCCTCCGGCATCGTGCGCTCGCTCACGCGAGGTCGCGGCGGGCACACGTTCCAGGCCGTCGGACCGATCGAGCTCAAAGGCCTGCCAGAGCCGCTCGAGACCTGGGCGGTGGCATGGGATCCGGGGATACGACCGCCGCTGCGAGCCGTGCTCGCCGACGACGCCGTGCTCCTGCGGGAGGGGATCGCCCGGCTGCTGGAGGACAACGGCGTCCAGGTCGTGGGACAGGCCGGCGACGCCGGCGAGCTACTCCGGTGCGTTGAGTCGTTGCGTCCCGATGTGGCCATAACCGACATCCGCATGCCGCCTACCGGAACACTCGAGGGGCTGGCGGCCGCTGTGCGGATCCGTCGCGAATACCCAACGGTTGCGGTACTCGTCCTCTCCCAGCATCTCGAGACCGGATGTGCTCAGCGCTTGCTCGGCACCGGATCGGGCAGCGTCGGTTACCTGCTGAAAGAGCGCGCGGGCGACGTTGACGAGTTCGTCGACGTGGTGCGACGGGTGGCGTATGGCGAGGTGATGATGGATTCGGCGCTCAACCTGCCCGGAGGTAGCGCAGCACGGCCATGACGCGTCGGTCGTCGTCGACCGTCGGACCGAGGCCGAGCTTGATGAACACATTCCGGATGTGGGTCTCGACAGTCTTCGGGCTGAGATAAAGCTGCTCACAAATCGACCGGTTCGACCGTCCCTCGGCCATGAGGCGCAGCACGTCACGCTCTCGGTTTGTTAATGCTGCGAGTGTGGAGCTGGCCTCGTCCCGCGCCAGCAGCCGGCGAACGATGGCGGGATCGACGAACGAGCCTCCTGCTGCGACGGTTCGTACCGCATCGAGCAGCGTGTCCACGTCGCCTACGTGGTCCTTGAGCAGGTAGCCACGACCCTTTGTCCCTTGCTCGAGCAGGCGAAGGACGAAGGTCGACTCGACGTACTGGGAGAGCACGAGGGCGCCCACGTTCGGATGACGGGTCGCCAGTTGCTCGGCCGCCCGTATCCCCTCGTCGGTATGGGTCGGCGGCATCCGAACGTCGATCACGGCCACGTCGGGCTCGACCTCATCGATCGTCCGCAGCAGGTCGTCAGCCGTGCCGACCTGGCCGACGACGTCGAACCCGTTCGCAGACAGCAGACTCGCGATCCCCTCCCGCAGCAGCACAGCGTCATCGGCGATTACGACCCGCATCGAGCCGCCGAGCCTGCCCGTGTCCCGCGCGGACGTCAACCGCTAAGGATTGACATGCATGTGACATAGGACCCCTCGCCTTCGCCCGGTGCGTAGCGCACAGTGGCGTCACGCAAGGGGGCCAATTGGAACGAGCGGGATTCAGGCACGTGTGGACTCTCATTGCGGCGGTGACTGTCGCCGCCGCAATGATGGCGGTCACGCCGCCTGCACACGCCAAGCCGCTGCTCGCGTCGCAGACGACGGTGTCGGGTTCATCCTTCTTCGCGCTGAGCCGCGCTCATCGCTCTGCCCGATCTCGAACTCGACATCGACGAGCCGCAGTGGCGATCGCTGGAGACCTTGCACGCGCTGGAATCCCTGCCCGTCGCGTTCAAGCCGGTACGCAAAGGGGTTCAGGTCGGCTGACCTGAGGCTTCTCGACGAGCTCCGCGACTTCCTGCGCTAATGGGTCAGTGGACTTGGTGCGCGTGTGCGTTCGTAGTCGCAGTAGGTGGTGGTGGGGTCAGGTGGTGACGAGGGCGTAAATGCGCCACGAGCTGGCGAAGCCCTTGAGAGCGTGCTCGCCGCGATCCTCGAAGCGCGTTTCTCCACCCAACAGGATGTCTCTCACCGTCGACGAGACGAAGACCTCGCCGTCGCCCGCAGCTTCTTCAACTCGGGCGGCGAGGTTCACCGCCGTACCGGCGATATCGCCCGAGTCGCGGAGCTCGATTTCGCCTGTATGCACGCCGCAACGAATCCGTAGCCCGATGCCGATCAGTGTGCCGCGCAGCGCGACGCAGAAGTCCACGGCTTGGGAGGGCGAGTCGAAACGCGCCAGGAGCCCGTCACCCGTGCTCTTCACGATCGTGCCCAGATGTCGGTCCGCGGTCTCCCACGCGATGCGGTCGTGACTGTCGAGCAGGTCGCACCACCCCTCGTCGCCCGCCGACACGCCCCGCGCCGTTGCTCCGACGATGTCGGTGAAGACGACGGTGGCGAAGCGACGTTCGACCCGGCGCTGGGGCCGCGAGCCGGTGAGGAACTCCAGGAACACGTCTTGTTCTCGCGCCCACTGCTCGCTCGAGACCAGAAAGTGGTCCGCCGTGTCCAGTTCGACGAGCCTGGCACCAGGGATTGCCACCGCGATGGCGTGACCCACCGACACCGGGCAGACCGCATCTCGGACGCCGTGGCCCACCAGCGTCGGCGCGGTGATTTCGCCCAGGCGCTCGGTTCCGTCGAGCGCGGCGACGCTCAGGATCTGCCTCTCGATATCGGCAGCGGTCGCCGACAGCCGCTGGAACCGGCCGATCCAACGGACGAACGACTCGTTGCCCGACTGGGTCGGCGCGAACCAGTCCACGAAGAACTGCGGATCGCGGCCCCACGTCTCGACCAGCTTGCCGAAGCCGGCCAGTTTCGCTTCCAGGGGCCCGAAGGAGCCATCCGGACTGGTATGCGCGGTGATGAATATCGACGCGCCGGCAAACGAGTTCGCCAGCACCAGCCGCTCGACGCGCTCCGGGTACAGCACCGTGAACAACTGGGCCATCAAGCCGCCCTCCGACAAGCCGAACAACGCGGGTCGCTCAAGTCCCGCTGCGTCCATGACCGCGAGGATGTCTCTGGCGCGCTGCTCGAGGGTCGGCATCTCAGCGAAGCGATCAGAGAGGCCGATCCCCCGCTTGTCGAACGCCACGACCCGAATGTGTCGGCCCATGCGTTCGAGATACCGTCGGTAGATCTCGTGCTCCCAGTGCAGCTCGAGATTCGATAGCAACGGCGGGACGACCAGCACATCCGGGCCTGATCCCCACTCGCACCACGCGATGGCGGAGCCGTCGCTATCGGTGAAGCGCGTCTCCGGCGCCTGCACGGATGGCAGAAATGTCACCGCCGGGGTCGGCCGCACCGCCGGGCCCCGCGTCGGGGCGTCGATCGACGGGTCGTGGGCCACGATCGCGGCCTCCAGACGCCGCAGCTCGGTGCCGGGCTCGACGCCCAACTCTTCGGCGAGGGTCGTTCGCGCCCGCTGATACGCGCGCAGCGCCTCGCCCTGGCGCCCAGCTCGGTAGAGCGCGGTCATCAGTTGGCCCCACCGGCGCTCCCGCAGGGGGGCGGCGGCCACCGCCGCCTCCAACTCCGCGACGGCCTCGGCCGCCCGACCGGCGGCCAGGAGCGCATCGGCGCGGTCCTCCTCGAACGCGGCGTGCGCCTCCTCCCACCGCGTGGTTTCCGCGGCGCCCCTGGGCGTGTCGGGGAGTTGCGGCGGTCCCCGCCACAAGGCCAGCGCCGCGTCGTAATGGGAGAGCGCGCCGGTGGCATCGCCGCTCGACGCGGCGGCACGCCCGGCGAGACCCTCGGCTAGGTAGCGGGTGACGTCGGTGTCGACACCGGCGAGGATCCAGCCGCCACCCTTGGTCGTCACGACACTGTCTCCCAGCGGCGCCGCAGGGCCGACACGTGGGTCTGAAGCGCCTTGGGCGCAGTGCGGGGAGGCGACTCGCCCCACAGCAGTTCGACCAGCACGTCCGCGCGCACAACCTCGCCGACGTGCAGACCGAGGAGGGTGAGCACCGCTCGAGGCTTCGTCCCTGGCACGGCCAGCGGACGCCCGGCGTCGGTCGCTTCGACCGAACCCAACACCCCCACGTTCACACGCCGAGCGTAGACCCGCCTTGACCGGCCTTGACCGGTCCTGCACGGAACCTTGACCCGCCGCGCGCATCCTGACCCCACCACACAAAAGGGGGATTCAGACATGAGGGGACGCCTACGCACGCGGCTGATTGCGAGCTTGGCTACAGCTGCTGCGCTCACGGTTCTTCCGAGCACGGCGGCAAGCGCGCTGAGCAACGATGGCGCCTCGGTTCGCTCCACGCGCTGTCGCGAAGCGAGCTTCAACGTGAAGGGCGCCGGCTTGACCGATGGCCGCTACACCGTCGCGGGCTCACTCTGCGGCAAGGACCCGGCGAACAAGCGTCTCTTGCTCATCACGGCGCACGGCGCCACGTACAACCGCCTGTACTGGGACTGGCCGCAGAACCCGCAGGTGTACTCCTTCGTCGCGCAACAGCCCAGGAGTGTCACTGTGCTCAACCTTGATCTGCTTGGTGCCGGCCGCAGCAGCCATCCCGCGTCGGTCAACCTCACGCTGCCGGCGCAGGCTTCCGCGATCCACCAGATCGTGCGAACGATGCGCGCTCGAGGGTTCGAGAAGATCGTGCTGATCGGCCACTCCTCCGGATCGGGCGTCGTCACGCAGGAAGCCGCGACGTATCACGACGTGGACGGTCTCATCGTGACGGGCTTTCTGCATCGCCCCGGCACTTCGCCGCCGCCGGGGATTCTGGCCGTCCCGTTGTCGATGTACCCGGCAATGCTGGATCCCGTCTTCGCCACCAAGGGGCTCGACGCCGGCTACCTCACGACGCGACCGGCGCGCGCGGCAACTCGGGCTTCTACAACACAGCCGTCGCCGATCCCAGCGTGATTGCGTACGACGACGCCCACAAGGACCTCGTCAGCGCCGCGCACGCGATGGGGTTCGTTGCCATCGTCACCAATCCAAGCGTTTCGCGCGCGGTCAACGTCCCGGTCCTCTCAATTGTCGGCAGCTTCGATGGCGGCTTCTGCAATGCGCCGGACTGCCCGCAAGCAGGCGCCGAAGGGGCAGCTTGGACGCCAGCCGCACAGCTGGAGATGCGCGTCATTCGCACCGCCGGCCACGACATTCACCTCCACGGCGCGCCGTACGCGGGCGCCGAGTTCCGCTACATACGCGAATGGCTGGGCCGCCGGTTCGAGCCGTCCACAACGACGGTCGCGTCGCCGCCCGCACAGACCAAGGCTCTATTCGCATCGCAGACGACGGTGTCCGGTTCATCCTTCTTCGGCTTTCAGCCAGGACGAGCCGACATGCAGGTGCTCGTGGACGCCGAAGTCTCCACACCCGTATTGAGTCCGCTGGGCGCGGTGACGCATCCGACGATCACGTTCGAGGTGGGCCTGCCAGACAAGACGCTCACAGTGATCGCGCCGCTGGTGGGTCCTTGTCCAGCGCACTGCTTCGCGAGCGCCACCTTCTACACCGACGTTGACTGCAGTGCGACGGACCCAGGGATATGGGTCAGGGCGACATTCAGTGGCGAGGCACTGGGCCCGCCGCTCAACGTCGCGGTCACCGCACCGAGTACGTCCGAGGTGTACCGGATGAGCCGCTGCCCGACGTATCGCGCCTGAGCAAGTAACCCTTGACCAGCGTTTACCTTCCAGGCGCCCAAACCTTGACCGCTCGCTCGCATCCTGCATGCAGCACACACAACCCGGGGGTTCCCATGAACAAACGCCAACGCATCATGATCATCACCGCCGCCGCAACACTGACGGCGTTTTGCAGCGCGACCGTGGTGACGAGCACGCCGGCGCAAGCGGTGCCTTTGCTCACATCGCACACGACCGCCGCGGGCCACCCCTTTTTCGGGCCCCAAGGACCTGATGACCTCCACGTCATCCTGGTGGCGGAAGTGTCACCTCTCGTGGTGGGCGAGGTCACAGGATCAACGGTCACATTCACCGTGGATTTCCCAGACGAGGCGACGCGCACACTCACCGTGCCGGCGAGTCCTTGCGTGTTCTCGTTGGGGTGTGCCGTGACCACCGACTTCCACGCCGAGGTGAATTGCGACCCGGCGGACCCCGGAATCTGGGTCAAAGCGACATACAGCGGCGAGACGCTGGGCACGCCGCTCAACATCGTGATCACCTCACCCAGTGAGTCCGGCGTGTCTCGGGTCAGCCGCTGTCCCACCGAGAGCTTCTAATCCCGACAAGTGGTAGTGAGTGCGAGAGTTGAGTAGTAGATGTAGTGGTGGTTGGTGGGCGAGGGGTGTGTGAGTTCAGGACATCGGCAAGGGATGTCGCGCGACATCGGCAAGGGTTCGGGTCCACCGGTGAGTGGACTGGGGCTGTTGGCCTTGGCCGATGTCACTGCGGCCAGCGGTCGTCCTGTCGGTCACTGTCGAAGGCCTGACGCAGGCCCAGACCGCACGCCTCTACCAACCCCGCTTCAAATAGGAAGACCCGAGCCTCCTCCGGGGGTTCGGGTCTTGCCGATGTCCTGAGACATCACAGAGTGGGCGAGGGGGGACTTGAACCCCCACATCCTTTCGGACACAGGAACCTGAATCCTGCGCGTCTGCCAATTCCGCCACTCGCCCGAGTAGCTGCCCGACTTCTGGACACTTAGCGCCCTGGGAGGGCGGTAAGTCGTCCAGAAGTCGGGGGAGGGTCAGGGTATCGCACCCCGTCGGTAGGCTTTCCGGCGCTATGGGACTCCAGCAGTTCGAGCGTCGCCTGGAGCGGCTGGTTGAGGGCGTCTTCGCCAAGGCGTTCCGCAGCGGGCTGCAACCGGTCGAGGTCGGCCGCCGCATCACCCGAGAAATGGACCTCGGGCGCACGGTCGGCGTGCGGGGCATCAGTCGCGCCCAATCACTTCACGATCACCATCGATCCGAGCGACCACGAGCGGTTCACCAGCTACGAGGACGCACTGGTCCGCGAGCTGTGCGACGCCGCCCGCGAGCACGCCAAGGACGAGGGCTACCGCTTCCTCGGGCCGGTCGAGGTCGAGCTGGAGACCAGCAAGGTCGGGCCGGGCGTGTTCGACGTGGTGGCCGAGGTGCGCGAGGGCCCCGGCGGCGGTCCGTACGCGGCCTTGGTGTTAGCTGACGGCACCCGGGTAGAGCTTGGCGAGGACCCGGTCGCTATCGGCCGGCTTGACGACTGCGAGATTCAGCTGTCCGACAAGAACGTGAGCCGACGCCACGCCGAGGTGCGCCGCGAGGGCGCGGGGTTCGTCGTGGTCGATCTCGACTCGACCAACGGCACCAAGGTCAACGGCGCGCGGGTCAAGCAGCGGGAGCTGGCCGACGGCGACGAGGTCACGGTCGGCGCCACCACGTTGCGCTTCGAGATGAGCTGAGGAGCCCGCCCGCTTGCCCGATGCACTCCTCAACCTGCTGAAGCTCCTGTTGCTGGCGCTCGTGTACCTCTTCTTCATCCGCGTGCTGCGCGCCATGTGGGTCCAGGTGACCGCCCCGGCCGTCGCCACCACCGGCGGCACCGGCGCGGCCGAAGCCACGCTCCGGGGCGGCGCACCGCCGGTCGCGCACCTGCGCATCGTCGAGCCGGCGGACCAGAAGGGCAAGGTGTTCGACCTCGCCGACGAAGTAACCGTCGGACGGGCGTCGGGCTGCCAGGTGGCGCTGACCGATCCGACGGTCTCCCAGCTCCACGCCCGCATCTTCCGGCGCGACAACAAGCTCTACGTCGAGGATCTCGGGTCCTCGAACGGAACCTTCGTCAACCGCAAGAAGGTCGCCGCCGCGGTGGCCATCCGGCGGGGCGACCGCCTCGCCATGGGCTCGACGGTCCTCGAGGTCACTCGATGAAGCTGCGTTGGGCGGCGATCACCGACGAGGGCAAGGTGCGGCCGCAACAACGAGGACAACATCCTCGCCGAGGAGCCGTTGTTCGCGGTCGCCGACGGCATGGGCGGTCACGCGTTCGGAGAAGTCGCCTCGAGCGTCGCCATCGAGACGCTGCGCGCCAGATTCAAGGCCGACCCGACCGCCGAAGGACTGGTGGAAGCCGTCCGCCAGGCCAACCAGGCGGTGTGGCAGCGGCGCCCACGAAGACCCGGAGCTTCGCGGGATGGGAACCACCACCACCGCGGCGGCCCTGGTCGACCAAGACGGCGAGAAGGTCGTCGAGATCGCCCACGTCGGCGACTCGCGCGCCTACCTCCTGCGCGACGGCGACCTCGAACAGCTCACCGACGACCACAGCCTGGTCGAGGACCTGGTTCGCAGCGGCCGCCTCTCACCGGAGGACGCCCTGTCCCACCCGCAGCGCAACATCGTCACCCGCGCGCTGGGCATGGAGGATCGCGACGGCGACCCCGCTCCGCTCGAGGTCGACACCGTCACGATCCTGCCGTACCGAGGCGACCGCATCCTGTCGACCAGTGACGGCCTGACCAACGAGGTCAGCGACGACCAGATCGCATCGGTGCTGCGTCGGCTGGCCGATCCCGACGACGCGGCCCGCGAGTTGCTGCGGCATGGCCAACGCCGCCGGCGGCAACGACAACATCTCCGTCGTCCTCGTCGACGTCGTCGAGGACGACGACAAGGCCGGCGACGCCAGCAAGGCCTTGGCCAAGCGAGCCGCCGCCCCCACCGAGCCGACCGAGCGGTGGACATCACCGACGACGCCACGACCTCGCGACCCGCGCGGACCTTCCGCCGCGGCTCGGCGCAGCGGCGCGAGACGCCGGCGGCGGCCGCGGCATGTCACGTCGCGCATGGTCGGGCTTCATCGTCGCCATCGTCGCGATACTCGGCGTCGCCATGCAATCGCCATCACCTGGTACGCCCGGGGCTCGTACTTCGTCGGTCTGCGCGGCGACAACGTCACGATCTTCCGCGGCCGGCCCGGCGGGTTCCTCTGGGTCAAGCCGACGCTGGTCAGCCGGACTGACGCTCACCCTCGACGAAGTACCGCCGTCGCGGCGGGAGCACTTCCGCGAAGGTCAGCCCGAGCCCACGATCGGCGCGGCCCGCCACTACATCACCAACCTGCGGACGAGGCGGCCAAGCTCGCGCTGACGACACACAACCACCGCGCCCGCGCCGGTCGACTCGACGACGGCAGTGCCACCGACCGTCGCTCCGTGATCGCCGCTCCCGCGTCGCCACAGCGGCGGACCGAACTCGGCCTGCTGGTGATGGCCGATAATCATCACCGCCGGCGCCTACGTGCTGGCCAGCCTGGGCGAGACGGCGTCGCTGCCGGTCCAATGTCGTTCCGTTCCTCCTCGATCATCATCGGCCTCCTCGCGGTGGCCCACCTCGCCCTGCGCCAGCTGGCGCCGGCGGCCGACGGCGTGCTGCTGCCGGTCGCCGGCCTGCTCAACGGCATCGGCTACGTGTTCATCGCCCGGCTCGACAATGACCTGGCCGGTCTCCAGGCGCTGTGGACCGCGGTCGGCGTCGGCCGCGTTCATCGCCACGCTGGCGCTCGTCCGGCGGCCGCGCGACCTCGAGCGGTACCGCTACACGTTCGCCCTCGTCGGTGTCGGCCTCCTGCTCCTGCCGCTCGCTCCCGGTTCTCGGCCGAACGGTCAACGGCGCCCGCCTCTGGGTGAAGTTCGGGCCGCTCACCTTCCAGCCCGGCGAGCTGGCCAAGATCGTCCTGGCGATCTTCTTTGCCTCCTATCTCGTCGACAAGCGAGCGGTGCTGTCGCGGAAGTCGATGGCGCCGGGCGCCGGCGCACTGCTGGCCCGGGCGCGCTACTTCGGACCGATCCTCCTGGCCTGGGGCGCGTCACTCGTCGTACTGGTTGCCGAGAAGGACCTCGGATCGTCGCTGCTGTTCTTCGGGCTGTTCGTGACGATGTTGTGGGTGGCCACTGGCTGGGCCGTCTATCTCGTTGCCGGCGGCGGGCATGTTCGCAATCGGCGCCGCATTCAGCTGGTCGGGCTTCGCCCACGTTCAGCGAACGCGTCGACGTGTGGATCGACCCGTGGTCGCGGCCGGACAGCCAGGGCTTCCAGATCCTCCAAGCCATCTTCGGGATGGGAACCGGCGGCATGGCCGGCACCGGCCTCGGACTCGGTGATCCCACGCGCATCCCGGCGGCAGCCACTGACCTCATCTTCGCCGCGGTCGGCGAAGAGCTCGGACTGCTCGGCACCGTCGCCATCGTCGCCGCGTTCCTGGTCACCATCGGCGTCGGCCTGCGCATCGCGGTGCGCGCCCGCAGCGAGTTCGAGCAACTCCTCGCCGTTGGCCTCACGGTCGTCCTCGGACTCCAGGCCTTCCTCATCATCGGCGGCGTGACCCGGCTGCTCCCGCTCACCGGCATCACCTTGCCGTTCGTCTCCTACGGCGGCTCGTCACTGGTCGCCAACTACGTCCTGCTCGCGCTCCTCCTTCGCATCAGTGACAGTTCGAGCGCGGGCTTCTTCGTGAGCCGCCAGATCAAGATCCTCGCCATCGCACTCATGGTCCTGTATTCGGCGCGGTGTTCCTGAAGCTCAACCAGATCCAGGTCGTGCAGGCCGACGACTTGGCCAACGACCCGCGCAACAGCCGTGTCGCCACGCGCGACTTCGCGCGGGAGCGTGGTGTCATACAGACCGCCGACGGCATGGTGTTGGCGCAAGTCGACCGAGGCCGACGGCCAGCTGAAGCGGCTACGGCAGTACCCGGCCGGACCGTTGTACTCCCCGATCACCGGGTACTTCTCGTTCACCTTTCGGCGGCGACCGGCGTCGAGCGCGGCATACAGCGACTATTTGAGCGGTCGGAAACTTGGCAACACGCTCAAGGGTCTCAGCAACGTGTTCAGCGACAAGCAGCCCGTGGGCAACGTCACGCTCACCGTGAGGGACGCGGTGCAGCAGGTTGCCGCGCAGCAGCTCGGCAACCGACGCGGCGCGGTCGTCGCCCTCGACCCCACCACCGGCGGGATCCTCGCCGCGGTCGAACTTCCCCACCTTTGATCCCAACCCGCTCGCCGGCGCACGACCAGAAGCCGCGGTGCAGGACACCTACCGGCAGTTGAACGCCGATCCCGATCAAGCCGTTGCTGCCGCGGGCTTACGGCCAGATCTACTGCCCCGGGTTCAACCTTCAAGGTGGTCACCGCGTCCGCCACGCTCGAGCGCAAGCCCGAGCTGGCGACCAAGTCCTACCCGGTGCTCAGCAACCTCGAGCTGCCGGACACCACCGCCGGCCTACCCAACTTCGGCGGCGGCAGCTGCGGTGGTGTGCTTCCCCAACTACTCAAGGTGTCCTGCAACACCGGCTTCGGGCAGATGGGTCTCGACCTGGGCCCCGACAATCTCATCGGCGAAGCCGAGGACTACGGCTTCAACGAGCCGGCCGCCGCTCGACATCCCGGGCGCGGCGGAGTCGCACTTCCCCGACGCCGCCTTCTTCCGGCGCAACCGACCCGCCGTCGCCCAAGCGGCGATCGGTCAAAGCGACGTGTCGGCGTCGCCGTTGCAGATGGCGCTGATCGCCGGCGCCATCGCGAACAAGGGCGTCGCCATGAAGCCGCACGTAATGGCCGAGATTCGGGACAACGAGGGTGACGTCATCAACCGGTACGTCCCGGGCAAATGGCGCGCAGCCGATTACATCGGAGGTGGCCGAAGCGCTCAAGCAGATGATGATCGGTGTGGTCAACGGCGGAACGGCGACGCGTATCGCCATTCCCGGAGTTCAGGTCGCGGCGAAGACAGGAACCGCACAGACCGTCGGCAGGAACGCCCACGCCTGGATCATCGGTTTCGCGCCGGCCGACGCGCCAACGGTCGCCGTCGCCGTCATCATTGAGAGTCAACCCGGGGTGAGTGAGGCGACCGGCGGTCGCGTGGCCGCACCCATTGCCCGGGCCGTAATCCAGGCCGCACTTGGCGGCCCCGTAACCTGAAAGCGCCCCATGGCTCAGAAGTCCGCGAAGGTTTTTAGCGACCGGTACGAGATCGTCCGTCGCATCGCGCGTGGCGGCATGGCCGAGGTGTTCCTCGCTCGAGACCTGTTGCTCGACCGGCCGGTGGCGCTGAAGATCCTGTTCCCCGAGCTGTCGACCGACCGCAACTTCGTCGAGCGCTTCCGCCGCGAAGCGCAGGCGGCCGCCAACCTGAGCCACCCCAACATCGTGTCGATCTACGACTGGGGCGAAGAGGACGGCACCTACTTCATCGTCATGGAGTTCGTCGACGGACGACCCCTGTCGCAGCTCATCCGCTACCGAGGGCCCACTGGGACCGGCCCAGGCGGCCGACATCGGCTCGGCGGTGGCGGCCGCGCTGGCCTTCGCCCACCGCAACGGCGTGATCCACCGCGACGTGAAGCCGGGCAACGTGCTGCTCGACGCGGCCGGCAACGTGAAGGTCACCGACTTCGGGATCGCCCGGGCCATCAACGCCCAGGACAACCTCACCCAGACCGGAACCGTGATGGGGACGGCCACCTACTTCAGCCCCGAACAGGCGCAGGGGTTCGGCGTCGACAACCGCAGCGACGTGTACTCGCTCGGCGTCGTGCTCTACGAGATGGTCACCGGCCAGCCGCCGTTCAGCGGCGAGAACCCGGTGTCGGTCGCGTACCGCCACGTGAGCGAAGCGCCCAACCCGCCTCGCAAGATCAACGCCAGCGTGCCCGCCGCGTTCGAGTCGGTGGTACTCCAGGCGCTGGCCAAGAACCCCGACGACCGTTACGCCACCGCCGAGGATCTGCGCAGTGACCTGATCAGCTTCCGGCGCGGGCGGCCGGTCGCCGCCAAGCCCGCGCGGCAAGCAGGCGGCCGCGACCGGGGCCGACAGCACCGCGGCCAACGCCACCACGGTGCAGCCGCGCGCGGCGGCGACCGCGGCCATGACGCGGGTGCAAGCCAACGTCCCGCCGCCGGGCGAGCGCGGGCCGCGCACCGGCATGTACGTGGCGCTCCTCGTGTTCTTGCTCGGAGTGCTGGCGATCCTGCTGTTCCTGCTCGCCCGGAGCATGGGCGTGCTGAGTACGAGCACGCCGGACAAGGTCGACGTGCCCAACGTGGTGGGACTCAAGTTCGAAGAGGCGGCGCGACAGATCACCGCGGTCGGCCTCGAAGTCGAGCGGGCCAACGAGACCAACGACGCGCCGGCGGACACGGTGTTCGATCAGGACCCCGAATTCGGCAGCCGGGCCGACAAGAAGTCGTCGGTGACGTTCCGCGTCAGCACCGGGCCGATCCTCAAGGCCGTGCCGGCCGTCGTCGGCCAAGACGTCGACGACGCGCAAGACCGCTGCTCAAGGCGGCCGGCTTCAAGGTCACCGTCGTCAACCGCCAGGACGACGCGCAGCCGGCGAACAAGGTTCTCAAGCAGGAGCCGGCGGCCAACACACAAGCGCCGCGAGGGCTCGACCGTCACCCTCACCGTGTCATCGGGCAGGGCCAAGGTCGCGGTGCCCAACGTGGTCGGACAGGAAGAGAACGATGCGTTCGCGGCGATCAGCCGGGCCGGGCTGACGCCTCGGCGAGCCATCCAGAACTCGGCCTCGGTACCCGCCGGGGAAGGTCATCAGCACCAACCCGGCCGCCGGGTCCCAGGTCGACAAGGGATCCAGCGTGACCGTGGTGGTGCTCAACCGGTCGAGGACCCGTCCACCACGACCGCACCTGCGACAACGACCACCCTCGGCGGCGGCGGATTCTTTCCCTAACGTCAGCGGGCGGGCGCCGACTCCCCGATCGTCGCCAGCCACCCTCGCAACATGTCGTGACCGACGCGGGTGAGGATCGACTCGGGATGGAACTGCACGCCCTCGATCGCGTGCTCCCGGTGTCGCAGCGCCATGATCGTCCCGTCGTCCTCAGCCACTGCGGTGACCTCGAGCACCGCGGGCAAGGTCTCGGGGTCGACGACCAGCGAGTGATAGCGGGTCGCCTCGAACGGTGAGGGCAGGCCGGCGAGTACGCCGACTGCGTCGTGACGCACGAGCGAGGTCTTGCCATGCATCACCCGCGGCGCGCGAATCACGTCGCCGCCGAAGACCTGGCCGATGCACTGGTGGCCGAGGCACACCCCGAGGATCGGAACCCGGCCGGCCAGCCGCTCGATGAGCGCGTTGCTGATGCCGGCGTCGTCAGGTGTGCCGGGCCCGGGCGAGACGAGGATCGCCGTCGGGCGCCGAGCGCGTCGACCTCATCGACGGTGATCGCGTCGTTGCGGTGGACGATGGGCGTCGGCGCCCAGCTCGCCCAGGTACTGGACGAGGTTGTAGACGAAGCTGTCGTAGTTGTCGATGACGACGATTCGCGCGCTCACAGCGCGCTCAGCCTACCGGCCGGGCGAATTGCAACTTCGTGGGCCCGGTGAACGCGGGCAGCTCGAGCGACCGTCTCGCGCGACACCGCGACACGCAGCCCGAAGCTGACCGGCGTCCTGCTTGAGCTGCTTCACCAGCGCGTCGCCTCGTAGCGCGCCCGGTCGGCGCCGACGGCGAGACCACGACGTAGGGCGGCGAGTGCACGGTTCCGTTGAGCAGCAACGTGTTGCCGACACACAGCACCGCGCTCGTGCTGACCAGCCGCTGGCCGTTGATGGCGATCGCCTCGGCGCCGGCGCGCCACAACGCGTTCGACCACCGCCTGCACGTCCTGCGAGTGGATCACGAGGTCGTTGACGTCGCCCGACGGCGCCTCCTCGAGCAGCGAGTCGTCGAGGGTGACCTTCAGACCGGGGCCTCGGAGCGGGACCAGGCCGGCGGCCAGCAGGGCGGCGTCGAGCTGCGGCCTTTCGCTGCCGCGGCGTCCTGGCTGGCGGTCGACGCCCTCGGTCGACAGCTGCTGGACCCGGCGGCGCAGGTCACCGACCTCGCGGCGCAAGCGCGACGGTGTCGCGCTGGCTTGGCGCTCGATCAGCCCGGCGAGCCGGTAGTTGCGCGGGAGCCGGGACTCGGGGTCGGCCGGCCGGGCCTGGAACGTGACGGCGAGGACGAAGCCCGACCCCGGCGGCGCCGACTGCGACGAGCGGCCGCAGATCGGCGGGGACGGAACCGGGCCAGCACCGCTAGCTATCCTCGCTCGCATGCTGAAGCGCGGACGGGTGACGCCGAAGAAGACGGCGGCCGCACGGCCGGCCGGTACACCCCGCCGGTGCCGCGCGAGGTCAAGGTCAGCCCGATGTGGGTGCCCGCCCTCATGTTCACCTTGCTCGGCCTCGGCATGATCGTGATCATTATCAACTATCTGGGCGTTTTGCCGGGCGGGGCCGACAACAAGTACCTGCTGATCGGGCTGGTCCTGATCACCGGGGGATTCATCACGGCCACCAGGTATCGCTAGACCGACAGTTCGGTTACCGGAGGGTTACATCGATGTGATTCTCCCCAGAGTTTTCCACCACCTGGGGACAATCCTTCAATCGTCGATGGGCGCGACGACCGACATGTCCTCCTGGCAGTGCCGGGGCGGTTCGGGATCCTCGTCGGCGGCCAGCGTCATGCGGGCCTCGGCGCCGCACAACGTGCAGCGGAACCGCAGGTTGACCTTGCGCATCTCGCCGGCCGGCGGCGGCCCGGGCAAGGGCCGCGGCCAGCGCCGCGCAGCACTTCTGAGGCCGAGCCAGAACAGAGCGACGTCCGAACAGCACCGCCAGCACGACCTGGACCATGGTTCCATGGTCCCATGCCTGAATCGGCCGAGGCGCGGCTCGCGCGGGTGCTCGCGCTTCCAGGCGCTGCTGGCCGACGTCAGCCACCAAATCGGCCCGGCCCGCGAGCTGGCCCCGGTGCTGCGGACCGTCCTCGACGCCATGCGGTCGCTGGTCGACTTCCGCGGCGGCTCGATCTGCCTGGTCGACGACCGCGGCGTGTTCGTGGCCGCGGCCGACGAGGACATCACGCCCGGAGATGGCCGCGGCCCGGGTACCGGTCGGCACCGGGTCTGGCCGGTCGCGCCGTGGCGACCGGCGAGATGATCTACTCGCCCGACCTCGACACCGATCCCCGCGTCGACCCCGAGCTTCGGCGGCTGGGCACGAACCGGCCGACCAAGTCGTACCTCGCCGTGCCGCTGGTGTGCCTCGGCCGGGTGATCGGCGTCCTCCAGGTCGACTCGGTTCGCACCGAGGCCTTCGACGACGAGGACATGCGGCTACTCCAGGGTCTGGCGACCCAGGTCGCCGGCGCCATCGAGAGCGCCCGTCACAACGAGGAGATCCGCAACCTCGAGCGGCTCAAGGCCGACTTCCTCGCCCGCGTGTCGCATGAGCTGCGGACGCCGCTGACGATCATCGCCGGCTTCGCCGAGACACTCGCCACCCACGACGCCGACATCGACGACGAGCAGCGCGAGCCAGATGCTCGAACGCATCCGCGACGCCAGCGTTCGGCTTCAGGGACTGATCGACGAATTACTCACCGTCAACCAGTTCGAGGTGATCGAGCCGCGGACTCGAGCGGGTCGAACCTGGCCGAGGTCGCAGAGGGCGTGCAAGGCGCGGGCCGCTCGAGCCCGATCGGGTACAGCTGCAACATCGCCGACGAGCACGTCGATGGACACCGACCCGCAAGATCCTCGGCCACATGCTGACGCTGCTGGTCGACAACGCATTGAAGTACGGCGGCGACGCCGAGCTATCGGCCGACGGGCGACCGCGTGATATCGGTGCGCGACCACGGCCCCGGCATCCCCGAGGACGTTCCGCGACGACCTGTTCGAGCGCTTCACCCGCGGCGACCACACCACGCCGGGCATGGGCCTCGGTCTCGCCGTCGCCCGCGCCCTAGCGCAGTCGCTGGGCGCGACCTTGGAGTTGGTGGACCCGCCCGACGGCGAGTCCGGCGCCTGCTTCGAACTCCGCTTCTAGCCGAGGCGCTCGATGATGGTGGCGTTTTTCGCCATGCCGCCGCCTTCGCACATGGTTTCGAGGCCGTAGCGGCCGCCGGTGCGCTCGAGCTCGTTGAGCAGCGTGGCCATGAGCTTGGCGCCGGAGCAGCCGAGCGGGTGACCGATGGCGATGGCGCCGCCGTTGACGTTGACCTTGGACATGTCGGGGTGGTGCTCCTTCTCCCACGCCAGCACGACCGAGGCGAACGCCTCGTTGATCTCGACGAGGTCGATGTCGCTCGATCGTCATCTTGGCCCGGGCTCGAGCACCTTCTCGGTGGCCGGGATGGGACCCGTGAGCATCATCACCGGATCGACGCCGGCCAGCGCGAACGTGTGGAAGCGGGCCCGCGGCGTGAGGCCGAGTTCCTTGGCCTTCTCCTCCGACATGATCAGCACCGCGGCGGCGCCGTCGGTGATCTGGCTCGAGTTGCCGGCCGTCACCTTGCCGTCGGGCTTGAACGCGGGCTTGAGCTTCGGCGAGCGACTCGACGGTGGTGTCGGGGCGGATGCCCTCGTCGTAATCGAGAACCTCGTCGGTGGGGTTGCCCTCGTCGTCACGGACCTTCACCGGGATGATCTCGGTGAAGCGGCCCTCCTCGCGGGCCGCGGGCGGCGCGCTGCTGGCTCTCGGCGCTGAACGTGTCGAGGTCGGTGCGGGACAGGTTCCACTTGTCGGCGATCATCTCGGCCGAGATGCCCTGCGGCACCAAACCACCCACCGCCTTGTAGCGGGCCATCATCTCGGGCCCGAACGGCATGCCCGGGCCGGACTGCACCGATGCGCCCATCGGCACACGCGGACATGACCTCGACGCCGGCGGCGATGGCGACGTCGTAGGCGCCGCTGATCACGCCCTGCGCGGCGAAGTGGGCCGACTGCTGGCTGCTCCCGCACTGCCGGTCCACGGTCGTGGAGCGGACCGACTCGGGGAAGCCCGCGGCCAGCACCGCGTTGCGGCCGATGTTGAGGCCCTGCTCGCCCACCTGCATGACGCAGCCCATGATCACGTCGTCGATCACGGCCGGGTCGATGTCGTTGCGCTCGACCAGCGCCTTCAGGGTCTCGGCGGCCAGGTCGACGGGGTGCCAGCCCCGCAGCTTCCCGTTGCGCTTGCCTCCTCCGGTACGGACAGCATCGACGATCACGGCAGTTGGGCATGTGGAGACACTCCTTTACCTGGCGCGCCTTCGGCGCGACAACAGAGAACTAGACCGACCGGTCAAGTTTGCCGGGCGACCGCTCGTGGTCGTGCGCAACATGGACAGGTGGTTGGGTGACGGCGGGATGCCGGTCGATCGACGCGATCGGCGGCAACATCACCGAGTACGGCGAGGGCTGGGCGGCCGCGGAGTGGGTGCCGACCGACATGGCGTGCAACCCGGCCGGCGGGGTCCAGGCCGGGGTCTACGCGGTGATGCTCGACGCGGCGATGAACTTCGCCATCAACGCGTCGCTCGACGGCAAGGACCGCACCAAGGGCACGCTCGAGATGAAGACCGACTGTCTCAAGGGCGCGCAGAAGGGCGAGACGCTGACCGTCCGCGGGAGGTGAGCCGCATGACCAAGCTCATCGCGTTCACCGAGGCGACCGTGCACAACGCGGCCGGCGACCTGATCACCCGGTCGACCGGCACTTTCATGGTCCACCGTCGACGCCGGCCTAGTTAATATCCGCCGATGCACAAGAAGCTGGGTGTGATCACAGTTGCCGCCGCCGCGCTACTCGCCGCTCCCGATCGTCGCTCAGCGCGCCGCCGGCCAGCGCGTCGTACCTGCGCCAGCGAAGTCCCGGTGGTGTGCGACGTCTACAACGGGCGGTCGCGCGTGTGCCTGCAACGCCACAGCCAAAGTCGCGGCGACTGCATCCAGTAGCAGCTCTTCCACTTCTCCGAGGACCCCACGATCGAGGTCTTCGAGCCGCGGTCGTGCCACGCAGTAGGTCGTGGGCCGTCGATGTGGGCCGACGACGAGGTGCACGCCCGCGTACTGGTTCCCGCGCGACTGCCCACGTGCCACGTGGTGGCCGGACGATGATCTCGATCGCGCCACCGCATCCACGCAATCGAGTGGGCGTGGTTCGACCGCTTCGTCGCATGCGAGCTGTTCGTCTACCGGTTCGACGCCGCGCAATTCCGCAAGGTCGATGACTCTGGCGGCTGGCGAACCAGTCAGACCGTCCACCCGCTGGGCGGCGATCCCGTCGGCCCGCTGCTCGACAAGCACCGCGACGCCGGTATCGAACTCCGCCTGGTCGACGACCTGCTCGCGTTGTGGGACGACGTCATCAAACGCCCCGGCATCGACTTCAGCGGCATCCGACTCGAAACGCCCGGCCGCGCCGCCCGTCACCCCTCTGACTCCAAGTCGCAGAATTGGAACGAAATGCCTCCAAGTCTGAATGGCGCGTCCGGAAACCGTCCCAAATCGTGACATCGTCCCGAACTTGGAGGCGGTTGGTTGCGATTCTGAAACTTGGAGGCAGCGCAGGAGCTGGAGCTACGAGACGGGGTCTTTGACCAGGCGGAGGTAGGGCTTCTTGGTGTCCCAGCCGTCGGGGAAGAGTTCCTTGGCTTCCTCGTCGGTGACGACCGGCATGATGATGACGTCCTCGCCGGGCTGCCAGTTGGCCGGCGTGGAGACCTTGTGCTTGGCGGACCGCTGGAGCGAGTCGATCACCCGCAGGATCTCCGGGAAGTTGCGGCCGGCCGACTGCGGGTAGGTGAGCGTGAGCTTGACCTTCTTGTCGGGGCCGATCACGAACACCGAGCGCACCGTCACGGTGTCGGACGCGTTGGGATGGATCATCCCGTAAAGGTCGGCGACCTTCCGGTCGGGGTCGGCGATCATCGGGAAGTTGGGCGCGATAGCCGGTGACGTCCTTGATGTCCTTCGACCAGCCCTCGTGCGCGTCCAGCGGATCGACCGAGAGGCCGATCACCTTGGCGTTGCGCTTGTCGAAATCGGGCTTCAGCCGGGCGACTTCGCCGAGCTCGGTGGTGCACACCGGCGTGTAGTCCTTCGGGTGCGAGAACAGCACGCCCCAGCTGTCACCCAGCCACTCGTGGAAGTTGATCGTGCCTTCGGTCGTGTCTGCGGTGAAGTCGGGAGCGTCGTCGCCAAGTTGCAAGTGCCATAGGCCGACAATAACCGACCTAGAAGGTCAGGAATTCCCCGGTGATTCAATACGGGCATGGCCAGGCTGACGAAAGACGACATCGACAAGCTCGTGCAGGGCCAGACCGTCACCTCGCGGTTCCGGGACATGGTCAACACGCCACGGCGACGCCGTCGCACTGCGGTGGCAGCGAGCGACGACGACTCGTGGGGCGAGATCGACCTACGCCGAGTACGCCGACCAGGCGTGCCGGGTCGCCGCCGGGCTCAGCGAGCTCGGGCCTCACGCGCGGCGACCGCCTCGTGCTGCTGATGCGCAACCGGCCCGAGTTCCACGTCGTCGACATGGCCGGCCTGCTCTGCGGCGCGACCGTGTTCTCGATCTACAACTCGAGCTCGCCCGAGCAGATCGAGTACCTGGTCAACCACTCCGAGGCGTCGATCGCCGTCGTCGAGGACATCGGCTATCCTCGAGCGCCTGCTGAAGGTTCGCAGCGAGCTCCCGAATCTCAAGCACGTCGTAGTGCTCGAGGACCCCGACGGCCTCGCCCCCGACGACGTCATCGCCTGACAGCGCTGCGCGACAACTCGCCGCTCGACATCGAGCTGGCCGCCAGCGTCGCCCAGCCCGAGGACCTGGCCACGATCATCTACACCTCGGGCACCACCGGCCCGCCCAAGGGCGTGATGCTGTCGCACTACAACATCGTGTTCACCGCCGAGGGCTACGTCAGCCATGCTCGACCGCGACCTGGTCGGCTTCCGGGCGCTGTCGTACCTGCCGATGGCGCACATCGCCGAGCGCATGTCGAGCCACTACCTCGGCATCCTCGGCGGCCTCGAGGTCACCACCTGTCCCGACGCCGGCTTGCTGTCGCAAGTACCTGCCCGCAGGTGCGGCCGCAGACGTTCTTCGGCGTGCCGCGCGTGTGGGAGAAGCTCTACGGCGGCGTGAGCGCGCTGGCCGCCGAACGACGCCGACATGAAGCAGAAGTCTCGACGACGCCGTCAGGCCATCCAACGACGACGCGGTGCTCGGCATGGCTGCGGCAGATGCTCGGCCTCGACGCGGCCGAGATCGCGGTCACCGGCGCGGCGCCGATCCCCGTCGAGATCCTCGAGTGGTTCCGCGCCATCGGCGTGCCGCTCTCGGAGATCTACGGCATGTCGGAGAGCACCGGGCCCGATCACGTGGGATCCGTACGACGTGCAGGGCCGGCACCGTCGGGCGCGCCTTCCCGGGCTGCGAGGTCAAGCTGCTCGAGGACGGCGAGGTGGTGTGCCAGGGCGGCAACGTGTTCCTCGGCTACCTCAAGGATCCGGAGAAGACGGCCGAGGCGCTCGACGACGACGGCTGGCTGCACACCGGCGACATCGGCACGTTCGACGACGACGGCTACCTCAAGATCGTCGACCGCAAGAAGGAACTGATCATCACCGCCGGCGGCAAGAACATCAGCCCGGCCAACATCGAGGCGGCGCTCAAGGCGTTCCCGCTGATCGGCCAGGCCTGCGTGATCGGCGACAACAAGCCCTTCATCAGCGCGCTCCTCGTCCTCGACTCCGAGGTCGCGCCGGCATGGGCCAAGCAGCACGGCATCGACGCGTCGGGCGGTCTGGCCGCGCTGGCCGGGAACGACGCAGGTGCTCGCCGAGGTCGAGAAGGAAGTGGCCGAGGCCAACGCGCGGTTCAGCCAGGTCGAGCGGGTGAAGAAATGGACGCTGCTCCACGACGAGTGGCTGCCCGACTCCGAGGAGCTCACGCCGACGATGAAGCTCAAGCGCCGCGGCATCCACCAGAAGTACGCCACTGAGATCGACGCCATCTACAGCGCTAGTCGCGCGCGCAGCCGTGCGTCGGCACGCTGTTCGCGGCCGGCCTGCGCGTTCTCGCTACGCGCTGACGATCATCTTCGGCCGCAGCCTGGCCAACGCCGGCTTCAAGACCGCCGACCGTGCTCGGCATGCGCTTCGGCGTGGCCGCGGTGGCGACGTTCGTGGTGCTGAAGCGCGCTGGGACGGCCGCTGCTGCCGGTACCGGGCGAGCGGCTGCGCGCCTTCCTGCTCGGCGCGATCGGCTACGCGATCGAGTCGAGCTTCTTCTTCGCCGGCCTCGAGCGGGGAAGCGCGGCCGCCGTCGTGCTGCTCTTCTACAGCTACCCGGCGATCGTCACGATCATCGGCCGCCACTGGACGCGACGCACGCCGCTCGACGCTTGGCCTGTCGGTCGGTGGCGCCATCCTCGTCGTCGCCGCGGGCGGCGGCGTGCACATCTCGCGCAGCGGCATCGTCTTCGCGCTGTGCTCGGCGACTGACGTTCGCCATCTATCTGCTGGCCAGCGACCGCCTCATCCAGCCGCACGCGAGCAGCCTCACGGTCGCGGCGTGGGTGGCCGCCGGGGCGTCGCTCTCGATGCTGGTCGCGCGGCGTGGTCACACGGAGCCTCCAGTCGCCGGCCGGGCACTCTGCCGCCGCTGCTCGGCAACGGTCTGGCCAGCGGCGCCGCCTTCGCACTGCATGTTCGCCGCCCTCCGCCGGACCGGGCCACGGCGGACGGCGATCGTGATGACGCTCGAGGCCCTGTTCGCCATCATGCCTGGCCGCCCTGTTCCTCGACGAGACCATCGGCGCCGCTGCAACTGGTGGGCGGAGCGGCCATCCTGGCCGCGACGATCCTGACCGGGTTGGAGCGGGACACCCCGATAGAGGCATAGTTGCGCCTTCATGCGCTTCAAGATGGTCCCCACCGACGACCGGTTCTTCGACCTCTTCACGGAAGCGGCCGAGAACGCCGCCGAGTGCAGCCGGCGGCTGCGGGACCTGCTGGCCTCGGACTTCACCGACCTGCCCGACGAAGCACGCCCGCATCATCGAGTGCGAGCAGCGGGGCGACGAGCTGACCCGCGACATCGTGCCGGCGGCTCAACTCGACCTTCGTCACGCCGTTCGACCGCGAGGACATCCACGAACTGGCCGAGGAACTCGACGATGTTGTCGACGACATGATGGCCGTCTCGCACCGGCTGCAGCTGGCCTCGCATCGAGCGACCCTTGCCGGAGCTACGCGACCAGGCCGAGGTGCTCGTCGCCATGGCCGACGAGACGGTGGCCCTGATGCAGCGCCTGCAGTCGATGAAGAACGTCCAGCCCCACCTCGACGCCATCGATCGGCTCGAGACCGAGGGTGACACGCTCTACCGGCGGACACTGGCCCGGCTCTTCAGCGGCGAGTTCGACGCGCTCGACGTGCTGCGGTGGAAGGACATCGTCGAAGCACTCGAAGCCGCGCTCAACACGCTGGAGGACGTCTCCAACGTGGTCGAGTCGATCGTGTTGAAGCACGCGTAGGGGGCTGACGCAGTGACTGCCGTCGTCATCGTCATCCTCGTCGCGCTCGCGTTCGACTACGTCAACGGGTTCCACGACGCGGCCAACTCGATCGCCACCGTGGTGTCGACCCGGGTGCTCACCCCGCGAATGGCGGTTGCCTGGGCCGCGTTCTTCAACTTCGTCGCATTCCTGGTGTTCGGTACCCATGTGGCGACCACCATCGCCAAGGACGTCGTCGTGCAGGACGTGTTGTCGATCGGCGTCATCTTCGCCGGGCTGATCGGCGCCATCGTCGTGGGACCTGATCACGTTCTACCTCGGGCTACCGACCAGTTCGTCACACGCGCTGGTCGGCGGTATCGCCGGCGCGGCCATCGCCAAGGCGGGCGGCCATGTGCTGGTCGAGGCCGGGCTGCGCAAGATCGGCGTCTTCATCATCCTGTCGCCGCTGATCGGACTGGCCCTCGGCCTGATCGTTCACCGTCGCCATCAGCTGGATGTTCCATCGGGTCCGCAACGTCGAGCGCCTCAACCGCGGCTTTCGCCGCGGTCAGCTGGTGTCGGCCGCCGCGTTCAGCTTGGGCCACGGCGCCAACGACGCCCAGAAGACAATGGGCATCATCCTGGCCGTGCTCATCGCCAGCGGTCACCTGCCCAAGGACTCCGACGTACCGCTCTGGGTCGTGCTGGCCGCCCACACCGCGATCGGCCTCGGCACCCTCACCGGCGGCTGGCGCATCGTGAAGACGATGGGTTCGAAGATCACCCGGCTGCAGCCCGCCGGTGGCGTCGCCGCCGAGACCGCGGCCGCGGCCACGCTGTTCTTCACATCCCGGGCGCGGCATCCCCGTGTCGACCACGCACACCATCACCGGCGCCATCGTCGGGTGTGGGTGCAGCCAGCCGCCTGTCAGCCGTGCGGTGGGGCGTCGCCGGGCGCGTCGTCTGGGCGTGGGTCCTCACGATCCCCGGCGCGTTGGCGATCAGCTACGTGACGTTCAAGGTCATGCAGGTGTTCAGCTGATGCGGGACCGCGCGCGCGCTCGTCTTCTTCGTGCTTCGCGGTCGTCTGCTTCGCTGCTGACGCCGGTGGCCGAACCGGAGTTCCGCTGGGTATCGATCACCACGGGCATCGTCTATGTACTTGCTCGCCGTGGCGTCGAGCCTCGACGCCCGGTCACGATCACGCCTCTGATCGGTTGGTGAATTCGCCCGTCACCATGTAGGCGACACGCTCGGCCACGTTGACCGCGTGATCGGCGACCCGCTCGAAGTAGCGGCCGACCAGCGCGATCTGCACCGCCCGCTGGATCGTGGCCTCGTCGTTGCCGTGGCGACGCGAAGATCACGCGGAACAGATCCTTCTGAAGGTCGTCCATCACGTCATCCATGTCGACCAGCGCCGAAGCACGCGCCGGATCGCGGGCGGCGAACGTATCCACCGCCAGTCGCACCTGCACACCGGCCTGCTCGCGCATGCGGTCGATGATCCCCCGCACCTTGGGCTCAAGGGCGTGGGGGTAGAGCCGACGCGCCGCCTTGGCGACATTGACCATCAGGTCGCCGACTCGCTCGAGCTCATGGATGACCCGGAGCACGGTGACCAGGGTGCGAAGGTCGACGGCCATCGGCTGCTGCCGGGCGAGCAGCAGGTACGTGCGGTCCTCGATCGAGTGGGTGAGGTCATCCAACTCACGGTCGTGGGCCACGACCTGCTCGACCGCGCCGAGATCACCGTCGAGGAGCGATCCGGTGGCGGCTTCGATCGCCTCTGATCCCATGACCCCGAGTCGGATGACGTCCGCGTTGATCTCGTCGAGCTCCTCGTGGAACTGCTTGCGCGTTTCCGTCACGGTCGCCTCTCCTGTCCCTTGGGAACCTCGAATCGATAGCCCGAGCCCCCGGATAGTCGTGATGCGGGTGGGGACTGCGGGATCGTCCTCGATGCGCCCGCGGAGGCGCTTGATGTGCACGTCGAGCGTCTTGGTGTCACCGACATAGGTCTGCGCCCCACACCCGATCGATCAACGTGTCGCGGGTCAGCACACGGCCGGCGTTGGCCAGCAGCAACTCCAGCAACTCGAACTCCTTGAGCGGCAGCTTGACCTCGACGCCACGGACGATCACCTCGTGGCGGTCGGGATCGAGGCGAACGTCTCCCACCTCGAGCTCCTCGTCGGATCGCGCCGCGTCATCGCTCGCCTTCGGCGCCCGACGGAGCACCGCGCGCATGCGCGCCACCAGTTCCCGCATTCGGTATGGCTTGGTGACGTAGTCGTCGGCGCCCACCTCGAGGCCGACCACCGTGTCGATCTCGGCATCCTTGGCGGTAACCATCACGATCGGGACGGTCGAGCGGGCCCGCAGCTGACGGCACACCTCGAGGCCGGACAAACCCGGCAGCATCAGGTCGAGCAGGACCAGATCGGGCGAGACGGCGTCGAACATGGCCAGCGCTTCGCCGCCGTCGCGCGCCACGAAAACGACGAATCCCTCGCGCTTCAGACCGACGGTCAGCGCCTCGACGAACGACTCCTCGTCCTCGACGACGAGCACCGTGGCCTCAGGCGTCATCATCGGTCACGGGCCATCGGGATGCGCAGCACGAACGTGGAACCCTCGCCCTCGCGTGACGCGACGGGTCACCGTGCCGCCATGGTTGTGGGCGACATGGCGCACGATCGACAGACCCGAGGCCGGTACCGCCCGTGTCGCGGCTGCGGGCCCGGTCAACGCGGTAGAAGCGCTCGAAGATCCGCTCCAGGTCCTTGCCCGGGATACCCGATGCCCTCATCCCGGACGATGAAGTCGACCCAACCGTCGTGGGGTCGGACGGTGACCTCGACGGGCCCGCCGGCATCGGAGTAGGCCACCGCGTTGTCGAGCAGGTTGGCTAGGGCGGAGATCGAGCTCGCCGCGCCGGCCTGCGACCAGCACCGCGTCGGCCGCCGCGCCGACGCTCACCGCGATGCCACGGTCGGCTGCCTTCGGCGCGACCCGTTCGGCGGCAGCGGCCACCACATCGTTCACGGCCACCGACTCGAACTCTGCCCCACCGTCGTCGGACTCGATCCGCGAGAGGTCGAGGAGATCGACGATCATCTGCTCGGCGCGGGCCACCTCGCCGCTGATGCGGCCAGCCAAGCCGCCGGACCGTCTCGAGATCGTCCTCGTCGGCGAGGGTCTCGGCGAGCACGGCCGAGCGCGCCCACTGGCGTGCGCAGCTCATGACTCACGTTGGCGACGAAGTCCCGCCGAACAGCATCGAGATGGCGACGCTCGGTGACGTCGCGGATCACCGCGACCGTCCCGCCGGTGATCGGTCGGGCCTCGATCGTCAGCATCCTGGGCGGCGGGCCGAACAGCTCGAGCGTTCGCTCCTGGGGCACGCCGTAGCGCGCGCCTCCTGCAACAGTTCCTCGACGGCGCGGGCCACCAGCACGTCCGCATCACGGGCCTCAACCAATGCCTGCGCCGCACGGTTGCGGTAGAGCACCGCACCGTCGTCGTCGCAGACGACGATCGCTTCGGGGAGCGCATCAAGTGAGTGCCGGCAGTCGCCGCGCCTCGACACCCACCTCGGCGGCACGGCGTGCCGCGTCATGCGCCGTCCGCTCGGCCCGCTCGATGCGGGACAGGCTGTCGACGGATCAAGCGCTCATCCGAACCGGCCGGTGATGTAGGCCTCGGTGCGCGGATCGGCGGGACGGGTGAAGAGGTCGCCGGTCCGGCTCAGTTCGACGAGAACCCCCGTCCGGTCGCCCGTGGACTCATCGACCTCCACCGTCAGGAACGCCGTTCGATCCGACACCCGCGCCGCTTGCTGCATGTTGTGCGTGACGATCACGATGGTGAATTGCTCGCGGAGCTCGGCCATGAGGTCCTCGATCCGCGCCGTCGCGATCGGGATCGAGCGAGGACGCCGGCTCGTCCATGAGGATGACCTCCGGGCGCACTGCGATGCACCGGGCAATGCAGAGCCGCTGCTGTTGGCCACCCGACAATGAGAGCGCACTGTCCTTGAGCTTGCCCTTCACCTCGTCCCATAGGGCGGCGCGTTCGCAGCGCGTCCTTGACCAGCGCGCCCATGTCGTCGACCTCCATGCCGACGACGCGTGGCCCGAAAGCCACGTTGTCGAAGATCGACTTCGGGAACGGGTTCGGCTTCTGGAAAACCATTCCGATCCGCTGGCGGACCTCGATCGGGTCCACGTCCGGGCCGTACAGGTCCTGACCGTGGTACGCCACCAGCCCCTCGACCCGCGCGCCTTGCACCAGGTCGTTCATGCGGTTGAAGCAACGCAACAAGGTGCTCTTGCCGCACCCCGACGGGCCGATCAGCGCCGTGATCTCATTGCGGCCGATCCGTAGGTTGATGTCGCGGATGGCGAGGAAACTGCCATACGAGACGCGCGAGGTTGGTCGTCTCGAAGACCAGCTCATCAGCGTGTTCAGGGATCTCGTGCTGCGACGGCGACGGCGCTGCCCACATCAATGAATTCGGTCCTGCGACATCGCGAAAGTCTTCACCACTTGCGCTCGTACCGGCTGCGCAGCCAGATCGCGAAGGAGTTCATTAGCAGGAGGCCTCCCAGTAGCACGATGATGGCCGCGGCGGCGAGGATCTTGAACTCGTCCTGGGGCCGGGTGATCCAGTTGAAGATTTGGATGGGCAGCACCGTGAAGGCGCTGTCCGGGCCGGTGGGATTGAACGTGATGAACGTGATGCCGCCGACCAGCAGCAGGGGCGCCGCCTCGCCGATGGCCCGGGAGAGCGCGAGGATCGAGCCGGTCGCGATGCCAGGCACGGCGGCGGGAAGTACCTGACGCCGGACCGTCTGCAGCTGGGTCGCGCCGAGAGCCAGTGACCCCAAGCGGATCGAGTTGGGTACGGCCCGAATCGCTTCGCGCGACGAGATCACGACGATAGGCAGGACGAGCAGCGTCAGGGTCAGGGCGGCGGCCAGCACGGTCGGGCCAAAGCCCATCCCCCGCACAATGAAGCCCAAGCCGAGGATGCCATAGACGATCGACGGCACCGCGGCCAGGTTCTGCAGGTTGACCTCGATGAGCCGGTTGTACCACCGCTGGCGGTCGGCAAATTCCTCGAGGTAGACCGCGGCGCCGATCCCGACGGGCAGACACATGAGCGCGGTGAGCCCCACCACCCAGAGGGTTCCCATGATCGCCGACTGTGCCCCGGCGCGCTTTGGGAGGCTCGAAGGGAACCGGCGCACGAGATCAAGGTTGAGCCGCGGCCATCCCTTTGTCACCACGTACACGAGCAGGACCACCAAGCTGACAACCGCGAACATGACGCACGCCAGCACCACGACTCGGAACGCGGCGTTGGTGGCGCGACGGCCCTGCGTGGCGGTCACTCGTAGACCTCGCGGAACCGGCGAACGAGACGGATGCTGATCACGTTCATGGCAAAGGTGGCGACGAAGAGCGTCGCGCCGACCGCGAAAATCGTCTTGTAGCCGGTGCTACCGACCGGTTGATCGCCGAAACCTGCCGCGGCGATGAACGCCGTCATCGTCTGCATGGCCTTGGTGGGGTCGAACGTGAGGTCGGGCGTGCCGCCCGCCGCTATGAGGACGATCATCGTCTCGCCGATGGCGCGGGAGATGGCCAGGACAAACGCGGCAACGATCCCCGACAGCGCGGCGGGCACGACCACCCGCGTCGATACCTGAAAGCGCGAGCTGCCCAGGGCGAGCGCGCCGGCTCGAAGCGACTCGGGAACCGCAGCCATGGCGTCCTCGGCGAGCGACGCCACCGTCGGCAGGATCATCACGCCCATCACCAGCCCGGCCGACAGCGCGTTGAAGATCTCCGGCGGATCACCGAGGAACCAGAGGTCCTGGAGCAACGGCGTGACGAAGGTCAACGCGAAGAACCCATAGACCACCGTCGGGATCCCGGCGAGCACTTCGATGATGGGCTTGAGCGTGTTGCGCGTGCGCTGGCTGGCGTACTCGCTCATGTAGATCGCCGCGCCCAAGCCGATTGGCATGCACACGAGCAGCGCGCAGACCGTCACCACGATGGTGGCCGTCACCAGCGGCAGCACGCCGAACCGGGCGTCGGCGAACAGTGGCGCCCAGTCCCGCCCGGTGAAGAACTCGCCGATGCTCACCTCGGAGAAGAACTCGACCGTGGGCTCGGCCAACGCCACCACGATGCCGATCGTGGTGGCCACCGAGACCAGCGCGCACAGCAGCAGCACGGCCTTTACAGCCCGTTCGCCCCAACGCGGACGCGGCGGCCCCAACCGCAAGGGGTTCAACCGCCGGAACTGGCCTTGAGCTTCGTCAGCTGCTCATCCAGCTTCGCCTGTTGCTCGCTGGTGAGCGGAACGAACAGAGCCTGAGTGGCGATGTCGCTTGTGTTCTCAATGTAGAACTCGATGAAGGCGAGGCCCTCGGGCCGCTGCAACAGCTTGGCGCTCGGGTAGACGAACAGTGGCCGACTCAGAGGCTTGTACGTGCCGTCCTGCACGGTGGCCTTGGTGGGCTCGACGCAGCCTGAGCCACCGTCGACTTTCACCACGGCGAGCTTGGTCTTGTTCTGCTCGTAGTAGGACAGCCCGAAGTATCCGAGACCGCCCTTGGTCCCCGATACGCCTTGCACGGTGACGTTGTCGTCTTCAGTGGCGTTGTAGTCCGACCGGCTCTGCTTCTCCTTGCCATTGATGGCCTTGGTGAAGAAGTCAAACGTTCCCGAATCGGTACCGGCGCCGAAGAGGCTGAGCTCCTGATCGGGGAAAGACGGGTCGACGTCCTTCCAGTTCTTCACGGTCGAGCCCTGGTCCCAGATCTTCTTGAGGTGCGCAACGGTCAGGCACTTGGCCCACGTGTTGTCCTTGTTGACCACCAAGGCAATGCCGTCATTAGCGATCTGGAAGCTGTCGTAGGTGATGCCTTTGCTCTGGCAGAGCACCTGCTCCGTGGCGTCGATGGCGCGCGACGCGTCGGAGATGTCGGTTTCGCCGGCGCAGAACTTCTTGAACCCGCCACCGGTGCCTGAGGTACCGACGGTGATCTGCACGCCAGGTTGATCCTCGCGGAAGAGTTCGGCCGCCGCCTCACTCAGTGGGCCAACCGTGCTCGAGCCGTCGATGCGAATGGTCCCCGAGAGATTCGTGCCGCCGGCATCGTCGTCATCGGAACCGCAGGCCCCGGCGACGAGGGCCAAGGTCGCGATCAGGATCACGGGCACGAGTCGTTTGCGCATACCGCGCACCGTAAGGACGCCAGGCAACGCGCGGTTGGCTACAGGATGAACGAGGGGTGAACTACGCCCGAAATCGAGGGGGCTGCTACGCGACGATCTCGACCGGCGTGCCGATGCCGGTCAGGCCCGCCAGCTTGGTGATGGCGGTGTTCTTCATCCGGATGCAGCCGTTGCTGATCGTGCCGGGTATGAGCTGCGGAGCATTGGTGCCGTGAATGGCGATCTGCCCGACGCCGCCCATGAAGCGTTCGAGCACATTGGAGAAGCCGGAGACACTCATCTGGTACGGCCCCCAGACGGTGTTGGGGTTGGCCAGCTTGACCATGGCGTCGACATAGAACTTGCCCAGAGGTGTCGGGGTCCGGGCCTTGCCGACGCCGACCGCCTCCTGCATGACGACTTCGTCACCCTTGAACAACGTGAGCCGCTGCGCGGCGACCTCAACGAGGATGCGGTACTGCTGCACGTCGGCCAGCTTCACCTCACTGGCCCTTACCCAACCCACCGCGCCGTTGGGGCGCACGGGCAGCCGAACCTGGAGCCAATCGTCCCGCTTGTTGATCGCGAGGAATGCCAGTGGCTGTGCCTCGGCGGTTGGGTTCTTGAGCGTGCCGACCGGCGTACCGGCCCCAGGCTCGGCGAAGACCGAAACCTGTTTCCCGCTGGCCCAGAGCAGCTGGTTGTACTCGGCCGGCTTCGGCGGCGCCGTCGTGGACACCGTGGTGGGAGCGGCGACCGGCATCGCCAACTCGGAACCGCTGTTGGAGCAGGCGCCGGCCAAGGCGACGACCGCAAGCAACGCGAGGACGATCCGCCGGGGAGCCACCGCGTCAGGTTACCTGTATCGGGACGCTCAGCTCCCGCGTGTTGGTGCCCAGGGTTTCGTTGGAAACCACCAGCTGAAGCACCTGATCGCGAGCGCTCGACCGCGCCTCGTAACGGAGCGTGGCCAGCGCGGCGTTCATCGGCTCCAACGGTCCCCGGATGTATAACCACCCCGGCCCGAACGCTCGGTGAACCCTGATCCCGTCGCTGCGTTCGAAGTCGATATTCGCGGTGGGCGCGTACATAACCACCCCGAGCCAATCGTCGGGCTTTGCCCCCGGGGCGGCCAGGGCAAAGCCGGTGACCTTGCCATCTGATCGAGACGCCTTCACCCCGGACGGGGCATGCACCACGGGGATCGGATCGCCCCGCACAACCGCCGGGACATAGGCGGTCGTCGTCGTCGGGCGCGTCGGCCGTGTGCTCGCGGATCGGGTCGAGCCGTCACGAAACTGCCAGACGGCAAGGACGCCGAGCACCACGACCAGCAACGCCGCGATCGCAGCCCTTCGAGTTCGCAAGGGAGCATCTTCGCAGGAGTCACACCCACCCGCGGCGAACGGAACCAGAGCAACGATTAGACCCCGGAGGGCGAAATGAACACATTGATCAACCGGCTGATGATGAGGGTGCACCGCACGGAGCGGGGCGCCAGCCTGGTCGAGTACGGGCTGCTGGTGGTGGCGATCCTCGTGGCCGCGGCCGCGGTTGCGAAGGAGCTCCCCAAGCTCTAACCGGTGACCGACATCCCGACCGAGGCCGAGGTCCTCGGCTATTTCGACGCGCTGTCGAACTGGGGACGGTGGGGCGCGGACGATCGGCTGGGCACGCTGAACCACATCGGTCCGGACCACCGCGTCGCCGCCGCCCGCCTCGTGACCGAGGGCGTCACGGTGTCACTGGCGTGGGATGTCGACACGGTGCCCCGCGTCGATCACGTCTTCGGCCCGGCGCAGCGATTCATGCTTGCGACCGGCGAGGCCGTGCCCACCTCCGGCGGTGGTGGCGCGCTCGAACACATCGGCCTCGTGTACCACGGCTACACCGTCACGCACCTCGACGCGCTTTCCCACATCTTCTGGAACGGCCGGATGTACAACGGACGACCCGCGGGCGCGGTGACCGCCATGTTCGGTGCACGGGAGCACGACGTCCGCGCCGCGGCGGAGGGAATCGTCACCCGCGGCATCCTCCTTGATGTGACGGGCGAAGAGCCCTGGCTCGAGCCGGGCACGCCAGTGTTCCCCGACGATCTCGAACGGGCCCAGGCCGAGGGCGGTGTCACCGTCGGCGCCGGCGACATCGTCCTCCTCCGCACCGGCTACGGCCGGCTGGTACGCGAGCAGGGTCACTACAACGTCCGCGAACGCGGCCGCGCCGGTCTGCACCCGGCCTGCCTGCCCTGGCTGCACGAACGGGACGTCGCCGCTATCGCCAGCGACAGCGCGTGCGGCGTGATGCCCTGCCCCGGCTACCCCTCGGTCCATGACCCCGTACACGCGGTGGGGATCGTCGCCATGGGGCTGTGGCTCATCGACAACTGCGACCTCGAGCCACTGGCGGCCGCCTGCTCAACCTACGGACGGCGGGCCTTCCAGTTCGTGCTCGCGCCCCTCCGCGTGGCCGGTGGCACCGGCAGCCCCGCCAATCCCCTGGCGATGTTCTGAGCGGTTAACCTGAGCCGCTGATCGGCGCGGGGCGGGCGAACCGCAGGAACCCGGTGAGGCCGATCCACCCCCATGCCCCCTCGTTCCCTTATGCGCGTATTGGTCATGGCCGCCGTCCTGGTGGCTCTAGCGCCGGCGATCCCCGAAGCGCTCCGGGACTCGACTATCGAATTGACCTCCCCCGCGGTGGCCGGCATCTCAATGGATGCCGACCGCACGGCCTTTCTGCGGGACCGGGCATCCCGTAACGCCGAATCGCGACGGACGCGCCTCGTACGCCCGGCGCCGGGAAAGGTCACCGGTCCGTTCGGTGAGCGGCGACGGGGGCACTCACACCCGGGCATCGACATCGACGGCACAACCGGTGACCCCGTCGTAGCCGCGGCCACGGGTACCGTGGCCCACGCCGGCCCAGCACCCAAGGGCTACGGGGGCTACGGGCAGACGGTCATCATCGACCACGGCAATTTTCAGACGCTCTACGCCCACCTGTCGCGCATCGATGTCGTCGTCGGCCAGCCCGCCACCGCCGGTGACGGCGTGGGTGCCATAGGCACCACGGGGTCAGTCACTGGATCACACCTGCACTTCGAGGTGCGGGTCGACGGGCGACCGGTCGATCCCGCGACGGTGATGCGGTGGTGAGGCGGCTTAGCGCCAGTCCCTGATCCGCAAGCCAGCCCGCGGCCGATTGGCCCGCTTTCGGGGCTCGGCCGGGCCACCGTCCTCGCCTGAAACCACGGTGCCGCTGAAGCGGTTGGGCCCGCTGACGCTCCCGCTGCTGGTGCCGTCCGCCCCGTCGGCACCCCGGCTGCTCGTCGTGCTTCTGCGTCCGCTGACCTGGATGTTCGCGCCACCCTTGCCGCCGTCGGCATTGTTCTTGCCGTTCCTGATCGACCCGGCGTTGCCACCGTTACCGCCGTTAGCGCTGGCCCCGAACGCCGTTTCTGAGATCACACCGGTCAGACCAAGGAGCCCGATGCCCGCCACGCACAGCTTCCGCTTCATTTCCTACGCCCTTTTCGTCGTCCGCCAAACAGCGTCGCCGACGGTAGTGACCGGCCGACGCGTCAGTCAACCAACGGCGCTAAAGCGCAGGTGTGAGGGTCACGGTGATGGCGTCACCGTCGTTGACCGCGCTCAGGGTGACCGGAACGCGACCGCCGATCGAGTCCACTGTGGAGTCGAGCATCGGCATCGGCGCGGACATCGGACCCGTCGTCGCCGGGATGCGGTTCACCGTCACCCGCCAGCGGGCGACCGTCGGCGAGGCGGTGATGTCCAGTTCGATGGCTTTGGTCACCGGAGTAGTAAGGCCCTGCGCGCAACCGAAGGGCAGCTTTGCAGTGCACTGCTCGTGCCGCCCAACCAGGACCCGAACGACGCCGGACGGATCGGCGACGGCAAAGGCCGACATGCGCGCCGTCGAGACGCGGGTGGCGACTCGCGTACCGGTCATGCTGGCGTAGAAGTTGTGCACCCAGTAGTTGGCCAGACGTTGGCCGTCGCTGCTGAACAGGCCGCTCAGGCTGCGGTTCGAGCACTCGTTGTAGGTCGGGTAGCCCCCGGCCTCCCAGCACGTGCGATTGGCACGCACGTTGGCCTGCTCGAAACTCGTGAGGTAACCGGCGATCCATCCCGGGATGAGGTGCATCTGTAGCGCGCCGTACTCCGTGATCATGACCTCGACGTCGCCGAGATTGCGCGCCGCCAGCAGCTTGCGGACCGTGTCGACGTGGTACCCGATCGCCACGGGAAGGGCCGTGGTGTCGCCGGTGTAGTTGCCACCGCTGACCTCGTGCCACGCAACCGCGCCGGGCTGGATGCCCTTGGCCTGCACGTAGTCCAGGAACGTCTTGAGGTCGAGCGTCAACGGTCGCCCCGGCAACACTGTGTAGGCCGCGATGCTCGGGCCGATGACCTTGGCAGTCGGATCGACGGCTCGGATCTCGGCGTAGGCCACGGCGAATTGCTCGAGCATCAGCGCCGGCGTCCACAGTGCCGTGTCTGCCGCGCTGAGGTAGTTGGCCAGACCGGGCTCGTTCTGCACATTCCAGTAGTCCGGGTTATGACCGCTGTTGACGAGTGTCGTCGCGTAGGAGCGAACCCAGGCGCGGTACGCGCTCCAGTCCTTCCATGGCGTCTTTGCGTAGGGCGAGGACACCGTGAATGTCGCGGCCAGCCACGCGTCAGAGACGATCGCTATCACCTTCGCGCCGCCGGCGCGGGCGTGGTTGAACAATGTGTAGTCGGGCGGGTTCACTCCCATCCGCCACACGCTCGGTTGCAGCGCGGCGAGCTCGGCCGTAGGGAGCGGCTGACTGTTCTGGAAACCCTGCGCTCGCAGTGTGGCCGCGCCGCTCGGCGAATCGGTGACGGTCGCGCACAAGTCGGCGTACTCGGCACAGTCTGACGCGACGAGAATCGGCGGCGATGTTCGCGCCGGCCCATACCCGGCAACGTTCGCCGGGTACACGTTGACCAGGTAGTACCGGTTGGCCGGCACCCCTGGGAGGCTCACCGAAGTGCAGTCGCTCTCGAAGCACCACGCCTGGCCGAAGAACTTGCCGCCACTGATCGCTTGCGCCACGTACCACTCAGCTCGCTGTCCTGTGGGCGACGGCACCCACGTCGCCTTGAGCGTCGTGTTCGAGTCGGGGTTGGTGACAACGACGGACGACACCGCTCGCGGCGCGGCAACAGCAGCAGCGTGCGCGATATCAGTCGCCACAAGCGTGGCGGACAACGCGGCGATGCCAGACAAAACGGCAGCGCCAGGGCAGCATTTTTCTTAATCACTCCTCTCCCGACTCATGAACTCCCGCACCATGCGGACGGAGTCAGGGAAAAGGAACATCGGCGCGGCGCGTCAGCACCTGAGCGGTTCGCTCATCGCCGCGGATGAAGGGGACTTTGGCCTACGCGGCAGGCGTAAGCGTGACGGTGACCGCGTCGCCGTCGTTGACCGAGTTGAGCAGAATGCTCACGCGACCGGCGATCGGCGTGATCGACGTATCGAGCATCGGCACTGGTGCCGAGAGCGGGCCCGTGGCCGCCGGGATGCGGTTCACTGTGACGTGCCACTGCGTGACTAGTGGGGATGCGTCGACATCGAGCGTCATGTTCTTCGCTACTTGTGTCGTAAGTCCCTGCGCGCACCCGAACGGCAAGTTGGCGGTGCATTGTTCGTGGCGACCGACGAGAACCCGCACCGTGTTATCGGCGTCCGTGGTCGCAAACGTCGACAGCGCGGCGGTCGATACTCGCGATGCCACGCGCGTTCCCGCCATGCCGGCGTAGAACCGATGCACCCAGTAGTTCGCAAGGCGCTCGCCCCCGCTGCTGAACAGACCGCTCAGGCTGCGGTTCGCGCACTGGTTGAACGTCGGGGGACCCGCATCGGACCAACACGTGCGGTTGGCGCCGTCGACGTCGGCGCGTTCGATACTGGTGATGTAGCCGGCGACCCAGCCAGGGATGAGGTGCATCTGCAGCGCGCCGTATTCCGAGATAAGGATCTCCGGGTTGCCGAGGTTGCGCGTGGACATCAGCTTTCGCACTGTGTCGACGTGATACTCGATGGCGACCGGCAGCGCGGTCGTGTCGCCGGTCAGGTTGCCGGCGTTGGCCTCGTGCCAGGTGACCGCGCCGAGATCGATGCCGTTGGCTTGCACGTAGTCGAGGAAGGTCTCGATATCGAGAACCATCGGCCTGGCCGCGACTGTGTAGGTCGCGATGCTGGGGCCGATGACCTTGGCGGCCGCGTCGACGGCGCGGATCTCCTCGTAGGCAATCTTGAACTGCTCGAGCATTCGGGCCGGCGTCCACTCGTCGTGATCGGCCGGGCTCAAATGATCGCCACCAGGCTCGTTTTGCACGTCCCAGTAATCCGGGTTCCGGCCGGCGTTGACGAGCATCGTCGCGTAGGACCGGACAAACGACCGGTATGCCTCCCAGTCCTCCCACGGCGGCTCGGGGAACCCCGTCTCGGGATCCAGCGTCGCGGCTCGCCACACGTCGGACAGGATGACGAGCACCTTCGCGCCGGCGGCTCGCGCGTGGTCGAACAAGTCGTAGTCCTCTTCGTAGACGCCCATTCGCCAGAAGCGCGGCTGTAGCGCGGCGAGCTCATCGGGCGGGAGCGGACGGCCGTTCTGGAATCCCTCTGCGAGCGACGTCGCCGCGCCGTCCGGCGACGCGGTCATGACCGTCGCGCACAAGTCGGCGAAGTTGACGCAGCCCGATGTGACCAGGTACGGCGGCGAGGTTCGTGGCGGTCCATAGCCGGCAAAGTTGGCCGGGTAGACGTTGACGACGTAGTACCGGTTGGGCGGCACCCCGGGGATGCTCACCGAGGTGCAGTCGGTCTCGTAGCACCAGGCCTGCCCGTAGAACCTGCCGCCGCTGATCGCCTGCGCCACGTACCACTCGGCCGGCTCTCCGATGGGCGACGGCACCCACGTCACCTTGAGTGTCGTGTTCGAGTCGGGGTTGCTGATGGTCGCGGCGATGACCGGGTTCGGCGGGGCGGTAGCAGCGCGGGCACCGTCGTTCGCTACGAGCAGGCTGCCCAACACCACCAAACCCACCACAGCTGCGCACTTCGGGATGAACCGTCGAATCCGCATTTTCCTACCGATCCTTCTCCGCACGAGCGGGACCCGGTTAACGGTGGTTAATATCTCACTGACTCTTGGGGACGGGGAGAAAGTATGCGTCGTTGGTTGGCAAACGCGCTGGGCTCTGCGTTGCTAGCGGGACTGGCGGTGGCCGCCCCCGGCCTACCCGCTCAGGCCGCCGACGGTGTCCGGTATGTCGACCTGGTCTTCGATGAGGTCGTCGTCACTACGCACTCATACGGCGCGGCCTACAACTCGCTCGGCCAGCTCCAGGAGTTGAAGCTCGATGTGTACAAACCCGTAGGCGATATCGCCACGGATCGCGGTCTGTACATATGGGCGCACGGCGGCAACTTCCGCGTCGGCAACAGAGGTCAGTCCGGCCCGATACGCGACATGGCGCGGCGCGGTTGGGTGGGCATCTCCATCAGCTACCGGCTCCGGCCCGAGCTGCCGGGGAACGCCGCGGTCGGAGCGATCACAGACCCGGCCTCCCTGCCCGCGTTCATCGATGCCGTCAACGACGCGCAGCACGACATGCAGGCGGCCGTCCGCTGGGGGCGGCGGAACGCGGCCACGCTCGGCGTCGACTCGAGCAAGATCGCGGTGGGGGGCATCTCTGCCGGAGCCATCACATCGTTGATGGTGGCGTTCAACCCCAACGACCCTGGCAACAGCAACGACGTCGACGTGTCCTCCGCGGTCGCCGCCGCCGTCTCCCACGCCGGCACGTACGCACCGGTCCTCCTTGGTGAGTTCCCCTTCCCGGGCGCGCCACCGATCGCCGTGTACCACGGCACCAACGACGAGCAGGTGCCGTACCCGCTGGCGCCGATTGCTTGCGCGCTGACGCTCCTGGTGCTCAACGACTGCGAGTTCGTGACGTTCGTCGGCCAAGGCCATCAGACGATGGGCAGCGACCTCGCGCGCGACTTCCTGTATCGCCACGTCATTCGCGGCCACGACGAGTTGCGCACGCCGTTAACCATCGGCAACGCCGAGGACATCACGACCCTCGCCGGTGCCGAGCTTCCCGACGCCGCCGGCCTTGGTACGGCGACGGGCGCGACCGCGGGTGTGGTCGTCCCGAGTGACCCGAACATCATCGTCAGCGAGACAGAACAGTTCGTGAACTACATCGCCAACGCCGCGGGCGTCCCGCTACCCGAGTAGCGCGCGGTCAGAGCAGGCCGAGCATGCTGCCGAAGCCGAGAATTCCCGGCGACGAGCCGTCATCGGTATACGGGTTGAAATACGCCTCGGTGGCCGGGTCGTAGACCGCGCACTGGATCGTCGGCGCGAGGATCGTGCCAGCGCAGAGGGCGGGTCCGAGGCCGAGGGCCTGGATCAGGCCCCGCGTGAACTCGAGCGGGTGCGGGTCCGCCGCGCGCGCCGCTGAAGCGCCAGCGAAGGTCACCACCCCCAGACTCAACGACGCTGCTACCGCGATCCGCCCAAGCAGGTTGCGTGTCACTCTGTGCCCTCCCTCGGTGGCGTCTAGCAGAAGCCTAACGTTTCGCACATGACCGACCTCCCGCTGCTGGTCGTCGCAGTGGTGATCGTCGCCGTCGGCGCGGCGCTGGCGATGGCCGGGCTCCTGGTATTCCGCCGGCTCGTGCCGGCAGATCAGCTCGAGGGGCACAACGAGGTGGCGGGTTGGATGTTTGCAACCGTGGCGCTCCTGTACTCGGTGACCGTCGCCTTCGTCGTCTTCGCCGCGTACCAGCGATTCGTCGACGCCACGGATTCGGTGACGCAGGAGGCGGCGGTGACGGTCAGCCTGTTTCAGGCCGCCGATGGTCTCCCGGAGCCAGTGCGGTCCTCAGCTCACGCCGTCACCCGCGCCTACGTCAAGGAAGTGACCGAAAGCGAGTGGGACAGCCACGGCACACTGCCGCGTCCACACGTCGCGAGACGCCCTCACGCCGGTGTGGCGAGTGTTCGACAGCTTCAAGCCCGCCAACGCGGGCGAAGAAGCCGTCGAGGAGGCCGCCCTGTCCACGTTCCGCGACCTTGAGCGACAACGCCATTTGCGTCACCTCGCCGGCGAAGCCAGCATGCCCGTGGCGTTCTGGGCGCTCCTCGTCGGCGGAGCGATAGTCATCGTCGCGATGTCATACCTCTTCGTGACCAGGCGACTCTGGGTCCACATGGCGCTGGTCGCCATGCTGGGCGGATCCACCGCCGGCGTCATCGCATTGATTTTCAGCATCAACTACCCGTTCACCGGCCAAACGCACGTAAGCCGCCGGCCCTTCGATCATGCGGTGCAGATGTTCGCCGCGCTCGAGTTCGAGGACAGCAATTTCCTCGGCACGCCCGCACTCCCGCCTGGGCCTTCGAAAGCAGTAACCGTCGACGGCACGCGCCCCTGGACCGACACGGGCGTCGACGTGCGCCCTGGTGACGTGGTTGCGGTCACGGCCACCGGCGAAGTCTTCGCCGCCGCGACCATCAGCACCGGGCCCAACGGCCTGGCCGAGCGCCCCGACCTCGCCAAGTCGAACGTGCTGGCGAGGGAGAACCACGCGGCCTTGATCGGTCGCATCGGTGCGAACGGCGTTCCCTTCCCCGTCGGCAGCGACTTCTCCTCGGCCGGGTTGCCTGCGGGGCGTCTCTACCTCGGCATCAATGACATCGGCCTCGAGAACAACGACGGCGAGTTCCTCGCGGTCGTACGGATCAGCAGCCCCTAAGCGGCGAGGTACGCAGCTCTCACTGCGAGCGCCTGGCGAACCTCACCCACGACATCTTCGAGGAACTCCTCGCGGTAGGTCGCGTCGGTGAGCATGGTCACGGTGAAGTACAGGCCGGCAAAGCCTGAGAGGAAGGCCGACACCTGAACCAACTCCCTGGTGAGCTGAACCTCACGGCCCCAGAGGTCGAACCGACCGAAGACATGGATCGTTCCTCCTGTCCACGTCCTCACCACATCCGGAGAGACGGCGAGCAACCCGAACACGAAGAAGAACGCGCCGATAAGCACGCTCACCGTGATCACCTGGAGGGCCTGTCCGAAGAACACCAGTAGGCCGACGTTGGCCCGCTGCCGGTTCGACAACGGCACGTGCGCGGGCGACGTCGCCCGACCGGCCATCGGCGTGCCACCGAGAAGGCGGGAAAACGCCTCGCCGTCCTCGAGGCTGGTGAGCCGCCCGATCTCCCGGGGTAACCGCAGGGCCACGAAGAGCGTGCCGACGGCGACGAACACCGCGATCGTTGCCGCCAGAAACTCGCCTTGCATGGGCCCGGCGACCTGCCAGACCTCATTGTTGAGGAAAAGGAAGGTGGAGAAGAGGAGAAGCAGCGGCAGGGCCCGCACGATCAGTCCGAACACCGAGCCCAGCTGATGAAGCATGCGCGCCCCCGCCCACCGGAGCATCGGAATCAGCCCGTAGCTGGTCGCGATGTAAACACCGGCCAGGAGCAGGAGGTTGCCGGTGGCGGTGGCCGCCGCCGACCGGCCCTGGCCGCCGAAGACAACGGGCAAGACAGCGGGAGCGAGGACGAAGGTGGCCATTTCGACCGGACCGATGCGGCCGGGACGGGCGAGCAAGGGCTGACCCCGCAACGCATTGGCGGCCGCCCAAATACCAACCAAGAGCGCCAGACCGCCGGCTGCCGCGACGACGTTCAGCCAGAGGGGCCAGTCGAAGTTGGCGGCACCTGCCACCTCGAAGAGCAAGATCAGCGTCAACAACGGCACGGCGCGGGTAAGCACGTCGCGCGACGCGCTGTAGTCCTCGATGAAGTGCGGCACACCGCGGGCCACGAACCACCGCTCGGTGTCACGCCGCAGTTCGTCGGGATCTTCGCTCATGCACGGTGCACGGAGTGCGTGACCATGAACCGCGGCGTCGGGGCACAGTTCATCGCCAGATTGTGCATCGTCCACGGCAGCATGGCGACAACGTCACCGGCCGCGCCGGTCAGCTCGACGACCCGCACGCGCACGCCATCGATCTCGTCGCCCTCGGTCATGAACTGCGCGACGCGGTCACCACCGGCCCGGGCCAGCGCCGCGAACCACGGATGGCTCGCCTTCAACTTCTTGCGCACATCCGATGAGCTCCCCGCGTCATGATCCGGACTGGCCGCGACCATCCGTCGGACGAGCTCATGACTGCCCTCGACCACCAGCGTGCCGCCAGCCTCGGGTCCGACGTCGCTCACGTAGCCGAACAAGCGAGCCACCGCTGGTTGGTTCGGGTCGCCTCGCCCAGCCAGGTCGAAGTGCCAGATCTTGTGCGGCAGTACCCACGGTCCGGGCTGGGGGAAGGTCACTAGCGCCGGGCCCCAAGACCCCGGATCGATCCAGCGGCCGGCACCGAGCAACTCATCGAGCAGAGCGTGGGTGTCGTCGGTCGCGAACGCGTCGAACGTCCCCTGCTTCTTCAAACCCTGGTTCTTCGAGCCGTAGCCCTGCGGCCAGGTCGACGGGTCGTCGCGCTCGATCCCGCGCTTCGCGAAGAACGCCCAGACCTGGTCGAGCATCGCGTCAGCGGTTTCGCGCGAGATCGCACCGGGAGCGCGGATGATCCCGGTGGTCGCCAGCTCGCGGCGTTGCTCGGCAGTCAACATCCACCGCAAGTCTGGCCCCCGGCACGCCGGCGACTCTGCAGATTTTCCCTCGAGTCAGTCGACGCGGTCGGGTCGCCCGGCGCCCTCCATCCGGCTCAGCCGATGAAGCCGCCTTCGCCCGATGACGCCGTCCACTCCACGTTGCCGGCGAAATGGGCGCTGAGCCTGCCCCGCAACAGGACTCCCACCAGCCCTCCCAATCGCGGCGAGCACGACGCGACTCCTTGGCTGTTGGTGGTTGCGGTGCACAGCAGCAGGGAGCCGGCGCGGAACGCCACGGTCTGGTTTGACACCGGGCTTCCCCCCGACGAGAGGCGCGCGGACACTCGGCCAATGGTGAGGCTGATAGTCGGGCCAAGCTTCAGGAACACCGGGGCGACCACAAGCGATGTCGGCACCGGCGGCTTGACCGTGACGCTCTGGTTGGCGTCGTTGCACACCCCGCTCGCTACGACGTGGTTGCCGTCGCCGCTGTAGGACGCGACCCAGCGGTAGGTACCCGGAGCGAGCGGTGTGAACGGATCCGAGGTGTAGCCGCCGTTCCCATTGACGGGCACCGTCGAGGTAAACACAGGTGGTTCAGCACAAGCGTCGTCGGCAGCCCCGTAGAGGTGGAACTTCATCGAGCCGGTGGGGTGGATGCCTTCGAGCGACGCAGTATCAGTCACGGGCGTTAGCGCGAACCCGCCGTTCGAGGCTGCGGCGATCAGCGTGGTCGTGGCTTTGAACACGGTGAGCACGGCCGGTGCGGAGGTCAGCAGGTAGCGCGCGTCCGCCGTGCTACACGTCACGGTGTAGCTGCCAGCATCGGTGTGCGGTCCGGCAACGCCGCACGTCGCCGGGGGGGACGACTGAGTGTCACCGTTCCGCAAGCCGCCGGCGTAGGTGGGTTCGAATACCGGGTCCGCGTCACCATGCACGATCGTCTGGTCATCGGTCGCGACAGCAAGGGGTGACGAAGGGAGCGGCGTGTCGAGCTCGGTCGGTAGGCGCGCGCCGCTCGCAGGCCATCTCGATCCCGCTGAGTCGTCCTCGGCGGCAACGCCATCGGGTGCGACGATGTCGTCTACGCCGTTGCCGCCAACAACGATGGTGATCCGGTCGGGAGGCGCTTGGAGAACGGTCAACTGGTCGTCTCCGCCAAGGCCGTCGACCACGAGGGTCTCGATGCCGCTGAAGGTAACGTCCAGGCCGGCACCCTGTACCCGATCGTCGCTGATCGTGAAGGTGTCGGCGCCGTCGGTACCGACGACGAGGAGCGAGTCCGCGCCTTCGCTGCCCGCCATTGTGACCGGGGCGTTGGTATCGGGACCTCCGTTCGCGACCAATTCGAAGGCTCGCACCTCAAAGACATCGTCGCCCGAATTCCCGTCGAGTGACAGCGGGCTGTTGTTGGACCACACCTGCATGCGGTCGCCACCTGCGCCACCCGAAGCACGGGCGAGCGCGCCCACACCAGGCGTGAGCCAACCGTCGGTGGTCTCGACGGTCTCGGCCTCATCCTGGGGTGCGACCTGCATCGACGTCCGCGGCGCACCGAAGAGTTGGCCGAACGAAAAGGAATCGGCGCCGTCGCCACCATTGAACTCCGCCTCGGCGAGAGTGCCATCGGCGAAGAACTGGTCATCGCCGGTGCCACCGGTGACCGCCAACAATTCCATGGTGTCCTCGTAGTTCACCCGCTCATACCCCGAAGCGAAGGAAGGCCCGGCTGTCGGAAGTGCGGCGACGAAGCGCTCACGGATGAGGTATGAGAGCGCCCCGGTGGACGGACCGTTGATCATGAGCCGGTCCCCGCCGTCCGACGCATTTCCCGTGTCGGCGACTCTGACGATGTAGTCGGACGTACCTGTGAGACCGACCTCGACAAGGTCTGCACCGTCTTGGCCGTCGGCGTCGACCATGTCGCGGGCTCGGACGGCCTCTCGCCCGGTGACCAGGCTGGCTGGCCCAGACACATTGGCGTGGAATTTGTGGCTCAAATCAACCGTCGGCAGCTGATCGACAAGTACACGGTCCTCGCCGGCTCCTGCCCAGATCTGAGCGTGCCCGGGGAGCGGAGACGAGTAATGAATGAAGTCAGCGTCCGGGCCGCCAAAGATCTCGGTGACCCCGTCCGCGTGTGCCGTCCGCGGCAACGCCCCTAAGACGAGGGTGGCGGCGGACGCCGCGATGACCATTCGGGCTACCCGTTTCATCGCGCTCCCCATGGCTCCTGCCCAACGTCGACCGGGTGACCGCGTTGTCCGAACAGTATGGCTGCGACCCGGGTCGCGCGTACGAATCGGGTCAGCGTTCAGCCGGTGAGGCGTGAGCCTGTCGTCGCGCCCACCGCGGGCAGCCGCCCTTTGATGACCTCGAGGGCGTACTTGGCCGGGCCGTTCGATCGGTAGCCCGGACATTGGGGGCTGTCGCCACAGGGTTCCATGTCAGTCGCCGAGACGAAGGCCCCGCTGGCGTCGAAGAACGCGATCGACAATGGGATAGAGGTGTTGCGCATCCAAAACCCCCGCTCCTCTGCGGCCGGGAAACGAAAGATCATCCCGTCGTAGCCGTCGAGGTCGTTCTGCCGGCTCAGCCCCCGCTCCTGCTGGGCGGTCGTGTCGGCGGTGAGCACACAGCTCCGGTGTGATCCCTCCGGGTTCTCAATGACGATCTCGGTGGAACCGAAGCCGTCGAAGTCCGACCCGGCCGTTGGTCGGGAACAGCGGGCCGGCGCGGTTGTCGCCGGTGCCTGCGAAGCCGGCGCCACCGAGCCCGGCGCCGCGGCAGAACGCCTAATGGTCGAAGTAGTGGCGCCGGGTGCCAACGTCGGCGCTACGGCGACCAGCGAGGACGAGGTGCTTGGATCTTCGCCGACGGACAGCGAGGTACTGGTCGACGCATCGCTGGCCACGGACACCGCGTCGTTGCCGTCGTCGGCAGTCAGCACTGCCACCAACACGACCACGGCCGCCAACACGGCGACGGCGGCAGCCACAAGACGCCAGCGGCGATTCGGACTCACCCGGTCTTTGCTACCACCAACGCACGTCGCGCACGACGCGTCTACCCGCCCGGCCGCTCAACCTGCGCGACCAGCTTCTTCGGCGCAAGAACGCAGTAGCTCTCGGTCACCAACTCGCGAACCTCGTCCCAGTCGGTATCCCGATCGAGCACCATGCCGACCACGTTGCGCCCCCACCCGAGGAGGAAGAAGGGGTGGCCGCTGGCCAGGAGCGCCCCGCGCTCCTCATCGGGTGACCGGAAGGCCAGCATCGTGCTCTCGATGCCATCTGCGTCACACAGAGCGAACACGTGAGCGAAGTTCTTCTTGCGCACCACCCACCGGCGTCCGGTCCAAGCTTGCTCCTCGTACACATCGGGCAACGCGAGGCATCGCTCTCGCAGGTTCGCCAGGATGCCGGCGTCGACGTCCATGTACTCGGTCACGGTCGCGCCAGTATCGCGATAAGCCATCAGGCGATGCCCTGGCTCAGCGACCGGTCGCGCGACGGAGGCGTGGACGAGATCCCGCTGCCTGCGGGCCTGCCGGGACGCCTGTTCTTGTGCGGCAAGCACGCGGTTGGGCCGGATCCCGTCGGATTGCTGGCGCGGGTCAACGCCACGACGATCGTCTGCCTCAACGAGACGTTCGAACTTCGCGGCCGGTATCCCGCCTTCCTGGAATGGCTCGGAGCGAACACGCCGGGCAGTGCAATTCACCATCCCATTCCTGACTTGCACGCTCCATCAGTGGAGGCGCTTGGGGCGCTGGTCGATGAGCTGCACGCTCGCGTCGCGGCGGGGGAACGGCTCGTCGTGCAGTGCGGCGCGGGCATTGGACGGTCCGGCACGATCGCGGTTGCCCTACTGCTCGCGGGGGTGTCTCACTCGAGGACGCTCTGGCGACGGTGAGCGCCAACCGTCCGATGGCTGGGCCTGAAATCGGCGCACAGTCCGACGTGCTTGTGGCCTACGCGCAACTCGTCGGCTGATCCGGACCTACAGCTACAATCGCGCCATGGTCGGTCTCGCTCAGAAGGTCGTCGTCGTTGTTGCGATGACTGCGGGACTGCTGGCAGGGGCTAGCGCCGCTCTGCCCGACGCAATACCCACCACCGTGCCGCCGGTGTGCGTGCAGCTGCCGATGCTCGGCGACGGCATGCAGGCTGGCTACTGCCCCTGACGTAGGGCTTCGGGAGGAAGACGGCCGGCGACCAGCGTTAGCCGAACGACCTCAGCGTCGTGGCGAGGACCGCATTGAACTGCTCGGGAGGACTTGTGTGGCGCGTTCGGCGCCTCGGAGTCGAAGTACGAGCACGTTGCACACGGGTGAGGTCGACTTCCGCGGGGAAGACGTCGCTGGGCTCGCGGTGCATTGCATCCAGAGTCGAAGCGACAGCGGGGCCTGGTGAGGTCGTGGTGTCTCGCACCATCCGCGATCTCGTGGTCGGCGCGACATTCCGATTCGCGCGGTCGGGAGACTTGCCGCCCGACATCCATCACGCGAACGCAGCGAAGACAAAGGCTTCAAAGCCAACCGCGTCGTAGTCGATCTCATACCCATCGTCGGTATGGCGGACGTCCAAGGTGGGGCAGAAGAAGTCTCCTTCGGCGACGAAGAAGTGGGGCGACCCCTTGACGCCTCGCGCGACGCCCTCCGCGAACACGCTGAGAACCGCCTCGTGATCATCGGCGTTCGCTTCGGGCAGGCCGAGTCTGCCAACAATCGCAGCGACGACCTCAGGGTCGTCGATGGCGGCGCCATCCTCGAACAGAGCGCGGCGAAGCGCGAGGGAACACGCCAGCCCCTCGGACGTACCCTCGCGGTAGGCGGCAGCTTCAGCCGCAAGCGCCGGCAGGGTCGTTCCTGGAAACCGCTCTGGCGCGAATCCAGTGAACAGATCCGGCGCGACGCTGTCGCGCAGAGCAGCCACCTTCCCGATGAGAGATTTCCCGGTGAGCGGCGCGCCATTCACCAGTTCCAACGGCCACACGCGTACGAGTATCGGGGGGCCGCCTCTGGCGTCCCGAAACTCAGAGATCCGCGTCAGGCCAACGTGCGCAAAGGGACAGGAGACATCCGCGAAAACCGTGATCGGAGTCATTAGTCGGTTCTACCCCGAATCACACGAAATGACGTTGTCACCACTGAGTCGGGCAGAGAACATCCGAGGCGACGAGGTTTGAATACGCGCCACAGCCCAGAGAGGTGGTGGAGACGATGGTGGCTAGTTCGGAGAACTCGCTGACCTGCGACTGGTTGGTCCCTGTCGACGACGCGTCTCACGATAAGCGCCGGCTCGTCACACTCCGCGGCGCGTATCCGAGGCAAGCGGCAATAGATTCGGTTCCCGAGGTGACCGAACCCCTGCCGACGACTGAATACACGCAGAGTGGGGAAGTGACGATCGCGTACCAGGTGACCGGCGTCGGCCACAACGACATCGTCGTGTTTGGCGACTGGAGCGCCCACCTCGACATCGATTGGGAGAACGCCTGGTTCGCGTCATTTCTGGAGCGTCTCGCGCACTTCTGCCGGGTCATCCGATTCGACCGGCGAGGTCAAGGCTTGTCGGATCGACGGCTGCCGCCGAGGGAAATGGAGGAGGAGGTTGCCGACATGGCCGCGGTCCTCGATGCTGCCGGTAGCGTGCGCGCCGCCCTCTTCGGGAACGACGAGGCGGGAGCGCGTGCGGCGTTGTTCGCAGCCATGGTTCCGCATCGCGTGTCCGCGCTGATCCTGTTCGCGCCTTTCGCCAAAGGTTGCCGCGCTGAGGACTACCCGTTCTCGTTCCCGCGCGAGGTGATGCAGACGTTCGAAGATGTCATTCAGCAGCGCTGGGGCAGGGGCTGGCAAACGGCGGCAGCAGCAGAGATCGCTAGCGATCCCGACTATCAACAGTGGAACGTGCGGTCACAGCGCTATGCCATGGGTCCAGGCGACGCGGCGCGGATGTTCAGGCTCTTGGTCGAGACGGACATCAGGGCCGTCCTCCCGTCGATTCAGGCGCCAACACTGGTCCTGCACCGCTCGGATGATCAGTTCTCACCCATCGAGCAAAGCCGCTGGTTCGCCGCCCAAATCCCGAATGCCACGCTGATCGAGCTGCCCGGCACGGCGCATTTTCACTACGTCGACAGCGCCGAGGTTCTCGGACACATCGAGGAGTTCCTCACCGGCACTCGGACCGTTCCCCGCTCGCACCGCAGCTTGGCGACCGTGCTGTTCACTGACATCGTTGGGTCGACACAGACAGCCGCGGATCTCGGCGACGACCAGTGGCGTCTGCTGCTCGAGTCCCACCACCGCGTGACTGACGGAGTGATCCTCGACTTCGGCGGACGCCGCGTGAACTCGACAGGTGACGGCGTTCTCGCCACCTTCGACGGGCCGGCGCGGGCGGTGCGGTGCGCAGTCGCTCTGACGCGGGCGATTGCCGCGCTTGGGCTCCAGATCCGCGCTGGCGTACACACCGGCGAGGTCGAGCGCATCGGGCAGGACCTCGCCGGCATCGGAGTCCACGTGGGCGCCCGCGTCGCCGCCTTGGCCGAGGCCGGGGAGGTGCTGGTCACAAGCACCGTCAAAGATCTGGCGCTCGGTTCGGGCATCGGGTTTCGGGACCACGGCTCGCACCTCTTGAAGGGCATCGACGCACCGTGGCACGTCTACGCCGTGGAGTCGACGTAGGCGACTGAATGCCATACCCGGTGGAGCTGCACGCGGCTAAGCCGGGCTGACCAGCAGCTCCGCTGCGATGACAACGCACACGTCCATCGGCAGGCTGGTCACGCCGATGGCGGTGCGGGCGTGGGCACCGACTTCCGGTCCGAACACGTCAAGGATCAAGTCGGAGAACGCGTTGATCACGAGCGTCGTCTGGCCAAACCCGGTGTCGGCGTTCACGAAGCCGTTGACCATGAGCCACTCCGAGATGCGGTCGAGGTCGCCCAGCCGGCGCTCCAGGTTCGCGAGCATCGACAGCCCCGCGAGCCGCGCCGCCTGCTGCGCGTCCTCGAGCGGGACTGCGCTCGGTACCTTGCCGAACGGGCCGCAAAGCGAGCCATCCGCGGCCTGTGGCAGGTGCCCTGAGGCGTAGGCGCGATCACCGCTCAGCCGCACCAACTCGAACGGGATCGAGAAGCCCGGTGGCGGTGGGACCAACGGTGGGAGCTCGAGACCCTTCTGCGCCAGCACGTCTCGCACGCCCATGGGACCATGTTTCCCACAAGACCGGATCCCGCACAAGCGAGCTGAGCACACAAGCAATGACTGGGGAGGCACAGTGAACCTGCGCAGAGTCGTGTTGGTCGCAACGCTTGCTGGTGTGGTGGTCCTGGCGTCGAGCGCCTGTGGCGAAAGCAGCGGAGACAAGCCCGGGGCTTCGCCGACCACCACCTCAAGCCGAGCCGCCGTCGCGCCCGACGTAACCGCGGTGGCCGACGCGTGGGCGGCGGCGGCCACCCCTGAGGCCGTGTGCGCGCTGATGACCTATGGCTTCAAACTCGGCGTGGCCGAAGGCAAGGACCCAGCACAGTGCGCGTCGTGGATCGCCGGCGTCCTTGGCGCGCCGGCCGCGTCCACGGCGACGATCGCGTCGGCGACCGAGGTACAGGGGCAGACCGCCGTCCGCGTGACCTTCTCAGACGGCTCGCCCGAGACCCTGTACCTCCTTCGCGAGTGCGGAAAGCTCAGGGTCAACTCCCTCGGCGAGCTTCGCAGCAACCCTCCAGCGCCGCCCAGCTGCTGAGAACGCGCAAACGCGGCGGTAGTTGGTCTGGTAGGTAGTAGTTGGAGCTGCGTGCGTGCTGCGTGGTGGTGGTTTCGTGCGTTGGTGGTAGCAGGATGGTGGAGCTGTTTGAATCGGCCTGGGTTCCGTGGAGGCTCCGAGTATCGGAGGAATCATGGAGTCCATGGCATCGCGGAAGAAGTTCCCGCCTGAGTTCAAGGAACGGGGCGTGCGGCTTGTCCACGAGTGGCGACAAGCACGTGGCCGCGACGACGGCGGCCTGGTCGAGATCGGCAACCAGCTCGGCGTGCACCCCGAGACGCTGCGCCCAACTGGGTGAACCGCGCCGATGTCGATCGTGGCCGCCGGCCGGGAACCACGACGGCGGACGGCCAGCGGATCTCCGAACTCGAGCGCGAGGTCCGCGAGCTGCGCCGGGCCAACGACATCCTCAAGGCAGCTTCAGTTTTCTTCGGGCGACCGAGCTCGACGGTCGCCCGAAGAAGTAGTCGCCTTCGTCGACGCCCACCGCGACCATGAGTCCGGTGGGCGTCGCTGGGGGGTCGAGCCGATCTGCGAGGTCTTGGAGATCGCCCCTTCCACCTACTACGCGGCGAAGTCCCGGCCGCCTTCGGCTCGCGCTGAGCGCGACGCCGTGCTCATACCGCTGCTGGTCGCGTTGTTCATCAAGAACTACTCGGTCTACGGCCGGCGCAAGCTGACCAAGGCGGCGCGGCGGCAGGGCCTCGACGTCGGCCGTGACCAGGTCGCCCGCCTGATGCGAGCGGCGCACATCCGCGGCGCCAGTCGTTCCCGTAAGCGGTTCACCCACCAAGTCGGACCCTGGCCATGTGCGATCGCCGGACCTGGTCAACCGCGACTTCACCGCCACGCGGCCGAACGAGAAGTGGGTTGCCGACTTCACCTACTGCTCCACATGGTCCGGCATCGTCTATGTCGCCTTCGTCATCGATGTGTTCTCCCGGCGCATCGTCGGCTGGAAGGCGGCCCGGTCCATGACCACGGCGCTCGTGCTCGACGCGTTGAACATGGCCGCGTGGACGCGGCGCGGCGAATCGATCGACGGCGTGATCTGTCACACCGATGCGGGATCGCAATACACCTCGATTGCCCACACCGAGCGTCTCGAGGAGATCGGCGCCGCACCTTCGATCGGAACCATCGGCGACTCCTTCGTTCAAGACCGAGCTGCACCGCAACCCCGCGGCCCTCGCCGACAACGGCGGACCCTGGCGCGGCCTCGACGACCTCGAGCTGGCCACCTGCGGCTGGGTCAGCTGGTTCAACGAGGAGCGCTTCCACGGAGAGCTCGGCGATCTCACACCGGCCGAAGTGGAGGCCGAGTACCGTCACCGATCTCAGCCCGACGCGGCATGAGCACCAACCAAATCAGCCTCCATCAAACCCAGGCCGATTCAGTCGCAACCGAGCCCCTGGCCGTTCAACGCCCCGACCAGAGGCGGGAGCGGAACGACTTAGTCAGTGATGTGAAAGAGGCTGCTCTGGTGGAGACGATGGGACTCGAACCCACGACTTCCTGCTTGCAAAGCAGGATCGAGACATCGAGCGACCAGGGGTGGAACTGTAAGAGCGCTGGTCAATCGCTGATTCAGTGACCGCTGCAACCGCTGATTGCGCGCAGGTGCCCACTGCTATGGGCACGTGGTGGGCACGCCAGTGCCGTCACGGCTGGAGTGATCCACGGTTGCGACACCGGCTGACACCGAACCGATAGCCGACATCGTGGGCATGACGGCATCGTCATACCGGGTGTCGTCGGGCGGACGGTCGCGGCGCTGGTTGCACGCAGGTCCCGTGTTCCACCAGAGCAGCTGTGTTCACCGGGTCGCCGTGCACGTACACGTAGTCGTTGTGTTGGGGCACCACACCGCCATAGGTGGCCCGCCAATCAGCCGAGTCACCAACCTCTCGGGCCACAACACCTAGTCAGGCTCGGGCGGGGCTTCGCCTTGGCAATCGGTGACCTTGACTCGGGCGCGCCACATCCCGTGCGACAATTCGACGCAACTCTCATCAAGTACGCACCCCGACATCCCGGCGGCAGGCGCGTACAGCCGGTATTCGCCACGACTCTTCTGGTTTGTGTCGAGACACAAGAGCTCGGGCCCTTGAATCGATCGCCAACCCGACAAGCCAACGAAAGTAAGCAGGGACGTCAGAACGGCTGTTATGACGAGTGTTCGCTTACGGCGTCTTCCATCCTCCACAGTTGCTCCTAACAGTTGATGGCCCACGGACGCCCGCTCGCCTTCGTTCCTGCGCCACAGCTCGCAGAACTCCATTGAGCGGAGAACTGCTGATTTAGCCAGATCATCAGCGCTCGACCCGATCGCCTCCCCGGGTTGAGCGTCGTCGCCCACGCGAGGCCAATCTGGTTGTTGTGGCAGTCCATCGCCTCCGCAGCGCCGGCTCTCGACCCACACTGGTTGAGTTCATGCCGTCGGAGGATCCCCGCAGCGGTCGTATGGCTGAAGGTCAACGTCAGGTAGGCCGCCAACACCGTGTGCTTTCTCGCATTCCGTCGCCCATTGTCCGTTGTCCCGAGGTAGCCGTGGAACATCGATTCAACATCGCGAAGCTTGTTGCACGTCCAGAGGTGGCTCAGGCACCACGCGGCCTCGCGGCGGTTTAGTCCTCGGACATAGGTGCCCGTTAGGTCGAATGAATTGATCGGGTCGCCAGTTGCGTAGTCGTAGTCATTCGACGACCCGGCCTCTACGGGGTCGACCTCCAAGAACCGGCCTAGGGCAGCCACGTACGGACGGGCTCCCATCTCGATGACGTCAATGCCTGCAGCATGTTCCCGCGGCCGCATCTGCGAGCCGAGCCACCCGTAGTCAAGATTCCCGCTCGAATTGTCTGGAGAGCTGCTACCGATCCCCTGCCCATATGGGTCGTAGGAGTAGCTGCCGGTCTTCGCTCCAGCGGCATCTGCGGTCGCGACAATGTCGCCGTGGATGTTCGGGTAGCTCCAGACGTCGCCGCCCAGCGCGTTTCGTAACGCTTGCGCCACCGATGACGCCGACCTGCCGCTCGATCACTTGGTTGTTGGTGTTGAGCGTGAACGACGGACTGTCACCGCCTCCCGCGAACCCGTAGCGAGTCGTCACGCCGTTTTCAGTCCGCGCCACGATTCGATCCAGCGCGTCGCGGGTGTAGCGAACGGTCGTCGCTCCAGCGACCGTCTGGACGTGGCGATCATCGCCGTCATACGTCAGCGTCTGTCCACCCAGGGTCGTGGTGTTGCCGCGGTCGTCGTACTGCACGGCAGTGATACCCGGCACCGTCGTCGAGCTCAGCCGATCTGCCGCGTCGTAGCAGTACGTCGCCGTCGTCAGGTTGTCGGTGCTGGCCGTTCGGTTCGTGTTCTTGCCCGCGGTCGCGAAACCGCAGGTGTTGGTGGGTGCGTACGTGTACGTGTAGGCGTGGGCGAATGACCATGCGCTCGTCAACCGCGCCGCACCGTCGTAGACAAAGTTGTCGCCAACGGGGTTCGCGTCAACCAGGTCGACGGTCTGATTCTTGACGCGACCGGCCAGGCTGAAGTCCACATCGTCGATGGCCAGGTTCAGAAGGCCGCCCGCGTCTATCCACTTGTACGCCTTCGTTCGACCAAGCAGGTCTCGCCCGACCTCCAGGCGGCTGCCATTGCCGGCGGCAGGAGCGGTGGGATAGTCCACAGCCTCAAGCAAGCCCGTAGCGGCGTTGTAGGTCGGCGTCGCGATCGTCGTTCCGTCAAGGCGTTGCTCTGTCGGCTGGCCGACATCGTTGACTACGAGGTGTGTCACGCCACCTGGGCCTGCGGTGTCGGTGACCCTCCCCGCCTGGTCGTATGCGGTGGTTGTCGTGTTGCCCCACACGTCGGTGCTCGAGATGACCCGCCCGAGCAAATCGACCGTGCTCGTCACCGTCCCGGCCGGGTCGCTGACCGAATTGGTAAGGGGGTTGCCGCCGACGGCGTAGTTGGAGGTCACGGTTCGGGCGGGCTCGGTTCCCCTGGCCGGGACATCAGTAGTTACCGGGCGGTCACGGGCGTCGTAGGTAACGCAGGTCCACGGGGCCGAGGAGATCGATGATCCGATTCCTTCGCGCGTCCCTGCGGTGCGGCCCGCGATGTCGTAGACCGATTCCTCGACGCGCTCACTCCCGCCACCCGACGGTGCGGGGCCGGTCCGCCGCCTCGCGAGGCCGGCCTGGACCGCGCCGGTTGTCGCGCACGTGTTCGTGGGCGCTGCATCGGTGGCGATGTAGTACGCGTAGCTCCATGCGTTGTTGCCCGGCAAGGTGCGGCTGATCTGGCGCCCGTAGTGCTCACCGACGACCGCCGGCTCGTAAGCGAACGTGGTGCGCAGCGCGAGGCCGGCTGGGTCGACCACGGTCGCGGTGGCCTGCCCGAGCTGTGGGTTGGCGTACTCGGTGTTGGTCTGCTTGCCGTCGGCGTCGACTGATGAGGTGGGCAGTCCGTAGCTCGGGCGCAGGCCACCAACGAGGTTCGAGCCAACGATGGCCAGCGACGCGGTCCCGTACCCGGCCTGGTACTCAAGAGTGAGACGGTGATCGCCGGCGGCAACCGTCGCGGAGGTGACGTTGCCGACCGCACCGCCGGTTCCCGCTGCGTAGTGGGTGGCGAGTCGTCCCGCCGGCAGCGGGTGTTTGTAAATGGCGACCTCGTCGAGGGTCCCCGCCCAGTAGCCGGCCACGTGCGCTCGGCCGATGTAAGTAGTTCTATGCCGGTAGGTCAACGTTGGCATGGCGATAGTGCCGCTGCCGACGACCGCCCCGTTGCGGTACAGCGACACGGCGCCCGTCTTCGAGACGGTCACCGCGATGTGTGAGATCTGATTGAGCGGCAGCGCGTTGGTCGCCGTGATCGAGGGCTGCCATACGCCGGCCACATTCACGTTGAACGCGAGGTTCGTTGTCGTGCCCACGCGCTGGAGCACGATCGAGTCCTTGCCGGTATCGGCTTTTCCGGGCAGGCCGATGTCGATGATGCGCCCGTTGGCGGTACTCGAGGTCGGCTTGGCCCAGGCCTCGAGGGTGAACCCGTCGGTCCAATCCTTGAATAGTTCTGCCGACGTTCCCTGCGGGTTAATCCAGCCCGACGCACCGTCAAGGCTCACCGCCGGGTTGCCGTCGGCGACGAGGCCGGACTGATTCATGGTGACGGCGCCCTGGTAGTTGGCACCCGGGTTCGCACCATCGCCGTACTCGGAGGCGCCGCTGGTCGTATTCGGCTCGGCCAGCCGGAGCCAGGAGTCGGGATCATCCGCGGCCACGGCCCGCGCGATAGCGCGACGCATGGGCGGCGATGCGGGCGCGGCTGAGGCTGGCGTCGACTCCGTGGTTGTAGATGGCGACCTCGTCGAGGCGGCCCACGAAGTCATACGCGTTGGCCGCCGCGACGTAGTCCGCGCGTGCCGAGGTAGACAGGGTTGGCGTTGGTGCTGACCGCGCCCGTGACGTTGTTGAGCGACCCGTCGAGGTTGCCGTTGCGCCAGAAGTCGACCCGCACGCTCGTCTTGGTCACCGCGATGTGACTCCAGGCATTCAGGGGCAATGCGGTGTTCGCTGCGCCGCCATAGAACGTGCCCCCGGCCACCTGCGCGAACTCAGGCACCAGGCTCGGGTTGAGACGGAACTCGAAGGTGTTGTTGGTGCCGCCGTTGCCGAGGCCCTTGGTCGCGATCATGTGATATTTGCCGGTGACCGTGGGCCGCACCCACGCTTCGACGGTGAAGTTCTCCGTGAGGTTGAAGACGTCGTTATGGACAACGGTGACCCGACCGCCGGCTGCGTTGGTGACCGAACTGTCGGGGTCGAGCGTGTCGGATCCGATCGATCCCGCGTGACGGCTCCTACGTAGGTCCCCGACGCGGTCCCCATCGCGTCGACCGCGGTGGTCGATCCAACCGCGTCGCCGAGGCGCCACCATGCCGCCGGGCGGTCAGCCTTGACGCTGCCCCGGAATGTGCTGGGGACGGTGTTGAGAATTTCCTCGTCGTCGGCCCACAACCGGGCGCCGCTGGTTTCGAGGTTCGTCGGGCTGGTGTTCACGCTGAGCGTGCTCCCACCACTGCCGATGGTCGCTTGGCCGGTAAGCCGGCCCGAGAAATTATCCACCGCGACTCCGGTCGCGGGCGAGCCGCTGGCCCAGGCGTTGGTGGCCGGGACTAGAGCGTGTGCCTTGGTGTCGCCGGTGAGGTCTGGCGTCGAGTACCAGGCGGTGGCAAGGCCGGCGAGATCTTGGTTGTTCGTCTGCTTGTCATAGGCCGTGGTGGTGTGCGGGACGTCGGCGGCGTGCAGCGTCGTCGGCCGGTAGGCCGCCGGATCGGGAGGCGCGTTGAACCAAGACACCGGTGCCGGGCCGTAGGTCTCGACGACATTGTCGGCCGCGTCGTAGAACATGGTGCTCTGCAGGCCTGCGGCATCGACAGCTGCAACCGGGCGTCCCTTGACGTCCCAGCTCGTCGTCGTCGCCCTCCCCAATGCGTCGGTGTCAGTCAGGGTCCGGCCACGGGGATCGTAGGCGGCCTTGCGGGCAAAGCCGTTGGCCTCAACCAGGCCGGCGACGTGGACGATTGTCTCGTTCGGGCTGTAGGCGTAGGTGTGCGCTGGGCGAGCAGCGCCGGCAGTGGGAGCCGGAAGTGTCACGCCGCTGACGCGATTGCCCGAGTACGCGATCTGGATACGCGTGGTCGTGTCGTCGGTGCGAACGCCCGCGGCGACCGCGTCGAATGTCAGCGGGTCGCGGACCTCGACGAGCTGGTTACCGACATAACCGAAGTCGGTGGTCGCGCCGCCGGGCTGCTCGATCCTTGCGAGCTGGCCGGCCTTGTAATGAAGGCGCGCCGCGACGGCATACCCGCCGCCGCTCGGCGCACCACCAACATCAGCGCCGACAGGGGTCACGGGTTTGTCGAAGTAGGTCACCTTGCACAGGCCGCCGGTGGGCGGCGCATCGAATCCTGCGAGCGTCGGACAGGTTTGCCCGGTGACGACGTTCTGGTACGTGAGGACCGCGAACCTCGGCGAGGCGGGGTCGGAGATCTTCGTCAGGGCGGCCTCGATGCCCTCGTAGGAATACCTCGGCGCCGCGCGGTTGAGATCGTCGATCGCCGCTGTGGCCGAGCGGAGGAACCCGTACTCGTCGAAGGTGTAGGTGGCGCCACTTGGCGAGGAGAACGTGAAGCCCCCGTCGTTGGTCTTGCTGAGGGTTCCGCTATCTCCCTCGGCGGGAACGAAGCCGCTGCCGGTCCAGAGGAACAACGCTGTGTAGCCGTCGGGGCCCTCGAGCGTCACTGAGTCGTCGTCGTTCTTCCACAAGGAGACGTAGTCGAGCGCGCCGGCGCCCGGTGAGAACGTCCAGCCGACCGGCAACGGTGTGGCGAAGCTCGGATCAGATGGCGAGAACCACGGCACCGGCACCGGCATGGGCGTCCCGTTCACGCGGACCCACGGATGGAACTGCGCCGTGCCCGTATCCTCGAAGTATTCGATCTTGATCGACGCCGACTCTTGCGCGGCCAGCGACACCGATGTCCCGTATTGCGGCGTGCCCGCGGACTGCACGACCCAACGATTGAGCTTCAGGGCCCCATTGATGTAGATCCGCACGCCGTCATCGCTGTCGGCGCCGAACTCGTAGTTGCCGGCGACCGGCACGGTGACGGTGCCCTCCCAGGTCACGCGGAAGGCGTCAGCGCCCAGCGGCGCTCCCGGCGAGGCCGTGCCCCAGTCGAAGTCGACCGAGGGGTCGCGCCGCACGAAGCCGGCTGGGTAGATGAGGCCGTGCCCTGGGGTGGCGAACGAGTACGTTCCGGTAAGGCCGGTGGAGGCGACCGCCGAGTTGTAGGCAAAGGACACGCCGATGCCGCCGCCGGCCGTCGGGATGGTCGGCGAGCCGACCGCCAGCGTGGCGTTGCCGTTGGTGAGGTTGACCCGCACCGGCCCAACGGTGTCGGCGGGGCGTCGTTCGTCGGCGCCGAGCTGGGAATCCACCGAGAAGACCCGCGACCATGTCCCGCCGCCGCTGATGGAACCGTTGAAATAGTTAAAGGTGGTCTCGAAGAAGGTGTCGTCGCTGCGCATGACCCGCCACTCATACGGGATGCCGCCCTCGAGGATCCCCGGCGGCACCGGCCACGAGGTGGCGGTGGTCCAGCCGGAGTTAGCCACGACGCTCAGTGGCGAGGACACCCGGTACCAGTACTTGACCGTGTCGCCATCGGGGTCCACCGAGAGATTCGCCGGATCGAGCACCAGGGTTGGGGTGGTCGTCCCGACGATCTCCTTATCGGCGGGGGTCAGCGGCACGGTCGGGCTCGGGACCCTGGTGTAGGTGATGTGGAGCTTGGGGGCGTCGGCCCCGGAGAGGTCCGAGGTGTGGAATACCTCGAAGCCGGGGTTCAACGGGCTGTACTTGAAGAGCCGCACGCCGAAGTTCGGCTGGGACTCGTTCATCCACCCCGCCGCTGCCTCAGTGGCGTCGACGTCCATCCACCCCCGGCCACAGCCGCCAAAGCCACGGACGGTCGGCGACGTGAACGCAGTTAGCGGCCGCGTATTCCAGGTGACCGCCGACGTCCACGCTGTGGAGACGCCGGTCAATGCGACCGCGGTTCCGGGGTCATCGCAAGACCATGCCGGCGGGGTTTGCTCGTTGACACTGACGTGGGCCTCGGACACATAGACGTCTGGTCCGGTAACAGGCAGGCCGAGCGGGTCGGTGAGGCTGAACTTGAGCAGGGTTTCCCACTGGTCACCGGCGGTGGTGGCTCCGAGGTATGCGAACGCGTCGGTGTCCCACCGGGTCGTGGGGTTGTTGGCGTTCACGGTGGTGTCAATGCCCCCGGCGAACGTGGTTGTCTTGTCGAGCAGCGACGGGTCGATGGTCACGGGGAACACTCGGCCGCGGGCGCCCACCCATGCCGCGTCGGCCTCGACGGTGACCGCGACCACCGAGCCGCGTCGACTATCCAGGCGAGTACGCACGGGCGAGCCGCTCGGCGGCTTGGCGCCGTCGAAGGCAACTCCGTCTGTGAATTCGGCGATGATTTTGCCGTTGGGGCCGACGAACTCGACACCGTCCTGCCCTGCCGCGCGACCACCCCAGCAGGCACGACGAACTCATCGCGATAGGACGTCGCGGCGCGGGCGTCGGGAAGCACCACCGACTCCTCGAGCCCGGTCGCAGTCGCCCGCAACCCCAGTGCAGATCCGCCCGGCATCGTGTTGGCGAAGGTGACTCGGGACGCTGTGGCGACGCCAGGGATGTCCTGGCTGACGTCGGGATGGCGGAGAACGATCTCGCCCGCCGCGGTGCGGAGCGTGGCACTGGTATCACCGGTTCGACTGGCGAACGTGGTGGGGCGCTCGACCGAGCGCGGCTCGAGTCCGTCGCCAACCGGCTGAAGCGTCAGGTCGATGTTTTGCCAGGCTCCGCTCGGATCGTGGAAGCGTTCCGGGCGCGTACTACGAGACCGACGTCTTGGTGCCGTCGGGGTTGTCGTAGACGAGGCGCGACGCCGTGGTTTCCGAGTCCACAGCGCTCGAACGTGCGGGATCGAAGCTCTGGCGTGGCGCCGCCTTGGTGCCTGGCGCGTTCGAGAAGTCACTGTCGGCAGCGTGATGTTGCGCGGCTGGGCTGGCGCGGTGGCGAGGGGCCCAGGACGCGGTAGCGCGGCGCGGGCTGCCGGCGCCTCGATGATGGCGGCGATACTCGCGAGTAGCGCCAGGGCCAACAACACGCCGGCAACGCGGCGAAGAAGAACGCAGAGACCAACACGATGAGACATCCCCGCGATCAGTGACGCCTGCCTCGGCGAGGCGGCTATTCACACACCGTGCGCCTTGATGTCCATCCCGGCAATGGACCGATCGAGTCATTCGGAGTAGTCCGTTGTAGTTCGGCGGAAACCGGCCCCGAGTTGTGGAGGTCCTGTTGACGGGCGCGCGCTAGCGACCCGTCGCGGTTTTGCATCGCTAGTCGTACGTGGTTGATGTGGCAGCACCGTCAACCTCAGGAGGTCACCGTGTCCCGACGACGCCGTACCAAGTCCACGCCGCTGGCAATTATTACCGTCAGCGTCTCCAACCCCGGCCTCCTCCGGCCGGATGCGCCGACAACCGATCAGCAAGACCGTCACAGGCGTAATGGAACGGCCGGCTCCGGACCGCCGCATGCGTGGATCATCCACGATGTCGCGGACGGAGCCACATGACGGAAGGAGCCGGCCGTGCCGAGCAACAGTTTCTCGCAGTACCGCTTCACCCATCTAGGGATGGACGTGCATCGGGACTCGATCTCAGTCGCGGTGTTGCCGCCGGAGGCGGAGACCGGCGAGGTCGACAAGGTCTTCAACGACACCGACTCGGTGCGTCGTCTCGTCGCTCGCCTTGGTGATCCGGCGCAGCTGCGGGCTTGTTATGAGGCGGGCCCGACCGGTTATGGCCTGCACCGCCAGCTGACCCGGTTGGGAGTGCGCTGTGAGGTGATCGCGCCGGCGTTGATTCCCCGGGCCGCCGGTGACCGGGTCAAGACCGACACCCGTGACGCCCGGCGGCTGGCGCGTCTGCATCGCATGGGCGAGCTGGTTGCGATCCGGGTGCCGAGCGAGGCCGAGGAAGGCGTGCGGGATCTGCTGCGGGCGCGGGAGGATCTGATCGGTGACCGGCGCCGCGCCCGTCAGCGGCTCTCGGCCATGTTGTTGCGTCACGGGCAGGTATTCCGCGGCCGGAGACGCGTGGACCAACAAGCATTTCGAGTGGCTGACCACCCGACGCTTCGAGGACCGGGCCGTGCAGGCGACCTATGACCGTTATCGGGCGGTGGTCAGCGTGCGCGACGCCGACGTTGACGCGGTCGAGGCTGACCTTGACCCGTGGTTCGACCACGAGCTGTTTCACGACCGGTGCTCGAGGCTGGCCGCCTATCGCGGCATCGACCGGCTCGGCGCGCTCACGCTCGTCGCCGAGGTCTGCGACTGGCACCGGTTCGCCTCGGCGCATCACCACATGAGCTTCTGTGGCCTGGTTCCGTCTGAGCACTCCTCGGGACAGCGCAGCTGGCGGGGCGCGATCACCAAGGCGGGTAACGCCCATGTGCGTCGCCAGCTCGTGGAGTCAGCCTGGGCCTATCAGTATGCGGCCAAGGTCGGCGTCGGCCTGGCGCGCCGCCAGGCGGGCGTGCACCCCGACACGGTTGCCCGGGCGTGGGCCGCGCAACTGCGCCTCACCCGCCGCTTCCGCGCTCGCGGCGCGCGCAAGGACTCCCGCAACATCGTCGTCGCCGCCATCGCCCGAGAGCTCGCGGGCTTCGTGTGGGCGGAGATGACTGCATGACCCCGACTCGGTTGCCAACGATGGTGGTGTCATCGAGGTGACCGTGGCCAACCTGGCGCGTCGGTGCGCCGCCGCTGCAGGACCGATCCCCGGCAAGTCTGCGCGCTCCCATGCAAAGGGACGCGAACACAGTGAGGGGCAACTCCCTGCGCATCCACGACCTGCGGTCCCGATCCGCGAACCACAGAGTGGCGGTTCACCGACCCCACATGCACCGACGCGCCTGGCTGATCACGGAGCCCGACCACCGCCATCGCCAACGGGGAGCGCGCCGCAGCCGCCACCTTGATCACCTGCCGCCTGCGCAACCTCATCGTCGACATCGACGCGGTTGTCTTCGACGCGCTCGAACAACGACAGCAGAACCCGAAGTTCCTACTTGACAAGGCCGTTCCACTACAGACTTGCCGTTATCGAACTCGATAACGGCGGAAGCGTCGGCAGCGCGCTCACGCTGTTCGAGCAGGCGGCCGAAAGGGTTGCTGAACGCACGTCAACGGTGACTCCGCCGAGCGCCGGTGCGATGCACGCCAAGGCCGCGGAAATTCGCCGGCAGATCGCCGAGGCCGCCGCTCTCGCCGATGCGGCTGCGGTGCTACGCGACGCAGAGGTTGAGGCCGCAGCGCTGCGACGGCGCCTCCATCGCACGATCGCCGCGGAGGAGCGGCGGCTCGATCGAGAGCGCCGGCGCGCCGAAGCTGGGTTGTACGCCGGCCAAACGCGGTCGGACAATCGGCCGACCCGCCTGGCCGTCGATCGGGCGGCTTGGGACGTCCTCAAGGGCGAGGCCATCCGCCGTCGCACGTCGGTTGGGCATCTCGTCGGGCAATTGGTGGCTGATGCTGTGCGACACAACGCGCTCCCGCGCGTGCTCAACGACGACGGCTGTGCGACTCAGCGCTTTGCCCGGCTCGTGCTCCTGGACGCTGAAACGTGGACAGCATTCCGGTCGATGGCGTTTGACGCACATGTGACAACAACGCGAATGGTTGGCGTGCTTGTCGAGGCCGAGGCACGTCGACTCGGGTGGAGGCGCTGAGCGAACGCCCCCCGCTGTGTCGCACAGCGCGGGGCGTTCGTCGCGCTTCGCGGCGCGCGGGCGTACGTGGATGGTCGTGAAGGTCCATCGACAGCGCAAGGAGCACCATGGCCGCCGTCCTTCCCGACCTGCTCGACATCACCGAGCTTGCGCGACACCTCGGCGTCAACGTTCGCCACGTTCGACGGCTGGTGGCCGAGCGGCGCATCCCGTTCATCAAATGGGGCCACCTGATCCGCTTCGACCCGAGCGAGATCGCGGACTGGCTCGAGTGCAACCGCCGACCGATCGACACGGCGCGATGACTGTCACAGGCCCTGGCGTACGATTCGAGTTGCCCGATGGGCCTCGCCGTTCACTCGGCCTCGATGACTCCACGCATCTGGAGGCCCACGCGATGACCGCACGACGCCGGTTCGGATCGGTTCGTCGCCTTCCGTCGGGACGATGGCAGGCGCGCTACTGGGACGCGGCCGGGAACCGCATCGGCGCGCCCGACACCTTCGCCACCAAGGGCGACGCGCAGCGGTGGCTCTCGGCGGCCGAGACCGACATGGGCCGCGGCGACTGGCACGACCCGCGCCTCGGCGACGTCGCGTTCCGGAGTGGGCCGACCGGTGGATGGCCACGAAGGCACCGACGGCTCGCGCCCGCGACCGAGGACCTCTACCGCTACCTGCTGCGCAGGCACGTCGTCCCGCGCTTCGGCTCGAGCCCGTCGGGCGAATCACCGCCGGCGAGTGCAGGCGTGGCTCGCCGACCTGCACCAGACCGAGCTGAGCCCGAACACAGTCGCCAAGGCGTACCGCGTGCTCAGCGGCGCGATGGACGGCGCCGTCGACGCCGGGCTCATCGCCCGCTCGCCGTGCACGCTGAAGGGCGCCGGCACCGAGCGGCACGCCGAGATGCAGATCGCGACGCCCGAGCAGGTCGCCGGCGCTCGCCGCCGCGGTCGGGCCGCGGTGGGAGGCGCTCGTGCTCACGGCCGCCTACAGCGGGCTGCGGTGGGGCGAGCTCGCCGGCCTGCGGCGCGTGCGACGTCGACCTCGAGACGAACACTCGTCACCGTCACGCGCAAGCTCGGCGAGGTCAACGGCGAGCTCTCGTTCGGCCCGCCGAAGACCGCGGCCGGCAAGCGCACCATCGGCATCCCGTCGTTCGTCGCCCGCTCGCTCGCCGTGCACATCGACCTCTACGCGCTGCCCGGCGACGACGGCCTCGTGTTCCCGAGCGCCGACGGGCAGCCGATGCGGCGCAGCAACTTCCGTCGGCGCGTGTGGGAGCCGGCGACCGCCGCGGTCGGCATGAGCGGGCTTCCGCTTCCACGACCTGCGCCACACGGCCGCGACGCTCGCCGCCGCGAGCGGCACGAGCCTCAAGGCGCTCATGGCCCGCATCGGTCACGCGTCAGCCGGCCGCCGCGCTCCGGTACCAGCACGTGATCGACGGCCAGGACGCCGACATCGTCCGCTACCTCGAACGCTTCGGCGAGGAGCCGCCCGTGCCCGCCCGTGCCCACGACGACGCGCCACGAGACCGTCGCTGGTGGGCACGTAGTGGGCACGCCGAGCAACTCGATCAGCGGACCAACGAGCACGCAACCGCCGTGACCAGGATGAACATGGTGGAGACGATGGGACTCGAACCCACGACTTCCTGCTTGCAAAGCAGGTGCTCTAGCCAGCTGAGCTACGTCCCCGAGGGACCCCAGAATACGGCGACCGCGGGCGCCGCGGGCGCGAGATGTCCCGCTGGCTCAGGGGCGAGATAAGGGGGATCCGCCCCTGAGCCTGCGGAGAGCTAGCTGATGACCTGGATCGTACGAACCGTTCCGGGGTTCTGGACGTTGCCGGCCCGGTCGGTGGCCACGGCGGTGGCGGTGTAGAAGCCGATCAGCGCCGGCGCACCGACCGTCCACGTGCAGCCGGTCCTGGGCTCCGCGCAGGACACGGCGGCGACCTTGGTCTGTGACGTGCCGGTCAGGTTGTTGCGGAACGTGACGCTCACCGTCGCGATGCCCGAAAGGCTGTCAGTGGCGGTGCCGTTGACCGGCCCGCCGGGCAGTACGAGGACGGTACCGCCGCCGTTGAAGTCCGACGACGGCAGCGTCTTGTCGACCTTGACCGCCACGGTGATCGACGTCGCGTTGCCAGCCTTGTCGGTGACGGTGCCGCTCACCTGATTTGTCCCCTCCGCCGAAACCACGACGTCAGCCGGGCAACTCGCGACGCCCGAACGATCATCGGCACAGGTGAAGTGCACCGTGACGGGACCCTTGCGCCATGCGCCGTCATTGGGCGTTGCTGTGATGGTCGGCGCGGTGCGGTCGATGCTGATGCCGCCGACCGTCGTGAACGCGGCATTGCCCGCCTTGTCGGTGGCCGAGCCGGTCACCGACTGATTGGCACCCTCGCTGGCGACCGTGACCGGTGCGTTGCACGAGGCGACTCCCGCCAGTGCGTCGCCGCAAGTGAAGCTGACGATCACCGGCGCGTTGTACCAGCCGTTGGCGTTGGCGGGACGATCCTCGCCGCCGGTGATCGTCGGCACCGTCCGGTCGATGTTGATGCCGCCGACGACCACGCCGGCGCTGTTCCCCGCTGCGTCCAGCGCGGAGGCAGTAACCGACTGGTTGGCGCCGTCACCGCTAAGCGTCTGTGGTGGCGGACAGGTAGCGACACCGGACCCGCCCGAATCGGCACATGTGAAACTGACGGTCACCGGGCCTTGGTACCAACCACTGGCGTTGGGAGCGCGGTCCGGCGCGCCGGTCACGGTCGGCGCCGTCGCGTCAATGTTGAGTCCAGCGAGTGTGAAGAAGCTCGTGTTGCCGGCCTTGTCCGTTGCCGTTCCAGTGACTGATTGGTTGGCGCCTTCGGTCGTCAGCGTTTGATCAGGAGCGCAGACGACGACGCCGGATCGCTCGTCGTCGCAGGTGAAGCGCACTGTGACCGCGCCGCCGTACCACCCGGCCACGTTCGGCGTCGTCGTGGGTGCCGCGCTCGATCGTGGGCGGCGTGGTGTCGATGTTGATCCCACCCACGGTCGCGGTGTCGGTGTTGCCTACGCCATCGACCGCCTGGCCGGTCACCGACTGGCCCGTGCCATCGGACGACAAGGTGCGGTCCGGTTCGCAGGTGGCTACGCCCGACTGGCTGTCGGCGCAGGTGAAGCGAACGATGACCGGGCCGCCGTACCAGCCGTGCGAATTGGGCGGGGCGGTCGGCGCGCCGGCGATCGTCGGCTTGGTCGTGTCAACCGGCACCGTGACGTCTCCGGTCTCGCCTCCGGGCGACGCCACGTAGTGGAGCGTGTGGACGCCCGTACCGCTCACCGGGATCGGCTGACCCGACGACCATGTACTGGGAGCCCCGCCGTTGTCGCTCACCGAGAAGGATGTTCCCTCCGGGCCGGAAAGCGTCACGGTCGCACCGTCCGCGTACCAACCGTTGGCCGCCTCGCCGGCGACCTGCGCATGGATCTCGGCGGTACCCGGCGGCCGGGTGGCGAAGTCGAAGTTGTCGCCCTTGTTCGTCGTGATCGCGAGGTCGCCACGATCGGTCACCGCCTGTCCGATGTACTGGAGGTGGTCAGAGTTGACCGCGAATCCGCCGACCCACGATCCATCGGCCGCTTGCGCCAACTGCCGGAAGGTCCACGCGTTGGTCGTCCCGTCGTTGAACAGCACCGCCACCTGGCGAACCACGCCGCCGCCCGGATCCTCGACCACAGCCTTGAAGCTGGCGGTGGGACCGTTCTTGTCCGCCGAGATACTGCGGAACACCGGCGCACCGTGCGGCGTCGCCGGCGGCACATAGAACACTCGCGCGTTGATCTGCGTGAATCGTCGCTCGAGGCCGGCGATCGTGCCCGCAGGACCGGACTCGAACTGTGCGGCGGTGAGGGCCAACGTGTTGTTGTCGACCGACTGCAGCGCAGTCGGGAAGATCACGTCGCCGAACTGCACCTCGGTCTCATTTGCCGCCCGGCCGGTGACCGTCCGGGCCAGTGCCGGGTTGAAGTTGTTCTCGTCGATCGAAGTCAGGCCGGTCAGGAGCGCGCCCCGTGCTTCGAGTCCAGGCTGATGGACGTCAAGCGTGACCTTGGGCTGGATCGGTCGGTTAGGCGAGACCGTCAGCTCGCGACCGGGGTCGAGTTGGTAGTACTTGCCCTCACCATTGTCGACCAGCCGCCAACGCTGGTCGGCCGGGTTGGACACCGCGACGTCAGCGGCGGTGAGCCCGGTCGGGCCGTCGGTAACAGTCGAGCGGGGCGCCGGCGGCGGGGGTGGGCCGTCGCCAGCGCCAGCCACTCGGAACATGGGGAGGCCGAAGTACGTGGCCTGCGCCAAGACCTTGTAGTCATACACGTTCGGTGTAGCGCCGCCGAGGTAGCCGCGCTTGGCCTCAACCAGCGCGCGACCGAGGGGCATCTTCGCCATGTTCCCGGCGAAGTCGGCCATGACCTTCGCCGAGAATGCGATGGTCGATCGGAGACCGATGCCCGAGCCGGTATTACCAACGAAGGCGGCCACACCGCCCTTGAGCAACGTCTCCGGCCAGTCCGGTGCGGCGCCGCCGAAGCTCAGGAAGTTGGAGATGGAGAAGCCGGAGTGGCAACCCATCGTTAGGACGATGCGACGGGCAATCTCGGGCGGCGTTGCCCCGCCGAAGGCCTCCGTCGTGAAAAGACCCTCGCTCGGGTCCGGGGGCAATAGTGCGCTTGGGTTGTAGTGCGCCATGGCCGCGACGATGTCGGGCACTGGGTTGGCGCCCGGAAGCGCGGCCTGGAGATCCGAACGCTTCCAGGACTCGCTGATGAGGCTGGCGACCTGGCCCGGTGTCAGTTGGTTCTCGAACGTGGTTTTGATGGCCTCCGCGAGCGGCGCCATGAAGTCGTACCCGGTGACCAAGCTGCGGCTCGGACGCAGGACGCCGGGCCCGTCCGAGCTCGAGGGCGCGAGGAACTGGTCGATGACCGCGGCGATGTCCTCGGGCGACTCCACCAGCCGACCGCACGCCGCGTCGGGCATGTACAGGAATGTTCCGAGGAACGGCCGCGGCGCAAACGCGCAGTACGGGTCGTCGGTGAGGATCGCCCCTGACGCCGCAGCACCGACCAGAGCGTTATTGCCGCCCGTTACGACAGCCAACGGCGCCAGCTCCTGCGCGAACTCGCGCTCGTTGGCCGTCGCGGTCAAGTCGGGGATGCGCGCCATTGGCACGATCTCATCGGTCCCGACAAGAACGATGTTCTGCACGCTGCCACGGTGGGCGCCGAGCAACGTGTCAACACGGGCATTGATGGCTCGCACCACGTCATTCGAACGCTCCGGATCGGACGGTCGAGCATCCAGCACGGCGAACGCGGCTTGTATCTCGGGCAGCGCGTCGAGGAAGAGGACCTTGATCCCGAGATCAGGCGACGCCGCCAAACGCTGGATGGCATCCAGCGCGATCTGGGCACGGGTAGCGCCGTACGCCCGCCGCAGCCGGTTGCGATCGGCGAGAACCAGGGTCTTCACGCCGTCGAAGGAAGCGATGGGTGGGGTGTCAGTGGCAACATCGCCCTCGAAGCTGAAGGAGCGGGCCGCGCCCGGCGGCGGCGCGCCCGCCGGGGGACTGACCGTGGCCCGGAGCGTGTAGGCATCGGGACTGATTGATCCGAGGTAGCTCGAGACCTGGATGAGGTACGTGCCGCCGGACGCGGTGTCCCACGTCAGCGCTTCGACCGCCTCAGACTCTGTCCCGCGGTTCGCGGAGATACCGGCGACGGGTAGGTCTATCAAGGGGATGTCGTCGAGCGCGAGCGGCTGGAGGGGTTCGCCGCTCGACGCCAAACCCAGCCCTTGGTCCAGTTCGGGCTGGATTGCGGGCACCGCGGCGGCAGGTCGCATGGGGTTGTGCGGCTTGGCCGATGCCGGATGGAAGAGAACGAGGTCGGCGTCGCATGTGGCGCAGGTGAGGTACACGTTGAGGTGCGAGCCCGGTTGGGTCGGCGCGGGGACGGCGTAGTAATCGACGTCACCCGCGTGGCCCATGTGGCCGAACTGCAACCGGCCGGGAACGATGGTCGTTGCGGTGCCGGGCTCGTCGCCGGTCTCGAAGTTCTCTGCGACGGTCAAGGGCGCCGCGGTTGCCGCGTTGAGCGAGAAGTCGTCACCGGTGACGATGACGGTCGCGTTGACCCGGCCCGTGCGGAGACCCGGTCGGGCCAGGAAGTCAACGGTCAGCTGGCGGCCGGCCGCGACAGTGAGGTCGCCGAGGCTCCATGTCAGGATCTCGCCGACGACGGTCGGCTCGCCGACGCCGCTCACGGGCACGCCATTCTGTCGAACAACGGCAGACCCAGCCTTGTAGCGGAACTCGTGTGGAAGGGTCGCCTCAATCGACGGGTGGGTAAGGGGGATCTGGTTATTGAATTCGACGTGGTACGCCACCTCGCTGGCGCCCGCGCCGCCGTAACCGAGTACGCCGAGCTGGTTGGCGGCGACGTCGTACGGGTTGGCCGCGTCACTGGAGTACGCGCCGAGCACGGCCTCTTGAAGAGTCAGGCCGCCCGCCGCCGCACCCAGAGCGCCGATCGTCGCGCTCGGCCGCAGCGCGCCGGCCTGTGACGCGTCGTAGACCGTCTTGGTCGATGCGGCCGAGCAGTCGACCTTGGTGCAATCAACGACCGCATCAGCGGTGGCGAGTGTGCGAATGAGGATGCCGCCGACGCTGGCGGACGCAAGGTCGAACGATGCCAGCTGTACGGCGGGAAGCGAGGCTTGGCCCTCTGCAGGGAACGTCACATCGCGCACGAGCACTGACTTCAGTCCATCGATGGCGTCGGGATTGACGCCGGCGATCTCGAGGCTCAGCAGGCTGGCCGACAGACCCTTGTCCGGACTTCCCTGCACGCCCAGCGCCGCGCCGCAGTCGGCGTGTCCCAACGATTCGAGCTTGCCGCACCAACCGAAGCCGGCGCCGCCGATCGCTTGGAGCCGGGTATCGCCCATGAAGAGACTCAAGCTGCTGAGCTGGCCCAGCGGGCTGGCCGACAGATCGAGATGCGCGAGCGCCGGGATCTTCTCGGCGGGCAAGCCGAGCGCAAGTACGTCGGCGAACGTAACTGTCTGCAACTGCCGGTCCGCCAGCGCGGTCCCGGCGAGTCGGGTGGGCCAGTCGGGACCGGAGGTGATCCGCATGGCGGCGAGTGAGATGCGGGCCAATCCAGCTCGGACCGCCGGTGAGGATCCGAGATCGTCGTTGTCGGCCAGGCTGTCGAAGCCGAACGCGGAAGAGAGCAGTGGCAGTTGGATGATCGGCGAAGAGAGCAGTGGCAGTTGGATGATCGGCGAAGAGAGCAGTGGCAGTTGGATGATCGGCGAAGAGAGCAGTGGCAGTTGGATGATCGGCGAAGAGAGCAGTGGCAGTTGGATGATCGGCGCGCTCTGAACGTGGGGTGACGTGCGCTGCAACGGCACGTCCGCGCTGGAAATGCTCGACGGACTCGCCGCCACCGAACCGCGGTCGGCGGCGATGGTGAGGCTGGCTGCGCCCAGGACGGTGACTTTGGCGGTGTCTCCCGTCGGCGTGACGGTGGCGGAGCCGCTCGCCGCACCGCCGGCGCGGTTGAAGTAGTCGCCGGGCTGGGTGGATGCAGTGACGCCGAAGTGCAATGTGACCTGTCCGTTGGACGGCACGATGAAGGGTCCCGACCAGCTCAGGTGCTGATTGCTCGCCACCGGATTCGCGGTGGTGACACCCGATGAGCTACCCGAGCGGTAGGTGAAGCCCGCGGGCAGGTCGTCGGTAACCGATGTGAGGGTCACCCCGGTGGCGTTCGGGTTAGTCAGCGTGATCGTGTAACCGGTCGTGGCGCCGGGCGAAACGGCCTCGTGGTCAGCGGTCTTGCTCGTGACGAGTGGCGAACTGGCCACTGACTGAAACGTCAGCAGGTGCGACCGCGTCAGCGACTGACCCGGGAGAAGACTGATGCTCCAGCTCAGCCCAGCACCATTGTCCTGGTACGTCGCGCAGGTGCACGTATTGGGCAGGGGCTGGCGGGACAGAACCTTCGCCCAGACCGAGCTGAAGAGACCGTGGACGTAGCGGCTTCCAGCGCTGATCGGCGACCACTGCTCGATGCGGCTACCGGGAACCCGCTGACCGCTGCCATTGAGCACCCCGTTCACGCACGCGATGGCCCCCGTGCTGGCGTCGTAGCTTCCGAAACCGTTGTCGTCGTTCTGCAAGAAGCAGTCGCCGGCGCGATACAGCACCACGTTGGTCGGTGAGAGGCCGGTCTGGGCGACGGCGACATCAGTCCGGTAGGACTCCTGGCCGGTCACGTACGTGTCGGTTTGCGTGAGCCGGACTCCGGTCGAGCCCGCGGCGACAACGGTCACGATCTTGAACGGGTTGGCCGCAGTACCGGTACCGGTCACCGCGGTCTGGCTGATCTTGGTGAACTTCTTGTAGGCCGACGTACCCGGATCCTTCGGCCCGGCCGGCACGGTGGCCGGCCCGTACGTCGTGTTGCCGACGGCGACGAACGTGCCGCATGCGGTGTCCTCGTAGAACTCGCCATGCGAATCGCCGGCATGATCGACGGCGCAGTTCAGGTCGGCCGAGATGAAGATCTTGGTCAGCGGTCCGGCGGAGCTGATCGTTCCGGGGAGTGCAGCGGCTGCGATGCCGGGTGCTGCGATCATGCCGACGGTGGACAAGAGCAGCGCCAGCGCGGCTACCACGCCGACGGTGCGCGTTCCCCAACGTCTCCCCAAGGCACTTCCCCCCTTCATGCTCGAAGCGCCGCTCTGACAGTACCGCGGCAGTCTCGGAACGACTACCCGAGACCTCGGTGAAATCGGTCACAACACCCCGGCCGCGGTGTCAAAAGTGCCGCTTCCGTCGTACGATGCCGGCATAAGGGGGATGTCGGTGTCGGCTGCGTTGACGCCATATGTGCCGAGGCTCGTACTGAGCTGGGCCGAACATGCGCCGGAGGCGACGTATCGACGCGTCGACGGCAGCATGGTCTTCTGCGACGTCTCGGGATTCACCGCACTCTCGGAGCGCTTGGCGCGCAACGGCAAGGTTGGCGCCGAGGAACTGACCGAAATCCTCGATGCGGTCTTCTCGAACCTGCTCGAGCGCGCCGCCACCTTCGGCGGGAGCATGCTCAAGTACGGGGGCGACGCCGTGCTGGTGTTCTTCTGGGGTGAGGACCATCCCCGTCGTGCTGTCGCCGCGGCCGCGGCAATGCGCGCGGGGCTGCGTGAGGTCGGTCGCAGCGAAACGGCCAGCGGTCGCGTGCGCCTTCGGATGTCGGTCGGCGTGCACAGCGGCGAGTTCGACTTCTTCCTCGTCGGTGGATCTCATCGCGAGCTGATCGTCGCCGGCCCCGCCGCCACGGAGACCTGCGCGATGGAAGCCGCTGCCAACGCGGGCCAAATCCTCGTGAGTACGGCGACCGCGGCCGCCTTGCCCGCCTCCAGCCTCGGGCCGCGGCAGGGAGGTGGACGACTGCTGCGGCGAGCGCCGGCGGCGGCGGGCGGCGACCCGGCCAGCCTCAGGATCCCGGTATCGGTTGACCCGTCGCTCTTCGTTCCGGTGGCCCTGCGGCAGCACCTCCGCGATGGCGGACAACCGCCCGAACACCGTCAGGTGGCGCTGGCATTCATCGGATTCGGCGACATAGAGCGACTTCTGCAAATCGAGGGCGGAGCGGCGGTGGGCGATCGCCTCGACCGACTAGTCACCCGCTCGCAGGAGACGTTCGAAGACCTGGGCGTCACGTTCCTGGCCACCGACATCTCCGGCAACGGCGGCAAGATCATCGCGGTGGCCGGCGCGCCTACGGGCTGGCCGAACAACGAGGAGCGCCTACTGCGCGCCGTTCGAGCCGTGGCCGACAGCGACGTCGGTCTGCCCTTGCACATCGGCGTCAATCGGGGCTCGGTGTTCGTCGGTGATGTCGGTCCGGTATTCCGGCGGACCTACACGCTGCTCGGCGACGCGGTCAACACCGCAGCGCGGGTAATGACCTCCGCCGCGAAGAGCCAGATTCGCAGCATGCCCGCGGTCCTCGACCGGTCCGACACGTTGTTCGCCACCACGCAGCAGCAGCCGTTCATGGCCAAGGGCAAGCGGGAACCGCTACTCACGTACTCAGTAGGCGAGCCGGTTGGCCACCGCGACGAAAAGCATGGCCGCCTGCCGCTGGTCGGACGCGACGCCGAGCTGACCGCGCTGCGCGACGCTCTCGACGAAGCGGCTCATCGAACCGTCCGCGTCGTCGAAGTAACCGGCGACGCCGGTATCGGCAAGACCCGGCTTGTCCAGGAGTTCGTCGAGACCATCGACGCTGACACCGCCGTCCTGTGGACCGCATGCCAGCAGTACGAGTCAACGACGCCGTACTTCGTGGCCGGTCAGATGCTCAGGGCGGTCCTCGGGCTCGAGGAGTCTGATGACCGACCGGCAGCCGAGGTCACCCACCATGTAAGGGCGGCGCTGGAAGCCACCGCGCCACACCTTGTCCCCTGGCTGCCGCTGATCATGCTGCCGCTGGGCATCTCGATCGAGCCCACTCCCGAAATCGCCGCGCTCGACGAGCGCTACGTGGTGACGCGCCTCCGCGACGCGGTCGGTGATCTCATAACTGCGGTCGTCGATGCAAGGGCCGCCTGGGTGATCGAAGACGGTCAGTGGATCGACGACGCGTCCCGCGAACTCATCGCCCACGTGCTGCAGCGGGTTCGGAACCGGCCCTGGTTGATACTGATCACGCGCCGGCCGGACGACAGGCCCTTCATCGACCGGCCCGAGCCAGAATTGCTTGCACTGCGCCCGCTCGGTGCCGATGCGGCCGGCGCATTGGCCCGCGCCGCGGCGGTGCGACCGCTCCTGCCCGAGCACGCCGCGCTCATCGCATCGCGCGGTGCCGGCCACCCCATGTTCGTACGCGAGCTTGCACAGGCGTTTGAGGGCCACGATGAGCTCGCCGAACTGCCCGACACTGTCGAAGCCGTCGTAACCGCCAGGATCGATTCGCTGGCGCCGGCGGATCGCACTGCGTTGCGGACGGCCTCGGTTCTCGGTACTCGGTTCGCAGCCGGCTTGCTCCGCGAGCTGGCGCCGGACGCGGACCTCCGAGCATTGCGCGCATTCCTCACGACACGCGACGGCGTTGTCGAGTTCCGACAGGCGTTGTTTCAGCACGCGGCGTACGCATCGTTGCCGTTCCGGCAACGACGCCTGCTGCACGGAACGGTGGCCCGCCTGCTGGCCGCGCAGGCCGACGGCGACGCCAGCGACGCGCTCCTTTCGCTCCACGCGTTCGAGGCACAGGACTATCCACGAGCGTGGGAGGCGGGGATCCGGGCCGCCCACAGCGCCCGCCAGCGACTGGCGCCGGCGGAAGCGATCGCTCTCTACCGACGCGCAGTCACCGCGGGCGGGCGCGTCGCGGGGGTCGGGCCGGCCGATCTGGGTCGCGCGTGGAGCGAGTTGGGCCACCTCTGCGTGCGCACGGGACGGTTGGCCGACGCGCGTATCGCCTACGGGCGCGCCCGCCGCTTGGCTCACGCCAGCCCTGAACTCCAAGTCGAGCTGTGTCTCTATGAGGGCGACGTGCGGCTCGAGCAGGGCCATCCGGGGCCGGCACTTCGCTGGTACCGCAAAGGCCTCCGAATCGTCGATGACACCACCGGCATCGCGTTGCGATCACGACTGCTCACCGCTGTCGCCAAAGTACGGGCGGCCCAGGGCAACGTCAGCGCGGCCATGCGGGCCGCACGCGAAGCCATCGCCGACGCTGAGCAAACCGGCAACACCAAGGCGCTGGCCCACGCGTGGTCGCTGCTGGGCGCGGCGGCGCTCATGGCCGGGACCCCGGATGCGGAGGCGTACAGCCTGCGGGCGCTCGAGCTGTACCAGGCCGACGGCGACGCCATGGGCCGCGGCAACGCACTGAACAACCTCGGGACGCTCGCCTACTCGCGGGGTGACTGGGACGCGGCACGGTCGCGCTATGACGAGAGCCGGGTCGCGCTCGAGGCCGCGGGTGCGACCGTCTTTGCCGCCACCACCGCCAACAATGTGGGCGAGATCCTGCGGGATCAAGGGCGCTGGGCCGAGGCCCGCGCCGTGTTCGAAGAGGCGCTGGGCACGCTGCGAGCGGCGGGGAGTTGGTACGAGCTTTACGTCGTCCGCAACCTGGCCGTCGTCGCCGGCCTGGAAGGCCGAGTAGACGAGGCACGCGACGATCTGGAGCGGGTGCTGGCGCGCTTCCGCAACATGGGCATGGCGGGAGAAGTCCCGGAGACCCTGGTTCGGCTTGCTGAGGTCGAACTCCTCGCCGGCCGGCCCGAAAAGGCGCAAACGCTCCGAATCGAGGCGGCCGCGCTACAGCCGGCCTAGCTGCGGGTTGCCACCTTCTCCGCGTCGAGGCACTCCTCGACCCGGTCGTAGATCGCCAACGGTTCGGTTTCCCACACGCCGAAGCGGAGATGCAGGCGGCGCAGTGAGCGCGGCGCCCACCAGTTGGCCTTGCCGGCAATCTTCATGAACGCCGGAACCAGCGCGGTTCGGATGAGGAACGCGTCGGCCAGAACCGCCACCCCGAGGCCCACGCCGAACATCTGCACGACGGCCACCTCCGCGGTGGTGAACGCCACGAACACGAGGGTGATCAGCGCGGCGGCCGCGGTCACGATCTTGCCGGTGCGCTCCAGTCCGACCGCCACCGCCTCGTCGTTGTCGCCGTGGGTGTCGTACTCCTCTTTGATCCGCGACAGGAGGAACACCTCGTAGTCCATCGATAAGCCGAACGCGATGCAGAACAACAGGATGGGCACCACGACGGAGATCGTCCCGGTCGGCGTGAAGTGGAGCACTGACGCGAGGTGACCGTCCTGGAACACCCATACCAACGCACCGAACGTCGCCGCAAGGCTCAGCATGTTGAGCAGGATGGCCTTCAGCGGCACGAGCAGGCTCCCCACCATGAGGAACAGCAACACAAACGTGGTGATGCCGATCCAGGCCAGAGCAAACGGCAGGCGTTCGTTGATCGACTGCTTACTGTCGACCAACTCGGCCGACCGTCCGCCTATGTCAACCGGGAACGGCGGCGGCATACGCCGGATGTTCTTGATGAGCGCCTCACCTTCGGCCGACAGCGGCTCGACTGCTGGCACGACTGAGAGCCACGTGCCGCCGGGGGTGCCGCGGAAGCGGCTCGACAGCTCGTTGGGGCCCAGCACCCGTACCCCCTGGTAGTAGAAGCCGGTCGCCGCGTCGACCCGAGCGACCCCAGCGAGACCTGAGAGCCGGGCCGCATACGCGTCAACGGCTGGGCTCCGCGAGTCCAGATCGGTGGAACTGCGATCGACGACCGAGATGGCGGCGGCCTCGTTGCTGGCGAAGTTCTCCCGCAGCGAGTCGTGGACTTGGCGGGCCTGCGCGCTGGAAGGGAGGACTCGATCGTCGGCCAGTCCTGGCGCCAGCCTCACGAAGGGGATGCCCATGACGAGCAGCAGCGCGACGCCGCCGACGGCTACCGGAATGGGGCGCTTGATCACCGCGTGCGCCCGCCGGTACCAGAAGCCCTCCTCCACCGGCTTGCGACGGACCTCGAATAGCCGGCCCTTCTCGACGCGATGGCCAAGCAACGACAGGATCGCCGGCAGCACGATGACCGCACCGACACCCGCGGCGGCCACCACGCCGACACCGGCGTAGGCGAACGACCTCAGGAAGGCGAGGGGAAACACGAGCAGCGCGCCGAGCGACACGGCCACGGTGAACGCGCTGAACGCCACCGTCCGCCCCGCGGTGTGCATCGTGCGAATCACCGCGTCATCGGGCTCGCGGCCCGAGGCCAGCTCTTCCCGGAACCGCGAGACCATGAACAGGCTGTAGTCGATGGCCAGGCCGAGGCCCAACGCCGAGGTGAGGTTAAGGGCGAAGATCGAAACATCGAAGAACGAGGCAAGGATGCGGAGCACCGCGTACGTCACGACGACGGAGAGCCCGCCGACCGCCAACGGCAGGCCGGCGGCGACTGCGCTGCCGAACACGATCAGCAGGGCGACGACAATCAACGGGATCGTGATCAGCTCGGCGCGTCTGAAGGTCCTTCTCCGACTGGGCCGTGATCTCACGCCACACCTCGCCGGCGCCACCCACGCCGAGCCGCACGACGGCGTCGGCCTTGGTGAAATCGTCATAGAGCGAGCCGGTTACCTCGCGCACGGTGTCCTCGTCGCCCGGCACGCGGGCGAGGACGAGCGCCTGCTTGCCGTCGTTCCCCCGCAGTGGCGGCGCGTTGTTCAGCGACCAGTACGACACTGCGCCCTCGACGCCTGGCCGCTTGCCCAGATCGGCGGTTATCGCCCGGCCCCGCTCGGCCACGGCTACGTCGTCCACCGTGCCCTGCTTCGCGGTGACCAGCAGCACAAAGTTCGGTTCGCCGGTGCGGAAGTGCTCCGTGAGGCGCGTCGTGGCATGGCTGGACTCGGCGGCGGGATCGGTGAAGCCGCCGGCGGAGAGGTGTGCCGCAACCGGGCCGCCGAACAGCGCCGCCGCCGGGAAGCTCACGGCGGCAACGACCAGGACGAGGCGCCGGCGCCGGATGACGGCGCGGGCTAGCCGCTGCATGAGCATGTGAATCCCCCTTGGATGCAGCAGACCATTTTCAGCGTCCGCAGTCAACGCCATGTTATGAACGTCACCATGGTCAGCCGCCGCCACCTCGCCGAGCACCTCAAAGACGTCCCGCTGTTCTCCGCTTGCTCGCGCAGCGAACTGAAGACCCTGGCCAGGCACACCGCGGAGGTCCAGGTCCCGGTCAACACGGTGATCGTCAAAGAAGGTGAACGGGGCGACAGCTTCTATGTCGTCATCGACGGCGAAGCCTCCGTGCGCCGCAGGGCCGGGAAATCGAACCGAACGGTGGCCACGCTCCGGCCCGGCGGTTGGTTCGGCGAGCTGGCGCTGCTCGACCCGGCACCGCGTAATGCCACCGTCACCGCGACCGAGCCGACCACGCTGGCGGTGATCGACGCTCGGGTGTTCAAGGCGTTGGTGCGCGACGTCCCGGCCATGAGCGAGAAGCTGCTGGCCGGCCTGGCCCGCCGGCTTCGTGACGCCGACCTCAGCTTCGGGTAAAGCCGAGCCGGCGCAACTCGTCGTCCTGGCGGGCTACCGCCTCGCGCCCTTCGGCGATGAAGCCGTCGATCTGGGTGAAATCGAAGCTGCCGCTGGCCTGGACGTTCGGGCGTATCACGACGTCCGCCAACGCCAGCTGCGCCTTGACCACTTCGGCCTCCATGAGGTTCACGGTCCGCAGCATCACGTTCAGAATGCTGGGCAGGCGGGCGCCAGGCGACGCCGTCGGGTCGACGTCCTTGCCGGCCACGTTCGAGGCGACCACCCGCTCGAAGCCGGCTTGACGCAGCGGTCCGGCCGGCAACGGATCGGTGACGCCACCATCGAGGAGCAGCCGGCCCTGGTGACGCCACGGATCAAACGCGCCCGGGATGCTCATGCTGGCCCGGAGCGCATCGGCCAGGGACCCGCTGTCGAAAACAACCTCCTCGCCGGTGAGCATGTCCGACGCAACGATGTACAGCGGCGTCGGCAGATCCGAAAAGCTGCGGCCGTCGAACCACCGGTCGAAGAGGTCGCGCAGCCGCCGTCCCTTGATGATGCCGGTGCGGGGAACGAGGTGGATGTCCCATCGGCGCGGGCGCAGCTGCGCAGCGAGGAGACGGATGTAGCCGGTTATCTCGTCGGTGGAGACGTGCGCGGCGATTCCTGCCGCTACCAGGGCACCGCCGCTCGAGCCCGCCACCGCATCGAAATCAATGCCGCGCTCGCGCAGCCCGGCGATGACGCCGATGTGGGCCATGGTCTTGCTGCCGCCGCTCGACAATGCGAGCGCGACGGCTTGGCCACTCACGCGCCGTGCCGCGACGGTAACCGACGCGGGATCATCGACTTCGAGAATGCGTTCCGCCGATTGCCGGGCGAGCACCCACGCCGGCAGCCGCGCGTCCGAGACGACCCACTCGGCGGTGTCGACGGCGGCGCGGGCGACGGGGCTGGCCGCTCGTCCCGCCTTCACGACGACGACGTCGAGTTCGCGGTACCGCTCGACCGCCATCTTGGCCAAGTCTGCAAGCGCCACCGTCCGCAGCGCGATCACTCCCACCTTCTGGCCCTGAGCAGCAATCGCCGCCGAAAGCGCGTCGGCCACGCCCCCGAACGCCACCGTGACGCGGGTGACGTCACCTTGGGTCAACCGGCGGGTAGTCGTCACCAGCCGGCGGCCCAGTTCCGCGGACAGCTCGAGCGCGATCGCCGGGTGAGCGGAAAGGAGCTGGTCCAGGTCGTCGCGGGCCAGGCTCCACAACCGGCAGCTCGACGCGGCGCGCAGTGTCGCCGAACGCGGCTCGCCGAGCAACAGGGCCAGCTCGCCGGCGACGCTGCCGGACCCCAGCACCGCAATCGGCCGACTTCCCGGCCCCCGAACCACTTCGAGTTGGCCGGAGTCGACGAAGTACATCGCGTCGGCCGCGTCGCCCTCGCGAAAAACCATCGCTCCCTTGCGAACCGTTCGCAGCTTCAGGCGGACGGCGATCGCGGCCAGGTCGTCAGCGGGCAACGACCGGAAGAAGGGGACCGATCGCAACCGGTCGTCGAGCGAGACCATCCTCGCCGGAACCTACTTACTCCGGAGCGGCGTAGACCTGACTCCCCCGCGCGACGAACTCAACTGCCTTCTCCTTGAGGCCGAGTGTGATGGCCTCGTCGCCCGAGACACCGTGCGCGGCCGCGTAGTCCCGCACGTCCTGACTGATGCGCATCGAGCAGAACTTGGGACCGCACATCGAGCAGAAGTGGGCCGTCTTGGCCGCGCCAGCGGGCAAAGTCTCATCGTGGAACGACCGCGCCGTCTCCGGATCGAGCGCGAGGTTGAACTGGTCTTCCCATCGGAAGTCGAAGCGGGCCTGCGACAGCGCGTCATCCCAGGCTTGTGCACCGGGGTGCCCCTTAGCCAGATCGGCGGCGTGGGCCGCGATCTTGTACGCGATGACCCCGTCCTTCACGTCCTGTCGGTCGGGCAAACCCAGGTGTTCCTTGGGAGTGACGTAACAGAGCATGGCCGTGCCGAACCAACCGATCATCGCCGCGCCGATCGCGGAGGTGATGTGGTCATACCCGGGCGCGACATCGGTGGTGAGCGGCCCGAGTGTGTAGAAGGGCGCCTCGTTGCACAGCTCCATCTGCAGGTCGACGTTCTCCTTGATCTTGTTCATCGGCACGTGACCCGGTCCTTCGATCATCACCTGCACGTCGTGGCGCCACGCGATGTCGGTGAGCTCGCCCAGCGTCCGTAGCTCGGAGAACTGCGCGTCATCATTGGCGTCCGCGATGCATCCAGGCCGCAGGCCGTCGCCCAACGAGAAGGCAATGTCGTAGGCAGCCAGGATGTCGCACAACTCTTCGAAGTTCGTGTAGAGGAAATTCTCCTCGTGGTGAGCGAGGCACCACGCGGCCATGATCGACCCGCCCCGGCTCACGATCCCGGTGACCCGTTTCGCGGTGAGCGGCACGTAGCGGAGCAGCACGCCGGCGTGGACCGTGATGTAGTCGACACCCTGCTCGGCCTGTTCGATGATCGTGTCGCGGTACACCGACCACGAAAGATCCTCCGCCTGGCCGTCAACCTTCTCGAGCGCCTGGTAGATCGGCACCGTGCCGATCGGCACCGGTGAGTTCCGGATGATCCATTCGCGCGTGCTGTGAATGTCACGCCCGGTCGACAGGTCCATCACCGTGTCGGCGCCCCACTGCGTGGACCAGGTGAGCTTTTCGACTTCCTCGGCGATCGACGACGTCACCGACGAGTTGCCGATGTTGGCGTTGACCTTCACGAGGAAGTTGCGGCCGATCGCCATCGGCTCGGACTCGAGATGGTTCACGTTGTTCGGGATGATCGCCCGGCCACGCGCCACCTCGTCGCGCACGAACTCCGGGTCGAGCCCCTCGCGTGCGGCGACGAAAGCCATCTCCGGTGTCACCTCGCCGCGGCGGGCGTAGTGCATCTGCGTGACCCGCCGACCGGGCTTGGCCCGCAGCGGCCTGCGCCGCTCGCCGTTCCACCGCTCCACGTCGCGCGCGGCAGCGGAGCGGCCGTCGTCGCGCGCGGTTGCCGGCCGGCCGTCGTACTCCTCGACATCGCCGCGGGCCAGCACCCAGTCGGCGCGGCGCGGCGGCAGGCCCACCGTGGGGTCGGAGCCCGGGCCGCTCGTGTCGTACAACCGGAACGTCTCGCCGTTGGTCAGCGCCACTTCGGAAAACGGGACGCTCTCGTCTCCGACGTACACCTTGGTCCGTGTCATTGCCACTCCCTCCGCCGGCATTACCCGGTTCAGGTCAACGGTCGGCGCAGGTCGGCGCCCTCTCAGCCCGGTCCCTCCGAGCTCCCGTGGTCCCGAGCGTACCTAGACCGCTCGTGCTTCCGATAGCCGTTTCTGAACAAGGTCGGCCATCGACCATCGCGGCCTGATCCGGCCGATGAGCCCGGTCTGAACCATCAGGACGCGCCCAACCATGATCAGCTCGTCGGGCAGCTTGACGAGGGGGTCCTCCCTCGCCGCGGTCATGAGCTTGGCCCAGTTCTCCTCGCGAGCTTCGTCGGCCTCGTCGGAGTCGAACAGGCTGGCCCAGGCAACGAGCGAGCCGACGTCGCCCGAGCGGGTCCGGAACCCCAGCTGGTCGAGGGCGGCCGCCGCCGTCGCCGCGTCGCCGGTCATCCCTGATTCGTAGAGGTCGCACATCCCGAGCCGCGTGGCCGGACTGAGCGTCGCGCACGCGCCGAAGTCGACGATCCCGAGAGCCTCACCTTGACCCTGGAGCAAGAAGTTGCCCGGGTGCGGATCGGCGTGGAGAAAACCGTCGACGAGGATCTGCTTCAGGTAGGCGTCGACCAGGATCAAGGTGGCGGCGTCGGCGGTGTCCTGGTCGCAGGTGGCCAGCGCGCGGGCCAGGTTCTCGCCCTCCACCCAGTCCATCACCAGCACTCGACCGTGGGAGATGTCGTGATGCACGCCCGGCACCACCACCTGCGGCTCGTCGGCAAAGTTGCCGGCGAAGCGCTCGATGTTGCGCGCTTCGTTCACGTAGTCCAGCTCCTCGAGAATGACCCGTTCGAGCTCGCCGGAGATGGTGGGCAGGTCGACGCTGCGGACGAAGCGGGCGACCAACCCCAGCATGCGGCGCGTGTCGCGCGCCTCGGCGGGCACGATCTCCGACACCCGCGGGTACTGAACCTTGACCGCGACGACGCGGCCGTCGGCGCGCACAGCTCGATGCACCTGGGCCAGCGACGCGGCCGACGCCGACTCGGTGTCGAACGCGGTGAACAACTCGTCGGGGGGACCGACGTCGGCCGCGATGATCTTGCGAATGACCGACGCCGGCGCGGGCGGCACGCGGTCCTGCAACTTCGACAACTCACGGACGTACGCCTCGGGCAGGAGGTCGGGCCGCGCCGACGCGAACTGACCGAACTTGAGGAACCCGCCGCGCAGGTGAACGGCGGTACGATGGAGGTCCGCGGCGCCGAGCTCGTGGCAGCGTTCGAGGCTCGGCGAGGGGACGCCCGGCAGCCGGCGCATGCCGTAACGGGACGCAACTCGGGCCGCGGTCGAATAGATCGTGGCCCGCCGGCCCCAACGTGATCCGGGCAGCTCCCACTCGTTCATCGGAATAGCCTGCCCGGAATGCGCCGACTCGTGATGCTCGCTGCCCTGCTCGTCGCGCTGCTCGCCGGCTGCGGGCGCGGTCAAGACCCTGCCATCGGCGAAGGCCAGGCCGACGGGCCCGCCGAGACCGAGCACACGGTGGTGGCAAAGGACATCCAGTTCGACAAGACCACGTTGACTGCGCCGGCCGGCAAGGAACTCACGATCACCTTCCGGAACGAGGACACCACCCCGCACAGTTTCCATCTGTCCGCCGGAACAGCCGGCGAGATCAAGACTGACGTGAAGCCCGGTCCGTCAACCGACACCGTGAAGGTCACCCTTCAGGTGCCGGCGAGCTACAGCTACCAGTGCGACGTCCACCCGTCGGCAATGAAGGGCAACCTCGTTGTCGTCAAGGCCGACGAGACCTAAGCGCTAGCCCACACCTTCGAAGACGGCGGCGCGTACACCGCGGCGAGCCAACTCCTGGAGGAACGGCACCGCATCGTCGACCAGCTCGGCCAGGCCGGCCGCGCCCGCTCGCGATAGCCGGCCCTCGGCAGCCCAGGCGGCGCTAACAGCGGCCACGGCTCCCGCGGCGACTGCCGGGCGATCCATCACACCGAGGACGCGCACGTCGGAACCGGTTCCTCGCCGACCTCGCACCTCGACCCGCACTGCACCGACCGCGCCCTCGGGGTGAGGACGGCGGAGCATCGGCAGCCGGGCCGTCAGCCGGTCCCGGCGACTGGCGGCAACGCGCGCGGTGACCCGTTGCACGCCCGGGAAGGCCGGTACGAGAGTGAGCGCGTCGGGAAGGCCGCCGCGGTAGCAGTCGAGGCCGCCGATCGGATCAGGAAACCAGCACAGCTCACGACCCGAGCCACCGGGGCGGCGCTGCCACGCACCATCGCGCCAGTCGATCGCTTCGGCGCCCAGGGTGCGGTGATGTTGGTGAGCGCACGCCGGTCCGCCGGTGCCAGCGCGGGCCACGTGAATCTCATCCACCGAATCGAAGCCAGCGGCGGCATGGCGGGCGAGCACGCAGGACAGCCCCGGGCCGAAGGCGGCGCCGACCGCAACCACCAGCGCGCGCTCGCGGGCCTCGGCGTCGAGGTCGAGCAGCGCACGGACGTCCTCTGGAGAATCAGCGACCGAGACAACGTGTGCGCCGTATTCCAGCGCGACCTCCGCCGCAGCCCGGTGGCGCCCCGAGCCGGCCAGCACGACGACGTCGACGTTGGCCAGCGCCTCCGGACCCCACTCCCCCACGACGGCCGGTGCGCCGACGGCGGCGACCACCGCGTCAGCCCGCGGCCTGATCGCGTCGGTGACCACCAGGCCCTCGAGCCCCTCGGTCGTGTGCAGCTGGCGGGCGACCCGGCTACCTACCGCGCCGGCGCCCACGACGACGGCGCGCACCGGTTACCTCAGGTCCGTGCCGGACAGCTCGCGCCACCCGCCGCCTTGAGGCGGCACACCACCAGATCCACGCAAACGCACGACCCCAGCAACCGCTGCAGCAGCCACAAGGGCGAGCAGCGCGCGGCGAAAAGCTTTCACAATCCCGACGCTAGCGGGACGGGTGGCTCGGCGGTTCGTGGCGGTGCCAGGTGGCAGGTCAACTACCTGGCACCGCCTCGACCGTTAGGCGCTGGGACGGACCAACGCCATGGCGGCTAGCACGAGCAGACTGGTGGGAGCCTGCTCGAGCTCGCCGGGCACGTATGCCGACCCCGGGGTGGTCGTCAACGAGTCGACCAAGCCGCTGCGACCGACCCGACGGCGGCGCAACTCTTCGGCAAGCTCGATGGAATCAACGATCATCCGGTGCCCCTTCGGGCCAAGGTTCCACCCCCAGCCCTGTGGACCACAAGAGGGCAAGCTGTGGATCTACGCGCCCAACTCTGTGGGCAACTTTGGCGTCAGCCGGACTGCTGTTCCACTTCCCGGAAACGACGGAAGGCATGCATGTCGTAGTCGAGGCCGTAGACCCGTTTGAGATCGACGACCGCGGCGAGCGAGCGCTTGCCCAGCGCGCTCCACGCCTGTTCGCCCTCCTCGCCCGGCACAGGCTCGAACGAGTGCAGCACGATCTTCTCGAGCAGCTGGCCAAGTGTCATGTTCTCGAATTCGGCCAGGCCCTTGAGGACCTTCACCAGGTTCCGCTCCATCCGCACGCCCAGCTGCACACGGTCGACGGGGAGGGTGTCGGTGTCTGTCGGCATGGTCCCACGGTACCATGGGACCAAATCGGCGTTGCTGAATTTATGAGAACGCGGGGAAGATCGGCGGGGGCGGACTCCCGGCGTCTTCCCATCGATCACGCATTGCGGTGGCGAGGGCTGCGAACCAGTCGGCGAGCGGCAATAGCACTTTGGCGCTGTCGGCGACACGCACGAACACATCGATCTGTTGGAGTAGCTGCGTGCGCCGCCGCCACGACTCGGCCGGGGTCTGATCGTCGGCCGCCAGCTTGGCGAGCCGCTGGACGCGCACCGCGAGTTCAGCGCCGCAGCCGATGGCCAGCATGCGCCGGTACGCCTTGTCGTCATCAGCCGCCGGGATGCCCGCGACCAGCCGCTGACGGTACGCGTTGTCGGCGGCGTCGATGACCCCCTGCGGCAACACTGCCCAGTGCGCGCTGTAGTGCGGGAACGGGAAGTGGAGCGCGGCCGCCTCGCAGCCGACGTGTCGAAAGCCTGATCCCTCGAAGTCGATGAGTCGCGCGCCGTCGGCAGTCAGGATCACGTTGTTCGGCGTTGGGTCGGCGTGGTTGAACGCCAGGAACGCGGCAGGATCCCGCAATTGCGCGCAGAGCCAACCGATGTCGGTTCCCGCTTGACCCGCGTCCGGGAATCGCAGCTCGCGCGTTAGCTGCACAACCTGATGCCACCGCTCAACTCCCGGCCACGGTCCGTAGCGCTCTGCGTCGTCGGGCGGCAGCGTCCGCGCCGTCGCGGCATGGAGGTGGCCGAGCAACTCACCGAATGCGACAAATCCGTTCGAAGCCAAGGAGGGGTCCGGCCCCAACAGCGCGTCTTCAAGGGTCGGTCCCGTGAGGTCGCTCAGTACCAGGACCCCAAGGGCTTCGTCAGCGGCGAGCACGTCGGGGCCGATGCCAAGCCCGCGGACCAACTGCAGACCTGCCCGTTCGCGCTCAACATGGCGGCCGGCTCCCCAGTCGCCGCCAACGGCGCGACGGGTCTTCACGATCACCGTGTCACCGCTTGGTGACACCGGATAGTCCAGGGTGAACCGGGTCACCGGCGCCCAGTCGCTGCCAAGCGGCTCTTCACCAACCACCGAGACCGGGCACGCCACCAGTTCCGAGACAAGCCTCAGGGCGCGTGCCCGGTCGCGATCCGAGAGCGGGTTCATCACAGCGAATCGGGTGGGGCTACGTGGAGTCGAACCACGGACCTCAGCATTATCAGTGCTGCGCTCTAACCAGCTGAGCTATAGCCCCAAAACACGGCGCGCCTCCGGCGCGACGGATTAGCGCGGCGACCTTACACGCCGGTGCCGCGGCGCCGAATCGCGTTGCTCCTCGCTGACGATCACCTCGACACCGCCGACCACGTCGCTGATCAGGTTGTACAGGACGGCGACGAGAACGTTCACCCCGGTGCCAAGCATCACCAGGAGGAGCCCGCCGACCGTCATGCCTCGAAGCATCGCCAGCGCATCGAAGCGGAACGACTCCAGAGCGAACAGCTCCTTGATCACGTCCTCGATGTTGTCGACGGCGCCGGCGACGGTGGCCACCGCCCACAGGACCACGGCGGCAACCACGACGACGAGGTAGAAGCTGAGGTAGAGGAGGACGGAGAATCGCAGCACGCTGAGGCTGTCGACTTTCGAGACGACTCGCCGCACGGGGCGTGCCATCGAGGCCTCCTGTGGTCGGTGGGAGAGGGTCAGCGTAGCTAGTGGGTTCCCTCGCTCGGCGGCGGACACACTTCGAAGTACGTCGGGCGGGGCGCCGGCGCCGGCTGGCACAACCCGGCTTGTCCGGCCACCGTGCGAAGCCGGTCGACGAACTCCGCCGTGGTGTCGATGGCCAGGCCGCCGTCGCGGACCGCCTTCACCGGGACTTGGCGACCGAGCAACTGTGCAGCCCTCGCCAGCACAGCGCGAAGGGCAGGCGCGGCGCCGCGCGGCTCACCTCCCCCGTCTTCCCGACGCGCCTTAGCGGTAGCCGCCGCATCGCGGACTCGAACGCGAACCTTCACGTCGCGTCCCTTGGCCTCGTAGCGCACCACGGCACCGGCGTTCGCCTTGGCGATCTCGTCAGCCGCCGACCGACCGCCGACCGCCCCGGCCAGCGCCGCAGCGTCAGCCGCGGTCCTGGCGTCGGCCCGATCGGCGGCGGCCGCTCCGAACCTGACCACCACGAGGCAGAGGAGTCCCGCCGCTACCAGGATCACCGCAACCAGCGGGGCGACCTGCCCACGTTCGTGCTCATCGGCGCGCCTCCTTCGCCTTCTGTCCGGATCTCGGCCGCTCACAGCGGCACGGATGGGGACAGAACCGGTTAGACGGGGAGTGACTCCTGCGGGTCGGTCTCTTCGACCGTGATGATCGGTGCCGCGGAGGCGACAGTGGTCCCGGCGTCGAGGTTCATGAGTCGCACGCCCGTGGCGGCCCGGCCCTGCGATGAGATGCCTCGCACCTCGATGCGGTTGGCCACGCCGGCGGAGGAGACCATGAACACGTCGTCGTCGAGGCCGACCATGAACGCGGCGACGACGTACCCCTTCTTGGCGGTGAGCTTGATGCCGATCACGCCCTGACCGCCCCGGCCCTGCACGTTGAACTTGTCGAGTTGCGTGCGCTTGCCGTAGCCGTTGTCGGTGACAATGAGAATGGCCGCGTCGTCGCGAGCCACGTCGCAGGACACGACCTCGTCGCCCTTGCCGGCCTTGAGCTTCATCCCGCGGACGCCCGCCGCGCTCCGCCCCATCGGCCGGACGTCGTCCTCGTTGAACCGGATGGTCATGCCCATGCGGCTCACCATGAGGATGTCGTCCTCACCGCTGGTGCGCACCACCTTCACCAACTCGTCGCCCTCTTTCAGATTGATGGCGATGAAACCCTCGCGACGGCTCTTGTCGTACTCGCTGAACACCGTCTTCTTCACGGTGCCGTTCTTGGTGGCGAAGAAGAGATAGCTGTCGTCGTCGTAGGCGCGAGTGTCGATGACGGCTTGGATCTTCTCGTCATTCGCGAGCGGCAGCAGATTGACGATGGCCGTGCCCCGCGCCGTCCGGTCCTTCATCGGGATCTCGTGCGCCTTCAGCCGGAACACGCGCCCCCGGTTGGAGAAGAACAGCAGGAACGCGTGCGCGGTGGTGTGCACCACCTGGCTGATGATGTCTTCTTCTTTGAGGTTGGCGCCCTGCACGCCGCGGCCGCCGCGACCCTGCGTACGGAACTGGCCCGCTTGCGCCGTCTTGACGTAGCCGGCGCGCGTCATGGTGAAAACCAGCGGCTCGTCGTCGATGAGGTCCTCGACGCCGAGGTCGCCGGGGTCAAAGGTGATCTCCGCCCGGCGTGGCGTGGCGAACTTCTCACGAATCTCGCCCAGTTCGGTCTTGATGACGCCGCGCAGCTTCTGGGGGCTGCGAAGGATCGACTCGAGTTCGGCGATCTCTTCGCCGAGCTTCTTCATCTCGTCCTTGAGCTCCGCGCCGTTGAGGCGGGTGAGCATGACGAGCCGCATATCGAGGATGTGATTGGCCTGGATCTCGCTGAAGGTGAACGGCTTGCCCATCAACGCATCTCGGGCTGCGCCGCGGTCTTCGGATGCGCGAATCAGCTTGATGATGGCGTCGATCTTGTCGAGCGCCTTGATCAGGCCTTCGACAATGTGGGCGCGCGCTTGCTTCTGCTCGAGCCGAAACTGCGAGCGGCGGGTGATGACGTCGACCTGGTGCTCGATGTAGGCCTGCAAGGCCTGGACGAGATTGAGTTGGCGGGGGACGCCGTCGACCAGCGCGACCATGTTCATGCCGAAGCTGGTCTGCAGGCCGGTCTGCTTGAAGAGGTTGTTGAGGACGACGTTGGCGTTGGCGTCGCGCTTCAGGCCGATCACCAGCTTGGTGTCATCACCAGCGGAGAGGTCGTCAACGCTGCGAATGCCATCGAGCTCGCGGGCGTTCACGAGATCGGCGATGCGGGTGGTGATCGTGGCCATGCTCGACTGGAAGGGCAGCTCGCTGACAACGATCTGCACGCCGCTCTTTGTCTCGTCGATCTCGGCCAGGGCGCGCATGCGGATCGAGCCGCGTCCGGTGCGATACGCGTCCATGATCCCGGCCCGCCCGAGGATCAACCCACCGGTCGGGAAGTCGGGACCCCTGACGAACTCCATGAGATCGTCGGCGGTCGCATCGGGATTGTCGATGAGGTGCGCGACCGCGTCGATGACCTCGCCCAGGTTGTGGGGCGGGATGTTGGTGGCCATCCCGACCGCGATGCCCTGGGCCCCGTTGACCAACAGGTTGGGGAACCGGCTGGGGAGAACGGTGGGCTCTTGGAATTCGTTGGTGTAGTTCGCCGCGAAGTCGACGGTGTTCTCGTCGATGCTGGCCAGCATCTCGCTGGCCAGCGCGGCCAAACGCACTTCGGTATATCTCGAGGCGGCCGCGGAAAAGTCAGGAGATCCGTAGTTGCCATGGAAGTCGATGAGCGGGTCGCGCAACGCGAACGGTCGGGCCATGCGCACCAACGCGCCGTAGATCGAGCCTTCGCCGTGGGGGTGGAACTTGCCCATCACCTCGCCGCTCACGCGGGCCGACTTCATGCGCGGCCGGTCGGGCCGCAGGCCCAGGTCGTGCATGGCGTAGAGGATGCGGCGTTGGACCGGGAGCAGCCCGTCGCGCACATCAGGCAGCGCCCGCGACGTAATGACCGACATCGCATAGTCGAGGAAGGAGCGCTCCATCTCCTCCTGGATGTCGATTACTTCGATGTTGCCGCCGAGCAGCGTGCCGTCGCTGCCCTCGTTGCCTTCACTGACCGGCGTGTTGCCATTTCCGTCGCTCATTAGATGTCTAAGAACCTCACGTCTTTGGCGTTGGTCGCGATGAAGTGCTTGCGCGACTCGACGTCCTCACCCATCAGGATCGAGCACACCTGGTCGGCCAGCGCGGCCTCGTCGGCGTTGATCTGGAGCAGGGTGCGGTGCTCGGCCGCCATGGTGGTGAAGCCCAGCTCGTCCCAGTCCATCTCACCCAAGCCCTTGAGACGGGCGAACTCGTTCTTGTGATTCGGGTTGGCCTCGAGAAACACCTGACGCGCCGCCTCGTCCTTCAGATAGATGGTTTCCTTCCCGACCAGCGTCGAGAAGAGCGGCGGCTGCGCGACATACACGTGGCCCTCGTCGATGAGCGCCTTCATCTGCCGGTAATAGAACGTGAGCAGCAGGGTACGGATGTGGCTCCCGTCGACATCGGCGTCGGCCAAGATGATCACCTTGCCGTAGCGGATCTTCTCAACCTCGAACTCCTCGCCGACACCGGCACCGATGGCCGTGACCATTGTCTGCACCTCGAGGTTCTTCAGCATCTTGTCGATGCGAGCCTTCTCGACGTTGAGGAACTTGCCCCGGATCGGAAGGATCGCTTGGTTCTCCGGGTTGCGGGCCCGCACCGCGGAGCCGCCGGCCGAGTCGCCCTCGACGATGAACAGCTCGGCCTCGTGCGCGTTCTTGGTGCGGCAGTCGGTGAGCTTGCCCGGTAGCCCGGCGCCTTCCAGGGCCGACTTCCGCCGGGTTGCGTCACGCGCCTGGCGCGCCGCGACGCGCGGCGCGCGCCGCTTGCGTCGACTTGTTGACGACCTGGCGCGCCTCGGTGGGGTGCTCCTCGAGCCACTCCCCCAGCTTCTCGTTGGTGGTCTTCTCGACCAACGAGCGCATCGGGACGTTGCCGAGCTTGCCCTTGGTCTGACCCTCGAACTGCGGGTCGGGCAGCTTGACGGCCACGATGGCGGTGAGGCCTTCGCGGATGTCCTCGCCCAGGAGGTTCTCTTCTTTCTCCTTCAGCAGATTCTTGTTCCGCGCGTACTTGTTGACTGCGTTGGTGAGCGCCTTCTTGAAGCCCTCCTCGTGCATGCCGCCCTCGGCCGTGGTGATGCCGTTGGCGAAGGAGTGGATGCCCTCGTAGAACCCGGTGTTCCACTGCAACGCGACCTCGACCTGCTGGTGGTTCTCCTCGACCTGGAAGTAGGCGACGCGCTTGAACAGCGCCTCCTTCGACTGGTTGAGGTGCTTGACGAAGTCGATGATGCCGTTGGCGTACTTGTACTCGACCGCCTGCTCGTGGCCCGGCCGCTCGTCCTTGAAACGGATCTCCAGACCGGCGTTGAGGAACGCGTACATCTGGAGGTGCTCGACCACCGTTTGAGCGCGAAACTCGGTGTCGTCAAAGATCGTCGGATCGGGCCAGAACGAGATAGTGGTGCCGCTGCGGCCACGCGGCGCCTTGCCGACGGCGCGGAGCTTTTCCTTGATCTTGCCGCCGTTGTGGAACTCCATCACATGGTGGTTGCCGCCCTGGTCGACTTCGACAACCAGGCGCGCGGAAAGGGCGTTGACCACCGACACGCCCACGCCGTGCAGGCCGCCAGAGACCTTGTAGCCGCCCCCTTCGCCGAACTTGCCGCCGGCGTGGAGAATCGTGAGTGCGAGTTCGACGCCGGACTTCTTCTTGGCCTTGTTGATGTCGACCGGGATGCCGTGGCCGTTGTCGACAACGCGTACGCCGCCGTCGGCCAGCAGGGTGACGTCGATGCGGTCGCAGCGACCGGCCATGGCCTCGTCGACCGAGTTGTCGACGACCTCCCAGACGAGGTGATGGAGCCCACTCGGTCCGGTGGAGCCGATGTACATCCCGGGGCGTTTGCGGACCGGATCGAGGCCCTCAAGAACCGTGATGTCGTCGGCCGTGTACGACGATCCGGAGCCCTTTTTCCGGCCCGACGAATCGGTAGTTGTTACGGCCACAAGCGCGCCCTCTCAGCGTTGAAGATTCAATGGCATCTCAGGCGTACTGCAGAGCGTAAAACTGCAGGTCAGCGGCCTGAATTGCAATGGTGACAGTTTACCAGAGGGGTGGTACTGCAAAGGCCATTCAGGGGGTTACTTTCACGTCGATGCGGCGCACCGTGTCGGCACCGGCGACGGCGGTGCACGCCGCCAGGATCTGCGGCCCGAGAAAACGCAATTCGCTGGCCCAGGCGGGGTCATCGACAGCCACGACGAGGGTCCCGTTTCGCAGCGAGCGGGGCCGCGCGTGGGCAGCGACTCCCTCCCCAACAATGTCGGTCCACCGCTCGAAAACCGCCTCCAACGATGCCGCTTTTGGCGCGCCCATCTTCTGCACGATGCGGTCGAGCGACGCCTTCGCCGGGCGGGGTTCATCGTCCTCCGGCAGCGGTTTCCACGGGCTCATACCTCACCCACTGTCTCTGCCCGATCGCCTTCCGGCTTCGCCTCCGGCTCACTCACTGGTCCACCATCCTTCGGATGGCGGTCCAGCCTGTCTCTGCCCGATCGCCTTCCGGCTTCGCCTCCGGCTCACTCACTGGTCCACCATCCTTCGGATGGCGGTCCAGCCTGTCTCTGCCCGATCGCCTTCCGGCTTCGCCTCCGGCTCACTCACTGGTCCACCATCCTTCGGATGGCGGTCCAGCCTGTCTCTGCCCGATCGCCTTCCGGCTTCGCCTCCGGCTCACTCACTGGTCCACCATCCTTCGGATGGCGGTCCAGCCTGTCTCTGCCCGATCGCCTTCCGGCTTCGCCTCCGGCTCACTCATTCGACGATCGAGCCGGCGCTGACCCGCACCACGGCAGCCGGTTGCGCGCCGGCGGGAAGGGGGCCTGCGGTGGTGAGCAGCGCCTGGCCCGCGGGCAAATGGGCCAGCAGCGCCTCGCTGCGAACCGGGTCGAGTTCGGAGAAGACGTCGTCGAGCAAGAGTGTCGGTGACGTACCGATGGCGTCGGTGACGACCGCGTGTCCTGCCAGCCGCAGCGCGAGCGCCAACGAACGTTGTTCCCCCTGCGACGCGTGGGTGCGACCGGGCAGCTCACCGATGGTCAGTACGAGCTCGTCGCGATGCGGGCCCACCGTGCTGACGTAACGCCGGATGTCGTCGGGGCGCGACTGGACCAGCGCGTCGGCCAACGTGGGTGCGTCCCAAGAACGCTGATAGCGGGCCGACACGAAGGCTGCAGTGTGGGCGACTTGGTCATAGGCCTTCCCCAACTCGGGCTCGAGGTCGGCTACGAGCGTCTCGCGAGCCTCGACCAGCACGGTCCCCTTTTCGGCCAGACGCGCGTCCCACACCTCGAGCGTGTCGGTGATCTCGGGGGTAAGTCGTCCGCCAGCTTGTTTCAGCAGCGCCGTCCGCTGCCGAAGGATGCGCTCGACATCAGCGCGCAGCTCGGCGTGGCGAGGCTGCAGCGCGACGAGCAGGTCGTCGAGGTACTGCCGGCGACCGGATGGCCCGCCCTTGACCAGTTCAAGGTCGTCGGGCGCGAACACCGAAACGCGAAACGCGCCGAGGAGGTCGCGTGCACGTCGCAGGGGCTGCTGGTTCACCAGGGCGCGACCGCGACCGCCCGGGGCGATCTCGGTTTCGACCAGCAGCCGGCGTCCCTCCCGCTCACCCTCAGCCCGCACGACTGCAGACGTTGCCCCGCTACGGATGAGTGCCTCGGTCGGCGCTCCGCGAAACGACGCCAGCGTCGCGAGATAGCCGAGCGCCTCCAGCAGGTTGGTCTTCCCCTCACCGTTGCCGCCGGAGACAACGGTGAGCCCCTCAGGAGCGATGGCGAGGTCGGCCGCGTTGTAATTACGAAAGTCGGTGAGCCAGAGGCGGGTCACCCGCATGTGATTACGTAACTCGGACGGGCATCAACAGGTAGAGATATTCCCCAGAGGCCTCGGTGGCCCGAAGTGTCGCCGGCTTGAGCGCGTCCAGCGTCTCCAACAAAACCTCATCGCCCGTGATGGCTTCGACGCCATCGCTGAGATACGCCGGATTGAAGGCCACGGTCATCTCGGTGCCTTCGTATTTGGCATCGACGTCCTCGGTGGCCTTGCCTTCCTCCGGGTTGGTGACGGTGAGCTCGACGCCGTCGGCCCGCATGGCGAGCCGCACCGGTGTCGTCTGATCGCGCACGAGCAGCTTCACTCGTTTCACCGCGTCGAGCAGCGCGTCCTTGCTGATGATGAGCCGGTTCGGATAGCTCGCCGGGATGAGCTGCCGGTAGTTCGGGAACTCGCCCTCGATGAGCCGGGTGGTGAGGCGTACGTCGCCGACCTCGAAGGTGACATCGTGTTCGGCCAGTCGGAGCGTGACCTCCTTGGCGCTACCCAGTAGCCGTTGTAGTTCGGCCAACGCGCGCGACGGCACCAGCACCTTCTGGCCTTCACGAAGCACATGAGCACCCGGTAGGTCGCGGACGGCGAGCCGGTACGAGTCGGTGGCGACCAGGCGGAGCCCGCCTTCTTCAGCGGCGACCAACACGCCGGTGAGCACCGGTCGCGGCGTCGTCGGCACTGGCGGCCCGCACGACCTGGCGGAGCGCCTCACTGAGATCGTTGGCTGGGAGTGTGACCGCGCCGGCTTTGTCGGGCGCAACCGGCAGCCGGGGAAAGTCGTCGGCGGGCAGCGTGCGAACTGCGAACTGCGAACGTCCTGACGCGATGCGCGCTTCGTCGTCGTCGGTCTCGATGACGACCGCGCCGGGTTCGAGAGCGCGCACGATGTCGACGATCAGCCGCGCGGGAACAACACAAATACCGTTCTCGCCCGCGGCCACGGTGGTGCCCGCTTGGATCGTGAGATCGAGGTCGGTGCCGGCGACATGGAGCTGATCGCCGGTGACCTCGAGACGGAGACCAGACAGGATCGGCAGCGCCCCACCACGGGCCGAGACAGCCCGTCCGGCTATGGCCAGGGTGTCAGCCAGCGTGTCGCGTTCACAGCGGAACTTCACGGTGTTGTCCTTGTTGTTGAGTTGATTTAAATCTCAAAGGCAGTAGTAAGGGCTGGGGATTGGGGACAACACCCCATTCCCGCTGGTGAGAGGGCCTATGGCCGTCCCACGATCATCCCCAGGTTCTCACAGGGGTGTGTCGTGAATCGGAAGGACAGGTGGAAACCCGTCATTCATCCACCGACCCGCGGCGAAACCCCCAACCTCATCCCCCACTCTTGATCCGGTGGATGAGCTCAGTCACCTGGTCGTAAATCTGGCGGCGCTCCTTCATGAGACCGCTGATCTTCTCGACGGCATGAATCACCGTCGTGTGGTCGCGGCCGCCGAACTCGCGGGCGATGGCGGGATAGCTGAAGTCGGTCAACTCACGGCAGACGTACATGCCCACCTGGCGAGCGGTGACCAACGGCCGGCGACGGTTCGTGCCGCAGATGTCCTCGATGCTGAACCCGAACATCGTCGAGGTGGCGTCGAGGATGAGTTGTGGGGTGATCTGGCGCGGCTGGTCGCCCGAGATGATGTCGGCCAGCACCTTCTCGGCCAGAACCAGTGTGAGCGGCTCGCGATTGAGGCTGGCGAACGCCGACACCCGGATGAGCGCGCCCTCGAGTTCGCGAATGTTGTCTTTCACGTGCGTTGCGATCAGCTCCAACACGTCGTCGGGGATGTGAGTGCGCTCCCCCTCGGCCTTCTTGCGCAGGATGGCCAGCCGGGTCTCGAGCTCCGGTGGCTGCACGTCGGCGATGAGCCCGGACATGAACCGGCTCTGAAGGCGGTCCTCCAGTGTCGCGATCGACTTGGGTGGGCGGTCCGAGGTGATGACGATCTGCTTGCTCGCGCTGTAGAGGTGGTTGAACGTGTGGAAGAACTCCTCCTGGAGCCCCTCTTTGTTCTCCATGAACTGGATGTCGTCGATGAGGAGGACGTCGCACTCGCGGTAGCGGCGCTTGAAGCCGATCGTGGTGTTCGTACGGATGGCGTCGACGAACTCGTTCATGAACGTCTCGGTGGACACGTAGCGGACGCGGCGTCCCGGGAAGTTGGTGAGGACGTAGTTGCCGATTGCGTGCTGGAGGTGTGTTTTGCCCAGCCCGGTGTCGCCGTGGATGAACAGCGGGTTCCACGACCGGGCGGGATTCTCGGCTACCGACAGGGCCGCGGCGTGGGCGAACCGGTTTGATGTGCCGATGACGAACGCGTCGAAGTCGTAGCGGGGGTTCAGCGGGGCATCGGCGAGCCGGCCGGCATTGGCCGGTGGCGGGCGGTAGTCACCCACGTCTGGCGTCGGCGTCTCGTAGCCACCGCCGATCGCCTGGGCAACGGGGTCGGGAGTCCTAGGTGTCGTGGGCAAATCCGTCCTGACGTCGATGTGAATCTGCACCGGATTTCCGACCGCTGCGGCGACCGTTTGTTCGACGAGGCCCAGATATCTGTCTTCCAGGCGCTCCTTGACGAGAGAACTGGGCACGGCGAGTACGAGCCGTTCGTTGTCTGCCGAAATCGGCTGAATGCCGTCGAACCACGTCCGCCACGTGGCGTCTGAGACCTGCACTCGCAGCGCGTCAGCACACGTATTCCACAGGGGTGCTGCGTCCTTCACCAGCGTCTCCGCCTTCCCCGACAGGGTCGGTCCACAATCCAGTCCACAACTGTGGAAAACCTCTATGCCGCCGCTCACCCGTTCGCCCCGGGGAAGGAGGACGAGATGCGACGAGCAAGCCAACGGACCGAAGAGAGGGACGGTAGCACCGGGTCCGCGGGCGATCCATGGGGTGGGCAAAGAGCCTTGTGACCAGCCCTTTTGTGCGTAGCCCGTGCGAGATGAGGCCCGGGTTGCCCCTGGGTCGGACGGCCTCTAGCCTTGAACACAAACCGGGTCCGTCCCGGAGCTCTTCCACAACTGCTCTGCTAGTTGCTCGGCCCTGTCAACCCCGCCACGGAGGGGGCGAGCGACCCCTTTTTCGTGGTGGCGATTACCGCACAGGCCGAGGAGGCCATGAGTGAAGCGCACGTTTCAGCCGAATACTCGCCGTCGGGCGAAGAACCACGGGTTCCGTCATCGCATGTCGACACGCGCCGGTCGGGCGATCATCTCGGCTCGGCGTCGAAAGGGCCGCACGCGGCTCAGCGCCTGAGGCCGGTCTGGCGGCTCCGCGGCCGCCGAAACTTGGAGACGGCCCGCCGGGCCCGGCGGAGTAGTTCCGGAGCTATCTGGGTGCGGTGGGCGCCGAGCATCGGTGACGAGAACACCCCACCGGAAGTCGGGTACGCCATCGGACGCCAATCGGGTACCGCCGTGGCGCGCAACCGCCTGCGGCGCCGGATGCGCGCGGCTGATCGCGGCATTTGCACCCAATCTCGCGCCCGGCCGCTACCTGATTGGCGCTGGCGCGGCGGCCACCAGCGTGTCGTTCGCCGAGCTCACCGAAGCACTTGGCGCCAGCTTGAGCACCGCCGGGGCGCTCCGCGACGGTACGCCCGAGTGACCGAGACCGTGTCCGATCACGTCGGGCATGCACGCACCGGACCAGTCGCACGGGTGCTCTTGGGCCTGATCGCCGCGTACCAGGGCGCTCGGGCAGGCCGTCCGTCGCCCTGCCGCTACTGGCCCACCTGTTCGAATTACAGCAAGGAAGCCATCGAGCGCCACGGCGCTGGCCGTGGCTCGTGGCTCACCCTCCGACGCCTGCTCCGCTGCCAACCCTGGGGCGGTAGCGGCGTCGATCCCGTTCCAGAATAAGGAAGATTATCGATGTTCGACATCCTCGCCGGTCTGCTGGCGTTCTTTTACGACAACGTCATTCAGGACTTTGCGGCCGCCATAACCCTGCTCACCTTCACCGTGATGCTGGTGCTCGCCCCACTCACGTGGAAGGGCACCCGCTCGATGCTGGCGATGCAGCGCCTCCAGCCCGAGATAAAGCGCCTCCAGGCCAAACACAAGAACGACCGCCAGGCCCTCAACGAGGCGATGATGGCGTTCTACAAAGAACACCAGGTCAACCCCATCTCCGGCTGCCTACCGCAGCTCGTCCAGTTCCCCGTACTGATCGTGATGTTCCGGGTGATCAGCGGCCTGACCCATACCGCGAACGGCGTCAGCGACCCGGACTACATCTCTGAGTCGACCAACCTGTACCAGGCGCTCAAGGACGCGGGCGGCCACATGGTGTCGCTCGGGATGGACCTGTCCAAGTCCGCGGCCAATTCACAGGGGACCGACCGCATCCCGATCTACATTCTGATCGGCTTGGTCGTTGCTACCAGTTTCTGGCAGAGCAGGCAGATGACGTCCCGGAACCCAGGTGCTGCGCAGGCCAACCCTCAGATGCAGATGATGACGCGGATCTTCCCGCTGATCTCCGGCCTCATCTCGTTCAGCCTCCCGGCCGGCGTCGTGCTCTACTTCCTGGCGTCCAACCTGTTCCGGATCGGCCAGCAGACGCTCATGTACCGCCTGGATCCGGCGCTCAGTGCCGAGGTTCGCAAGGAAGTCAAGGAGATCGACGCCAAGGCGGACGAGATCGAGCGAAGGCACAAGGCGGAGGGCAACCAGCCCGCCAAGGCGTCCGGAGGGCCAAAGCCGGCCGGACGGAGCGGTAGCCGGGTCGACAACGGAGCGAACGGCGCCCGACAACAGGGGCGTCCCAACAGTCGCCGATCGCGCAAGCGTCGCTCGAGGAAGCGCTGACATGGAGTGGGTCGAAACGACGGGTCGTACCGTCGAAGAAGCGAAGGAAGCGGCACTTGACCAGCTCGGTGTCGATGCCCAGGACGCAGAGTTCGAGGTGCTGGCCGAGCCACGCGGTGGACTATTCGGCCGCCTGCGGGCCGAGGCGCGGGTTCGGGCCCGGGTGCGTCCGACCCGACCGCGCCCGAAAGAGGACCGGCAGCGTCGTAAGCGTGGCCGCGACGGCGATCGCCAGGAGCGACGACCCGCGGCGGCAGGTTCCGGCGGCGGGGCACGCGGCGGCGGGCGCTCGGGTGACGATGCAACCGTGGCGACGATCCCCGAGCGGCGGCCGAGGCCACGCCGTGAGGGCAACGGGCAGGCCCAGACACGAGAGGTGCCAGAAATGAGCTTGACGGAGCAGGCCGAAATCGGGCGAGGATTCCTCGAAGGGCTGGTGTCGCAGTTCGCGCCGACGGCACGGGTTGCCGTGGAACCGGTCGACGACGACACGATCCGCCTGGGCGTCCACGGCGATGAGCTCGGCCTGTTGATCGGACCGAAGGGCCAGACCCTTCAGGCCATCCAGGAACTGGTAAGAACCGTCGTCCAGCGCCACACCAGCAGCCGGGAAGGCTGGCTCGTGGTCGACGTTTCCGAGTACCGACAGAAGCGCCAGGTTGCGCTCGAGCGCTTCGTACAGAGCGTCGCCGAGCAGGTGCTCCAGACCGGACAGGCCAGCGTGCTCGAACCGATGAGCCCGGCCGATCGCAAGGTCGTCCACGACGCCATCAACGCGATCGAAGGCGTGGGCACGCAGTCACAGGGCGAGGAGCCCCGGCGTTCCGTGGTCATCACGCCTGAAGCCGCATCCGACTGAATCCCACCTGGTGAGCGCCTCGGTCCAGAACGTCCTGGGCGAGGCCCAGCGACGAGGTCTCCTCGGCCCCGGCCCGCTCGAAGGGCCGCGGCAGCACGCACTTGGGTTCGCCGAGGCGATCGGCGAACCGCCTGGTCGTGCGCTCGACATCGGGAGTGGAGGTGGGCTACCCGGCCTCGTGCTCGCCGAGCTGTGGCCGGAGAGCGAGTGGGTCTTGCTGGACGGCGCCAAGCGCAGCACCGGCTTCCTCGAAGGTGCGATAGTCGACTTGGGCTGGGCGCACCGGGTCACAGTGGTCCATGCCCGCGCCGAGCTGGCCGGACGAGACCCGAGCCTTCGGGCGTCGTTCGAGTTGGTCACCGCACGCAGCTTCGCCGCACCCGCCGTGCTCGCCGAGTGCGCGGCGCCGTTCTTGCTGGCGGCTGGCCACATCGTCGTGTCTGACCCGCCCGCAGGCGCCGGGGAGCGCTGGCCGGTGGCCGGGCTGGCCGAGTTCGGTCTCGCCGTTGCCCGACACACCGAGACCAACGGCCATTTCACCGTGCTCAGGCAGGAAATCCTGTGCCCAGACCGGTTTCCTCGGCCGCCGGGTCTCCCGGCGAAACGGCCGCTGTTCTGAAAAGGAACCGGGGATAACGAGCCAGCATCGCATTGAAGCGTGCGTACACCCGCTCACTATGTTCCGGTCGCAGGCGTGAAGCGATAAGCGGCACGAGTACGTCGCGCAGGTACACACCTCGCGCCATCCACTGGTAGTAGCTGCGGCCGCCGTGATGATAGGGCCCGTACAGCCGAGCACCCGGGAAGCGGTCGACAAGCCAGTGAAAAACGGCTTCGTGATCCGTGTGCATCTTCAGCACGATCTGTGGCTGTTTGCCGTCTCCCCCGAAGTGGCCCTCCCCGACGAGCAGGCCGACGAGGAAGCCGATGTCGAACTCGGTCGGTTCAGGCACGATTTCTCCCTAAAGTTGTTTCACCGAAGGGTAACACGTGGAACGTTCGAGTTGTTTCACCGAGAGGTAACACGTGGAACCATCAAGTAGTGCTTGACCAGCGCCTCGGCGCGTACCACGATGGCGGCGTGAGCGACCCCGACGCGGGCCACGACGATCGGGAGGTCGAGCCCAGCCTGCTAGACCGCGGCCGCGCGATCTTCGACCGCCTGCGTGCGCCAGAGTCTCCCGACGAGGAAGTTGACGCCGAGGCGGCTGAGGCTAATGTCGCGCCCGAGCGGGCGGAGGCGGTTGAGGCCCCGGAGGCCCCCCGGGCAGCGGAGCTAGCGCCGTCGGATGCCCTGATCGAGGCGTTCGGTGCGCCTGAACCACTACCGCCGCCGCCGCCGGTCGCCACAGTCGAGCCTGAAGCACCGGTGGCGAGTACCCCCGACCTTCCGCCACCAGCGCCCGTCGCACCGGCATCGACCGTGGCGGCGCTGGCGGCGGGCCGAGCGCTCCCCCGCGTGCTGGCCGTGGCCAATCAGAAGGGCGGCGTCGGCAAAACGACGACCGCGGTGAATCTTGGTGCCGCGCTGGCCGAGCTCGGGTACCGGGTCCTCGTGGTCGACCTCGATCCGCAGGGCAACGCCACGACCGGCCTCGGCGTCAACCCACGGAACCTTGAAAATTCGATATACGACGTGCTCCTTCATGATGTTCCAATGGAGGACTGCATTGAGCCGACGGCGCTCCGCAACCTGTTCGTGGTGCCGGCGACGATCGACCTCGCTGGTGCCGAGATCGAGCTCGTGCCCGCATTCAGCCGCGAACTGCGCCTGCGCCGGGCGATTGAGGCGCAGGAGGGCGATTTCGACTTCACGCTCATCGATTGCCCGCCGTCGCTCGGTCTGATTACCGTCAATGGCTTGGCCGCGGCAACCGAGGTAATCGTGCCTATCCAGTGCGAGTACTACGCCTTGGAGGGGCTCGGCCAGCTGCTGCGCAACGTCAACCTCGTCCAGAGCAATCTGAACCCACGCCTCGAGGTGACGGCGATCATCCTCACCATGTACGACGCGCGGACGAAGCTCGCCGACCAGGTTGCCAGCGAGGTGCGTGCCCACTTCGGCGAGAAGGTGTGCCGCAACATCGTGCCCCGCACGGTTCGACTTTCCGAGGCACCCTCCTTCGGCCAGCCGATCATCGTGTTCGATCCCACGTCCCGGGGCGCCATCGCGTATCGGGAACTGGCCAAGGAGGTGAGTGGTGGCGCGCCGCAGCGGATTGGGTAAGGGCCTCCAGGCCCTGATCCCCACCGAAGTCGCCGTTGAGCAGGGTTCGATGCTCCAGGAACTCCCGATCGGGCGCCTGCAGCCGAACCCTCGCCAGCCTCGTGGGCATTTCGACGAGGAAGCGTTGGCCTCCCTGGCCGCCTCGATCAAGGAGCTCGGCGTGCTCCAGCCCGTGCTCGTGCGCCCGGTTGGCGACGAGTTCGAGATCGTGGCGGGGGAGCGCCGCTGGCGCGCCGCCAAGCGCGCTGGCCTCCAAAGCATTCCTGCGCTGGTTCGCGAGACCACCGACGATGCCAGCCTGGAACAGGCGCTGGTGGAAAACCTGCACCGCGAGGACCTCAACCCGCTTGAGGAGGCGGCTGCCTACCAACAGTTGCTCGAGGACTTTGGGCTCACCCACGAGGAGCTGGCGGCCCGGATGGGCAAGAGCCGGGCGGCGATCACCAACACGCTGCGGTTGTTCCAGCTGCCGGCGGGCATCCAGCGCCTCGTGGCCGACGGCCAGCTGTCGGCCGGCCACGCTCGTGCGCTGCTGGGCACGCCTGACCGCGCCTTTCAGGAGTCTTTGGCCAAGCGGGCGGTCGCCGAGGGGTGGTCCGTGCGGGCGGTAGAGGAAGCCGTGCGCGCCCGCGGCGGCGACACGACCGACGGCGCTACGGTACCGTCGCCCGCATCGAAGCGGCTGCGGCCGCCCGGACTCCTCGAGTTGGAGGACCTGCTGGCCGGTTTTCTCGACACACGCGTCAGCGTCGCCATGGGCCCCAAGAAGGGCAAGGTCGTGGTCGAGTTCGGCGACCTCGAAGATCTTGAACGGATCTACCGCCGGATGACGGGCGGCACCCCGAACGCTTGAGCGTCACTTGAGACTTTGCGCCTCAAGTCTCGATCCACAGGCTGTGCAACACCCTGTGTACAGGGTGTTGCAGGCGTGCCTGGCCGTGCCTAACCGTTGAGGAACGGATGCAGCTCCTGGAGGAGCTGTTGCTTGCCCTTTGCACCGATGATGCGGAGCTGCGGTTCGCCGTCGCGGAACAGGAGGAGGGTCGGGATACTCATCACCTCGAACCGGCGCGAGATCTCCAGGTTCTCGTCGATGTTTAGTTTGACGACGCGCAGCTGGCCCGGATGTTCACTGGCAATTTCTTCCAGGATGGGGGAGATCAGCTTGCACGGGCCGCACCACTCGGCCCAGAAGTCGACGAGAATCGGCTCTTCCGAGCCCTTGATCTCCTCGTCGAACGTCGCGTCGGTGAGGTCGGTGATGCCGACGGCCACAGGGACTCCTTGATTTGGGGGTTGTGAGAGAACTGTACTTACAGACTGTTGAACCCAACATGCCTGCAGTAACGACTATTCCGCCACATTGCTCCGGCTCCGCCTCCGTCACATTGCTCCGGCTCCGCCTCCGTCACATTGCTCCGGCTCCGCCTCCGTCACATTGCTCCGGCTCCGCCTCCGCGGGTGTGGCGGGGCCCCAACCCCGCCACCGGCGTTGCCTACAGCGGCCGAGGCGCCCCGTTTTACGTGCTCGACTACGCCTCGCTGTGCGCGAGCCAGCGCTCGGCGTCGATGGCGGCCATACATCCGGACCCGGCGGCGGTGATGGCCTGGCGATAGATGTGATCCTGCACGTCGCCGCAGGCGAAGACGCCTTCAACATTGGTCGACGTGCCGTGCCCGGTGGTCTTGAGGTACCCGGCGTCGTCCATATCGAGCACGCCACGGAAGATGTCGGTGTTCGGAACGTGCCCGATGGCAACGAACAACCCGTGAACGGGCATGACGTGCTCGGCATCGGTCAGCGCGTTGCGGACCTTCACGCCCTCAACGGTGGTATCGCCGATGACGTCGGCCACGACGGAGTCCCAGAGGAAGTCGATCTTGGGGTTCGCGAACGCCCGGTCCTGCATGATCCGCGACGCCCTGAGCTCCTTGCGGCGGTGGATCAGGGTCACTTTGGTGGCGAACTTGGTGAGGAACAGCGCCTCTTCGAGGGCCGAGTCACCCCCACCGACCACCGCGATCTCGTGGCCTCGATGGAAGAAGCCGTCGCAGGTCGCGCAGGTCGAAACGCCGTAGCCGAGCAGACGAGCTTCGTTCTCGAGCCCGAGGGTGAGGGAGCGGGCACCGGTGGCGACGATCACCGACTTGGCCCGGACCTGCTCCTCGCCGATGTCCACAAGGAATGGCCGCTGGCTGACATCGACGCCAGTGGCCTTCTCGGTCACCAGTTCGGCGCCGAAACGCGCCGCCTGGGCACGAAAGGCGTGCATGAGGTCGGGGCCCATGATCCCGTCAGGGAAGCCCGGGTAGTTCTCCACCTCGGTCGTGAGCATCAGCTGGCCACCCGGCTGGTCACTGGTGGAGGAGGGGTGGCTCTCGAGCACGAGCGGGCGCAAACTGGCGCGGGCCGCGTAGATCGCCGCGGTTAGGCCCGCTGGGCCCGCGCCGATAATGACGACCTCGCGGACGTCGGACTCGGTGGTTGTCACAGCTAGTCCTTCCTATGTCGCTTCGACCACAGGAACAAACCAGCCAGCGTGAACAACATTCCAATGGCGAGGTGGGCCTTCCAAACGCCGCCCGGGATGAGCACATCGACGCCCCGTACCGCGGCGATGGCCAGAAGGATGACCACCGCAACGCCCATTGCGCCGGCGACGAGGCCGTACACGAGCGCGCGAGCGACGGTCGTGAGCGGCAGCGTGGTCTTGTCGCGGATCGAGTCGACGACCGAGACGACGGTGTCGGTCGCCTGCGCCGCCCAGTCGGGATCGCGCGGGTCGAGGGGTCCAGCCATGGCGCGAACACTAGCTTTGCCTCTTGATGCGGCCAGCCCTCGCACTCCTTGCCGGCGCGGCTACCGCAGCGTTCGGCGCGGTCGTGTTGGGCGAGTACCAGCTCAACGGGGTTACCGGCGTCGTCGCCGGCGCCCTGTTCGGACTAGCGGTCGCCGAAGTCGTCCTCTCCGTCGGCGGCGCGCGCTTGTCGTCCCTGCTCACCGTCGCCGCAGTCGCGGTGGGTCTGTTGAGCGCGGCCGGTCTTATCTGGTCGGCCTGGATCTCAGCCGGGCACGACTGGGGCTACGTACCCAACGGCGGCTGGATGGGGGTCGTGGCCGGCGCCGTTGTTTCACCGTGGTGGCTCCGGAGTGGCGTCCACCGCGCGGCACGCCCGCCGGTCGAGCCGAGCTGAATCAGCAGCCCAGAATCAGCCGCGCAGCGCCAGCTCGGTGACTTCGAGCTGGTTGGACTGTCCCGGATCCGTGATCCACAACAGCACTGCCGCGCCTTTGCTGCTCTGGAGGTTGAATATGGCCCGGCCGGTGCCGGCGCTGCGCTCGGCAATAGGCCGTCCCCAGTCGGCCAAACGGTCGTGTGCCGTCGATGCGACGTAGACCGCGGCCGACCACCCCCGCGTCGGCGACTCGACGGTGAGCGAGCTCAGCCGGGCTTCCTTGCTCAGGCGAATGATGAGGCCCACGCCCTTCTTGAGCCCCGCGAAGTGCGCGCCGCGGTAGCGCTCGGTGGTCCAACCCGTTGCCGGGTTGCCGTCGACGGCAAGCCGCACGCGGTCTTCGTTCTCGGTCGGGGGGTTGGCCTCGGGGTCGAACGAGCGGAGGCCGGCGATCGTCAGCGCAATCCCCGTAGCGGCGGGTGGCGACTGTGAGCCGCCGCCGCCCCCCCGGCCCATCACCCACGTGACCACCGCGGCGGCCAAACCGGCGAGCACGACGAAGACGACGAGCGGTACCCACGTGCGTCGCGCCCGGCGCGGCGCGGGCGGCATTCCGCGCGGCGGAGTGGAGGAGCGCGACACGAGCGGCTCCGCGTCATCGGGCCCGAGGTCGAGCGCGGCCAGCGATCGCCGGAAGTCGAACGCGCTGACGGAACCGCTGGCGTGGTTCGGCGGCGAGCGCGCGGCAGAGTGAGTGTTTCGAGCGGCTTGGGGATGCCGGCGCGCAGCTTCCGCGGCCGGACGATCTCCACGCCAGGGCCACGCGCGGGCGGCTGGTCGCAGAGCATCTCGTAGAGGACCGCGCCCAGGGCCTTGACGTCTTCGCCCGGCCCGCCCCCGCCGTCGGCCGGCGCGATACCGAAGTCGGCGAGCTTGACCCGCGCACCGCCAAGGCCGTCGTCACACAGGAAAATGCTGGCCGGCGCCACCGCACCGTGGACGAGCCCGGCGCGGTGGCCGTGCTCGAGCGCGGCGGCGACCTGGTCGGCGATCGTGATGGCCTCAGGGGGCGGCTTGGCCCCGTCGGCCGCCAGCTCGTCAGCCAGCGAGCGCCCGCGGACGAGTTCGGTGACGACATAGACCGTCCCGGACTCCTCGCCGGTGTCGAAGGTGGCGACCACGTTCGGGTGGGCCAGCCGGGCCGCAGTGACCGACTCTTGGCGGAAGCGGCCGAGAAAGTCGGGGTTCTGCGCCAGGGCGGGGTGCAACACCTTGACGGTCACCGGCCGGGTCAGGACGTTGTCGTGGCCTTCCCAAACGTCGACGCGCTCGTTGCGTTCGATGAGCTTGTCGAGTCGGTACCGTCCCCCGATGACGCGCGCAGGCGTTTCGATCACTTCACCGTAGGGTGTCAGCGCGGGAGGGTGAACGCAACGCCCATCACGCGCGGTCCGGCATGCGCTCCGATGACCGCGCCGACCTCACCGACAATGATGTCCTCACGCGGGTACTTCGACGAGATCATGTCGAGGAAGTCATCGAGGTCGGGCGCGCTGCCGTGCAGGATGCAGAGGTCCTCGACGCGGTCGTGGCCGTTGACCTTCTCGGCCAGGTAGGCGAGCGCCTTGGAGCGGGTTCGCTGGCGCGACTCCGGCTCGACCTTTCCCTCGCGCACCTCGATGATGGGCTTGATCGAGAGCATGGATCCGAGGAGGGCCTGCGCCCCGCCGATGCGCCCGCCTTTCTTGAGGTTCTCCAGCGTGTCCAAAGCGCCATAGACACGCGTGCGGGGGACGCGGTCGGCCGCCGCGCCGACGACGTCATCCATCCCCTTGCCGGCCGCGGCCAGGCGGGCCGCGGCGACCGCCATGAGCCCCTGGCCCATGCTCACCGACTTCGAGTCGATGACCTGAACAGGAATCACATCGGCCACGGCTTGGCCGGCCAGCTCGGCGGACTGTGCCGTCGCCGACAGGTCACCCGAGAGCGTGATGGCGACGACACCCTCGGCGCCCTCGGCGGCCAGCCGGCGGTAGGCCTCCTCGAAGGCGCCCGGCGCTGGCGCCGCGGTCTCTGGGAGCAGCGGAGAGCTGGCGCAACGGGCCCAGAACTCCGACGGCGACAGATCCCGCCGATCGACGAATTCCTCGTTACCGAAGCGGATCGTCAACGGCACGACTTCGATCCCAAGCTCACCTGCCAACGAATCGGGCAAGTCGCAGGCACTGTCGGTGAGGACGCGGATGCCGGCCACGGGTGTCGTCGTCGCCTAAGCCGCCGGGTGCCGACGGGCACTGAACAGGGCGGTCAATTCTTCGACATGCAGAGCGCGGGCCACGAGAACGTAGACGGTAACACCGACGAGAACGCTCGCTCCGACCCGCCCGACCAGGTGCAGGCTTCGGTCGCCGCCGATGACCGCGGAACAGGCCGCGACCGCGGCAGTCATCACCGCCGTCGCGCCCACGATCCCGCCTAATCCTCGGAGCACTTCGTGCCCCGGGAGGCCCTCTGTGCGCCGCCCGAGGCGGAGCCAGGCGACAACAGCGGTCGCTGTGTACGCGAGTCCGAACGACAAGGCGAGTCCCTCGACACCCATGCTCGGGTGCAGCGCGATCGCGAGGACGATGTTGATGGCGTTTTCCAGCGCGTAGAGCTCGAACATCGAGCGGGTGTCCTGCATGGCCTGGAAGCCCCGCATCAGCAGGAGGTACGCGCTGAAACCGGGCAGGCCGATCGCGAACAGCGCGAGCGTGGCCGCGGTCTTGGCCGCTGAGTCGGCGTGGAGGGCGCCGTACTCGAGGGTGAGACTGATGATCGGACGGGCCAGGACGACGTAGCCGGCGGCCGCGGGTATGACTAGAGCTGAGATCGTCATGAGTCCCCGGATCATCCGCCGGCGGAAGCCGGCGAGATCGGCGCGGGTCCAACGCGCCGCGAGCTCGGGGAGCAGCGAGTCCATCACCGAGACCGCGATGACGCCGTGGGGGAGGACGAAGAACATGTATGCGGCCAGGTACACCGAGACATCGCCCTCCCGCTGATTGGCCAGCGCGAGGGCGATATAGAGCGCGATTTGGTTGGCCACCACGACACCGAACGTCCAGAACGAGAGCTTCACCACGGTGCGCACGGCGTCGTGGCGCGGTTCCCACACCCAACGGACGTGCCGCAGACCGGGGGCCTGTATCAGGGCCTGTACCGCGACGCCCGTGGTGGTGCCGAGGCCGAGCAACGCGAGAGCGCCGGCGTTGTGGCGCACCGACTCGAGGCTGAGATCGGAGATGAGGTGGGGGAGCGCGAGCAGTACACCGATGACGACGAGGTTGTTGGCGATGGGCGAGAACTTGGGGTTGGCGAACCGACGGCGCGCCATCAGCAGCGCGGTGGTGATGGTGATGGCGCCGTAGAACGCGAACTTGGGCGCGAACCACCGAAGCAGCGCCGTCGCCACCGCGCTCTCATCGGCGACCGAGCCCGAGCGGTTGAACACCGTGTACAGGTGAATGATCAGCGGTGCCGCGACCAGCAGCAGGACGGCCACGCCCACGACCAGCGCCATCGCGAATGACACGACCGCGGACACCGCGTGCCACGGGTCGTCGTCGGTCTCGAGTCGCTCGACGAACACCGGTACCAAGGTCGCGGAGAGGACACCGCCGAGTACGAGCTCGTACACGATGTTCGGTGTGACGTTGGCGATGTTGTACGCGTCGGCGAGCCGCGTGAAGCCGATCGCGTAGGCCAACGCGAAGACCCGGCCAAAGCCGGTGATCCGTGACAGCGCCGTCCCGACGACCTGCTGCTTTGTCGCCCGGGTGAACTCCTCGGCCGACCACGCGTCGCTCACGGCTGGCTCACGAGGCCAGCTTGCGGGTGCGACGGGCGTGGAAGATGTGCCGGCCCCACCAGAGGATGAGGAAGCAGAACGCGCTCACCGAGAGGATCACGCCGACGCCCGAAGCAGCGCGCGATCGGATCGTGAACCGGCCGGTCGAGAGGAGCACCCTGTCGTCCGGTGATCGCAGCGTGACTTGGAGGGGAAAGGTGCCCGACGTGCGCGCCTGGACGGTGAAGCGCGTTGTCGTGTTGCGCCGCGTGAGGTCGAGTTGCGCGGACGCGCCGCTCGGGAACTGAAGCTTGTCGCTGCTCAACTGGACGACGACCCGGACCGGGTAGTCGACGTCGCGCAGGATCGTCACCGGGATCTCACCGCGCCGCGCCGTGAGGGTGATCGACTGGTTCAGCGGCACCCGGATCCCGTTCAGTTGCCGGCGGACGGCCTCCTCGGCGGCATCGAGGTACTCGTTGCGCTGGCGGAGACGGAGATCAGCGGACTGGGCGACGAGAATGCGCTCCTCGATCGTCGTGATCGTCGGGTTGCCGCCCAGCGTGAGGCTTTGCAGGGTTGCGAACTGGCGACGGGCGCGGCGCAGCTCTTGGGCCGGGAGGGCGGACGCACCCGACGAGCCCGCCGCCGGGTCGCGGACGAGCTGCGAACCGCGGCTGCTACCGGTGGCCGCGGGAACGCCGGCAAAAAGACCGCTGGCGTCGACGCTCCCGAGAATCGGGCTCGTGCGGAGTCCGTCGAGCAGCGGCGCCAGAAACTCCGCGTTCGGTCGCCAGCCCGCGGGCGGCACCGTGATCGCGCCACGCACGAGCCCGGGGCTGTCGAAGTACAGAACGGCGAGGTCGGCAAGCAGGTGGTGCGCGGCCAGCACCGGAGGGACCTTGCTGCTGAAGTGCGCGGCCAGCCCATCGTCGGCCGCCGCCGCGCTGACTCGCCGAGCTGAACGGCCGCGCAACTGGAACGGCTGGGTGAGTGTGGTGCGCAGGCCGGTCGGAGCCAGAGCCTTCTCGCGCACGATGACGCGCTGAACCTGGGTGTCGTGGAGACGGTTTGCGGTCGCGTCATCGAGTGGGCTGTCGACCAGGGCGGTCGCCGCGTCAGGCGCCTTGCCGAGCAACTGGGTCGTTACTGCGCTGCCATGGCGGCGCTGCGCGGCCTCCTCGGCCTCGAAGCCGCCGGCATAGGCCGGCTCGGCCAGCCGCACGTACGGCGCGGCGAGCACCTGTCGCGTCGTGGCGGCGCGGGCCAACGCTTCGACGGTTTCACGATCCTCCGATCGCGTGCTGGCCGCCAACGCCTGGATCGTCTCGGGCTGGGGAACGAGCGTGATCGGCACATCTGCGTAGGTTTCCGCCGCGGCCAGCAGCGCGCGCAGTCCCGCGGACCACGCGGTTGACACCTTCCGCGAGCCGTCAACCTGGATTGCCGGCGGCGCGGCCACCGGAAGAACCAGAGCGGTCGCCAGCTTCGGACCGTTGACCGGGTCAGGAAGGTTCACCATGTGCGTGATGAAGCGGTCGACGGCTTCGCCGTCGTTGGCGCCACGAAGCTCAACCACGACGGGATAGACGCCGGCACCGCGGAGCCGGATCCGGAATGGATCGCGAGCCTGCGAGGGATCCTGGATCGGCAGCGGAACCGTGATGGTTCCGTCGGCGTCGGCCGGTAGCTCCGTGAGCAGTCTCGAGAACACGCTCACCACCGATCCGCGCACCCGGTCGGTCAGTGTCTCGTTGAACGCCGAGCGGGTCGCGACCGCCGGGTAGACGGTGACCGCGAGTTCGAGGTCGTCGGGCGTGCGGGTGGCGGCGTTCAGTCGCAGCGTGAATTCCCCGCCCTGTCCGACCCAGGCCGTTTGGCTGACGAGTCGAATGGTGCCCGCCGGATCCTGTGCGCGCGCCGGCGACATCGTCCCGCCCTGTCCGATCGCGCCGATCGCCACCCCAAAGCAGAGCGCGACGCGGGCGGTTCTCAGTGGCCGCACTGGGCCTCGAGCACCGAGAGTCCCATCGGCTCGGCTACAAAGCCCATCCGCTGGTACAGCGCGAGCGCGCCCTCGTTTCCGTGCTGGGTGTTTACCAGTGCGCACGTCACGCGCCAGCGGTGTAGCCACCAGAGACCGTCGGCGATGAGCGCGGAGCCGAGCCCGCTGAGGCGCGCGTCGGCCGCGACCGCGAGACGCTGGACGTAGCCCCGCCGGCCCGCCCGCCCGATGATGGCGTAGCCAACCACGCTGTCGGCGTCGTCGTGGGCCACCCGAAAGCGCACCCGGGGGGTGGCGGTGAGTGTGTCCTCGAGTCCGGCCTCGTCGAGCCGCCAGAACGGCGAGAAGCTGGCGTGGTCCACGTGGAGGATCGCGGGGTGGTCGTCGCGTCGTGCCCGTCGCAGCGGCGCTCGCGGTCGCGGGGGAAGGCCGACCAGGTCATGTCCGAGCAGGTGGAGTTCCTCGGCCACTTCGAAGCCGGCAGCCAGAAAGCCCGCTTGCTCGGCCGGCGCCAGCGCGCCGGTGACCACGCGGCGGTAGCCGCGGTCGGCCAGAACAGCCAGGCATCGCCGGATGAACGCGGGGGACGGCATCGGCGCTTCGGGCAGCGGCGTCAGGAGCGCGACGAAGCGATCGCCCCGCCACGGACCGGTTCGCGCCCGTTCAGCCCCGACCGCAATGACGTCCCCTGCCACCGGTCCATTCTTGCCGTCGTACCCTCGGAGTTGTGGCCGTCCTCCTCGGAACCCACCCAGACTTCGCGGAGCACCTGGCCGGCACGCGCCATCCCGAGGCTCCGGCGCGGCTCGCCGCCGTTCTCGCTGGGATCGAGGCGTCGCCGGTTGCCGCCGCGATGGTGCCGTTCGCCCCCGAACCGGCCAGCCGGGACGACCTCGAGCGCGTGCACCCGACCGCGTTGCTCGACGACCTCGAGCGGTTCTGCGTGGCGGGCGGCGGCCGCATCGACGCTGACACCGTGGCGACTTCCGGATCGTGGAGCGCCGCGGTGCGGGCCGCGGGCGCGGGGATCGACGCTGCGGCGCGCCTCGATCGAGGGGAGGGCGACGCCGCGTTCCTGGCGCTCCGCCCGCCTGGGCATCACACGCTGGCCGCCCGGCCGATGGGTTTCTGCCTGCTGAACAACATCGCAGTGACCGCGGCTCACCTGGCGGACCGCGGTGAGCGTGTGTTGATCGTCGACTGGGACGCGCATCACGGCAACGGCACGCAAGACATCTTCTATGCCGACCCGCGCGTCGCCTACGTCTCGCTCCACCAGTGGCCGCTGTACCCCGGAACCGGACGGCTCGAGGAGCGCGGCGCGGATGCCGGTCTGGGCGCCACCCTGAACCTTCCGATGCCGCCGCTGGCCGACGGCGACGCGTATCGCGGGGCGATCGACGAGGTTCTCGTGCCACTGGCCGAACGATTCGATCCCACCTGGGTGTTGCTGTCGGCCGGGTTCGATGGGCATCGCGCCGATCCGCTCACCGACCTTATGCTGACCGCGGGGGACTACGTGGACCTCACCGCCGCGTCGCCGGGCTCGCGCCGGCCGGACGCCGGATCGCGTTTCTCGAAGGCGGCTACGACCTCGACGCGCTGGCGGCATCGGCGGGCGCCTGCGTGGCGGCGTTGGCGGGCGAGACCTGGGCGCCCGAGCCGCGCAGCACTGGCGGTGTGGGCAATCACGTTGTTGAAGCCGCAAAGGCCGCGCTTACCCTGAACGAGTGATCCCGGAGCGCCTGCAAGGGCTCGTCGACGAGACGGCGGAACTGGCCGAGCGGTTCGCGGCGCGCGGGCACCGCCTCTATCTCGTCGGGGGGGTCGTGCGCGACGCGATCGTGAGCCGCCTGAGCGAGGACAGCGACCTCGACTTGACCACCGACGCACGCCCCGACGACATCGAGGCGATCGTCGCCGGGTGGGCCGATGCGGTGTGGACCCAAGGCAAGCAGTTCGGAACCATCGGATTTCGTCGCGGCGGTCGGACCTACGAGGTGACAACGCATCGCGCCGAGGCCTACAGCCCCGACTCGCGCAAGCCATCGGTGGAGTTCGCCGACGCGGTCGACGCGGACTTGTCGCGCCGGGACTTCACCGTCAACGCCATGGCGTTGGAGCTCACCACCGGCGCGCCGACCCTTGTCGATCCGTTCGGTGGCGTGGCCGATCTCGCTGCGCACGTACTGCGAACACCGCTGTCACCGGAGGAGTCGTTCAGCGACGATCCGCTGCGGATGCTGCGCGCCGCCCGGTTCATCGCGGGCTACGGCCTGGAGCCGATGCCCGAGATCCGGGATGCGATCGTCGCCCTCCGCGACCGCCTGGAAATCGTGTCGGCCGAGCGCATCCGCGGCGAGTTCGATCGGCTGATCGTGGTCGATGCTCCTGGTGCCGGCCTGTGGTTCCTTGTCGAGACCGGTCTAGCCGGCGAGTTCATTCCCGAATTGCCCGCGCTGGCGCTCGAGCAGGACCCGATCCATCGGCACAAGGACGTGCTCGCGCACACCATCGCCGTCGTCGAGAAGACGCAGCCCGACCGCATCCTGCGCCTGGCGGCGCTGTTCCACGACGTCGGCAAGCCCAAGACACGGTCGATCGGGTCCGGCGGCGTGTCCTTCCATCACCACGAAGTGGTCGGCGCTCGCCTCACTCGCGACCGCATGCGCGCCATGCATTACTCAAATGAGGACGTCGACGCGGTGAGCCGGCTGGTGGAACTGCACCTGCGGTTCCACGGCTATAGCGCCGACCTGTGGACCGACAGTGCGGTGCGGCGGTATGTGCGGGATGCCGGCCCGTTACTGGACCGGCTCAACGAGCTCACGCGCTGCGACTGCACCACCCGCAATGAGGCACGGGCCCAGGCGCTCAACGCGCGAATGGACGAGCTCGAACGTGAGATCGTGCGGCTGCGCGAGCGGGAGGAGCTCGACGCGCTCCGTCCCGACCTCGACGGCAACCAGGTAATGGAGCTGCTCGACCTCAAGCCTGGACCCGACGTCGGCGCGGCGATGCGGCTTCTTATGGAGTTGCGGCTCGAGGAAGGCCCCCTCGGCGAGACCGAGGCCGCCCGCCGCCTCACCGAGTGGTGGGCTAGTCGCTAGCCAGCTCGGCGCGCCAGCGGTCGGGTTCAACTTCGATGAACGGGAAGTCCTGAACCGCGCCGGTGGCGCGGTCCCAGTAACGGTGCGGATGGTCGGCTGGGGTTCGGCACAGGATGTGCACGCTGACGCCGTCGCCCGGTCCCGGGTTGCGAACGCGGTGCCAGCCTTCACCTTCCTCGGGCAAGAGATAGGTGATGTCGCCCTGGTGCCAGACATGCCGGCTCGCCTCGGCCAGGTCTGCCGAGCCCCCGTCGTCGCCCGCCGAGGTGTACCGCGTCTCCTCGTCGCCGCCTTGGAGGTAACCGATCACGCCCCAACAGCCGTGATGATGCACGCCGCTCGACGTGCCCTCGGGAAACACGACGGCCAGCACGTGGAAGCGCCGGTCGGGGTCGGCGTACAGCAGGTTGCCCACCGCCTCGCCTCGAAGCGAGGCGCGCCCGGCGGGTGGGATCGGTTCCGGGTCGGCGAGCAGCGCGGCCATCGCCGGGGTCATGGCCTCGGCGCGGGCGCGATCGTTGACCAACCCGGGATCGGCCAGCGCGCTCTCCACCGCGGCGACGAGAGCGCTCAACGCGTCGGTCATCCCCTCTCCAATCACCGGGCGTAGCGTCGCATCAATGAACCGTGTCCCGCTGGCGCATCTGCCTACTCCGCTCGAGCCGATGCCGCGTCTGGGTCAGGCGCTCGGGATGGATGCCGACGCGCTGTGGGTCAAGCGCGACGACTGCACGGGTCTGGCCGGCGGGGGGAACAAGGCGCGCAAGCTCGAGTACCTGTGCGCCGATGCGCTGGCGCAGGGCTGCGACACGCTCGTCACCGGGGGCGGTCGCCAGAGCAACCACGTCCGCATGACCGCGGCGGCGGCCAACCGGCTCGGCCTGCAGTGCACGATCGTGCTCTCCTGCGACGAGCCGCCCCAGCCGAGCGGCAACGTCGTTCTCGACCTTGTGCTGCGGCCGGAGATCGTTTGGGCCGGTCGCCTGGGCTACTACGAGTGCGAGGACGTGATCGGCGAGACCTGCGACCGCCTTCGCTCCGATGGCCGGGTGCCGTATCGCATGCCGATCGGTGGCGCCTCACCGGTGGGCGCGATCGGCTACGTGATCGGCGCCGATGAGTTGCGCGCCCAACTCGCTGACATCGACCTCGTCGTGACCGCCGACGGCTCGGGTGGTACACACGCCGGTTTGGCCGTGGGCTTCGGTGATCATGCGCGCATCTTCGGCGTCGACGTCGGGGCACGGCCCGACCTCGACGAGCAGATTCCAGCCAAGGCGATCGAGGCCGCCGCGCTCGTCGGTCGACCAGACCCAATCGGCGTGGTCCAAATCGATCACAACCACTTCGGCGCCGGTTACGGCGCACCCACCGATGACGGCCGCGAGGCGGTCGACTTGGTCGCCCGCATGGAGGGCCTGGTCCTCGATCCGGTGTACTCGGGCAAAGCCATGGCCGGCCTCATGACTGCGCGCCGCGACGACCGCATCGCCGCCGACCAGCGTGTCGTCTTTCTCCACACCGGTGGCATGCCCGCGCTGTTCGCATCGAGTTACGCCGACTGGGTGAAGCGCGCGCCCTGAGCTAGTTGCCTTCCTTCCGCGCCCGGATGATCAGGGTACGGGGGATCATGCGGAAGGCCTCGCGCCAGTGCTGGCTGCGGGGTCCGCTGGGGTGGGGCTCGGGTTCGAGGATCGTGTCGACGCGGTAGCTGGTACGGGTCAGGCCCATGAACAGATCGCTGAGCGTGTGGTGGTAGTCGGTGAACCCGACGCCGTTCCACTCGTACTCGATTGGGGTCTGGTCGAAGTACGAGCGGCGGATGAGTAGCGGCTCTTCCGCGTCGTCGTCGTCGATCATGTCGTAGGCCGGGTGGGGAACGCTGAGCACCAGCGGCGCGCCGGTCTTCAGCACCCGGTGCACCTGGCGGAACACACGGCCCAGGTCCTCCACGTAGCCGAGGGCGTACGCGCTGTAGGCGACATCGATGGAATCGGCCCGAAGAAACGCCAGGTCGGCCAGATCACCCTGGTGCAGCTCGACCTTGACGCCCTCCTTGTCGCACAGCCGGCGGGCGAAGGCGAGCTGCTCACCGGAGAAGTCGACGCCGATGGCGATCGCCCCCTGCTTGGCGAAGGCGATCGAACACTGAGCGCCGCCGCAGCCCAACTCGAGGACCCGCTTGCCCTTGAGGTCGCCCAGCAGGCGGAATTCGGCCTCGGTGCCGATGTCGGGCCCGTAGTGGGCGACGTCGGTCGGCAGCCGGGCGCCAGCCTGGTACGCGGCCGAGTGGCGGTCCCATGCTGCGGCGTTGTCCGTCGGCACGGGGAGAATCTTTGCCGATGCGCAGTCTCAGGGTGGCCACCTTCAATATCCAGCACGGTCGCGGCGGCGACGGGCGGGTGGATCTCGCCCGCCTCGGGCACGCCTGCGCGGCGCTAAACGCCGACGTCCTCGGCCTCCAAGAGGTCGATGTCGGGCTGGCCCGTTCCCATGGCGCCGACCTGGTGGCGGTGATCGCCGAGGCGACGGGGCTTTACGGCGTGTTCGGCCCGGCGGTGTCGGTCGACGGAGGGCAGTACGGGAACGCGTTGCTCGCCCGCGAATTGCCGATCGACGTGGAGTGCATTCCGCTCCCGGGTCGCGGCGGACGGGAGCCCCGAGCGGGACTCCTCGCTCGCGTTGGCGAGGTGTCGTTCGCGGTGACCCACCTCTCGGTGGGTGCCGACCAGCACGCCGGGCAACTCGCGGCCGCGGCCGCCGCGCTCACGGGTCGCCCGGGCCCGCACGTGTTGCTGGGGGATCTGAACCACGATCGCCCGCACCTAGCGTCGTTCGCGCTGGCCGTCGCCGGACCAACCTGGCCGGTGCGGCGGCCCCAGCGGCGTATCGACCACGTTGCGGTGGCCGGACTGGACGTCGAGTCGGCCGAGACCGTCGCGTTGCCGGTGAGTGACCACCGGGCGCTAGTGGTCACACTTCGTCTCGTCACCACCCTGGTCCGACATCGCGGTTGACTCTCTTCGCCCGATCGGGGCGATCCCCGGCGGCTGACCGGCAGGCAGGAGAACCCGCGTACTAGGACGAATTAGGCACTATGCGCTTGCGGGTGGTTGTGGCTGTCGCGCTCCTCGCCACCGCCCTCAGGTTTGTGTCGCCCGCCGACGCGGTCTACCGCCAGCCCGGCACCCTCAACGCGTTGAATCCCACGGTCGCCTGGGCCGGCAGTGTCGGGATCACCAATCCGGCCGACTGCCTGGCGCCCGTCGTGCCGGAGCTCAAGCAGGAGCCGCTGTGCGACCACACCGACGTCGACATCGACGCCGCCGGCCGTCACGTGGAAATCGTCGTCGATCCGAGTGTCGCCTCGGATCAACTCGCGCTCTGGGTCTACGACTCGGCAGGAACCGTCGTCGCGAGCAGTTCGACACTCGGGTCGACCGAACGCGTCGTCCTCGACTCACCGCCTCCCGGTCGCTACGACGTCGCCACTCAGGCGGTGATCGCGCCGGGCGGCGGTGGTTACCAGGCGGTGGCCCGCTTGTTGCCCGAGGACGCCGAGGTCGACAACGACCCGCCGCTGTGCAGCAGCGACTCCGTTGCCGCCATCAAGGCCATCGCCATTCCTGGGGTCCCCGATGTCGCCGGCACGCCGATCGTCGGTGACGACGGTCGACCGGTCTCGCTTGACGTCTACGTCATTCTCGACGGGGTCGATCAGGCGAAGGCAGAAACCACGCTGCAGAAGGTTGCCGTCTCGTACGCGCCGCTGGGCATCGTCGTCCGTGGGTACGGCTACGAGCCGATGACCTTCACCAGCGTCGAGTCGGGCGACATCATCACTGCCGCCCGCCGGCATTTCGGCGGGCACCGCCCGGCTGGCTCCGACCTCGTGCTGATCATCACCGACAAGGACATCGCCGCGCTGGGCATCAGCGCGGTGGCGGGTCAGGCCGACTGCATCAGCGGTGTCGCCGATGCAGCTCGCGCATTCATGGTGGCCGAAGCGGCCGGGGCCGGCGAGGAACTGGTGCCCGGCTTCGCGGCCAAGACGACCGCGCACGAGATGGGCCACCTCATGGGCGGCCAGCACCACTTCGCCAACTGCGTCGAGGGCATCGACGTCGCCCGCCTTACCGACCTCACGCCGTGCACCTTGATGTTCAACGAGATCGGCGTGCTGACGATGAAGTTCTCGCTGATCAACGGCTTCATCGTCCGCGGCCACGCGCTCAAATACGCGTTGCCCTGAGTTTCTGGCGTCCGCCCCCGTAGGCCTACTGGCCCGCCGCGAACTCCTGCACCATCTGACGCGCCTCTTCGTCGCGGTACTGCACGGGCGGCGACTTCATGAAGTAGGCCGACGGCCCGAGAAGCGGCCCGCCGATGCCGCGATCCATGGCGACCTTCGCGCAGCGCACTGCATCGATGATGACGCCGGCTGAGTTCGGCGAGTCGTGGACCTCGAGCTTGAGCTCGACGGTCAACGGCACATCCCCGAAGTTGCGGCCCTCGAGACGGATGAGCGCCCACTTGCGGTCCTCGAGCCACGGTACGTGGTCGGACGGGCCGATGTGTACGTCGCGGTCGCTGATCCCTTGGTCGATCTGGCTCGTGACCGACTGGGTCTTGCTGATCTTCTTGGACTTGAGCCGCGACCGCTCGAGCATGTTCATGAAGTCCATATTCCCGCCGAAGTTGAGCTGATACGTGTGGTCGATCGTGGTGCCGCGGTCCTCGAAGAGCCGGGCCAGAGTTCGGTGCACGATCGTGGCGCCGACCTGAGACTTGATGTCGTCGCCAACGATCGGCACCCCCGCCACCGCGAACTTCTCGGCCCATTCAGGGTCGCTCGCAATGAACACGGGAATGGCGTTGACGAACGCCACGCCCGCGTCGATGCACGCTTGCGCGTAGTACTTCTGGGCCAGCTCAGAACCAACCGGGAGGTAGGACACGAGCACGTCGGCGCCGCGGCGCGCAGCGCCTCAGTGACATCGATCTGGGGCAGCGGTGACTCCTCGGCGACCTCGCGGTAGAACTCGCCGAACCCGTCGAGCGTGGGCGCCCGCTGCACGGTGACGCCGAGCTGGGGCACCTCGGAGAACTTGATCGTGTTGTTGAGGCCGGCGAAGACCGCCTTCCCGAGGTCGATGCCGACCTTGGTGGCGTCGACGTCGAAGGCGGCTACGAACTCGACGTCGCCCACGTGGTAGCCGCCCAACTCGACATGCATGAGGCCCGGGACCGACTCGGTGGGGTCGGCGTCGCGGTAGTACTCGACGCCCTGCACCAGCGAACTAGCGCAGTTGCCGACACCAGCGATAGCGACTCGTACCTTCTTCATGGTCGTGCCTTTCCTTTGGGGGTGCGCTCGGCGGCCAGCAACCGGTCGAGCCACGAGATGTCGTGTTCAGTGAGTTCGGTGTCGCGCTTGGCGAGGGACTCCGCGTAGGCATCGCGCTGGCGGGTGCCGCGCGCCCGGCGAAGGCGCTCAACGAGGAGGGCTCGGCGTCGTTCGAACATGCCGACCCGCTGATCGGGCGGGAGGAAACGAGCAAAGGCGACGCGCAGATTGAAGAGGCGGTCGTCGTCGGCGACGGCGTTGTCGGCAGCGAGGAGTTCGGTGAAGAGCTCTTCGCCACGCGACGTGATCCGGTACACCTTCTTGCTCCGCCCACCCTGCCGCGGCGGCCGGCGGGTGGCGCGATACGCGGCCAGCTCACCACCAAGCGAACCAGTCATCGGCACGGGCGGCGTGGGATCGGTGGCGGTGGTCGCCGCGACGGCGCCGGCCCGCTCCAGCCGTCCCAAGGCGGGGTAGAGCGACCCGAATGACACGCTCGACAGCGCACCCAGCGTCTCGCTGAGGCGCTTCTTCAACTCGTAGCCGTGGAGATCCTGCTCTTTCAGGAGCCCCAGGATGGCCAGTTCCAACACGTTGCTCACCTTAGCCGATATATCGGCTCGATATATCGGCTAAGCACGATGCTGGGTGACGATGACAGACCTGTCATGAGGCGTGAAGGGAGGCGGCGGGGGCTGGGGGTCCCCCGCCGCACCGCGGAGGGCGACTCCCGGAGCGAAGCGGAGGGTCGTGAGGCGTGGAGGGAGGCGGCGGGGGCTGGGGGTCCCCCGCCGCACCGCGGAGGGCGACTCCCGGAGCGAAGCGGAGGGTCGTGAGGCGTGGAGGGAGGCGGCGGGGGCTGGGGGTCCCCCGCCGCACCGCGGAGGGCGACTCCCGGAGCGAAGCGGAGGGTCGTGAGGCGTGGAGGGAGGCGGCGGGGGCTGGGGGTCCCCCGCCGCACCGCGGAGGGCGACTCCCGGAGCGAAGCGGAGGGTCGTCCGACGCAATGAATAGAGGGCTACCCTTCGCAGCGGTGAGCTTTCGGCCTGAGGCGCTCCGCGGTGGGGGTCCTTCCGGTAGCGAACGCCGGGGTGACGTCGACTACCGGCTGGCCAAGAACGCGATCATCTCGGAGTTCCGCAAGGGCCGGCTGGGTCGTCCGGAGGTGTGCGACGCACACCCTGAGTTGGTGCGGGCCGCCCGCCAGGTGGGCCAGCCCACCGACGAGGAGTGCCCAATCTGCGAGACCGCGGACGTGGTCCACGTCTCGTACGTCTTCGGACCCCGGCTACCGGCCCACGGCCGCTGTGTGACAACAAAGAAGGAACTAACGGTCTTCGCCCGCAAATCAACGGTGAACACGTGCTATGTCGTGGAGGTGTGCCCCGAGTGCTCGTGGAATCACCTGGCGCGTACCTTCACGCTCGGCGGGCCAACGGCGTCGAGCTCCTGAAGCTGGGCGCCACCGGCGCCGCGGCCGCGCTCCTTCTCACCACCAGTGGCGACGCGTTCGTCGTAGTCGCGCTGCTCGGGCTGGCGTCGCTCGAGGTGACCTCGACGGCCGTAGCCGCCGCGGCCTTCACCGCGGTCCTGCTGCGGTGGGGGTCGAGCGGCCTTGCCGCGGTGGCCGGCGCGCAGGGAGTGCTCGGCCCGGCCATAGCCGTGGCGCCGTGGACGGGCGCGGCGTCCGCGGGTGCGGCGGCTACCGCGCTCATCTGCGTCGCACCGCCGGGGCCACCGGCGCTGGCATTCGGACTGGCCGCCGGTGTCGTCGCGTCCGGCCCGGCCGGAACCTCGACGACCCGCCTGGCGATCCGGCTTGGCGCCGGAATCGTTGGCGCCCTCCTTGCGTTTGCTGTCGCCCGGCGCCCCGTCGGTCGCCGCCGCCGGCTGGGTGTCGTCGCCGGCGTCCTGGCCGTGGCCTTGGCGTTGCCCGGATGATCACCCAGCGCAACGCACGTACCGCCATCGCGGTGAACCGGTGGTGGTGGCCGGTGACCGGTGCCGGTGTCGCCGCCGCCTGGATCGGCGTCGCGCTTGCCCACAGCACCCGCTTCCCACCCCTTTCGGCTGCCGTCGCCGCCGGCACGGCGATCCTGGCCGCTGCCCCACCGCTTCCGGTGGCCGGCACGCCGGGGCTGACCGGGGTCGTCGCGCTCCTCGTGCTTCCGCTCGCGGTTGCCGAGGCGGCACGAGGGGGCAACGCCGCGCCGCTGGGAGCGGTGCTGGGCGTGCTGGCGCTGCTGGCGCTCTTCGCGGACATACACGAGCGCGGGCGTTCCGTCCCGCTGCTGGCGATGGCGATCGGTTTGGCCGGCGTCGTGACCGGCTTGACCGCAGGCTCGCTGGTGGCTGATCGCGTGCGTCTCGCGATCGCCGATCGCCCCTCTGCTGCGGTGGTGCTGGCTGGTGCCGCGTTGGTGCTGGTCGCGGTGGACCATCGCAGCCGGGCGGAGCGGGCGGTGCTGGCCCCGGTTCTCCTCGCCGCCCTGCTGGCCGCGCCCGCGCTTCCGCCACTCGCGCTCATTCTCGGATGGGGGACGCTGGCGGCGGGCAGTGCGCTGCTGCACCGGCCAACGGTCGCCCTGGGCGGCCTGGCGGTGGTGGCGACGGCCGCCGGTGCCGGTCCCGCCGGGTTGCTCCTCGCCACCGGCGCGGTGCTCGCTGCCGCACTGGACGCGCGCGTCGCTGCCGTGTGCGGACTGCCCGGCGCCGTCGTGCTGGCCAACCTCTTGGCCGGGCGCGAACTCACCGCGGTGAGCTCGTCGACCGGGGTAGTGCTCGCGGTGGTCGCCGTGGCGCTGGCGTTTCGGCTTGGAGGCGGCGCGCGGTTCGACGGCGGGCGCCCCACCGCGTGGGTTCTGGCCGCGTGGCTCGTGATCGCCCCGAGCACCTGGGACTTCACCGGCGCGGGCGGCCTCGACGCGTACGACACCGGCGCCCTGCGAGCGCTGGCTACGGGGGGGCTGGTCGCGCTGGTCGTCCTCTTCCGTCGCGGCGGTGAGTTCGCCTGGTCGGCGGACGTCGCCGAGCCGGACGAGGGCGTCCCGGCGGTCGGTCATCCGGCCGTGACCGGGACGGTCGCCGCCCTGGCGACGGTGGTGAGCGTGGGGTGGTTGGTAGTGTCCGTCGTTCGCCTGCACTGAGGTTCCGTACTGACTGGCCCGGTTTCCAATGCCCGCTAAACCCCGTGGACGCCGCCCCGTTCAGCGCCGGAGCTGGGCGTGGCGGCACCGCCGAGCGCTGTTCTTCGCGGTGTTCCTCGGCTTCACTGGGCTGGCCGCCGCCGCGTACGTGATGATCCGCGTCCCGCTCCCGACGACCGACGTCCCCCAACAGACCACGTTTCTCACCGATGTCACCGGCGCGCGGCTCGCTTCACTGACCGCAACGGAGGACCGCGTCAACGTGAAGCTCTCGCAGGTGCCGACGGTCGTGCAGCAAGCCGTCCTGGCCTCGGAGGACAAGAACTTCTTTCGCCACAGCGGGATCGACCCTGTGGGCATCGCCCACGCGTTTTGGAACGACCTTCGCAACCGCGGCGCGCTCCAAGGCGGGTCGACCATCACGCAGCAGTACGTGAAGAACACCTACACGCAGTCGGAGCGCACGATCTCCCGCAAGATTCGTGAGGCGGCGCTGTCGATCAAGGTCGAACGCAAGCTCAGCAAACGCGAAATCCTCGAGCGCTACCTCAACACGATCTACTTCGGCCGCGGCGCGTACGGCGTCGAGGCGGCGTCGCGCGCGTACTTCGGTAAGGACGTCGAAGGTCTGGGTTTGAAGGAGGCCGCCTACCTGGCCGGACTGATTCGTGCGCCGCAGGTCGCCGACGCGTTGGTGGCGCCGGAGGTGGCGCGCAGCCGCCGTCACAACACGCTGGTGGCGATGCGGCGCGCCGGGATGATCTCGGATGCCGACGTGGCCGAGGTCGACGCCATTCCGTTCCCCACGAGCCAACCCGGGGGGTACGTGATCGATCAGGGCAAGCTCGAGCCCAAGATTGTCGACGAGAAGAGCACCGGCTATTTCGTCGACTACGTCCGGCGGCAACTCGAGCGGGACTACGGCGGGTCCGCGGTCTTCGGCGGCGGGCTCGTCGTCAAGACCACGCTCGACCGCCGCATGCAGACGCAGGCGTACGACGCGGTCTACAAGACGCTCGACCAGCCCGAGACCGATCCCGCTGGCGCGCTGGTCGCCGTCGACGAGAACGGCAACATCAAGGCGATGGTGGGCGGTCGCGACGTAAAGGAGTCGCAGGTAAACCTGGCCGTCGGCCGGGGGGGCGGCGGCCTCGGACGTCAGGCGGGCTCGACGTTCAAGCCGTTCCTGCTCGCCGAGGCGGTGCGCCAGAACTACACAGTCGAGTCGGCGTTTCCCGCGCCGCCCAAGATCATCTTGCCGAAGGCCGACAATGGCAAGGACTGGCCGGTGAAGAACTACGAAGACAAGGACTACGGCGGCGAGGTCAACCTCATCGACGCCACGCGCAACTCGGTCAACACGGTGTACGCGCAGGCCGTCGTCACGCTCGGCGCCAGCAAGCTCAAGTCGATGGCCGAGCAGCTTGGCGTGAAGTCACCGCTGCCGGCGGTCAACTCGCTCGTGCTGGGAACCGCCGACGTGTCACCCATGGAGATGGCCTCGGCGTTCTCCACATTCGGCAACCGCGGTGAACGGGTGGAGCCGCGCACGATTCTGGAAGTGAAGGGGCCCGACGGCAGCGTGCTCTACAAGGCACCGGCCAAGCCCGACCGCAAGCGGGTGTTGACCACCAAGCAGGCCGACGTCGTCAACTTCGTCCTGCGCCAGGTCGTCGAGCGCGGGTCGGGTACCGGCGCGTCGTTCAGCAAGATCGGTTCGCTGGTGGGCAAGACCGGAACGACCAACGACTTCGGAGACGCCTGGTTCGTCGGCTCGACCACCAAGCTGTCTGCCGCGGTGTGGATGGGATTCCCGGAGGGCGCGAGCCACCACATGGATGACGTGCGCGGTCAGAAGGTGACCGGCAGCGGCTTCCCGGCGACGATCTTCAAACGCTTCATGCAGGCGGCGACCCGGAACATGACGTTGGGCTCGTTCCCCGACGTGCGGGAGTTCCCCGGCGAGGTTCTCAAGGGCGACCGGATCAAGTACGAGATCTCGTCCTCAACGACGAGCCCCGGCCCGATCACGACGCGCTCGAGCCTGCCGCCCACCACACTCCCGGGCGGTCCGATGCCGACCGACCAACCGACCTGGCAGACCGCACCAACCCGGCCGCCGCGCACGATTCCCGACGATCGAACGACGACGACCAAGAGACGGCGCCGGAACTAAGCCGGCGATCTAGTCGGACGGCTCGTGGGGGTACTGCGAGCGGCACGAGAAGCACCACAACTCGGGCTCTTCCAGCGTTGTGGACGACCCGGGCGTATCCCAGGCCTCGGGCACGACGTAGGTGCGTCGGACGAGCGCGAGGTCGTCGTCTTCTCCAGCGCAGTTCTCGCAAACGCGCATCACCGGGGTGAAGCTACACTTCTCCTTACCGCCGGCAGCCATGTGGCGCTGGACGGGGAGGAGGGCGTTATGCCTGCTGCTACGACGTCGGTCACCGTTCCTGACATTCGCGCCAGCAAGGGCGGCGAGCCATTGGTGATGGTCACGGCCTATGACGCCCCCGGCGCTCGCATCGCCGATGAAGCCGGCGTCGACATGATCCTCGTGGGCGACTCGCTGGCGATGGTGGTGCTCGGCTACGACGACACGCTCCAGGTCACGATCGAGGACATGGCGCATCACACCGCGGCGGTCGCCCGAGCCCGCCCGCGCCCGCTCATCGTCGGTGACCTGCCGTGGCTCAGCTACCACGTGAGCGTTGAGGACACCGTCCGCAATGCGGCCACCCTTGTCCGCGCCGGCGCCCAGGCGGTGAAGCTCGAGGGCGGGGCAAAGCGCCTGCCGATGATCCACGCCATCCTCGACGCCGAGGTACCGGTGATGGGTCACCTGGGACTCACGCCGCAGTCGATCCACACGATCGGCGGCTTCAAGGTGCAGGGCAAGCAGGCCGACGCCGCCACGCTGATGGTCGAGGACGCCATCGCCCTCGCCGAGGCCGGGTGCTTCGCCATCGTCCTCGAGGCGGTGCCCGATGCGGTGGCCAGGCTGGTGACCGAAGCCGTCGCCGTGCCCACCATCGGCATCGGCGCCGGATCCGCATGCGACGGGCAGGTGCTCGTGTTCCATGATCTGCTGGGCATCGAAGACCGGGTCCGCCCCAAGTTCGTTCGCCGGTACGCGTCGCTCAAGGACGACGCCGTCGCCGCGATGAGTACCTACGCCAGCGATGTGCGTTCCCGACGGTTCCCCTCGGAGGCCGAGACGTACCACCTTTCGGAAGAGGCGTCCGCGCTGCTTGGTCTGTACGGCAGCGGAGGTGCTAGCAAGAGCGCGTGACCCGACTTGCCACCGCGCTCGACACCGAGGGGGGTGTGCGGTTTCTGTGGTGGCTCATCGGCGGGTCGCTGCTCGTCGCGTTCTTCGTGTTCCTGGCCGTCGGTGCTAATGGACCCGATGATCCCTCGGTCGCGGCGCGCCAAGGCGTGGCCGGCTTCGACACCGTCGCAATCTCGATCCAGCACGGGTCGGTGACCGACGACTTCTGCGCGCTCCTGGCGGCCACCGACTCCCAGCGCCAACAAGGGATGATGGGTCGGCACGACCTCGGCGGCCTCGACGCGATGGTGTTCGCTTTTCCCGCGGCCATCGACCCCCGCCAGGCGGTCTTCCACAACCGCAAGGTGCCCATCGCCCTCTCCGTCGCCTGGTTCGACGCGGACGGAAAGTTCCTGTCGAGCGCGGACATGGACCCGTGTGGCGACCTGCCCACCTGTCCGCGCGTGAACGCGAGCGGCCGCTTCAAGTACGCGCTCGAGGTTCCTAAGGGCGGACTCGGCCGGCTCGGCGTGGGCCCCAACGCCAATCTCACTCTCGGCACCGCAGGCTGCTGAGCGCGCTCTACTAGGGCCGAGACCAGAAGTGCGCGGCCGTCGTTGGACCTGTGACCTGTCGATACGCCGCCGCTAGCTGGTCGTAGAGCCACCGGTCAGCGATCTTCGCGACCCCTTCTGAGGAGAGATGCAGTCCGTCGGGACGCAGCTGCGGGTCAACGCTCCCGTCTGGGTTGCTGAGCGTCTCGGCGTAGGCGAACCGCGTCGCCCGGTTGCTCGTCGGCACGATCTCGCTATCGAGGTCATTGAGACGACGTGTTCGCGCAGGATTGTTCATCGTCGAGCCCCCGACGCCAGGGGCGGACACGCCAGGCAGCACCTGCCACCCCTCCAGATACCAATTCGGGAGGGGAACGCTGGCCCAGAGCACGGGGATGCCAGCGCCGGTCAGGAGGCTGAGGTTCCTTCGGAGCGCTGCGTCGTACGCATCGTCGACTATCGCTTCGCCCATCCCGTGCCAGCTCGATGAGCCGTCGAACTTCAGGTCGAAGAGCTGCGGTGATCCGATGAACACGACGATGGCATCGGCCTCGACGCTCGCAGCCGCCGCCACCGCTTGTGCGAAGACGTCGCACGGCCGTGTCGGCGTTTCGAAGCCCTCCCGGACTTTGGCCCGAATCCCGGGCGCGAGTGCACAGCCGTTGAGGAACACGGTTGTGACGTCCAGGCGGCCGGTGCGCGCGCCCCATTCGGCCAGGCCGGTTCCGTTGGCGCGGGCCGTCGAGTCACCGACCACGACGATCCGAGGCGGACGAGGGACGGGAGCCGCCGCCCCTGGTGCTGTCGTCGGCCGTGGCGCTGAAGCGCTGACCGCGCCCGCCCGCGCCGGCGAGGAGGACGGCGCTACCGCCAGCGCGGCGGCCGGCGCTAGCCCGGCGGTTGTGGGCGCCACGGTCGGTGTGGCCGGTGTGGTCGCGTCCGGTGCCGGCGCGGCGATGACCTGCACCTCGGTCGTTCCAGTGCCAGCGCCCTGACCGGGCACGACGAGCGATGCGGTGATCACCGCGGTGACGCCCATCGCGAGCGCGAGGGGCCTCACCCATCTGCTTGGAGCGAGCGAGCGGCGCACCGGCATCTCGATCAGCGCGTACGACACAACGGCGACGGCGAGGGTCGCCGTCGCTCGCACGACGAAGAGTCCGTGTCCCTGCCAGCCCGTGCGGTCCTCGGACAGGAGGAGGAACAGCGGAAAGTGGAAGAGGTAAACCCCGTAGCTCACCCGCCCGAGCGCTACGAGCGGCCGCCAGCAGAGTGCGCGTGTGAGCGTCCCGCCTTCCATGGCCGCGAAGATCAAGAGGGCGGAAACCGGCGCCAGCGCGGCCAGCCCGCCGCGGTAGAGGACAGGGTTGGCATGTTCGGCCACCCACCACGTCGTCCCGATGAGTACGAGGGCCGACCACCCCGCCGCGTCGGTCAGGCGCCGGTGCGGCGCTCGTAGTTGCACGAGTCGAGCGAGCGCGAGCGCCAACAGGCCGCCGACCGCGAGTTCGGCGGCTCGGGCGTCGGACCCGAAGTACACGCGGTTCGTGTCATGCACCACCAGCTGCACCGCGAGGGCCCCGGCGACGATCGCTCCGAGCGCGACCGCGAACGCTCGTCGTGACCGGCGCAGGGCCAGCAGGGCCAGGACCGGGAAGACCAGGTAGAACTGCTCCTCGATCGCCAGCGACCAGTAGTGCTCGACCGGCGAGGGGATGGCCAGCAGGTCGTTGTAGCTGATGTCTCGCTGGATGAACCGCCAGTTGGCGACATTGGCCAGGGCAGAACGGATGTCGCCGAGGACGTCTGCGCGCTCGGCGAGCGGCAGGGTCCCGGTCACGACGATGGCGAGCCCGAGCGCGATGAGCGACGCGGGCACGAGGCGCCGCGCCCGCCTGGTCCAGAACGTGCGCAGGCGGATCCGTCCGGTCGCGTCGTGCTCGGCGAGGAGCAGGCGGGTGATGAGGAAGCCGGAGAGGGTGAAGAACAGCGAGACCCCGAGGAAGCCGCCTTTTGCCCACGCGTATCCCTGGTGGAACACGAGTACGGCCGCGACGGCGAGGCCACGCAGGCCGTCGAGCGCGGGTTTGTACTCCAAGCGGGAAGGTTCGCCGGTCACTTGCGTAGCGAACGGGGGACGGGACCGCATCTCGCGCTCGACGCGGCTAATTGCCTCTATCGGGCTGTTACACCCGGGCGCCATACTGCGGCTGGTGGAGAGCGTGCTGTGCCCGACTACTATTGCCAAGTTCCAATCGAACCCTGCTCCCGGCGCTGACGTGTGCGGGGGCCCCGACGCTTCGGCGCGGGTCCAGAGGGAGGTGAGCGACCGCACATGCGGCCGTACGAAGTAGTGATAATCATCGACGCCAGCCTGGAGGACGACGCGATCCAGGCGTCGGTTGAGCGGGCTACCAAGCTCCTCACCGAGAAGGGCGCCACGGTCAACGGCGTCGACCGGTGGGGCAAGCGCCGGTTCGCCTACGAGCTCGACCACCGGTGGGAGGGCTACTACGCGCTCCTGCACGTCTCGTCCGAGCCGCCGCCGCTGGCCGACCTGGACCGGATGCTGTTGCTCGCGGACGAGGTACTCCGCCACAAAGTGATTCGCCTGCCCAAGGAGGCGCTGGCCGCGCCCACTCGCCGGCCCCGGGCTACCCCCGAGCCGGACAGAACACAGCGGGACGCAGGCACCGCAACGCCAGACGCGATTGGAGCGTGATCAATGTCGAACGGAAACACCGTCACCCTCGTGGGCAACATCACCCGCGATCCTGAGCTTCGGTTCACGCCGAGCGGGCAGGCGACCGCCAACTTCGGGTTGGCCGTCAACCGCCGCTGGCAGAACCGTCAGACCAACGAGTGGGAGGAAGCGGTTTCCTTCTTCAACGTCGTGTGCTGGCGGGAGATGGCCGAGAACGCCAGCGAGTCGCTGGCCAAGGGTTCTCGGGTCATCGTCACCGGACGCCTCGAGCAGCGGTCATGGCAAACCCAGGAGGGCGACAAGCGCTCGGTGATCGAGGTCGTCGCCGATGAGATCGGACCGAGCCTGCGCTGGGCAACCGCCGAAGTGAAGCGCAACGAGCGCCGCTCGCCCGAAGACGGCGCGCCCGCGCCCGTCGGCGGTGGCGGCTCGCGCCCCGCTGACAACGAACCGCCCGCATACGACGAGGAGCCCTTCTAGTGGCCGGACGAAGCAGCGATCGCGACCGCGACCGCGACCGTCAGAAACGCGGACCCAAGGATCTGGGCCGCCGAGGCGGGAAGAAGCGGCCCTGCATCTTCTGCAAGGACCACATCGCCTGGGTCGATTACAAGGACGCCAACCTGCTGCGCCGTTTTCTGAGCGACCGGGGCAAGATCCGCGCCCGGCGCGTCACCGGCAACTGTCAGCAGCATCAACGCGAAGTCGCGGTCGCCATCAAGACGGCGCGTGAGCTGGCGCTGCTTCCCTACACGCAGCGCACGGTGAGCGAGCGTGGTCCCGGTCGGGGTCCGCGTGGCTCCGGCGGCCCGCCTCGCGGCGATCGTGGCCCGCGGCGTGACGACGCGGCGGAGGTCGACGTTGTCGCTGTCGGTCTTGCCGATGACGACGGCGAGACGACGCTGGCCGACATCGTGCCCGATGACGAGATCGACATCGTGCCCGATGTCGAGGAGTCGGCGTGAGAGTCGTGCTGCGCGCCGATGTCGACAACGTCGGCAAGAAGGGCGACATCGTCGATGTAGCCGACGGTTTCGGTCGTAACTTCCTCATTCCCAAAGGCCAGGCACTCCTGGCGACCAAGGGCGTACAGGCCCAGGCCGCGTCGATGCGTCGGTCGAGGGATGTCCGCGACACCGCCGACCGTGAGGCCGCGGAGTCCGTGGCGCGCACGTTGGTCCCCACGGTGATCCGCGTCGCGGCACGCGCTGGCGCTGATGGCCGGTTGTTCGGATCGATCACCACCTCCGACGTCGCCGAAGCCGCAGAAGCGCAAACCGGCATCGCGCTCGACCGCCGCCGGCTGCACCTGGATGACCCCATCCGCAGCCTCGGCGTGCACGAAGTGCCGGTCAAACTCCACGCCGACGTCGAGTTCCGCCTCACCGTCGAGGTCGTCTCGGAGTAGCTGTCACACCCGGTTCGTATCCTCGAACCAATGTTCGAGGGACGAAGTGGGGACAACCAGGCGACATATCCCCTGACTTACTTGGCTTGTCCTCTAGCGCCCCACAGGCATCGTCGGGAAGGGTGGGTGGCCTAGTGGTCCAGTCCATCGACGACGCTCGCCGCCGCCGAGGCCCAGGGGGTGGGGGACGAGTCCCCCCGCACGACCTGCAAGCCGAGGAGTCGCTGCTCGGCGCCATGTTGCTTTCGCGTGATGCGATCGCGGCGGCGATCGAGCTGTGTTCGGCGGAGGATTTCTACAAGCCGGCTCACGCGCACGTGTTCGAGGCGGTGCACTCGCTCTACGGCCAGGGCGAACCGGCCGACCCGGTCACCGTGGCCGACGAGTTGCGGCGCGCCGGCCTCCTCGAGGCGATCGGTGGCGCGTCGACGCTGATCTCGTTGCAGGCGGGCACACCGGCCACCTCGAACGCCGCCCGCTACGCCCGGATCGTCGAGGAGCACTCACAGCTCAGGAAGCTGATTGCCGCCGCGGGCGAGATCGCCGAGATCGGTTACGAGTTACCCGAGGACGTCACCGCCGCGGTCGACCGGGCCGAGACGCTCATATTCGGCGTCGCCCAGCGCAGGGTCACCGACACGGTCCGCCCGCTACGCGAACTCTTGTCCGAGGCGCTGGACAACCTCGAGGCGCTGTTCGACCGCGGTGAGTCCATCACCGGCGTGCCCACAGGCTTCGTCGACCTTGACGAAAGGCTGTCCGGCCTGCAACCGTCCAATCTCATCATCGTGGGTGCGCGACCGTCGATGGGGAAGTGCGTGGCGTGGGACACGCCCATCGTCGACGCCGCCACCGGTGCGGTACGCACCGCGGCCGAGGTCTACGAACGGGGCCGCACCGGCCGCGATGTCATGGTCGTGTCGCTCGGCGCCGATCGCCGACTCCAGCGCCGGCGGCCGTCCGCCTTTGTCGACGACGGGGTCAAGCCCATCTTCCGGGTCCGTACGCGCTCGGGCCGCGAAGTCCGCACCACGATCACCCATCCGTTCCTCACACAAGAGGGATGGCGACCGCTCGGTGAGTTGGCTGTCGGCACGCCGGTGGCGGTCCCAAGGCGGCTACCCGTGTTCGGTACCGACGCGCTGCCTGATGCCGAGGTGGCCATGCTCGGCTACCTCGTCTGCGACGGCCCACGAATCACGCCGCCGTCGCCAGCGGTCCTCGACGACATCGTGGCGACCGCGCACGCGCTCGGCGCCGATGTGCTGCCCGAGCGGGCCACCGCGATTACCGACGACCGGCCGTCGGCGTACCGGCTGGTGTCGTGGTCCACCGGCCGTCTCCGCGATGTTCTCGTCGACCACGGTTTGTGCAGCTGGCGCCCAGCCGAGCGCACGTTGCCCGCCGCCGTCTACCGCCTGCCCCGCCGGCAAATCGCGCTGTTCCTCAACCGGCTGTTCGCCATGCACGGTGTCGCGGCGTGGTCGGCCGCGGGCCACGGGCGGGTATCGCTCCGTAGTCCGTCAAAGGCGTTGGTGCTCGGCGTGCAGCATCTGCTCGTCCGCTTCGGCCTCAACGCACGCGTGCGCGAGAAGACAACATCGCACCGCGGGCACCTGCGCCGCTCGTTCGAGATCGAGCTGACCGGCGCCGACGACGTGCGCCGCTTCATTGTCGAGATCGGCATCCTCGGGCAAGAGGACGCCGCACTCGGGCTCACCGGTATGGGCCGGCGCATGCTCACCAAGGCCACGGTCCCGGCCTCGGTGTGGTCGCAGGCCGCTCGCGCCGCCGAGGGCGAGGTTCGCGGCGGCACCGACGCGGTGATCGCCACCGGCGACCTGGCGCGAGACGACGTGCTATGGGACGAAGTCGCGGCCATCGAGTACATGGGGGAGGAGCAGGTCTACGACCTCACCGTCCCCGACGATCACAACTTCGTGGCCGGCGACGTGTTCGTGCACAACACGAGCTTCGCGCTCAACATCGCCTCGCACGCGGCGATGAACGAGCACAAGCCGGTGCTGTTCTTCTCACTCGAGATGAGCCATCACGAGATCACGTCGCGGCTGTTGTGTTCCGAAGCGCGCGTGCCGTCCAGTCGCGTACGTAACGGCCGGCTGCACGACAGCGACTGGCCCAAGATCAGTCACGCCATCGGCCGTCTTGGCGAAGCGCCGCTGATGATCGACGACAACCCGATGACCACGGTGATGGACATCCGCACCAAGGCCCGGCGGATGAAGAGCCGCGACGGCCTCAGTCTCGTGATCATCGACTACCTCCAACTCATGTCGGGCCGCGACCGGGCCGAGAACCGGCAGGTCGAGGTCAGCGAGATCAGCCGTGGTCTCAAGATCCTCGCTCGCGAGCTCGAGGTTCCCGTCATCGCGCTCTCGCAGCTCTCCCGCAACCTCGAGATGCGGGCCGACAAGCGCCCCATGCTCGCCGACCTTCGTGAATCAGGCTCGCTCGAGCAGGATGCGGATGTCGTGATGTTCATCTACCGCGACGAGGTCTACAACGAGGAGTCAGCCGACCGCGCCACTGCGGAGATCCTTCTGGCCAAGCACCGCAACGGCCCCACCGGCCGCACCCAACTCGTCTTCCACGAGGACTACACCCGCTTCGCCAGCATGGCCCGCGTCTAACCCACGATTCTCGAGGCAATAGCTGTCGGAAAACGACAGCTATTGCCTCGAGAATGAAGGGCGGGCGGGGCGAACGGCGCGGAAGCGCCGCTCGATGAGGAGCCACGACGCGGTGGCGGCCGCGAACGTGACGGCGACGTGGATGGCCACCAGCGGCCATCCACGCAAGTCACCGGGGTTGACCGAGATCACCACCACGAGGTGCCACAGGTAGAGGCCGTAGGAGATCCGGCCCATGGCAACGAGGGGCGGCCAGGACAGCAGCCGGTGACCCAGGTGCGGCGCGGACTCGAAGAACTCCCAGATCAGCAGCGTCGTGGCGATGCCCACGAGGCCGTATGTCGCGCTTCGCGCCTGCTCGGCGCCGATGCCGATCGCTGATGCCGCGTCTTCAACAACGGTGACGTCATGGAGGATGAGCGCCAGCCCGAGCAGCCCCACCAGCGCGCCCAGGCGCCGCACGACGATCCAGGCGCGTCCGCGCGGCAAGTGGCCGAGCGCGGCCAGCGCACCCAGCAGCGACCCGACACCGATCGATCCGGAGCGCGTGTCGAGACCGAAGTAGATGCGCGTCGACGTCCAACCGCGAAGCGTCGCGATGTGCGGCCAGAGCAACGCCGCCGCGGCGATCAGGCCGACACCGACGACGACCGCGTGCCGGAATCGCCGCGCGAGGAGCAGGAGGCCGGTCAAGAGGGCCGGCCACAAGAAATAGAACTGCTCCTCGGCGGCCAGCGACCACGTGTGGTTCAACTCGTGCAAGTCCTTGCCGACGGCCCGCGCCCAGTTGGCGACGTAGGCGAGGGCGACCGCGGCGTGCTCGAGCGTTTCGACCCGGGCGCGGCCCTGGCGGAACAGAAGCGCTCCCACCGCGGTCACCACCAGCAGTGTGACCAACGCCGGCAGCAGGCGCCGCGCCCGGCGCACGTAGAACGCGCCGAAGCGGATGCGTCCGAGATCCTGGGCTTCGCGCAACAGCAGCGCGGTGATCAGGAAGCCGCTGATGGCGAAGAAGACGTCGACGCCGTGCCACCCGCCGCCGATGACCCGGTGCAGGCCCAGACCGGGTTGGACGATGATCTCGTGGAACACCATGACGCCGCCGACGGCGATGGCGCGCATGCCGTCCATCCACGGCAGGTAGCTGAGCCGGGCCGGGGCCGTTGTCGCGACCTCGGGTTCGGGAGCCGGCACGCTGGGACGATAGGACTTACGGGATGGTCTCGCGGAACGAGGTGCGGAACCCGTCCGCGGTCGTGGCGCTGAAGCGCCACTGTCCGGCGGTGAGTTCGGCGTCGGCGACGAAGTGTCCGGTGTCAAGTCGCCGGAACGTGAGGGTGCGGGTGTCGCCGTCGCTCTTCCGCGCCGTGATGCTGGCCAGCTCACTGTCGACCGGCTGGCCGGCGGCGTCGACGAACGTGAAGTGCACTTCGTTGGCGCCGACCTTGCCCGGATCGAGGTAGGCCTGCACCTGCCTCGACCCCGTCGTGATCGTGTAGATAGTGGGCAGGCCGGGTGTGCGTTGCGCGGTCACGCGCGTCGACGGCGGCCGGGTTGTGAGGACGAGTGGCACCTCGGTCCCGCCGCGCGCGCTCTGGACCACGGTGGTGACCAACCATCGCCCGTCCACGGTCAGTACCGGACTGGTGGCCACCCACGTATTACCGGCGCGGCGCAGGTCGACGATTGCCGCGGGGATGTCGGCCCGTCCCTCAGCCGCGAAGCGAAGCGCGACCGTGCGCGCCGGCACCGGATCACTGGTGTCGTAGTCGGTGACGGTAGCGACGAAGCGATTGAGCCCGGCCGTGCCGGGAGAAACCGTGAGACGGACGCGCATCGTGGTGGCGAAGTCGCTTCCCGTAACCACGACCGGCGTGACCTGCGGGGTGGCCGCGGCCAGCGACGCCGACGGTGTGAGGCCGGCCAGCAGCGCGCTTGCCACCAGGACGCCCGCCCCGATCAGCACTTCGCCGGTCGCTGATACTCGCAGCCGGCGGCCGGCCTCGGCGACGTGACGGAAACGGTTGGCCGCGGCCAGCGCGAGGACCAAGGTGACGATCCCGAGCTTGATGAGCAGGGTCACGCCGAACTTTGTGTCGAAGAGGCCCGACCACGAACCGACTTCGTCGATCGAGCGCAGCGTGCCGGAGATGACGACGCCGACCAGCGCGATCGCAGCCACCGACGAGAAGCGGCGGGCGATGCGAGGGGCGGCTTCAGCGGGCTGCGAACGCAACGCGGCAACCAACCAGGGCAGCCCACCGAGCCAGACGCCGATGGCCAGCATGTGCACCCACTGCGTTGCGATCGTGAACGCGGGTACCGATGAAGCCGCGGCGTGACCGGCACGAGCGCGGGCGAACAGCGCGACGGCCGCGGCCAGACCGAGCAGCGTGAACGTACGGGGCTGCGGCCGGCGCACGGCGATCCACGTGGCCCCGCCGGCAACGGCGACCGCGATCACCTCGACGAGGAGCTTGCCGCCAGTGGTGGTCGACACCAGGCGCGAGAACCCGACGCCGGTCGTCCGGGTGAGATCGAGCGCGAGCACACCGGCACCCGCCGCGGCGACGCACCACGCGAGGAGGAGCGGCCGACGGTATCGGACAACGGCAGCGGCGTCGACGAGCAGCACCATGGCCGCTGCGCCCAGCAGCACCATCAGCCCGGCGTAGAAGCTCCACCGTCCGACGACGGAGAGTGTGGACGGAAGCGGGTCGCGCCCGCCCTGCGCCGTTGCCGCCGCGACCGGCTGTACACCGACGCCGAAGGCGAAGGAGCCGGTGGTTGTGTGTCCGTCCTCGCTCGATGTCGCCCGCCATGCGACCGTGTAGCTCCCGCGGTCGAGGCCGGGCAGGGCGACGGCCAGCGTGGTGCGCTGCCCACCGACAACGGTGGGCTTGCCTCGTTCGATCGCCTTCCCGGTTTGATCGAGTACGTGCACCGTCGACAACGACAGATCGGGTGCTTCGGTGAACGTAAGGACGACGACCGAGGGCGCCCTCTCGAGAACCGCGCCCGCGCCGGGGTCCGAGGTCGCCAACGCGGAATGCGCCTCGGCGGTCGCCGGGCTGAACAGAGTCAGCCCGGCGACTGCCAGCACGAGGGCGGCGAGAAGGCGCCGCATGTCAGCGCTTGCGCGCCAGCCCGACACCGCCGACGATCAGCCCCAAAACGCCAGCGACGATGCCGATGACCCCGATGGTGCGGGCGCTACTGGCGTCATCTTTGGCGGTCTCGGCCTGAGCGACGAGGCGCGTCGTTTCGCGATCCAGCCGCTCGGCGAGGGCCCCCGTGGTCGGGTCCTTGGCCGGGAACTGCACCGCGTCGGGGCTCTTTATGTCGTCAAAGGTCTTATCCGACGAGGTGAACGTCTCGTCGATCGTGTCGCCCTTGATGGTCCCGGTGAGCTTGAAGGTGTAGGTCCCCGGTCGCGTCGGTACGACTGGTGTCCCATACGCGCCAGGCGTGCCGAAGGTGCCGACCCTGAACTCGGGTTCGATGGGCAGTGTCACCTTGCTATTGCCCGTGGCGAGCTCGACCTTGAGGTCGACGCCGTCGACCACCGCTTTGTGGCTGGCGTCCTCGATGGCCACGCTGACGCTGTTCTTGAAGCCGGCGTAGGCGGGTTCGTCACCCCAGCCAACAGTGAACTCGTACTTGCCCGCTACGGGGCGGTGCTCGTGGGCGCGTGCCGTCGGCGCGGCGGCAAGGAATGCCGCGCCGAACAGCGCGATGAATGCGAGTCGTCGCATGAAGTTCCTTTCGTTGTCGTTGGTATACGGAGCGGATGAGCGGCTAGGACGCCGGCGGACCGCGACTTCCGCAGGGAACGACAGCGAGAGCAGCCGGCCAGCGCTGAGCCGGGAGCGACCAGAGGCGCTGCGCGGCACGAGGGACCCGCGGCACGGCAAAGGCGCGGCCAACCGCGTGGGCGACGTGGCTCAGCGCGAACGTGATGAGCGCAATCGCAGCAGCGACGGCGATTTGCAGGCCGAGCCCGATGACGAGAACGCGCCGATCGAGCACGCTGGCCACCGGCGCTCCGGCAACCAGACGCTCGATGACCTCCATGCCCGCGAACACACCGGCTTGAATGGGCGCCAACCACCCGACCTTGGCGGGCAGCGAAGTCGTGCCGTGCCGGCCGGCGTGGAAGTGTCGGCGGAGGTGGGTGCCGGCGAACCACAGGGCGCCGACGATCGCCGCGGCGATGGCCGCGTGCCAGTAGGCGTGGCCGGTCACGCGCAGCACGGACTGGCGCGACATCTGATCGGGGAAGCTCGAGCGCGTACGCGAGGGTGTGGCCGCACACCGCGCCAGCAACGGCGAGGCCGAGAAGTCGAAGGCGGCTCAACCCAGCAGCTCCTCGAGCGTGGTCAGTTCGGCGTCGGTCAGCTCCGGGTTATTGCCGAAGTAGAAGCCCTGGTCGTGGATGAGATCGGCGTTCGCGCACTCCTGTACGTCGGTCACATGCTTCTTGTAGAAGGGCTGGTTGAGCATGTTGCCGGCGATCATCGGCCGAATCTCAACGTCGGCTTTCTGGAACGCGGCTAGGTATTGCTCCATCGCGTCCTTGGTCCGGCAGATGACAGGAATGGCGAAGCTGGAGATCGTCTCCATGTGGGCGAGCTCGAGCGGGCGGATCGACGCTATGGCGTCCATCGTGCCTGCGACGCGGCGGTAATTCTGCTCGCGCTTGCCGACAATCTCGTCCCAGTACGGCAATTGGAGGTTGCCGATGAAGCCGTTGATCTCGGTCGGCCGGAAGTTGGAGGCCAGGTCGTAGAACGTGTACTTGGCATAGAAGTCGTCAATCGCATGATCCGCCCGTAGCTGCTGCTGCTTGTCAGGCGCCAGGTTGCGGTCCCAGCCATGGGATCGAGCCATCACGAGCTGCGCGTGAAGATCGTCGTCGTCGGTGACCACCATCCCGCCTTCGATCGTAGACAGGTGATGGCCGACGAAGAACGAGAACGTGGCAGCTCGGCCAAAGTTGCCGAGCAGGCCACCCTGCGCGCGCGAGCCCAGCGCTTCGCAGTTGTCCTCCACCAAGACAACGCCGCGCTGGCGGCACAGCTCCCCGATGCCGTTGACGTCGTCACAAAACCCCAAGACGTTGGTGAGAAACACGCCTTGCAGGTTGTCGATGTGTGGTTCGAGTGTCGCCGGCGAGACGTTCAAGGTGTCCAGGCTGCAGTCGAGCGCGACCGGTTCGAGCCCCAGCTGTATCAACGGCATGACGTTGGTGGGCCACGTCAGCGCGGAGAAGCCGACGCGGTCGCCCTTCTTGAGAAGACCTTCGTTCAAGAGAGCTTGGATCAAAAGGAGGTTGGCGACGCTCCCGTTGTGGACGAACACCGCGTGCCGCCGTTCCTGCTTCTTGGCAAACGCCTGCTCGAACTGGCGACACTCCGGGCCCATGCTGAAGATGTCCTGAGCGAGAATGAAATCCGCTAACGCTCGCTTGGTTTCTTCCTCGTGGTAGAAGCTGGATTTGACGAGTTTGATCATGCCTGCCGGGGCAGGATAATGGTCAGCCGCAGCCCAGCGCCGCGCGCAACTTGGCCAGGTTTGCGTCCATCACCGTGAAGTAGGTCGCGCCCGCGTCGCCTTCCGCCAATCCCTCGAGCGGGTCGAGCACGTCGGTACGCACGCCCGCCTCACGGGCGAGCGCGTCAGCGACGCGTGGTGACACCAGCTCCTCACTGAACACCGTCGTCACCCCAGTGCGCCGGATCAGGTCGGCCAGCTCGGCCAGGCGGGCCGCGTCGGGCTCCGCCTCGGGCGACAGCCCGGCGATCGCGGTCTGGGTCAGTCCGTATCGGTCGGCCAGACGTCCAAATGCCTCGTGAGCGGTGACAATTTCGCGGCGACTGCACTTCGCCAGGCCGGCGCGGTACCTGCCATCGAGGGCGGCCACCTCGGCGGTGAGGCGTTGCGCTCGGTCGGCGAACTCGTCCCGATGGGTCGGGTCGAGCCTGCTGAGCGCGGCGGCCACCTCGGCCACCACTTTGGTCATGAGACCGGGATCGAGCCACACGTGCGGGTCGTCACCCTGCACTGCGAGCTTGTCGATCATCGACACCGTTGCCGCGTTGCGCTCGGCCGCCCGCTCGACCGCGGGCTGGAAATCGTTGCCCAGTACTAGGACAAGGCTGGCGTCCTCGACGCGGTCGACGTCGCGGGGGGACAGTTCGAGGTCGTGGGGTTCAACCCCTGGTGCGGTGAGGTTGTGCACGCGAACCGCGTCACCGCCGATCTGCTCGGCGACGTAGGCCAAGGGGTAGAAGCTGGCGACGACGGTCGGGCGGCCATCGCCGTCGTTGTCAGCACACGCGCTGAACGTCGCCAGGACGAGGCCGAGTGCGAGGAACCGTCTAGTGAGAATGATTCTCGTTATCTACTACAGTGGAACCCGTTCACGCAACCAATCGATGACGTTGTCCAGTGCTTCCTGCCGCCGGCCGGTGAGGTAGTGGACGGCGCCCGCGATCTCGACGTACTGCTTGTCCTCCGCCCCGCTGGCCTCGTAGATCGCTCGGGCCTGGTGGAGCCGGATCTCAGTGTCCCCGGTGGGATGCACGACGAGCGTCGGTACCGAGACCGCGGGCAAGGTCTCGGCCACTGCCGCGTGGGATGACAGACCGGACCACGTCGACAACCAGCCGCGAGCGGTCATGACCCGTCCCAAGCCACCGAGGCCGTAGTTGGCATCGAGGGGATCGGGGAACGCGAACACGGTTCCTAGCGCGCGGTCGTCGGGGTCGATGCTCAGATCGAGGTACGCCGGGTCGGCCAGCGTTCGGTAGGTGGTGATGTAGCGCGCGTGGACTGCCCGTCGCCGCTGGTGATTCCAGTCGTGCGACCCGCGCTCGCTTTGCGCCGCTTTCGCAGCGTGCTCGTCGCGATCGGCGAGCGCGCCTCGGGCGATGCTGTCGACGCGCGCGACCCGCTCGCGCTCCGCGGCGCGGTACGTGGCAAGCCAGCCCTTGTCGTAGGTCGCCGGTTCCGGCCACGGCCGCCAGCCGTTGTCGGGGTTGTACATGTCGAGTTCGGGATCCACCGAAAACGGATCGGCCTCATCGGTCACCGACGGGTCGATCACTTGGAGCATGAAGACGCCCTCGCCCGGGTGCGCGGCGAGAGCGACGAACGCGTCACCCAGCCCCGGCGAGGTGGCCATCGCCAGCGCCATCAGCGAGCCCCCGCCGCTGTTACCGAGCAGCACGACCGCCTCGGCGCCGCGCCGCCGCAACTCGGCCACCGCTGTCTCCACGTCGACCACGCACTTCTCGTGAAGGCAGTCGATGTCGTTGTTGACGTAACGCGTGGCGAACCCGAGTACTGCGTAACCGGCCGCGGCCAGGAGCGGGCAGGCGTAGTGCACCGAGAAGTCGCCCCGCGGGTGGGTCAATGCCACCGCGGTTCGCCACGGTGTCCCCGCCGGCGGGGTCCACAAGATCCCGCGCACCACGGCCCCGTCGGGGCTCACCAGCACGATGGGTTCTCGGCCGACGTCGACGCCCGGCTCGTCGGCCTGGTCGGGCCAGTAGCCCAGGAACGGGCGGGTCATGAAGGGAGATTCAGGCGCTGACGGTGACGGGCTTGAAGACCTTTACAGCCGGCGGTGTCTCGAGCGGCGGGTTGGGGTCGGCCAGTAGCCGCGCCGCCTCGGCCCGGTCTTCGTCGGTGAAGGCCTGGGTGAGGGTGCAGAACTCGACGAGGATGCCGTTCGGGTCGGTCGCGTAGATCGACGTGCACCAACCGTGGTCAATCTCGGCCACGGTGATGCCGTGTTCCCGCCACACTTGCTTGCGCGCCTCGAGGTCGTCCAGCGTGGCCGCGTTGAACGCGAGGTGGTTGACCCACGTGGGCAAGCCCATGCCTGTCGAGATCGCGGTGGGAAAGCTGTCGCCGATGGTGTCGTCGTGGATGTCCCAGAACGCGATCAGCTCGTCGCCCCCGGTGTTGTAGAAGAGGTGCTTGGCCCAGCCGCCGGTGTCGGTTGGCGCGGCCACCACCTTCTGGAGCGTGAAGCCCATGACCTCGGTATAGAAGGCGTGGGTCGCTTCCAGGTCCCGAGTGGCGAACGCGACATGGTTGAAAGCCATGGGTTCAATCGTACGACGACTAGCGGCGGGCGGAGCAGGAGTCCACGGTAGGCAACGGCCGGCAGCGGGGCTGGCGACCCCGCTGCGGTAGCGGCGGGCGGAGCAGCCGCCAGCAAGCACAGAGTCGATGGGGGCCGAGGTATGAGGTCTCGACGGTATGGGTCAGACCGCCGGGGTGTGGAGGGCCTCGACCCCCACCAACTCGCGCCGCACCTCTTCGGCACATACCGCCCCGCGCTTTAGGGTGCGGGCCGTGCGGCGCAACTACATCGTGCTTGCGTTGGTGTGCAGCGGGTGGGGCACCATCCCGTTGGTCGTGCGCCACGTCCCGATTCCCGCCGTCGCGATCGCATTCACCCGGGTTGCCATCGCCGGCGCCGGACTTGCCCTGGCCCTCAAGCTCGGCGCCGATGCCGGCGGCCGGCGGCTGTTCTCGTTGCAACCGGCGCGCTGCGTCGCGGTGGGCGTGGTGTTGGGACTGCACTGGGCGGCGTTCTTCGCGGCCTACAAGCGGGCGCCGGCGGGCACGGTGATCCTCATCGTGTTTCTGGCGCCGGTGGGAATCGCGCTGGTCGCGCCGCGCGCGCTTGGTGAACGGCTGGGTGGTCACACCATCGTGGCGCTCGCGCTGGCGTTGGCCGGCTCGGTGGTCCTCGTGCGGCCGGCCGTGCCGCGCCGCCGGCGGCGCCGGCCTGGTGTTCGCGGCCTTCACTGCGGTGTCGTTCGTTGTTCTGGTCGTGGTCTCCAAGCCGCTGGCCGAGGCGTACGGCGGCGTGCGGCTCGCGCTCATGGAGATGATGGGTGCGACGGTGACGCTGATCCCCTGGGCGGTCACCGCGACATGGGGCCCGCCCCGCTGGTCATGGCTTCTGCTCTTCGTGCTCGGCCTGGTTCACACCGCGCTCGGGCTCGGCCTGTACCTGAGCGCCCTGGGCCGGGTACCCGCGACCCATGTCGGGATCATGGGGTACCTCGAGCCGGTCGGCGTCGTCGTGGTCGCTGCGTTGTTTCTCGATGAAGCGCTCTCGACGGGCACGGTCGTCGGGGGCGCGCTGATTCTGGCCGCCGGTGCGCTATTGATACGGAGGCGGGAAGTGCGGAGGTGCCGATCGTTGTTAGCCGCTGAGACATTTCTAGGGAACGACCTGTTACCGCTGTTGGTGCTCGCGCTGGGTGGCGCGCTGGTCGTCGGCAACACAATGGCGCTGATCCGGCCACCGGCCAAGCCCAAGGCGGGAGAGCTGGCCCGGGCCCCGGTCGGCCGGACCGTCACGATGCTCGTCGTGGGCCTAGTGGCCGCGATCTGGGCGTTGGCCAGTTTGGTGAGCGGCTAAGAAGCGCGCTTGTCCCGACCGCGCCCCTGATGGCGGCGCGGGCCTTGTCGGCCAGGCCGGCGGCAGGGCCGGTGACCAGGTTGGCGGGGGGTGTGTCGGGCGCCTTCGGATGCGGCCGCCGCGGCGCGATGGTCTTGGCTTCCTCCATGACCCGACCGAGTTCTTGGAGGTCCTTGCGGCTCATTGCCGCCCGCACCTGCGGGAACAGGTCCGTCTCCTCCTCCTCGGCGTGATGGAGGATGTTCTCCTTCAGCACGGTCACCTTGGCGTCGAACCGCTCCGCCTTCGGGTCCATGTCCTCGAGCTCAGACAGCACCCACTTCGCCACGTGGTGCTCTTCGAGGCTCTCGAGGACCTCGTCCTCGATGTCCTTCACCGACGTGCGCACAGTTGGGTAGAAGTGCTGCTCCTCGATGGCGGCATGGATCGAGAGCTCCTCGATGATCTTGTCGACGATGGCCCGCTTCCGCTGGAAGGCGCCGTCCCCGGCCTTGTCGAACTGCGCGAAGAGGCTCTTTACGGTCTTGTGATCCTGCTTGAGCAGCGTGATTGCATCCATACCCGGTCGCTACCCAACGCGGGCGCGTGTTTAACGCCGCCGGAAGGTCGCACCCCGATGCTCATCGAGCGCTGGAGGTGGCGACGTTCGCGCCGCCGGCTGATTGCTGAACTGGACCGGGTAGCCGGTGGCCGGATCAGACCACGGGTCCGCGGTGACGACGGAGCGTTCCCGAAAATGGGGGACGCCGAGCATGCCGGCCCGGTCGAGTACCGGGGCGGCGGGGACATCGGCCGCGAGGAGGGCGGCGACCAACTCGTCGCGGTCGCGTCGCTCGATGGCCGAGGCAACGAGCGCTTGCAGCATGTCGAGCCGCTCCATGCGTTCGGTGAACGGGACATCGCGTTCGCTCTCGATCTCCAAGACGTCGCACAGCCCCTGCCAGAAATGCTGTTCACTCAGCACACCCAATGCGACGTAGTACCCGTCGGCCGTCTCGAACGTGCCGTAGCCGGGGACGCCGTGCTGCGACGCATCGGTACCTGTCGCTTGGGGTCGTGCCGCGCCGGTCCAGGTGGCCAGGACGTCGGCCATGGCGACGTCGATGTACTCGCCCTCACCTGTCGCTCGCTGGCGCACGACGGCCGCACACACCGCGAACGCGGCCGCCATCCCGCCGGCCAGGTCGGCGATGGGTACCGCGGCGATCCGCGGTGCCCCGCCATCTGGCGCGAGGGCGCCGGACCATGCCTGGTAGTTGAGGTCATGCCCGGGTACCGCGGCCAGCTCGCCGTGCTGGCCCATCCCCGACACCGAGCAGTAGACGATCGCCGGGTTTACGGCACGCGCGTCGTTGTAGCCGACGCCGAGGCGGGCGGCCACACCCGGTCGGAAGCCTTCGATGACGACCTCGGCGTCGGCAGCGAGTTCCAGCGAGCGCTGCCGGTCCTCCTCGCGTTTCAGATCGAACAGCACGCTGCGCTTGTTCACGTTCAGGCTGGCGAACAGCTGCGGGTAGACGCGCATGGGGTCGCCACCGGGCGGTTCGACCTTGATCACGTCGGCGCCGAGCTCGGCGAGCAACTGCGTCGCGTAAGGGCCAGGGCGCCACACCGTGAAGTCGAGAACGCGCAGCCCAGCGAGGTGGCCCTCCATCGTCGTAGTTTCTAGTCATGAAGTTCGGGATCTTCTACGAGCACCAACTTCCCCGTCCCTGGGACCAGCACAGCGAGTACCGCCTGTTGCAGGAGTCGCTCGACCAGATCGAACTGGCCGACCGCCTCGGGTACGACTACGCGTGGGAGGTCGAGCACCACTTCCTCGAGGAGTACTCGCACTCCTCGGCGCCAGAGGTGTTCCTGGCCGCGGCCAGCCAGCGCACGAAGCGCATCCGGCTCGGACACGGCGTCATCCAGCTCCCAACCAACCACCCCGCCCGCGTCGCGGAACGGGTGTCGACCCTCGACCTGGTGAGCCACGGGCGGGTCGAGCTCGGACTAGGGGAGAGCTCCTCAACCACCGAACTGCATCCGTTCGGCCGGCGGTTCCGTGACAAGCGCGCGGTGTGGGAAGACGCGGTGCGGGCGATGATCCCGATGTTCGGCGATGCCGGCGTCGAGTATCACGGCGAGTACTTCGATTTCCCGCTGCGCAATGTCCTGCCGAAGCCCCTGCAGAAGCCGCATCCTCCGTTGTGGGTGGCGTGCTCGCAGCGCGACACCATCGAGAAGGCCGGTGAGTGGGGTATGGGTGCGCTCGGGTTCCAGTTCGTCAGCGCCGACGAGGCCAACGCGTGGGTGCGGGCGTACTACAACGCGTACACGAAGCGCATGGCCAAGCTGGCTGACTACGCCACCAACGCGAACATCGCCGTTGTGTGCGGGTTCATGTGTTGCCCCACCGACGAGGAGGCCAATGTCAAAGCCGACGGCTGGACGTTCTTCGCCTTCGCACTGCGCTACTACTCGACTCACGTCCCGGGCGACCCGGGCGAAACCAACTTGTGGGAGCTGTACCAACAGTTCCGGTCCTCGCCGCAGGGCCAGAAGATGCACGCCGGCGGACTCATCGGATCACCGGAAACCATCCGCACCAAGCTGCGCAAGTTCGAGCAGTCCCACGTCGACCAAGTGATCCTCCTCAATCAGGCCGGGCGCAACACCCATGAAGACATCTGCTCGAGCCTTGAGTTGTTCGCGTCCGACGTGATGCCCGAGTTCATCGAGCGTGACGGCGAGCACCAAACGTGGAAGCAGTCGGTGCTCTCGGGTGCGACGCTCCTCGAGGAGGTCAACACGTCGCCGGACGCGTTGGCGCGCCCGGTGCGCAAGCCGATCGAGGTCAGCGGTTGAGGATGCCGCCGAGCACACCGCCCGACGCGCCGCCGGTCTCGCCCGGCATCACCGAACGAATCCACGCCTGAAGCGCTGACGGGTTCCTGGTCTGGGTCATCACCCAGCCCGGGCCGATGAAGTCGAAGACGAATCCCTCGCCCGACTTCAACGTCTGGACGACGCCGCCGGCCACTTTGCGGATCTGGCTGGTCACGGTGGACCCGAACGCAACGACGTGACCGGTATCGACAGTGACCGACTCACCCTCCTTGAGGTCGATGGTGTCGATGGCGCCGTAGCACGCCAGCAACACCGTGCCCTCGCCGCTGGCATGGACGAGGAAGCCACCTTCGCCGCCGAAGAGGTTCTTGAAGCCGCCCCACTTCGTGTCGAGTTCGACGCCGACCGCGGAGGCCAGCCAGCAGCCCTTGGTGATCGAAATGGGTGCGGCCGGGCTGATGTCGGACACGATGACATCGCCGGCCAGGTGGTGGGCGACGTCGACCCAACCGCCGCTGGTGGGCGCGGTGTAGGTGGTGATGAACAGGCTCTCGCCGCCGAGCACCGAGCGCTTCAGGCCCTTGAGTACGCCGCCCTGCGTGCTGGACTTCACGTCCACGCCGGACGAAGTCGCCATCATGGCGCCGGACTCGGCTCGCAACTCCTCCCCGGGTGCGAGCGTGACCCTCGCCGCCGCAAAAGACGGGCTGTGACGTACGTCGACATTCATGAAGGCGACGTTACGCCGATTAGACCATCGGCCGATCGGTCGGCCGTAACGGCGCGGGCAGCGCGGTGTCCCCCACCAGCCAACGATCGACCGCCGCCGCGCAGCTGCGACCTTCGGCGATCGCCCACACGATGAGGCTCTGACCACGGCCCATGTCGCCGCACACGAAGACACCCGACGCGCTCGACATCCAGTCGTCGCCACGCGCCACGTTGCCGCGCGGGTCGAGCTCGACGCCGAGATCGGTGAGCAGGCCCTCGGTCTGGGGCCCCACGAATCCCATCGCGAGGAGCACCAGGTCGGCGCCGAGTTCGAAGTCGGTTCCCTCGATCTTGGTGAAGCGCCCGTCCACCATCTCGACTTCGTGGGCCCGCAACGCCTTCACGTTGCCGTTGCCGTCGTCGAGGAAGCACTCGGTGTTCACGCTGAATACGCGCTCGCCGCCCTCCTCGTGCGCGGATGACGTTCGCATCATCAGCGGCCATGTCGGCCACGGGGTGGCGTCGGCCCGCGCGTCCGGCGGCCTGGGCAGGATTTCGAACTGGTGCACCGACGCCGCGCCCTGACGGTGGGTGGTGCCGAGGCAGTCGGCGCCGGTGTCGCCACCGCCGATGATGATGACGTGTTTGCCTTCGGCGGTGATCGGCGGCAGCTCGAGGTCGCCCTCCTGCACGCGGTTGGAGCCGGGGAGGTACTCCATGGCCTGGTAAATCCCGTCGAACTCGCGGCCGGGGATCGGTAGGTCCCGCGCCGCGGTCGCGCCGCCGGCCAGCACCACCGCGTCGTGGCCGGTGCGCAGCTCGTCGACGGTGAGATCGACGCCGACATTCACGTTGGTGCGGAACTCGGTGCCCTCGGCGCGCATCTGCTCGAGGCGCCGGTCGAGAAAGCGCTTCTCCATCTTGAACTCGGGGATGCCGTAGCGGAGGAGCCCGCCGATGCGATCGGCCCGCTCGTAGACCACGACATCGTGGCCGGCGCGGGTGAGCTGTTGCGCAGCGGCCAGGCCGGCCGGGCCGGAGCCCACCACCGCGATGCGCTTGCCCGTCTTGACCGACGCAACGACCGGCGTGATCCAGCCTTCGTCCCACGCGCGGTCGACGATGGTTACCTCGACCTGCTTGATCGTGACCGGGTCCTGGTTGATGCCGAGCACGCACGCCGATTCGCACGGCGCCGGGCACAGCCGGCCGGTGAACTCGGGGAAGTTGTTGGTGGCGTGTAGGCGGGCGATGGCCTGCTGCCACTGGTCACGGAACACAAGGTCGTTCCAGTCCGGGATCAGATTGCCGAGGGGGCAGCCTTGGTTGCAGAACGGGATGCCGCAGTCCATGCAGCGGCTGGCCTGCGCCTGGAGGTCCGCAATCGGGAACGGGTTGTAGACCTCCTGCCAGTCGCGAAGCCGCACGGGCACCGGGCGGCGCGTTGGCGTGGCCCGCTCGTGCTTCAGGAAGCCCTTGATGTCACCCATGGGCCACGGCCATGACTGCTTCGAGCGGATCGCGTCCTTGCGCCTCGGCCTCTTGGGCCGCGTCGAGAACCCGCCGGTAGTCCTTCGGCATGACCTTGCGGAACCGGCGGACCTCGTCGTGCCAGTCGCTGAGGATGCGATCAGCAACCGCTGACGCCGTCTCGACCCTGTGCGTCCGCACGATGTCGCGGAGCCACTCGATGTCCTCGTCCTCCACGGGTTCGAGGTCGACCATCTCGAGATTGAGGCGGTTCACGAACGTGTTGTCGGAGTCGTACACGAACGCGATGCCACCCGACATGCCCGCGCCGAAGTTCCGGCCCGTGGGACCCAGCACCACGGCGCGCCCGCCGGTCATGTACTCGCAACCATGGTCGCCCACGCCCTCCACCACCGCGGTAGCGCCGGAGTTCCGTACGCAGAACCGTTCGCCGACCACGCCGCGGATGAAGGCCTCGCCGCCGGTGGCGCCGTAAAGGATCACGTTGCCGGCGATGATGTTCTCTTCGGCGACGAAGTCCGGGGCCACCTTGAGCGGCGGACGCAACACGAGGCGCCCGCCCGACAGTCCCTTACCGACGTAGTCATTGGCGTCGCCGTTGAGCCGCAGCGTGATGCCGCGGGGCACGAAAGCGCCGAAGCTCTGGCCGGCCGAGCCGGTGAAGCTGAGGTCGATGGTGTTGTCGGGCAGCCCGGCACCGCCGTAGCGCTTGGTGATTTCATGGCCGAGCATCGTGCCCACTGTGCGGTTGACATTGCCGATCGGCATCGCCGCGGTGACCTTCTCGCCGCGTTCGAGCGCTGGACCCGCGAGTTCGATGAGCTTCTTGTCGAGCGCGCGGTCGAGGCCGTGGTCCTGGAACTTGGTCTGGTGCAGGTCCTGCGGCCAGGGCGACACCGGCTGATGCAGGATCGGCGTGAGGTCGAGGTTGGCCGCCTTCCAATGCTCGACCGCCGCAGCGGTGTCCAGACACTCGACGTGCCCGATCGCCTCGGCGATGGAGCGGAAGCCCAGCCGAGCAAGGTGTTCGCGGACCTCCTCGGCGATGAACTCGAAGAAGTTGACGACGAACTCGGCCTTCCCGGAGAAGCGCGATCGCAGCTCAGGATTCTGTGTCGCGATCCCCACCGGGCACGTGTCGAGATGGCAGACGCGCATCATGATGCAGCCCGACACCACCAACGGAGCGGTGGCGAAGCCGAACTCGTCGCCGCCGAGCAGCGCGGCGATGACCACGTCGCGGCCGGTCTTGAGCTGGCCGTCGACCTGAACCACGATCCGATCGCGCAGGCCATTGAGTAGCAGCGTCTGCTGGGTTTCGGCCAGGCCGAGTTCCCAGGGCGCGCCGGCGTGCTTGAGGGACGTGAGCGGGCTGGCGCCGGTGCCGCCGTCGTGACCGGAGATCAGGACGACGTCGGCCTTGGCCTTGGCCACACCGGCGGCGACGGTACCGACGCCCACTTCGGCGACGAGCTTCACGTGGACACGCGCCGAGGGGTTGGCGTTCTTGAGGTCGTGGATGAGCTGCTTGATGTCCTCGATGGAGTAGATGTCGTGGTGCGGCGGCGGGGAGATGAGGCCGACGCCCGGCGTGGAGTGCCGGGTCTTGGCGATCCAGGGGTACACCTTGCTCCCCGGCAGCTGCCCACCTTCGCCCGGCTTGGCGCCCTGCGCCATCTTGATTTGGAGGTCGTCGGCGTTGGTGAGGTATTCCGATGTCACGCCGAACCGGCCGGACGCGACCTGCTTCACCGCCGAACGCCGCAGGTCGCCGTTGGCGTCGGGCACGAAGCGGTCGGCATCCTCCCCGCCCTCGCCGGTGTTTGACTTGCCGCCCAGCCGGTTCATGGCGATCGCCAGGGTCTGATGGGCCTCCTGGCTGATTGACCCGTACGACATGGCCCCGGTGGCGAAGCGCTTGACGATCTCGGAGACCGCCTCGACCTCCTCGATCGGGACCGCCGGCCGCAACCCCTCGCGTAGCTCGAACAACCCGCGCAGCGTGGCCAAGCGGCGGCCTTGATCGTCGACCGCTTTGCTGTACTCCTTGAAGACCTCGTAGCGGCCCGAGCGAGTCGCGTGCTGGAGCTTGAACACCGTTTCCGGGTTGAACAGGTGGTACTCACCCTCGCGGCGCCACTGGTACTCGCCGCCCTGCCAGAGATCGCGATATGCCTGCTCCTCCGGTCGCTCGAAGTGCGCGAAGCCGTGGCGCGCCTGGACCTCATCGGCGATGACGTCGAGGCCGACACCGCCCAGCTTCGACGTCGTTCCGGTGAAGTACTCGTCGACGAGATCTTCGGACAGGCCCACGGCTTCGAAGACCTGGGCACCCGTATAGGAGGCCACCGTCGAGATGCCCATCTTCGACATGACCTTCAGCACGCCCTTGGAGCAGGCCTTGATGTAGTTCCGCACCGCGGCGCGCGGGGTCACGCCAGGGAGCGCTCCCTGGGCGATCATGTCCTCGATCGTTTCGAACGCCAGGTACGGATTGATGGCCGCCGCTCCGTAGCCGAGCAGCAGCGCCATGTGATGGACCTCGCGGGCGTCACCACACTCGACGACGAGGCCAACCTGGGTTCGGGTCTTCTCCCGGATCAGGTGGTGGTGGACAGCTGCCGTGAGGAGCAACGACGGGATCGGCGCGTACTCGGCGTTGGAGTGCCGGTCCGAGAGGACGACCAGGTTGGCCCCGAGCGCGATGGCCTCACTGACCTTGCTGCGGATCGATTCGAGCGCGGCGCGCATGCCTTCACCGCCCGCCGCCACGGGGTACAGGCCGTCGATGGCGAATGGCCGGAACGTCTCGACGATGCCGTCTTCGTCGATGTAGAGGATCTTGGCCAGGTCTTCGTTGGAGAGCACGGGGCTCGGCAGCACGATCTGGTGGCACGACTCGGGGCCTGGCGCCAGGAGGTTGGCTTCGGGTCCGATCGTGCGGGCCATCGAGGTGACCATCTCCTCGCGGATCGCATCGAGCGGCGGGTTCGTCACCTGCGCGAAGAGTTGGGAGAAGTAGTCGAAAAGGAGGCGGGGCCGCTCGGAGAGCACGGCGATCGGCGTGTCGGTCCCCATCGAGCCGATCGGCTCAGCGCCGGCCTTGGCCATCGGCGCGAGAAGGATCTTGAGTTCCTCGGTTGTGTACCCAAACGTGCGTTGGTGGCTGACCACCGCGGAGTGCTGCGGCGTGAGCATGAAGCGGTCGGGCAGGTCGTCGAGGTGGACCAGGCCTTGCCGCAGCCACTCCCCGTACGGGTGCTCGTCGGCCAGCTGGCGCTTGATTTCCTCGTCGCCGATGATCCGACCGGCCGAGGTGTCGACGAGGAACATGCGCCCGGGCTGCAGGCGGCCTTTCTGGATGACGGTGGTGGGGTCGATGTCGAGCACGCCGACCTCCGACGCCATGACCACGAGGCCGTCATCGGTGACCCAGTACCGTGACGGCCGCAACCCGTTGCGGTCCAGCACCGCGCCAATCACTGTGCCGTCGGTGAACGCGATGGACGCCGGCCCGTCCCACGGCTCCATCACCGACGCGTGGAACTGGTAGAAGTCGCGCTTCCACTCGGGCATCGACTCGTGCCGTTCCCACGCTTCCGGGATCATCATCAGCACGGCGTGCGGGAGCGTCCGACCACCGAGGTGCAGCAGCTCGAGCGCCTCGTCGAAGCTGGCCGTGTCCGACGCGCCGGCGGTGCACGTGGGGAACACGCGGGCGAGATCACCGGGGAAGTCGTCTGACGCAAGGAGCGCCTCGCGGGCGCGCATCCAGTTGCGGTTGCCCATCACCGTGTTGATCTCGCCGTTGTGCGCGATGAAGCGGTAGGGGTGGGCCAGCGGCCACGACGGGAACGTGTTGGTGGAGAACCGGGAATGCACGAGGGCGAGTGCGGAGTCGACCCGCTCGTCGGTCAGCTCGGGGAAGAAGCCCTCGAGCTGACCGGACGTGAGCATGCCCTTGTAGACGAGCGTCCGCCCTGAGAGGGATGGGAAGTACACCGGCGGCTCCAGCTCGTGCTCGATCCGCTTGCGGACGATGAACACGCGGCGCTCGAGGTTGAGTCCCGAGAGCGACGATTCGCCGTCGGCCGCGGCGATGAAGACCTGCCGGAATGTCGGTTGGACCTCACTGGCCATCGACCCGATCATCGAGGCGTCTACCGGTACGTCCCGCCAACCGACCACTTGTAGGCCTTCGCTGGCGACGATCTTCTCGATGCCCTTGGCGGCCTGCGCCGCGTCAGCCGCGTCGCGGGGTAGGAAGGCGGTGCCTACCGCGTAGGTCCCGGCGTCGGGGAGTTCGAAGTCGACGACCGCCCGCAGGAATGCATCGGGGACCTGGATGAGGATGCCGGCGCCGTCGCCGACATTGGCTTCCGCGCCGGTGGCGCCCCGGTGGTCGAGATTGCACAGCGAGCGCAGGCCCAACTCGATCATCCGGTGGCTGCGGCGTCCGTGCATGTCAACGACGAAGGAGACGCCGCAGGCGTCATGCTCGAAGGTGGGGTCGTACAAGCCCTGGCGGGCGGGTGTGTGCGGCATCAAGACGTCATCCCGGTTGGAGCGGTGGACAGGTCCAAAGCTCCTGCGGCGGGGACGACGTTGGCCCTGCGCAGGTCCGAGCCAGTGAAGCGCCCGCAGCCCCCCAGGTCAAGTCACTTCCTGCCTGCGGTGTCCCAAGTTGCAGAATTGCAACGAACGGCCTCCAACTCGCCTTCCTTGGGCGAATTAGGCGCATTTACGGCCGGAAACGGGAAACTTGGAGGCAGCTGGTTACAGCGACCCCAGGTCGCCGTGCTTGCGCAGCTTCGTCAGTCCGAAGCCTTGGTCGGGGCACGTGGTCAGGCCGGCCGCGGGAATTCGGTATCGATCCCGGCACGGATCGCAACCAGCGCATCGCGCCGGGCTCGCCGTTTGGTACCGGCGTGGGCCGCCATATCGAGCTTGGTCAGGTCGGTTGCCAGGCTCAGCGCCCTGTCGCGCAGCTCCGCGTCTGGAACGACGCGGTCGAGGAAACCGGCGGCCACGGCGTCCTGCGGTGTGAACACCTCGGCGAGGTTGATCGCCCGGTTGAACGCCGCCGGTGCCAGGCGCAGCCGGCAGATTTCCACCGCGGCCAACGGCAACGTCATGCCGATGGCAACCTCGTTGGCGGTGATCTTGTAGGGACCGCTGCCTCCGATGCTGTAGTCCGCCGACAGCAGTAGGAACACCCCCATCGCGATCGCGTGGCCGGTGCAGGCGATCACGACCGGCGTCGGGAACGACAGCAGCCGCTCGGTGAGTTCGAAACCGCCGCGGAGCATGGCGAGGGCGTCGGGCCCGCCTCCCTGGAGTACTGCGAGGTCGAAACCCGCGGAGAATCTGCCCTCGCGGCCCGTGAGTACCACCACCGCCTGGTCAGCCTCGGCGCGGTCGAGCGCGGCATTGAGCTCCGCCAGCATTTCCAGCGACAGAACGTTTACCTTGCCGTCGTCCATCGTGATCGTGGCGACGGATGCGTCGAGCTGATAGGTCACGCGCTGGGCCATGGCGACGAGGGTACGCGGAACGGCGTTACGAGTCGCCGGTCACCGCCGTGGCGAAGAGCAAAAGGTCGTCGAGCTGGGCGTGCGCGCACCAGGTGTCGAACTCAGACGACGGTGGAGACCGCCGACGGGTCCGGTTCTTGGCGGCCACGACCGCCGCGCTCGCCGCCGCCACGACCAGCGCGACCAGGGCAACCAGGGCGACGGCCAGCAGCAGCCACGCGACCATGTGCCGCAGAATCAACTCGTACCGCGCCGATCCGGGGCCAGGTCCCGACTGTCACAATGCCCGTTCCCCATACCCCACCCCGCTGCCGAGCGAACAGTACGCCCGGGTGGGAGTGGCAATCCAGTGGTTCTCAGGTGTCGGTGGCCCGCCCGATGGTGCCGAGGGCGCGACGGTCCGCCTCACACGCGGCCCGGACATGGCATCCGCTCACGTGATCGTTCACCAGGCCGAGCGATTGCATCGCCGCGTAGGCCGTCGTCGGCCCGACGAAGCGGAAGCCGAGCTTGGCCAGCGCTTTGGCGAGAGCGATCGATTCCGGCGTCTTCGCGGCCAGGTCGCCGAGCTGTTTCGGAACGCCCCGTCCTCGCCGCGGGGGCTCAAAATTCCAGACAACCGCGGCGAGCGAGCCGTGAAGGTCCTGCGCGCGAAGCGTCGCGTGCGCGTTGGCGATCGTGGCCTCGATCTTGCCCCGGTGGCGCACGATGCCGGCGTCGCCCAGTAGTCGCTCGATGTCGCGCGGACCGAACCGGGACACGGCCGACGGCTCGAACGCTTCGAACGCGCGACGGAACGCGCCGCGCTTGCGGAGGATGGTGAGCCATGAGAGGCCCGACTGGAATCCCTCGAGGCAGATTTTTTCGTAGAGGCGCACATCGTCAGTGACTGGGCGGCCCCACTCGTCGTCGTGGTACGCCTGGTTGTCGGGCGCGGAGACACACCAGCCACAACGCTTGCGGCCGTCGTCACCGCGAACGACACCGATCTGCGACCAATCGGTCAACGTGGCGACATGACTACGCGGTGAACGTGACCTCGCGTGGCTCGATAATCGGCGGCGTGCGGCCGGGCTCGCACGCGTGGCGGACGAGCAGCGCGATCGCGTTGCCGAACAGGTCGAGGTCGGTGGAGCTGTACTGCTCGCCGCCGAAGCGCCGCACTGTCTCGGTCTGCCGTTCGAGCACGTGCTTGTCCTGCTTGGCCACGTGCGGGCCTTGGAGGCGAATGACCGCTTGCACGAGTCGGGTCGGTAGCCGGTCGCTGTTCGCGCGGAGGATGAACCAAGTCCGCGTACGGAACTCGCTGAGCGGCAGGTGCAGCACCGAGTTGGTGATGTGAAGCCACTTGCCAGCGCGGTACTCGACTTGGGCGATGCATGGCAGCAGGAAGCGGTCGTGATGCTCGAGCTCCGCGCCACCTTTGGCGCGGAGAAAGCCGATGCCGAACGGTTCGCCGAAGTATTGCACCTCCACACCGTTCGGGATCGGTCGCCGCTTCGCCGTGATGCGATTCGGCTTCGCGCCCCGCAGGAGGCCGCGGTGCAGGAACGCGGTGTGGGGAACGTCGAGCGTGTTCTCGATCGTCGCTTGCATCGTGGCGCCGATGTCGTAGGTCAACACGACTTCGCGGCTTCCAGGTCCCATGTTGGGCAGCCGCGGTGCTTTACTCGACGGTTCTTGATCCGGCTCGGACCAGAACCACACGACGCCGTCCTGCTCGACCACGGCGTGCGCGCCGACGCCCCGCCGTTCTGAGACGTCGCTGTCGAGTCCCGGGATCGCCACGCACGCGCCTCGACCGTCGAAGCGCCAGCCGTGATAGCCGCACTCGAGCGCGCCCGCGCTGACGCGGCCCATGGACAACGGCGCGTTTCTGTGGGGGCATCGATCGATCAGCACGCCGGGCCGACCGGCGCCGTCGCGGAACACGACGAGAGGCGAGTTCATGAACTCGATGGCGATGGGCTTGCGGGCGCCGAGCGCCCCGCTCACACACGCCGGGTACCACGCCGGCCGCGGCACCGCGACCGTGTAGCGACCCGTGCCATTGCCGTTGCCGTCCGTCACGAGCACGATCGTAGGGCGAGGTGTCCTAGACGGCGCGGGGGATCACGTACACCGCCTGGGGCAGACTCACGCCACCACCGGTCGTCGTGACCTGATGGACGCCTGGCGCGGCATTGGCTGGCGCGTTCACCCGCACGGTGAAGTTGCCGCCGCCGTCCGCGGTCGGTGTCGCCAAGGTGACCGCCGGATTGTCGAACGTGACCGTGAGCGCGGCGCCGGGCGGGAAGCCGGTCCCGGTCACGGTGAAGGGACCGCCCGGTTCGACGATGATGATCGTGATCCCGACCGGCGGCCGGTCGATGTCGATGAGGATGATGGAGCCGGGGATGCGCACGAAGATGGCGCCGGTGCGAACGTCGATCAGGACCAACGCCACCGGCGTCGGTGTCGGCGTGATGACGACGAGCGTGGAGGGCGAGAAACCCGGCCATGTCGGCCCGGTGTACGAGGGGCTCGACGTCACCGCGCGCGGCTGGCTCAACGGGTTGCCGGATGCGCACCGGATCCGCGGGAACGCCGAGCGATCGACGAATACTGCCGTCCCCGATTGCAGCGCCGCCTGTTTCGCAACCGCCTTGCCGCCACCGAACTGGTACTCGGTGACGCGTGTGTCGACGCGAAGCAATACGGGTGTGAGCGTGTCGACGAATCCGTTGATGTCGGCCGCGCTGATACCCAGTGCGCCGGCCCACGCCGACGCCTTGTCGGGGTTGCTCGTCAAGTAACCGACGAGTGCCGACGCATTGCAGCTCGGCACGTCGCGAGCGCCGCCGTAGATCCCGGGCGCGTCACCCTTGGCCTGGATGAGGCCGCTGTTCGACGGCGGCGGATTGGCGTTGACCGCGGTGGCGCCGGCGGGTGCGGGCGCGGCGACCGACGGCGTGAAGGTGTTATTGCCCGGGACGTCCGACGCGTGCCGGATGATTTCCCCCGCGCCCGCCTTGCTCGACCGACCGGTGATGAAGACGGCGATCGCTGTGACCACCAGCAGCAGCGCGACACCGAGCCGTATGTGGCGGATGTATCTGCGCCACGCCGGTTGCGGCGGGTCCGGCGGGAAGTCGAGGTCGAGGTCCCGGTCGATGTCCCCGTCGATGTCAGGCGGCGTCAATGTCCCCACTCATGTCGACGCCGGCCACGTCCACGCAACCTTCGGCAGCCATTTCGGATCCGATCGCCGCCTGGCGTTGGGCCGCTTGCAGCATCTTGTCGCGGTACCTCGCCTGCAGCCTGTTCGAGGCATCGACTGCGTCCTGGGCAAGCTGCACGACGGCCTTCTGCATCTCTAGCTGGCCCATGATGGTCGCGACGTTGCCACGGTTCGGATCAGCCGCCGCGTCGGCGAGTTGCTGGTTCAGGGACTGCAGGGTCGACTGCGCTTGGCTGAGCGTGGACTCCAAGCCGTACATCGCCGTCTGCTCTGCGCTCAGCAGGCTTGCCGCCTTGATCTGCACGCCGCGGGCCTTGGCGGCCCTTCGGGCGAGCTCAGCACATTTCGCTTTGTTCTTCGGGTCAGGCGCGGCGGCGATGGCGACACCGACGAGACCGAGGACGGCCACCAACGGGACGTTCGGATCGCCACCGCCGGCGTCGTTCGGGTCAGGGGCAGGCGCCACGTTGAACACGGTCTTGCCGGCCGGCGGCGCGTCGCCGGCAAGGGCGACTGCCGGGTCGACTGCCGGGTCGGCCGGCGTGTCGGCCGGCGGGAGGTTGGCCGCGAAGTCCTGCCCGGCCGGTGTCGGCTGCGAACGTGGCGTGCTCCGCTTGGGCGGCGCGGGCGCGAACTGCTGTGGCGGCACCTGTGGGGTGAACACGACGACGCCGGGCGAGTCCGTCCCACCGCCGCCGTGCTGCGGTGGCGGAGGTGGAGGTGGAGGCGGCGACATGGTGTCGGCGAGGGCAGCCGGCCCGCCGGGGACAACGAACACCAACGCCGCACACGCCACGCTGACCAACAACCGTCGCATTCGCGACCCCCTGAGTGAGCCTGCACAACGGTAACGCACGGCTCGTGAGAGCGGGCGACGAGAATCGAACTCGCGTTCTCAGCTTGGGAAGCTGATGTTCTGCCGCTGAACTACGCCCGCGGTGGGAGGCGATGTTAACAATTGTCCGACGATGCCAGTCCGGCCCTTCGACCCTATAACTCAGCGACCGCGGTTCAAGGCGCCCCTGGAGCGCTTGTTCAAGTCGCGCTTCGGGACGTGGATGGCCATCAATGTCGGCCAGCACGTCGATCCCTATCTCATGCGGGCCACGCGAGGCAGGGTTCGACTTGGCATCACCGCTCCGACGATCCTGCTCACGCACACTGGCCGCAAGACCGGCAAGGCGCGCACCACGCCGTTGCTGTACTTCACCGAAGGCAACAACATCGTGTTGATCGCATCGAAGGGCGGTGCGCCCGCGCATCCCGACTGGTACCACAACCTCAAAGCGAATCCGGATGCACGAGCGACGACCCACGGCCCGCCGGCGTCATTCGTCGCACGCGAAGCTGGGGGCGAAGAACGCGAGCGGCTGTGGTCAAAGGCGAACACGCTCTACGGCGGCTACGACAAGTACCAAGTGCGCGCCGGGGATCGTCAGATCCCGGTGATGGTCCTCGAGCCGAGCTAGACGGCCAGCGTCCGCTCGTAGTTGTCGAGGAAGGACGGCCAGCCGCCTTCGTGCGCGGCACGCTGGTCCTCGTTGGGGAAGCCCGCGTCGACGACCGTCATCAACGTCTTGCCGTCGCGCTCCTCGAACGTGACGGTGACCTTCGTTTCGAACGAGCGCCCGTCCGGGAACGTGAACACGCTGCTGTAGACGAGTCGGTGCGGCGGCTCTACGACCTCGAAGACCCCGTGCTCGCGGTACAGCTCTTCCCGGGTGGCTCCGAAGGCGACGCTCCACTCGCCGCCGACGCGCAGATCGGTGGCCGCTTCGACGATTCCACCTTCTTGTGGCGAGTGCCAGCGCCGGCGGGCGTCGTCGTCGACCCAGTGGGCGAACGCCAGGTCGGGCGTCGTGTCGATCAAACGCTCGATGCGTACGTCGAGACTCATCGCTTCGGTCCTTTCGTCTGTTCGAGGTCCTGCTCGAACCGGTCGATCCGCCGCTCCCATTGCTTGCGTTGCTCGTCGATCCAGCCAGCCGCGGTGTCGAGCGGACGCGGGCCCAACTGGCACCATCGCGTCCGACCGGTCTTGCGCGTCTCCACCAGCTGGGCCTCCTCGAGGGCCCGTACGTGCTTCAACACGCCGGGCAACGACATCCCCAACGGCTCGGCGAGATCCGACACCGATACAGGCCCGGCGCTCAGCCGGTCGAGGATCTCTCGGCGGTTCGGATCGGCGAGAGCCGAGAACGTCCGGTCGAGTACGGGTGATGAATACTGAACCACTAAGTTAAGTGTTACGCCAACCCGATGTGGCTGTCAACCTCCGGTGTTGCGCCGCTCCTCGCGCAAGGCGTCGCAAACGCGCAGGGCCAGCGCGACAAACGCGTCACATCGGCGCTGTTCCGCGGTGCCGTCTTCGCCTTGGGCGGTGGTTACTGACGCGGCATCCTGCAAAAGCAGTTCTGCTTCGACGCGCATGAGAGCCCGCTGGAGTGGCGCACCCAAAGGGGCTTCTACCTTCAGGCTGTAGTGCGCCATCCCATCGTCATCGCGCTCGAACTGGAGGTCCTTCAGCGCGAGAAAGAGCACTCTGGCCGGCTCTCCGGCGACGACCGGTGTTGGGCGCGCATTCATGCTCAGCGACGGTACCAACGCGCTGTAACACCGCCGTCGCTAGTTTGAGGCGGCCATGATCCTCTCGGACCGCACCATCCGCCAAGAGCTCGAGGCGGGTCGCATTGAGATCGACCCGCTCGACGAGTCCTGCATTCAGCCGTCCTCGGTCGACCTTCATTTGGACCGCTACTTCCGAGTGTTTCTGAATCACACGACGCGCGTGATTGACGTCAAAGAGAACCAGGAGAACCTGACCGAGCTCATCAAAGTCGAAGAGGACGAGGAGCCTTTCATCCTGCACCCGGGGGAGTTCGTCTTGGGCTCGACATCCGAGCGCGTGCGGATCGCGGATGACCTTGTCGGCCGACTCGATGGCAAGAGCAGCTTGGGAAGGCTTGGCTTGCTCGTGCACGCGACCGCTGGGTGGGTAGATCCCGGCTTCAACGGTTACCTGACACTCGAGTTGGCCAACGTGGCCAATCTTCCGATCACCCTCTATCCAGGCATGAAGGTTGGCCAGATCAGTTTCGCGATCATGACGTCCGAGGCCGACGAGCCGTATGGCAGCACGAGTGTGGGCTCGAAGTATCAGGGCCAGCGAGGGCCGACGCCCAGCCGTTACTACGAGAACTTTGGGTGAGCACGCAGGGTGTCGGTGGAATCCCTACGGAGAAGCGCGGAAAACACCGACACATGTGTCGATTTGGCGACATCCCGATCGTCGGTAGTTCGACAGCGCCGGCGAGGCCCGGCCCGAGACAGGAGTGACTGACCAATGCGTTATCTGGCTCTCATTTACACCGACGAGAACGTTCCCTCGACTCCAGAGGACTGGCAGGAGACCGCCGCGCTGTATGAGGCGTTCGGCAAGGCGGCCACCGAAGCCGGTGTGATCCGGGGCGGCGACGCGCTGCACCCGACGTCGACGGCGACGACCGTGCGCGTCCGCAACGACGAGACGCTGACTGTCGACGGTCCCTTCGCCGAGACCAAGGAGCACCTCGGCGGCTACTACGAGCTGACGTGCAAGGACCTCGACGAGGCAATCAAGTGGGCGGCGCAGATCCCCGGCGCCAAGGCCGGCTGCGTCGAGGTGCGGCCGATCATGGAGTTTGAGTGAGCCGGAAAGCGATCGGGGGACGCTGACCCATTTAGCGGCGGTCGCGTCGGTTTTTCGGACGGAGGCTGGCCAGGCGGTCGCCACCCTCATTCGCCTCCTCGGCGATATCGGTCTCGCCGAGGAGGCGGTGCAGGAGGCTTTCCTTGCCGCGATCGAGCGCTGGCCGGTCGACGGGACGCCTGACCGACCTGGCAGCGTGGATTACCACCACGGCACGGAACAAAGCCCTCGACCGGCTTCGCCGCGAAGGCAAGCGATCAGGCAAGCAGGCCGAAGCGGCCCGCCAACATGCGATGGCGCGGGCGGACGAACACGAGGAAGTCGTGGCCGATGACCGACTGAGCCTGATCTTCACCTGTTGCCATCCGGCGCTGGCGATGTCGGCCCAGGTCGCACTCACACTCCGCCTTCTCGGTGGGCTCACCACCCCCGAGATCGCGCGGCGCGTTCCTCGTGCCCGAGGCGACGATGGCGCAGCGGCTCGTGCGAGCCAAGGGCAAGATCCGCGACGCGGCCATTCCCTACCGCGTACCGCCGGATGCCGAGCTTCCCGAGCGGCTGCCGGCGGTCCTAGCCACGCTCTACCTCGTCTTCAACGAGGGCTATACGGCAACCGCAGGCGACGACCTTCTACGCGCCGAGTTGTGCAGCGAAGCGATCCGGCTGACGCGGGTACTGGTCGAGCTCATGCCCGACGAGCCCGAGGTGCTCGCGCTGCTGGCGCTGCTGCAGCTTCAACACAGTCGCCGCCATGCCCGCACGACCGACGCCGGTGAGCTCGTACTCCTCCGGGACCAGGACCGCACCCGGTGGGACGCCGCCGACATCACCGAGGGCGTCGAGTTGCTCGACCGGGCGATGCGTCGCGGACCAGCCGGCGCGTACCAGTTGCAAGCTGCGATCGCCGCGGTACACGCCCAGGCGCCGGCGGCGACCGACACGGATTGGGTCCAGATCGCCGCGTTGTACGCCGCGTTGCTCAAGACCAGTCCGACGCCGATCGTCGCGTTGAACCACGCCGTCGCGGTGGCCGAAGCCGAAGGACCCAGTGCCGGCCTCGCGCTCGTGGACGACCTGGTCGACGCGCTCGACGGCTACTACCTGTTCCACGCAACCCGCGGCGACTTCCTACGTCGCCTGGGCCGCTGTGACAAAGCAGTCAGCGCGTACGAACGGGCGCGGCAACTCACGGACAACGCCGCTGAGCAGGCGTTCCTCGATCTTCGACTCGAGGGGTTGCGTTAGCCGGGTTGGTGGGCTTCGACGGTTTCGTCGCCGGGTGTCGGCGCGTCGGCCGCGGGAACGCGGTTGCGGCCTTCGATGGCATCGAGGAGGTGCATGGAGATGTCCTGGACGAGCACGTCGTCGCGGCCGTTCTCTTTCACCCCGTCGTCGATCATGATGTAGCAGAACGGACACGCAGTCGCGATCCGTGACGCGCCGGTGGCCAGGAGCTCCTGCGAGCGCTCCGTGTTCACCTTCTTGCCGGTGTGTTCCTCCATCCACATGCGCGCGCCGCCGGCGCCGCAGCACATGCCCTTGTTACCGCTGCGCGACGCCTCGACGATCTCGATGCCCTTCAGCGAACCGATCACCTTGCGGGGCGACATGTATACGTCGTTGTGGCGGCCCAGGTAACACGAGTCGTGGTACACGACGCGCTCGGCCAACGACGCGCCGTCGAGCTCGAGTTTGCCGGTGTCGATCAGCCACTCGAGGAATTGGCTGTGATGGACGACCTCATAGTTACCACCGAGCTGCGGGTACTCGTTCCCGAGTGTGTTGAAGCAATGCGGGCACTGCGTGATGATCTTCTGCACGCCCAGGCCGTTGAGGGTCTCGACGTTCTGCGTGGCCAGCATCTGGAATAGGTACTCGTTGCCCGAGCGGCGCGCCGGGTCGCCGGTGCACAGCTCGGAGGGGCCGAGGATGGCGAAGTCGACGCCGGCCCGGCGCAGCAGCTTGGCGGTCGCGACGGTGACCTTCTTGTTCTTGTCGTCGAAGCTGCCGGCGCATCCCACCCAGTACAGATACTCGTGGTCGAACGGACCCGATCCGTCCACGATGGCGACGTCATCGGGGATTGCCTTGGCCCAGTCGGCCCGCTCGCCCTGGTTCATGCCCCACGGGTTCGACTGGTTTTCCATCGACCGGTACGCGTTGCCCAGCTCAGTGGGGAAGTTCGACTCCATCAACGACAGGTAGCGCCGCATGTCGAGGATCTTGTCGAGGATCTCGATGTTCACCGGGCAGATCTCGTCGCATGCCTTGCAGGACGTGCACGCCCAGATCTCCTCCGCCGTGATGCGCTCGAAGACCGAGTCCGCGTTCACGGTCAACTCGGAGTCCTGGCCCACTACCGGCGAGATCGGGCCGCCTTCCGACGTCGCGGCCATGACATGACCGACCTTCAGGATGATTTCGCGCGGGTCGAGCGGCTTCCCGGTGGCGTGCGCCGGGCACACGCTCGTGCACCGACCGCAGACGGTGCACGCGTCAAGGTCGAGCAGCTGCTTCCACGTGAAGTCGGCGATGGCGTTGGCGCCGAAGGTCTCGAGCTGCGTCTCCATCAGGTTCGGCAGCGGCTTCATCGCGCCCTTGGGCCGGTCGCGGTCGGAGAGGTACATGTTCACGGGTGAGGTGAACATATGGCGCAGCTTGGTCGTCGGCAGCAGGATCAGGAAGCCGAGGAACGCGCCGAAGTGAACGATCCACGCGGCGAGGTGCCAACTACTGAGGCTGCCCCAGCCTTCGAAGATTGCTGACAGCGGGTATCCAACGATCGACCACTTCTCGAATGCGGGCCGCTCGGCGACGGCGATGCGGATGGCCTCGGTGAGAAAGCCGCTGAGGCCGATCAACAAGAAGGTGAACAGGATGGCGCCGTCCTCCGGCCGCGTCTTGAGCCGGATGCGGTACGGCCGTTGCACGTAGCGACGGGCCAATGCCCAGACGATGCCGATGAGGAACAGCACACCGGCGATGTCGCCCACCAACACATAGGCGCGATAGGTGTCGCCGTGGAGGAACTTGATCGACTCCGGGAGCTGCTCGTCGATCAACAACACGTTGGTGACCGCGAACAGGATGAGGAACGGGAAGTAGATCAGCGAGTGCATCAAGCCGGCGGCGGAGTCACGCAACAGCGTGCGCATGTAAACGCCCTGGCGAAAGGCCTTGAGCCGGCGGCCGATGTTCTTCGGGGTCTGCGTGCGGCGGTCGGGCTGACCCCGCCCCCAGTTGGCGGCGCGCTGCGCGAAGAGATACGCGACGCCGACCAGCGTCAAGGGCAGCGTGGTGTAGAGCAGCAGCTTGATCGCGCCGGGCATGTCGTAGAACACGGCCCGGGACTCCGGGGAGTCGTCGTGCCACTGCGTGATCGTGGCGAGGATCCCGGAGATCGCGGTGCCGACCGCGAACCCACCGGCGAGGATCCACGGGACGTGAGCCGGCTTTAGCCGGAAGCGCGCCATCAGCCGTAAGTTACCGCGCGGTAATGACAGCTCAGTTCGTCGGGTCCTTGCTGTCAGCGTCGGCCAGCCGTTCGGCCATGTAGGTCAGGAGCTTGTGGGCGATGCTCGGCACCTCGTCGAGCACACCGCTGAACTCGCGCTGGCCGAGGACGAGCAGCGTCGTGGGCTGCTCGGCGACCACGGTCGCGTTGCGGGGCCCTCGGTGAAGGAGCGCCAGCTCGCCGAAATGGCGACCCGGCCCGAGGGTGGTCAGCTTGCGCTTACCTCGCTTGACGGTGACCTCGCCGTCGAGCACGAGGTAGAACTCGTGGCCCGGCTTGCCCTCCTCGCAGAGGACCTTCCCAGCCGGGACCGTGATCTCATCCGACGCCCGGCCAATGGTGTTGAGCTCCTTCTTCGAACATGCCGAGAAGAGGCGCACCCGAGCCAGGTGGTCGAGCTTGGTGTCCTTGCGGGCCATGGGCGGAAACTTACTCACGGCAGCGCCCCGCGTGCTCGACGGTTCATGACGACGAAACGTGGACGCAATCTTCGCTCGCTACCTTGCCGCCATGGATGTTGTGCTGGTCCAGTGGCCCGGTGAAGCCGAGCGCCTCGGCGCACTGCGCGCCGATGGCATCCCGCATCTCTTGCTCGTCGATGCGGGCGTCGCGCCCCCCGAGCCCAACGGCTGCCTCGAGGACTGGGTCCGCGTGCCAGCGTCGGAGGCTGAAGTACACAGCCGGCTTGTCGCGCTGGGGAGCCGGGCCCGATCCCACCAGCCCGCCCGTCCCGAGCTCGATGGTGACGGTGTCGTGCGAATGGGCGATGGCTGGGTCGCGCTGCCACCCGTCGAGGCGCGCCTGAGCGCAGCGCTGCTCGAGAGGTTCGGCGCCGTCGTCGGTCGCGACGCCCTCGCTCGGGCCGGTTGGCCCGCCGGCGCGCCCGGCCGCAACGCGCTCGACGTCCATATCCTGCGGATCCGCCGCCGCATCGCGCCGCTCGGCCTCGCCATCCGCACCGTTCGTTCCCGCGGCTACTTGCTCGAGTCGGAGAAAAGTCAGACGAGCGTCGGGTCGGCGTAGCTGCTTGAGGCCGGCGCGAGCCGGTCGGGGTCGTTGTTGGAGTTGGACACGCGGTTCGACGGGCTGTACCGGCCGGTACAGCCCGTCGAACCGCGGTACCTAGATGGCGTCGGCGCCCATCTCGCCAGTGCGGATTCGCTGAAGCCGACCGATCGGCGTCGTCCACAGCTTGCCATCGCCGATCTTGCCGGTCTGTGCTGCGGCTGCGATCGTCTCGGCGACCCTGTCGACGTCCGAGGCGGTCACGATGACCTCGACCTTGATCTTCGGGATGAAGTCGACGTCGTACTCGGCACCCCGATAGGTCTCGGTGTGGCCCCCTTGCCGCCCGAAGCCCTTCACCTCGGTGACGGTGAGACCCGTCACCCCGATGGCCTGGAGCGCGTCCTTGACCTCATCGAGGACATGGGGCTTCACTACCGCCGTCACAAGTTCCTGCACTGCTCCTCCTTAGATTCGGGCCGGTTCGCGGTCGGCAACCAACGGACGAGTCCGACCCGGCGACGACACGACGTCGCGCGCGTAACCGGGGGCCCCGTGTTCGAAGACGTCCAGGCCCTCAAGCTCCTCCTCTTCGGTCACCCGCAAACCGACGGTCGCCTTGATGAGGAGGAATACGATGCCTGCGCTGATGGTGACGAACGCGAATACCGCGCCGACGCCGATCGCCTGGCTCACGAACTGGTCGCTTCCACCGCCGTAGAAGACGCCTTGCTTCCAGAAATCGGTGGTCTCGGATGCAAACAGGCCCACGGCGAGGGTTCCCCACACGCCGCACACACCGTGCACCGAGATCGCGCCGACGGGGTCGTCGATGCGGATGCGATCGAAGAAGAACACCGATCCCACGACAAGCGCACCGGCGATGGCGCCGATGATCAGCGCGCCAACGGGCGTGACCGCGGCCGTCCCGGCGGTGATGCCAACGAGGCCCGCGAGCATCCCGTTGCAGGTCATGGCGACGTCGGGCTTGCCGGTCTTGATCCAGATCGTCAGCATCGCGACGACGGCACCGGCCACCGCCGCAAGCGTGGTCGTAACGGCGATGCCACCGATCGCCGAGTCCGCTGCCAGCTCAGACCCTGGGTTGAACCCGTACCAGCCGACCAACAGCACGAAGGTGCCGAGAACGGCGAACGGGATGCTGTGGCCCGGGATCGCCCGCGGCTTGCCGTCCTTGCCGTACTTGCCGACGCGCGGCCCGAGGATCAGCGCGCCCATCATCGCTGCCCACCCGCCGACGCTGTGGACCATCGTGGAGCCAGCGAAGTCGTGGAACGGTGTATCGAGCTGGGCGAGCCACCCGCCGCCCCAGTTCCAGTGCACGACTACCGGATAGATGAACGCCGTGATGGCGAGGCTGTAGATGAAGTAGCTGGCGAACTTCGTGCGCTCGGCCATAGCGCCCGACACGATCGTCGCCGCCGTGGCCGCGAAGGCGAGTTGGAACACGAAGGTGACCGGTACCGTCAGGGTGCCGTACTGGAAGGCGTTGTCACCGAGAAACCAGCCGCCGGCGCCGATGAGATCGTTCCCCTCCGTGCCGAATGCGAACGCGTAGCCGACGGCAAAGAACGCCACGCCGCCGGCGGCGAAGTCCATCAAATTCTTCATCATGATGTTGGCGACGTTCTTGGCACGCGTGAGCCCCGCCTCGACCAGCGCGAATCCCGCTTGCATGAAGATCACCAACACGGCAGACAGCAGGACGAAGACGTTGTCCAGGTTTGCCTGGACCGCTTCAACCGCGCCTTCCGCCTCCTGGGCGAAAGCTGGACCGGAGAACCCGACCAGCATCGCCGTCGCCATGACCGCTCCGAGAGCGAGCCGCTTCCGCACCCTGAAACCTCCCTGTAGACGAACCCTGGCGACGGTAGGAGGCGGATGTTTCAGGAATGTTCCTGCAACGTGAAGTGTCTTAGTGCCCTTGCGCTGCCACCGTCGCGGCGGCTGCCGCCGCGGTTGCGTTGTCGGGGAGGTATTGGCACGTGACTACCGAAAGGTCATCGGCCAAGTCGTAGATGAGGGGGAACCCGGTAGGGATGTTCAGCGCGACCACCTCCTCCTCGGAGAGGCCGTCGAGGTGCTTCTTCAGCGCCCGGAGGCTGTTGCCGTGCGCTGACACGAGCACCACCCTCCCGCCACGGAGGTCAGGGACGATCTGGTCATGCCAGTAGGGGAGCATCCGGGCCAGCACGTCGGCCAGGCACTCCGAGGCCGGTAGCACCTCGGGAGGGAGCTCGGCGTAGCGCGGATCGTGCCGCGGGTGGTTCGGGTCGTCGAGGTCGACCGGCGGGGGCGGCACGTCGTAGCTGCGGCGCCACTCCATGAATTGCTCATCACCGTACTTTTGCCGTGTTTCGGACTTGCTCAGTCCCTGCAAGGCGCCGTAGTGGCGCTCGTTCAGGCGCCAGTTACGGCTGACTGGGATCCAGCTGCGCCCCGCCGTGTACAGCGCGAGATCCGCGGTGCGGATGGCGCGCAGCTGGACCGACGTGTGGACGACATCGGGCTCGATACCAGCGGCGATGAGGTACCGCCCAGCCGCGAGAGCTTCCTCGACGCCCTTCTCCGACAAGTCCACGTCGTGCCAGCCCGTGAACAGGCCCTCGCGGTTCCAGACACTCTCACCATGCCTGAGGAGGACGAGTCGCACGGTAAAACCCTACTTGCGAAGGGTTGATAATCAAGCACTCAACTTTGCTATACTCCTCTCGTTACCTACTTCTTCACTCGGAGGCAATGACCATGCCCAAGGCCGTCGGCATCGACCTCGGCACCACCAACTCAGTCGTCAGCGTGTTCGAGGCGGGCGAGCCCACCGTTATCCCCAACGCCGAGGGCGGCCGCACCACGCCGTCGGTCGTCGGGTTCTCGAAGGCGGGTGAGGTCCTCGTCGGCGAGGTGGCCAAACGCCAGGCCATTACCAACCCCGACCGGACGATCCGTTCAGTCAAGCGCCACATGGGCACGAGCTGGTCGGTCGACATCGACGGCAAGAAGTACAGCGCGCAGGAGATCAGCGCCCGCATCCTCCAGAAGCTGAAGCGGGACGCCGAGAGTTACCTGGGCGACACCGTCACCCAGGCGGTCATTACCGTGCCGGCGTATTTCGACGACGCCCAGCGCACCGCCACCAAGGAGGCAGGCGCGATCGCCGGCCTCGAGGTGCTCCGCATCATCAACGAGCCCACGGCCGCTGCACTCGCTTACGGCCTCGACAAGGAGGGCGCCGACCAGACGATCCTCGTGTTCGACCTAGGCGGCGGCACCTTCGACGTGTCGATCCTGGAAATCGGCGAGGGCGTGTTCGAGGTCAAGGCCACCCACGGCGACACGCAGTTGGGCGGCGACGACTGGGACCAGCGGGTCATGGACTGGCTGGTCACCGAGTTCAAGAACACCGAGGGCGTCGACCTGGGCAAGGACAACATGGCCCTTCAGCGCCTCAAGGAGGCCGCCGAGAAGGCGAAGATTGAGCTGTCGGCGGTCCAAGAGACCACGATCAACCTCCCCTTCATCACCGCAACCAACGAGGGTCCGAAGCACCTCGACATGAAGCTCACGCGGGCCAAGCTCCAGGAGCTCACCGCTGACCTGGTCGACAAGTGCAAGGGCCCGTTCGAGCAGGCCATCAAGGACGCCAGCCTCAGCAAGGAGCAGATCGACCACGTCATCCTCGTAGGTGGTTCCACGCGGATGCCGGCCATTCAGGACCTCGTGCTGCAGGTCATCGGCAAGGAAGCGCACAAAGGTGTCAACCCCGACGAGGTCGTCGCGGTGGGCGCCGCCATCCAGGCCGGCGTGCTCAAGGGTGAGGTCAAGGACGTCCTCTTGCTCGACGTCACGCCGCTGTCGCTCGGCATCGAGACCAAGGGCGGCATCATGACCCGGCTGATCGAGCGGAACACCACCATCCCCACGCGCCGCACCGAGGTGTTCACCACCGCCGAGGACATGCAGCCGTCAGTGGAGATCCACGTCCTTCAGGGCGAGCGCGAGATGGCCTCGTACAACAAGACGCTCGGCAAGTTCCAGCTGGTCGACCTGCCGCCGGCGCCGAGGGGCGTCCCGCAGATCGAAGTCACCTTCGACATCGACGCCAACGGCATCGTTCACGTGGCCGCCAAGGACCGGGCGACCAGCAAGGAACAGTCGATGACCATCACCGGCCAGTCCTCGCTCAACAAGGACGACATCGACCGCATGGTCCGGGACGCCGAAGCCCATGCCGATGAAGACAGGCGCCGGCGCGAAGAGGCCGAGGTGCGCAACAACGCCGATTCGCTCGTGTACCAGACCGAGAAATTGGTGCGTGAGCAGGGCGACAAGATGGGCGCCGACAAGGAGAAGGTGGAGATCGGCCTGGCCGAACTCCGCGAGGCGCTGAACGGCACCGATATCGACGCCATCAAGTCGGCGACCGAGCGGCTGTCCACGTCTCTTCAGTCGGTCAGCCAGCTGCTCTACGAGCAGGCGGCCAAGGAGCAACAGGCGGCCAGCGGTGATGCCTCGGCACCCAACGACGACGAGGTCGTCGACGCGGAGATCGTCGACGACGAGCAGCAAGGGGCCTAGTGAGCGACCAATACCCGCCCGCCCCGCCGCCGCTGGACGACCTTACCGACGACGTGTCGGTGCTTTTGCCTACGGAAAGCGCGGAAAGCACCGACACTCCTGCGGAGGTCGAGGAGCCAGCGCAGCCGGACTATCTGGATGACTTGCGACGGCTGCAAGCCGAGTTCGAGAACTTCCGCAAGCGCAGCATCAAGCAACAGACCGACCTCACCGAGCGGGCGGGCGAGAACCTCGTCCGCGAGCTCCTGTCGGTCCTCGACATTGCCGATCTGGCCCGGGCCCATGGCGCCGACGACCAGGTCGGCAGTGCGCTGGCGGAGGCGTTGCGCAAGGAGGGCCTTGAGCGGCTCGATCCCGTGGGCGAGGCGTTCGACCCGTCGGAGCACGATGCCGTCATGCACGAGGAGGGCGACGGCGACCCTGAGGTGATCGAAGTGATGCGGGCCGGCTACCGCTGGCGCGGGCGCCTCCTCCGTCCCGCCATGGTCAAAGTCAAAGGCGGGTAGCGCCGATGCCGGCGCAGCGGGAGTGGTACGAGAAGGACTACTACAAGGTCCTCGGCGTTTCCGATTCCGCGCCCGAGAAGGACATCAAGGCCGCGTATCGCAAGCTGTCGAAGCAGCACCACCCCGACTCCGGCGGCGACGAGGAGAAGTTCAAAGAGGTCTCGGGCGCCTGGGATGTCTTGGGTGACTCGGCCAAGCGCAAGGAGTACGACGAAGTCCGCCGGCTCGGGCCGGTGGGTCAGGCGTTCGGCGGTGGCGGCCCGGGCTTCACCACGACGTTCAACGTCGATGACCTCGGCGATCTGTTCGGCGGGCTGTTCAACCGCGTTCGGGGTCGCCGCGGTCCCGCCGGAGGCGGGCCCCAGCGCGGTTTGGATCTGGAGGCCGAGTTGCATCTCGCCTTCGACGACGCGGTGCGGGGCATCACCACCGCGGTGAACATCACCAGCGACGTCATCTGCCACAGCTGCTCGGGCACCGGCGCCGCGCCGGGGACCTCACCGGTGGTCTGCCCGGGGTGCAACGGTCGCGGCGTCACCGACGAGAACCAAGGGTTCTTCTCCTTCAGCCAACTGTGCCGCGAGTGCGGCGGCAGCGGCATGAAGGTCGAGTCGCCGTGCCCCACGTGCCACGGCTCCGGTGTGGAGCGGGGTGCCCGACAGGTCAAGGTGAGGATTCCACCGGGCGTCAACGACGGTCAGCGCATCCGTCTGAAGGGCAAGGGCGGCGCGGGCGCGAATGGCGGCCCACCCGGCGAACTGTTCGTGCTTGTGCACGTGGGTGAGCACAAATTGTTCGGCCGGCGAGGAAATGACCTAACCCTCAACGTCCCGTTGACCTTTCCGGAGGCCACGCTGGGCGCAAGTGTCAAGGTGCCCACGCTCGACGGCCCGGTCACGCTGCGGATTCCCCCGGGCACCCGCACCGGGCGCACGTTCAGAGTCCGGGGCCAGGGCGTACCCGCTGGTCAGAAGGCCGGCGACCTCCTGGTCACCGTCGATGTCGCGGTCCCCGAGGAGCTCAACGAACAGGAGAAGGCCGCTGTTGAGGCGCTGGCCGAGGCCGGCGCCGGGAAGCCTTCATTGCGCCGTCATCTAGGAGTCGAGTGATCCATGGCTGAAACCACCCGAGCCGTCTATGTGATCTCCGTGGCGGCCGAACTGGCCGGCGTTCACCCGCAGACGCTGCGTATCTATGAGCGCAAGGGCCTGCTCGACCCGGCGCGCACCGAGGGTGGCAGCCGGCGATACAGCGAGGGCGACATCGAGCAGCTGCGCCGGATCCAAGACCTGACCGCCGCGGGATTGAACCTCGAGGGCGTCAAGCGTGTCCTGGCCCTCGAGGCCGAAGTCGAGCGGCTTCGCGGCGAGGTCAACGCCGCCCGGGAGGCGGCCCGTGAGGCCGTCGAGCAGACGCACCGCCGGTACCGCCGCGACCTGGTCCCCGTCTCGAAGTCCGTCGTCGTCTTCGACCGCCGCCGATAGTGCCCTGATCGCCCTCGACTAGACGTCGAGGGTTTGCGCAAAACCGCAGGTCAGCGCCCTTCTCGTTTCGCGCGCAGCGTGACGGAGTCGTAGCCGTGGACCCCCGTCCTGTGCTAAGCATCGTGGGTCCTTCCGGGCGTGGTTCGCCGCGTCCAGGGGACGCACATACCCATAACTACGAGCAAAAAGAGAGGAGGTGAAAATGGTAACGAGCGAATTTCGGATTAATACGCGTAGGAACGTCGCATACGGACTGCTGCTTGCAGCGGTTGCGATGATGGCGTTGCTCTTCCTCAACACGGGGAAGGCCTACGCGCAGAGCACCTCAGGCACTAACACGGGAAGCGCGTCTGGTGGCACAGCCGGTACTGGTACCGGTAATGCCACCGCGACGGGCAATACGTCGGCGTCAAACCCGACGACCGTGTCTGGCACTGGTGGGACGATCACCATCGTCGACGCGCAGGGAACTGTCCGCAACAGGGGCAGCGCAACTGCAGTCAGCGGCGACAACGTGACTGTCGGCAACGACAGCCGCAACCTCGCCGTCAACGGGCAGAACAGCCCGGGCGGTTCCGGTGTGAATTCCAACCAGGGCACGGCCACCAACAACTCGAGTGGTTCTTCGTCGACGACGACCGGGAACGCGACCGCGACAGGCAATGCCTCGTCGACGTCGCTGAACCAGAACATCACGGCGAACGCCACCGGAACGTTGGGCGGGATTCTGATCGTCACGCAGGATGCGCGCATCGACAACGTCGGTCGGGCAGCTGCGATCAGCGGCAATAACACGGGAATTGGCAACAACTCCCGCAACGCCGCTCTGAACGTTCAGGACCTTGGGCGACGTCCAGGAGCCATCAACAACAATTCCGCCGCGGTCAGCAACGGATCGGGCGGCAGTTCACTCATCGACACCGGTGATTCAACGGCTACTGGTAACACAGCGTCGACCTCGGTTTCTCAGGTCGTGAATGGCAACGTTGGCGGCAGTCTCGGTGGTATCGCCGTCGTCGACTCGAACGCCACGGTGAACAACCGTGGAATCGCAACAGCACGTTCGGGCGGCAACGTCGGCATCGGGAACAACTCCGCAAACCTTGTCCTCAATCGCCAGAGTCTGGGCGCTCGCGGTCCGCCGAGCATTCGATCCAACAATGCTCCTGTTACTAACAGTTCGGACGGTTCTGCCGAGATCATCACTGGCAGCAGCACCGCAACTGGTAACAACTCGTCTACCAATATCACCCAGCAAGTCAATGTGACGATGGCCGCAGGTGGCTTCGTCGTATCGAACCAAAGGGCAAACATCACCAACGTGGGAAGTGCAGCGGCAATCAGTGGAGAGAATCGCGCCACCGGTAACGCTTCGCGCAACCTCGCGGTGAACTGTCAACTCATCAACGCCAATGCGTGCTTTGGTGGGCGGGCAGGAGCAAGGACCGGCGCCGGTGGCGCTGGTAACAATGCAAACGTGGTCGCCAACTTCGGGGCCGCGACGAATCAGAGCAATGGTTGGGCCGGCATTGAGACCGGTTCGTCCACTGCTAGTGGCAACACCAGCAACGACACCGTCGTGCAGACGACCACCGCCAACCTTGGTGGTATGGGTTTCGTCCTCGCATCGCCGGTGGCAGTCGTAATCAACAGAGGTGACGCACGCGCTATCTCGGGCAGCAATGTCGCTACGGGTAACGCATCCCGCAACCTGACCGTCAATTGCCAGATCATCTCGTCCGCCCCTTGCGAGGGACGCGGTCGAGGCGCTGGCGCTGGCGCAGGTAGGGCGCGCACCACGGTTCCGGCCAACTTCGGACAGGCGATCAACTCCTCGAAGGGTTCGGCCAGCATCGTGACTGGAGACTCGACGGCGTACGGCAACAAGTCCGCTACGACCGTTGCTCAGGGCGTCAGCTCGACCATGGGTGGCCTCGGCTCAGCAGCCGGTGCATTTGATCCCGTGATCTTCGAGCCTCGCGCTGGTGTCGTTAATCGTGGTTCGGGCTTCGCCGGCTCTGGCGGCAATGCTGCCATCGGCAACGGCTCGCGCAACCTGTCGGTGAACTGTCAAGAGCTGTTCTCCGCTCCTTGCTTCGGCCGTGGCCGTGGCGGGCGTGGTGCAACCGCTCGTGCGACGAACGTGCTTTCGAACTTCGGTTCGAGCACGAACAACAGCAACGGTTCTGCCAGCATCGTCACCGGTAATTCCTGGGCGTCGGGGAGCGAATCCTCGAACACCATCGCACAGGCCCTCAACTCGAGCGCGACTGGCTTCGGATTCGTTCTTGCGGACCCGATCGCCGTCGTTCGTAACCGTGGGGTTGGTCGTGCGGTCAGCGGTAACAACCTTGCCATCGGCAATGGCTCAAGGAATCTGGCGTTCAACTGCCAGATCATCTCTTCTGGCCCCTGCATTCTTGAGGCTGGTCGGAGGGGTCGAGCCGGCGGCGGCGGCGGGATCAACAACCGCGTAGTCAACGCCAACTTCGGCGCTGCTGAGAACAACAGCAACGGCGATGCATCGATTGATACTGGCAGCTCCCATGCAACCGGGAACACTGCCACCACCTCAGTGAGCCAGACCCTCAACGTGGGGCTTGGTAACTTCGGCATGGTCTTCTTCGAGCCGACTGCGACTGTGGGCAATCGCGGTGTTGCAAACGCGATCTCCGGTAACAACCTTGCTACCGGCAATGCGAGCCGTAACCTCGGCGTTAACTGCCAGCTGCTCGGCGCAGACTTCTGCTCCGTCGCAACAAGGGGCTCGGCCCGTATCAACAACATCGCCACCAATAACGGCACGGCTACGAACAATTCCTTCGGTTCCGCGAGCATCAAGACTGGTTGCTCGTGTGCTGTCGGTAATCGGACGGCCACTGCCATTAAGCAGGGTGGCACCGTTAATCTCGGCGAATTCGGATCGCTGTTCTTTGATCCGGATGCACGTCTGATTAACACGGGCGACGCGACGGCGACGTCCGGTGGGAACGTAACCACCGGCAACGACTCCGCCAACCTGGCCCTCAACCGTCAGCGTCTGGGTCGTCGTGGAGGCCTCGCCTTCAACAACGGCACCGCTGACAACACGTCAACGGGCACGGCGAATACCGTCACTGGTAACGCCACCGCCATTGGCAACATGGCTGCAACGGCTATCTGCCAGGGAATCAACGGTCCTCTGGACTGCCCTGTCCCGCCGCTGCCGCCGCTTCCTGATTGCTTTGACAAGGAAGCCAAGCATCCGGAGAAGCCGGGCAAGCCCGGCGAGCCCACCGGTGTTGGGGAACTTCCCCGCACAGGCGCTCCGCTCAACGTCCTTGCTGTTCTGGGCGTTGCGTTGATCGCTCTCGGTGCGTTGCTTCGGAAGAAGGGCCAGGTAACGGCCTAAACAGCCGAAAAACTGGACACCTGAAGGAGGGGTCGGTCTTCGGACCGGCCCCTCCTTCGCGTTTTGCCGCGACTTCTGGACACTTGCCGCCCTCCCAGGGCGATAAGTGCCCAGAAGTCAGCGCCGACCACCTGTTGTGGTCGCTTTAGGCTCACCACGTGGACGGGTTTCATCTCGCGGTGATCGAGACGTTGCTTTCCTTGGAGGGGAAGGGCGATCTGCAGGAGCCTCGGGACTTTGTGCTGGGCCAGGTCGGCGCGCTCCCGCCGTTCACGCGTCTCGGTGTCGAGGTGGCGGCGGTGTTCCTCGCGATCTTCACCCTTGTCACGAGCGGTGGCTGGTTCCCGCGAATGGCGCCCGAACGACGACAGGCCGTCGTGCGCCAATGGGACGGGCTCGGGCTCCTTCCCGCTCGCCTCTACCTCCGGCTCATGCGTTCCCTGACGCTCTTCGCCGCGTTCGATAGATGAGCGAGCGGCTCACGACCGAGATCCTGATCATCGGGTCGGGCCCTGGTGGGGCTTTGACCGCGACGCGCCTGGCCGAGGCGGGTCGCGACGTGACACTCGTGGAGGAGGGACCCTGGGTCGACCCCGATGCCACGCCGGCGTTCTCCCGGGCCGAGATGGTCACGAAGTATCGCGACCGGGGAATGACGATGACGCTCGGCTCCCCTCCCATTAACTACGTGGAGGCCCGATGCGCCGGCGGCGGCTCCGAAGTCAACAGCGCGCTCTACCACCGGCCTCCGCCCGAGTTGGTTGCTGAGTGGCGCGACGCGTTCGCCATTGAGGACTTCGAGCCGGATGACCTCACGGCGTGGGCGGTCGACGTGGAACGTTCGCTGTCAGTTGGCGCCGTGCCCGGCCGACCGCCCGCCCTGTCGGCCACCCTCGAACGCGGGGCGGGCCAGCTCGGCTGGAATGTGGTCGAAGTCCCCCGCCTGTTCGACTATCCCGACGAAGGCTCGTACCAGGACGGCGTCAAGCAGACGATGACGCGCACGCTGCTGCCCCGCGCTCGGGCCGCTGGAACGCGCCTCCTCACCGAGTGCCGCGTCGATCGATTGACCACACGCGCCGGTCGCGCACTTGGAGCGCAGTGTCACTGGCGGCGCGAGGGCGCGATGGCCGCCACGCCGCTCTTCATCGAAGCCGACGAGGTGTTTGTCTGCGCCGGGGCCATTCAGACGCCCGCGTTGTTGCAGCGCAGCGGTATACGTCGTGGCATCGGGGCCGGCCTGAAGGTGCACCCGACGATCAAGCTGGCCACGCGCTTCGCTGAACCATTCGACGATCACGGATCAGTCCCGATGCACCAGGTGAAGCAGTTCGCCCCCGATCTGACCCTCGGCGGATCGGCCAGCGGCAGCGGGTACATCGCGCTGGCACTGGCCGACAGCTGGGACGCGAACCGTGATGACGCCGACGAGTGGTCGCGCGTCGGCGTTTACTACGGCGCTATCCGGAGCGACGGCAAGGGCCGGGTCACCGCGATCCCTGGCCTCCGCGCGCCCCTCGTCACCTACCGACTCGATCTCGCCGACCTGAGCCGGCTGGCCCGCAGCGCGGTCGCGCTCGGCGAGTTGCTGTTCGCGGCGGGCGCCGAACGGCTGTACCCCTCGGTCGCCAACGCCGCACCCGTCGAATCACCCAAGGAGCTGGTACGGCTTTGGGACGACGTCAGCCGCGCCCGGGCGTCGGTGATGACGATCCACCTCCTCGCGTCGGTCCGCATGGGTGAGCGACGGGAGCTGGCCGGCGCGGACTCGTTCGGCCGGATCCACGACTTTGCCAACCTGCGCGTAAACGACGCGTCCCTCGTTCCCGACGCACCGGGGGTCAACCCCCAGGGCACGATCATGGCGATCGCGGCCCGCAACTGCGACCGGTTCCTGCAGACGCGATGACCGAGTCGTTGGCTGAGCCCACGTTTCGCGCCACCGCGCCCGTCACCATCGTGACCGGCGCGGCCGGTTGGCTGGGGCGCGTCCTGCTGCGCAAGCTGGAGGGCGAGGGCCGCCGCGTTCGCTGTTTCGTGCGCGATCCAGGTGATCGCGATGCGGTCATTGAAGCCGCACCGGCCGCCGAGGTTGTCGTCGGGGATGTGCGTGATCCCACCGCGGTTGATGCCCTGTTCGACCAGGTCAGCGGGGCGACCGTGTTTCACTGCGCGTCGGTGATCCACCCGACCGGTGGCGTGCGCGAGTTCTTCGATGTCAATGTCGGCGGCGCCGCGCTGGTGGTCGATCGCGCCCGTCGCAGCGGTGCACAACGGCTTGTCTACGTTTCCTCGAACTCACCGTTCGGCTTCTCGAGGTCGCCGGCCACCGTGTTCGATGAGGACACACCGTACGATCCGCATCTGGGCTACGGCCGGTCGAAGATGGAGGCGGAACGACTCGTGCTGCTCGCCGCGGCGCGGGGTGACCTCGACACCGTGGTGGTACGAGCGCCGTGGTTCTACGGCCCGTTCCAGCCGGCGCGCCAGACCTCGTTCTTCAAGTCGGTTCGTCGCGGGCTCTTTCCGCAGTGTGGCGACGGCACGAACCGGCGCTCGATGATCTACACGGAGAGTTTGGCCGACGGTCTCGTCCGGGCCGAGCGGGCCGACGCCGCCCGCGGTCGCGCCTACTGGATAGCCGACGCCCGCCCCTATCCAATGGCCGAGATCCTCGCCACCGTGAAGGAGGCGCTGGCCGCCGAGGGTTTGTCGGTGAGTGGACGGCAGCTCCGTGTGCCCGGCTTCGCCAGCGAGTTGGCCGGCTGGGCGGACCGTGCCGCGCAACGCTCCGGCCGCTACGTGCAGTCGGTGCACGTGCTGTCGGAGATGAACAAGACGATCGCGTGCACGATCGACCGCGCTCGCACAGAGCTCGGCTACGTGCCGCTGGTCGATCTTCGCGAGGGGATGCAGCGAAGCGTGCGGTGGTGCCTCGACGCGGGGATCGCCTTGTGACGGCGCTGGTCACCGGTGGCAGCGGGTATTTCGGTGGCCTGCTGCTCGATCAGCTCGCGAACAACGCGCAGGAGGTGCGCAACTTCGACATCAACCCGCCCGACTCCCCGCTCGGCACGTTCGCGCAGGGCGACATCCGCGACTACACGGCGATCCGCGCTGCCTGCGAAGGCGTCGATGTCGTGTACCACAACGTCGCCCAGGTGCCCTTGGCCCGTGACCGCGAGTTGTTCGAAAGCGTCAACGTGACCGGGACCGCCAACCTCCTACGCGCCGCCGCCGATGCCGGTGTTGGCAAAGTCGTGGTCACCTCGTCGTCGGCGGTGTTCGGCGTGCGCGCCGTCAATCCGGTCACCGAGGACTCCCCGCTGGAACCGGCGGAGGCGTACGGAAAGGCGAAGGCCGCCGCCGAGCAGCTGTGTCATGAGGCGGTCGCTCGAGGCATGGACGTCACGATCATTCGACCGCGGACCATCCTCGGACACGGCCGCCTTGGGATCTTCGGCATCTTGTTCGACTGGATCGCGGACGGCGCCGACGTGTTCGTCATCGGCAGCGGCAACAACCGCTACCAGTTCGTTCACGCCGATGATCTGGCCCGCGCCTGCCGGCTGGCGGGCGAACGCAGCGGTCCGCGCGTGTACAACATCGGTGCCACGGAGTTCGGGACGATGCGCGAGAGCCTCGAGGCGCTGACCGCGCATGCCGGAACCGGCTCGCGGGTCCGGTCGCTCCCCCTGCGGCCGGCGCGACTCGGGATGGCGCTGGCGAGCCGGCTTGGGCTTGCGCCCTTCGCCGCGTACCACTGGCTCGGCTACAGCATGTCGCTCTGGTTCGACACCACGCGGGCGCGCACCGAGCTCGGCTGGGAACCGGCGTACTCCAACAAAGCGATGTTCATCGACTCCTACGAGTGGTTCCTGCGTAACCGCGCCGATGTGGGGGCCGCGAACCGCTCCAGCCACCGCTCGCCGGCCCGGCAGGGCGGACTCCGCGTGCTGAAGGCGGTCGCCCGTCTGCCGCGACGCGTCAGCCGCGGTCAGGCGTAGCGAAGGACCGCGGCCAGCACGATCCAGACGACCCCGGCGCCGATGATGCCGGGATCGGAGGCGACCAGCTGCGCGGTGCTCCGGTTGTCGCGCCGGTGGTAGATCAGGTACAGGTACCGGAGCACGGCGTAGACAACGGGCACCGCGGTAGCCAGCATGCCCTCGCCGATGTTCTCCGAGTTCACCGTGCTGAGGGCATAGGTGATGATCGTGCCTCCGGCGGCAATGGCGACCATCTGGTCGAGGAACGGCAACGAGTAGTGCTCGAGCACCGGCCGCGTACGCAGCCCGTTGTCCAGCTCCATGACCGCTTCTTGGCGCCGCTTCGTGAACCCGAGCAGCATGGCGAGCATCCCGGTGCACATCAGCAGCCAGGACGTCTCGGGTGCGTCGATCGCCGCCACGCCGGCCTCGACCCGGAGGACGAAGCCTGTGGCGATGGCCATCACATCGATGATCACGAAGTTCTTGAGTCCCGCTGAGTACGTGGTGGTCAGTACCGCGTAGCCGACAAGGATGCCGAAAGCCGCCCAGCTGGCGAGCGCGGCAAGCACCAGCCCGACGACCGCCAGCGTGACCGCCAAGGTCACCGCAGCGCCTGGCCGCAGCTCGCCGCGGGCGATGGGCCGGTTCCGCTTCGTGGGGTGCTGGCGGTCGAGCTCACGGTCACGGAGGTCGTTGACGACGTACCCGGCGCTGGCAACCGCGCAGAAGGCGAGGAAGGCGGCCGCGCTCCGGGCCACCGCCTCGGCGGAGTCGAGCTTGTCGGTAAAGGCGATCGGGGCCAGGACGAAGACGTTCTTCATCCACTCGGCCGGGCGCATCGTGACGATGGCGGCCCGGGGGAGACTGCGGCGCCGGCGCGTTGGCTGATCCTCGGCGGTCTGTTCGGGGAGCGTTCGCTGGCGCACTATCCCCAATTCAACTCCCCCGGCGGTCGGAGGGGAATTCTCTTCGTCCGCCGAGAGTTGATAGTCTTAGTATCAACTTTTCTAGTTGCGGGGAAGACATGGCGCTGGATCCGAACAAATGGACGCTCAAAGTCCAGGAGGCGTTTCAGGGAGCGGTGGATCTGGCGCGGTCGCGCAGCCACCCCGAGGTCACCCCCAGCCATCTGCTGCTCGTCATGGCCGGCCAGGAGGGCACCGCGCTGCTCCCCGTGCTCCAGCGGGCGGGCTTGGCGCCGCTCACGCTCCGTAACCGGCTCGAGGGCGAGCTGGAGAAGCTGCCGCGGGCCTACGGCGGCGCCGACCCGCAGCTCAGCCGTGATCTCCGCGACGCCATGGAGCGGGCCGAGAACGAGCGCACCGAGCTGGGCGACGAGTACCTGTCCATCGAGCATCTCGCGCTGGCCATGAGCGAAGGGCTGGGCGTGGGTCGCGACGACCTTCTGAACGCGCTGAAGGAGGTCAGGGGCAGCCACCGGGTGACCTCGCAGAACCCTGAGGACGCCTATCAGGCGCTCGAGAAGTACGGCCGGGACCTCACCGAAGCGGCGCGCCAGGGCAAGCTCGACCCGGTCATCGGGCGCGACGAGGAGATCAGGCGCGTCATTCAGGTCCTGTCGCGGCGCACGAAGAACAACCCCGTGCTGATCGGCGAACCCGGCGTCGGCAAGACCGCGATCGTCGAGGGTCTGGCCACCCGGATCATCGAGGGTGATGTCCCCGAGGGTCTCAAGAACAAGCGGTTGATCGGCCTCGACCTTGGCGCGATGGTTGCCGGCTCGAAGTACCGCGGCGAGTTCGAGGAGCGGCTGAAGGCCGTCCTGAAGGAGATCACCGACTCGGCGGGCGAGGTCATCACGTTTGTCGACGAGCTGCACACGATTGTCGGCGCCGGGGCGGCCGAGGGCGCGATGGATGCGGGCAACATGATCAAACCGATGCTTGCCCGCGGCGAGCTCCGCATGATCGGCGCCACGACGCTCGACGAGTATCGCAAGCACATCGAGAAGGACGCCGCGCTCGAGCGGCGATTCCAGCCGGTGGTCGTCGGCCAGCCGTCGGTGGAGGACACGATCGCCATCCTCCGCGGACTCAAAGAGCGCTACGAAGTGCACCACGGCGTCCGGATTCAGGACGCGGCGTTGGTCGGCGCCGCGGTGTTGTCGGATCGCTACCTCACCGGGCGCTTCCTGCCCGACAAGGCCATCGACCTGATCGACGAGGCCGCTTCGCGTCTGCGAATCGAGATCGACTCCATGCCGACGGAGATCGACGTGGTCGAGCGGCGCATGCGGCAGCTCGAGATCGAGCGCGTGGCCCTGGCCAAGGAGACCGACGATGTTTCGCGCGAACGTCTCCTGCGGCTCGATGAGGAGCTGGCCAACCTGCGCGAACAGGCTGATGCCATGAAAGCGCAGTGGCAGGCGGAGAAGGACGCCATCGACGAGATCCGTCCGCTGAAGGAGGAGCTCGAAGCCAAACGGAGCGCGGTCGATCGCGAAGCCGACCTCGAAAAAGCGGCCGAGATCCGCTACGGCCAGATCCCGGAGCTCGAGCGCAAGGTCGAGGCGGCGACGGCCGCGCTGGCCGAGCTCCAGGCCACGCAGAAGATGTTGAAGGAAGAGGTCGAGCCCGAAGACGTGGCCGAGGTGGTCAGCCGCTGGACCGGCGTTCCCGTCACGCGGCTCTTGGAGGGCGAAGTCGCCAAGTTGGTGCGCCTCGAAGACGTGCTCCACCAGCGGGTGGTGGGTCAGGACGAGGCGGTCGGCGCGGTGGCCAACGCCATCAGGCGTAGTCGCGCTGGCCTATCCGATCCCCACCGGCCCATCGGCTCGTTCCTGTTCCTCGGCCCCACCGGCGTCGGCAAGACCGAACTGGCCCGGGCGCTGGCCGAGTTCCTCTTCGACGACGAGCGGGCGATGATCCGCATCGACATGGGCGAGTACCAGGAGAAGCACACCGTGGCCCGCCTGATTGGCGCGCCGCCCGGCTACGTCGGGTACGACGAGGGCGGCCAGCTCACCGAAGCCGTGCGGCGGCGGCCCTATTCGTTGGTGCTGCTCGATGAGATCGAGAAGGCCCATCCCGACGTGTTCAACGTGCTGCTCCAGGTGCTCGACGACGGTCGCCTCACCGATGGCCAGGGCCGCACCGTCGACTTCACGAACAGTGTGCTCGTGATGACGTCCAACCTGCCGGGCGAGCTCCGCGATTTCTTCAAGCCCGAGTTCATCAACCGGATCGATGAGATCGTGCGCTTCCGTTCGCTCACCGAGGAGGACATCGTCGAGATCGTCGACATCCAGCTCGAGCACTTGCGGCGGCGCGTCGGCCAACGCGGGCTCACATTGGAGATCAGCGACGAAACCGCCCAATGGTTGGCCCGGCGCGGGTACGACGCCGACTACGGCGCCCGCCCGCTCAAGCGGCTGATTCAGAAGGAGATCGGCGATCTTCTTGCGCTCGCCCTTCTCGAAGGCCGCTACCCCGAAGGCTCGCCGGTGGCGGTCGATGTGGCGGGCGACGCCATCATCCTCAAATAGCGTGCTGAAGTAGGCGGGCTATGACCCGCTTCCTGGCTGGCATCGTCGGCCTCTTGCTCATTGCCGACCTCGTTGGTATCGCCACCGTGTCCGACAACGACGACCCGCCGGCCCGCATGGCCGCGTCGTCGTCGACCTCCATGGTCGGGACGAGCCCTGCCGTCGGTCAAACGACCACCGTTGGTGCCGACCCACTCCAGGCCCTGGTGGCCGAGCTCCAACCGTTCGTCGCCGAGCATCGCGGGTTGAAGTTCACGCACGCGCTCAAGGTGACGCTGCTTCCTGAGGCGCAGTTTCGGGCCCGGGTCCTCGCGCTGGCCAAGGAAGACGACGCAGAACTGGTCCGTACCGGCAACGAGCTTCGTGCGCTCGGGCTGATCAAGCCGGGGGTCGACCTGGTCAAGGCCCGCGACGAGCTGCTGGGCGCGGCGATTGTCGGGTTCTACGACCCCGAAACCGACGAGCTAGTCGTCCGCGGCGCCCGCCTGACGCCGTACCTCCGGACGACCCTGGTGCACGAGATCACCCACGCCCTCGAGGACCAGAACTTCGACATCGACCGGCCTGAGTACGAGAAGGCCGAGGACGAGGCGTCGATCGGCTTTTCCGCCTTAGCCGAGGGCGATGCGCTCCGGGTGGAGGAGGCATACCGCAGTTCGATGAGCCGCCGCGATCGGGAGGACGCAGCGGCGGAGGAACGCAAAGCGGCTAGCCGCATCGATCCCAAGGACATCCCGCTGATCCTTTCCCAGCTTCTCGTCTTCCCGTACACCGAGGGACCGCTGCTGGTGAGCGCGCTGCTCAAGGCGGGTGGTCAAGCGCGGCTCGACGCCGCGTTCCGGAAGCCGCCGACCACGACCGAGCAGGTCATGCATCCCGACAAGTTCCTGGCCGGGGAAGCGCCCAAGCCGGTGGCCGACCCGGCCGCTGACGCGGCCACCATCGACAAGGGCGTGATGGGCGAACTGCTGCTCAAGCTCGTTCTCGCCACGGTGCTGCCCGCGGCGACCGCAGCGCGGACTGCAGCGGGCTGGGGCGGCGACCGCTATGTCGCGTGGACCCAAGGGGAGCAGACCTGCATCCGCGTCGCGTACGTGATGGACACCGCGGCTGACCTCCAGGAACTCCGCAGCGGACTGACGCAGTGGGCGAGCCGTCAGAAGGCGGCGTCGGTGAGCCCGAACGTCCCCGTCACCTTGACGACTTGCGCTTAGGTCTCCAAGACGATGGTCACCGGACCATCGTTGACCAGCTCGACTTCCATGTCGGCGCCGAAGACTCCTGTGGCGACCTCGGCACCAGCGTCGCGTAGGGCCGCCACCACGGCCTCGAACAGTGGCTCGGCTGCCGACCTCGGGGCGGCCGGCGCCCACGACGGTCGCCGGCCAGCTGAGAGATCTGCGCAAAGGGTGAACTGACTCACGAGCAGGAGCGGGGCACCGATGTCGGCCGCCGCCAGGTTCATGACGCCGTCAGCGTCATCGAAGATACGTAGGCGCCACACTGTGTCCGCCAGCGCCCACGCTTGGGCCTCGCCGTCGCCGCGGCCGATTCCCACGAGGACGCACAAACCGGCCCCGTCCACCGCGCCGACGGTCTCCCCGGCCACCCGTACACACGCCCGCGTAACCCGCTGAATCACGGCTTTCACCGCGCAATGCTGCCGCGTTTTTCCGCTCGCCTTCCGTCTCCGCCTCCGGCTCGCTGGACTACGCTTGCGTCACGTGCCCGCCACTGTCGTCGTCGGAACCCAATGGGGTGACGAGGGCAAGGGCAAGCTCACCGATCTGATCGCCAAAGAGATGGCGATGGTCGTGCGCTACCAGGGCGGGCACAACGCCGGTCACACGATCGTGATCGACGGCGAGACCTTCGCCCTCCAACTGATCCCGAGCGGCGTGTTCTACGACCACATCACGCCAGTGATCGGCAACGGCGTGGTGGTGGAGCCGGGAACGCTGATCAACGAGATCGACATGTTGGAGAGTCGGGGCGTCGACTGCGCGCGACTGCGGGTGAGCGGCAATGCGCATCTGGTGATGCCGTATCACCAGGAACTCGACCGCGTCACCGAGCGCTATCTCGGCAAAAACAAGCTTGGGACGACGCTGGGCGGGATCGGGCCGGCCTACGCCGACAAGGCCACCCGCATCGGTCTGCGGGTGCAGGACCTGCTCGACGCCAAGATCTTCCGCGAGAAGTTGGACGTCGTGCTCCGCGAGAAGAACGCCATCCTCGCCAAGGTCTACAACCGGCTTCCGCTCTCCGCCGATGAGATCGCCGCCCGGTACCTCGACGAGTACGCACCGCGGATTGCACCGCTCATCGCCGACACGGTTGGGCTAGTCCACGAGGCGCTGGCCGCCGGGCAGCACATCCTCCTCGAGGGCGCGCAAGCGACGTTCCTCGACCTTGATCACGGCACGTATCCCTTCGTGACGTCCTCGAATCCGGTGGCCGGCGGAGCGTGCACTGGCACCGGCCTCGGGCCCCGCGATATCGACCGGGTCATCGGCATCGCCAAGGGCTACATCACGCGTGTGGGCGCCGGGCCGTTCCCCACGGAGTTGATCGGTCCAGACGCCGACGCGCTCATCGAGCGGGCTCATGAGTACGGCACGGTCACCGGCAGGCGCCGGCGCGTCGGCTGGTTCGACGCGGTGATGATGCGGCACGCGGTTCGGCTCAACTCGCTCTCGGAAATTGCGCTCACCAAGATCGACAAGCTCGACGCGTTCGACACGGTAAAGATCTGTGTGGCCTACGAGCTCGACGGGCAGCGCTACGACCAGCTCCCGTACCACCAGTCGGTCCTGCACAAGGTCACACCGATCTACGAGGAGCTCCCCGGCTGGCGCACCGACCTCTCCACTGCCACCGAACCGGCCGACATGCCCAAAGCGGCCACTGACTTCGTTGCACTCATCGCCGAACAGGCCGGCGTACCGATCCGCTTAGTGGGGGTCGGCCCGTCGCGCGATCAGTTCGTTCACTTCGCCGCGGTATGAGGGTCGTCGTCATCGGCAGCGGGGGCCGCGAACACGCGCTGTCTCGCGCGTTGGCGCGTACAGCGGACGTGGTCGTGACGCCGGGCAACGCCGGCATGGCCAACAGCCTGCCGACCTCAGCACTTGAGCTCGAAGGCGATCTGTTTGTCGTCGGTCCGGAGGCGCCGCTGGTCGAAGGGTTGGCCGATCGCCTACGCGCGCAGGGCAAGCGCGTATTCGGTCCCGGCGCCGACGGGGCGCACCTCGAGGGCTCGAAGGCGTGGATGAAGGAGCTTGTCGCCGAGGCGGGCATTCCGACGGCGCGTCACGGCGCCTTCGCCGAGTTGGAGCCCGCTCGCGCTTTCCTGCGTTCGATGCCGAAGCCGTACGTCATCAAGACCGACGGACTCGCGGCCGGGAAGGGTGTTCTCGTCACCGACTCGCTCAGTGAGGCCGAGGCCGACCTCGAGGCCAAGCTGGCTGGAGAGACGTTCGCTGGCGCGGGTCGCACCGTGGTCATCGAAGAGGGCATGTCCGGACCCGAGCTGTCGGTGCTCGCGGTTTGCGACGGCACCGATGCAGTACTGCTACCGGCCGCGCAGGACTTCAAGCGCGCCTACGACGGTGATGCCGGGCCGAACACCGGCGGTATGGGCGCGTTCTCGCCGGTACCCGGCGTGGACATCGACGCGCTCGACATCAAGGCGCGCTTCATCGAGCCGACCCTCAATGCGCTGCGCAAGCGCGACATCGACTACCGCGGGGTGCTGTACGCCGGCTTCATGCTGACCGAAGACGGGCCCAAGCTCGTCGAGTTCAACGTGCGCTTTGGCGACCCGGAGGCCCAGGTCGTCCTGCCCCGGCTCACCGGCGACCTCGCCGAACTGCTGGCGGCGGCGGCCGACGGCCGGGTGCCGACGAGCGTCGAGGTGTCACGCGACGCCGCCGTCGTGGTCATCGCCGCGGGTGAGACCGCCGGCGTGCCGATCGAAGGCACGTCGGCGGCCGAGAGCCTCGAGGGCGTCACGGTCGTGCATGCGCGCACCGGCCTCGATCACGACGGTCGCGTGGTGACAGCCGGCGGCGGTCGGATTCTCGGGGTGGTGGGCCAAGCGCAGGCGTTGGCCGGAGCGCGCCAGCGCGCGTACGCCGGAATGGATCTGATCAAGTTCGAGGGCATGCAGTACCGGCGGGACATCGCCGCGGCAGCGGCCGGGAGTGTGACAGGGGGAACTGCGTGAAGGTTGCGATTCTGATGGGCTCGACGACCGACAAGGAGAAGATGGCGGGCGCGGGCGAGATGTTGAAGCGGTTCGGCGTGGAGTTCGAGGAGCATGTGCTGTCGGCGCACCGAAATCCTGCCGAGGTGACCGCACTCGCCTTGTCGGCTCGCGCCGAGGGCATTGGCGTCCTCATCTGCGCCGCGGGCTGGGCGGCGCATCTCGCTGGTGTCGTGGCTGCCCACACGACACTGCCGGTGATCGGTGTCCCGCTGTCGGGCAGCGCACTTAACGGGGTGGATGCGCTCTACTCCACCGTGCAGATGCCGAAGGGAATTCCCGTAGCCACGGTGGCCATCGACAGCAGCGCCAATGCCGGCATCCTCGCGGTCGAGATCCTGGCCCTCAACGATGCCGGTCTGGTCGCCAAGCTCGAAGAGTTCAAGGCACAGGGGAGCCGGTAGGTCGTGATCCCGAACGTCCTCGCGCAGCGCTACGCCAGCGCGGAGATGGTCGAGCTGTGGTCGCCGCAGCACAAGATCGTGCTCGAGCGGCGGCTCTGGTTGGCAGTGCTCCGAGCCCAGCGCGATCTCGGCGTCACAGTGCCCGATGGCGTCATCGAAGCGTACGAGGCGGTGGTCGAAAAGGTTGACCTCGACAGCATCGAGGCCCGCGAGCGGGTGACGAAGCATGACGTCAAGGCCCGCGTCGAGGAGTTCTCCGCGCTGGCCGGTCACGAACACGTGCATAAGGGAATGACGTCGCGCGATCTCACCGAGAATGTCGAGCAGCTCCAAGTGCGCAGCGCCCTTGCGCTCGTTCGCGATCGGGTCGTGGCCGCGCTGGCCCAATTGGCCGAGCGGGCGGTCGAGCACGCGGCCACGGTGATGGTCGGGCGCTCACACAACGTTCCCGCGCAGGCCACCACGCTGGGCAAGCGGTTCGCCAACGCCGCCGAGGAGCTCCTGCTGGCGTATGAGCGGCTCGAATCGCTGTTGGCCAATTATCCGCTGCGTGGCATCAAGGGCCCGGTCGGCACGCAGCAAGACCAACTCGATCTGGTGAGTGACCAGGGCAAGGTCGACGCGCTCGAGCAGGCCGTCGCCGCGCACCTCGGATTCGGACGCGTCTTGTCCAGTGTCGGCCAGGTGTACCCGCGCTCTCTTGACCTGGACGTGGTGGCCGCGCTGGTGCAGACCGCGGCGGCACCGTCCAGTCTGTGCACGACCATCCGTCTCATGGCCGGTCACGAACTGGCGACCGAGGGTTTCCGGGCCGGCCAGGTCGGGTCCTCCGCGATGCCACACAAGGTCAACTCGCGGTCGAGTGAGCGGGTCAACGGACTCGCGGTCGTCCTGCGCGGTCACCTCAGCATGGTGGCCGAACTCGCGGGTGACCAATGGAACGAAGGCGACGTGAGTTGCTCGGTGGTGCGCCGGGTTGCCTTGCCGGATGCGTTCTTTGCCGCCGAGGGTCTGCTGATCACGTTCCTCTCGGTGTTGCACGGGTTCACCGCCAAGCCGGCCGCCATCGAGGACGAGCTGGCCCGCCGCCTTCCCTATCTGGCGACGACCAAAGTGCTGCTGGCCATCGTGCAGGCCGGGGTGGGCCGCGAAGCGGCCCACGAACTCGTACGCCAGCATTCGCTGGCCAGTGCCGATGGCGATGACCTCATCGCGCGCCTGTCCGCCGATCCGACTGTGCCGCTCGATCGCGCCGCGCTCGAGCAGGTGCTGGCCGATCGCGGCGCCCTGATCGGCACTGCGTCAGCGCAAGTCGCGGCCGTCGCGGCCAAAGTCGCCGCGGTGGTCGACCGCAACCCGCAAGCCGCCAATTTCGATCCTGGAGAAATTCTTTGACGCTCCCCCTCCTGTACTCAGGAAAGGTCCGCGATATCTACGACGCCGGCGACGATCGACTCCTGTTCGTCGCTTCGGACCGCATATCGGCGTTCGACGTCGTAATGGCCGAACCGATTCCCGACAAAGGCCGAGTGCTGACCGCGGTCACCGCCTTCTGGCTTCAACAACTCGAGGACCTCGCCCCGAATCACCTTGTGAGCCTCAAAGGCGCCGACTTCCCTCCCGAGGCGAGCGAGATCCCCGACGTCGCCGGGCGGGCCATGCTGGTCCGCAAAGCCGACATGTTGCCGATCGAGTGCATCGTCCGCGGCTATCTCGCCGGCTCCGCATGGGCGGAATACAAGAAAAGCGGCACCATGCACGGCACGCCGCTCCCCGAAGGCATGCGGCAGAGTGACCGGCTGCCCGCGCCGGTGTTCACGCCGTCGACGAAGGCCGAGGCCGGGCATGACGAGAACATCACGTTTGACGCGGCGGTCGGGTTGGTCGGCAGCGAACTGGCCGAGGCCGCTCGCGACCTCTGTATCGCCGCGTATCAGCGCGGTGCTGAACGCGCCGAAGCCCGTGGAATCATCATCGCTGACACCAAGTTCGAGTTGGGATTGATCGACGGCCGCCTGGCATTGTGTGACGAGGTTCTAACTCCGGACTCCTCCCGCTTGTGGCCCGCCGACGAATGGACGCCCGGTAACGCGCCCCCCTCGTTCGACAAGCAGCCGCTTCGCGACTGGCTGGAGGCAATGGGCTGGGACAAACAGCCGCCGCCACCCAAACTGCCGGCCGACGTAATTGCCGCGTCGCGCGAGCGGTACATCACGGCTTACGAACGGCTAGCCGGCCTGCGATTCGCCGATTGGGAGGGCGTTTCCGAATAGCGCGCGGTCAGGACGCGCGGCTGATGCCGGCCTGCTTGAGCACTGCGGGGTCGACGCCGGCCTCGCGCCACGCTGCGTAGCTGATGCCCTTCCGGGCGCCGTAGTCCGCGGCCACCCCGACGAACTCCTTCTCGAGTTCGCTCAGGTCCACCGTTTCCGCGGTGGCGCTGAGTTCCCGCTGCAGATTGAGCCTTTCCTGGACCAGCTGCAACCGCGTGAGCGGATCGACACCCGGCAACCGCTGCTCGATGTCGTCAAGGCGCTTCTGCATGGTTTCCGGCGTTCGCTTACGACCACGTTTCGGTTTGTGCGCCTCGATCGCTTCCAGGTAGTGGCGCACGATCCGGCCCTGATCACGACCCAATGCCAAGGCCTGTTTATGCGCATCTGACATCGGCGATTTGGGCGTATTCTTTTCAACCATTGTTTCCCTTATACCCCCGGTTCAACAGCGTAATTCTTTAGCTTACATTTACCATCGGTATCGGTCACCGCGGCGCTTTTTGGTCATTCCGAGGGCGGGGTGGGCGCACGTAGAATGGCCGGGTGACGTTCCTCGTCGTTGTCGAAGTTCAACTGCACGAGGGCGTTGCCGATCCGCAAGGTGCAACGATCGAACGGGCCTTGCCGACGCTGGGTTTCGAAGGCGTGAACGGCGTACGGGTCGGGAAGTCCATCCGTTTCACGCTCGAGGCCCCTGACGCCGCCGAGGCGCGGGAGCGCGTCGACGACATGTGCCGGCGCTTCCTCACCAATCCAGTGATCGAACGGTCCGAGGTCCGAATCGACGAGCTCGTCACCACATGACGGCACGAGTCGGCGTAGTCCTCTTTCCGGGCTCCAACTGCGAACAGGACGTCATTGAGGCGATCGCTTCGGTGGGGGGCGACGGGTTCCTGTTGTGGCACGGCGACCGCACGGTCGCCGGCGCCGACGCGGTTGTCGTACCCGGTGGCTTCGCGTACGGCGATTACCTGCGGCCAGGCGCGATCGCCCGCTTCTCACCCGCCATGGATGCCGTGGTCGAATTCGCCCGCGCCGGAGGGCCGGTTCTCGGAATCTGCAACGGCTTTCAGATTCTCACCGAGGCCGGCTTGTTGCCGGGCGCGCTGCAGAAGAACCGTCGCCTGAAGTTCCTGTGCGCGACCACCGAGTTGCAGGTCGCCACGACGAACTCGATTCTCACCAATCAAGCCGACCTTGGCGCGGTACTCCGCATCCCGATCAACCACTTCGAGGGCAACTACACGTGCGACGCGGAGACACTCGCCGAGCTTCGCTCCGATGATCGCATCGTCCTGCGGTACGTCGACAACCCCAACGGCTCGGTTGACGACATCGCGGGTGTCTGTTCCGCGGCGCGCAATGTCGTCGGCCTCATGCCGCATCCGGAGCGGGCGAGCAACGCCTTGCTGGGTTCCACCGATGGTCTCGTGCTGTTGGCGTCCCTGCTGGCGGCGGCGTCGTCGTCCGCCGCGCAAGCCAGCTGATGGCACTGGAAGCGGTGGAGCAGACCCTTCATCGCGCGCTGGGGCTCACCGACGACGAGGCGGCGGCGATCGAGCGCATTCTCGGCCGCCCACCCAACCACCTCGAGCTGGCGATGTACGCCGTCATGTGGTCCGAGCACTGCTCGTACAAATCATCGCGGTTGCACCTACGCCGGCTCCCCACCGAGGCGGCGTGGGTCCTTGTCGGTCCGGGCGAGAACGCTGGTGTTGTCGACGTCGGCGACGGAATCGCCGCCGCGCTGCGCATCGAGAGCCACAATCATCCCTCCGCCATCGAGCCCTACCAAGGTGCGGCCACCGGGGTTGGCGGCATCCTGCGCGACGTGTTCACCATGGGGGCCCGACCGATCGCGTTGCTCGATCCGCTGCGCTTTGGTTCGCTCGACGACGCAAGGAGCAGATGGATCGCCGAGGGCGTCGTCAGCGGCATCTCCGGCTACGGCAATTCGGTTGGTGTTCCAACGGTCGGGGGCGAGGTGGTCTTCGATGACACGTACACCGACAACCCGCTCGTCAATGTGTTCTGCCTGGGCGTGTTGCCGCGCGAACGCCTCGTCCTCGGACAGGCGTCGGGGGTGGGCAACCTGACGGTCCTGCTCGGCTCGGCCACCGGGCGGGACGGGATCGGCGGCGCCAGTGTGCTGGCGTCGGCCGGCTTCTCCGACGACGACGCGTCGAAGCGGCCGAGCGTGCAGGTAGGTGACCCGTTCGAAGAGAAGCGGCTGATCGAAGCGTGTCTTGCGCTTCTCGACGCGCGGCTCGTCGTGGGGATCCAAGACCTGGGCGCCGCGGGGCTTACGGGCGCAACGAGCGAGACGGCCAGTCGCGGTGGCTCGGGAATGGACTTTTATCTATCCGAGGTGCCGGTTCGCGAACAGGGCATGGAGCCGTTCGAGGTCATGACCAGCGAGTCACAGGAGCGGATGCTGGCGATCGTGCGCCCCGAGGACCTCGACGAGGCTCTCGAGATATGCCGCCGCTGGGAAGTGATAGCGAGCGTGGTGGGCACCGTGACCAACGACGGCCGCCTTCGCATCCTCGCGTCCGCCGCCGCCGACGCCGCAGTGTTGGGTGACATGCCCGCGGCATCACTTCACGAGGATGCCCCGCTGTACGACCGCCCGATGGCGCCTCCGCGCGACCTTGGTGCCCGCCACGCCGACGACCCCGCCGCGCTCTCGCCGCCGGCCGATTGCGGCGCCGATCTCCTTTCGCTTCTCACCGATACCGCGTGGATCTGGTCGCAGTACGACCACCAGTTGTTCCTGAACACCGTGGTCGGGCCGGGTGGTGACGCCACGGTGCTACGGCTCAAGCACCCCGACACCGGCGCGGACACCGGCCGCGGCTTGGCCATCACCACTGACGGCAACCACCGCTGGTGTGCGCTTGACCCACGCGCCGGCACCGCGCTCGTAGTGGCCGAAGCGATCCTCAATCTCGCATGTGTGGGTGCCCGTCCTCTAGCGCTGGTCAACTGCCTCAACTTTGGCAACCCAGAGCATCCCGAAGTGATGTGGCAGCTGTCAGAGTCGATCGACGGGATGGCGAGCGCGTGCCGGGCCTTCCGGCTCCCGGTTGTCGGCGGCAACGTGAGCCTCTACAACGAGTCCCGCGGCGCCGACATCGACCCGACGCCGATTGTCGGTGTGCTCGGTGTCGTCGACGCGCTCGAGCACGCCCCCCCCGGCGTTCGGCTGGCCGCCGGCGGTCGCATCGGCATGCTCGGCGTGACCGCACCGGAGCTCGGTGGCTCCCGCTGGGCGTGGGACGTCCGCTCGCATCGAGGCGGCCGCCCGCCCGTCCTCGACCTGGATGCGCACGCCGCGGTCGCTGATTTGGTGCGGGGATTGGTGGTCGACGGCCTTCTCATCGGCGTGCATGACTGCGCGGATGGCGGTGTTGGTCTCGCGCTGGCGGAGATGGCGGTTCAGTCGGCGACCGGGTGCCGGATCGAGGGCGTGCGTGATCACGCCCACCTTTTCGGTGAGTCGCCCTCGAGGGTTCTGGTCTGCGTCGCCGAGGATGGCTGGCCCGAGGTCGAACGTCGCGCCGTGGGACATGGGGTACCAATTGCCGCACTCGGCCGCGCCGGTGGCGATCGCATCGTTGTCGAGGGCCTGGTCGACGTGCCGCTGGCCGATGCGGTCGAGGCGTGGCGGGATCGCCTGCCGGCGGCCTTCGGGGCCGGCACCGCGCAATAGCGACGTGGAGTAAAGGAACCATGGTCGGCGGCGGCGAACGAACCGGGGTGGCGTATTCGTACTCGGAGCAGTCGAGGGCTCGGCGCCGCCGTCGCCGGCTGAGGATCTTCGGACGGGTTTTCTACGTCATCGCCGCCGCAACTGTCGTCATCGGAACCGCGGTCGTAATCCGAGACGGCTCGACACCCTCGCGCGCAGCATCGCCCGCCTCCGAGACCTCGCCCACCGCAGTGGCAACGACGGCCACCGCAGTAACCCTTCCCGTGATCCCGTCCTCGGTGCCGGAGGGCAACACGGCACCGGCGATCACGGTTCCCGCGGTGGTGACCGTAAGCCGATCGGGCGCGACGCCCGTCAACGGTCTGACCGTCGCCGACGCCGAGGCGCGCGAGGGTGACGTCTTTGGCGTCTTGCTCTTCTCGGACCAGGGATCGCTCACCGTCGGAACCACCACCGGTTTGCAGTTGTACGCGCCGAACGGAGGCCGTTGGCTGCCGTTCGTCGGCTCGATCTCCGCGGTGCGCGCCGCGCTCGCCACGTTGCGCTTCACGCCGGACGCGGGCACCCGCAGCCCGTCACTTACAATCCTGGCCAATGACCTCGGACACCAGCGTCGCTTCGCGCCGCTCGGCAACAGACGAAGCATCGTGATCCGGTTCGCTAGCAGCTCGGCGTAGCTACACACATGTCGCAACTCCGAGTGGCGTTTCAGGTGGGGTCGCGGCTTGACGGCGGCATGGCCCGTTACGCGCAGGAGCTCGGCCGCGCGCTGGCGGACCACGGCGAGGTGGCCTTGGTACCCATCGGCACCCGCGCCGTGCTCGACACACTGCACGATCGCCTCGGCCGGCCGGCCGACCGGATCGAGGTGCCCGAGGGTCAGCTCGCCGAGGCCGTGGTCATGCGATTCCGACTTGGCCGGACGGTGCGGGGCCGGGCTGATGTGGTCCACGGCACGAAGCACCTGGTGCCGCGCTGGTGCTCGGTTCCGACCGTGCTCACAGTGCAGGACGTGCTGCCTCTCGACGATCCTGGCGCGTACGTCTTGGCCAAGCGCCTGTTGCTACCCCGCCAGTACCGGGCGAGCATCCGCGACGCGACGGCGCTGGTCGTCGCCAGCCACGCGACCGCCGACCGGCTGGCAAAGCAGATGCCGCAAGCTATGGCCCGGGCCACGGTCCTTCCCACGATTCCACCACCGGTCGTCATGTCCGCCGAGGCCATCGCAGTACCCGATGCGCCACCCGCCTTCGGGCTGTACGTCGGCGACTTGTCGCCGCGCAAGAACGTTGGCTTCCTGCTGGATCTCTGGGAGGAAGTTCATCGCAAGCTCGGACGGCCGCTGCTGCTCGTCGGTCCCAATGGGTGGAAGGCCGCGCCCGTGCTCGCGCGGCTGCCCGACCTCGAAGCCCGCGGCGTTGTGCGCCGGCTGGGGTTCGTCCCCAACGGCACGCTGCGGTGGCTCTACGAGCACGCCTCCGTCGTGGTCCTGCCCAGCCAGTACGAGGGAACCGGGCTTCCTGTCGTCGAAGCGTTGGCGCTCGGGGCCACCGTGATCGCGAGCGAAGACCCGGCATTGGTGGAGTACGGAAAGGGCGAGGCGCTCCACCTGTCACTCGACAACCGACAGAGCTGGCTCGACGCGCTGACCGACGTGATGACCGACGCGGCGCCGCGCCGGCGAGCGGTCGCCACGGCGACGACCGGAGATCCAGTTGAGTGGGCCGACGCGGAGGTCGCGATCTATCGCCGGGTGGTGAACTAATCCCTCGTGAGCTTCGCTGAGGCACTGATCGCCGTTCTGCTTCTTGGCTGTTCGGTGATCCCGGTCAGCGTGCTGGCGGTGATGATTCGACGCCAGGCATACCCCGACCTCGATGGCGCGACCGCTGTACTGGCGTCGGCCATCCTGGCGCTAAGCATCGCGACCGTCGCGTTCGAACTCGTAGGAATTCCAGGATGGCTCGGCCGGCCGGCGCTGGTAGCGATCGGCGCCGCCGCGGCGGCCGCGGCGATCGCCCTCCGCCGTGCTGCGCCCGCGACGCGGGTCGACACCACCGACACCCCACGCCGGCACTTAACCGCGGTATGGGGGACCGTCGCCTCGCTTGGAATCGCCGCGGTGGTCGTTGCGCAGTGGGGCGCGCGAACGGTCGGTGCGGTGCGGACGGGCGTCACCGATTTCGACTCGCTGGTGTACCACTTGCCGTACGCGGCACGGATCGCGCAGACCGGTGCCACCGGTCGTCTCATGTACGTGATGGGCGACGCGTGCCAGGCGTTCCATTCGCTTGGGTCCGAGACGCTGCAGGCGGTGGGGATGATCGCCACGGACCGCACCGCGCTCGTGCCGTGGTTCAACCTCGGTTGGCTGCTGCTGGCGTTGTTGAGCGGGTGGTGTCTGCTCCGCCGCGCTGGTGCCGCTGCGCTCGGGCTCGTCCTCGTTGGCGCGGTGTTTGCCACGCCGCTCATCGTCGCCGCCGGCGCCGGCACCGCGAAGAGCGACGTCGCCGCGGCCGCGTTGCTGGTTGCCGCCGCTGCACTCTTGGTGGCGACCGAAGGCCAGCCGCGAGGCGTCGTTCTTGCCGGGCTCGCCGCCGGCCTCGCGCTTGGGGCCAAGGAAAACGCACTCGGGCCGGTGATCGGGTTGGTCATCGTGGTTGCCTTCGTCACGGGGAACCACCGCGTGCGCGGCCTGTTGGAGTTCACCGGCGGTGCGGTCGCGACCGGCGGGTTCTGGTTTGTCCGGAACCTTGTGCACTCCGGCAATCCCTTTCCGTCGGCCCACCTTCCGGTGCTCCCGTCGCCCCGGTTCCCGATCGGCGAGACGTTCGACCACCGGCTCTCGGAATACCTCACCGACACCCAGCTGTGGCGCGACATCTTCCTCCCGGGTTTGGGCGACGCGGTGGGACGAGGGGCGGTACTGGTGGGTTTGCTGGCCGCGGTCGCGGTGGTTGTTGCGCTGGTTCGTGGCGGGCGGCAGGCCCGCGGATTCGCGTTGGCCGCGATCTTTGCCGCCGCGTTCTTTTTGATCACTCCGTTCACCGCGCCCGGCGCCGAAGGAACGCCGGAGCCGTCGCTCTACACCGCTAACACTCGCTACGGAGTCGGTGCCTTGCTGCTGTGTCTGTTCGCTGGAGCGCTGGCGCTGAGTGCGCTGGGCCGCCGCGCCGTCACGGTGGGCGTTGCGCTGGCCGGCGTCTGCGCGGTACTGACTCTCAGCACGACGGGGCCGCTCGCGGCCTGGCCCGATGCGCACCGTAGTGCAGGGGCCGTGATTGCAGTCGTCCTACTCGTCGCGGTCGTTGCCGTAGCCCAACCGCCCGTCCGCCGGGCGGTGAGCGCCGCGCCGCGAATCGCGGTGCTGCCAGTGGGCGTCGTGGTCGCCCTGGTGTTGGCCGCCGGGCTCGGCGAGTACGCGGACCGGTACGGCGGTGGCCCGGCGCCGGCCCGTCCGCCGCGACCAAATCTCATCGCGTTCGGAAGCAGCGTGGCCCCGGCTCGCATCGGTCTCGTCGGAATCGAGGTCGGCTATCCGCTCGTGGGCGACCGGCTCGAGAACACCGTGCGGTTTGTTGGTGTGCGGGCGCCGCACGCGGGCATCCGTGACGCGGCCTCATGCGGCGAACTCCGGCGTGCCCTTGCCGCCGAGCGCCTCGACTACGTCATTGTGGGCCGCTACCAGTCCGACGCCGACCAGACCACCGAGCCGCCCGCCCTGGCGTGGCTTCGCGATGCGCCGGACCTCACCGTGGTGGCCCAGAACGGCACCACCACCGTGTTCTCGGTCGACCCCAACGCGCCCGTCACCGGCGCCCCGTGCCCCACCTAACGCAACGAACTGGAGACAAATCGTGACCCTGGAGGCGCGCTTTGTCTGGCAGTTCGGACGCGAACGGCGCAACGGAGGTCAGGGGCGGGGCTGGCGGCGGGCGTCGGTCATCGGACGTCGCCCGCTGTTGAGGTCGTGACGGAACGTCCACGACTCCCGCAACGCCTCGAGCGAGAACGAGACCAAGCGCTTCATCGCTCCTAGCCGCTGATTGCTCGAGAACATGGTGCCGGTAGCTGAAGCGCCTCTGCGAACGCGGTGGTTGACGTCGACTTCGACGAGGGTTGCGCCGCGTCGCGCCGCCAAGATCGCCAAGTGGACGTTGGGCACCTTCGAGCCGTCGGGGAGCCACTGGAGCAGTTCGTTGAGCAGCGGCGAGCGGTACCCGCGGAGCGGGCAGTTCGCGTCGCGCGTCGGGACACCGAAGACCCGCATGATGTACACCCGTAGCAGCCGCGTCATCAGCATTCGGAACCATGGGTCGTAGCGGAAGCGACGAACGCCGCACACGCCGTCACCGCCATCGGAGAGGAGCACGAGCACCCGGCGCAGGTCCGACCCGAGGAACTGCCCGTCGCCGTCGACGCCGATGATGTACTCGGCGCCCGTATCGAGCGCGCGCCGGTATGCCTCGAGAGCGGTCGGCCCGTGTCCGCTGTTGGTGTCCATCTGCGCGACGACGACCTTCGCCGCCAGACCGGCACCGGTCTTCTCCACCGTCGCGATTGTGCCGTCGGTGGAGCGGTCGTCGACGACGATGATCGTGACCTCGCTGGCGTGGGGCGCCAGCGCCGCGTCGATCTCGGTGAGGAACTCGCCGATGCCCTCAGCCTCGTTGTAGGCGGGGATGGCGACCGCGACTGATTGCTCATTCCTCGTGACGCTGCTCACAGCAGTCTCCTCACGCGCTCGCGCGCTGAATGATGTCCTCGGCGCAGGCGAGCGCTCGTTCGATCGCCTGATCCTGGTCGATATAGGTATAGGTCGAAAGTCGTCCACAGAAGAACGTCGGAGTGCCGTCCAACCTTGCGCGCACCTCGTCCTGAAGGGCCAGATTGTGCTTCTCGTTCCGACCGTCGACCGTCGGCACCGGATAGTGGCGAGCCGGCGCACCGGGATGTTCCTCGCTGACGACGGTTCCTTGGATGCGTTGGCCGCTGGCGTGTTTGGTTTCCACGGTTCGGGTGAAGGGCACCCGAGCCGAGGGCCGGTTCACGACGTAGGCGGGTGTCACCGTGCCGTCGTCGGTGTCGGTCGGCAGGTAGCGGGAAACCATCCGGATTCCCCGCCACGCAAGCTCCCCAGGGCGACCGAGAAAACTGTCGAGCGGTGCGGTGATGACCGCGGCCGTTGGGCGACCGACGACATCGAAGACGTCGTCAACACCGACTTCGACGCCGCACGTCAGCGGCACGGGTCGCAGCACGTTCTCGATGATGCCGCTGGCGCCCTCGGCCGGGAAGAACTCCCACCGATCGCGAAACAACCGCGTGTAGCCGTCGTCGCGGAGATCGACGCGCTTCGGTGCGAAGCGACTGGAAAGCTCGCTCGGCTCACAACCCCACTGCTTGCGCGTGTAGTTCTCGATGAACAGCCGGTACAGATGACGGCCCATCAGCGACACGACCCACGTCTCGAAGTCGTCGCCGTGTGGTTGCGAAGGCAAGTCGGCCAGCTCGCGTTCGATGATCGGCCAGTCGGCAAGTTCGCGCAGCTCGGCGACTTGCGGGGGCCACGACAGCAGATGCGACTCCTCGTCGTCATCGCGGAGGAACACCTCGGTGAGGACGCGATGCTCATATGGGCGCGTCATGCCGAAGCGCTGCACGTAGTCGGCCACGGTGGCGTTTGACGTGTGGAAGATGTGCGCTCCGTTGGGCTCGTACACGACGCCGTTGATCATCTCGCAGCGGGCATGGCCGCCGACCACGGGGGCCTGCTCGACCACATGAACGTCGACACCGCTGTCCAGCAGCGTCCGGGCGACGACCGCGCCGGTCCACCCGGCGCCGATGACGAGAACGGTCACGTTCGCGTTGCGATCACAGCCATGCGGTCACGAAGGTCGGGACCCACGAGGCGTTCGGCACGCCGGCTGCGGTCGACGGTGCGGGCGACGCCTTTACCGAGGACCGGGACCAGCTCGGCGACCCGCTCGCCGTAGTAGCGCCAGCTGAACAGCTTGGCGTGCGTCGTGATGCTGCGCACCTTGAGACCGTGGTCTTCCAGCAGACGGGTGAGCGATGAGCGTGTGTAGTACTGCACGTGCATCGGCAGCACCGACCACCAACGCGCACCCATCACGCGCGCTAGGCGGCTGCCGGCATCGGGGGTCGTGACGAACAGCGCGCCGCCGGGCTCGAGCAGTTCGACCATCCGCGACACCGCGACACTTGGCTCGAGGAGATGCTCGAGCACGTCGCAAGAAACGACGGCGCGGAAGGCCGCGGGCTCGAGCCCGTCGTTCTCGCCCAGCTCGGTCTGGCGCACGGTCACACCGCGCTCGCGGGCGCGGCCGACGGCCCACGCCGACGGCTCTATGCCCTCGGCGGCCCATCCCGCCTTGGCGGCCGCGGCTACGAACGAGCCGGTCCAGCAACCGACGTCGACCAGGCGGCCGGGCAGCTTGGGCGCAACGGCTGACGCGATGGCTTCGAGGTCGCGAGCCGCGGTGGCGAGTTGACCCTCCTCTTCGCGGATCGTCGCTGGATCAGCGGCATCGAGGTACGCGCCGGAGACGGCCGCCTCGTCGGGCAGGTCAAGCAACGAGCCGTGACCGCACGCCTCGCAGTGCACGACCACACCGGCGGTCGTGCCGAAATCAGCCGATGCCGGCCGGAAACGTCGGGCGTCGACGCCACCTTCGGTCGCTGTCGTGTTGGAACGGAAGGCGCGCCGATGCTGACGCCCGCCGCACACAGGGCATTGCCAGTTGTCTGGGGCGGCGGTCATCGAGACGGGAACGTTACCGGAGCGCGAGTTAGATAGGACCCGTGACGTCGCTCGTGCTTTTCTCTCACCGGCTGGTGGACCCGGTCGCGGCGATGACCGGTATCGGGCGTTATGTAGAAGAACTCACGAAGGCTCTGGCGTCGTCCTTGCCGTCGGGGTGGCAGCTCGAGGTGGCATCGACGCGCGAGACCGGCACGCCGGATTGGTTGCCGCCCGGCGTCGGTCAACGGACGGCGCGAGGCCTTCGGCAACCCGTCCATCTCGCCTGGACGGCCCTCCATGCACCGCGCATCGAGCGGTTGCTGGGTGACTTCGACCTGCTTCATGCATTGCAGCCCTCGTTCCCGCTCCCGACGCGCAAGCCCGCAGTGATGACGGTGAACGATGTCATGATTCTCGAGCACCCTGAGTGGTTCGACCGCATCCAGCGCTGGGGTTTCGAGCGCAGCCTCCACTACGCGGTCGACCGCGGCTGGCACTTCGTTGCCATCTCGCACTACACCGCCGCGCTCGCCATCGAGCGCGCTGGCCTGCCGCCCGAGCGGACCACGGTCATCCACCTCGGCATCGGCGACGAGTTCCGCACACCCGTCGAACCGCCGCGCCTGCAAGAAGTGTGCGCCAGGTATGGCGTGCAACCCGGCAACTACTTCCTCACCGTTGGACACGTCTCGACCCGCAAGAACATTCCCACGCTGATTCGCGCGCTCGCTGGTCTCGATCCGACCGCGCCACCGCTCCTCCTCGCCGGCCGGGTCCATGCCAGCGGCGCTCCCGTCATTGAAGAGATCGAGCGCTTGGGTCTCCAGGATCGGGTGCGCGTCGCCGGGTTCGTCCCCGACGCCGATCTTCACGTGCTGATGCAGGGCGCGCTGGCGCTGGCCCATCCGTCGATGGACGAGGGCTTCGGCTTCCCACCACTCGAAGCGATGGCCGCCGGCGTTCCCGTCGTCGCCGCGCGCGCCGGTTCGGTGCCGGAGATCGTGGGCGACGCCGCAGTCCTGCTCCACCCTGGTGACCACGACGCCTGGACGGCCGCATTGGCGACGATGGCCGCCGACGTCGAGCTGCAGCGCCGCCTGCAGGCCGAAGGGCGTACTCGCGCCGCGGGTTTCACTTGGGACCGCGCCGCCGAGACGACGCTGGCCGTCTACGCCAAAGTGCTCGCCGACTAGAGAGCCCGAGCCGGCAGGCGAGGGCGTGGCCCGAGCGGCCCGGCGCCGAAGGCGCCAAGAGCGGGAGGCACAGGGGGTATCGGCCGGAGGCGGATGCCGAAGGCCGGCGCGCGAGGCACTTATCCACTCAAGTCCTAGGCGGATTGATCGGCGATCGCGTCGGCGTAGGCAGCCAGGACCAGATCGGTGTTGTCGGTCCACGAGCGGCCGGTGGGCAACACCGCGGGGTATCGGGCCGGATCGGCGGCGAAGCGGCGGATGGACGCCACCAGATTGGCGGGGTCGGTCGGCTCGAATAGAAGCGGTACGCACGTCGGTGGCACGTACTCGGGGATGCCTCCACGCCGCGATCCGATCACCGGCACCCCGCGTGATGCCGCCTCGTCAATGACGAGGCCGGCGACCTCTTCCATCCGGGATGGGATGACGAGGACGTCGATGTCGTCGAAGAAGTGCTCTTTGGCCTCGCCACTGACGACCCCGCGATGCTCCACGCGCGGATGCGCCGCCACCTTGTCAACGAGGTCGCCATCGCCGGCCACCACGACGGAGGTGCCGTCGTCCAGCTGGTCGAGCGCGGCCAGCAGGAGATCGACACCCTTGTACTCGTTGACCTGGCCGATGAAGCCGAGACGCAGCGGCGGTGTCGGCGCCGGCCGCGGTGGCCGCGGCGTATCAGGAGGGAACACCGGATAACGGATGAGGCGCCAGCCCGACTCGTCCCACCCCTTGTCGATGTGGGCGCGCCGCACGGACTCTGACGGCGCAATGAGCAACGGCGGTCGCCGCTGGACGAGCAGCCGGCGCGATGTCGCAAACGGCACGCACTGGCCGCAGATCGACTCGCACATCTGCCCGTTGCGCATCGGGTACCCGCGCCAGCAAACCAACCAGTGGTCGTTGACATGGTGGACGCGCGGAACGGGCGTCGTCAGCAACGCGGCCACGCTCATTCCGGCGACTGCCATGCTGTGCACCACATCAGGGCGAAACGAACGTACGGCTCGCTGCAGGATTCGCCGCGCTTCCGGGTTCCAGAGGTCGATGATGTGCGAAGCGCGGAGCTTCCATCGCGAGCCTTCCCACCACCGATCCGGTATCACACCGTGCGTAGGGACGGTGGCGATGACGCGCGGGCCCTCGACGCCGTACGTGACGACGCCGACCTCGTGACCGCGCGACACCAGCTGATCCGCCAGGCCGGCGGCGTAGCGTTCCGCGCCACCCGCGACGCGCGGCGGCCACAACTTCGAGACCATCAACACGCGCATCAAGGCGAGCGTACTTTCGCCTCAGCCGTGCTCCGGTAGTGTCCCGAAGCCATGTTTGGGCGCCGCGTGGGCCGAGCCGTCGTCGTCTACGAGCACCTCGATGCTGAAATCCCGCTCGACTACCACGCCATCCGTCCCGCGTGGCTGCTTGTGCAGGCGGGCTGGGACACGCACATTGTGTGTCGGGGAGACGGGCCCTCGCCGCAACGTCGTGACGGTGCGTCGGTCTGGTGGGAGCGGTCATTGCCGGCGATCCTGCGGCGCGTCGCCGCGCTTCGGCCCGAGGTGGTATTCGTCGAAACCGCGGTGCAGGGCCTTCCCGCCGCGCCGTTTGTCACGACATGGGTGCGATCGGCGCTTCCATCGCCGAACCGGCTCAAACAAGGGCTGGCGCGACGTCTCCTGGCGCGCGCCGCGGCGGTGAGCTTCACCAACCCCGACGGTGTCTCCGCGTGGAAGGGCCTCAACCTGAAGCTGACCGACCTCCCGTATCCACTCGACGTCGACTTCTGGCGTCAGCGCCCTCCCCGCCGGCCCGCGCTCTGGGCCGAGATGGGGGTTGAAGTACCTCCTGGTCCAGTGGTGACCTACGTGGCCAACATCGCGCCGCGCAAACGCCATGCCGAGTTGGTGACGGCGCTGGCGCCCGTGCTGCGAAGCCGCCCTGATCTCCGCCTCGTCTTAGTGGGGAAGCCGTGGGAAGTCGGCGCTGGCGCCCGCGCTCGGGCTGAGTCAGCGGGTGGTGGCGAGGCGCTCGACGAAGCCTGCCGGCGGCACGGTGTGGAGCATCAGGTCGTGCGCACGGGCTGGCAACCGCTCGAGGTCGTGCGAGAGATCTTCGGATGGAGCACGGCGCAGATCATCCACTCGGACTCCGAGACCCAATGTTTGGCGCTGTACGAGGGCTTGGCCGCCGGCGTTCCCGGGCTGATTTCGGACATCCCCTCGTTGACGACCGCGTTCCCTGTGCTTCCGCGCCACGCTACCGAAGCGCAGCTCGCCGACAACGTCGAGGCGCTGCTGGCCGCGCCCGAGCGCGGAGCGGAACTCGTGGCTGCGTGCCAGGAGCGGGTCGAGTGGGCCGACGTCCGCCGGCACGACCGGCTCTTCTACGAGACGATGTCGCGGCTCGTGGGGCGTCCGGTCGACGCGAGGTCCGCGTAGAGATCAGTCAGCATCACGCCGATCCGGTCGAGGGTGAAGTGCTCGTTCACGGTGCGGGCGCCGGCCGCACCCAGGGCGGCGCGGGCGGCCGGGTCGTCGAGCAGTTGACCGACTGCTGTAGCCAACGCGTCCACGTCATCGACGGGCACGAGTCGCCCGTTGACACCGTCGTCGACGATGTCGCGATTGCCTGTGCATGCAGTGAGCACTACGGGAACACCGGCCCGCATTGCCTCGAGGGGAACGTACGGACCTCCTTCGAAGCGCGAGGGCAGCGCGAGTACATCGAGCCCGCCGAGATACCGAGCGGTGGCGGGGAGGTACTCGAGCCAGTGCATCCGGTCGCTGAGCGGGCCGCGGAGCAACCGCGGCTCGAGCTCGCGACGCATTTGACCGTCGCCGATGACGAGGAAGTGAACGTCGGGCCGCGCGTTGCCCAGCCGCTCGGCCATGTCGAGAAATACCTCCGGCGCTTTCTGCCAGGCGAGCCGTCCGACGAAACCGACAAGCGGCGTATCGGCGCCGATCCCGATGTGCGCGGCGGAGGTCCGCGGGCGGCGGGCCCGGCACCGCGACCCCGTTCGGTATGACGGCGACGCGGTCGGGTTTGAGCAGGCGACGGCTGCGGACGTCGTCCGCCTCAGTGCCCGACACGGCGACGAGAACACTGGTGCGCCGTCCGAGCAGGCGCTCCACAAGGGTTGCCAGCTGGCCACGCGCCAGACCGTTGGGGGTGTACGCGACCGGCACGCCGGTGCCGATCGCCGCGACCCTCCCGAGTACCCCGCCGATCGAACTGTGCGCGTGGATGACATTTGGCGCTTTCGAGCGGATCAGTCGGCGAAGCCGGAAGATGGCGCGGAGGTTGACGATGCTCACCGGGCGCCGGTGCATGTCGACCGCGACCACCTCGCCTTTGGAATCGGTGACGCTGCCGGCCAGATCGCGCGCCGTGACGCCGACGCGTCGGACTTCCGGCATGGCGACGACGTGTTCAACGTTGCGGGCCCACTCGACGACGTCGCCGACGTGACGTGCGGTGCCGCCCTCGACCGCCTCGAGCACGTGCAGCACCCTCACCGGGGGAGCGGATGCGCCCTGGCGGACGCCGGCTCCTTCCGCTCGCTCTTCGCCGCGACGGCGAGCCCGGCGGCAACCAGCGCCGGGAAGGCGATCACCGGACTCTCCAACGAGTGGAGGAACAACCCGCCGACCGCGGTGCCGAGGAGCGCGCTGGCTGCTGCGAACCCCAGCGCATCGCTGCTGTTGCGGAAGCCCTTCCGGATCACCGCCACGATGAGAGAGGTATAGAGGATGAGCCCAGCCACACCCATGTCGATCCCGACGGCCAGGAAGTGGTTTTCGCTCAGGGCACCTTGTCTGACGCCGAACCGGACGGAGTTGCCGCCTGACGATCCCAGACCGGTTCCCAGTGGGAGTCGCACGACGCGGTCGGCCGCATTCCGCGTGGCCTCGATGTGGTTGGGCGCGGAGATGTCGTCCTCGCCGGTGACCGCGCCGACCGACCTCTCGCCCACCGCGGAGCTGACGAAGAAGGGAAAGGCCACGATGGCCGCCGCTCCCAGGAGAAGGCCGAGGTTCGTACGGGTTACCGGCGACTTCTGGTCGCGTTGCCGGAGGGCGATGATGATTATCACGACGCCGCCGAGCAGGGCGGCGCGGCCTTGCACGAGGAAGAGCCCAATTCCAACGAACCCGAGCATCGCCAGCGGGCGGAGCACCGGTCGGGCCAGGGCCATGGCGAGGGCGGCGGCCAGCGGTAGGTGGTACGTGAATCCAGTCGTGAGCGGATCGGCGTACCACGACCCCGAGCGTTGTGTTGTCGCGGTCTGGAAGTCGGCGAAGGTGAGCACGCTGCCCCGCTCGGCGCCCTGGATCAGCAGGCGGTAGGGCCGCAACCCGACGGTGTTGCCCAGGAAGTTGTCCCACCAGGCCGGGAGGTTCATCTCGATGACGCTGCCGACCGCGAGGAGCAGGCCGACGAAGACGGCGGCGCCTAGGCAGCGGCGTCGCCACACGTCGGACACGCCGGCGTGCCGGACGGCGAGGAGCGCGACGACCGGAAGTGCCAGGGAGCGGAACGCGACCTTGCGCGCCTCGTAGGAGAGCGGGACGCTGAAACTGGTCATGGTGCCGGGAAACAGGAAATAGCAAGTGGCCAGCACGACGACCAACGCACCCAGCCAGTCGATCGCGTCGAGCTTGACGCGGTGGCGGCGTCGGTACCGCACTGCGGCGACGACGAGCGCGATTGTGAGGCCTTCCTTCCAGAGCCCAGCGGTGCGGATGATTGGAGCGGGTATCCCCGCCTTGAACAGGATCGGGAGGAGGATCTCCATCACAAGGAAGCCGGCAATGAGGGCGACGGCGACCGGTCCCGGCCGACTGGAGAGATACGTCAGGGCGACGGCGCCGAGGATCCCGACGATCGCCCGACCCAGCGTGGCCTCGGGTAGTGCCACGCAGAAGGCAACGACAAACGGCGCGCCAATCAGGAGGGCGCGGGCGCCCCGCCCGATGCTGGGGCGCTTGCGCGGTCCGACCTCGCCGGGGGTTCGAAGTGCGCGTCGCCGTAGCCTTGCGTCTGCGAGCGCGGTCACCGCAGCACTTCCAATGTGTCGCGCAGCAGGCTGCGAGCGCCCAACCCGCCGCGTGTACCCGAGCGATACGCGCCCGCAGTGAGCATGTGCGTCAGTGCACGGACGCGCGCCCGCGCGCTGGCTGATCGTAAATCGCGGTCCGGTCGAGGTACCTCTGCGCGAGTTTCCGGTAGGCGGCCGCGCTGGCCAACGCGGTCGCCCGCTCGCTGCCGGTCCGCTTGGCAGCCACGGCGGTCAGGTGGTCGGCCCGCTCGCCGGCCGAACGCGCCCGCAAACGATTCGGGTCACCCGACCGCGATGCCACCGACTGCGCCCAAACCGTCGGCTCGACGCCGGCGGCGCTGACGTTGTCGCCGTGCACGCGGTAGTCGGCGAGCGCCATGGGCAGCCAGAGTACCGACCCTGCCGCGTTCGCCAGCAGGAACGTCCACTCGTCGTGCAGCGCGAGTTGGTGGCCCGGGATGGAAACGGGTCGGTCGCCAGCGGCCAAGCCGTCGAAGAGGCTGCGGCGAAACACCTGCCGGAACCCGTGGGGGACCGCGAACCGCTCGGCGCGCATCCGTCGCTGAAGCGGCGAGCGCATCCCGCGCAGTGAGCCGAGCGCCCGGCCCTCGGCATCGATCCGGCGGGCGCCGTGCACCACAAGCATCCCTTTGCCCCATTCGAGAGCAAGCTGACAACGCCTGAGCTTCGCCGGCGACCATACGTCGTCCTGGTCACACCAAGCCACGAACTCGCCCGTGGCGCTGGCGAGGCCGCGGAGGAAGTTCTTCGCATGACCAGCGCGGTCGGCGTGGCGGTTGATCGTCACGGGAAAGCCCGCATTCGCCGCGAACCGCTCGACGATGGCGAGCGTGTCATCGGAGGAGGCATCGTCGGAGACGATGAGCTCGTGCGGAGGCGTCTGCTGGCGCTCGAGACTGGCGAGCAGTTGCGGGAGGAAAGTTGCGCCCTCGAACGTGGCCAGGACCACGCTCGTCCGCGGGCTCAACCCACGAGGGTCTCGTACCACGCGAACGCCTCTCGGAAGTGTCGATCGAAGTCGAACACCGATGCGGACCACTGCGCGGCGTCGGCGCCAACGCGACGGCTGCGATCGAAGTCGGCGAGAAGCTCGACGATCGCTTGGGCGAAGGGCGCGGCGTCGTCGGTGACGGCTGCGAAATGCTCACGACCGCCAAGCTCGATGAAGCCGTCGGCGCCGATCGTCGTCGTCACGACGGGGAGACCGGCAATGAGTGCCTGGGCGACCTTGAACTTCATCCCCGAGCCCCGCTTCAGGGGTGCCAGGGCGACGCGAGCGTCGCGGTAGGCGCCGTGCAGATCGTCCAGCGGGCCGGTGAACTCGACGCCGGCGCTCGGATCGGAGTGCATCCAGTGCTCCTGGCCCGCTCCGGCGATCACCAGCGTGGCCGCCGGTCGTTGCGCACGCACGCGCGGCCAAATGTCCTCGAGCAACCACCGAACCGCGTGCGAGTTCTGCTTCACGTCGAGCCGGGCGAGAAAGAGGGCGACCTCGTCCTTCGAGGGTCCGATCCCCGGCGCGGACTCGTCCAGCCGCGGGCTGACGCGACGAACCGGGATCCGCACGCCGGCCTCGCGCATGAGCTGTGCATCGCGCTCGCTTACCGTCAACACGCCGGCGCACCGCTCGATGGCGGCCATCTCGGCCCGGGCCAAGACCGGCCGCTGCACCCTGCCGATCAAGCGGGTGCGCAGGTGCTCGGCCCCAGAGATTTGTCGCGCCTTCGCATCGGCGAGCAACTCGACGGCGACGCAGACGACCGGGCGACCGTGCCCGGACACGGCGCCTTCCACCGCCAGCCACTCGGTCCAATGCACTTCAACCAGATCGCTGTCGGCCAGCAGCCGGGCGACCTCGGCGTGATTCGCGTGCGCGGTAACCACGCCCTGATCGGGGCCGAACCGCAACACGTTCCGGAGCTTCGTGAGCCGGCTCTCGGGAGTCAGAGGAACCGCGACCGCAATCGTCGTCCACGGATTGCCGGCTGCCGTTGAGGGTTCGCTGTTCCACACCGGTGCCACGACTGTCACCTTGGCCTGTGTGGACAGCGCCGACACCCAGTCGTAGAGGAAGCGCCCCCCAGCGTGGTGCAGGGCGGCGTGCGGAATGTGCGGCGCCATGACCGTGATTTGCAGGGTCATTCGGCATCCGATCGTCGGGCACCGGTTCCCGCGCGGCGGTACGCGCGGTCGTACGCGGCGATGCGGCCTTGGTCGAGCAACTCGACGGCGAGATCTCGCCGTCGCAGGATGGCGGACCCGATGGCTCGACCCACACCCAGCACGACGGCGCGCCGTGTGCGAGGTCGCGGGGGCGGGCACCCGTCTGGCTCGAAGCGGGTACGGACGTCGTAGTTGCTGTAGCCGTACCGCGTCCACTGCCGCAACACCTCGCGCACCGTCGTGCGGGGATCGCAGTCCATGACACTGTCCGGAGCGGCGACCACCGACCCGAGTCCGCCGAGCTGCGTCCGCCAGCAGAGATCCACGTCACCGGCGCTGCGGACGTCGCGGAAGCCGCTGAGGCGTTCGAGCACCGAACGGCGTACCGCCATCGAAGCGGTCGGCACGTACGGGAGCCAGTCCGAACGCACCAGTGTCTCGACATCGAGCAGTTGCTGCTTCCGCGCCCAGCGCTCGGCGACCCGTCCGCCTCCGGCCATCTTGACCATGCCACCGGCAATCGCCACGCCGGGGTCTTCGAGCGGCGCGATGAGGTGTTCGAGCCACCCGGGCCGGGCCCGGTTGCGCACGTCGGTGAAGACGATGATCGGGGCGGTCGACGACTGCCAGCCGTTGTTCCGAGCGATGTACGGCCCGACGCGCTCAGGCATGCGCACCACCCGGGCACCTGCACTCTCGGCAATGGTTGCCGAGTCGTCGGTCGAGGCGTCGTCGACCACCAGGACTTCACCGTCTACGGCCTGGACCTGGCGTAGCAGTGCTGTTATCGCGGCCTGCAGCTGCGGTGCCCCGTTGCGCACCGGCATGACGACGGCCACCGGGCTGCTGAAGGACACGAGCCGCGAAGAATAGGACGACCCTCCTCCCGCCGCCACGCGGCCACCGAGGCCTCCCTCGGCGTCTGGCTGTCTACACTCGACTCTCCGTGGAACTCCGCCGCCACCTCGCCGTGCTTCGCCGGCGCATCTTGCTGATCATCCTGTGCGTCGCCGTGGGGGGCGCGATCGCGTATGCGACGACCTCGAGGACGTCCGTGTACACGGCGCGTAGTCGGATCTACGTCGGTACCAAGCAGATCGTGGAATCCGGCTCGGTCAGCAACGACATGCTGGTTGGGCTCGAGCGGGTGATTCGCACGTACGCGCTGATGATCGACAGCGTGACCGTCGCCGCCGACGCCCTGAAGCGCGTGCCCAGAATCAACATCACCGCCGACCAGCTCGTCGCGGCCACCACGGCGTTCGGCGAGCCGCAAACCCAGTTATTGACGGTGAGGGTCGCCAGCACCGATCCCGTCGTCGCGCAGGAGCTAACCAACGCAGTCACGGCCGCGTTCGTCGACAAGATCCAGACCTATGACCCAGCTACACCGCCGGCGGAGGGCCAGCCGCCACAGCAGCCGGCGTATGTGTTTGAGACCGCGAAGCTCCCAGTCACCCCGGCGGCCAGCCAAGTACCCCGCCGCGTCATCCTCGGGTTGTTGTTCGGCTTCGTCTTCTCCGCCGGCGTGGCGTTCCTCATCGAGTACCTCGACATCACCGTCAAGGGAGTCGCCGACGCCGAGCGGCGCCTGGAATTGCCGGTGCTCGGCGTGATTCCGGTCGAGCGACAACGTGCGCTCGTACCCGTGCGCAGCCAGGCCTCCGTTGTCACCTGAGCGCGGGCGCGCCCCCTACGCCAGCGAGGGAGAGGCCTATCGCATCCTGCGATCGAATCTCACCGTCGCGCTCAGCGACCTCGAGCGCCCCACCGTCGTAATCACGAGTGCCGATGCCGGCGAAGGCAAGACGGCGACAAGCGTGAACCTCGCCCGCGCGATAGCGCTGGCCGGCAAGCGGGTCGTGCTGGTCGACCTCGACCTGCGGCACCCTGACGTGCACAACTGGTACGGAATCGACAACAGCGTCGGCGTCACCGACGTCCTGCTCGACCGGCGGCCCATCGAGGATTGTCTCCAGCAGGTGGATGTGGGGATGGGGCCGAGCCAGACACCACGATCCATCTACATCCTGCCGACCGGCGAGGCCGTGCCGAACCCGGCCGAGCTCCTGGGCGCGGGCCGAACCAGTCAGCTCCTGACCGCATTGGCTCGCGAGGCCGACATCGTGGTCATCGATACGCCCCCGGTGTTGTTGGCCGCGGAGACTCTCGGCATCGGTCGCATGGTGGCCGGTGCGCTGCTCGTGGTCGAGGCGCGCCGCACGCCGGTACCGTCGGTGCAGCGCGCCAAGGATGCGTTGATCCGCAACCAGACGCGTTTGCTCGGCCTGGTGATCAACAAGTGGCGGCCGCAGAGAGATGGCCGCGATTACGACTACGGCTATGGCTACGGCTTCGAGGACGAGTCGACAAAAAGCAACGGCCGGTAGCTCCCGCGTCATTGTCGTGAGTGCATGAAGACCCGCTACGCACGTCGGCGTAGATCACGCCGGCGCGCCGCAGTCAAATGGATCGTCGGAATCCTCACGCTGGTCGCCGTTCCGCTGATGGCTGCCGCCGGGTTCCGTGTATTCCAAGTGGCGCGCGATCTGCGCGCCGCGAAGACGGAGCTCCAGCGGGTGGAGCAGTTACTGAAGGCGGGCCGGCCGACGGAGGCTCGGACCGCGCTGTCGATCGGCGCGCAGCGGGTCACGCACGCGAACTCGATCGCGTACGGCAGTCCCGAACTTTCGGTTCTCAATTGGATCCCAGTCGCGCGCCAGAACCTTCACGCCATGCGTGCCGCGGTGAAGGTCGCGCTCGATCTCACCAGCGGCGGCCGTCGCCTCCTCGATACCGCGCAGCCCCTCGAGTCCCGCACCGGCACGTTCGAAGTGCCAATGCGGACGGGCGCCATTCCGCTGCCCGTCATTCGTGCGTTGCAACCGGAGCTCCGCAGTCTGGCCGGCGGCTTGCCGACTGCACGCGAGGCCCCTCGCTCGTCGTTCATCGTCGGGCCGGTGCGCGATCTCGTCCGGCGCGTCTATGAGGAGGCGGACGTACGCAAGCGACAGGTCACGTCGCTGTCGGCGGCGTGCGACTTGCTGGCCGCGCTGAGCGGCGCGAATGGTCCGCGCCGGTTCATGATCGCGGTGGCCAACGCCGCGGAGATGCGCGGCACCGGTGGCATGTTCCTGTCGTATGGCGAAATCACCTCGACGAACGGCACCTTCACCCTTGATCGGTTCGGCCCGATCGACGAGATCCCTCTGCTGTCCGCGGCACCGACGCCCGCGGGTACGCCCGCTGACTACATCGGGCGATTTACAGGTCTCGGCCCCACCCTGAACTGGCGGAACAGCAACCTCGGTGGCGACTTCACATTCATCGGCCCGATTCTCGAGTCGATGCACAAGGTCGCCACCACTGTCGCTGCTGACGGCGTGCTCCAGATCGACTCGATGGGCCTCGCCGCGATGTTGCGGGGCACCGGCCCCGTCGAGGTGGACGGGCTTGGGCAGGTGACGGCCGACAACGTCGTGCAGTTGACGCTCAGCGATGCCTACGCCCGCTTCGGGGGCCAGCGCGACCAGCGCCAGGAGGTCCTCGGAGATGTGGCCGAAGAGGTGTTCCGGAAACTGGTTACCGGTGACTACCCGAGCCTTCGCCCGCTGGCGACGGCGCTCATCGGCGCGGCGGCGGAGCGCCGGGTCATCCTGCACATGGCGCGGGCTGACGAGCAGGTGAGCGTGGCCACCCTCGGCGCCGACGGGGCGTTGCCGGCCGAGCCTTCGGACGTCGCCATGTTGTCGGTGCAGAACTTCAGCGGCAACAAGCTGGATTACTACCTGGATAGCGAGGTTCGTTTCTCCGGCGAACGACGGCCGGGCGCGGTCGGCCGGCTCCGCGCCGACGTGACGCTCACCAACACTGCGCCTGCGGGGAGCCGGTCTCCGGCGTACGTGTTCGGGCCCGTCAATCCGAACCTGAAGGCCGGGGAGTACTCGGGTTTGGTCACGCTCTACCTACCCACCGGAGCGAAGCTGAGCGCGACGAGTGGCGACCTGGTCGCGGGTCCGCCTGGTGTCGTCACCGAGGCCGGACGGACTGCCGTGACGTTCCCCGTCCGGGTTGACGCGGGGCAGCGGGTTCACGTCGTGCTCGATCTGGAGCTGCCCGCTGCTTCTGACGACGGCTACCGCTTCGACGTCGTGCCGGTGTCGCGGGTCCGCCCGACCACCGTCGCCGTCGACCTGGTGCGCGGGCCGGGACGCCGGCCCCTGCGGGCCGGCGGGCCGCTGCTACGCCAGCTGTCCCTGACCGATCGCGCAGCCGGCTAGCTGTGGTTCCTAGGGACGTTATTCAGGGTCCCTGACGCGCAACTGGGTCTCTTTCAAACTCGGGTTTGCCGACTCGAGCGAAGGAGACCCAGGTGCAACTTCACCGTAACGCCCGACTGACGCCCGCTGGACGACGCCTGCTCTGTGAGCGCGTCCGTGACGAGGGATGGACTGTCAACGAGGCCGCCGAGGCGGCTGGCTGCAGCCAACGCACCGCTTACAAGTGGCTCGCCCGCTTCAGGAACGAGGGTCTTGCCGGTCTGGAGGACCGCAGCTCGCGGCCGCGAACGATCTGGGCGACGCCGCGGGAACGGGTGGCTGCAATCGAGCGACTCAGACGACTGCGCTTCACCAGCACCCGCATCGCCACCGCCCTGCAGATGGCGGTGTCGACCGTGTGCGCGGTGCTCGCGCGCCTGGGCCTCGGAAAGCTGTGGCGCCTCGAGCCACCCGAGCCGCCCAACCGCTATTGCCGACGCCATCCCGGCGAGCTCATCCACGTCGACGTCAAGAAGTTGGGCCGGTTCCACCGTCCTGGTCATCGCGTGCAGGGCCGAGGGCCGGGACGCAACGACACCCGCTGGCTCGGCTGGGAGGCGGTGCATGTCTGTGTTGATGACGCAACGCGGCTGGCCTACGTCGAGATCCTCGATGACGAGAAGGGCCCAACAAGCACCGGGTTCCTGGCCCGGGCGGTGGCGTGGTTCGCGGCCAAAGGTGTCGATGTCCGTCGAGTGATGACCGACAACGGCGCGCCGTTCAGGTCCCGCGACTGGGCGACATGGTGCTCGGGCCATGAGATCCACCATCTCCGGACCCGGCCCTATCGGCCACGCACCAACGGGAAAGCCGAGAGGTTCATCCAGACGATGCTGCGCGAGTGGGCCTACTTCGCCGGATACCCGGACTCGACTGCGCGCCGTCGAGCGTTGCTGCCCTGGCTAGGCGACTACAACTGCGTTCGACAACACGCAGCCTGAGCAAGAGAACGCCGGCTGCGCAGCTCGAACTACTGAACAACCTGGCTAGGAACCACAGCTAGCCCGCGAGCTGTGTGCGGTACCAATCCACGGTCTCGCGCAGGGCATCCGCCATCGAATACCGCGGCTGCCATGCGAGCACCGACCGGGCTTTGGCGGCCGAAAGGAACTGCTCGTCGATCTCGTTCGTGGCCGTCGCCTTGATGTCCGGCTTCAGGTCGGTGCCGGCCGCCTCCTGGATGAGCGCGACCAATTCGAGCACGTTGAGGCGCGTCTCGGTGGAGAAGTTGAAGGCTTGGCCCGACAGGTCCGGATCCTCCGCCATCGCCTCCACGAGCTGGAGGTACGCGAGTGCGGCGTCCACCACGTAGATGTAGTCGCGCACCATCGTGCCGTCGGAGCGGATCAGCGGACGCTCGCCTTGAAGAATCGAACGGATGGTGCCGGGCACGAGGCGCTCCCAGTTCTGGTCCCCCGGTCCGAACAAGTTCCCGCAGCGCGTGATCGTCACCGGTAGTCCGAACGCATGGTGATAGGTGTGCGCGATGAGGTCGGCGCAGGCCTTGGAGACGTCATACGGGTGGTTGGCGAGAAGCGGCATGTCCTCGTCGTAGGGGAGCACCGGCTGCGCGCCGTAGGCCTTGTCGCTGGACGCGATGACGACCTGTTCGATCGTGGCCGACCGCCGCGCTGCCTCGAGCACGGACCAGGTGCCCTGAATGTTCGCTTCGAAGGTGGAAACCGGGTTGCGGTTGGCGACACCCACCTGACTCTGCGCGGCGAGGTGGAGGAGCGTGCGCACGTCGTATTCACCGAGCATGCGCTCGATCACGGCCTGGTCTTCGCACGAACCATTCACGACTGCGACGCGTTCGAGCCACGGCGTGGTGATGGCGGACTGCGGGACCTGGTCCCGCACGAGGACCACAACCTGCGCGCCGAGCCCGACCAGGACGTCGGTGACATGCGAGCCGAGGAATCCGGTTGCTCCGGTGACGGCAACGCCGCGCCCGGCCCAGAAGGCTGCGTTGGGTTTCCACTTCTTCGCCGCGGCGCTGGCCATGCCCCACTCTGCCTGAGGTGGCGTGTCCGGTGCCAATGGGGCCTAGTCCCAGCTACCCGCGGTGATTGGCCGCGCCGGCTTGGCTGGGGCGCCGACATATAGCCACCCCGGAGCGTGGGCGCCTCCTCCCAGTACGGCGTTGGCGGCAACGACCGAATTCCGACCGACGTGCGCACCGTGCAAGACGATCGCACCGCAGAACAGCATGACGTTGGTCTCGATATGTACCGGAGCCGACCGTACCGGCTGCTGCATTGACCAGCGCGTCGCTGCCGTCAACGTCATGGAAGAGATCGAGGATGCTCACCCGCTCGGCGATGGTGACCCGTTCGTCGATGTGAACTCGCTCGTTGCAATGAACCTCGACCCCCCGACCCATCCGCACCTGGCCGGCGATGCGGAGCTCCGCTTCGGCCCGCGACGTCTTGAGCACGACGTTGTCGCGGAACTCGCAGGACGGGCCGATCTCAAGTGTTCGACCAAAGAGTTGGAGGCGCACGCCGCGCTCGAACTCCGTGTGGTCTCCGATCGAGAGCAACGCGTCTGTAGCCGCGGTGAGATCGAGGTCGAGCACGCCTAGGTTCGCCTGGGCGCCGATCGAAACAACGGTTGTCCCGCCGCGGCCGTCGGCGCGGATGCGGACATACGGCAGCTTGCGAAAACGGATGCCGCTGCCCTGGAGTTCCAACTTGAACCGCCCGCCGTGCGCGCGCATCCTGAGGTCGGTCTTGAGTGCCCACAACCGCAGGCGCAGGTTGCTGACGGTCCCCGCAGCTGCGCCATAGACACGTCGCACCGAAGGAGCATGCCATAGGGTCTCCGCGCCGTGACCGTCCTCGTCGCCGCCGTCCTCGTTGGTCTGCAGACGGCCGCGGTTGGCGTCGTTGCGCTCCGGATCGGACGGTGGACGCTCCCTTCGGGCACCGCGTTCGCGCTCCGCGTCACCGCGGTGCTGACCGCGGCGTTCGGGCAAGTGGTGCTCGTGGCGACGTTCCTGGGCGCGATCGGACTGTTCCGACGGTGGCCCATCGCGCTCGCGCATTTGCTCCTTGCGGGAGCGGTGTTGGTCAGATGGCGCGACGTCCGAGCAGACCAGCCAAGCGACGAGGCTGCCGCCACCCAGACCGGGTGGGTCGGCGCTTCACTGGCGGCCTTCCTGGGGGCTGGCTTCGCGCTCTACTACCTGATCGGCTTCCGTGGCACGACGCGGGAGTACGACACGCTCAACTACAAGGTTCCCAACCTCGCTCACATGATGTTGCGCCATGACACCTGGTCGCTGGCGTTCGCCAACATCGGCTACTTCACCAATTTGTATCCGTCCAACCATGTGCTCTTGGCCGGGTTCTTTGCGCTGCCCTTCGGCACCGACGGGCCGTCGTATCTCGTCAATGTTGTCGTTCTCGTCCTGCTGATCGCTGGGGTCGGTGCCCTCGCCGAGGCGGCCGGCGGGTCGGCGATTGCCGGCGCCGCTCTGGGCGCGGCGGTGGCGATGACACCCATTGCCCTCCAGACCCAGGCCGGCAGCCTCCAGGACGACCTCGCCGCCGCCGCGGGAGTCGTGGCCGGCGCCGCCCTGGTGCTGGCCAGCCGGTCCGCCGCGCTACCCGCTCCGACTGGCGGTTCTTGGGGGCGTGGCGCTTGGTCTTGGCGTCGGCACGAAGTACACCGCCGTCCTTCCCGCCGTGGCGGTGATGCTTCTCGGAGTCGTCGTCGCGCCGCGGCTGATCCGTCTGAAGGTCGCGGCCCTCCTCGCCGTCGGCACCCTGGCGACCAGCGCGTTCTGGCTCGTTCGCAACCTCTTCCAGATGGACAACCCGGTCTCGCCGCTCGACGTCGGGCCGCTCAAGGGCGTGGACTCACCGCTGCGTTTCTACGAGACAAGTCTGCTGTCGCACGTCGTGCATTTCCGAACCGGTCCACTTCGCACGTGGCTCAGCCTCGGATGGCGCTCCCTCGGTGTGGCGGCGATCGTCGTACTGGCCGGCACAGTCGTTGTACTCCTCCGCGGTCGCCGGCAGCCGGTGGCCGCCGGCCTGGCCACCGTCGCGCTGGTCTCCACCGTGAGCTACCTGGCCACGCCGTATACCGGCGGCGGGCCCGACGGGGTGGAGTTCCTCATTGGCTCCCAGCTCCGTTATGCGTTCCCCGCGTTGGCGTTGGCCGCCGGTGCCGCGGCCGCGTTCCTGGACCGTCGCGTCGCGCTGGCCACCGCGGGAGCGTCGCTTCTCTATGCGGTGTGGCGCATTCAGGAACGCGACCCGGCGCGACCGGACGTCTATCTCGGCGGTCGATGGGCGCTGGTAGCGCTCGCCGGGGTTGTCGCGGCGGGCGCGGTCGTGTGGCTCGCGCGCCGTCCTCTCTCGGTGCCCGAGGCTCTCCGACGCGCCGCGCCGATTGGCGCGGCGCTTGCTGTCGCGGCGGCGGCTGGCCTCGCGGTTACCGCGACGCCACGCGCATCGTCGACGTTGGACGCGGCGTTGGCCCGGCTCGGCGCACCTCGCGGGCCGGTCGCCGTTGTGGACGTGCGTGATGTCCGCGCGCTGCTCGGCCCCTGCCTCAAGACCGCGATCGTCGGCCCCAAGCTGGGCCGGTTCGGCGCCCCGGTGCCACCGGCGACCGCAGCGCTCGACCACGCGATTGTCGCCCTCGATGTCCCGGCCTTGGCGGTCGGCCAGAGCCGCGGCCCCACAGTTCCCGCCGATTGGACGGGCCCGCCCGGGTGGACCAAGGTGGCTTCCGATCGGGGTATCGACCTCTACGCTCCCCCGGGCAGGACGCCGAGTCCCGGCCGTGAACCAGAGAAGGCATCGGCGCTGTGCGCCGTCAGGAAGGTGCCATGACGCCTGAGAACGCAAGCATTCGCGAACGGGTCAAGGACTTCGCGCTCTGGTACCACACGCTCGATCTCGGCGAGGCGGGGGTGACGCCGGGGTGGTTCGATCTACGACCGATCATCGATCGCCTGCCCTGGCCCGACGTCGCCGGCAAGCGCTGTTTGGACGTCGGTACCTACGACGGGCACCTTGCCTTCGAGATGGAGAAGCGCGGGGCCACGGAGGTGATCGCGACTGACATAGGCGGCCACCACGACTGGGACTGGGCGCCTCGGGCCCGCAAGGAGGGCGTGGCCGCGCTCGACGCCATCGCCGGAGAGAAAGGTGGCGGCTTCCGCCTGGCCAAGGAGGCGCTCGGGTCGAAGGTCGAACGCGAGGTGATCTCGATCTATGACCTTTCGGCTGAGCGGCTCGGCTCGTTCGACGTCGTCGTCTGCGGAAGCCTTCTGCTCCATTTCCGCGACCCGTTCCGGGGCCTCGAAGCCCTTCGCAGTGTTTGTGGTGGTGAGTTCATGTCCAGCGAACAGATCGACGGTGAGCTCACGCTGCTGCACCCGCGCCGCGCCGTTACGTTCATCGATGGGCGCGAAGGGCGTTGGCTGTATCCGAACGCGCGCGGTCACGCCAAGATGCTCGACCTCGCCGGCTTCGACATCCTCGAGCACACCAAGCCCTACTCCATCCCCTACGGCGAGAGTCACCCCCGACCGAAGCTGCCGTTGCGCGGTCGGCTCAACGAACGACTGCGCACGCGATTGGGTGGTGGGCCCGGCGTGCTACATATCGCCGCGCGCTGCCGGCCGGCCGCGATCTGAGTCGGTCCGCAGCCGACCCCAATCCCACCCGGGGCCGAGAAGGTCCCGCAGGTGCTGCAGGTCGTCTTGGAGGAGCTCCTCGAGAACTGCAGCGACATCGGCCGGCAGCGTGACTTCGTCATCGCGAATGGGCCGGAAGAATGGACGCCAGTCGCGGTCGACGCGCCGTAGCAACTTGAACGTTGTCGACGGCGCGACGCGGCGGGCCGCCGCCGCCGTCGACTGCCACCACGGCCGGGGCCGTCGCGTCGGCGCCTCGTTGAAGCGTTGCCCGAGGCTCGGCGGTCGCCAACCCGCCGGCAGTCCGAGGTGGGTGAGGACCAGGTCGAGCGTCGCCGCCGGTTCGTGGAGGAGCGCGTCCTGGCGCAGGACGAGGATCTGTTCTCGATCGAAGTGCGCGAGGTAGCGCTCGAGCTGCATCGCGTAACTCGACGCGTGGAGGTAACGCGCGTCACAGAGCAGCGCATCGCGGATGCTGCGGCCCTCGGAACCCCCTCCCAGGGCGTGGCGATACGCCGCCGCGGCGCGAGCGACCGGGTCGCGGAGGAGGTAGACGAGCCGCGCGTCCGGAACCTGTTTGGCGATCTGCTCCGGCACTTCGGAGGCGACCGGCCACATGGTGTAGGACGTCGATGCATCGAGGCGCACCGCGGCGTCGGCGCCGCGCTCGAACAGGGAGAGGTACCACGGCAGGCCGAAGGACTCGTGGAAGCTGAAGTAGTGCGGTTCCTTGCCCTCGCACAGGAACGCATCCGGATGTTCGTCGAGGAGATTGGCCAGCGCGGTCGTTCCGGCCTTCTGCGCGCCGATGATGAACGCGTTCGGCCACGGAACCGGCATCTCGACCCGTACGCTAGCTTCGAGCAGCTTTGACCGACCCCTCTTCAATCACCCTTGGCGCCAAGCCGCCCCCGCTTCGGGACCTACTTCTCGACACGTGGCGCCGGCGCGAGCTACTGGTGGTGCTGGCCAAGCAGGAGTTTCTCGTGCGGTACCGGCGGGCGACCTTCGGTGTGCTGTGGGCGGCGGCCTTGCCCATCCTGCAGGCGGGGGTTCTCGCGTTTGTCCTGTCGAAGATCGTGCGGCTGGGCACGGCCAGCGAGCGGTATGCGTTGTTCGTCTACATCGGCGTCGTGCCGGCCACGTACTTCTCCACGGTGTTGTCGATCGGGTCGACGTCGATCGTCGACGGGGCCGGACTCACGACCAAGATCTACTTCCCGCGGCTCATGTTGCCGTTGGTCACCACGTTGTCGAACCTGTTCGGCCTGGTGGTGAACGTCGGACTGCTGTTGATCGCATGGGGTATCGCCGGTCGCCATCGCTCGCCGGCGGTGCTGTTGCTGCCGCTCGCGGTGCTCGCCTTGATCCTGCTGGCGTCGGGCCTCGCCACGTTCCTCTCCGCGGTGCACGTGTACGGCCGGGACGTCCGGTTCATTGTGCAGGCCGGCCTCGTGCCGCTCTTCTACATGACGCCGATCTTCTTTCCCTTGTCCCTTATCGGGGGTGCGGCGAACGTTCTGCTGATCAACCCGCTCACGGGGATCGTCGAGATGTTCCGGGCGTCGCTCGGGGTGGCCGATCCGAACTGGAAGATCGCGGTTCTCATCACATGTGGTTGGATCGTGGCGTCGTGGACCGCGGCGATGCTGATGCACCGCCGTCACGACCGACTCTTCGTGGATCTCTTGTGAACGCGCCCAGCATCAGCGCCGTCGGCGTGGGCAAGCGCTACGTCCTCTTCAACGATTCACCGTCGTTACTGGCCGGCGCGCTCCAGCTCCGGGGGCGCACGAAGAAGGAAACGCTGTGGGCGCTCCGCGGTGTCAACGTCGAGGTGGCTCGCGGCGAGTCGCTCGGCGTGCTCGGCCGTAACGGCTCGGGCAAGTCCACGCTGCTGCGTCTGCTGGCGGGCGTGAGCCGGCCGACGGAAGGCAGTGTGACCGTCGCCGGCCGCGTCGCGCCGTTGATCAGCGTCGGTGTCGGGTTCCATCCCGAGATGACCGGTCGCGAGAACGTCTACGTCAACGGCATGATCCTCGGGCTGAGCCGGCGAGAGGTGCACGAGCTGTTCGACGAGATCGTCGACTTCGCCGAGATCGAGGGCTTCATCGACACCCCGGTGAAGTTCTACAGCTCGGGCATGTTCGTGCGGCTCGGCTTCGCCGTTGCCGTCATCGCCCACCCCGACGTCCTCCTCGTGGACGAGGTGCTCGCGGTGGGTGACGTCGCCTTCCAGCTCAAGTGCTACCGGCGCATGGAGGAGATCCGCGAACACGGCGCCACCATCGTCGTGGTCAGTCACAACCTCTTGGCCGTGCGCGGGTTGTGTGACCGGGCCATCGTTCTGCACCGCGGCGAGCAAAAGCTCGACGGGAACACCGAGGACGCCATCAGCCTGCTCCACAACCTGCTGTCCGAGGACGGCACCGGCCTCCACGATGATCAGGCGAGCACATCGGGAGCGTGCACCGTGCTCACCCACCGACTGCTCGGCGCAACGGGCGCGGAGACCGGTCACCTGACCACCGGCGAGGACGTGACCCTCGAGCTGACCGTTCGGTTCGAGACCGAGATTGTCGATCCCATTTTCGGCGTGGCGATCTTCAGTGCAGATGGCACCGCGACCTACATCGAGAGCACACCGTGGGACGGCGGCGGCACCTTCCGGCCCGGCGACGAGGCGACGTTCCGCGTCACGACCAAGGCGCGTCTCGCCCGAGGTTCGTATCAGGCGTCCCTCGGTGTGCGTTCGCGAACCGGCGCGGAAATCCATGCGCCGGCGCAGCCGATCCTGTTCTACGTCGACGGAAGCATCCTCGTGTCGGGCATCGTCGACCTGCAGAGCGACCTGACTGTTACGCGGGAGAGCTCACAGCAGGATGCTCCGCTCCCGTATCGAACCCCGGACCAAAGCGATCACCTCGGTGCCGTCGATGGCGAAGGCGCCCGGTAGCGACAACAGTCGTTCCCGTCGCCGCCCGGTCAAGGGGGCGACATGCCAGCGGTACCAGAGCCAGGGCCCGGCCAGTAGCAGCGCGGGGCGCCACCGCAACGCGAGTACGAGCGCAGCGAACGCAAGGATGGTCGGGGGGTGCGACGCCTTCCAGAACACGCGCCGGTAGACCACCGCCCGAACCCGCTCGGGGTGGAGCGCCATCACCCGTGGGAGACCATGCCATCGCCACGCGGTGCGCAGGGCGGGCCTCAGGGCGCTCGGTGAGATGTCGTGGCGCACCAGCGCGGTTGCCGCGAAGCCGATCTTGCGGCCCTGATCGGCCAGGCGCCACGCCAGATCGGTGTCCTCGCCGCCCGGCGTTGGGAAACCCTCATCGAATCCGCCCGCGGCCACCAGGTCGTCCCGCCGGTAGAACGCGTTCGCCGTCGGAACGAACGCGACCGCTTCGACGTGCAGGGTTCGCGAGAACGGGCCGCGGTGAGCTTCTTGGGCCGGGTCGGGGATCGTCCGTCCCGACACGATGGGGGTGTGCTCCAGCGCGGCGAGTCCGGCACGCAGCCACCCGGGATCGGGCTGGCAGTCATCGTCGGTGAAGGCGATGGCCGGCGCGGTGGCCAGCTGCCAAGCCCGGTTGCGGCCACGCGCCGGGCCGCCCGACGTCTGCCGGCGAGCGACCACGAGATCGACATCGGTGGTGCTCGCCAGCGCCTCCAACGTCGACCACGTTGCGTCTTGCGAACCGTCGTCGACGACGATCACCTCGAACTGATCGCGGGCTACGTCCTGGGCCTCGAGTGCAGCCAGCAGGCGGGGAAGCAGGTGCGCGCGACCCCGGCTTGAGACGCACACCGCCGCTTCAGGTGTTCCCGCGCGGTCGCGATGACGGCCCGATTGGAGGACATGCTCCGCGGGATCGGCCATCGGCGGGAGATTACGCTCTGTCCGTGGACCTTCGGACCCCGACGTTGGGAAGCGATGTTCACCCTGCCTACGACAACCCGCGACCCGAAGTGGCCGCGCTCGTTCCGCCGGGTGCAACCCGCGTGCTCGATCTGGGGTGCAGCACCGGACGGTTGGGACTCGGACTCGTAGAACGCGGCCACCATGTCGTCGGCATCGAATACGACCCTGAACTTGTAACGGTTGCTCGTACGCGGCTGGCCGCGGTCACCCAGGGCGACCTCGAAGCGATGGCCGCGGCGGGGACCGACCCTGGTGGACCGTTCGACTGCATCATCGCTGCCGATGTACTCGAGCACCTGCGCGATCCGTGGTCGGTCGTGCGGTGGGCGGCGGGGCTGCTCGATGCGAACGGCGTGATGGTCGTGTCGGTTCCCAACGTTCGCCACATCGAGACGTTCTGGTCGCTGATCCGGCACCGGCGCTGGCCGTACAAGAGCGTTGGCATCTTCGATCGCACGCATCTGCGTTGGTTCGCGCGCGCCAACCTGCCCGACCTGTTCGAGGGTAGCGGTCTGCGGATCCGTTCCGTCGGTCGCGTCTCGATGCTCAGTCTTGACATCAACAGCAAATGGAATCGTTTGGCGCCGCACGTGGGCGATTGGGGAACGCTCCAGTTCCTGATCGTGGCCGGCCGGTAATCGCCGTATGAAAGCTCTCGTCAGGCGGGTGGTGCGCCCCGGTCTCCCCGCCGTGCTGCTCGCGGCGCTGGCCTGGCCGCGGCTGCACCGGCTCTTGCGGCTCGGCGCGTTCGCCGCGCTGGTGGGCGGTTGGACCGCCACGTACGCGAAGTACCGCAAGATCAGCTCGGAGCAGACCGCCGCCGAGCGCGAGTTGCTCCAGCGCGTGAACTGGGAGGCGTACACCCGGCACTACAACGAGCTGGACCCGACGATCGAGGAGGAGTTCGATCTCTGGGGTGAGTACCACCAGCACCGCCATGAGATGCGCTACGACCTCGTGGGCGCCGCGGTCCGCGAGCACCTCCCCGCAAACGGGATGGTGCTCGACGTCGGGTGCGGTTCGGGGCTGGTCGCCGACCGGCTGCTCGACGTCGACGCGACGTATGTCGGCGTGGACTTCGGTGGGCCGCACGTTGAGTACGCCTCGAAGCGCTTCGCCGACGCGGACCCTGACCGGCGGCTACAAGTCCGCATCGGGCGCTGCGCCGCTGAGGGGCTGCCCTTCGCCGACGACACCTTCGACGTTCTCGTCATGAGCGAAGTGATCGAGCATCTCATGCGGCCCGAGCTCGCAGTATGGGAGATCGCGCGCGTGCTGAAGCCCGGCGGCGTCTTCGTCATGACGACGAACAACGCCAGCGAAGTCCCGCTGCGTTCGCCGCTCTCGCACTGGCCGGCGTGGTTCGAAAAGGCGTGGGGCGCGACGCATCCAAAGGTGATCTCACTTCGACCCTGGATCTGGCCTTACCCCGTGCCGCCGGAAATCCTTCCGCCGGGATCCCCGCCCGTGCACCTACCGCACACTCACCACATCTTTGGCGAGACACAGGAGATGTTCGCCAAGGCCGGCCTGGCCACGGTTCGGTGGTCCACCTTCGAGTTTCCGCCGCCGCAGTCGGCCACCGCACGCTGGCTGGAGGGTCACGGCGAGCGGGGCCGCCGCGTCGTCGACCTCATCGAGCGCGTCGCTACCGCGCTGCCCGGCATCAACCGACTCGGTTGCCACGTCTTCGTGATCAGTCGCAAGGTGGGACCGCCGGTTGCATCCAGCCCGCCGGCCGGCACCTGGCCTGGCCCGTTCAGCTTGTAGGGGGTCCGTCCTCGCCTCGATAGGAGGCGACGTGGGCCCGCGCCGATGAGGCCCAGCGCGCCGCACCGGCGTGGTCGCCGCGCAGTCGGGCGAGCACTCGCAGCCGCGTGCAGGCCAGTCCGTTCAACGCCTGGTAGGCGGCGGTGTAGGCCCGCCCCTTGCGGGACGCGAGCAGGCGGTGGGTATTCACCATCCAGGCCCGTTCCTGGCCCCCTTGATACACCGCCTCCGTCGACCCGCCACCGACGTGGCGGACGAGTGCGGCCGGCTCGAACCGGACCTCCCAACCACGGTCGTGCGCCCGCCAGCACCACTCGAGGTCTTCGGCGTACATGAAGAACCGCTCGTCGAACCCGCCGATCTGCTCCACCGCGTCGCGGCGGAGGAGCCAGCACGCAGCAATGGCCCAGTCGACCGTCCGCGGCCGGTCGTAGTGCCACGCGCCGGCGAGTAAGAGCTCCTCGGCTCGCCGCCGGCCGAAGTGCTGGTAGCCGACGGCTAGGCGGAGCGCGACACCCAACGACGGGAACGGTCCGGTCGAGAAGTCGAGCGCGCCGTCGGGCCGCTCCAGGCGCGGCGCGATGCACGCAGCGCGCGGGTGTTCGAGCGCGGTGCGAACCAGGGTGGCGACCGCGCCAGGCTCGGGCCAGGCGTCGGGATTGAGGCAGAGGAACCACGGAGCGTCCGAGCGGGCGAGCACGCGGTTCATCGCCTGGCCGAAGCCCAGGTTCTCCGAGCCGGCGACGAGATCGACCTCGGGGACCTCGGCGCGTATCGCGTCAGCGGTGCCGTCGGGCGACGCGTTGTCGTGGACCAGAACGCGCACGTCGCAGCCGTGGTCCGCGTCTACCAATCGCCGGAGGGCCTTTACAGCCAGGTCCCGTGCGCCATAGGTGACCACGCCGACGTCGACCCGCGGCCGCTCCACGGCCCCCTACAGTACCGGCCGTCCCATGAAGGTCCTCGTGCTGACGACCATGTACCCGCCCCACGCCCTGGGTGGGTACGAGCAGGCGTGTCGCGATGTCGTCGATCGCTGGCGCGACGCCGGGCACGAGGTGACCGTGCTCTGCACCGACACGCAGCTACCCGACGTCGTCACTTCCGACGCGGCCGACGAGGCCCACGTCCTCCGCACGCTGCGCTGGTTCTGGCGCGATCACGAGCTGTTGCGGCCTCGCCGCCGCGAGCAACGCGCCCTGATTGCCTATGACCTCGACGTTCTCGCCAAGGTTCTCGACGACGTGCGGCCCGATGTTGTCTCCGTGTGGCAGATGGGCGCGCTTCCACTCGCGCTGCTGACCGACCTCGGCGAGCCGCGGCGTTCCACTCGTTCATGTGGTTTTCGACGATTGGCTGCTCTATGGACCTCGCGTCGACCCGTGGACGGCGCGGTACCGACGCTGGCCACGACCGCTCGCTGCGTTGGCCCGCCGCACCACCGGCGTTCCGACGCGTCTGGGCGATATCGGCGCGGCGGGCACGTTCTGTTGGATCAGCGCGACGACCAGGGATCGCGCCGCCGAGCACAGCGGCTTCACGTTCCCCGACTCCACCGTTGTGTATTGCGGCTTCGACGAGGTCGACTTTCCGGTGGCGACCTCTGCCGACGACCGGCCCTGGCGGTGGCAGCTACTCCTTCCCGTTCGCATCGATCCGCGCAAGGGCATCGCCGACGCGGTCCGGGCGCTTGCCCTGCTTCCCGAAGCGCAGCTGATCGTCGACGGCCGCGGCGATGAGGCGCATCGCGATGAGTTGAACGCGTTAGCCCGCGACCTGGCGGTGGCCGACCGCGTGCGCTTTCAGGTGTCGACGCGGGCCGGCTTGCGCGACGCCTATCGCGCCGCCGATGTCACGCTGTTCCCGGTCGTGTGGACCGAGCCCTTCGGTCTCGTCCCGCTGGAGGCCATGGCGTGCGCATGCCCCGTAGTAGCGAGTGGACAGGGCGGGTCCGGTGAATACCTCGTCGACAATGCCAACGCGCTGCTTCACCCACCCGGGGACCCCGATGCGCTCGCCGCCGCGGTCAACCGGCTCGCGCAGGACCCGGCGCTACGCCGGCGTTTGGTCGAGGGAGGTCTGGTCACTGCAGCGGCGTTCGGAGTCGACGAGCTGGCCACGACGCTCGAGACATGGCACCTCGCGGCCGCCGACCGGTTTTCGCGCGGCCGACCTCCGGATCGGGACAGACCTGCCATGCTGAACGGCTCATGAGTCGCCGCAACGTCGAGGGAATGCGTCGGTATTGGGACGAAAAGGCCAAGACCAACGCGGCCTGGTACGTCGACACCAGCCTCAACTTCGACAACCCCGACATGCAGAAGTTCTTCGAGACCGGCAAGGCGATCGCGGTGCAGGCGCTCGACGACGCGCCAGTGCAGCCCGCCGGGCGCAGACTGGCGGTCGAGATCGGGAGCGGGCTCGGACGGATCTGCCTGGCACTCAAGGAGCGTTTCGACGAAGTGGTCGGCGTCGACATCTCCGAGGAGATGGTCCGGCGGGCGCGCGAACTGGTGCCCCACGACGGCATCGGTTTTCAGCTGGGCGACGGCGCCAGTCTCCAGCCGCTGACCGACGGCAGCGCCGACCTGGTCGTGTCGTTCACCGTGTTCCAGCACATACCGGATCCCGAAGTGATCGAGGCATACATCGCAGAGGCAGGGAGGATCCTGGCGCCGGGCGGCATGCTCGCGTTCCAGTGGAACAACCAGGCCAATCCGAGCGCGTGGCGGCTCCGCCGGCTACTGCTCCGGTGGCGCCGCGAGGCGCACGATCGTCATGACCCGGCGTTCCTCGGCACCACCGTCACCACCGCGCGCATCCGCGCCGCGGTGGAAGGCGCCGGCATGGAAGTCGCGGACATCCGTGGCAGCGGCTCGCTCTGGGCGTGGTGCTGGGCGACCAAGCTGGCAAAGTGACCCCGCGGGTCTCCGTCGTGGTGCCGGTCCGCGACCGACGCGCGCTGCTGCGCCGATGCCTTGACGCTTTGGCCGCGCAGACGGTCGACGACTACGAGGTAATCGTGATCGACGACGGGTCGCGCGATGGTTCGGCCGACGAAGCGTGGGCCGACGCGGCGGCCGGCCGTCCCGTGCGGCTGATCGAAGGCGATGGGCGGGGCGCGGTGGCGGCACGAACACTGGGCGTCGCCTCGGCACGGGGCGACGTGCTCGCATTCACCGACTCGGACTGCGAACCGGAGTCCGGTTGGCTCGCCGCCGGCTTGCGCGCCATCGAGGAAGGCGCCGACGTCGTCCAGGGCGCAACGCTTCCTACGCGACCGCCCCGGCCGGGCGAACGGACAATCTGGCTCGAGCGCGAAGACGGCCTCTTCGCCACATGCAACGTCTTTTACCGTCGCGGCGCCTTCGACGACGCCGGCGGGTTCGATCAAGCGGCCGGTGACCGTCTCGCGTTCCGCACCGGGGCCAAGCTCCGTGGGCTCGGCTTCGGCGAGGACAGCTTGCTCGGGTGGCGCGTGCGCCACGCTGGCGGCACCGTCGTGTTCGCCGGCGACGCCGTGGTTCGTCATGCGGTCTTCGCGTGTGACCCACCGGAGTCGCTGCGGAGGGCGTGGTCGGCCGGCGGCTTCCCGGGGCTGGTGGCGGAACTGCCGGAACTGCGCCCGCTGTTGCTGCGACGCGGCCTGGCGCTCGGATCCTGGCGCCGCGTTCCTCTCTACGGCGCGGGAGCACTTGCGGTGGCGGGTCAGTGGCGGCTGGCGGGAGCCGTCGCCGTCGGATGGGCGGCGTGGCGTGGCCGAGCAGTCGCCCAGCGCGAGCCGTCGTGGCGGCAGCGGGCGATCGTCGTCCCGCTCGACATCGCCTGCGAAACGGTGACCGCCGCCGCACTCGCGCTGGGGAGCGCACGGGCGCGCCGACTCGTCGTCTGATGCGGATCCTGCTGTCGCACGCGTACGCCTGGCCCGAGGTCCGGCGGGGCGCAGAGCGGATTCTCCACGAATTGTCCGCGGGGTTGCACCGCGCCGGCCACGACGTGCGCGTCGTGACCACGTCGCCCGGCATCGGCCATCGCGGGCGCATTCTCGACGTGGCCGTCACCTATCACGGGCGTCGCCGGCCCTGGCCCCGGCGCTTCGGCGAGCTTGCGCCTGAAGTTGGCTTCGCACCGCAGGCGTTGGCGAGTGCGCTGACGTTCCGACCCCACGTGTGGCACGCGCTCGGGACGGCCGACGCCGCGGCTGCGGCGGCGTGGAGTTCCGCGGGGCTCGGGCGTTCGGTGTACACGTCGATGGGCATCGCAATTCGCGCCAGCCGCGACAAACGAGCCGACCGCCGCTTCCACGATTTCGTGGTGAAACGTGTCGACCATTACTGCGCGCTCTCGCGCGCCGCCGGCGCGCCGTTGGCTCAGGACTACCGCCGCGAAGCCGAGATCCTGCCCGGCGGCGTCGACCTGCGCCGGTTCACGCTTGGCACCGAACGGGAGGCCGATCCCACGTTGTTGTTCACGTCGGCACTCGATGAGCCGCGGAAGAACGTGCCGTTGCTCCTCGAGGCGACGGCGCTCCTGCGTCGCGAATATCCGCGACTCCGTCTGGTCTTGGCCGGTCCCGGCAGGGGCGCGTGCATCGCCGATGCGCCGCCGGAGGCGCAGGCCGCGGTCGAGCTACGACAGGTGCCCAGCGAGGAGGTGCCGGAGCTCTATCGCCGCGCGTGGGTCAGCGTGATGCCCTCCACGCTCGAAGCGCAGGGCCTTGTCGTGGTCGAATCGCTGGCGTGCGGCACCCCGGTGGTCACCCTCGACGAGGGCGCTCCGAGCGAGGTCGTCGTTCCTGGCGTGGGTGTCACCTGCGCGGCGACACCGGAAGCGCTGGCCCAAGCGTGTGCCGAGGCGCTTCGCCTGGCCTCGAAGCCCGAGACTCGCGACGCGTGCCGATCGCGCGCCGCTGACTGGGATTGGGACTCCGCCATCGTGCCGCGCACGCTCGAGGTGTACAGCGCGTGAAGGTCTCGGTCGTCGTTCCGACGTGGAACCGTCGGGAGACGATGCTGACGTGCCTCGATGGACTCGCCGGCCAGCGGACGTTGCCCGACGAGGTTGTCGTGGTCGACAACGCGTCGAGCGACGGCACTGGGGAGGTGATCGGCGCCGAGATTGACGCCGGCCGGTGGGCGATGCCGGTGCGCGTCGTCCGTCGCGAAGTGAACATCGGTCCCGCAGCAGCCCGCAACGACGGTCTGGCGGTTGCCGTCGGCGACGTGGTGGCTTTCACCGACTCCGATTGCGTGCCTGATCCCGATTGGCTTTCCGCGGGCACGAAAGCGCTGGCTGAGCCCGGCGTCTCGGTTGTGCAGGGCCGGACGGTTCCGGATCCAGTCGCCGACGAACTGCCGTGGTCGCACACGCAACGCATCGAAGCGCTGAGCGGGATCTTTGAAACCTGCAACCTCTTCGTCGGTGCCGAGCAGCTCCGGGCCGCCGGCGGCTTCCCAGAGGATGTCGGCTACTTCGGCGAGGACACCATCGCGGGCTGGCGCGTGTTGCGCCATGGTGGGCGCGCCGCGTTCGCAGCTGATGCGGTTGTGTATCACGAGGTGAGCGATCCGGGGTATGCGTGGTTCCTGCGACGCACGCGCCACTATCGCAACTGGCCGCGTGTCGTGCGGGAGCTCCCGGAGCTGCGGACCGAGCTTCTGTATCGCCGCGCGTTTCTGAATCGGCGGCATTTCGAGGTCGTGGCCGCCGCCGCCGGGCTGGTCAGCGCCGCCCTCTGGCGGCGCCCCTGGCCGCTTGCCTTGGCCGCGCCGTTCGTTCGCCGTCATGCACCCCGCTCGCTGACGAGCGGTGCGCTTGGGGCGGCGACGAAGACCGCCGTATTCGACGTCGCCGCGACCGCGGCGTGCGTGGAGGGCAGCATCCGCCACCGCACAATCGTCCTCTAGCGAGGCGCGCGATTAAACCTTCCGGTGTGCAGCGGCCCGCCGTGCTTCATTGCATGCGGCAGTTCGGCGCCCCGTCGGAGAAGTTCGTCCTCGATCTGATCCGCTCGATGACCGCCACCCGGCCCTTTGTGGCGTGTGGCGAGCGCGTGCTGCAGGGCCCGAATCCCTTCAAGGTGTGGGAGATCGACCGGAGCGGCCGGGTACCAGGGCGATTCCAGTATCGGGCGCGGGTCGTGGCCCTCATGGCGCTCGCGTTCAGGTCACGGTCTGCGCTGCTGCATGTGCACTTCGGGCAGTGGGCACCTGCGGTCGCCCGGGCGGCCCGCACCATCGGCCGGCCGTGGGTGGTGTCGTTGCACGGCCATGACCTGCTGGCCGAAGCGGCGCCGATGGCGCAGACCCCACTCGTTGCCACCGCCGGGCGGGTGATCGTGCCGTCACGTTTTCTCGCCCGAGCGGCGGTCGACTTCGGGTTCGACACCGACCGGGTTCGCGTGATCCCCTCGGGTGTCGACCTCGCCGGGTTGCCGTTTCGCGTCCGCGAGCCTGACGTCGACGGTGCGGTTGTCGTGACGTTCATCGGCCGATTCGTCGAGAAGAAGGGGCCGATCGACGCCGCGCTCGCTCTCGCCGAGGTGCAGCGCCGGCATCCCAACGTCTCAGCGCGGTTCGTGGGCTTCGGGCCGCTCGAGACCGACATCAAGCGGCTCATCCGCGATACCGGCCTTCGCGCTGAGATCGTTGATGGGACCGACCCGACGGCGGTTCCGAATGCGCTGGCGTCGACGCACCTCGTTCTGACGCCGAGCCGGACCGCCGCCAGTGGCGACGCCGAGACGCTGTGCGTTGTGAACCTTGAGGCGCAAGCCAGCGGCATTCCGGTGTTGACGACCAATCACGGCGGTATCCCCGAGGGCGTTACGGCGGAGAGTGCCATCGTCGTCCCCGAGGCCAGTGTCGCGTCGCTGGTCGAAGGACTCACCACTCTGGTTGAACATCCGGAGCGGTGGGCCGCCATGGGCCACGCCGGCCGTGTGAACGTCGAGCGCAACTTCCAACTCGGTGCTCGCACCGCGGAGGTCGAGGCCGAGTACCACGCGCTGCTCGCGTCAGGCTGACGACGCCGGACGCCGGCTCCGCAACTCCTCGAGGGTGGAATCGGGAACGTTGAGGTCGCCGCGACCGACCCCGACCCGCAGGTCGGGTTTGTACGTGCCGTGGTAGTCCGATCCGCCGGTCACGACCAGGCCCAGTCGCCCGGCCAGCGCAGCCAGCCCTTGGCGGTCCTCTTCGGCGTAGCGCCCATAGATCGCTTCGATGCCGGCGAGTCCGGCGCCGGCCAGCTCGGCGATCGTGTCCTCCAGCGGCGCGGTCTCGAGGCCGAGGCTGAGCGGGTGGGCGAGAACCGGCACACCCCCTGAGGATCGGGCCAGGCGGAGCGCGTCGGCAGGACTGAGCCGCTCGCGATCGACATAACCGGGCTGGCCCTTGGCCAGCCAGGTGTCGAACGCCTCCTGAATCGACGTGACCACGCCCTTCCGCACCAGGATCGCGGCCACGTGCGGCCGACCGATGCCGCCCCCGCCGGCTTCGGCGACCATCTCCTCGTAGGTGATCGGTAGGCCATTGGTCGCCAGCCGCTCGGCCAGCCGGTGATTGCGCGTCTCCCGCGCCTCCTGGAGCCGGACGAGTTCGTCCTGCAAGGGACCCTCACCGGGCGACAGCCAGTAGACCAGCAGATGCATCGTGCCGGTGAACTCGCAGGACAGCTCGCAGCCCGGGATGAACTCGATGCCGAGATCGGCCGCCCGCGCCCCTGCCGCCCCAACGCCGTCAAGGCGGTCGTGATCGGTCAACGCGACGGCGCCGCAACCGGCCGCGACGGCAAGTTCCGGGATCCGGGCCGGCGGATCTGACCCGTCCGAGACTGTCGAGTGGGTGTGGAGGTCGATCACGCTGCGGAGGGTAGCCAGCGCGCCCAAGTGGTGTCGTACGACCTGCGGTAACCTGGCGTCGGCTTTTTGCGGCGTCGGATCTGCCCGCCGGCCGTTAGCACCTGGGAGCTATGTGGTCGTATCAGCTCGAGACGTCGATAGCGACTCCGCTCTAGTTATCGCCGCCCAGACCGGCGATCGGGACGCCTTCGCCGAGCTCTTCCGCCGTCACTACGCCGCGGTGCGGCGCAGCTGCGCTCGGCGTTTGGGCGACCTCCGCGAGGCCGACGAGATCGCGCAGTCCGCGTTCGTGCGAGCGTGGGAGCGCATCGACCGGTGCGGCGGCGAGCGCCGGTTCGGAGGCTGGGTTCAGGTCATCGCCCATCACCTCTGCATCGACACGCTGCGTGATCGGGGTCGGACCGCGCCAAGCGAGTCGCCGGCGGACGAGGCCCGCGCGCCTTCCACTGAGGGCCCCGAGGAGACCGTCCTCCGTGGCGAGGCGGCCAATCTGGTCCAGCTCGCACTGGCCGACCTGCCGCCCCGCCAGCGTGACGTCGTGGTCGCCCGGCATCTCGAAGATCGGCGGCCCGGCGAGATCGCGGCCGCACTGGGGCTCTCCGTCGGGGCGGTCGATTCGTTGCTCCTGCGCGGTCGCCGCCGCTTGGCCGCCGCCGTCGAGCGCCTTTCGAACGATCGTGGGGCGATCTCGGCGCAGTCGGCTTCCTCTGTGGTTGCCGGTGTTGCGGGTACGTCGGGCAAGTTCGGCGAGTTCGTCGATACCGTCCAGGAGTCCATCGGTCGCGCCTCGTACCATGTGGCCGCCACGCTCGGAATGGTCCCCGGCGTGGCCGGGCCCGTGCAGCGGGTCGCCGCCGCGGCCATGGTGACCAGCGCGATCGCAGCTGGCGCGGCGGCGCCGGCCGCCGGGCCGGTCAAGGCGCCGGTGCCCCCCATCGCGGTACCTGCTGCGGCGGCGCTGCCTGCTCGACCCACACTCGCTGCGATCGAAGTGCCCGCCCCGCCGCGGCTGGACGTCCCGTTTGCCGCGCCGCACGTGCGACTCCCCGCCGCGCCGATTGTCACCGCTCCGCCGGTCGCCGCTGCGCCGGTGGCCCCACTGCCGGCACTCGAGAACGTTCTGGACACGACGACCGGCGTGGTCAGGTCCCTGCTCGACCTCGTCGAGGCGGTGCTCAAACCCTGAGTCGCACAATGGTCGCTGGTTGCTGTGGGAAGCTGAAGTAGGTGAGCGGCAAGGTGGACTCGTTGACGGCGGACGCGCCGCGCGAGGCGTGCGGGGTCTTCGGCGTCTACGCCCCGGGTCGGTCGGTGGCGCACCTCATCTTCGACGGGCTGTACGCGTTGCAGCACCGAGGGCAGGAATCGGCGGGCATGGCCGTCAGCGACGGCCAGACGATGTTGGTCGAGAAGGACATGGGGCTGGTCACCAATGTGTTCACGCCCTACTCGCTGGCTGCGCTCGAAGGCCATCTCGGCATCGGCCACACCCGGTATTCCACCACAGGCGCCAGTGAGCGGCGCAACGCCCAGCCGGTGTACCGCGAGGTCGGCGAGGCCGGCTTCGCCCTCGGCCACAACGGCAACCTCACCAACAGCCCGGTCCTCTCCGCCGACGCGGGGATGCTCCCCGGCATGGCCACCACCGACACCGATGTCGTCGCCGAACTGCTGTCTGCCGCGCACGCTGGCGAGATGAGCGACGGGCGCGACCTCGAGCGGGCGCTGATGAAAGTGCTGCCCAAGCTGGAAGGGGCGTTCTCGTTCACGCTCATGGACACCTCGCACCTAATCGGCGTGCGGGATCCCAACGGGTTCCGCCCGCTGTGCCTGGGCCGGCTGTCGGGCGGTTGGGTGTTGGCGTCGGAGACGCCTGCGCTGGACGTGGTGGGTGCCCACTTCGTGCGCGAACTCGAGCCCGGCGAGATGGTGGTCATCGACGCCGCCGGCGTTCGCTCGCTTAACCCGTTCCCGTCCGAGCGGGTCAACCCACGGCTGTGCATCTTCGAGTTCGCCTATTTCGCCCGACCCGACAGTCTCCTCTACGGCAAAGAGGTCCACGGGGCGCGCCGCCGGATGGGCGAGTTGCTGGCCGAGGTTGCGCCGGTCGCCGCCGACATGGTGATGGGCGTGCCGGAATCCGGCGTGCCTGCCGCCGAGGGCTATGCCCGACGCAGCGGCATCCCCTACGGGCAGGGCCTCGTGAAGAACCGCTACATCGGGCGCACGTTCATCTCGCCCGACCAGGGCGCACGCGCCCAGGGTGTGCGCCGCAAGCTCAACCCGCTGCGAGAGAACATTGTCGGCAAGCGCCTCGTCGTGGTCGACGATTCGATCGTGCGGGGCACAACCCAGAAAGCGGTCGTCCAGATGCTGCGCGATGCGGGAGCGCTCGAGGTGCACCTCCGGATCACGCTGCCGCCCATCCAGTGGCCGTGCTTCTACGGGATCGACATCGGCTCGCGCGCCGAACTGATCGCCGCCGACCTGTCGGTGGGAGAAATTGCCGACTACGTCGGGGCCGACAGCCTCGCCTACCTCACGCTCGACCGGCTCGTGGCGGCGATCGACGCTCCCGGCGCCGGCTTCTGCTCGGCGTGCCTCACCGGCGACTATCCGATCGCCGCCGACGCGCAGCTGTCGAAGGCCGCGCTCGAGCGATCGCGTGTCTAGCGAGCCGGAGGCGAAGCCGGATCAAACGGAGCCGGAGGCGAAGCCGGTTCAAACGGAGCCGGAGGCGAAGCCGGAAGGCGACCGGGGAAAGCAGTTGACATATGCCGCGGCTGGGGTCGACATTTCCGCGGGTGAGGAGGCCGTCGAGCGCATCAAAGCCAAAGTGCGTTCGACCTTCCGTCCCGAGGTCATCGGCGACATCGGCGGATTCGGTGGTCTGTTCGCGTTCAACGCCGACCGCTACAAGAAGCCAGTCCTGGTTGCCTCCACCGACGGCGTCGGCACCAAGGCACTGATCGCGCAGGCCACCGGGCGGTTCACCACTATCGGCATCGATCTGGTGGCGATGTGCGTGGATGATCTGGTGTGCCAAGGGGCCGAGCCCCTGTTCTTCCTCGATTACATCGCGGTCGGGCGCCTCGACCCCGATCACATCGAGCAACTCGTCGAAGGAGTGGCCGAAGGGTGCCGGCAGGCAGGCTGCGCGTTGCTCGGCGGCGAGATGGCCGAACACCCCGGCGCCATGGAGCCCGGCGAATTCGATCTGGTGGGCTCCGCCGTCGGTGTCGTCGAGCGCGATCGCCTTGTCACCGGCGAGCACGTCCGCCCCGGCGACACGCTGATCGGGCTCCCTTCGCCGGGGCTCCGCAGCAACGGCTACTCACTCGCCCGGCGCGTGCTCCTCGACCTGGCCGGAGGGTCGCTTGATGCGCCCGCCTATCCCGGGGCGCATCACAGCCTGGCCGACGAGTTGTTGGAACCGTCGGTGATCTACGCGCCGGCCATCGCCGACCTGCTGCGCGCCGTCGACGTGCGAGCCATTGCCCACGTCACCGGCGGCGGCATCGTCGGCAATGTCGCACGCGTGCTGCCGGCGGGCTGCGACGCCGTCGTCCGTCGCCGCGAGTGGGAGGTGCCGCGGATCTTCAGCGAGATCCAGCGGGCCGGCGAGGTCGCTGACGCGGAAATGGCGCGTGTGTTCAACCTCGGGATCGGCATGGTCGTGGTCGTTCCGCAGCGTGATGTGTTCCGGGCGCTCGACAAGCTGCGGGCCAGCGGCCATCGTGCCTCGGCGGTCATCGGCGAGGTCGTCGACGGCCGCGGCGTCGTGCACATGACACCGTGACGCCATCGCGTGGCGAGTTGGCCGCGGCGATCTACGACCGCGCCCACCTGGTCGGAAACTTCACGCTGCGCTCAGGGGCGACCAGCACCGAGTACTTCGACAAGTACCTGTTCGAGTCGGATCCGGAGCTGCTGCGCGACATCGCCGAGGCGTTGGCGCCGCTCCTGCCGCCCGGCGCCGACGCCCTGGCCGGCCTGGAACTCGGCGGGATTCCCCTGGTCACGATGCTGGCCCAGGTGACCGGCCTGCCCGCCCTGTTCGTGCGCAAAGCGGCCAAGGACTACGGGACATGCCGGCTGGCCGAAGGCGGCGAGGTGGCCGGTCGGCGACTGGTCGTCATTGAGGACGTCGTCACCTCAGGCGGCCAGGTCGTGATCTCAAGCGAGGACCTCCGCCATGCGGAAGCCCAGGTCAGCGACGTGCTCTGCGTTATCGACCGGGAGGCGGGGGGGCCAGAGGCCCTGCAGGCGGCCGGTTTGCGCCTGCACGCCCTGTTCACGATCACCGATTTGAAAGCGGCGGGCAGCGGGTAGGTCTGCCTGAATGGCTGGGTCCGGTCTGGGTTGTTCTAGACTGAACGCGTCCACAGTGCCTGTGGGAAACGTGTGATGCAAGCAGGAAAGTGGCGTAGGAAAACCGAACTTTCCTCGTTACACAGGCACCCGGCGGGCGAGCAGCGTTTCCGCCGGTGGGACGTTGTAGCCCAAGGGACCCCCGACATCCTTATGACTGATCTTCTCCGCACCCTTCCCGTAAGACTCGGCGACCGATTTGAGGAGGCCGTCCCGCTGAGCCTCCGGTTGCGACTGGCGGTCAAGCGGAGTCTCGATGTCGTCCTCGCCCTCGTCGGCCTGCTGCTGACCGGGCCTGCATTGCTGCTCATCGGGATGGCCGTTCGCCTGGCTTCGCCGGGGTCGGCCTTCTTCCGCCAGAGCCGAGTCGGCGCCGGTGGCCGCCGGTTCGAGATCCTCAAGTTCCGCACGATGGTCGAGAACGCCGAGGAGGTCCTCAACGCCAATCCGGAGCTCCGTCGGCTGTTCCTGGCCAACAGCTTCAAGATCCCCGTCGAGCTCGACCCGCGGGTCACGCCCATCGGGCGCTTCCTGCGCCGGACGAGTCTCGACGAGTTGCCCCAGCTCTGGAACGTCTTGCGGGGCGACATGAGCCTGGTCGGCCCCCGGCCGATCGAAGCGTCGCAGGTGCAGGCTCTCTACGGCCACCGCCAGGCCTTGTATCTCGGGATGCGCCCTGGGCTCACGGGTCACTGGCAGGTCAGCGGCCGCAGCACGGTCGGCGACGAGGACCGGGCCGAGCTCGACGTGCACTACCTCCGCAACTGGAGCCTCCGTCTCGACCTTTGGATCATGCTGAAGACCCTCCCAGCAGTCCTGCGCCGCCACGGCGCATATTGAGTTCCGCGTTCTAGTAACTCAGTAACTTCCCGCGCCGCGGTCTCGATGTCCTCTACCTGGGGCAGGGTCGCGCGCTCGAGAGTCGGCTCGTAGCCAACGTGGTTGTCGAGCGCGGCGACGCGGCGCACCGGCGCGTCGAGGTCACCGAACAGCTCCGCGCCGATCCATGCCGCCACCTCGGCGCCGAAGCCGCAGGTAATCACGTCCTCGTGCACTACCAATGCCCGGCCGGTTCGGCGGACCGATTCCGCGACCAGCTCGTGGTCCCACGGAATCAAGGTGCGAAGGTCGATGATCTCGATCTCACGCCCGTCGGCCGAAACGCGCTCGGCCGCTTGGCGGGACTTTTCGACGGTTGCGCCGTAGGTGACGATCGTCAGGTCCCGGCCCGGGCGGGCGCAGGTGCCTCGGCCGAACGGGATCCGGTACGACGGCGGCGGGAACGGGTCGCGCGTGTAGGGCTGGCGCAGAAGGTGCTTGTGCTCAAGGAACAGCACCGGGTCGCCGCACTGGAAGGCCGTTCGCAGGAGTCCGGCGGCGTCGCGGGCCCGCGACGGGAACGCCACGAGCAGGCCGGGGATGTGGGCGAAGATCGACTCGCCGCACTGTGAGTGCCAGATCGCGCCGCCGGTGAGGTAGCCACCGATCGCCACCCGCAGCACCATCGGGACGTTGAACGCGCCGTTCGAGCGCCACCGGATGGTGGCCGCTTCGCTCTTGATCTGGTGCATCGCCGGCCAGATGTAATCGAAGAACTGCACTTCGGGGGCGGGCCGTAGGCCGCGGAGTGCTTGACCGATCGCCCGGCCGACGATGTTGGCCTCGGCCAGCGGCGTGTTGTAACAGCGGGCGATCCCGAATTCCTTCTGCAGGCCGTGGGTGGTCCCGAAGACCCCGCCCTTGCCCTCGAGCTCCTCGACCACGGCTTCGGGCGCGTCGGCAACGTCCTCGCCGAATACCCGGATCCGTTCATCGGCCGCCATCTGCTCGTGCAGCGTGAGCCGGATCGCCTCGCCGAAGGCGACGGTCGGACCGGCATCGGTCTCGGGGTCGTACGCCAACTCGTCGATCGCGGGCAGCACGTAGACGTGATCGCCGACAGTGGCCGGATCAGGACGGGGCGCGGCCAACGCTTCGCGGGCGGCGTCGGCCACGAGGAGCCGGGCTTCTTCGCGGATGGCGGCCGCATCCTCGCGAGTAAGGACCTTGCCCTTTACCAGCGCGTTCTCGAGCAGGAGGATCGGGTCGTGGGCCGCCTCGTCGGCCAGCTCGGCCGGAGCGCGGTACTTGCTCTGGGTGTCGGCCGCGGAATGCGAATATGGCCGGGTCACCGTCGCGTGGATGAGGCCCGGGCCCTCGCCGGCGCGCACCCGGGCGATGGCCTCGGCGCCCTTGCGTCGGGCCGTGAAGTAGTCGCGCCCGTCGAAGTGGTGGACCGCCAACCCGCGAAATCCCCGCACCAGCTCCCAGACCGGCGCCGGCGCTTGGTCGCTGGCCCGGACCGAGATGGCGTACCCGTTGTCGGCCACGAGGAAGAGCACCGGCAGGTGCAGCGTGCAGGCGGTGTTCAGGCTTTCCCAGAACTCGCCCTCGGAGGTCGCGCCCTCGCCGAGTGAGACGTAGGTGAGCTCGTCGCCCTCCGCATGGCAACCCGGGAGGTCCCGCCGGGCGATGTACCGGGCGGCCTCGGCGCAGCCCACCGCGGAGAGGCACTGGCTGCCGGTGCAGCTCGACTGGGTGACGACGTTCTTGTCCCTGTAGCCCCAGTGACATGGCATCTGGCGACCGCCCGAGGCCGGGTCGGCGGCCGAGCCGACCGCTTCGAGGAGTATCTCGGTCGGCGTGACGCCGAGGCCGAGCATCAGGGCCCGGTCGCGGTAGTAGGGGAAGAACCAGTCGTAGGCCGGACGCAGGCTGCGGGCCAGCGCCAGCAGGAGCGCTTCGTGCCCCGCGCCGGAGATCTGGAAGAACACCTTGCTCTGCTTCTGGAGCGTCATCTCCCGGTCGTCGAGCGCCCGCGAAATGCACGCCATCCGGAAGTCGTCGAGAAGCTCCGCCCACGCGTACCCGCGGTACTCCTGCGCAGCTGCCGGATCCTTCGGCTTCACCGCGCGCGCCATCGCGATCGATCGTAACGGCACACGTAGCAAACGGCCGTAAGTGGTGACTAGTCCTGACAGGGGACGAAAATGACCCGTCGGTGCTATCGACCGATGTCGGGCGGTTCCGTACCTTCGGAGGACGAATGGCACACATCGAAGGGACCCCCGTGGCCGAGTACAACGCACCAGACCCGCTCTTGACGCCCGCAGAAGTGGCGGCAATGTTCCGGGTCAACCCGAAGACCGTTACCCGCTGGGCGCGGGCTGGGAAGATCACCGCGATCCGCACGTTGGGCGGTCATCGCCGCTTTCGGGCATCCGAGATCAACCGAAGCCTCCGCGAGATGGAGGAGATGGGGGCCTAAGGACTGCGACTTCTGGACACTTTGCGCCCTCGCAGGGCGTTAAGTGTCCAGAAGTCGAGCTGGTCTCGTTTGGTTCGTAGCGCCCGCCCTACGGGATACTGGCTTTATGGCTACGCCTTCGGCTTCTTACTCGGTGCGGTTTCGTGTCGAGTTGGCGAACCATCCGGGCGTGCTCGGGCGGTTGACGACAGCTATTGGCGAGGCCGGCGGGAACATCATCGGCGTCGACCTCGTCGAGGTGGCGGGCAACCGCATGGTTCGCGACCTGACCGTGTTCGCTATCGACGCAGACCACGTCGAGCGGATCCGCACCGCGGTGGAGCGGCTCGAGGACGTCCTCGTACGCGACGTGCGGGACCGCACGTTCCTGATGCACGAAGGCGGCAAGATCGAGGTCCGGTCGAAGACCCCGTTGGTCAACCGTGACGACCTCTCGATGGCGTATACGCCCGGCGTGGCCCGGGTGTGCCTGGCTATCGCCGACAACCCGGCCGACGTGCACAAGTTCACGATCAAGCGGAACTCCGTCGCCGTCGTCACCGACGGCACTGCGGTGTTGGGGCTGGGAGACATCGGCCCGGCGGCCGCTCTCCCGGTGATGGAGGGCAAGGCGATGCTGTTCAAGGAGTTCGCGGGGATCGACGCCTTCCCGATCTGCCTTGACGTGTCGTCGAGCGAGGAGCTGATCGAGACCGTTGAGCGCCTGGCGCCGGTCTTCGGCGGCATAAACCTCGAGGACATCGCCGCACCCCGCTGTTTCGAGGTCGAGGACCGGCTCAAGGCCAGCCTCGACATTCCGGTCTTTCACGACGACCAGCACGGCACCGCGGTTGTGGTGCTCGCCGCGCTGCGAAACGCGCTCAAGGTGGTCGACAAGAAGATGGAGGACCTCAAGGTCGTGATGGCCGGCGCCGGTGCGGCCGGTGTGGCGATCACGAAGATCCTTCAGTCGGCCGGCGTGCCCAACATCATCGCCGTCGACCGCAAAGGCGCTCTGTATTTGGGTAGGGACGGTCTCGATGTCTCGAAGCAGTGGATGGCCGAACACACCAACCCGGAGGGCCGCAAGGGCACGTTGCACGAAGTGCTGCCCGGCGGCGATGTCTTCGTGGGCGTGAGCGGGCCCGGGCTGTTGCTCCGGGACGACCTGCGGGCGATGCACAGCGACCCGATCGTGTTCGCGCTGGCCAACCCTGACCCGGAGATCATGCCGGAGGAGGCCGAAGGCCTCGCCGCGGTGATCGCGACCGGCCGCAGCGACTATCCGAACCAGATCAACAACGTGCTCTGCTTCCCCGGGATTTTCCGTGGCGCGCTCGACGCCGGGGCAATCGACATCACCGAGGGGATGAAGTTGGCCGCCGCCGATGCCATTGCCAGCGCCGTGCACGACGACGAGCTGTCCGCCAGTTACGTCGTGCCCAGCGTGTTCAACAAGCACGTGGTCGAACTGGTAGCGGACGCGGTGCGCGTCGCCGCGTGTCAGGAGGGCGTCGTCCGTCCCGGACACGTGCACGCCCACTGATGGCGATCGAAGCGGTCACCTTCGACCACTGGAACACCCTCGTCTACGAAGAGCGCGGCCAACTGCGCGGGCGGCGCCTCGAAGCGTGGGCGGGGATCTTGGAGGACGCCGGCTTCGCGCACGAACGCCAGCAACTCGACGCCGTGTTCGACTCTGCCTGGGACCAGTACGTGAAGAGCTGGACATCCGGTGAGCAGTTCCTGGCCGCGCAGGCGGCCGAGCACATCGTCGAGGCCCTGGGATTCGAGGTACCACAGGAAGTTCGTGATTCGCTCGGTGACGCCTTCACCAACGCCGCCGTGGGGGTGGACTTCTATCTCACCGACGGCATCGAGGAGTGCCTGCGGGGCCTCAAGGACGCTGGCGTGCGCCTCGGCATCGTCTGCGACGTCGGGTTCACCGCGTCCGACGTGTTGCGTGAACACCTGATCCGCCGCGGGCTGCTGCCCTTGTTCGACCACTGGTCCTTCTCCGACGAAGTGGGCTTCTACAAGCCGGCGCCCGAGATCTTCGAGCACACGCTCGAGGGCCTGGGCGGGATGGACCCCTCGCGGGTCGCGCACGTCGGCGATCTGCGGAGGACCGATGTCGCCGGCGCGATCGCGATGGGCATGGTGGCGGTTCGCTACACGGGCGTCTTCGATGACCAGACGATGCCGGAGCCCGAGGCCGACCACGTCGTCGCCGACATGCGAAAGTTGCCAGAGACGCTGGGCTTCTAACGGGAGGGGAAGCGATGGACGCGATTTTCGACGCTGTACGCGCCGCCGCGCCGCTGATCAAGCAACAAGCCGTGGCGACCGAGGCGGGCGGCCGGCTCACCAACCCAGCCGTCGACGCGCTGCGCGACGCCGGCGTCTACCGCATGACGATGAGCAAGGGCCTCGGCGGGCCGGAGCTCTCACCGTTGGAGCAACTCGATGTGATCGAGGAGGTGGCGGCGGCCGACGGGTCGGCCGGGTGGTGCGCCATGATCAACTCCGACGGCGGCTATTTCACCGCGTTCCTCGATCGGGCGGTAGCGCAGGCCATGTATCCGTCGCTCGATCTCCCGACGGCGGCGGTCGCCAACCCCTCGGGCCAAGCGATCTCCAATGGCGACCGCTACGTGGTTACAGGGCAATGGCCGTTTACGAGCGGCGCGCACCAGTCCGATTGGTTCTTCCTGAACTGCATCGTGCTGATCGACGGGGCTATGCAGCCCGGACCGGAGGGTCTGCCGCTCACTCGTATGTGCGCCGTACCGCGGAGCGCGGTCGAGATCCTCGATAATTGGCACACCACCGGCTTGAGCGGGACCGGGAGCAATGACGTGCGCGTCGCCGAATTCGAGGTTCCGGCCGAGCGCACGTTCTCGGTCTTCGATGGCGCGCCGGTGGACCCGTCGCCCTTGTATGCGTACCGCTACACGTTCTTCGTCAACCTGTCCGCAGTGCCGCTCGGGATCGCCCGGGCCGCGTTGGCAGAAGCGCAGGCGGTCGCCAGCTCGAAGGTGGTGATGCCGTCGATGACGTACGCACGCGACGACGCCACAGTGCAGTGGAATGTGGGCCGCGCCGCGGCGCTCGTCGGTAGTGCTCGGGCCTATGTGTACGACACCGTGGGTGTGTTCTGGGACGCGGTGTGCGCGGGGCGACAGCCCTCGCCGACTGAGTGGACCAACGTACGGCTGGCCCTGACCAACGCGTTCCATTCGTGCAAGGAGGCCGTCGGACTTCTCTATGAAGCTTTCGGGACTACGGGCGTCTACCGCAAGTCGCCGCTCGACCGGCAGCTTCGCGACGTCACGACGATGTCGCAGCACATCCTGTCTCAGACCAAGACCTACGCCGCGTGCGGCCGCGGGCTGCTTGGTCTCGACCCAGGCGGGATCGGGTTCTAGTTAGAGGAGTGGTCGGGACCGGCGTCGATCCGGTGACCTCACGCTTTTCAGGCGCGCGCTCTGCCGACTGAGCTACCCGACCGTGGACGTGACAGCGTAGTGGTTTGCGGTCCTGACGGGATTTGAACCCGCGACCTCCGGCTTGACAGGCCGGCGTGCACTCCAAACTGCACCACAGGACCGGGACCCCGATGACTCGGGATGGTCCACCACCCTAGCGGTCGCGCCGCGAGACCCCGCTAGCCGGTGGTGTGGAACTCGGCGGCGATGCCGCGCCGTTTGGTCAAGGGCGCGGTTGCCCGTGGCCGTCCCCGCCATGATGTGGGTCTGCTCGTAGTACTCGTTCCACGAGGTGATCATCAGCCAGTCGGGGAGCGCGGCGACCCCCCCGGTGAACGAGTCGAGATAACGCTGCCCGGCGGCCCGGTCGACGTAGGTCGGGTGCGAGCGGCGGAGGCGGCGGTCGTCGTAGCCCGGCGACACCGGGGCGACCCACAGCGGACCGGTCTCGCCGGTCAGACCGGGTCGAGCGCGGAGGTCGAACAGCGCGCCCGCGGCCCAGCGCAGCAGCGTGGCCAGGTCAGGCGAGTCGTTGGTGCCGTACCGGAAGCGACCGGGCGAGTTGAGGGCCGCGTCGTCGGCGATGACAAACGGCGCGAAGCCCGCTGCTCGTTGGCGGTCGAGCGCGCGTTGCCACTGGCCGGGGTCAACCTTGTCGGCGCCGTAGACGAACACGACCGGTACGCCGTTCTTGCGTAGTTGGCTGGCGTGGTGGGCCCGACTCGAAGCGGCATGGAAGGCGTGATCGAGCCCGCGGTCACTCAGGCCGCCGTCCCGATGCCGGAGGATCGCGAGGTCGAGCGTGAGGGCGACCAGGAAGTTCTTGCGCGCATCGGCGAGCCGGTAGACCGTATCGATCCGAGATTCGAACTGCGGGCTGGCTTCGTACTCGACCACGAATCCGTCGATGCCGTTGCTCGCCGCGAGGTTGATGGCCTGATTGACGACGTCGGGGTTCTTGGTGTCGACCGGACCGAGCGGGTTGTCGCCGAAGTCATGGCCGACGTTGGTCTCGTCGTACCAGGGGTAGTAGTTGGCCAGCACCAACGGACGGGCGTCCTGCCGCGCTGGCCAGCGCACCGGGCCGATGAGCGCGCCGCGATCGAGCGCGACGCGCGCCGGGTTCTCGCACCCGTCGACGACGGTCGGGTCGGTGCCCGTGTTCCTCAGTGATCCGACGCCGGTCTGCCCGTCGGTGAGGCGGGTCAACGTGACCGTCGCTGGGCCCAGGTAGTTCTTGCACATCGACAGGCCGGTGGCCGCGCCGGGTGCGATGTTGAGGACGAAGTCGATCACGGCCCGGCCGGGATCCGCCACGCTGATGGTGGGACCAAGGCCGGTAACCCGGGCGCCTCCGGTGGTCTCCACCACCTTTGAGGTGACGATGCTGGTGCCGTCGAGGGTCATGGACGTCCACGCGGCCTGGTTCTCGATCGTCACGCGCAGCCGGGTCATGCCGGTATCGGTCCGGCTGAGCAACGTCGACGCGGCCGAGGCAGGCGTGCGGCTCGCCGGTCGTGCCGCGGCGGTACGGCGACGGGTGGTCGCAGCCTTCGTTTCCACCGCGGGGGCCACGGTGGAAACCGACGGCGACGTCGTGTCCGGGGCGGGCGCGGCGCTGGCCGGCGAGGTGCCCACCGCGCCGGTGGTGACCTTGAGGGCGCTCTTAGACGCGCTCTGGCACGCAGTCGTCGCGAGCAGGAGGGCAATCAGCCCGCCAAATGCTCGCGAAGAAGCCCGCTCTTTTGTCGTCATCTATCGCCTTTATTCGCCGCGGTGAGACTTGAATCCTATCGGCTGCGGCTACCGGCTCTTTAGCCCGTGGTGTGGAACTGAGCCGCCCATCGGCGGGTCGCCGCGAGGGTGTGTCCACCGGTTGTCGTCCCCGGCGCGACGTGCGTCTGCTCGTAGTACTCGTTCCAGGTGGTGACGATGACCCAGTCGGGAAGGCTGCCCAGCGAGGCGGCCCACTCGTCCTCGTAGCGCTGACCGTCGGCGCGGTCGATGTACATCGGGGGTTGGCGGTTCAGCTGGCGGTCGTCGTACCCCGGTGACACCGGCGCGGCCCAGACCCGGGTGGGCTGGCCCTCCAGAGCCGGCTCTAGCCGGTAGCGCCACAGCGAGTCGCTCGACCACGAGTTCAGGGCTTGCTTGTCCATCAACCCGTACGTACCGAACTTGTAGATACCCGGGGCGCCGAGCGTGTCGGTGTCGGCGACGACATAGGGCGTCACACCGGTGGCGACTCGGAGTCGATCGAGTCCAGCGTGCCAGTCGGCGGCGGGGATGTTCGCCCCGCCGTAGAGGAAGATCACCGGCTGGCCGTTGGTCAACAGCTGGCTGGGATGGCTCCTGTACGCAGTGACGGCCTGTAGACCACGGTCGAGAATCTCGGGGCTGAGACCGCCGTTGTTCCAGCGCATGACATCGAGGTCGAGGTTGAACGCCAGCTTGAAGTCGTCCCGGGCGTCGGCAGCGGCAACCACATATGGGATGCGGTCGTTGTGCATCGGCGATCCTTCGTACTCGACGATGAATGCGTCGATGCCCGAGTCGGCCGCCATGGCCACGGCCTCGGCGACGATTGTCGGATCATTGGTATTAGCCGGGTGTGCAGGCCTGTCCGGCCCGAAGTTGTGGTGGAGGTTCAGCTCGTCATACCAGGGGAAGTAATGCGCGAGCACCAACGGCCGTGAGTCTTGGCGGGCCGGCCAACGGACGGGGCCGATAAACGACGAGCGGCTGATGCTGCGGTACATCTGATTCTCGCACTGGCCGCGCGGCGGATGGCCGCTGTTCCCGTAATTGGCAACGGTCGAGATGGTGGTCGCCGCGTTTGTCATCCGGGTCAGCGTGACGGTGGCCGGGCCCATGTAGTTCTTGCACATGGACAGGCCCGTATTTGCGCCCGAAGCAATCCGGAGAATGAAGTCGATCACCACGCGGCCGCTGTTCTTGACGGTGATCGTTGGTCCGAGGCTCATGATCTGCGCGCCACCTGAGGTCTCGATGACCTTGGACGCCTGGATTGTTGTGCCTTCCATCCGCGTCGAGATCCACGCCGCCTGCGTGTCGATCCTCAGTCGAATCCTGGTGAGGCCGGTGTCGGTGAGCGTGAGGCCGCCGCTGCCGGCTGGAGCGACGGTGGAGGTTGTCGTGGAGCTTGTGGTCGTGGTGGTTGTCGGCGCCGGCCGGGTGGTCGTCGGGAAGAGCATGTCGAGCAGACCGGCGTTGGCCCCTCCGCCAGTTGTCGCGGCGATTAAGGCGATGAACACGAGGAATCCGGCGACCATGCGGGCGCGGGTGGGCCGATTCGCGGTCGTGCCAAAGCCGCGGCGCCGTGCCCTCGATAGCAGTGGATCCCGCACCGTGATACTCCGATCCCCGGACCTGCCCCGTGCAGCGGTATGGCTTTGCTGCGGATTGGAGGATAACAGTGCACTCCCATTCGCGCTATAGGCAAGAACTAGTTAGCGAATGACCACATCGGACTAGTCAGTAACAAACGGCGATTTGGGACAGCTTTAAATAACATCAATGGGATTTACCAGCTCAGCTACCAGCGGTTTTGTCGCGGTTGGGGCGGATTTGTACACCGTGGTTCACTTGGAGATACGGAAATATCACGAGATGCAAGACCCGTCGTTTAACGCGATATCCGGGCCACTGACACGCCTTTGTTGCAGCAGCGCATGGGTCGGTGCTCAGTCACCGGAAAGCGAGCCTGACGCCAACACTGGGCTGTGGCTACCTTGACCTAACCCCCGAATAGTGGACCACCCTTGTGACAATTTGGCCCTGTCCCTCAGGAGCCAGACATGCCAAGGCACTATCCCGCCGAGCTTCGTCGCCGGACCTGTGAGCGGATGCTCGCCGGCGAGGCGGTCAAGGACCTCGTCGCCGAGCTCGGGATCTCCGAGCACACGCTGTATCGATGGCGAGACCAGGCCCGCATCGACGCCGGCCAGCGCCCGGGGGCCAAGAGCTACGAGGCCGATCCTCTTGCTGCGGCGCGGCGGCGCATCAAGGAGCTCGAGGCCGAGCTGAAGCTGGTGAAGGCGGCGAGCGAACTCTTCGCCGAGGGAGAGCGGGTCAGCCCAAAAGGAAGTACCAGGTTGTCCGAGGGTTGAACAACCTGGGCTACTCCGAACGCATCGCCTGTCAGACCATCGGCCTCAGCCGATCGACCTATTACAAGATCAAGCACCACCGCCCGACCGACACCGAGATCCGCCACGTCCTGTTGGCCGATGCCATTGCCGACATCCACGCCCGCTCGCGCGGCACCTACGGGATGTTGCGCATCCGCGCCGCCCTGGAGATCGAACAAGGCCTCATCGTCAACAAGAAGCTGGTGTGGAAGATCATGCGCCAGCTCGGCCTCAAGGGCCTGCCGGGGCCACGCAAGGGCGTGAAGAACCTCAAGAACGCCCCCACCTGTGAGGACCTCGTCCAGCGACGACTTCGTGGCCACCGCCCCCAATGAGCTGTGGCTCACCGACATCACCGAGCACCCGACGTCGGAGGGCAAGCTCTATTGCTGCGTTGTGTTGGACCTCTACTCGCGCAAGGTGGTCGGCTGGGCCATCGACCGGCGCTGCGAGGCGGCGCTGGTCAACGACGCCCTGGCCAAGGCCAGCGGCTCGAGATCGACGTCGCTGTCGACGATCATCCACTCCGACCACGGCAGCCAGTTCACGTCCTGGGCCTTCACCGAGAACGTGCGTCGGCTTGGACTCATCAGCTCGATGGGCACCGTCGGTGACTGCTACGACAACGCGCCGATGGAGTCGTTCTGGGGCTCGATGCAGATCGAACTCCTCGACCGGCAGAAGTGGCGCACGAAGATCGAGCTCGCCGTCGCCATGGCCGACTACATCGAGCACTTCTACAACCCGGCCCGACGGCACAGTTCGCTGGGCTACCTCACGCCGAACGAATTCGAAGATCTACATTCACCACAACCCGTGGCCACGTTGTCATAACCGGTGGTCCACCGAATGGGGTCAAGGACTCCTGGCACCCCCAACGGGATTCGAACCCGTGCTGCCACCTTGAAAGGGTGGTGTCCTAGGCCGCTAGACGATGGGGGCAAGGTCGGTGGGCCGGCTCACGATGTTAAGCGCCACGATGAGCCTTCCTGCTTGTCATTGACCTCGACGCCGAGCGCTACGAGCCGATCACGGATCTCGTCGGCCTCGGCGAAGCGGCCGCCGGCCCGCGCGCTGGCTCGCTCGCCGAGCAGCGCCTCCACCAGCGGCCCGACACGCGCCGCGACGTCCGCAGTGTGGACAGCCGCCTGGCCCAATCGCACGAGCATCGACCGAAGCACCACTCGAACCTGGTCGGGTTCGTCGCTCTGAAGCGTGTCGGCCGACCATTCCACCAGTTCGGCGTCGAGCGCGAGCACCGCCCCCACCGCGCCGGCGATGTCAGCAGCGGCTAGCGCGGCGTCGAACGCCGCCTCCAAGCGCCGCGCACTTTCCAGCAGCGGCGAACGTGCCGCGGGTTCGGCCGGCGGTGCCGCGCCAACCGCGACGCGTTCCGCGCCGGCGCCGCGTGCGAGGTCGGCGATGGGCATTGTCGTCCCACTCGGGATGCGCGCTTGCTCGCCCGACCAGCGAACGGTGACCACACCCAGACCAGATACCTCCGCGGTGCCGGCATCGAGATCGAACACGCATGCGGTGTGCTCGTCTACGCCGAGTACGAACGCGTCCTCGGGCAACTGTGCTTCGAGCACGCGGAGGCGGCGTTCGCCCAGGTAGCAGTAGCGCGTGTCGTGGTTGCCGCCCTCGGCGTTGTCGAAGTGGGGGATGACGGCGGCGCGCAGTCCGGTAAGGCGGAGCAAGTCCAGGCCCTCGAGCCACTCTGGATCCTCCCCGACCTTGTACACCTCGTAAACGGGAACGGTTACGAGTCCGAGGGTCAGCGCCGCCGCGCTGGCAAAGCAGACGCACCCACCGTCTTGGAGCTTGTCGCGCAGCAATCCCGGTATCGGCGACTGGCGCCAATGCCGGAGTGCGTACGAGGGGCTGCCGGGCCCACTGAACACGTAGTCCGCGGAACGAACACGCTCGAAGGCCGACTCACACGTCGAGCGCGTCGGCCTCCGCCGAGCGGAAGCTGGCGACGTCGACGCGCTGGCCGACGCTGGTGGCGAAGTACTCGATCGCTTTGGCGGCAATGTCATCGGCGTTCTCCTGGAAGCCGAACGGCGTGTCCAGAAGCACGGCCGCGCTCCCGCACCGGTCGAAGAGCGCGCGATGTGTCTTGACCATCGTCGGGCTGGTCTCGCCCGAGCCCATGATCGCGAGTACGCGCGCCTTGCTCATCCGAAGAAGCCCTCCGCGAACGCGTCGAGCATCACGTGGGCGACCGCGTCGGGTTTTTCCGCGTGGATGTCGTGATCACCGGCGATCCGGAGGGTCCGAACGCGTCGGATCGCTTGCCCCGCCTCGGTCAAAGGCGTCTCCGCCCGCGCCGACGATCAGGATCACCGGTGTCTCCAGATCCGGGAACAGCGCGGACGGGTGGTGCGCCCACAGCTCGCGCAGGATCACCATGTGGCGGTTCCGCGAGAGCCACGGCGCAACGGTGCCGTTGTCGCGGCGTGCGAAGTTGGCCAGGGCGCCTTGGATGCCGGCCTCCGGCCAGTCGCCGTGCGCGCGCCGCAGGTAGGCCTCGATCTCGGTGGCAGGGATGCCGGTGAGCATCGGCGGCGCCAGCGTCGCTGCCGCCTCCTCCCACTCCGGGAAGCGGCGCGACATGTCGATCGTGCCGCCGTCGACGCACACCACGCCGCGCACACGCCCCGGAGCACGGTGGCCGAGTTCGAGCGCGACGTTGGCGCCCCAGGACTGACCGACGGCGACGACCGCGTCGAGATCGAGCTTGTCGCACAGTGCAAGGAGGTCGGTTGTCAACGTCGCGAAGTCATATCCGTCATCGGGTTTGTCGGACTGTCCGTGGCCCCGTTGGTCGACGGCGACGACGCGGTGGCCGGCCTGCGCCAGCAGCGGCGCGACCCCATCCCACAACCGCGCGTTGGAGGCCAACCCGTGGATCAGTAGGAATGGCATGCCGCTCGCGGGCCAGTGGCGCACCTCGAGGGACACGTCGGGCGTCACCGGAATGCGCAAAATCTCGATGCCGCGAACCTACTGTTGCGCGCGGTGATTGCTCTCGCCGTGGCGTGCGCATATGTGTTGGGGACGTTCCCATCTGCTGACCTAGCGGCCCGCCTCGCGCTCGGTCGCACGGCGGACATCCGTGCTATGGGCTCGGGCAATCCCGGCGCGGCCAACGTGATGGGCCAGCTCGGGAAGAAGTGGGGGCTCTCCGTTCTCGTGCTCGACGTGGCCAAGGGGGCGGCTGCCTGCGCGCTGGCTCGCTGGATGTCCGGCGGCGCCGCCGCCAGTGCCGCGGGCAGTGCGGCGGTCATTGGTCATTGCTTTCCCCTGTGGAACGGATTCCGCGGTGGCAAGGGTGTCGCCACCGGAGCGGGTCAAGTTCTGATGACCTTCCCCGCGTACTTCCCCATCGACCTGGTGATCACGCTGCTCACACAGACCCGGGGTTGGCGTCAACACGCGTTCGCGGCGACCGCGGTGGCGTGCGGCGCGTGGGTGGCCGGCGCCGCGTTGTGGTGGGCGGCCGATCTTCCCAATCTGTGGGGCCCGACACCCACCGGCGCACTTGTTCTTGGCGCGTTGGTGAGTCAGCGCGGTGATCCTCTACCGGTTTGCCACTGCGGGGCCGCCGGAGGACGTCACCAGCTCAGCCGCTTAACGCGGTCACCACCTCGTCCTGCAGCCAGGTGAGGTAGTGGTAGAGCGCGAAGGCCGGACGGCGGTCGTCGTCCGGCTCGAGCAGCTCGAAGTCGAGGTCCTCGGTCACGTCGAGCCGCGTGCCGAGGACGAGCCGCAGGTTGTTCAGCGCACCGAGCCATCCGACCAGCTCGTCCTCGGTGAGCCGGTCTCCGTCGATCGTGGCTTCCATCAGATCGAGCGCGGCTCGCGTGACTCTCGACCAGATCGTCGGCCATGAGCTGGCGGTACTCGGCTTCGAGCGCTTCGTCCTCGGGGTAGGCAGTTGGGAACAGCCGTCGCAACGACGGGTCGTCGCTGCCCAGTAGCTCGCGCAGCTGCCCGGGCAGCTGGCGCAGGACGTCGCGCTCCTCGGCCGACAGCGATATCGCGAAGTCACCCTTGCGCGTGCGGCGAATGGGCCGCCGCGCCATCAACCGCTGTTGTGTTGCATCGTCGCCCAGAGACCGTGCTCGTGGAGGCGGAAGACATCGAGCTCGGCCCGCTCCCGGCTCCCACTCGACACGATGGCCTTGCCCTTGTGATGTACGTCGAGCATCAGCTTGGTGGCTTTTTCATGGCTGTAGCCGAACAGCTTTTGCAGCACATAGGTGACGTAGGACATCAAGTTGATCGGATCGTTCCACACGATCACGATCCAGGGCTGGTCGGGGCGGCTGTCCTCGTCGATGTCCCAATCGATGTCGGGTCGATCGAGTTCGACGGGGGCGGTGCTGGCCACGGATCGATTGTCTCAGGTGCACCGGCGCGATGGAAAAGGCCGAGGTAGAAGTGGATCGCCGCGGCCCACACCGCGGCGGCGCCGGCCAGGTGGATTCCCACCAGGAGCGCCGGCAGACCGGTGAAGTACTGCGTGTAGCCGATCGCGGCCTGCGCCACGATCGCGCCGAGCAGCACCGTCGTCCGGCGCAGCGTTTCTGGGCGGGCGCCGGCCCGCCTCAAGAGCACGATCGTGACCAGCGTGACGGCCAGGAAGATCAGCACCGCGGTCCCGTGCACGCGCGCCACCTCCGTGGGCAGGTACGGGAACCGCTGGGCACGCGTGTCACCGCCGTGCGGCCCCGATCCGGTCACGACGGTCCCGGTGATCACGACCACCGCGGCTGTGCCGAGAACGAGACGGGCCATGCGGACCAGGTCTCCGGGGACAGTCAGTACCGCCGGTCCCGGTGGAGTGCTGGCCCGCGCCTGGAGCACCACCGCCACCGTCAACAGCACGAGCGACAGGAGGAAGTGGCCCATCACCAGCTGGGGCGCAAGGTCGAACAGCACCGTGATGCCGCCGAGGACGATCTGACCGATCACGCCGGCCACCAGGCCGCAGGCCAGCAACACCAAGTCCCGGCGCCGGGGCACCCGGATCCAGGCGCCCAGCACGGCGAGGATCACCGCCACCGACACCGCGCCGGTGACCATGCGGTTCACGAATTCGACCATCTGGTGGTAGTCCCACTCGGCCACCAACCGGTCCTGGGTACACGTCGGCCAGTCAGGGCAACCGAGGCCTGACCCGGTGAGCCGCACCGCTCCGCCGGTCACGATGATGAGGCCGACCGCCCAAGTAACTGCCGCCGTCAGCCGGGCGTAGGTGCGGGGTGAAAGGCGGGGCAACGACCGGCTCGATGACGTGCGCATCGGGGCCGGATCTTAAGGGTTGGCTGCGGTAGGCCAACCGCCGGCAGCGGGGTTGGGGCCCCGCTGCAGACGCGGCGGGCGGAGCAGCCGCCAGCAAGCAGAGACTTGGTGAATCGGCGCACGAGCCAGTTAGTGTGCGGGTCACATGCCTGTTTCTCGCCTGTCGGGTCGGCGGGCCCCCGCGATGGCCTACCTGGCGCTTACCAAGCCGCGCATCATCGAGTTGCTGCTCGTCACGACGCTTCCGACGATGGTGGTGGCCGCTCGCGGGCTCCCGTCGGTCGGGCTGATGCTGGCCACGTTGACCGGCGGCGCGCTGGCCGCAGGCGGGGCCAACGCCATCAATATGTGGGCCGATCGCGACATCGACCGCCTCATGGCCCGGACGGCCGGCCGCCCGCTCGTCACTGGCGAGATCACGCCGGTCGCCGCGTTGACCTTCGCGGTCTGCCTCGAATTGCTGGCCTTCGTCGAGCTCTGGCTTCTGGTCAACCTCCTTTCGGCGGTCCTCGCGCTGTCGGCGACGTTCTTCTACGTGTTCGTGTACACGCTCTGGCTCAAGCGCACGAGCAGGCAGAACATCGTGATCGGCGGCGCCGCCGGGGCTGTGCCGGTGCTGGTCGGGTGGGCCGCGGTGCGCAACGACGTCGGGCTGGCCCCCCTGGTGCTGTTCGCCATCATCTTCGTATGGACCCCGCCGCACTTCTGGGCGCTGGCCATCAAGTACCGGGACGAATACCGGGCGGCGGGCGTGCCCATGCTGCCGGCCGTGGCGTCGCTGAAAACCACCGCGCGCCAGATCGTTGTCTACACCGTGGCCCTGTGGGCGCTCTCACTGGTGTTCGCCGAGGTGGGGGAAATGGGCATCCTCTACGTCGTCGTGGCGACGGTGTCGGGTGGCGTGTTTCTCTGGATGGCGTTCCGTCTTTTGCACGACAGCACCACCGTGCGAGCCATGCGCTTGTTCACCTACTCGATCACCTATGTGACGCTGCTCTTCTCCTCCATGGCCGTAGACCAACTGGTCCGGAGCCACTGAGGCGTCAATGACTAGATTTCCGGCGCCATGACTGCGAGCTGGCTGACCACGGCCGACCACAAGCGGCTCGGGCGGATGTACATCGCCACGGCGCTCGGTTTCCTGGTCGTGGGCGGCATCGTGGGCGGTCTGTTGCGCGCCGAGCTCGATCTCGCGCCGGCGACGTACCTCCGGCTTTCCGACCTCCACACGACCGGTACCGCGGTGCTGGTCCTGGCACCGCTCTGGGTCGGCCTGGCCACCTATCTCCTCCCCCTCCAGATCGGCGCCGCCCGGCTGGCGTTCCCGCGCCTGCAGGCGTTTGCCTTCTGGACGTACCTGCTCGGTGGCCTGCTCCATCTCGCGAGCTACACCGGCGACGGGCCGCGGATCGCCGGCCTCAGCTTTGGTCAGTTCACGCTCAGCGGTGGCGGCGACAAGGCGCATACCGACCTGTGGGTGGCCAGCCTGGCCGTGGTCACCGTGGCTGCCATCCTCGCCGCGGCGAACCTGTTCGCGTCCGTGCTCCTACTGCGGACCGAAGGGATGACGCTCGGCCGGATCCCAATGTTCAGTTGGGCGACGCTGGTGAGCAGCGCAGGGACGCTGCTGGCCGCGCCTGTCTTCCTCGCCGGCCTCGTGCTGCTCTTCCTGGATCAGCATTTTGGTGGCCACGAATTCTTTGCCGCGGGCACCGTCGGTACGCAGGTGATTTGGCAGCACATGCTCTGGCTCTACGGCCGGCCCGACGTCTACCTGCTCGTCGTGCCTGGGCTCGGCGCCGCCAGCGACATGGTGGCCAAAGCGGCGGGGCGGCCGCTCGCCAGTCTCGGCGCGGCCCGGGCCGCAATTGCCGGCTTCGCGTTCCTCGGGTTCGGCGCATGGGCTGCGGGTACCGAGGTCGCCGACGCGATCGTGCTGCCCACCTATACGCCGCTCGCCGCCGCCGTACTGCTGCCGCTCGGGCTGCTCGTGTTGGTGTGGCTCGACACGCTGCGGCGTGGTGGCCGGCCGCGCGGTGACGTCAGCCTTCTGTTCGTCGTCGGCTTCCTGCTCGCAATCGCGGGTGGTGCCGCGGCCGTGGCCGCCGCCGCGGTGGAGGACGTCCACGGCACCGCGTGGTCGACCGGCCAGGTTCACCTCGTCGTGTTCGGCGCCTCGCTTCTCCTCGCGGTCGGCGCACTCAATCATTGGGCACCGAAGCTCTTCGGTCGTCCCTTCAGCGCAGCGGCGGGTGGCGCGCAGCTGCTCCTTCTACTGGGCGGCTCGGCGGTCTTTGCGGTTGGTTCCTACGCGGGCGGGTGGAACGGCCGCATGCGAGCGGTGAACGTCACCGATTCGACCTCGCTCCGGATCGCCGGACTCGGAGGATTGCTCCTGCTGCTCGGCGCCCTCGCCGTCGCCGCGTCGGTCGTGTCGCGGATGACGCGGCCGGGCGCTGCCGCCGAGGAGGGAGACGGTCTCACGTTGGAGTGGGCGACCGCGTCGCCACCGCCTCCCCACAACTTCGACACGATCCCCGAGATCCGTTCCGCGGCGCCGCTCGAGGATCTACGCGCCGCCGAGGCCGCGGTTCGATGACTGCGCCCACCACGATGCTCGGTCTGCCGCCCGCCGGGCGTGGTCGGCCCGTCAACCTGCTCAGCGTGACGACGCTCCTGGCCGGCGTTGCCGAACTGATGCTGGTCGGCGCGCTCGTCGCCGCCTATCTGAACGTGCGTGCCCTGGCCCAGCACTGGCCGGCGGAAGGTGCGGAGCTCGACAACTATCTCGGCACGACGGCCACGATCACTCTTGCGCTGTCGATGGTCACCGCCGAATGGGCGGTGTACGCGCTGCGGATGGGGAATCGCCGCCAGGCACTCAGTGCCCTCACTCTCACCGCCGGCCTGGGCGCGGCGTTCATCAACCTGCTCTGGTACGTCGGCACCCAGTTGCACTTCGGTCCGGCCGATCACTCCTACGCCGTTCTGGTCTACGCCCTCCTGATCGCGGTCGGCGTCGTCGCCGCCATCGGCATCGGCTTCCTGCTGGTCGCTGTCGCGCGTACCGTCGGTGGCCAGGTCTCTGCTGGTGATCCCGCTGTTGTTCGCGCCGCCGCCTGGCACTGGCACGTCGTCACCACCGCTTGGCTTCTCGTGTTCCTGGCCCTCTACATCCTTCAGAACAGGTAAGCGGCGTGATCAATCTCGTCGGCAGGCTGTTCATGGCGCTCACGGCCGCTGCGCTCGTCGCGGCCGTCGGTTACGCCGCGGTGATCGGCGACCGTGCCGGCGCCGATCTGTTTGTGGTCCTGGCCGGAGCCTTCGCCGTCGTTGCCGCGATCACCGTGCTCGCCGTCCAAGATCTCACGCCGCACGTCGCGGCCGACGCCCCCGCCCCCGAACGGCGCAACGCGTACACGGAGGCCGACGTGCCGACCGGCAGTGCGTGGCCGCTGGTTGGCGCCGTCGCCGCGGTGGGTGTCGCGCTTGGGCTGGCGGCGGGAGCGTCATGGCTGGCCGTGGCACTGGCCGCGTCGCTGATTCCCGTTGTCGGTTGGCTGGCCCACGTCTGGCGCGATCACCCGAGCTTCTCCGCCCCTGTGCGCGAGCGCGTCGTGGAGCGGCTGCTCGCACCGATCGCCATGCCGGTCCTCGGTACGCTCGGTGCGTTGTTCATCGCGGTGAACATCTCGCGAGTCCTGCTGGCCGTTTCAACGACGGCGTCATGGGTCCTCGCGCTAGTGCTCGCGGTCGTCCTGCTCGCCGTGCTGTGGCTCATCTCGGCCCGGCCGCGAGTCGGATCCTCCGCACTGGTGGGTCTCGGCGTCGTTGCCGTGCTGAGCATGGTGGTCGCTGGCGGGATCGGCGCACGCGCCGGCGAGCGGGAGTTTCACCCGCACGAGGACGAGACGCCAACGCGGTCGATCACCGCGAAGGACACACAGTTCGGCCCGACCGAACTGGATTTCCCGGCCAACACCGACGTGAAGATCCACTTCCGCAACCGCGATGAGGGCGTCTTCCACAACGTCGCGTTCTATACATCGACCGAGCCGGATCGGAAGCCCTTGTTCAACGGCCACCCGGTGACGAGTGGAACCGTCGACTACAACACCCACACGCCCGCCCCCGGAACCTATGCCTTCATTTGTGACTTTCACCCGACGATGACCGGCACCCTGGTCATCACGCCGGCGGGTGCGCCCGCGGCCAGCCACGAGGGCGCGCACTGATGAGGATGCGACCGCGCTTCGCTGCCGCTCTCACTGGGCTGCTGGTATTGGCGACTGCCTGCTCGCGCCAAGACCAGCCGCAGGATGTCTTGAATCCGCAAGGTCCCGTTGCTCGCCAGCTCGACCGGCTGTGGGATCCGGTCTTCGCGATAGCGATCGCCATATTCGTTCTTGTCGAGGGCTTGATCATCTTCGTGATGCTCAGGTACCGGGCCCGTTCCGACGACGATGCGCCCGTCCAAGTCCACGGGAACACGGCCTTCGAGATCGGCTGGACGATCCTTCCGGCGCTGCTCCTGGTCATCGTCGGCTTTTTCACCGTGTCGACGCTCGTCGATCTCGACCGCGCGCCGAAGGGCGACGTGCTCAACGTGAAGGTCACCGGACACCAGTGGTGGTGGGAGTACGAGTACTCCGACTACAAGGTCACCACCGCCAACGAGCTGCACATTCCTGTCGGGCGTCCCGTGTTCGTGAAGGTCGCTTCGGTCGACGTCATCCATAGCTTCTGGGCGCCGGCGCTGGCCGGGAAGATGGACGCCATCCCGGGCCGGGAGAACCACCTCAAGCTCGAGGCCGACAAGCCGGGCCAGACCTACCTCGGGCAGTGCACCGAGTACTGCGGCATCTCCCACGCCAACATGCGCATCCAGGTGATCACCCACACGCAGGCCGATTTCGCCCGGTGGATCGCCGAGCAGCAGCGCGCTGCCGGGCTCCCGACGTCGGGCGACGCCGCGGAAGGCCTGGCGTTGTTCCGGGCCAAGGGCTGCGGCGGGTGCCACGCGGTCACCGGCCTGTCCGCGGGCGCGTCGGCCCCGACCTGACCCATCTCGCCAGTCGCAAGACCTTCGCCGGCGCGCTCTTCGAGCTCAACGAGCAGGAGTTGCGGCTGTGGCTACGCGACCCGCCGGCCCGCAAGCCGATGAATCCGAACCAGGGGCTGGGTATGCCCAACCTCCAACTGACCGAAGATGAGATCGGCAAGCTGATCGCCTTCTTGGAGACATTGACCTGATGACCACAGTCCTCGAACCCACGCCCGCCGATGTGGTTGACGCTGAGATCGTTGAGGAGCCCGGGCTCCTCAAGCGGCCGCGCGCGACGACCGGTCCGTGGTCATGGTTCACGACGGTCGACCACAAGAAGATCGGCATCCTCTACGGGGTCACGTCGTTCGTGTTCTTCCTCATCGGAGGCGTGGAGGCGCTGCTGATCCGGCTGCAGCTCGCCCGACCGAACGGCACCCTCCTCTCGGCCGACGCTTACAACCAGGTCTTCACGATGCACGGCACCACGATGATCTTCCTCGTGGTGATGCCGCTCTCGGCGGCGTTCTTCAACTACCTCACGCCGCTGATGATCGGCGCTCGCGACGTCGCGTTCCCGCGCCTCAACGCGTTCAGCTACTGGACGTTCCTGCTTGGAGCGCTGCTGCTGAACTCGAGCTTCCTCCTGGGCGGCGCGCCCAACGGCGGTTGGTTCGGTTACGCCCCCAACACCAGCATCACGTTCTCACCTGGTCACAACATCGACTTCTGGGTCTTCGGGCTCCAGATCCTGGGCATCGCGTCGACGGTCAGCGCGGTCAACTTCATCGTCACCATTCTGAACTTGCGCGCCCCCGGAATGACCCTGTTCCGAATGCCGGTGTTCGTCTGGATGACGCTCGTGTCGTCGTTCTTGATGCTGTTCGCCATGCCGATCATCACCATCGCGCTCTTCTTGCTGATGTTCGACCGGCTCTTCGGTGCCAACTTCTTCAACACCGCCGCGGGCGGCGACCCGCTGTTGTGGCAACACCTCTTCTGGTTGTTCGGCCACCCCGAGGTGTACATCCTGATCCTTCCGGCGATGGGAATCGTCTCGGAGATCTTGCCGGTGTTCTCGCGCAAACCCCTCTTCGGCTACCCGGTGGTGGTGTTCTCGGGGATCGCCATCGGCTTCATGGGCTGGGGTGTCTGGGTGCACCACATGTTCGCGGTGGGACTCGGACCGGTGGCGGTCTCCGCCTTCTCGGTGGCGACGATGCTGATCGCGGTCCCCACCGGCGTGAAGATTTTCAACTGGATCGCCACGATGTGGCGCGGGTCATTGCGACTGAAAACGCCGATGCTCTTCGCCATCGGCTTCGTGGCGATGTTCACGATCGGCGGGCTCTCGGGCGTCACCCACGCGGTGTCGCCGCACGACCGTCAGCAGACCGACACCTACTACATCGTTGCCCACTTCCACTACGTGCTCTTCGGCGGTTCGCTGTTCGGGATCATGGCCGGCTTCTACTACTGGTGGCCGAAGATCTTTGGGTACGCGCTGAGCGAGCGACTCGGCAAGGCGCAGTTCTGGCTGTGGTTCATCGGGTTCAACCTGACGTTCGGTCCGATGCACATGCTCGGCCTTGCCGGGATGCCCCGCCGGATCTACACCTATCCGAAGGACATGGGCTGGGATTTCTGGAACTTCGCCGCCACCATCGGCGCGTTCATCATCGCCATGTCGGTGCTCCTATTCGTCTACAACGTCGTCCGGTCGCGCCAGCTGCGCCGGGACGTGGGTGAAGACCCGTGGGACGCTCGCACGCTCGAGTGGTCACTGCCCACGCCGGTCCCGCCGTACAACTTCGCCGAGGTGCCCGTAGTCCACGACGTCGACGAGTTCTGGCATGCCAAGTACACCGAGGACGAGCAGGGCCGGTTGGTCAAGTTGCCTCCGAAGGAGACGGTGCCTTCCACCGTCGACCCCGCGTCGATCCATCTGCCGTCGCCGTCCTACTACCCACTGGTCGCCTCGATCGGACTGCCGATCATGGCCTACGCCCTTATCTACGGCGCGTACCTGGTGGCGGTAGTGGGCGGAATCGTCGTGATCGGTGCGCTCTACGCCTGGGCTCTCGAACCCTCCGCCGCGCCCCATGACCCGCACGTGGGAGGCGAAGCCGACCGGGGAGATCCACCGCCCGAACCCGTCGCCCCAACGGAGGGTGATGAGCCTGCGGTCACTGAGGAGGTGACGACGTGAGCGTGCCCCTCGTGGACTCCACCGAACACGCCGAGCCGGCGGATCACCACGTCACCAACACCGGTCTCTCCAACGAGAAGCTGGCGATGTGGACGTTCCTCGGCTCCGAGTGCCTCCTCTTCGGTGCGCTGATCTCCACCTACATGCTGTACCGCGGCAAGAGCGTCTCCGGGCCGACGCCCGAGGATGTGTACGACATTCCGTACACCTCGGTGAGCTCGTTCATTTTGCTGATGAGTTCACTGACGATGGTCATGGCGCTGGCCGCCATCCAGCGGGGCGATCACCGGCGCGTGCGGGTGTGGCTACTGGCCACCGCGCTCCTGGGAGCCACGTTCATCGCCGGCCAGGTCTACGAGTTCACTGCGTTTATCCGTGAGGGCCTCACGCTCAAGACCAACGTCTTCGGCAGCAGCTTCTTCGTGTTGACCGGCTTCCACGGCGTCCACGTGACGTTGGGCATCGTGATGCTGTTGTCGTTGTGGAGCATGTCGATGCGCGGCCAGCTTCCCAAGGAGAAATCCGAGGTGGTCGAGATCGCCGGGCTCTACTGGCACTTTGTCGACGTCGTCTGGATCGTCATCTTCACCGTCGTCTACCTGATTCCATCGTGACCGAGCACGAGCAGCACGTGGCGACCGAGGAGCACGAACACCCGGGCGAGGCCGTCTACATCAAGGTCGCGCTGATCCTCGCGGTCTTGACCGGGATCGAGGTCGTGCTGTCCTACGTCAAGCTTGGTGACAGCCAGCTCGTCACCAACGGCGGCCTGCTGCTCCTGGCCGCGGTGAAGTTCACGATGGTGGCCATGTACTTCATGCACTTGAAATTCGACAACCCCGTGCTGCGACGGTTGTTCGTGACCGGGTTGCTGCTCGCGATCGCCGTGTACATGGCCTACCTGCTCACGCTCCACACCTTTATCGGCTGATGCCGTCGCCGTGGGCCTGGCACGCCCACCCGTCTGTCTGGGTGGTGATAGGCCTGGTGGCGGGCGGGTACGCCGCTGCGCTGGCGCTGATCGGGCCCCGTGTCGGGGGCGAGACGTCGCGCCGCCAAACGGTCACCTTCGCCTTCGGTGTGCTGGTGATGTGGGTGGCCGCCGACTGGCCGATCCACGACCTGGGCGAGCGCTACCTGTTCAGCGCGCACATGGTTCAGCACATACTCCTGACGCTCGTGGTACCGCCGCTGCTGCTGGCGGGCACTCCTGGGTGGCTCACGCGCTGGCTCCTCAGCCCACAGTCGTTCTCCGCGCTGGTGAAGATGATCGCCCGACCCCTCCCTGCGGCGATCATCTACAACCTCGTCTTCGTCTTCACCCACTGGCCGCCGGTGGTCGATGCCGCACTCGGCTCCGAGATCGTCCACTTCGGCACGCACTGCCTGATTTTCTTCACGGCATTGAACATGTGGTTCCCGGTGATGAACCGGCTCCCGGAGTACCCGACAATGTCGCCGCCGGGCCGCATGCTCTATCTGTTCCTCCAGTCCGTCATACCGACGGTGCCGGCCTCATTTCTCACGTTCGCCGACGGCGTGATCTACAAGCACTACGCGTCGGTCCCGCATCCATTCCACATGTCGGCGGTGGGCGACCAGCAGTTCGCCGGCGCCCTGATGAAGGTCATGGGCGGCGGCATTCTCTGGGGCGTGATCGTGGTGATGTTCTTTCGGTGGTACGCCGACGAACAGAAGGCCAACCGGCGCGACCGTCAAGACGTCCTGACCTGGGACGACGTCGCTCGAGAGCTAGACCGCACCCCGCCGGCTCGCGGGTGACCCGGGCGCGCTCCCTAGCGATCGCCGTCGTCCTGCTCGCCGGCGCGTGTGGCGCCGACGGTCCAAACGCGCCGCGGGCCGAGGTGGGCAAGCCGGCACCGACCTTCGTTGCACCACGCCTGCTCGGGACCGGCGATGTCAAGCTCGCCGAGTTCCGGGGCAAGCCGGTGCTGCTCAACTTTTTTGCGTCGTGGTGTGAGCCCTGCCGCGACGAGCTCCCGCTCCTGCAGAAGGCAGCCGACGGCGCCGAGGCCACGGTGATCGGGGTGCTCTTCGACGACTCGTCGAACAAGGCACGCGAGTTCCTCCGCGAACTCCGCATCACGTTCCCCACCGTGGAGGACGACGGCGGTATCGCCCGCGCCTACCGCGTCGCAGCCAAGCCCGGCCTGCCGCTCACCTTTGCTATTACCCGCGACGGCACGCTCGCGGCGCGGCACATCGGTCAGCTGCGCGCCGAAGATGTCCCGGACCTGATCCGCATTGCGGGGCGCACCAAGTGAGCCAGAGCGCTCGCAGCGGTATCGGAACCCCCGCCCTCGCTCTCGGCGCGCTCGGTATCGTGTTCGGCGATATCGGCACCAGCCCGCTTTACGCCTTCCGCGAGGCGTTTCACCATCAGCACCTCGCGGTCACCCACACCAGTGCTCTCGGCGTCGCGTCGATCGCCTTCTGGGCCCTCGTTGTCATCATCTCGATCAAATACATCTCGCTGGTGATGAAGGCCGATAACCACGGCGAGGGCGGCATCCTCGCGCTGACGGCATTGGTGCTTCCCCGCTCCACCGCCGGACGCGTTACCGGCCTCGCGCTCCTCGGCGTGTTTGGCACCTCGCTGCTCTATGGCGACGGATTGATCACCCCGGCCATCTCGGTGCTCAGCGCGGTGGAAGGCTTCGAAGTGGCCTCGTCGGCCTTCGATGGCCTGGTGATCCCGATCTCGTGCGTGATCCTCATCGGGCTGTTTCTGCTTCAGCGGCGGGGTACCGGCGCGGTTGGCAGGGTCTTCGGCCCGATCATGGTGGTCTGGTTCGGGGTGATCGCCCTGCTCGGAGCGGTTCAGATCGTCGATCATCCCAGCGTCCTGCAAGCCGTCAACCCGGTGAACATCGTTCACTTTTTCGCGCTGGCTCCGATGAAGGCATTTCTGTCGTTGGGCAGCATCTTCCTGGTCGTCACCGGCGGGGAGGCGCTCTACGCCGACATGGGCCACTTCGGCCGGCGCCCGATCGCGCTGAGCTGGTACGTCGTCGTCCTGCCCGCGCTCGTCCTCAACTACTTCGGCCAGGCCGCGTTGCTGATCGGCGAGCCGGGCGCGATCGAGAGTCCGTTCTACCGGTTGGCGCCGGACTGGGGCGTCACACCTCTCGCCGTGCTGGCCACGATGGCGTCGGTCATCGCATCCCAGGCGCTGATCTCGGGCGCCTTTTCGTTGACCGTCCAGGCCGTTCAGCTCGACTACCTGCCGCGCGTGCGGATCTTGCACACGTCGGGCGAGCACCAGGGCCAGGTGTACGTCCCACTGGTGAACTGGGTGCTGATGATCGGATGCGTGGGTCTCGTCGTCGGATTCCGTACGTCGAGCAACTTGGCCGGCGCCTACGGCATCGCGGTGACGACCACCATGGTGATCACCTCGCTGCTCTTTTTCGTCGTCGCCAGAAACCGGTGGCGGTGGTCCACGATCAAGGCGTTGCTGGTAGTGACGCCCCTCCTCGCGGTCGATAGCGCCTTCCTCGCCGCCAACGTCCCCAAGATTCCCGCCGGCGGTTGGTTCCCCCTACTCGTCGGCGTCGGGCTGCTCGTCCAGATGGCCACCTGGCGTCGGGGCCGCGAGTTGGTCGCGGCGCGAATACACCGTGGACAACGCCCGATCGCCGACGTGCTCGCGGAGCACAAGGACATTGTGCGGGTGCCGGGCACGGCGGTGTTCATGTTCAAGGACCTTGGCATGGCCCCGCCAGCGCTGGTTAACAACCTTCTGCACAACAAGGTTCTCCACGAGAACACCGTGATCGTCGCGGTCGAGACGGCCGACGTGCCGCGTGTACTGGTCGAGGACCGGGCGCAGATCAGCATCGAGGCCGGCATCCCGCAAGTGGCCCTGCGCTTCGGCTTCATGGAGGAGCCCGACGTGCCGCGGGCGTTGGTCGACACCAAGGTCCTTGGCATGAGGTCTGGGGACGAGGACGTCACGTATTTCCTCGCCCGGGAATCCGTCGTCGCCACGAGCATCCCGGGAATGCATCCGGTGTTCGAAAAGCTGTTCGTACTTCTACAGCGCGGGGCCGACACTGCGAGCCGGTTCTTCAACCTGCCTGCAAACCGCGTCCTGGAAGTGGGCGCGCAGGTCGAGATCTAGTTCTTCGCGGCGAGCCGTCCGTGCAACATCGGCGTGACCGCCACGAACACCCCGCCGCCGGCGAGCACCAGCAGGCCCCACCGGAGCCCGACGGCGGCGGCGACCCACCCGACCAGCGTCGGCCCGAGAACGAATCCCAGGTAACCGATGCCGCTGATGCCGCCGACAACGAGGCCCGGCCGGGCGCGACCCGCGCTGGCATACGCAAGCAGCAACGGCCAGCACAACGAGATGCCACCTGCCGCGAGGACGAGTCCGACTCCTGACACCCATGGCGTACCCGCGGTCGCGAGGATCACGACGCCCACCGTCGCGATAACGCCCCCCGCACTGGTGCCGGCGGCCGCCCCGCGCTGGGCGATGCGGGGGCCGATGACGATGCGCGCCGCCGCGGCGATGGAGTACCCGACGGTGGCGCTGGCCGCGGCGACCGCCACCCCGGATGTCAGATAGGTACGGAGGAAAAGCACCCCCCAGAGCTCGACGCCGCCTTCGACCATCGCGCCGACCGCGAACGCGGCCGCGATCAGGACTAGCCGCTCAGCGCGGATGAGTGAGAAGGCGGACGTCAGCGCGGTGCGCTCGCCCGCCTCCCCCGCCGGCAGATCGCGACCTGCCGCGGCAGTCGCGAGGATCAGACCGAGCGCGGCGACCCCGGTCCACTGCCACCGCCACGAGACGTCGTTGACGAGGAGCACGCCGGTGGCGGCCGCTCCGATAGCGGCGCCGACGTTGAACCGTGCGTGGAAGCGGACGAGTTCGCCGGGCGCGTCGGCAAGCGCTGCCGTCGCGGCGACATTCATGACGACGTCGAGGAAGCCGCCGGACGCGAGTGTCAAGACGAGCACCGCGCCCAGGGCGATCGGTGTCCGCACGACCGCGCCGGCCAGCAGCAGCACAGCCCAAAGCGCGAGCGCGGCGGCGAAGAGCCGCGCCGTCCCGTGTCGTTCCACGAGCGAACCGCCGATCGCGTTCGTCAGCGCCGCGCCGGCCAGCGCGACCGACAGCAAGATCCCGAAGCCGGCATGCGAAAGGTGCAAGGCCTGCTCGACGTCAGCCGCCGCCACCGCCCAGCCGCCCCAGAACATGCCGAACACCGCGAACGCCGCGGCGAGCCGCCGAAGCGAACGGTGAGTGGAGACGTGATTCACAGACCGCGATTCTGGTGACGGTTCGGCAGGGTCAGCTCGACGGCCGAGCACGCGCCAGTGTCACGCGCTGACCGGCACGACACGGGTGGGTAGGCCGTCGGCCGGACGCAGCGTCACGGTCGCGCTCTCGCCGGGCGGACCGGTGCCGCACCGCTCGAAGCGGAAGCGCTGGCTTAACATCGCAGCGATGAGTGTGCCTTCGGTAAGGGCAAAGCTCGCCGCGACGCAGACGCGCCGACCGGCACCGAAGGGCAGGTAGCGTCCCGCGCCGCGGGTGCGGGGCGTCGGGCAGGAAGCGCTCCGGGCGGAATGCGGCGGCATCGTCCCACCATCGCGGGTCGCGGTGGATCAGGTGGACGAGAAAGATCACGGTGGCTTTCCGCGGGATGGCATATCCGTCGAGTTCCGTCGCCGTCCTCGGCCTCGCGCTCGAGCACCCACGCCGGCGGGTACAGGCGCATCGCCTCCTGGAGGCAGGCGCGGGTCCAAACGAGATTCGTCGATGTCGTCAGCCGTCGGCGTCGCGATCGTCGAGCACCCTGCGCACTTCGTCGAGGTGACGCTCGTAGGCATCGGGGTGCTGGCGTCAGGCAGGTACCAGAGCCAGCTCAGTGCGTTGGCCGTCGTCTCGTGGCCGGCGAGCATCATCGTCACGAGCTCGTCGCGGATGAGACGGTGCGGTCCATCGGCTGGCCGTCGCTCGTCGGTGACGGTCAGCAGCAGGTCGAGCAGGTCGTCGTGCGTCGCCAGGCCCAGCGGCGCGCGCTTTCGTCGATTATCTCGCGTGACGACGTCATCGAAGGTGGCCATGACGCCGCGGATCCGGTGCAGTGGCGGCGGCAGCGGCACGCGCCTGACGATGTGTCCGCCCAGGTCGATCATGCGGCTCGAGAAGCCGATCACCATCTGCATCCGGGCGGCGAGCGAGCGCGATCGACATGCCGCGCGACACCGCGGGCCGGAGCCGGTCGATGTGTTGTGCGAGTCCGGAGCCGAAGAGCGCGCGCCCGACGACGTCGAGGGTCACCTCGGTCATCTCGGCGGACAGGCCAATGGTCGTCGGCGGCGCCCGGGACAACGAAGCGGTCGAGGTAGTCGCCCGTCGCCGTCGACCATTGCCGGCACCAAGCCGTCGATCTGGCGGCCGCCCAGCACCGGCTGGATCACCGGCGCTGACGCTCCCACGCCGTCGCCCTCGCTGGTGAGGAGGCCCTGGCCGGTGACCGTTGCGAGCAGCCGGTAGTGCGTCGCCTTCTGATAGGTGTCATAGCCCTCGACGAACGCCTGCTCGACATGGCGCGGCGACCGCGACACCACGAACGTGCGGCCCAACGCCGACCACCGGATCACGTCAGTATCGGCGCCCGGAAACATGTCGGCCGACGGCAGCCCTGCCGCCGAACTGCCGAGGAGTCGCAAGAGCCGGAGGCCGTCGCGGGTCCGCCCCCGCGGCGCTTTCGTTCGAGCCGCGGCGCGTCCCACCTACCCGGTCAGCTCCGCTTCGACGGCTTGCATGTCGGCCTCGATGGTGGAGCCGGCTCGCGACATGAGCAGCCCGCCGATCACACCGAACGGCGCGACGGAGGCCAAACCCCAACGAACATCGAAGACGTCGGAGATCGCCCCAACGAGTACGCCGCCGAAGACCCCGCCGAACAAGGCGATGAACAGCCCGAGCAACGAGAACATCAGTGGGCGGAGCCGTGGCGGCGTGATCGCCGACAGGGCCGCGTAGAGCGGGGCCGTCGCGGTCGCCAGCGCAAGGACGCCGACGAAGGCGATGACCATGAACAACCAGAGCTGTGGAACGAACACGGCGACTGAGACGATGAGGCTAAAGGCCATGATGGCGACGCCAACCAGCGTGACGGCGCGCCGCGGATTCGTCGCGAACATGCGCTCGCCGACATTGCCGCCGATCAGCGTCCCGATGAGGCTTGGGACCGCGAGCACGGTGTTGAGAACGCCGCGGCCCACCTCGTCGACGTCGTGCACCTCCTCGAGGAAGACGTTGAAAAACGCGAGCAGGCCGACCAGCGCGAACCCGAGGACGCCGATGCCCACCATCTGCCGGCGGAACGTGGTGATACGCAGCAGGCGGCGCGTCGCCTCACGGAAGCTGAGGTCGGAAGGTGCCCCCGTAAACGTCAGCATGCTGCCGGTGATCGTGCGGATGGTCTGGTTCTCTGGTTCACGCAGCCGCCTCGCGGCAAACAGCGCGAACAGTGTCGGCACGCCGAGGACGACATAGGCGCCTCGCCACACGCCGTCGCCCTCGATGAACAGCGCAACCCCGGCGGCCAGCAGTGGGCCGAGGAGGCCACCGAGGGGGTTGGCCGCGTTGTGGATTGCGAGGATCCGGTTCCATCCCTGCGGCGGGTAGTAATCGGTGAGCAACGACTTGCCGACCGGGTCGACCGAGGCCTTGCTGACGCCAGAGCCGAGCCGGGTCAGATAGAGCAGCGGCAGCTTGACCGCGAACGCAGTGACGAAGGAGAAGAAGCTCCAGATCGCCGCCGACCAGCGCAGGATTCGGTCTCGGTCGATCTTGGTGCCGAGGTAGCCCACCGGCACGCCCAGCACGATGATCGCCAGTACCTGCGCGCCGACCAGCGCGCCCAGTTCGGTGTTGCCGATGTCGAAGTACCGCTTGATGTTCGGTCCGAACACGGCGAGGACGGCGCGGTCCAACTCGTCGACGACGTTCAGCGTCGTCAGGATGACCAGGGGATACCAGCCGGCCCCGGCGACGATTTCCCGGAGCGGCGGGCCGTCCCCCGGCGACAGCAGTTCACGGACCCGGGCTCGCATGGCGCCGAAGATTAGGGGGAGTAACTGTTCCTTCGCGGTCTTGGGTAGCCTCCGAATACTGTGCGCGTGATGGCCGACAACGGCGGCCACGTTCTTGCCGAGGACGGGGCTCGTTGGCTGCGGGCGGTGCTGCATAGTCGTCGCCGAGCGAAGCAGGTGGCCCTCGATCCAACCGCAGCCCTCCTCGTGATCGATCTCGGAACACGGACGTTGCTCGACGGAGACAGCGGCGTCCTGGCCTCGCTCGACTCCGTCCGCATCCACTTGCGCGTCGTGTGGCCCGGTGGCTCGAATGTGGTCTATCGCGGGGACCCACTCCTGCGCGGATGCCTGTTGCCCAAGGAGGGACTATGACCGACCCCCGGCTCAACCCGCTGCCCGAGAGCGGGACCACCAGCGAGTTCCACAGCATCGTCCGGTTCCGGTTCCACGAGGGCAAGCTCGAGGAGTTCAAGCGCCTGTCTGCCGTGTGCATGGAGATCGTGCGGACCCAGGACGCGGGAACCCTCCAGTACGACACGTTCTTCAACGAGGACGAGTCGGAGTGCATCGTGCTCGAGCGGTTCCGAGATCTCGACGCGCTGCTCCAGCACGGCGCGAACATCGGCGACGAGCTGATGGAGGCGATCGTCGCGACGGGCGAGTGCTTCGGCGAGCTCCTCGGCCCGGTCCCCCCAGAGCTGAGGGCGAACCTGGCGGGTGGGCCCGTCCAGGTGTTCCTGCCCTACCTGGCCCTGTAGGGGTCGGTGCCCGTTCCTCTTACTGCCAGCGGAAGCCACTACGAAAAATAGTTAGAGCGGTCTGCGCGACGCCGACGAGCCAATCGAGTGTGCAGTAGTGGTCGTGATTCTGACCCGATTCAGCGATTTCACGACCACTACTGCACACTCGATCATCAACGCGGGCGTGGCTCTCTTCATGTGAGGCCGATTGCCAGTCCTCTTGGCATCGCAGTGTGCAAAACGATCGGCACGGAGGCTCGGAACGCCGCGACACCGCCGGAGTCCAAGGTCGCTGCGGCACCTGACGTCGTACGAGGCGATATCGGATCCACACAGCCGCGGCGACCCAACCGCTGAGCATGAGACCGAGCGCCAAGTCATCCATCGCGGGTCACGGCTCCGCAATAACTCGACAAGTTCGCTCTCGACGCTCGCACTGGCTGCGCCTTGACGAGGAGGTCGGCAAGTTGCCGATCCTCTGGCGGGAGCAGGGCCGGTCCGTCCTCGCCGTTGCGGTCGAGCACCCATCGAGCGAGGAGGAGCGCGTCCGCTGCCGTACTCAGCGATGCGCTCGCGGAGCCACGCCTGGCCCGTGGCGTCGAGGGCCGGAAGGTCCTCGGTTTCGACGGGTCCAACTATTCCCAGCGGAAGGTGAGGGCGGCGGCGAGGGGGGCCGCGATCGCCCAGACGACGAGCACGATCCACGCCGCGAGTGGGGACGGCGGCGCCGGCGCCCAGGGCGGCGTGGAGCGCGTCGGACAGGGCGCCCGCCGGCAGGCCGCGCGACACGGCGCGCAGCCCGCCCGGGAGCCTGGTGATCGGAATGACCATGCCGCCGAGCAACAGGAGTGCGAGGTAGAGGCCGTTGGCGCCGGCCAGCGTGGCTTCGGCCCGCAGGCGCCCCGCCATCAAGAGGCCGAGGCCGGCGAAGGCGACGGTGCCGAGGACGACAGCGAGCAGCGCGGTCGGCGCGGCGGCGTGGGGGCGCCAGCCGAGGACCAGCGCCATCGGGACCAGGACGGCCACCTGCAACGCAATGACGACGAGTACCGAGATCGACTTGGCTGCCAGCAGCGCGGGCCGGCCCAGCGGCGTGGTCCCGAGGCGCTTGAGCACGCCGTACTGGCGCTCGAACCCGGTGGCGATTGCGAGGCTGACCATGGCCGTGGACATCACCGCGAGGGCGAGGATCCCCGGCGCCAGGAAATCGACCGGGTGGCGCGTGGGCGTCGGAAGCACGTCGACCAGAGAGAAGAAGCTGAGTAGGCCGACCGGTATGCCCAACGCCAACAGCACCGACTCGCCGCGGCGCAACGTCATCAGCGTTTCCGCCCGGGCTTGTGCGATGAGCGGCTTCATGGGCTCTCGGTGTCACCGGTCAGGCGCAGGAAGACGTCCTCGAGGGTGCGCCGGCCGGCGCGCAGGTCGCCGAGCGGGAGGTCGTGTTCGGCCAGCCACGCCGTGAGCGCGGCGACGTTGGCTGGTGAGCTGGCGACGTCGGCGCGGTACTCGCCCGGCCGTTCCTCGACGACGACGCCGCGCAACGCGGCGCCGAGTGACGCGGTGTCCAGTGCCGGTGGTGCGGCGAAGCGGATGTCCTCGCCGCCCCCTGTGGTCGAGAGTTCCGCCGGAGTCCCCGATGCGACGATGTGTCCGCGGTCGATGATCGTGACGACGTCGGCGACGCGCGCCGCCTCGTCGAGATCGTGCGTCGTCAACAGCACGCACGCGCCGCGTTTGGCCAGACCCGTGATGATGTCGCGAACGATGAGGCGGGCTTGCGGGTCGACGCCGGCGGTGGGTTCGTCGAGGAAGACGACTTGCGGTCGCCCGATTAAGGCGAGCGCGAGCGCAAGCCGTTGCTGCTCGCCGCCGGAGAGCCGCCGCCATGGTGTCCGGGCCACCGGCTGGAGGCCGATAGCGTGGAGCAGTTCCTCGGGATCGTCCGGCGCCTCGTAGTACGCCGCCGTGAGGCGCAGCGCGTCGCGCCCGTTCATGCCTTGGTACATGCCGCCGCGCTGGAGCATCACGCCGATCTTTGGCGCCAGTTTCTTGCGGTCCGCGCGCGGATCGAGACCGAGCACCCTGACCTGGCCGGCGCTCGGCTTCCGATAGCCCTCAAGGGTCTCAACGGTGGTGGTCTTGCCGGCACCATTGGGGCCGAGCAGCGCGTGTACTTGGCCGACATCGGCGGTGAAGGAGATCCCGTCGACGGCGGCCAGCGCTCCGTACCGGACTTCAAGCGACGCAACCTCGACGGCGGGCATTGACTCAGCGGCGCCCGAGGATGACCCAGAGGCCTCGCGGCAGACCCCATTCCGGGCCCTGAACGCGGCACGCGGTCACCTCGGAAAATCCTGCGGCTCGAATGGCGTCGAGCAGGTCCCAGGCGTAGTGGTGGAAGCACACGACGCCACCGCTGAGCGGGTCGCCGTGCAGCTCCGGCTCGCCGTCATGCTCGATGCGGCCATCGGGGAGGACCCGGGCGATCTGCACGGAGGTCGGTTCCTGTTCGAAGAACGGTACGGTCAGCGCCAGCGCACCGCCGGGACGCAGTACTCGGGTGAACTCGCTCAGTGCGGCGCGGAACTCAGGTACGTGTTCGAGCACATCCATGGTGATAATGCCGTCGAGGCTCGCATCGGCCATCGACAACGCGGTGGCGTCCTCGTTGCGGATCCACGCGACCACGCCCTGTCGCAACAGCCACTTTGAGAGGCCCAGCCGCTGCCGGAGACTCGGCTTGAATTCGCTGCCGAGAAGTCGCCGGACGCGCTTGCGGAAGACGACGTGGAATCGGCTGGCCTGCTCGGTCCCGTACACCGTGGCCCGTTGTGGTTCCGCCAGCGTGCTTAGCAGGACGCCTCCCGCGGCGCGCTGGCGCGCGCAGCACCCGCAGTGCTCGCACACCAGGCCCTCGCGCAGGGGATTGATTCCGGTCGTGCCGGTGAATGTGGCCTCGCGGTCACACAGCGGGCAGTACCCGGACGTGCGGCCGGCGGCCACGACCGAAGCCATCGCCTCGGCCTCGCTGTGGTGTACCTGCTCGGCGACTGCGTCCCACTCGGCGAGGCTGTCGAAGCTGCGCATCGGCATTGTGGCTCTCCGAGGCACGCCGCGGAGCCTACCGTTGCGACCGATGATCGACGTCCGCCGCCTGCGCACCGAGTTGGAGGAGGTCAAGGTCGCCCTCGCGCGCAAGGGCGTGCCCGGTGAGGACGTTGACCGCGCCGCCGCACTGGACGCGGATCTGCGCCGGCTCTCGAGCGGCCGTGATGATCTGCGCAAGCAGGTCAACGACCTGTCGAAGCAGGTCGGCCAGGCCCGGAAGGCCGGCGATTCCTCGGCGGCTGAGTTGCTGATGGCGCGGAGCCGCGAGTTGGGCGAGCAGGAGGCGAGTGCCAAGGCCGAGGCCGACGCGGTGGAACGCGAGCTGCGGGACCTCCTGCTTCGCATCCCGAATCTCCCCGCGCCGGAGGCGTTCGACGGCGCCTCGGAGGCCGACAATCCGGTTTTGCGCGTCGAGGGATTCGATCCCGAGGCCTATGGCGAGCACCAGCGGGTCCCTCATTGGGATATCGGTGCGGAGTTGAAGATCCTCGACCTCGAGGCGGGCGCCAAGATCAGCGGGTCGATGTTCCCCGTGCTTCGAGGCGCCGGCGCGACCTTGTCGCGGGCGCTTTGCCAGCTGGCGCTCGACCGCAACGCGGATGCGTTCGAGGAGGTTCGCCCGCCCACCCTGGTTCGCACCGACACCCTGACTGCGACTGGTCAGCTGCCCAAGTTCGCCGACGAGTCGTACTACATGGAGCGCGACGACCTGTGGGCCATACCGACGGCCGAGGTACCGCTCACGTCCCTGGCGCAGGACTCGATCCTCAGCGAGGCTGACTTACCCGTGCGGTTGATGGCGTGCACCCCTTGCTATCGCCGCGAGGCCGGCGCCGCGGGCCGCGACACGCGCGGGCTGCTGCGGGTCCACGAGTTCGACAAGGTCGAGATCCTTGGGTACACGACGCCCGAACAAGCGGAGAAGTTTCATGTCGACCTGGTGGCGCGGGCCGAGAGCATGCTGAGCGCGCTCGAACTCGCATACCGCGTGGTCGAGATCTGCACGGGCGATCTCGGTCAGTCGCACGCCCGCGCGTTTGATCTCGAGGTGTATGCACCGGGGTGCGACATGTGGCTCGAGGCATCGTCGGTATCGTGGTTCAGCGATTACCAAGCGCGTCGAGCCAGCATCCGTTATCGACCGGCTAGCGGCGGAACGGCATTCGTGCACACGTTGAACGGGTCCGCGCTGGCGGTGCCGCGCGTCTGGGCGGCGTTGGTGGAAACGCACCGTCAGCCCGACGGGTCGGTCCGCCTGCCCGAGGCGCTCTGGCCGTACATGCGCGGCGCCAAGGAGATCGCGAGACCGTGAGCCTTGATGTGCACGCCGCCGCCGAAGTGCGGCTCGAGCGGGTCGATCAGCGTTATACGACGGGGCGGCGCGACCTGGTCCAGGTGCTGGCCGACGCGGGCCGGCCATTGGTCGTCGCCGAGATCGTCGAGCGCCGGCGCGGGCTGGCGCAGAGCTCGGCGTATCGAAACCTCAACGTGCTCGAGCAGGCGGGCGTCGTCCGCAGGGTGCCGGGCGCCGACGAATTCGCCCGGTACGAGCTGGATGAAGATCTCACCGAGCATCACCACCACCTGGTGTGCACCAACTGCGGCAAGGTGGCCGACTACACGATGTCGGACCAGCTCGAGCGGGCGGTGATCAAGGCGGTGGGCGCCATCACCGAGGAGACCGGGTTCGTTCCCGCCGCGCACCAGCTCGACCTGTTCGGGCTGTGTTCGGATTGCGCGTGATTAGGAACTGAGAATCATTCTCGTTTAGTCTTAGCGGGTATGGCAGCGGTGCTCGAAGCGCGCGATCTGAGCTTCGCCTATGGACCGCACCCGGTCCTTACCGAGGTGTCGCTGTCGGTCGCCGCCGGGGAGTTCGTCGCACTGGTGGGCCCCAATGGCTCTGGCAAGTCGACGTTGCTGCGGTTGTTGCTTGGCTTGAGCGAGCCGGCAGGCGGCGAGGTGCGTCTGTTCGGCGTTGCCCCCGATGAGCTGCGGCCGCGGTGGCGGTTGGGATACGTGCCGCAGCGCCCGGCGTTGGCCGGCGACCTGCCCGCCACCGTCGAGGAGGTCGTTTCCGCCGGCCGTTTGGCGCGCCGCGGCTGGTGGCGCCGGTTCACGGCTGAGGATCGCGCGCAGATCAGCCACGCACTCACGTCGGTCGCGCTCGACGATGTACGACAGCGTCGCGTGCGCGAGCTTTCGGGTGGGCAGCAGCAGCGGGCGTTCATCGCCAAGGCGTTCGCCGGGCAGCCCGAGCTCCTCGTACTCGACGAGCCGGTCGCTGGCGTGGACGCCGCGTCCCAGCGGTTGTTCCGCGATGCGCTCGTCCACCTGCGGCGTGACCACGGCGCGGCGGTCCTGCTCGTCTCCCATGAGCTGGGCGCGGTGGCCGAGGATCTCGACCGGGTGATCGTGCTGCGGCACGGTCGCGTGTTCTTCGACGGCCCGCCCGCCGAGCTGGCCGCCGCCGGCGTGAGCTTGGGCGTGCACCGTGAAGACCTTCCACTGTGGCTCGAGGAGCTGGAACGGCGATGACCGAATTGCCCGTCTTGCTCGCGGCGTTGCCGTTGCCATGGCCGTTCGACCGCGAATACATGCAGCTCGCGTTGGCCGCCGGACTTGTGGTCGGTGTCTGCTCGCCGCTGCTCGGGACGTTCCTGGTGCAGAAGCGCTTGGCGCTGTTCGGCGACGGCGTCGGTCACCTTGCCTTCGCCGGCGTGGCCGCCGGGCTCTTGGCCGGCGTGTGGCCGGTGGCCACCGCGCTGGTGGTGGCCTCCGGCGGCGCGGTGGTGATCGAGCTGTTGCGCTCGCGTGCACGCGCGTCCGGCGACGTCGCGCTCGCGCTGCTGCTCTATACGGGGCTGGCCGGCGGCGTGGTGATGGTGAGCCTGGCCGACTCGTTGAATGCCAACCTGCTCTCATACCTGTTCGGATCGATCGTCACGGTCACGCCGGGAGACGCCGCGGTGATCGCCGCGCTCGGCGTGGTCATCGTCGGCATCGTGTTTCTGTGCGGCCGGGCGTTGTTCGCGGTGGTGCTCGACGAGGAGGCCGCCCGCGTGGCCGGCCTGCCGGTCGACGGGCTGAACATGGTGCTGGCGGTGTTGACGGCGGTGACCGTCGTGGCCGCGATGCGCGTGGTCGGTGCGCTGCTGGTGGCCGCGCTGCTGGTGCTGCCGGTCGCGTTGGGCCAGATCGTGAGCCGGTCGTTCGTGGGCACCCTCGGTTGGTCGGTCGCGGTGGGTGTCGGTGCGGTCGTGGTGGGGCTCGGTGCAGCGCGGCAATGGGGGCTGGCACCGGGCGGGACGATCGTGTTGGTTGCCGCCGCCGCGTATGCCGTTGCCGCGGTGTGGCCGCGGTCCGGTCCCCGTCGGACCGGCGTTGTCTAGTTGTTTATGGTTGGCCGATGCCTCGCGAAGACAGGCCACCCCTGAGCGACGAGGAGCAGCAGCGTCGCCGGGTGGCGATCAAGGACCTGATGCCCAAGACGCCGTTCATCGCCGGGCTCGGCCTCCAATTCGAGCGCTACGAGCCGGACGATGTGGCCACGCGCGTGCCGTTCCGGGAAGAGCTGACCAACGACGGCACCTACTACCACGGTGGCGTGATCGCGTCAGCGATCGACACGACCGGCGCGGCCGCCGCCTGGTCGAATCACGATTTCGACAAGGGGAGTCGGGCGTCGACGGTTTCGATGACAGTGCAGTACGTCGGCGCGTGCAAGAAGTCGGACCTGCTGTGTCAGGCCCGGACGGTGCGCCGGGGCAAGGAGTTGATCTTCACTGAGATCACCGCGACCGACGCCGACGGCACAGTCGTGGCCCACGCCGTGCAGACGTACCGGATCGTCTAGCGCTCAGGTGGCGGCGGGCTGGTCGGGGTTGCGCCCCAGCTTGACGGCTTCGAGCGACACTTCGGTGGTGGCGTCGGCCTCGCAGTGCGGACACGGCACCCGATGCCGATAGGAGCGGAGCAGTCGGGTTTCGGCGGCATTGAGGCTTACGACGAAGGCGCCGGATGCGTCGTCGCTGAACTCGATCGAGTAGTAGCGCTGCCAGTCCTCAGGCGGCACGGGCACGTCGATCGATGTGCCCTTGGGGACCCGGCGGAACCGCATGCGAGGCGCGTCGAAGAGCCACGTGCTGTTGCAGGACTCAATGACCTGCACCTCGTTACCGGCGCGGTTGCCGCCGGAAGACTCGGGCACGAAGAACGCCTCTCTCGTCGGGCCCCGGGCAGGGCGGAACGATTCACGGTACCTCACTTTTCGGCGAATTGGTCCCGACATGCGACGATCTGGCGTGGATAAACGAAGTGCTGCCCGTTTCGTCGCCTTGGGTGTGATCTGGGGGAGCAGTTTCCTGTTTATCAAGGTGGCGTTGGAGGGCTTGGCGCCGGCCCAGATCGTGCTGGGGAGACTGCTGACCGGTGCCGTGGTGCTGGCCGCCGCGGTGGCCCTTCGTCACGGAACGTGGCCGCGCGAGCGGCGGATCTGGGGCCACCTCGCGCTGTTAGCGGTTGTCGCCAACGTGCTGCCGTTCTTCTTGTTCGCGTGGGGCGAGGAGCGGGTGAGTTCGGCGATGGCCGGCGTGCTCAACGCGGCTACGCCGCTGCTGACCATGTTGATCGGCCTGGTCGTCCTGCCCGAGGAGCGGACGGGGATCGTACGGTTCGTCGGGTTGGTCGCCGGCTTCGCCGGCGTGGTCGTGATTTTGGCGCCGTGGCGGTCGGGCGCGGCCGACGGCGGCCTCGCCGGGAAGCTGGCGTGCTTGGGCGCGGCGGCGTGTTACGGCGTCTCGTTCGCCTACACGCGCCGGTTCGTGACCGGACGTGGGTACGGGTCGGCGCAGCTGGCGGCCAGCCAAATTCTGCTGGCGACGTCCCTGGCCGTCGTTGCCGTACCGGTGGTGGCGCCCGACGCACCGCAGCTCCATCTGTCGGTCGTCGCCGCGGTGCTGGCCCTTGGGTGTGGTGGGACCGGTGTCGCCTATCTCCTCTACTACCGGCTCATCAGTGATGTCGGCGCCACGACCGCGTCGATGGTGACCTACGTGATCCCGATAGTGGCGGTGATCCTCGGTGTGGTCGTCCGCGATGAGCCGGTGACGCTGAATCTGGTGGTGGGCGCGGTGGTGGTCATCGCGGCGGTGGCGGTGGCTGAGGGTCGGTGGTCGCGGCCGCGGACGCTGCCGGCGGTCAGCTCACCCTGAAGCTGGTCGAGCAGGTCCGACCGCCGACCGACACCCTGACGTTGACTGTCTGGTTGCGCATTGACGGCTGGACGCGTTGGGTCTTGACGTAGGAGCCGCCGGGATCGGTCACGCCCGAGTAGTTGCCGGCGTTGCCGGTGCCCCACGAGAGATCGAGCACGACGGTTGCGTTCGGGAAGGTGGACGTCACGGAGGCCGTCCAGCTCCCCCCGTAGAAGGTGTCGCCGGCCGAGACGTTGCAGTGGGGTGTGGCCGGAGCCGGCCGGGCGGTGGTGGCCGGTCGGGGTGCTGGCGGCCGCGTGGTGGCCTGTGCGGTGTGGCGCACCGTGGTGGCGACGGGACGGGTAGTCGAGGTGTCGACGATGGTGGTCGTGGTGTCCTCGACGCTGGTGGACGTGTCGTCCGTGAGGGCTTCGACCGTGACCGCAGTCGAGGTGGTGGGCAGCTCGTTGCTGTTGCGCGAGAAGGTGCACGCCGGGCCGGCGAGTGCCAGCGCCGTCGCCAGTGCCGCGATTGCGGAGCGGCGGGGGCCCACGAGCCACCACGTTCCCACACTGGTGCGTTCTGTCAACGGATCGTGCAGAACTCGCTGCGGGCTCAGCGCTAGCAGCGAACACCTCGTTGGTACAATTCAAGCGCCGGCAACGGCCTCGCAGCTGACCTGCCTCGTATCCCTCCATTCAGGAGCTCGCATGCAGGAGCCGCTGCCTTTCCGTGAAGACGCTTTGAAGAAGTGCGTGGCGTGCGGAGAGCTGAAGCCACTCTCGGAATTTCATCGTCACCGCGGCAAGCGCGACGGCAGGCAGGCCCGATGCAAGCCTTGCAACATCGAACTCAACATTCGCTACTACGCCGAGCACCCGGAGCAGCGGCGCGCCGCCATCAAGGCGCGGGCGGATCGTATGAAGGCGGCCAATCGGGTCGCTCTGTTCGAGTACCTCTTGGCACATCCATGTGTCGACTGCGGCGAAGCCGATCCCGTGGTGCTCGAGTTCGATCACTTGCGCGACAAAGTCTTCAACATCAGCGAGATCGCCAATCGACCCGTCCGATGGGCCGTCGTGCTGATGGAGATCGCGAAATGTGATGTCGTGTGTGCCAACTGCCACCGCCGCCGGACTTGCGAGCGGCTCGACAGCGCACGGGTCCGGCTCCTCCGCTCGATGGGCGTGTCAGCCGAGGAGAGCCGATAATCTGCCACGCGGGGGCGTAGCCCAGCCTGGTCTAGAGCGGCGGACTTTTAATCCGTGATCGTGGGTTCGAATCCCACCGCCCCTACAACACCTCGGTGAACGCCGGTGCTCTACGTGAACAGCGCGGTCAACGCGTTGCGCAGCGCTTCGTCGGCTTGGGCCGTCGTCAGCTCGAGGTGGACGCACAGGTGCTCGACGGCTTCAAACTGGAACAGAGCGTCCGCCGCGGCGAGCGTCGCCCGGCGCTTGGCGGCGGGCATCGCCGTCAACTCGGGTGCGAACATCGCTTCGAGCTGGACGCGCAGCCGCTCGCGCGCCTGCTCCAGCTGCCCCCGAATCAGCTCATTGGTATGGGCGCGGTAGACGGCGGCGCGCGCGGTGGGCGCCACCGCGGCGTACAGCTTGAGGCGGTGCGTCACCAACCGGTCGACGCGGTCGGCGAATGGTCCCTCGCCCAGCCCGGGAACTTCGAACAGCGGGAGCGTGCGCTCGAGATGACGCGCGATCGCGGCGCGGAGCAGGGCATCGGTGTCCTCGAAGTACCGGAACACCGATCGCTCCGATAGGCCGGAGCGATCGGCCACGAGCATGGCGTTGGGCTCGATGTGACCCTCAGCGAACAGCTCGAGCGCGGCATCCAGCACCACGTCGCGATTGCGATCGCGACGCGCGGTGCGGCCGTCGACGTTCAGGCCCATCCGCCCGCATACGGAACGAACTGGCCCGTCGTGAAGCCGCTCGTGCCGTCGAGGAACACCGCGCAGAACGCGGCAAACTCATCGAGCGTCCCCAGCCGCTTCATCGGGACCATCGCCTCGACCCGCTCGCGTCCCTCGGGGGTGTCCGCCCGGTTGGCGGCGAGGAACCCCGGAAAGTCCATGAAGTTGGTACCCACCGCGTTGATCTGCACGTTGTGGCGCGCCACCTCGTCGGCCACGTTGCGCACCAGATGGTTGGCCCCGGCCCGCGCCGCCGAATAGAGCGGCGCACCGCGCGTTGCCCGGGCGCCCGCCGCGCTGGTCTGGATGAGCACCTGCCCCTGACCCTGCGTGATCATCGGCGGCACCACCGCTTTGAGGAACCGGTACGGCGCCTCCATGCAGCCGCGCACCGCGAGCTGGAAGTCGTCATACGACGCGGCGTCGAAGAACTTCCCGGTGACGATCACGCCGGAGAACATGGTTGCCGCGTCGATGCGACCGAACGTCCCCAGTGCCGCTTCGACGAGGCGGGGTGCGGCATCCTCGGCGGCCAGGTCGCCGACGCCCGCGACGACCTCGACCTTTGCGCCACGCGCCGCCAGCTCGTCGACCAGACCCGACTCAGGATCACCGACGACGAGATCGTGGTTGCGATCGGCCAGCAGCCTGGCCAGCGGGGGGCCGCTGTATCCGGCGCCGTTGGCCACGATCGCGATACGGCGTGCGTCGGTCATCGTCTCAAGCCTCCATCATGAGTGGCGCATCCGAGCCGTGAACGCGCCTGCGTAGTCCCACACCAACTCGTCGTCCTCGCGCCACCGGCGGACCTCGATGCCGGGCATGCCATGAGGCCGCAGAACGAGGACGCCCTCCTCGAAGCTGGCGACAACATCGATGGCCGTGGCGAAGTCGGCGCCGGCCACGTCGTGCACGCCGTTCTCGAGGGTCCCGTCGGCCCGCATGTCGTGGATCACGCCCCCGGCGGTCACCACCACCCGGTCACCCGCCTGTTCGACCCGTTCGAGATGCGCGTGGATCCGGTGGTCGGGCGCCGGCTCGCCGTTGACGGTCACCGAGATCACCGACCAGATGCCGCGGAGATCGGGCACGCCCGGCGCCAGCGGATCGGCCACGTCGCCGAGTATCGGCGGGGGCATCGTGGCGCCGTAGCCCCCGGGCGGCGTATGCGCGACCGGGATGTCGTTGATCGTCGCCACAGGATCAAACGTAAGTATTGTCAGGACGACTGTCAACTGTTACCGTCCGGAATTCGATGCTTGGAACCGTTCGTCACGAGATCCGGATCGGCCGGCCCGCCGCGGACGTGTGGAAGTTGGCCGGCGACGCGGCCCGCCTCCACGAGTGGTTCCCGGGAATCGTGCAGTGCTCGGTCGACGGGACCAACCGCGTGATCGTGCTGGCGTCCGGCATCCCGATGCCCGAGGAGATCCTGGTCAACGACTCGCTGCAGCGACGCTTCCAGTACCGCATCACCACGCCGATGTTCGCGCATCACCGGGGCACGATCGACATCATCGATCTGGGCGACGACACCTGCCTCGCGGTCTATTCGACCGAGGCCGACCCGCGGACCATGGCGCTCATCATCGGTGCCGCGAGCCGCGGCGCGCTGGCCGAACTCAAACGCCAGATGGAACTCAAGTCAGAGGAAGGGCAGGCCTGATGGGGCGCAAGATCCTGCTGGTGACCACCGACCAGCAGCGCTACGACACCCTCGGTTGCAACGGGGGCACGCTGGCCCGCACGCCGGTGGTCGACGGGCTTGCCGTAAGCGGCGTGCGCTATGAGCGGGCCGTCCCGCAATCGGTGGTGTGCATGCCGTCGCGATCGACGATCATCACCGGCCAACACCCCAGCACCCACGGCGTGTGGATGAACGGCGTGCCCCTTCCCCTCGACGCGCCGTCGGTGGCCGCGGTGCTGCAGGACGCCGGGTACCGCACCGCGCTCATCGGTAAGCCCCACTTCGAGCCGTTCCTCGATCCGTTCGGACGCTTCGTCGAGAACAGCTTCGTCCGCGAAGGCACGTTCGGTCCGCACCGCGGCTTCGAGCACTTCGAGTCGGCGACACACGGCGCGATGGGCCCGTTCCACTACGCCCGCTGGCTGTCGGAGAACCATTCCGAAATGGTGGCCGGCTTCTACCAGGTGCTCGACAGCGCACTCGAGGTGAGCGCGGCCGGCGGCGGCGACACCGGTGCACCCCAGGTGCACGACAACCCGATCCCGAAGGAGTGGTACCACACCGACTGGGTCGCCGATCGCACCATCTCGTGGCTCGACTCACTCGACGCCGCGGACGACTGGTTCTGCTGGATGAGCTTCCCCGACCCGCACCATCCGTGGGACCCACCGGCGTCTGAAGTGGGTCGCGTCGACTGGCGCGACGTACCCCTACCCGCCGGCTACATCGAGAACGCGGCCGAGCGCGAGAAGGTGCTCGACACCAAGCCCCGCCACTGGCGCGCCTGGTACGACGGCACGCTGGTCTCCAACTACGAAGCGCCCGCCTCGTGGGTGCCGGCGACGATGACGGCCGATCAGGTGCGCGAAGTCAATGCCCGCAACGCGATCGAGTGCGAGCTGATCGACGAAGCCCTCGGACGCGTCCTGGCCGCGATCGCTGCCCGCGGCTGGGACGACGATGTCGACATCGTCTTCACCACCGACCACGGCGAGTTGCAGGGCGACTTCGGCCTGCTGTTCAAGGGTCCGTACCACGTCGACGGCTTGATGCGCCTACCGCTCATCTGGCGGCCGGCCCCGGCGGCCGCCGGTGAGCCGGCCCGCGTGACCCGCCCGGTCGGCCTGGTCGACATCGCCCCCACGCTTTGCGCCATCGCCGGTCTGCCCGTTCCGGAATGGATGGAAGGAAGCCCGCTCCCGACCGACGACGCTGACGCCGACGCCCGCGGCTTCGAGCGTGTCCTCACCGAGTGGGACAGTGAGCTGTTCGGCGTCGGTGTGCACCTGCGGACCATCACTCGCGACGGCTGGGTGTGCAGCACCTATCAGCCCGGCTACGCGCACGACGGCACGGAGGGCGAGCTCTACAACCTGGCTGACGACCCGCTCCAGCGCGAGAACCGGTGGGACGACCCCGCGTGCGCAGCGTTGCGCGGCGAGCTGGTCGCCGATCTCTGGGACCACCAGCCCTCCATGCGCGAGCCGCGGCTACTGGTCGAAGCCCCGGTGTGAACAGCACGGCCTTTGCCGGTTACTGGCCAAGCGCGTGGCCGGCCGAAGACGGAGGGCCGGCGCGGCGCCAGGCGCCGTTAACTGGCAGCGGGCTCAACCTCCAGCCCGGCGAACAGCTGATCGCCACGTCGCGCGATGCGATCGCCGCGACGATGGTGGTTCTGCGTGACGCCGGCGAGGCCTATTTGTTGCGACACACCGCGGGGAACGACGCGATCTCCTGGATTGAACGCTTCGACCCGATCACCCTCGAAGCGATCGAGCGATCGCCGGATCTGCCCGGCGGCCCGACCTGGCCCGGCGGGCTGGCCGCCCACGCCAACGGCGCGCTCTATGTGGTTTTTGGTCGCCACGCCCACAAGCTCGCAGCCGACTCGACACTTCTCGCGTCGGTCGCGCTACCGCGCAACCGTCCGTACAACAGCTTCGTGGTCTTTCCCGACGGTCACCTCGTCACCAAGGACTTCGGCGGCGCGCTGCCGGCCGCGGTGACGGTCGCCGACGACGTCGCGCCGAGCGAGTTGGTCGTGCTCGAACCCGACGGCCTGCAGATCGTCGCCCGCCTCGAATTGCCGGAGCCCTCCATCGCCCGCCTCAGCGCCGACGGCGATCAGCTCTACGTCGTCGGTGATTCGAGCTTGTTCTCGGTCGCGTGGACCGGCACCGACCTCGAGCTCGGTCTGACGGCGAAGTACCGCACGCTGCCCGGCCAAACCTACGGCTGGGACGCGGTGATCGATGCGGGCGCCGCCTGGTTCCTCGACAACGGCGAGGGCAGCGAGCGCTACGTCGGCACGCTGCGCGATCGCGGTGTGTCGGCTGCGCCTCTCCACCTCGTTCGTGTCGACCTGGCGACGGGTGCCGTTGCTCTCGCGGAGGTCTGCGGCCTGACCAACGGGCTCATCGCCAACCCACCGGCCATCGACAGCCGGCGCGGCATCGCCGTCGGCTACGACAGCGGCAACGGCGTGGTCACCGCGTTCGACTTCGATCTGACCGTTCGCTGGCAGAAGCATCTCGAGCACGCCAGCCATCCGTTGCTCTTCCCCGATACGGGCGAGCTGCTCCTCGGCGACTACGACGCGTCGCGGAGTGCGGACCAACTCGTCGTGCTCGACATCGACACCGGCGACGAGCGGGCGCGCGTCGACACCGGCAGCCCGGTGCAGTCCGTGCTGTTTCCCGCCCCCGGCTTCGACCGTGACGTGTACCTCTGCTCGTTCACGACGCTGACCCGGGTCGGGGTTGATGCAACGATGGCGCCATGACAATCGCGGAGCGCATCGCTGGCGGGCTGACGCGGTTCTACGACGCGTCGCGGAGCAAACAAGCGGGCGACGCAGCGACGATGCCGGCGAGCGGTTCCATCGAAGGACTCAAAGGCCGCAAGTACTGCGTGCTGGTGACATACAAGAAGGACGGAACGCCCAAGCCGTCACCGCTGTGGTTCGGCGTGGGCGACGGCAAGGTCTACGCCGAGTCGGGCGCCGACGACTGGAAGGTCAAGCGCATCCGCAACAACCCGCAGGTCCGCGTCGCGCCTTGCAACACCCGCGGCGTCCCCAAGGGAGCGCCGTTCGAGGGCACGGCGCGCATCCTCACCGGGGCCGAAGCCGAGGCCGCCGACCACTTCATCCAGGCGAACTACGGCTGGTACCGCACCGTGTACGAGCGCCTGCTCGCTCGTCGAGTAGCCACCGTCGTGCTCGAGATCACGCCGTCCTGAACGGTCCGCGGTCACCGTTACGCTGTCGCGATGGAGCCTGACGCTGCCCGCCAACACCTCGCCGAGGAACGGGCGCGGCTTGACGATGTCAAGGCCAGCCTCGAGGCCGATGGTGTCGGCATCGAGAGTGAGAGCGAGAGCCTCAAGGAGCTGTCCGACGCGGACCAGCACCAGGCCGACATCGGCACCGAGACCTTCGACCGCGAGCGCGACATCTCGATCCTCGAACAAGTGGAGGCCGAGCTCGCCGACGTGGAGCGCGCCCTCCAGCGTCTCGAAGACGGTACCTACGGCCGCTGCGAAGCGTGCAGCGAGCCGATCGAGGAGGAGCGCCTCGAAGCCCTTCCGGCCGCCCGCTTCTGCATCAAGCACCAAGCCGTGGCCGAGCGCGAGACGCGCTGACCCGCTACTCGGGTTCGGTGGTTCCCTTGGCGATCAGGTAGCCCCGGGCCCGTTCGGCCAACGGATACCGCCCCACGACCGCGGCGAACGCCGGACCGTGGCCGGGCACGACCAGGTGGGCCAGCTCGTGGACGATGACATAGTCGAGAACCCAGCGGGGGAACTCGGCCAGCCGCGACGAGATGCGAATCGTGCCGTCGACCATCGTGCATGACCCCCAGAGCGTGTTCTGGTTGTCGACCCAGCGGATCGATGTCGGCACCGGCAGCTCGTGGCGCGCCGCTAACGATCGTGCGCGTTCGGTCAGGTCGATCGCGGCGGCCGACCGGCGCTTCTCGAACCTGCGCACCATCACGCCGACCCAATGCGCTTCCTCCTCGGCGGTGCAGGTGGCCGGGATTGCCACCTTCAGGACGCCGCCGACCTCGTAGGCCTCGACGGTCTTACGCCGCCGCCGGCTGCGAACGACCTCGACCTCCATCACAAGACCGTGGTGGTTGGCGCCGGCGCCTCGGGGTCGCGCACGAACGCGTCGCCGGCAACGAGCTCGCCGTCCTCGCTGAGCGCCACCCAGCGCCCGCCCATGTTTCGCACCGACTGCGGCGCCAGCCCCAGGCCTCGTTCGATGCTGCGAATCACCCCTCCGTGGGTCACGATCAGCACGGTACCGCCGGGGTGTGACACCAGAACCCGTTCCAACGCCGGGATCACGCGGCCGGCGATGTCGCCCTCGCCGTCGGGCAATTGCGCCAAGGTCCCCGCCCGCCACTCGGCCAGCTGACCCGGCCACCGCGCCTCGATCTCCTCGGTCGTGAGCCCGCTCCATGCCCCGACGTTCCGCTCACGCAGCTGGGCTTCGATCTCCACCGGGCCGATGCTCAGTTCAGCGGCGACGATCTCGGCCGTCTCGCGAGCCCGGGCCAGGTCCGAGGCAACGACGGCGTCGAACCCGAAGGTGCGCAAGCCGTCGACGGCGTCACGCGCCTGGTCGCGGCCGACATCGGAGAGCGGCGCGTCGGCCCACCCCTGCCACCGCCGCTCGGCATTCCACGTGCTCTGGCCGTGGCGCAACAAGAGGGCGGAGGACGGCATTGTTGCTAGTCAACTACCGTTCGCCCCGACCGCAGAACCACTTAAGGAGCCCCAACCATGGCCCTGCCCGTCGAAAAGCTCGGCACCACATTCGACGCCGTAACCGAGACCATCGACGCCGACCGCGCCAAGGCGTATGCGGCGGCCACCAACGATGACAACCCCGCTTACGAGTCGGGCAAGTACGCGCCGCCGGTCTTTGGCGTTGTGCCCACCTGGGCGGCGATGGGTTCGGCCATTCCCGACGTCGTCCCCACCGAAGTGCTGATGATGATCGTGCACGGTGAGCAGGACATGCACTTTCACCAGCCGCTCGTCCCCGGCCAGACCCTGACCACCCGCTCCACCGCCCACTCCATACGCGTCGGCAGCTCCGGCACCCGCTACACCATCCAGGTCGACTCGGTGGACGGCGACAACAAGCCAATCCTCACCGAGTACGTCACCATGTTCATCCGGGGAATGAACGACGGCGACAGCGCCGGCCCCGACAAGCCCGACCACACCTTCCCCGAGGAGGCGCGCGCCAAGAAGGTCGGCGAGTTCACCCTCCACGTCGATGACGACCAGACCTTCCGCTACCGCGATGCGTCGGGCGACATGATGCCGATCCACGTCGACGACGCGATGGCCAAGTCGGTTGGCCTACCAGGGATCATTGCCCACGGCCTCTGCACGATGGCAATGACATCCCAGGCGATCATCAAGACCGTCGCCGACAGCGATCCCGGACGAGTCAAGCGCCTTGCCGTCCGCTTTTCCAAGAACGTCTTCCCGGGCAACGACGTCGTCACCACGATCTATGACGCCGGCGAACGCGACGGTCGCAAGCTGTACGCGTACGAGGCCCATTCCAACGGCGACCAGGTCATCGCCAATGGGCTGGCCGAGGTGGAGCAGTAGCTGTACTCCGCCTGTTCGCCGGGGCGCGTGAGGCAGCGGGGACCAATCGTGACGTCATCGGCGGCACCACAGTGGACGGCGTACTCGACGCCGCCCGCGCGCTACGGCGAGCATTTCGCCGCGGTGCTGGCGACGAGCCGCGTGTGGCTAAACGGAAATCCCGCCGAGGGCAGCGCGCCGGTGGGTCCGGACGACGAGGTGGCGGTCCTCCCCCCAGTGTCGGGCGGGCAATGAGGCTCGACGACCTTCTCGTCGCGCCGACGACAACGGCGCCCGCCGCGGCGGCCGCGGCGCCAGTGCCGGTCGTCGAGCCGACGCCGGCACCGGAACCGAAGAAGCCGCGCCTCGAAGCACTGCCGACGCCCGACGCTGATGGGCCGATCATCCGCTTCGGGGCGGCATGGGCGCTCGTCACGTTCATTGCTGCCGGCGCCGGGGTCATCGCGCTGGCCGTTTGGTACGCGCTGATCGCCGCCGTCGCCGCGCTCCAGGCCTGTGGCTCCTGGCGTAAGCGCCCGCGCCAGCCCGTCATTCCACTTGCCGCGGCCGGTGCCGCGCTGCTTCCGCTGACCGCGGCAGTAAGTCTCTCGGTGATGGCAGGCACCGTTGTGGCACTCGTCATCGCGTGTTTGTTTTGGCGGCCCGATGCGCAGCGCTCGGCGCCCGCGCTCACGCTGATCGTCGCGTTGCCCATCGGCCTTGCTGCCGCGTCCCCGGTGCTCGTTCGCCGGCTCGGGCTGGTCGAGGTGGTCGTGCTGCTCAGCCTGATCGGCGTTTACGACGCCAGCGCGTTCCTCGTCGGTACCGGTGCAACGCGGAGGTGGGAGGGACCAGCCGCCGGCATCGCGTTCATGTTTGCGGTGACGCTGGCCGCCGCCGCGGTCTTCGTCCCGCCGTTCGGCGGTGTGTCGGCCTGGCTGCTCGGGGCGCTGGCCGCTGCGCTCGCGCCGCTCGGTCCCATCGCCGGTCTGAAACTCCTTGGCGACGCCAAGGCGCGCGCGCCCGCGCTCAAGCGGCTCGACTCGCTCCTCGTGCTCGGCCCTCTCTGGACCGCTGCCGCCTACTGGCTGCTCTAAAGACGCGAGTGTCGGTGTCGAATCGGTGGTTTCCATCGATTCGACACCGACACTTGGCGTTTAGAAGAAGACGTCGAAGAGGATGTAGAGGACTGCGGTTAGGACGAAGCCCGAGATGATCGTGTTTTGGTGCGTCTCGAGGTAGCGCTTTGTCGGGCCCGGTCCGGTGCCGCCGATCACTCCCAACGCGTTGAGTTCGAGCAACACGATGATGACGGTGCTGATGCCTTGGAACGCGGCGCGGTCGCCGCTCTCGGATGCGTCGAAACCCAATCGCCCGACGAAGTGGCTCGTGGCGGCCATCCAGAACAACATCGGAATCGAGAACAGCGTGTTGGTCCGCGACGCCAGCATCGCCTTTCGACCTGCCGCCGCGGCGGCAGGATCGGCTTCGCCGCCCGCGGCCACCCGTTGCGCGGATGCGATGACGATCTTCTGGTTCCGCCAGATGATCCCCCACACGTTCCCGAACATGATCAGTGCCAGCAGCATCCCGGTACTGATGCTGATTCCGGGAGCGGAGGTGAAGTAGTCCTCTGTCAGCTGGTCGGCGAAGGCCAGGATCGAGACGCCGAAGAGGACGGTGAGCACCGCTCCCCACCGGAACCACCACAGCGCCCGGGGCACGAGCTTGCCGATCGCCTCGGTGCGGGCCCCGGCCTCGAAGCCGGCGAACGCGGGTACCTGCACGAAGTTGAAGTAGTACAGGAGCCCGATCCATGTGACGCCGGCCAGGTAATGGCCGAATCGAGACAGGAACTCGCCACCGCCTCGACTGAAGATCGCAATCTCAGCGAAGATCTCCATGGTCACCTCCATCGCTAGCCGCCCTTGGGTCGCGGCGACCGGAACGTAGCACCAGGGCGAAGGGCCTGACGGGGACCGATACGATCGTGCCCGGATGCTCTACCCACGCCGGCCTTCACAGTTTGTGGCCGATCCGCCGATGTTGATCGGGTGGGAAGGACGGCAGCTGTGACGCCCAAGGCAAAGAAGCGGCGTGTCGTCTTGGTCGTCGATGACGACGACATGATCCGCCGCCTCGTCCGGACGGTGCTCGAGGCTGACGACCTCGAGGTCGTCGAAGCGGCCAACGGCGACCGGGCGCTGGAGATCGTGGCCAGCGAGCACCCGGCCGTGATCGTTCTGGACATCATGATGCCGGGGATAAACGGTGTCGAAGTCTGCCGCCGGGTCGATCACACTCAGGTGAAGGTCGTGATTCTCACCGCCCGTGACGACCCCGTGCTCGAGGACGAGTGCCGCGAGGCGGGGGCCGATGCGTTCCTCACCAAGCCCTTCTCGCCGGTCGAGCTACTGAGGCTGGTCGACGAGCTCGTCCCCGCCTCCTGAGTTCGCGACTATCGCGAGCAGCGCGTAGCCTGGGGTTATGGCTGAGCTGGGAGACCGCTGGCGCGATCTCGGAGAATTCATACGTGAGCAACGCAGTAACAACCGGCTGTCGCTGCGCAGCCTCTCGCAGCTTGCCGGGATCTCGAACCCATACCTGAGCCAGATAGAACGCGGCCTGCGCAAGCCATCGGCCGAGATCCTCCAGCAGATCGCCAAGGCGCTGCGCATCCAAGCCGAGACGCTCTACGTGCGGGCCGGGATTCTCGAGGAGCGCCCGACCGAGCACGACCTCGAGCGCGACATCCTCCGCGACCCCTTCCTCACCGAGGATCAGAAGCAGACGCTCATCAAGGTATACCTGTCTCTTCGTCACGAGAACGAGGACCGATTGGTCTCGCCGCCGTTGTTGGAGGCGGATATCGAGTCGATGACCACGCCCGACTCGTAGATCGTCGAGGCACTCAAGCCCGGTAGTGATCGGGCGATGCCGGACCGTTTAGTTGGCTACCAGGAAGCTGGGCAAAGCGTTGCCGCACTGCCTGCTCGCGACACTCGCGGGCATGCGAGCGGGCGCGTGTGTGGTTCACATGGAACGTGAGGTGGACGAACTTCGTCCGCCGGCTGCCCCGACGCCTGCCGAGCTGCGAGCGTACGATCCGCGACGTGAGTTCCGACCAGCTCGGCGATTTCAGGGCTCAATCGGTGGCCGCTCTCGTAGCCGGCGACTTTGTGGCGGCGACAGAGGCGACCCGTCAGGGCGTTCCGATGAACAATCTCATGGGCTTGACGATCGTCCGGGTCGACGACGGCGGGGCGCTCTTGACGATGGAAGTGAACGAAGAGGTCAGGGGAGCCGCCGCGGGCACCGTCCATGGCGGCATCCTCGCCACGTTCGCCGACACGGCCATGGCGATATGCCTCGGCGGCGCGTACGACATGACCGCATCGATCCCGGTGACCACGGACATGCATATGCGGTACTACCGACAGCCGAACGCCGGGCCGCTGACGGCCAACGCGACCGTTGTCCACCGCGGCCGTCGCCTGCTCGGGGCAGAGTGCTGTATCACCGACGCGCACGACCGCGTCCTAACGCGATCGACTGCGACGTACATGCTGACGCCGCTCCAGCTCTGAGACCGCCGAGTCCTCAGGGGGCTAGCCGGGTGCTTCGGTCGCGAACGTCTTCAGGAGTTCGACGTAGCGCGCTGGGACGCTCAGGTGCGGTACGTGGTCTCCGCCGTCGATCGTGATCCGTTCGGTCGTGGCCAGCTGTTTCGCCACAATGTCGACGACGGGGCCGAAGAACGGCGCGCTCTCGGTCCCGCTGGTCAGCAGAGACGGCTTCTCAAACGCCGAGAGTGCGTCAAGATCCATCTGAAGCGCATCCGGATCGCGCACCTCGTCGAGCCAGGTCGGCGCGTTGTTGATGAACGTCTCGCGCATTTCCGCGCTCAACCGACCGTCCCATGCGCCTGGGCCGAACGCGATGGACTCCACGAAGAGACGCGCACCGCCGGCGTGATCCTTGGCCTCCAACAACTCCACGACAGCGCCGATCCGACGCTCGATCTCGCCGAGCGCGGGCTCGAATTCGGTTCCGACGAGCAGCGGAAACAGCGGCGGCTCATGCGCGATCAGGCTTCGGAAGATGTCTGGCCGCCGCGTCGCAGTCCTCAAGGCGATGGCAGCTCCGAACGAGTTGCCGGCAATGTGCGCCGGTCCAAGCCCGAGCTGGTCTACGAGCGCGGCCAAGTCATCGGCATCTTCAAACACGCTGCCTTGGCCAGTCGGCCCGTCGCTTGCGCTGTGGCCACGCCGGTCGTAGGTCAGCACGCGGAACGAGTCGGCCAGCGCACCAACCACCGGATCCCAGTTGTGATGGTCGCCCCACGAGCCATGGACGAGAACCAGGGAATCACCGTCGCCACTCAACTCGTAATAGAGGTCGACGCCGTTCGTATTCGCAACGGGCATTGGGGCCTCCCTCTGGACGGCGCCGCTTCGCGCTTGGCCAAAAGTAACCGAGACGACGTCCCGCGCGCTCGACGTGTCGGGACTGCTGTCGCGCGCTCTGCTGGCGCTCAGGTTGGAGTTCGAGAAGACGTCGGCGGTGTCGCTGACCGCATCGGCCGACGTGCTCCGAGTGCTCGAGGACGGAATGCCCCTGAAGGACATCCCGCTCCATGCGGGGGTGGCCAAGGAGGGCGTGGTCGCACGCGTCAACTTTCTCGACAAGAACAGCTACGTGTCGCTCAGTGCCGACAAGGCCAAGGTCGTGACGCCGACGGCCAAGGGGCGCGCCGCGACGCCACACTTGGGAAGTCATCGACTGCCGAACTCCGACGCGCTCTCGCCGCGATCGTCGCGCACCCAAAGTTCGTCGACGGTCTACGACCCCACGACGCCAGCTGGCGATGGAACAAGCGGTACGTCACGCAGACGGAGGCAACGCTCGCCGCCCCGCTCAACGCGCTACCGCACCACCCGATGATTACGCACCGGGGCGGCTTCCCCGATGGGTGCTGAGCGGTGCCCCACGTGCTTAGGCTGTCGCGGCGTGAGCAATTCCGGGACCAGGCGGATTTCGTCGCACAAGGCGCGGCCGCCCTCGCCGCGATCGACCGCCACGTACATGCTCGTTCCCCTGGGGAGCTGACGATGGCTGACGCAGTGTTCCTCTGGCTCGGGTTCTTGATTCCGATTGTCCTCGCCGTGCGGATCGACCGGCAGCTGCGCGGGCGTCGCTGATGTACGTCGGCCATCTTGGGCTCGGCCTGGTAGCCAAGAGTCGGCGGCCTGACGTTCCGCTGGGCGTGTTCCTCATCGCCAGCGTCACTACCGACCTCCTCTACTTCTCCCTATTTCACACCCTGCCGCTTGTCGCACTCACTACCGCCGCGCTGTTCCTAGCTGGTGCGATCCGGTTCGACCGCCATGTGGGTCTCCTGCTCGCCGCACTTGTCGTCGCACATCTCGGGGTCGATCTCCTCACCAGCGGCATCGCGCTCTGGCCGAACGGGTCCGAGCGCGGGTTCCGGCTCTACGACACTCCGCTGGCCGACTTCATTCTGGAAGCGCCCGTGATCGTCGCCGGTTGGTGGGTGTGGCGACGAACACTCCCCGACACCCGCGACCGGGCCGCCAACTCGATGCTGGTGTTGCTGCTCGTCAGTCAGGCCCTGTTCGACGCGTTCGTCGCCGGCACCGCCAACGGCTGACGCCGGTTGCGCCTATCGAGCGACGGGCCAGCCGTCGGCGGTCCAGCGCAGCGGCAGGATTCCAAGTGTGGGCGTACCGCCGTTCGCCGCGTCGTACCAATGGAAGACGATGTCGAAGCGGTTGCCACGCCGCAGCACGGCGTTGTGACCAGGGCCACGCATGTCGCCCCGTGACGTCAACACGTAGCGGCCGCCACCGGCGAGCATTGGGATCCCGAGATCGTCCACGAACGGTCCGTCGACCGATCGCGAGCGTCCGACCCTCACGTTGTAGGTGCTGTCGGTACCGCGACAGCAGTAGTCGTACGAAGCGAACAGGTAATACCAACCGCGTCTGGCGATCATGTAGCCGGCTTCGACAGCGGTGTACTCCTGCACGTTGGTGGCCAGCGGTACGGGCACCAACGGCCGTATCGGCCGACCGGTGACTCGGTCCAGGCGCAGCGCCTTCAAGCCGCCGTAGAACGAACCGAACACGAGGTGCGGCCTGCCGGATGCATCGCGGATGACGTTGGGGTCGAGCGCGACATAGTCCGTGGGGATCCCCCCGGTATCAGTGAGCTCCCGGGAATCAAGGATGGGGCCCTCGTCGTGCCATTCGTAGCGGCCGTCGCTCGGGTCGAGCGTGGCGTTGGTGGCCAGGCCGATCACCGCCCGCTTCGCTCCGAATGTGGACACCGTGTAGTAGAGGTGCCATCGCCCGGCGAAGAACGACACGTCGGGGGCCCAGGGAAATTGCGTTCCGGGAACGAGCTGTGCGGCCCATGCCGGCCCATCGGTGGTGAACACGCGGCCCACCGTTTCCCAGTGCAGCAGGTCCCACGATCGCCGGATCGGGACTCCGGGTCCGGTCGAGTACACGTAGTACCAGTCGCGTGATGCGGCGATCGCGGGGTCGTGCACGTCGGCAACGTCACCCATCAGCCGCGGCGCCTGGGTTACCGGAACGCGCGAATGCGGCACTGCGCCCGGGTTCCCGACGGCGAGGATGCCGCCTGGGCCCAGCACCTCGCCCTCGACCGTGTCACCGATCCCGATCTGCCGGGCGTCGGTCGTTCCGATCACGGTGGCTTCGCCGGCCGGCGCATTGATCTCGTAGCGCGTCCGACTCCCACCCCGGCTGTCGGTGTAGCTGACGCGGAGGTGGAAGGGCCCGGTCCCCACGAAGCTGGCGACGTCGGTGGCGACATACACGCACTTGGGTGACACCGGATACACCAATACGCACGACTCAGGCGGAACGGCGGCCTCGACGGGCAGCGTCGTGGTTGCGGCGAGCGAGGCGCTCAGCAGCACGAGCAGGCGCCGCAGCCCCCGTGTTCGTCTCATAGCCGAAGGTTCGCCGCCGGGGATCCCGAGCCCTTTCAGCGATCTTTCAGCGGGCCCCCGTACAACGGGCAACTGGGGCGCGCACCGCGTCGCCATACGAAATGGGGGGAAACATGATGAATATCATCAGCCGCGCGGTGGCGTTGGCTGCACTGCTGGTCGGCCTGACCGCAACTGCCGCGTTCGCGGCGCCGAACGACGGTGAATTGGGCGGACCCGCTGACGCCAGCGAGATAGCTGCCTCGTCGGCGTGTCCGACCGGATCGCCTGTCGTCGGTGTCTCGGGCTTCGTGCGCTTCATGTCGGGGAATGCGGTTGCGCAGGTGCTGACCGTTCAGTGCCTGGTCAGCGGTAGCACCGTCGCTGGAACCGGCACGATTGGCGAGCAGGTGGAGGGTGACAACACCACCGACGCCACCGCATGCCCGGCCGGCCAGGTGGGCGTCGGCATCACCGGTCGTGAAGGCGACTTCATCGACAAGATTGTCCTGCGTTGCCAGGACGACAGCCTGACCGGCGCCATTACCAACGCGGTCGAGGAGTTCGGTGGCGAGGGCGGCGAAGCCGATGGTCCTTATGACTGCCCGGCGGGCCAACTCCTGACCGGCCTCGACGGCACCGAGGTGTTCGACGGCGTGACCGCCCGTGCGGTGAACGTCGTGTGTGCATCGCCGCCCGCCCAGGTCCATCGGCCGTGCATCGTCAAGGGCCCGAAGGGCCTCCTGACGCGACCGGCCGATGCGTTGCTGCCTGGCCTCCGGCCGCTGACCTGCACACTGGCCAAGCTGGGTCTTTAAGCACGAGCGCTCACTGGTCTGCGGTTTCTGTGGTGTACACAGCGGAAACCGCGGACCAGTCGCGTCGCCGGGCGCCCAGGAGGCCGACTCGCCCTACGATGGGGAAGAACTCCCCGATTCCGAACGTTTAGGTCTCCGCGTGCGCAGCCTGGCCATCCTCTCGATGCATACGTCCCCGCTGGCCCAACCGGGCACGGGAGACGGCGGTGGCATGAACGTCTACGTCCGCGAGCTCGCAGCTGCCCTGGCCCGCGCCGGCGTGGCCGCCGACGTATACACCCGCGCTGATTCGCCCACGCAGCCGCCCGTGGTCACCGTCGAGCCCGGTCTGCGGGTCCATCACATCGCGGCCGGACCGCAGGCTCCGCTCGACAAGGGCCAGCTCCCGGCCGTCGTCGACGAGTTCGCCACCGGAGTTCTCGATCGGGTGCGCGACAACCCCGCCGACGCCATCCACGCCAATTACTGGCTGTCCGGCGTCGCTGGCCACGCCCTCAAGCATCAGCTCGACCTCCCGCTCGTCTCGACGTTTCACACGCTCGACCGGGTGAAGGCCGAGGACGGCGACGACGACGGCCAGCGGGCCGAAGCCGAGGCCGCGGTGATTGGTTGCTCCGACGCCATCCTCGCGTCGTGCGCGGTCGAGGCGGCTCAGCTGCGCGATCTCTACGACGCCGACCCCGCCCGTATCGAGATCGTCGCCCCCGGCGTCGACCACGCCTTCTTCGCTCCCGGCGACCGGCGTCAGGCCCGACGCGCGCTGGGGCTTGCCGAAGACGGGCCGCTGCTGCTCTTCGTCGGCCGCATTCAACCTCTCAAAGGGCTCGACGTGGCGGTGCAGGCGCTGGCCCATCTCGATGACCAGACCGCACGACTCGTTGTGGTTGGCGGTCCCAGCGGCGTGCTGGGCGCCGCGGAGCTGGCACACGTCCACGCGCTGGTCGACGACCTCGGCCTCGAGCACCGCGTGCATTTCGTGCCGCCGCAGCGACACGAGCTTCTCTCGACCTACTACCGCGCCGCCGACGTTTCCCTCGTCCCCAGTCGCTCGGAGTCCTTCGGCCTGGTCGCGCTGGAAGCTGCGGCATGCGGCACGCCGGTTGTGGCGTGTGCGGTGGGCGGTCTGCGAACACTGGTCGATCACGGCGAAACCGGCTTTCTCGTCGAAGGGCGGGATCCCGACGTGTTCGCCAGCTACACCGCCAAGATCCTCGAGAACCCGGCGCTGGCGGCCGAGTTCGGTCAACGGGCCGCGCAGCGCGCCCGTCGCTACACCTGGTCGATCGCTGCCGCCCGCCTGCGTCGGCTGTACGCCGACCTCACGGCGCGCGAGCTCGTCGATTGTCCGTAGATCCGGCGACGCCAGAGCAGCTGGTCGCGCTCGGGGAGCTCATCGACCGGTGGGCCGCCCGCGAAGCCGAGGCCAACCCGATGCTCCTCGCCGTCGATCACGATCCCGAGGCGCGCCGTTGGTACGTACGCATGAAGGGCGAGGAGAAAACCACTACGACGGTGTGGCTCACGCTGCGCCAGCGCACCCTCCACTTCGAGACCTACTTCATGCCCGCTCCGGAGGAGAACGTGGCGGCCTGCTACGAGTACCTCCTGCGGGCCAACTTCGGGTTGTTCGCGATGCGCTTCGCGATCGGACCAGAGGACGCGATCTACCTCGTCGGGCAGATGCCCCTCGTGGCCATCGATGACGACGAGATCGACCGCATCATCGGGGCCAGCTGGGCCTACTCGGAGCGCTACTTCCGCCCCGCCATGTCCATCGGTTACGCGTCGGTTTTCAAGCCGCAATAGACCCTTGTTCCGCCCACGCGCCGCCGGTATGGTGCCGCCCGAGCCCGAGGAGCGGAACGCCCTCACTCGTTCGGGGAAGTACGAGTGACGGCGGGAGGTTCCTCGGGCTCGCTGCATCCGCCTCCGTTTGCGTTGATCGTCTCCATCACGATCACCGGCATCATGGCCAATACCCTCATCACCCCGGCGGTGCCCGACATCCGCGACGCCTTCGGGGTGGGGACCGCGGCTGCCGGCCTCCTGCTCGCGGCGGCCACCGCGCCCGGAATCGCGCTGGCGCCGGTCCTCGGACTGCTCGCCGACCGCTACGGCCGCCGGGAGGTGGTGGTGCCATGTCTCGTGCTGTTCGGCATCACCGGCGGCGTCTCCGCGCTCGCGCCCTCCTTCTCGGTGTTGCTCGCGCTGCGGTTCGCCCAGGGCATCGGGTCGGCCGGTCTCATCAACCTGGCAGTCACGATCATCGGCGATCACTGGGAGGGCGCCGAGCGCACCCGCTACATCGGCCGCAACGCCGCGGCGCTCACCGCGTCGATCTTTGTGTTGCCGCCGCTCGGCGGCGCGCTCACCTCGCTCGGCGGCTGGCGGTGGACATTCGCTCCCTACTGGTTGGCGCTGGTGACCGCCGCCCTGGTGTGGCGGCGGCTGCCGCGCTCGACCCGCGTGGAGGTCACGTTCCGTGCACAGCTCGGTGAGGCTCGGCCCTACGTGCGGACCCCGACGGTCCTCGCCGCCATGGCCATGGCCTTCGTGCTTTTCGTCCTCGTGTTCGGCCCCATGCTCACCGTGTTGCCGCTGTACCTCGCCGACCGCTTCGGTGTCGAGGCGGCCGGCCGCGGGCTCATGCTGGCGGTCCCGGCGGTCACGTCCACCGCGGTCGCCCTCAATGTGAGCCGGATCCGTCGCTGGCTGGGCACCCGGGGCAGCCTGGCCGTCGCATTTGCGTTCTTTGTGGCCGGGCTGACGCTGCTGGGCGCGGTTCCCGTCCTGCCTGCGATCGTCATCGCGCTCCTGCTCCACGGCGCCGGGGAGGGCCTCGCCATTCCCACGCTCCAGGACACGGTGGCCAGCGCCGCGCCCATGCGTAACCGCGGGGCCCTGGTTGCCCTTTTCGTGGGCGTTTCGAGGGCCGGCCAGACGACGGGCCCCGTTCTCGGGGCTATCGGACTGGACCAGCTGGGGGCCCGCAAAACCTTCCTCCTGGGCGCCGCGGTCAGCATTCCGATCGTGTTCTTGGCCTGGTGGCGACGCCTGACCGGGACCGCCCCGGTTGCGGGCGTCGAAAAGCCCTCGGTACCGTAGATACGGCTCCAGGGGCGGGGGGCCCGTCTTTTCGCATGCCGAAAACTCACCGACCCGCCGCGTACGCGGCCGTGCTGCTCGGGGTTGCGCTGGCCATCGCCGGTGCAGCACCAACCCCCGCCGGGGCGGCGACGCGCGCCCAGGCGACGCGCTCGAAGCGGGCGGCGCAGGCCGCCAAGCTCGACGCCCTGCGGGCGACGGACCGTGAGCTCACCGCGGCGGTCACCACACTTACCGGGCAGGTCGATGCGCAGATCGCCCGGGTGAACGCGGCCAAGCGTGCGGCGAGTACCGCCGAGGCCAACCTGACCCGCGCCACCGCCGAGCTCGAGGCCACTGAGAACCAGATCGATCAGCTGCACGGTTCGGTGCTCGCCCAGGCGGTCGACACCTACATGCGGCCGCAGGGCCGCGGTCAGCCGGCCGTCAACAGCGTGGACATGGCGGCGGCCAGCCGGCAGCGCGCGCTTCTGACCCATGTCGAGAAGCGTCAGGGCGATGCGCTCGACGAGTTGCGCGCCGCCCGTCAGGATCTGGCCATCCGCGAAGCGGTCGCGTCCCGCGCCGAGGAGCGGGCCACCCAGCGCAAGCGCGTCGCCTCGACGCAACTGGCCGGACTTGCGCGCGACCTGCGCGACAAGCAGCGAGTGTCGAGCGCGCTCGAGGCACGCATACGCGACGCCCAATCCGAAGACGATGCCGCGGCGGCCAACGACGGGTCACTGCGCGCCCTGCTCGGCGGCGAGTCGTTCGGCGGGACGTCGAAGGCCGGCCTCATCTGGCCGCTCAAGGGTCGGCTCACATCGGGCTTCGGCCGACGATGGGGCCGGCTCCACGCGGGCATCGACATCGCCGCGCCCCGCGGTACGCCGATCCGCTCTGCTCGGGCCGGCAAGGTGGTCATCTCCGGGTGGATGGGTGGCTACGGCAACGCGGTGGTCATCAATCACGGCGACGGTATGGCCACCCTCTACGGACACCAGAGCCGGCGGGCGGTCAAAGTCGGTCAGGTCGTCAAGCAGGGCGCGGTGATCGGCTACGTCGGGTCCACCGGTCACTCCACCGGCAACCACCTGCACTTCGAGACGCGCATCAACGGAAGCGCCAAAAACCCGCGCCGATACCTACCGTGAGCGGCGTGCGACTCCTACTCGTGGGCGGCGGCCGCATGGGCTCGGCACTTATCGGCGGGCTGATCAACGCCGGGTGGGCGGCGGTCGATCTCGCGGTGGTCGAACCGATCGAAGCGCGTCGCAAGGAGCTCGCCGACCTTCATCCCGGCGTCGCGGTGAGCGACGAAGTCGTCCGAGCCGATGGCGCCGTCGTCGCGGTCAAGCCCAACGACGTGGGCGCGGCCTGCGCGGCCCTCGGCGGACGGGTGACGCGGGTGTTGTCCATCGCCGCGGGCGTCACGCTCACCAACCTCGAGGCTTGGCTCCCGAAAGCCACCCCGGTGGTGCGGGCGATGCCCAACACACCGGCCCTCGTCGGCGCGGGCGCGGCGGCGATCGCTCCAGGCAACCACGCCACTGATGACGACCTCGCGTGGGCCGAAGAGATCCTCGGCGCGGTCGGCACCGTTGTCCGCGTCCCCGAGAAGCTGCTCGACGCGGTCACCGGACTCTCCGGCTCAGGGCCCGCGTACCTGTTCCTCGTCGCCGAGGCCCTCATTGACGCGGGAGTCCATGCCGGCCTGCCGCGAGACATAAGTGAGCGCCTGACCATCCAGACCCTGCTCGGCGCGTCCGCGATTGCTGGCCGAGTCCGGCGACTCCGCTGAGGTGCTGCGCGCCAACGTGACGTCACCGGGCGGCACCACGGCAGCCGGTCTCCGGGTTCTCGAGGAGCGGGCGATCCGCGCCGCGTTTCTCGATGCGATCGCCGCCGCCACCGAGCGTTCGCGAGAGCTCGGCGCGTGACATCACTGTAATTTCACCTCGCAGGTCCCACTAGCCCTCATTGGCCCCAGTGGCGTACATTCCTCTCTCGGAGAGGGGTGATTCCACTGGCGTCGGACTATGCGCGGGCGAAGTACCTCACAGTTGCCGAGGTGGCGGGCCTGCTGCGAGTGTCGAACATGACGGTGTACCGGTTGATCGAGGCGGGCGATCTTCCGGCGGGCCGCGTGGGCAAGTCGTTCCGCATACGCGAGGTCGACTTGGACAAGTACTTGGCTGAGCGCTTCACCCAAGCTGTCTAAATCCCTTTAGTGGCGGTGCGCCACGAGACGATCTCGTTTCTGTCGGATTACGGCACCGCCGACGAGTTCGTCGGCGTCGTCAAGTCCGTAATGCGGTCGATCGCGCCGCACGCCCGCGTGATCGACATCACCCACGAGGTGCCGCCCCACGACGTCCGCGCCGGCAGCCTGGCTTTGTCGCGTGCCGTGCAGTACCTGGCGCCGGGTGTGGTGCTCGGGGTCGTCGACCCCGGTGTCGGTACCGCGCGCCGGGCGCTCGCCGTCGAGGTAGGCGAGGAAGGTGAGGGCGTGTTCGTCGGGCCCGGACAACGGCCTACTGGCCGGCGCGGTGGCGATGACCGGGGGCGCAACACGCGCCGTCGAACTGAGCAATCCCGCATTCCACCTCGAGGCCCCGGGGCCCACCTTCGGCGGCCGCGACATCTTCGGCCCGGTGGCCGCCCACCTGGCCAACGGAGTCGACCTCACCGAATTCGGCGAGCTCATCGACCCGTTGGGACTGATGCCCGGCATCCTGCCGCTGTCGCGCGATGAGGATGGTGGTATCGCTGCCGAGGTGTTGTGGATCGACCGCTTCGGCAACGCCCAGCTGAACGTCGACCCGGACGACATCGCCGACTGGGGTGATCGGGTCGTCATCCACTGGGGCCGCGAACGCCGCACCGCGAAGCGGGCGCGCACCTACGACGATCTGGGACCGGGCGACGTGGGTCTGGTCGTGGACTCGTACGGGCTCATTTCGATCGCGCTCGACCGAGGCTCAGCCGCCGAGCAGCTCAAATTGCATCCCGCCGACGCCGTCCGGCTAGAACCTCCCACGTGAGACCGGCAACGACTATCGCGATCGTGTTGCTCCTGCTGTTGATCGTGGGCGCGGCCCTGTTGCAGTTCTTGATGGCGCGTTAGCGAAGCGACAGCGGGATCGAGGCGGCGTAGCACCTCGGACATCCAGCGCACCCGGTCGGACGGCACCGGACGGGGCGGCGGGGGCGGCGGCGGCGGAGGCGCGGGAAGCGTCGTCGCAGTTGTGGTCGGCGGGGCCGCCGGCTTGACGACCACCGGCTTCGGTGCCGGCTTCGGCTTCGGGGCGACGGTGACGCGGGGGGCGGTGACAGGAGGCCGCGGTGCGCTGCCGCCCTTGAGCGTCATGAACTCGTGGGCCGTGTACATCGTGGTGCCCTTCCACGCCACACCCACACCCACATGTGTGAAGGCCGGGTCGACGAGGTTGTCGTAGTGATGCGGGCTGTTCACGAAGGCCTGGAAGAGCATGTCAATGTTGGGACCGAGCCCGACGTTTTCGCCCAGCTTCGACCACGTTGAGGTGACGAGGTCCTTGAGGCTCGGGTTGTGCCAGATCGTCCCGGCACCGGCCATCTCATTGGCCCAGTTGCGGGCGATCGAGGTGAGCCCGCTCTCGACGGTGAGCGAGCCGAGTCCCTTGCTGGCGCGCAGGTTGTTGATCTTGGCGACGAACGCGGTTTCTTCGGAGACCGTGTCTGCCTGGCTGGACGGCGCCAGCGGACCGACGAACGCGATTGTCGTCAGTGCTAGCAGTGCCAACAACGCCAATAGCCTCCGCATTGAACTCTCCGTGTCCTCTCTGGGCCACGGGAGGCTTGAGTGCCCATTCGGTAGCCGGGCTGCCATGGGAGCGGGTTTCGCTCCTTTAGGCCCCTGACTTTGCGTCCTCCGGATTTCTCCGGGGTTGCCGTTTCGTGGTCCGACTGTTGTGTCGGCAAGCAGCGACCGGGACTTGAGCGGTCGAACCGCTCAAGCTGTGGAAATAGCCCGTTCGACCTACATTGCTAAGCGCATGAATCTCGCAACGATCATCGAGGCTCACCCGGACGATGCCGTCGCGCTGATCTCTCGAGGGCAGCGGACGACATATGCGGAACTACGGCGCCAAGTGGGCGAACTCCGCGGCGGGCTCACCCGTCTCGGCGTGGAGCCCGGCGACCGGTTGGCGATGGTGTCGGCCAACACGTGGTTCTTCGCGGTGACGTATCTCGCTGCACTCGGAGCCGGCGCGATCGTGGTTCCCCTCAACCCCTCCAGCCCAGCCGCCGAACTGACCGAGCAGCTCGGATCGGTGCGACCCAAGGTGCTGGTGGTCGGCCCGGCCGGTCGCGAAGCCGTCGGCGCGATCAACACGGCCGCAGTCGGCGTCGAACACGTCCTCGTTCCGACCGGGGTCAAGCTCGAGGGCACGACAGCGCTCGACGACCTCTTCGGCGGTGACGCCACGCCGATAGTCGACCGCGGCGATGACGACGTCGCCGCGCTGCTGTTCACTTCGGGTACCTCGGGCACCCCGAAGGCGGCGATGCTCACCCACGGCAGCCTGCGCGCCAACCTCGAGCAGGCGCAGCGGCATCCGGGGCGCGCAGTACACGTCGACGACATCGTCCTCGGCGTGCTGCCGCTGTTTCACATCTTCGGGCTCAACGTCGTGCTGGGCCTGACGCTGTACGCCGGGGCCTCGGTGGTTCTCATCGAGCGCTTCGACCCGGTGTCGGCGCTCGAGACCGTGGCCAACCACAAAATCACGATCGTCCTCGGCGCGCCACCGATGTTCACCGCGTGGGCGACGATGCCGGCCACCGAACTCGAGCAGGCCGATACCGCGCCGATGGCCACGGTGCGTCTCGTGCTCACCGGCGCGGCGCCGCTGCCGTCCGAAGTGGCTGTCGCCTTCGAGCAGCGCTTCGGTGTGCCGATGCGGCAGGGGTACGGCCTTACCGAAGCGTCGCCAATCGTCACGTCCTCGGTGGTCGACGGCGACCCGAAACCCGACTCCATCGGCGTACCGCTACCCGGCATGGAAGTCCGGCTGATCGACGAGGAAGGCGAGGACGCTCCGGCAGGTGACTCCGGCGAGATCTGGGTGCGCGGCCCCAACGTGTTCGCCGGTTACTGGGAAAATCCCGACGCGACCGCAGCAGCGATCGACAGCGACGGCTGGTTGCATACGGGCGATATCGCAGTCGCCGATGACGACGGGTTTCTCTTCATCGTCGACCGGGCCAAGGACCTGATCATCGTCTCCGGGTTCAACGTGTATCCGGGCGAGGTCGAGGAGGCGCTCCTCGACCATCCCGGGATCGCTGAGGTCGCGGTTGTGGGTGTGTGCACATCCGTACTCAGGCGAAACGGTTAAGGCGTTCGTGGTCTGCGAGAGCGGTCACCACCTCGAAGAGGACGAAGTGATCGAGTTCGTCGCCGACCGGCTGGCCCGCTACAAGTGCCCCACCAAGGTGATGTTCGTCCCCGAGCTGCCCCGCGGTGCGGCCGGGAAGCTTCTGAGGCGTGCGCTCCAGTAGACCCGCTACCTCGTACGATTGTGAATTATGCGGAGTCCCGAGCAAGCGCAGCCTCCCGGAGGGCGGCGAAGCGCGACCCACGGGAGTGAGAGCACCCACCGCCGGATTCCGGAGGCGACGGTGGCGCGGCTGCCCGTGTACCTCCGCAGCTTGGCCGAGGTTGCCGACGCCAAGATCACCACCGTCAGCTCGGAACGGCTCGCTGAGATGGCCGGCGTCAACGCCGCCAAGGTACGCAAGGACCTCTCCTATCTCGGCTCGTACGGCACGCGTGGCGTGGGTTACGACGTGGAGTTCCTGCTGTACCAGATCAGCCGCGAGCTCGGCCTCACCAAGGACTGGCCCGTCGTCATCGTGGGCCTCGGCAACCTGGGCCACGCCTTGGCCAACTACCGCGGTTTCCAGGAGCGCGGGTTCCAGGTCGTCGCCATGGTCGACGCCGATCCCGCCCGCGTCGGTGAACAGGTCAACGGCGTCACGGTGCGACACATCGACGACCTGGCCGTGATCGCCGCGCAGCTCCGACCGGCCATCGGTATCATCGCCACACCGGCGGCGGTGGCGCAGGGCGTCGCCGACCAACTGGTGGAGGCCGGTGTCACCTCCATCCTGAACTTCGCACCGGCCGTGATCACGGTGCCCGCTCACGTGTCGCTGCGGAAGGTCGACCTGTCGATCGAACTCCAGATCCTCAGCTTCTACCAGCAGCGCAAGCACGGGATGCTGCCCGATCTCGACCCGGTCAGCGATGCCGGTTGACGCGCCGCTCTACCCGGTGAGTCTCGTTGTCCACGGCCGTCGTTGCCTGGTGGTTGGCGGTGGGCGGGTGGCCGCCGGCAAGGTGCGCCAGCTCACTGCGTGCGGCGCGTTCGTCCATGTGATCGCGCCCGAGGTCGACCCGGTGATCGTGGCCGAGCCCGGCGTGGCCGTGGAGCGCCGGCCGTACATGCGCGGTGATGTGGCCGGCCACCGCCTGGTGCTCACCGCCACGTCGGACCCGGCGGTCAACCGCGCCGTGCACGATGAGGCCGAGGCGGCCGGGATCTGGGTCAACTCGGCCGACGACCCGGTCAACTGCACGTTCACGCTCCCGGCGGTGACCCGGCAAGGCCCGGTCACGGTGGCCGTCTCCACCGGGGGGCACAGCCCCGCACTGGCCACCTGGCTCCGGCGGCGATTCGATGCGGAGCTCGGTCCGGAGTATGCGGTTCTCGCCGAACTTCTCGACACCGAGCGGACGGCGATCCGGGCGCAGGGCCGCTCGACCGAGGGTCTCGACTGGCAGACGGCGCTGGACTCCGGCATGCTCGATTTGATCCGGGCCGGCCAGGTCCAGGAGGCAAGGGAGCGCTTGCAGGCGTGTCTGTCGTCGTCGTAGGGCTGAACCAGCGGACGGTCCCCCTCGAGCTGCTCGAGCGGATGACCGTGAGCGACACGCGTCTGCCCAAGGCGCTCGGCGACCTTCTGGGGCGCGACAACATCACCGAGGCCGTCCTGCTCTCGACCTGCATGCGCACCGAGGTCTACGCCGTTGCTGAGCGCTACCACGGCGCGGTCCAGGACGTTCGCAACTTCCTGGCCGAACTGAGCTTCAGTGCGCCGGAGGACTTCTCCGACCACCTTTATACGTTCCACGACGACGCCGCGGTGGCGCATCTATTCCGCGTCGCCAGCGGGCTCGACTCCGCGGTGCTGGGCGAGGGCGAGGTGCTGGGTCAGGTGAAGACCGCCTGGCAACACGCCATGGATGAAGGTGCGGCCGGACCGATGCTGTCGGCGCTGTTCCGCCACGCGATCGAGGTCGGCAAACGGGCGCGAGCCGAAACCGGCATCGCCCGCGGCACGACCTCCATGTCCCACGCCGCGGTGGAGATGGCCGGGCGGGAGTTGGGATCGCTCGACGACCGCCGGATCCTCGTCCTCGGTGCGGGCGACATGGGCGAGGGCATGGTTGCCGCGCTGGCCGGCTCCGGCGCGGGCGAGATCCTCGTCGCCAATCGCAGTGGCACCAAGGCCGCCGCGCTGGCACGCAAGGTCGGCGGACGATCGGTGGCGCTCGGCGCGCTGGCCGGCGCGCTCGTCGAAGTCGACGTACTGCTCACCTCGACCGGCTCGCCCGACGTGCTGGTCGAGGCCGACGATCTCGTCGACGTCATGGCCACGCGCGGCGGTAGCCCGTTGCTCGTCGTCGACATTGCGGTTCCCCGTGACGTCGATCCCGCGGTTCGCGAGATCGACGGTGTGACCCTCCTCGACATGGACGACCTTGCCGCGTTCGCAGCCGCGGGAATGGACGGCCGGCGCCAGGAAGTGGCCAGCGTCGAGCAGATCATCGCCGCCGAGGTGGAGCGCCACTTGACCGCCACCACCGCGCGGCAAGCGGCCCCGCTGGTGGCCGCGCTGCACGGTCGAGCAGAAGCAGTGCGCCGCGCAGAACTCGATCGTGTCGCCGGACGTCTCACCACCGAGCAGGCCGCCGCCGTCGACGCGGTGACGCGCGCCGTCATCAACAAGCTGCTGCACGAGCCCACGGTGCGGCTCAAGGAAGCGGCCGGCTCGCCTCGTGGTGAGCGGCTCGCCGACGCCCTGCGGGACCTGTTCGACCTAGAGGACTAGAGCGTGGCGCCGCTGCGCATGGCGACCCGCGGCAGCGCGCTCGCGCGGTGGCAGGCCGATCATGTCGTGCAGCTGCTCGGCGTCGAGGTCGAGTTGGTGATCGTCAAGACATCGGGTGAGAAGAAGCCCGACGTGCCGATCCACGAAATCGGTGGGCGCGGCGTCTTCGTCAAGGAAGTGCAGGACGCAGTGTTGGACGGCACGGCCGATGTCGCGGTGCACTCGGCCAAGGACTTGCAGTCGACACCGACTCCCGGGTTGGTGATCGCCGCGGTCCCCGAGCGCGGCGATCCGCGCGATGCGTTGGTGGGCTGCACACTCGAGGCACTTCCGACCGCGGCCACGGTGGCCACCGGATCGGTGCGCCGCCGAGCTCAGCTCGCCGCGCTGCGGCCTGATCTCACGTTCGCCGAGCTGCGCGGCAACATCGACACCCGCCTCGAGAAGGCAGCAAACTTCGACGCGATCGTGGTGGCCGCCGCCGCGCTCGACCGTTTGGGTCATCTCGACCGCGCCGCCGATCTGCTCGCGGTCACGGTGATGGTGCCGCAGGTCGCCCAGGGCGCGCTCGCCGTCGAGTGTCGCGAGGACGACGAGGCGACGCGCGCGCTGGTGGCGACGATCGAGCACCAGCCGTCGCGTCGTGCCGTCGACGCGGAGCGGGCCTTCCTTGCCGAGCTTGAGGGCGGCTGCGACCTCCCGGTGGGCGGCGTACGCGACGGTCGCCGCTGACGGTGCGGTGACCTTGCGCCGCGCTCCTGGCGACCCTCGACGGCCATGTGGTGCTCACTCACGAGGGCAGTGGCGAGGACGCGGACGCGGTGGGTCGATCGGTCGCCCGTTACCTGCTCGATGACGCGGGCGGCGCCGGCCTCCTTCCATGACCGTCTATCTCGTTGGCGCGGGTCCGGGCGACCCTGGGCTGCTCACGGTCCGCGGTGCCGAGGTGCTGGGTCGGGCCGAGGTCGTGATGTATGACCGCCTCGCCGCGGCGGCGTTGCTCGATCTGGCGCCGGCGGGTGCCGAGCGGATCAGTGTCGGCAAGACGCCGGGGCACCCGAGCACGCCCCAGGAGGAGATCAACCGGCTGCTGGTCGAGAAAGGCCAGGCCGGTCGAACGGTGGTGCGGCTCAAGGGCGGAGACCCGTACCTGTTCGGGCGTGGCGGCGAGGAAGCCCAGGCGCTGCTCGACGCGGGGATCCCGTTCGAGGTGGTTCCCGGCGTCCCCGCGCTGTCGGCGGTACCGGCTTATGCCGGTGTGCCGGTCACGCATCGGGGATTGTCGAAGGCGGTCACCGTGGTGACGGGTCAGAGTGATCCGTGGGCCGCGCCGGACACCGACTGGGACGCCGTCGCCCGCCTGGGTGGGACGATCGTGCTGTACATGGCCGTCGCCAACCGCGGCGAGATCGCCGCCAAGCTCCTCGCCGCCGGGCTTGCCCCGACCACGCCCGTCGTCGCGGTCACCGCGGGGACGCGGCCCGAGCAGGTGACGGTGCGCACGACGCTCGCCGGTCTCGGGACTGCAGACATCCGGCCGCCGGCGACGATCGTGATTGGTGCCGTCGCCGAGCTGGACCTGGCGTGGTTCAAGCCCTAACGGGGCGCACCATCGTGGTCACCGCGCCCGGGCGGTTGGCCGACGCGCTCCGCAACCTCGGCGCCACCGTGGTCGATGCACCGATGATCGCCATCGAAGCCGTGCCGTTCGATGACGTTGACGTAGACGGGTATGACTGGGTCGCCTTCACGTCGGTCAACGCGGTCGACCGTGTGGCCGTATCGGCCTCGACGCGGGTGGCCGCGGTCGGACCGGCTACTGCTGACGCGCTTCGTGCACGCGGTGCAAGCGTTGAACTCGTACCCGACGAGGCGGTGGGCGACGCCTTGGTTGCCGCGTTCCCCGAGGGACCCGGGCGCGTCTTGCTCCCGCAGGCCGAAGGCGCGCGCCCGACCTTGGCCGACGGTCTGCGAGCAAAGGGGTGGGACGTCGATGTGGTTGTCACATACCGCACGGTCCCGGTCGCACTCTCGGACGCGCGGCGCAAAGAAGCGGACGCGGCCGACGGCATCGCCTTCACGTCGTCCTCAACGGTGACCAACTACCTCGCCGCCGGCGGGCCGGTCCCGCCCGTCGTCGCCTGCATTGGACCGGTCACCGCCGCCACTGCGAACGAGCGAGGACTCACGGTCGCTACGGTCGCCGACCCGCACACCATCGACGGTCTTGTTTCGGCTCTCGTCGCTACCCTCGGCCGGTGACTCGTCGACGCGCCCTCGCTGCCCTTCTCGCGGTCTTCCTCGTCGCCGCCTGTGGCGACGACAGCAAGCCGCCGCCGCGACAAGCGCCCGAGGAGTCGACGTTCTACCTGCCGACCTTCCTGCCCGCGGGCTTCAAGGTGCAAAGCGGATCGATCACCGCGCGCGGTCCAAAACGCGAGGTGTTCGGCAACGCGCTGGGGCGACCGGTCGGCCCCGGAAAGTTCGACGGCGTGATTCTCGTGACCGCGACCGAAGCCGCTGCGGACCGCGAGGTCGCGGCCAACGAGAAGACCGAGACCGTGGACATCGGCGGCATCCGCGCCCGCCGGTATGACGACAACACGCTGGGCGCGTACGTCGACTGGTTTGCCAACGGCGTCGCGGTGAGCGTGAGCGGATCACCCGGGACTGGGGCGCTGCTCGTCGACGTGGCCCGAGGGTTGCGCGGCGACCGCCTCGCCGACATGACGCTGGCATCGATCCCGGCCGGCTACGTCTCGATCGCCGGCGGCCACTTTGTGGGCTATGCGCCGGACGCGGGGACCACGCTGCAGATCGCCGGCCCGCCGGGCGCCGCGATCAGTATGACGACGGCACAGACGCCCGTCCCGCTCGTCTTCGCGGTGGCCGGCGGCGATCACGTCGAGAGCACGACGGTGCGCGGCCACGAGGCGATGGTCAGCACGCGCGCACGTGACCTCGGGGGCACGCAGTTCACGCAGCGGTTCATCAGTTGGATCGAGCGACCGGGCTTCGTGATCTCATTGGTCGCCACCGCTCCCACCGAGCAGCTAATCCCCGTCGCCGACGGCCTGGTGCGCGTCACCGAAGCCGAGTGGCGCACCGCCGTCCCCCAAGGCCCCTAACCCCAAAACCAAGTGTCGGTGTCGAATCGGTGGTTTCCACCGATTCGACACCGACACTTGGTTTGTAGGCTGGTGGGGTCATGAGCTTCCCGGCGCGACGTATGCGGCGACTGCGGCGTACGCCCGCGCTCCGGCGCCTCGTGGCCGAAGCACGGCTTTCGGTCGACGATCTGGTCGCGCCGCTGTTCGTGCGCGAAGGCATCGACTCACCGCAGCCGATCGCGTCACTTCCCGGTGTCGTGCAGCACACCACTGACTCGCTGGTCACAGAGGCCCGCCGGCTGTCGTTCCTCGGCGTGCCCGCCGTGATCGTCTTCGGCGTGCCCCTCGCCAAGGACGCCACCGGGTCACAAGCTTGGAACCCCGACGGCATTGTGCAGGTCGCCCTGCGCGATCTTCGCGATGAGCTGGCCGACTCGATGGTCTTGGTGGCCGACCTCTGCCTCGACGAGTACACCGACCACGGCCACTGCGGCGTGGTGCGGCCCGACGGCTCAGTGGACAACGACGCCACGATCGAGTTGTACGCGCGCGCCGCGCTGGCCCAGGCCGATGCCGGCGCCGACATTGTTGCGCCGTCCGGAATGATGGATGGTCAGGTCGGCGCAATCCGCTCCGCGCTCGACGGTTCCGGGTTTACCGAGACGGCGATCCTGGCTTACGCGGCCAAATACGCGTCCGCGCTGTACGGCCCGTTTCGCGATGCGGTCGACGTGCAGATCGTTGGCGGCGGAGATCGCAAGGGCTACCAGCAGGATCCTCCGAACGTGCGTGAAGCGTTGGCCGAAGTCGCGCTTGACGTCGCCGAGGGCGCTGACATGGTCATGGTCAAGCCCGCGCTGGCCTATCTCGACGTGATCGCCGCGGTGCGCGACTCCTTCGATGTCCCGGTCGCTGCGTATCACGTGAGCGGCGAGTACGCGATGGTGAAGGCCGCAGCGGAGCGGGGCTGGATCGACGGCGACGCCGTCGGAATGGAGCACCTCACTGCGATCAAACGAGCCGGCGCCGACATCATCCTCACGTACCTGGCCGGTGAAGTGGCTGAAACGATTAATGGATAACGAGGGCCTGTTCAAGCGCGCGCAGGAGGTCATTCCCGGTGGTGTGAACTCGCCGGTGCGAGCGTTCAAGTCCGTCGGCGGCACGCCGTACTTCGTGTCCCGGGCCGAGGGCGCCTACGTGTGGGATGTCGAAGGTCGCCGCTACATCGACTACGTCCAGTCCTACGGCGCGTCGATCCTCGGTCACGCTCATCCGAAGGTCGTCGAGGCGATACGCCGCGCAGCGCACGACGGTACGACGTACGGCGCGCCGACCGAGCGCGAGGTCCTGCTGGCCGAGACGATCTGTGAGCGCGTCGCCGGCTGCGACATGCTGCGCCTCGTCTCCAGCGGTACCGAAGCGGCCATGAGCGCGGTGCGGGTGGCGCGCGGTTTCACTGGTCGCGACAAGGTCGTCATCTTCGACGGCAACTACCACGGTCATAGCGACGGGTTGCTGGCCGCCGGCGGAAGCGGCATGGCCACGCTGGCGCTTCCCGCGTCGGCCGGTGTCCCACGCGACATGGTCGCCAACACGGTGGTTGCCCCATACAACGTCGTGCCCGAAATCGACGGCGATGTCGCCGCGGTGATCGTCGAGCCGATCGCGGCGAACCACGGTGTGACGCCGCCAGCCGATGGGTTCCTCGCCGGCCTACGTGCCGCGTGCGATCAGGCCGGCGCGTTGCTCATCTTCGACGAGGTCATCACCGGCTTTCGCGTTGGACCGGCGGGTGCCTCAGGGCTCTTCGGTGTGGCCCCCGACCTCTGGTGCTTCGGCAAGGTCATCGGCGGTGGACTGCCGCTGGCTGCCTTCGGTGGCCGCCGCGACGTCATGGAGGTGCTGGCTCCCCTCGGCCCGGTGTACCAAGCAGGGACGCTGTCGGGGAATCCTGTCGCTACCGCAGCCGGGCTTGCGGTTCTCGAACTGCTCGACGCCGGTTCGTTCGAGGCGTTGAAGGCGACCGCCACCGCGCTGGCTACCGGGCTGGCCGGCGCGCTCGGACCCGATGCCGAGGTCCGCCAGGTTGCGACCCTCATCGGTATCTCGGTACCGGACTACCCGCAGCTGTTCCATCACCTGCTCGACCGCGGTATCGCCCTCGCTCCCGGTCAGTACGAGGCGCTGTTCCCGAGCCTGGCCCATACTGCGGACGAGATTGCCCAGACGATCACCGCGGTCGGCTAGCGGGCTTGCCCTCAGCCGAACCGGAGCGACGACACGACGCGTTCCGCTCGCGGTAGGAACGCATCGAAGCCGTCACCGGGCGCCGATGCCGACACGATGACGGGGCCGTCAACGTCGATGACCCAAAAGCGAATGCGGTCACCGGCGGAGAAGCGGTAGTTCTCGTTGTCCGGGACAGGGGCGATCACCTGCTCGGCGGGACCGGAGACCTCGACGTCGAGTCGCTGCGCCGTGCGGCCGGTCACCGTCACACTCTCGATAGGGCTGGCGGTGAACCCCGGGCGGTCGTGGAGCCACTGGGCCAACTGCGGAGGCACCGGCCCGGCGTTCAGCGTGTTCGGCTCGAAGACGGCCGCTGGCCGGAAGGCGATGACGTAGTCGTTTTCACGCGCCGGGTAGCGATTGAGGGCGACGAATGTCGCCATCGGCTCAGCCGCGTACCAGCCGTCATCGGTGACCTCGAGCCGCATCGGCGGCTCGAACGCGGCCAAGCGATGGACGCCGGCTCGGAGCGGGCCGCTCGTGCGTACCGCGGAGGGGGCGGCGACTTGGTCGTCGTCGGACCCGCAGCCCGCTGCCGCGAGCGCAGCCAGCGCGAGCAGTGCGGCCGCTCGCCTCAAGGCGAATGGGAGCCGAGACCGGCGGCGTAGACGCTGAGGACGTGATCGACCAGCTCGTCGACCGGCGGCCACGGGAACGTGGGGCGTGAGACCAGCAGCGATGTGACGCCGTGCACCAGAGACCAAAGGCCGACCGAGATCAGCTCGGGGTCGTCGGCGTTGATCACGCCGGCGTCGATGCACTCCTGCACGTTGGCGGTGAGATGGTCGAACCCTGCCATCTCACCCATCTTCTCGGGCGTGAAGTCCGCCGGCGCTCCCGTGGCCATGAACAGCACCCGGTATTCCTCGGCGTGGTCGAGGCCGAAGTTGATGTACGCGCGACCTCGGGCGGCCAACCGCGCTAGCGGATCGGCGATCCCAGCCACCGCGGCCTCGACGTGGGCGTCGAGTTCGGCGAAGTGTCGCTCGCAAACGGCATACACGAGGTCGGTCTTGTCGGCGAAGTGCATGTAGATCGACGGCGCCGTGACGCCCGCCGCATCGGCCACGGCCCGGATCGACATGGCTTGTTCGCTGCCCGTCTCGGCCAGCACCTTCGTCGCCGCCTCGAGGATCTCGTCGCGCAGCAGCAGACCATCACCGCGGCGGGCCCGGGAGCGCTGGGCCGGTGTTATGACGTCCTCTGCAGCAACTTGGCGGGGGCGCCCCAGCCAAGCAGTTCGTCGACGGTAAGGCTCTCCTCGTCAAGTAGGGCAAAGAGCTCGTCCGGCGTTGAGCACGCCCTCGCCGCCTTCACCACGCCCCGGCGATAACCCTCGTCCCCCATCGGCGCCAGTGTGACCGATTCCGAGATGCCGAACCGGTTGTGGATCCGCCGCAGCGGCGCCGGCGCCCACCAGTTGGCATTGCCGGCCAGCCGCATGAAGGCGGGAACGAGCGTGCCGCGGATCAGCGTGGCGTCCATCACCACGGCCATTGCCAGCCCGAGGCCGAACAGCTTGATGAACGCCACGTTCGACGTGGTCATCGCGAGGAACACGATGGCGAGCAGCGCGGCCGCGGCGGTGACCAGCCGGCCGGTGTGCTCGAGCCCAACGGCGACCGACTGTTGGTTGTCACTGCCGCGGTCGTGCTCTTCCTTGATGCGGGACAGCAGGAACACCTCGTAATCCATCGACAACCCGAAGGCCACGCAGAACATCAGGATGGGCGTGGTCGTGTCGATGACACCGGTCGGGGTGAAGTTGTAGAAGCCAGAGAGGTGGCCTTCCTGGAAGATCCACACCATCGCGCCGAACGTCGCGGTGAGGCTGAGAAGGTTGAGTACGACCGCCTTGGCCGGCACCAGCACGCTGCCGAACATCAGGAACAGCACGGTGAAAGTCACCAGCGCGATCAGCAGGCCGGCCCACGGAAGCCGGGAGAACAACGACGCCTTGGAGTCGACGAGCTGCGCCGACTGGCCGCCGACCAAGACGTCGAACGGTGCAGGAACGGCTCGCACCGACTTGATGAGCTGCTCACCATCGGCCGAGATCGGCTCGACCTTCGAAACCAGCGACAGCCATGTGCCCCTGCCGTTGCTAAGGAAACGGGACGAGGTCGGGTTCGCGCCCAACACCTTCTGGCCGCCGATGTATGAGCCGGTGAACGCGTCCACCCGCGCCACACCCGTCAACGCTGAGAGCCTGGTTGCGTAGTTCTCGACCGCGCCTGACTTTTCTGTGGGCGTCTCGACGTCGGGCGCGACGACCGAGATCGGTGCGCCCTCCTGGGCGCTGAAGTTGTTGCGGAGTTGATCGTGGACCTGACGGCCGACCGCTGACTTCGGCAGCACCCGGTCGTCGGGCAGGCCGAACTTGATGTTGAGGAACGGTGCGCCGAGGAACAGGAGCAACGCGATCACCGCGGTGGCGATCGGCAGCGGCCGCCGCATCACCACAATGGCGACCCGGTGCCAGAAGCCTTCACCGACGGGCTTCTGTCGGCCCCACCGAGCCTGGGCCGCCCGCTCCCCGAGTGCAGCGAGCATCGCGGGCAGGATTACGACCGCGCCCACCGAGGCAACCGCGACCACCGCGATCCCGGCGTAGGCGAACGACCGCAGGAAGTACATCGGGAAGATCAGCAGGGCGCCGAGCGAAATGGCCACCGTCGCCGCGCTGAAGAGCACGGTGCGTCCCGCCGTTTGCACGGACCGCACCACGGCGTCCTCGACGGTGTACCCGCTCTGCACTTCCTCGCGGAACCGGGAGACGATGAACAAGCTGTAGTCGACTGCGAGCCCGAGACTCATCGCGGTGGTGAGGTTCAGCGAGAAGATCGAGACGTCGGTGAGCAACGTCAGCATCCGCAGGACGAAGAACGTGCCGATGATGGCGAACACGCCGATGGCCAACGGCAGGGACGCGGCGATCACGCTGCCGAATACCAGAATGAGAAGCAGGAGCACGATCGGGAACGCAGTCAATTCGGCGCGCTGGAGATCCTTTTCGATGGTCGAACCGACCTCCTCGTAGAGCGGGCCCTGCCCGCCCGCCTCCACCTTGATGGGGCCACGGTCGCCGACGTAGTCCGGGAGCAGCGTCTTGACTCGTTTGATGACTTCGTCCTGCTCGCCGCCGACGCGCACAAACACCAGCGCCTGGCTGCCGTCCGCGCTGCGCAACGGCGGGGGCGATCCGAGGCTCCAGTAGTCCAACGCCGCCTCGACGCCCGCCTCCTTGGCCACCCGCTGGGTGAGGGCGATGCCGGCGGCGGCGACCTCCGGCGTGTCGACGTTGCTGCCCTTGGCCGTGATGAGGAAGATCACGTTGGGCTCGCCACCGCCGAAGCGGTCGTCGAGCAGGTTCGCGGCGCGGGTGGATGCCGCTTTCGGGTCCTCGAACCCGCCGGACTTGAGCTTGCCCACCACGCTCCCGCCGATGACGCCGGCGGCGATGAAGGTGGCCAGGCTGGCGACGAGAACGAGGCGGCGGCGGCGGACGACGAAGCGGGCCAGGCGATCAAGAAGCATGTGAATCGTCTTAACCTAACACCGTTAACAAAGTAAATAGGACATCGGTCACAGCCGTGCCGAGGCTCGCGAAGCCCAAGTGTCGGTGCTCAGTAGCCAAAAACGAGACTGCGCACCGACGCGCGGCGTTACCGTCCGGCGATGGAGGCGGCGTACTGGCAGGAGCTCCTGCGGCCGCTGTTCGCGGGCCGCAAGGTCGTCGTCACCGGTATTCCGGTGGCGGGTGCCGGCGAGCGGATCGAGGCGCTGAGGGCGCTCGGCGCCATCGAGTTCCTGGTGATCGGCGAGGGGATGGGAACGGGGAGCCTGCCCGCCGCCGAGTGGGTTGCCCTGGACATCTCCGGGACCACGCCCATGGAGGCGATCCGCGCCGGCATGGCCGGCCTCCGCGCGTTGCCGGCTGACGTACGCGCCACTCTCGACCGGTTCGATCCTCATGGCGAGGCGCTCGTAGTCGGCACGTTCCTCAATGAGCTGGCCGACGTCGCCGGCCGCGCCTGTCTCGCCTACCGGCCGCCGGCGTGGGTTGCGCTGGAGGACAAAGTGCTGGCCGACGAGTTGTGGGACGCCTCCGGTGTCCCGCGCGCTTCGTCGCGCGTCGTCGCACTCGACGACCTGGTTGACGAGACGGGGGTCGTGTGGGCTGGCGACGCACGCGACGGGTTCCACGGCGGCGGCGACCTGACGCGGTGGATGCGCACTGAAGCTGATGGCCCTGCGGCCCGGGCCGAGCTAGCCGCGCACTGTGACTTTGTGCGGGTGATGCCGTTCCTCGAAGGCATCCCGTGCAGCATTCACGGCATGGTCTTCCCCGAGTACGTCGCCGCCTTTCGACCCGTCGAGATGGTTACCCTCCGCCGCGGAAGTGAGTTCTTCTACGCAGGCGCGGCGACCTATTGGGATCCGCCCGAGCTCGATCGGGAGCACATGCGCGACATCGCCCGCCGGGTCGGCGCTGAGCTGCGGCGACGGGTCGACTTCCGCGGCGCGTTCACGGTCGACGGCGTGATGACTGCCGACGGTTTCCGGCCGACGGAGCTAAACCCGCGACTCGGCGCCGGCCTCAACGCGATCGCGCGAGGTATCGAGGATCTGCCGATAGATCTGCTCAACCAGGCGTTGGTGGCCGGGCTCGACCTCGACTACCGGGCCGTCGACTTCGAGCGACTGGTGGTCGAGACGGCCGACGCGCGCCGCGGCGGCGGGACGTGGCGGATGATTCCGGACCGGGTCGAGGCACGCGACCGGACCGGGCTTGCATGGGGCGGCGCGTGGCGCTGGGCGACCGAGGAAGCCGAACCGCACGCCTGGGTTCAAGCAGGGCCATCCGCGCTCGGCGGCTTCGTCCGGCTCACGCTCCACGCCGGCCGCACACCGGCGGGTCCGTCGATCGGCGATCGCGCTGCGGCCTTCTACGCGTTCTGCGACGCCGAATTCGGCACGCGGATCGGCCCGCTCGAAGCGGCGCCCGACGTCCGTCGTTAGCGTGCCTGTTCATGGACGCGATCTACACCGCCGAAGCCACTGCATGGGGAGGACGCAACGGGCGCACCGCGACGTCCGACGGCGCCTTCGACATCATGCTGGTCACGCCGAAGGAACTGGGTGGCGCCGGCGGTGAGGGCACTAATCCCGAGCAGCTGTTCGCCGCCGGCTATGCCGGGTGCTTTCACAGTGCTCTGCTCCACGTCGCGCGGCGGCAGAAGGTAGCGCTGGACGACTCGGCCGTAACCGCGAAGGTGACCCTCGGGATGAACAGCGAGGGCGGCTTCATCATCGAGGTCGCCCTGCACGCCGAGATCCACGGCGTCGACCAAGCTGGCGCCGAAGCGTTGGTCGAGGCCACCGAGAAGGTGTGCCCCTACTCGAACGCCACGCGCGGCCAGGTCAATTTGCAGCTACTCGTCACAACCGGCGACGAGTAGGGCTACGCAGCCCGCGCCAGCGCGGCCACCGCTCTGTACGCCGCCTCCGCCGGCCCGAGCTCGTCGGGCCGCAACAGGTTGGCCATGATGCGCAGTATCCACTCCATCAGGGTGCGGCTGCGCATGCCAGTGGAGACGAGCAACCGCATCGCTTGCGGGTTGCCGATGAGCTTCACGAATGCGCGCGCCACCTTGTAGTACAGCTCGTACTCAGCGTTGAGCCGCGCTTCGTAGGCGCGCAGCGCCAGCCCGTCACCGGTTCGCAGCGCGACGTCCAGCGCGTCGGCCGCCATCCGCCCGGTCTCGTACGCGTAGGCGATGCCTTCGCCGTTGAACGGGTTGATCGCGCCGCCGGCGTCACCGACCACGAGCCATGTGGGTCCGACGCGGGGGCCCACCGACAACGACATCGGCAGCCGGCCCCCCGTCGGTGGCCCGCATGACGTCTCGGGTGACAACTCCCACGACTTGGGGGCCCAGTCGACGAACGCTTCCATCAGGTGGGAGGTGTTGACCGACTTCCACTGGTTGAACGTGGACAGCAGGCCGACGCCGACGTTGACCCGACCATCGCCTACCGGGAAGATCCAGCCGTACCCCGGCAATACGTTGCCGTGTTTGTCGCGCACATCGAGGTGACTCTCGATCCAGGGCTCGTCATGACGCGGCGACTCGTAGTAGCCGCGGATCGCCATCCCTTGCGGATAGGCGCGGTTGCGCGTCGTCCCGAGCGCGCGCCCGAACCGCGACAGCGACCCGTCGGCGACCACGATGTACCTGGCGCGAACTTCCTCGGTCGTACCGGTCTCTTTGCGCTTCACTACCGCGCCGCGCACGAGGCCGCCCGCGACCACCGGCGCGGTGGCCTCGGACTCCTCCCACAACGTCGCCCCGCTCTTCACCGCTCGCTCGGCAACGAGTTGGTCGAGGTCCTTGCGCGTGATCACGTAGCCGTAGCTGGGGAAGTCCGGGTGCGCCGGCCACTTCAGCTCCAACGTCCGCCCGAAGGCGATCGAACGCAAGCCATCGAAGCGGTGGTGCTCCGCCAGCGAGTCGGCCAGTCCCATCGACTCGAGTTCCTTGACGGCCCGCGGCGTCAGCCCGTCGCCGCAGGTCTTCTCGCGCGGGTAACGCTTCTTCTCCAGGAGGAGTACGTCGTGGCCCGCTTCTGCGAGCCAATACGCGCAAGCAGCACCAGCGGGCCCGCCCCCGACTACGAGGACGTCGCGGGCCTGTTCATTCACGCTCTACAGATTCTCACGTTCGTACTGCACCACCGCCGCGATCTCTTCGGCGGTGAGTGTGCCCGCGAACGAGGGCATGCCGCCCGAGGTCACGGCGCGCTGACCGCCGGCGCGGGCGGGGTCGCCGTAGGGCGTGCCCCTGGGCTTGGTCTGCGAACCGGTCCTGATCCATTCGATGTGGTCGGCTTCGTCGGGGAACGTCAGCGCGGCTTCGCCGCCGGCCAGCCGGGGCCCAGCCCCACCCTGGCCCGCCGCACCGTGGCAGGTGCCGCAGCTGCCCGAGTACACGCGGGCGCCGACCTGTTCAGGGGTCTCGGCCTCGACGTGCTTGTGGCTGCCAAAGGCACCGATGTAGAGGACAGCCCAGAGGGGCAGGGCGACCAGGACCGGGAACACCCACGTGGGGATCCGGCGCTGGCGGGCCTCGGCCAGCATGAGCACCGCGGGCGAAGGCCCCACCGGGGCGGCCGGAGCCTCGATGACCGCGGGCGTCGCCGCCGCGGCTGGCGCCGGAGTGGCACCCTCCGCAGGGGCGGGCGCGGCCGCAGGCGCGTCGCCCGCAGGCGTGGCAGGCGCGTCACCAGTAGCGATACCTAGCGCCTCCCGCCGCTCGCGGGATCGGCGCAAAAGGTGCTCGGGGACCTCAGGCACGGCCGCAACGTAGCCCGAGCGGAAGCGACGTGGGGAATCGGCGCGTTCCGAGGACTAGGACACCCGGCGGGCCAGGTGCTAGAACCGGCGCGCCGCTCACCTGGCGTCGTGCGTTGACGGAGGTAGTATGTGAGCGGATTCACGAGCCGGTAAACGCCCACGCGGAGAGGAGTCGAGGACCCCGAGTCATGACCGCATTCCTCGTCTCGATCGCAGTCACCCTGGCCATGAGTGGCCTGCTCGTACTCGTGGCCCGACGCCGTCCGGTGGGCCAGCCCCTCACGTGGGGCGAAGCGTTCGTCGCGGCCACCTTCGTCTTCGCCTTGTTGTTCATCGCGTACGGCGTGGTGCCGCACCAGTTCCTCGCCATGGCCGACAACGAGTTCCAGTGGCGCGACGACACGATCGGCATCCCGATCGGCGGGCTGCTCATCGGCCCGCTCAAGAACTTGATGGACCCGCCCTACCTCCTGTTCCCGAACGGCGTCCCGCTCCCGAGCGGTTCGTTCATCATCACCGCGCAGGTCTTGCGCGATGTGCTGGTCACGGTCATCTACGGCGTCCTGGTCGGCGCGCAGCTCTTCGGCTGGTCGTGGTGGCAGAAGCGGGGCAAGAAGGCGGCGGGCACCGAGGTTGAGATGTCCGCGTACGGCCGACCTCTGTTGCGGCCGGTGCAGCCAGCAGGCGAGGGGGGCTAGGTGGCCAAGACCGACGCCAACCCGCCGCTCCCGGCGTTCCGCGACGACTACGTCCTACGTGAGGTCGACACCGACGAGCTGGCCAAGGCGGTCAAGCCCAAGCAGTTCCTCCACATCGACCAGTCCGAATGCATCATGTGCGAGGGCTGTGTCGACATCTGCCCCTGGAAGTGCATCCACATGCTCACGCCCGAGGCGGTCCAGGAGGCGATGAACACCGAGCAGCCGGGCCTCGATCCCGACGACCACGTGATCTTCGTGGTCGACGAGGACGTGTGCACCCGTTGTGCGTTGTGCGTCGATCGGTGCCCCACCGGCGTGATCATCCTGGGCAAGACGGGCGTAGCGCCCCGAGACGGCGACCGCCACCAGCGCGACAACAACCACGGATACGCCTACGGGATGCGGTTCTAGGAGACGCGATGGCACGGAACGGAAACGGGAACGGCAGCGGGCGTCAACCCATCGGGCAGCGCCTCGCGAAGCGGGCGTCGGACGCCGTGGGCAACCTGCAGGGTGGGCAGGTCTGGACGTCGATCTTCCGCCCCGGCTCGATCTTCCGCAAGGGCTACACCGACAGCCCCCGCAACCGCTCCTACGTCGTCATGAACAGCGTGCTGTACCACCTGCACCCGGTGAAGGTGAAGCGTCACGCGGTGAAGGTCAGCTACACGCTCTGCCTCGGTGGCCTGTCGTTCTTCTTGTTCATCATGTTGACGGTCACCGGGATCTTCCTGATGTTCTTCTACCGACCGACCGCGGCGCAGGCGTGGGACGACATCAAGCAATTGCAGACCTCGATCACATTCGGACTACTCGTGCGCAACATGCACCGGTGGGCCGCCCACCTCATGGTGATCTCGGTCTTCCTTCACATGAGCCGCGTCTTCTACCACGGCGCGTACAAGCCGCCCCGCGAGTTCAACTGGGTCGTCGGCGTGGTGCTCTTATTGCTCACCCTGCTGCTGTCATTCACCGGCTACCTGTTGCCGTGGGACCAGCTGGCGCTGTGGGCGGTGACCGTTGGCACCAACATGGGCGGCTACACGCCGGTGTTCGGTTCGCAGGTGAAGTTCGTCCTGCTCGGAGGCGTCGATATTGGCACCGAGACGCTGTTGCGGTGGTATGTACTCCACGTCCTGTTCTTCCCCTTCATCATCGTGATCTTCATGGCCATCCACTTCTGGCGCGTCCGTAAGGACGGCGGCTTGAGCGGACCGCTGTAGAGAGGAGGCGACGAGCTATGGCTGAAGTACCCGAGCATCTCCTCAAGCGAGCGGCGGAGCGCCGCGCCGCGCTTCAGGCATCGAAGGGCGGCGGCGACGCGCCGCCCGAGGGCGACGCGCCTGCGGGCGCGGCCGAAGACCCCGACAAGATTCCCGGCCGTCTCCTTACCGGTGAAGCCGCCACGCCGGCCGCCGCCGCGACCGCCGTGGCAACTGCGGCGCCGCCGATCGTTGCCGCCGGCCCGGGGGGCCACACCCAGCGTCTGCTGACCGTCGTCAAGGCCGGTTCGATCCAGGACGTCAAGGCGCTCCCCACCGACAAGGTCCACACGTGGCCCCACCTGCTCGTGGTCGAGTTCGCCGCGTCCCTCGCCATGACGGCATTCCTGCTCGTGTTCTCGGTGTTCGTGAACGCCCCGCTTCTCGGCATGGCCAACTTCAATCGCACGCCGAACCCCTCGAAGGCGCCCTGGTACTTCCTCGGGCTCCAAGAACTGCTCACGATGCTCCACCCGATGGTGGCGGGCGTGATGGTGCCCACGATCGCGTTGGTGGCACTGATGTTCGCGGGGTTCATCGATAAGAATCCCAGCAACAAGCCCGAAGACCGTAAGTTCGCCATCGCGCTCATGACGGTCTTCCTGATGTTCTGGGCCATCCTCGTGATCATCGGGTGTTTCTTCCGCGGTGAGGGCTTCAACTTCATATTCCCGTGGCGCCAGGGCGTCCATGACATCTTCGATCTTTAGATGAACGCAACCCTCATCGTCGGCATTGCGGTCGTCGCGCTCCTTGCGTTGGTGTTCATGTTCACCACGCTGTCGCGGCGCGACGGCGCGCGGGCGATCGGGTTCCTCAACCGCGAAACCCGTGATCGCGACCGAGGCAACCCGTTGGAGCAGGGCACCGACGCCGAGTCGCGCACTGGACGCGACCTTGAACGCGCCGCGGTGCTGGAGAGGCGCGGCGGCGAGTTGGTTCCCGTCGAGCCGCCGCCGCCCCCGGTGCCGGCCGCGGCGCCCGATCTCGAGGCAATCGCCGTCACCCGGCGGCAGTTCCTCAATCGCGGCATCATCAACCTGACGGCGCTCAGCGTCGCGGGGTTCGCCGCGGCCAGCATGGTCGGGTTTCTGTGGCCGCCGCCGGCCAAGGGTTTCGGCGGCAAGATCCGCGCCGGCAAGCTCAGCGACATCAAGGCGACGATCGCGAGCAGCAAGCAGCCGGTGTATATCGCCGAGGCGCGGACCTATCTCACCGCCTATCCCGCCGCCGAGATCGGCAAGGCCAAGGACGTGTATGCCGCGTCCCTCCTGCCGGGCATGGAGTCGGGGCTGGTGGCGCTCTACCAGCGCTGCGTGCATCTCGGCTGTCGGGTCCCATGGTGTCAGAGCGCGCAGTGGTTCGAGTGTCCTTGCCACGGCTCGAAGTACAACCGCGCCGGTGAGAAGAAGGGCGGCCCGGCGCCGCGGGGCCTCGACCGTTTCCCGATCGAGATCGGCGGCGGCAACGTCAGCATCGACACCGGGTCGCTGATTCTGGGGCCCCCGGTCGGCACTAACACCACTGGCCAGGAGGCGGAAGGCCCGCATTGCGCCTGACCACAGTGTTCAGTCTTCTCGGTGTCACGACGCAGCAGCGTCTCGGCCTCGCCGTCGTGGTGGTGATCCTCGTCGGGTGGGGCGGCTACCTGCTGCTCCACCTCGGCCGCACCGGCGGTGGCGCGGGCTCCGAGATGGAACTGGCGCCCAACCGTCGTCCGTATCTCGACGACGAAGCGCTGGAGGGGCCGCGGCTCGACCGCGTGCTCGGGTGGTCGCTCATCCTTAGTGCCCTCGTCGCCGTCGGGCTCCCGCTGTACTGGCTCACGGAACCGTCGCGGCAGGCCGGTGCCGTTAGGGGTTTCGACAAGCGGGCGGCGAGTCGCGGGTTCACCTTGTTCCAGCCCACCGACTCCCCGCTGCCGGAAGGCAACGTCGGCCACTTCGGTTGCGGCGGTTGCCACGGGGCCAAAGGCGAGGGCGGCGTCACGAAGTTCGCAATCACCGACTACCTCGGCCGCAGCCGCTCGGTCCAGTGGCAGGTGCCAGCGCTCGACACGGCGCTCAAACGGTTCTCAGAGGACGAACTCAAGACAATCGTCATCTACGGGCGGGCCAACACACCGATGCCGGCTTGGGGAATCGAAGGCGGCGGGCCGATGAATGCGCAGCAGGTCACCGACGTGCTGGCGTATATCGCCAGCATCCAGATCAGCGACGCCGACGCGATCAAGCGCGCCGCGACCGAGGCCGAGACCGAAGCCAAGGGTTCCGGCAAGAGTCCCGGTGACGGCTCGGTCCTCTTCAACACCAATTGCGCGCGCTGCCATACGAAGGGTTGGTCCTACGGCGAGCCTGAGGTCGCTGGCAGCGGAGCGTTCGGGCCGAACCTGAGCCATGGCGATGCCATCCGTCAGTTCCCGAGCCTCGAAGACCAGCTTGATTTCCTCATGACCGGTTCGGAATTCGGCAAGGCCTACGGCACCCGGGGTGTCGGCACTGGCCGCATGCCCGGCTTCGCCCGAATACTGACTCCCGAACAGATGATGGCCATCGTCGAGTATGAGCGGAGCCTGCCTTGAGTGAACTGCACGCCATTCTCGGTCTCACCTGGGATCCCCAGATCCGCGGAGCCGCCATCCTGATCGCCGCGGTACTGATTTTGCCGGGCAGCGTGTATCTGATCCTTGCCACCAACTTGGGTGCGCGCATGGGATTCCTCCTGGCGATCGCCGGCTTCGCCGGGTGGATGGGAGTCATGGCGGTGCTGTGGATGGTCTACGGGATCGGTCTCAAGGGCAGGGACCCGTCGTGGAAGCCGCGGGAGGTCATCACCGGCGACTTGAGCGCGTCCACGGTTGGGGCGGTCGGCGGCTTTCCCTCTGGGTGGCAGGCGTTGCCACCCGAGTCGCCCGAGCTGGCCGATGCCCAGGCCGCGGTCGACAGCCTCCTCGTCAAGCCCTCCGGCCCACCGGCCCATGGCGAGTCGGGACCATCGGAGGCCAGCAAGAAGTTCCCGCCGATTTTCTCGAGCCCCGAGGAGTACGTCCGCGTTGCCGGGTATCGCAAGGGTGGTGACAACGAGCTGTTCTCCATCCGCGAGCACAAGATTTTCCTGCGCCACTCCCCGCACTGGGACGTGGTCCAGGTCCGGCCGGTGCTCAAACAGCCCGACCTCGGTGGGAGCCCGCCGCCCGCGGTTCCCGACGTCCGACAGCCGGTCATCTCGGTGGTGATGGTGCGAGACCTCGGCAGCGTGCGGTTCCCACCGTTCGTCATCGCGGTGTCGTCGTTCCTGATCTTCGGGATCGCGTGCAACGTGCTTCATCGGCGCGACAAGGAGATCTGGGCTGCGAGGGAAGCGGCCGAGAACGAACCCAGCGTCGACCTCACTCCCGAACCGGTGAACGTGTAGAGGGTGGTTGACCGCTGATGGCCGAGTACCTGCCGATCTTCACGCTGCTGGTGCTGGCCAGTCTCTTCGCCGGGCTCTCGTTCATCGCGTCGGGCTTGCTCGCACCGCAACGGCCGACCAATGCCAAGTCGGCGCCGTATGAGTGCGGCATCGTGCCGACCCGCGAGCCCGCCGAGCGGTTCCCGGTGCGCTTCTACCTGGTCGCGATGATCTTCATCATCTTCGACATCGAAATCATCTTCCTCTATCCGTGGGCGGTGATCTTCCGCCAGCTCGAACTGTTCGGCCTCATCGAGATGGCGGTGTTCGCAGTCGCGGTGTTCGTGTCGTTCATGTACCTCATCAGCCAGGGCGCGCTCGACTGGGGTCCGGCGTTGCGGGGCCGGCGGCCGAGTGTCATCACCGGCGAACGCACAAGCACATCCACGATCCGCCGCATCGGACGCGACGCGGCGTAGAGGAATCCGCCGATGGGCCTGGAAGACCTCAACCACAACTTCCTCACTGGGACGCTGGAAGATCTCGTCAAGTGGGCGCGCCGCAACAGCGTCTGGCCGGCGACGTTCGGCCTCGCCTGTTGTGCCATCGAAATGATGGCCACGGGCGCGGCCAACTTCGACCTCAGCCGCTTTGGCATGGAGGTCTTCCGCGCCTCGCCCCGCCAGGCCGATCTCATGATCGTGGCCGGCCGGGTGTCGCAGAAAATGGCACCGGTCCTGCGTCAGGTCTACGACCAGATGATGGAGCCGAAGTGGGTCATCTCGATGGGTGTCTGCGCGTCGAGCGGTGGCATGTTCAACAACTACGCCATCGTGCAAGGCGTCGATCAGGTCGTGCCGGTCGACGTCTATGCGCCGGGGTGCCCGCCGGGGCCGGAAACCCTCATCCACGCGATCCTCACGCTGCACGAGAAGATCCGCACCGGTGAACTCACGCAGCGGCGGCCGATCTACGTATGACCGCTCTCGTCGCCGAGGTCGTGCACGTCACTCGCGATGACTACGTCGCCAGCGTCAGCAAGTACCGCGACGACGGCTTCGTGATGTGCGCTGACGTTTGCGCCACCGACTATCTCACCCACCCGGGCCGGGCTTTGCCCGAGGGGGTTACCGCCGAGCGCTTCGAGTTGGTGGTCAACCTGCTGTCATTCGAGCCGCCGCGCCGCGTGCGCATCCGCGTGCAGGTGCCCGGCGACGATCCGCAGATCCCGTCGCTGTTCGACTTGTATCCCGGCACCGAGGCGATGGAGCGCGAGGTGTTCGACCTCATGGGCATCGCCTTCGTCGACCATCCCGATCTGACCCGGATCCTCATGCCCGAGGACTGGGAAGGTCACCCGCTGCGCAAGGACTACTCGGTGGGCCGCATCCCCGTGCAGTTCAAAGCACCTCCGGACACCCGATGACCGACATCGACGCCGATCTCATCGCCGAGACGTCCGAAGGCGCGCAGGAAATGCGCCCGCGGAACATCACCACGCCCGAGGAGCTGGGTCGCGAGATCGGTGCGGTCCTGCGCCTCCCCGAGGGCGTTGCGGTCGACGTCGAGGACACCAACGTCGAGTTCTTCGAAGACGAGACGATGATCATCAACATGGGTCCGCAGCACCCGAGCACCCACGGCGTGCTGCGACTCATGCTCGAGCTCGACGGCGAGACGGTCCTCAGGACCAAGCCGATCATCGGCTACCTGCACACTGGTATGGAGAAGACCGGCGAAGAGCTCACGTATGTGCAAGAGGGCACGAACGTGACGCGCATGGACTACCTCTCGCCGTTGTTCAACGAGTTGGTGTTCGCCCTCGCGGCCGAGGAGCTGCTCGGCATCGACGTTCCTCCCCGGGCGACGTGGATCCGCATGCTGATGTGCGAGCTCAACCGCATCAGTTCGCACCTCCTGTTCATGGCCACGAACGGCATGGACCTGGGCGCGGTGTCGATGATGATCTACGGCTGGCGCGAGCGCGAACTGGTTCTTTCCTTCTTCGAGAAAGTCACCGGGCTGCGCATGAACCACAACTACATCCGGGTGGGCGGCGTGTCCGCCGACCTGACCGACGGGTGGGAAGCCGACGTTCTCGAACTGTGCGACCGGATCGGGCCCCGCCTCGACGAGTACGACGAGTTGCTTACCGGGCAGCCGATCTTTCGGGAGCGCACCGAGGGCGTCGGTGTCCTGACGCCCGAACAGGCCATCGCGCTTTCGGCGACGGGCCCCATCCTTCGTTCCACCGGCATCGCATGGGATCTGCGCCGCGACATGCCGTACCAGTTCTACGACCAGGTCGACTTCGACGTGGTGGTCGGTACCTACGGCGACTCGTTCGACCGCTACGCGATCCGGCTCAACGAGATCCGCGAGTCGATCAAGATCGTCCGCCAGATCGTCGACAAAGTTCCGCCCGGTGATTACCGCATCCAGGACGCCAAGGTCACCCCGCCGCCGCGGGCGCGCATCGACCAGTCGATGGAAGCCCTGATCCATCACTTCAAGCTGTTCACCGAGGGGTTCAAGGTTCCGGAGGGCGAGACCTACGTCGCCATCGAGTCCCCGCGCGGTGAGCTGGGCTGTTACCTCGTATCCGACGGAGGCCCCAAGCCGTATCGGCTCCACATTCGAGGACCGTCCTTCGTCAACCTTCAGACGCTGCCCACCATGATGCGCGGCGGGCTGGTCGCCGACGCGGTCGCCATCATCTCGAGCGTCGACCCGGTCATGGGGGAAGTCGATCGATGAGGGAGCCGGAGGCGAAGCCGGAAGGCGACCGGGCAGACGCAGGGTGGGCTGCCATCCGAAGGATGGCGGACCAGTGAGCCGGTTGTCGGGGGACATCCTCACTCGCGCCGCGGGACACGATCGCCGTGTATCCCGGCGCCCGGTCTGCGCTCATCCCGTTGCTCCACCTCGCGCAGGAACAGGACGGCTACCTCACGGGTGATGCCATCGAGCACATCGCCGAGCTCCTCGGTCTGACCGCGGCCGAGGTGATGGGCACCGCGACGTTCTACGACATGATCTTCACCGACAAGGTCGGACGCTGGCTGGTGTCGGTATGCACGAACATCGCCTGCCTCCTCAACGGCGGCTACGAGTTGCTGGCCCACGCCGAGGAGAAGCTCGGTGTGCGGCCTGGCGTGACGTCGCACGATGGACGGTTCACGCTGGAAGAGGTCGAGTGCATCGCCCGGTGCGACGAAGCGCCGTGTCTCGCGGTCAATTGGCGGTTCTTCGGCAACGTGACCAACAGCGGCTTCGATCAGCTGGTCGCCGATCTCGAGTCGGGCAAGCTCGACGACGAGGTGCCGGCGCACGGCACGCTCAACCGCGTACGGCGTGAGGTGCCGCGGGTTCCATGACCGTCACCGACGCACCGAAGATCGTCACGTCGCGGCTGCGCTACGACGACAGCCACACGCTCGAGCGCTACCTGGCCACCGGCGGGTACGAAGCGCTGCGCAAGGCGCTGACGATGAAGCCCGAGGACGTGCAGGCCGAAGTTGAGACCTCGGGCATCCTCGGCCGGGGCGGCGCCGGCTTCCCGGCCGGCATCAAGTGGAAGACGACGATGGCGCTCCCGCGGCCCCACTACCTCGTCGTCAACGGCGACGAGAGCGAGCCGGCCACGTTCAAGGATCACATGCTCATCGAGCGCGACCCGCATCAGATCATCGAGGGCGCGCTGATAACCGCGTACGCCACGCAGTGCGATCAGATCTTCCTGTATGTGCGGGGCGAGTTCGCGCTCGGGATCGAGCGCATGCAGGCCGCGCTCAACGAGGCGTATGCGCACGGCGCGGTGGGTCGCGACGTTCTCGCGTCCGGCTTCGCGGTCGACGCGCTCGTGCACCCGGGTGCCGGCGCGTACATCTGCGGCGAAGAAACCGCGCTGCTTGAAAGCCTCGAGGGCAAGCGCGGTTTCCCGCGCATCAAGGTCCCGCCGAAGATCATTCCGGCCACGATCGGCGTCTACAACAAGCCCACCGTGGTGAACAACGTCGAGACGATGGCCAACATCCCCTGGATCGTGATGAACGGCGGCGCCGCGTTCGCTGCACTCGGCGCGGGCCGGTCCACCGGCACTCGAATCTTCTCGCTCTCGGGTCAGGTGAAGCGGCCGGGCAATTACGAGGTCGAGATGGTGAAGACCACCTTCCGCGACCTCATCTACGCGCCGGTGTACGGCGCAGGAATCCAGGGCGGCGGGGAACTGAAGGCGTTCATTCCGGGCGGCGCGTCGTCACCGTGGTTCGGCCCGCAGCACCTCGACCTTCCACTGGGTCAGGACGAAGTCGCGCAGGCGCAGGGAACGTTGCCGGGAGGCGGCGGCTCGATGCTCGGTTCTGGCTCGGTCGTGGTGATGAACGAGACCGCATGTCCCGTGCGGGCGGCGTGGCGGCTGGCCCGCTTCTTCGCCAAAGAGTCGTGCGGGCAGTGCACCCCGTGTCGCGAGGGCACCGGGTGGCTCGACCGCATCATGTTCCGCATCGAGTCCGGCTCCGGCCGCATGGAAGACCTCGACCTGCTGCTCGACGTCTCCGACAACATTGCGCCGGGCCTGGCCTTCCCGTACCCGATGACCACCATCTGCTTCCTCGGGCCGTCGTCGCCCATGCCGATCTGCTCCGCGCTCAACATGTTCCGTGACGACTTCCTCGTCCACATCAAGGACGGCGGGTGCCCCTATGGCTGAGCGGCCCCTCTCCAAGTTGCAGTTTCGCAACCACGCGCCTCCAAGTTGGGCGTCGCGTGCGATTTGTACCAACTTTGCAACCCGAATTTCGATCTTGGAGGCAGTCCGTCACAAATCCGCGACTTGGAGTCAGCGCCGTGGCTGAACCGACCGGGAGCACCGTGAAGATCATCCTCGACGGCAAGGAGGTGGAGGCGCGCGAGGGCGAGGTCATCATCGCCGCCGCCGACCGGGCCGGCGTCTACATCCCACGGTTCTGCTACCACCCGCGGATGAAGCCGGTCGGCATGTGCCGCATGTGCCTCGTCGACGTCACCGGCCCGCGCGGGCCCATGCTCGTGCCCGCTTGCTTCATCGAAGTGGCCGAGGGCCAAGAGGTCTTCACCAACACGCCACGCGTCAAGAAGGCCCAAGACGGCATTCTCGAATTCCTGCTGGTCAACCATCCGCTCGACTGCCCCGTGTGCGACAAGGGCGGCGAGTGCCCCCTCCAAGATCAGACGCTCGCCTTCGGTCCCGGCGAGACCCGCTTCGTCGAGGAGAAGCGTCACTTCGAGAAGCCGATCGCGTTGTCGCCGCTGGTGTTGCTCGACCGCGAACGTTGCATTCAGTGCGCGCGCTGCACGCGCTTTGCCGACGAGATCGCCGGGGATCCGCTCATCGACTTCTTCGACCGCGGTGAGCGCCTAGAAGTGGCGACGTATCCCGACCACCCGTTCGCCTCCTACTTCAGCGGCAACACCGTGCAGATCTGCCCGGTCGGCGCGTTGACCGCGGTGCCGTACCGCTTCCGCGCCCGGCCCTGGGATCTCGAGCAGGTCGAGAGCAGCTGCACCGTCTGTTCGGTGGGTTGCCGTATCGCGGTGCAGTCCTCGGCCAACAAGCTCACGCGCTACCTCGGCATCGATGCCGAGCCGGTCAACCACGGCTGGCTGTGCGACAAGGGTCGCTTCAGCTTCGAGGCCGTCAACAGCACGGAGCGGATTACCGCGCCGAAGGTGCGTAAGAACGGCGAACTGGTCGACGTGGCGTGGGGCGAGGCCCTCGACGCGGCCGCTAAGGCGATCCGCGACGCCCGTGATCGCTTCGGGCCCGGCGCGGTCGCCATCCTCGGCGGCGCCCGGCTGCCGAACGAGGACGCGTACGCGTGGGCCAAGTTGGCCAAGGGCGTCATCGGCACCGACAACGTCGACGCCCAACTTGGTGACGGCCTGCCGGCCGAGCTCGTCCTCGGGCTCCCGCGCGCCACGATCGAGGAAGCGTGCGCGGCGCCCGCGCTGATCCTGCTCGCGCCCGATCTGAAGGAAGAGCTTCCGGTCCTGTATCTGCGACTCCGGTCAGCCGCGATCGACCGCGGGTTGCCGATCATCGAGATCGCACCACGCGCCACCGGCTTGACCCGCCACGCGCGGGTCCGGTTGGGCTACCGACCGGGCGAGGTGGCCGCGCTGGCCCACGCGCTGGTCAACGGTGCCACGGGCGATGTCGGGCCGATTGGCCGGGCGACCATCGAGGAAGCGCGCAGCCTGCTTGCGCAGCCCGGTGTCGTCATCGTCGCCGGTCGCACGTCACTGGCCGAACCGGCGGACGGTCTCGCCGATGCCATCGGGTTGCTCGCTACCGGGTTGCCCGGTGCCCGCATCCTGCCCGCTCTGCGCCGCGGCAATGTTCTCGGCGCGCTCGACATGGGCCTGGCGCCTGGTGTGCTTCCCGGCCGGGTCGCACTCGATGCCGCGCGTGAGTGGTTCGGGCAGGAGTGGGGCGTCGTCCCCGAAGAGCGCGGGACCGACGCGTCGGGAATCCTGGCCGCCGCGGCCGAGGGCAAGATTCAGGCCCTGGTGCTGCTCGGCGCCGATCCCCTGGCCGACGTTCCCGATCGTGAGCTGGCGCGGCGCGCCCTCAGCGGGGCGGGGAGCGTGATCGGCGTGGACCTCTTTGCCACACCGTCGCTGGAACACGCCGACGTGATCTTGCCCGCCGCCGCGTTTGCCGAGCGACCAGGTACCGCAACGAACATCGAGGGTCGCGTCTCTCGCCTTGGCCAGAAGCTCACCCCGCCGGGGGTGGCGTGGCCCGACTGGATGATCGCCGCCGAACTCGCGGCCCGTCTCGGGGGTGGCTTCAGCACCGAGACCATCGACGACCTCACCGACGAGATCCAACGGCTGGCGCCGTCGCACCATGGCGTCACCCGCGCGCTGCTTCGGTCGCGCGATTACCGCGACGGCGTCATCGTGCCGCTTACCCATGTGCCGACTGCGACCGAGCCCGTGGCGACGAGCGACGTCGGCGGTCACGATCCCGATGCCGCCACGCCGCCGATCGATCCGGCCGCCACCCCGGGAATCCTCGAGGTCGAGACGCACGCCGTGCCGGTCACCGCGCAGGCGCCGGCGGAGGCGGCCGCACCGGCGGACGAGATCGAGGACGCGCTCGAGCGGCCCGCGCCGCTGACCTATGAGGCCACCGCGACCGAGCCGGTGCCGCCACCTCACGACGCCTACGCGCTCCGCCTGGTGTCATCCCGAACGCTCTACGACCACGGCACGTTGACGCAGCACTCGCCGTCGATGGCGCCGCTGGCGCCGGAGCCCACCGTGCATGTGAACCCGTACGACCTCGAACGCCTCGGCGTGAAGTCGGGCGGCAGCGTGCGCCTGATCGGGCGCACTCGCATCGTGGTCAACGCTGTGGCCGACGACGGCGTCCCGCGTGGCAACGCCTTCGTCCCGTTCAACACCGGCGGCCTCGGTGCCGCCGACCTCATCGACGTCAACGCACTCGCCAACGACGTACGGATGGAGACCCCATGATCCGCGGGTTGCTCGCCGCCGGGGATCCCCTGTTCGCTGAGGGCGTCGATCTCGGCGTGTTCATGGTGGTGGTCATCAAGACCGTGGCCACGTTCGCGGTCCTCATGGTCGCGGTGCTGTTCATGGTGTGGTTCGAGCGCAAGGTGATCGCCCGCGTCTTTCAGAACCGGATCGGACCCAACCGCGCCGGTCCGTTCGGGATCCTCCAGACCCTGGCCGACGGCATCAAGCTGTTCTTCAAGGAAGACCTCCAGCCCGATGCGGCCGACATGCGCATCTACCGGCTCGCGCCGTATCTCTCGGCGGTGCCCGCCTTCCTCCTGTTCGCCGTCGTGCCCGTGGGCGGATCGATCTCGATCTTCGGCCACCGCACGCAGCTGCAGCTGGCCGACCCACCCATCGGTGTGCTGTTCATCCTCGTGTGCTCGTCGGTGGCGGTGTACGGCGTGATGCTGGCGGGCTGGTCGTCCGGCTCGAAGTACCCCCTCCTCGGCTCGGTACGGGCATCGGCCCAGATGGTTTCCTACGAAGCGGCGATGGGCCTATCGGTGGCCGCGGTCGTGTTGATCACCGGCTCGTTGTCGACGCACGACATCGTCGAATCACAGCTCGGTGGCGTCATCCACTGGAACGTCTTCCGGCTGGGCATCGTGCCGTTCATCATCTTCCTGGTCGCTGTCACCGCCGAGTTGAACCGGCCGCCGTTCGACTTGGTGGAGGCCGAACAGGAGCTGGTTGGCGGCTTCCACACCGAGTACAGCTCGATCCGGTTCGCGCTCTTCTTCCTGGCCGAATTCATGAACACGGTCACGATGTCGGCGGTGGTCGTCACGCTGTTCCTGGGCGGGCCCAACGCGCCGTTCGCCGAAGACTTCTTCACCGGCTGGGCGTGGGGGCTGTTGTGGTTCCTCGTGAAGCTGTTCATGTTCTTGTTCATGTACGTGTGGCTGCGGGCGACGTTGCCTCGGCTGCGGTACGACCAGCTCATGGATCTCGGTTGGAAACGGCTGATCCCGCTGTCGCTGGCGTGGCTGCTGATCGACGGCGCCATCATCCTCGGCCGCTGGCGGTACATCCCGGTGGCGGTGGTCCTCGGTGTGTTGTTCGCTGCGCTCCTGGCGCGGTCAATGGCCGTCGGCCGCGCTAACGCCGATCAGGAGGCACTCAACTAATGGGCCTACTCGATGGTTTCAAAGTCACGCTCCGCCAGTTCAACGACATCGTCACGTCGCAGTACCCCGACGAGGTGCGCCCCAAGCCGGAGCGCTTCCATGGCCGCCACGTTCTCAATCGGTACGAGGACGGCATGGAGAAGTGCATCGGGTGCGAGCTGTGTGCGGGCGTGTGCCCGGCCCGCTGCATCTACGTACGCGGTCGGGACAATCCTCCCGACGAGCCGGTCTCGCCCGGCGAGCGCTACGGGTTCGTCTACGAGATCAACTACCTACGGTGCATACATTGCGACCTGTGCGTGGAGGCCTGCCCCACCGAAGCCATAACCGAGTCCAAGCTGTTCGAGTTCTCCTTCACCAACCGGCAGGACGCCATCTACACGCGTGACGAGTTGCTGGTGGACGACAACGGAAACTCGAAGCAACTGCCGTGGGAAGACGCCCGCCGTGACGACCGCATGAATTCGGGCTGGATGCGGGCCACCGCGCCGAACGGCGTCGCCAGCTTCGAAGGGGCGGCTGATTGGTCGCCGGAGTTGGGCCACGGCCTGAAGCCCGCCGAGAAGGGCCAAAGCCAGAGTGAGGCGGAGGCGGAGACGGAGCCGATCGGGGTACAGAGTGAGGCGGAGGCGGAGACGGAGCCGATCGGGCTACAGAGTGAGGCGACGGAATGATCATGTTCGCCGCCACCAGGGTCGACGCGATCGTCTTCACGCTCTCGGCGGTCATCGTGCTCACCGGCGCGATCGGCGTGGTTGTGGCTCGCAATCCGGTCCACTCCGCGCTCGATGCTGGTCATGACGCTCTTCGGGGTGGCGGTGCTGTTCGTCGCGCAGGAAGCGCACTTCCTCGCCGCGGTGCAGGTGATCGTCTACGCCGGCGCCATCGTGGTCCTGTTCCTCTTCGTGATCATGCTCCTCGGGGTGGACAAGGAGGAGAACGTGAGTGCCGACCCGTTACGCGGGCAACGGCCAACTGCCATCGCGCTCGCGGTCATGGCCCTCGGTGAGTTGCTACTGCTGGCCCGTCTGCAGGGGTCGTGGGCCACCGGCGCTCCGTCCGACGCCGGCCCGATCAGTGGCGCGGGGACCAACGTCGAGAAGTTGGCGTCGGTGATCTTCACCCGTTACCTCCTGCCGTTCGAGGTGACGTCGGTGCTGTTGGTGATCGCGGTAGTGGGCGCGGTGATCCTCGCTCGCAAGCCGCGCCGAGACCAGGTGGTGGAGCCGTGACCGTCGGAGGGGGCGCCTACCTGACGCTGGCCGCCGTGCTCTTCAGCATCGGTGCGGTCGGTCTTCTGATCCGGCGGAACGTGTTGGTGATGTTCATGTGCGTCGAGCTCATGCTCAACGCCGCGAACCTCACCTTCGTCACGTACGCCCGCATGCTCGACGACATCGGCGGTCAGGCGGTCGTCTTCTTCGTGCTGGTGGTAGCCGCCGCCGAAGTGGTCATCGGCCTCGGGATCATCGTGGCTATATTCCGACGCCGGGCCGGCGCCACCGCCGACGACCTTCACATCCTTAAGGGTTAAGGCGAGCGACACACATGATTGAAGCGGCCTGGCTCATACCTGCATTTCCCTTGGCCGGCTTCGTCGTTCTCGTTCTCGCCGGAAGGCGCCTCGGCGACCCGCGGGCCGGTTGGCTGGCCACCGTCGCGGTCGCCGGCTCGTTCGTGGCGACATGCGTCACCTTCGCCGGCCTCCTCGACCTTCACGGTGAGGAGCGCAGCGTCACCGATTCGCTGTTCACGTGGATGCAGGTCGGCCGCCTGGAGATCAAGGCCAGCCTTCTGATCGACCCGCTCTCGATCACCATGGCGCTCTTCGTCACCGGCGTCAGCACGCTGATCCATCTCTATTCGATCGGCTACATGCACGGCGATGAGCGCTACCCGCGCTTCTTCGTATACCTCAACCTGTTCGTCTTCTCGATGCTGATGCTCGTGCTGGCCGACAACTTCGTCCTCACGTTCCTCGGCTGGGAAGGCGTCGGCGCCTGCTCGTACCTGCTGATCTCGTTCTGGTTCGAGCGCGAGACCGCCGCCAGCGCGGGCAAGAAGGCCTTCATCACCAACCGCATCGGCGACTTCGGCTTCCTCGTCGCCACGTTTCTCATCTTCGGCGCGTTCGGCTCGCTGGACTATGTGGACGTCCTGCCGCAGTCGCATCTACTTGCGCCGTCGACGGCCACGGCTATCGGTTTGCTGCTCTTCCTGGGAGCGTGCGGGAAGTCGGCGCAGTTACCCCTCTACGTCTGGCTGCCCGATGCGATGGAGGGTCCGACCCCTGTCTCCGCACTGATCCACGCCGCCACCATGGTGACCGCCGGCGTGTTTCTCATGGTGCGGGTCAGCCCGATCCTGCACGAGACCACCGCGGTGCTGACCGTGATCGCCATCGTGGGCGCGGCCACCGCGCTCTTCGCGGCCACCATCGCCTGCGCGCAGGACGACATCAAGCGGGTCCTGGCCTACTCGACGATTTCCCAGCTCGGCTACATGTTCCTGGCCGTGGGCTCGGGCGCCTACGCCGCGGCCATCTTCCACATGATCACCCACGCGTTCTTCAAGGCGTTGCTCTTCCTCGCCGCCGGTGCGGTGATCCATGCGCTGCACGACGAACAGAACATGAAGCGCATGGGTGGGTTGCGGAAGTACCTGCCGATCACGTCGACGACCTTCGCCATCGGGTGGCTGGCCATCTCCGGCGTGCCGCCTTTCGCTGGCTTCTGGTCGAAGGACGACATCCTGGTCAACGCGTGGCAGAAGAGCCCTGTGCTCTGGGCGGTCGGCGTGCTCACTGCCTTGCTCACCGCGTACTACATGACGCGCCAGGTCATGTTGGTCTTCGGCGGTGAGGCGCGCTGGAAGACCGCCGAGACCGAACATGTCGAGCCCGCCGGCTCGGGAGGCATAACGCAGCCCCATGAGGCGCCGGCCACTATGGCGATACCGCTCATCGTGCTCGCCGGCCTTGCGGTGGTCGGTGGGCTCATCAATCTGCCCTTCGGCGAGACCGCGTTTCTCGAGCGCTTCCTGCACCCCGTGCTCGACGTCGCGCATCACGAGCTGCTTGTCGCCGGTGCGCAGCAGGTCACGCTGGCCATCCTCTCCACGGTGGCCGCGCTCGCCGGCATCGGAATCGCCCGCAGCATGTGGCGCGGCAGAGTCGAGAACTCGGCGGCGGAGCCGGTCATCCTGCAACGGGCCTGGGGAGTGGACGACGCGGTCTCTGCCCTGATGGGCGGTCCCGGCCGTGAGCTGGCGAGCTTCACCGCCCACAAGGTCGACAAGGGCGTCGTCGACGGCGCCTACAACGGGCTGGCCACCGTCGTCCGGCGGACGGGCGACGAGGTGCGTCGGGTCCAGACCGGTTACGTGCGCAACTACGCGTTGGGTATCGCGGCCGGCACCGTTGTGCTCTTCGCGTACGTCGCCGTGAGGGCCGCCGGCTGATGCATCACGCCAGTCCCGGGTTTCCGCTCCTCACCGCGATCGTCCTCCTGCCTGCCATCGGGAGCCTGATCGTCGCGCTCGTTCCGCGCAGCCGGACCGAGATCCTGCGCGTACTCGCCGCGGTGGTGACGGTCGCGACAGCGACGCTCACGATCTACCTGGCGTTGCAGTTCGAGGTCGGCGACGCCGGCTTCCAGTTCGTGTCGGATCACAGCTGGATCAAGCAGTTCGGTATTTCCTGGAAGCTCGGTGTTGACGGAATCTCGCTGTGGTTGGTGGTGCTGACCGGTGTGCTGTTTCCGCTGGCGCTGCTGGGCGCGAGGGTCAGTCGTGACCTCAAGAGCTACCTGGCCTGGATGCTCATCCTCGAGGCCGGGTGTCTCGGCACGTTCCTGGCACTCGACCTCTTCCTGTTCTTCCTGTTCTTCGAAGTCGTGCTGGTGCCGATGTACTTCCTGATCGGCGGATGGGGATACGACAACCGCGTCTACGCCGCGCTGAAGTTCTTCCTGTTCACGCTGGCCGGCTCAGCCTTGATGCTCGTGGGGATGCTGGCACTGGTGTTCCTGCACGAGCGGGCCACCGGCATATTGACCTTCGATCTCGTGCAACTGGCCGAGGAGCAGGCGCTCGCCGCGACCACGGCGCGGTGGGTGTTCCTCGCCTTCGTCATGGCGTTCGCGGTCAAGGTGCCGCTGTTCCCGCTGCATACCTGGCTCCCCGACGCCCACACCGAGGCGCCGACGGCGGGCTCGGTGATACTGGCCGGCGTCCTACTGAAGATGGGTACCTACGGCCTGCTTCGCTTCGGGCTCTACCTGTTCCCGAAGGCGGCCGTCGACCTAGCGCCGATCCTGCTGACCGTGGCGGTGGTGGGCATCACCTATGGCGCCATCGTGGCCACCATGCAGAAGGACCTCAAACGGTTGGTCGCTTATTCCTCGGTGGCTCACCTCGGTTTCATCGTGCTCGGGACGTTCGCGTTCACCAGCCAGGGCATCTCTGGTGGCGTGCTGCAGATGATCAACCACGGCCTGTCGACCGGCGCCCTGTTCCTTCTTGTCGGGATGATCTACGACCGCCGCCATACCCGCCAGATCGACGAGTTGGGCGGGCTGCAGAAGTCGGTACCACTCCTGGCCGCCGCGTTCCTGGTCGTCATGCTCTCATCGGTGGGCCTGCCCGGCCTGAACGGTTTCGTGGGTGAGTTCCTCATACTCATCGGCACGTTCGTCACCCATCGGTGGTGGGCTGTCGTTGGTGCGTCCGGGGTCATCCTCGCCGCCGTGTACCTCCTGTGGGCCTACCAGCGGGTCTTCCATGGTGAGCCCGAGGGCGACAACGCCTCGATGGTCGACCTCAACTTGCGGGAGCGCGTCGTGATGGTCCCGCTGGTCGCGCTCATCGTCCTGTTGGGCGTGTATCCGAAGCCGGTGCTCGATCGGATCAACCCGTCGGTTCACCAACTCGTCGATCACGTTGAGGCAGCGCAGTGATGTTCGCGCAGGCGCCCGAAGCCCCCGGTCCGCTCCAGATCCCGGTCGAGTATTCGACGATCTTCCCCATGCTGGCGCTGATCGGCGGCGCGCTCGGTGCTCCTCACCTGGTCCTCGCTGACCCAGCGGCGTCGGGCGGCGATCTACCCGACGGTCACGATCGCCGCCGCCGCAGTCGCGCTGTTCGGCGCGTGGCGGCTCTGGGTCGACGTCCGCGCCGAGGGACCGATGCGGGCCATCGGCGACGCCATCGTGATCGACGGCTTCGCGGTCTTTTTCATGGTCGTCACGGCAATCGCGGTGATTCTCGGCGCGCTGGTCGGCGACGCCTACCTGCGTCGCGAAGACGAAGTCGGTCCCGAGTTCCACGTGCTGATGCTGCTCTCAGCGTCGGGCGGGATGCTGATGGCGTCGGCCAACGACCTCATCGTGCTGTTCCTCGGACTCGAGATCCTCTCGATCGCGCTCTATGTGTTGGCCGGCTTCAACGGGCGTCGCCAGGAGTCGCACGAGGCGGCGATGAAGTACTTCGTGCTCGGCGCGTTCTCTTCCGCGCTGCTTCTCTACGGCATCGCGCTCATCTACGGTGCGACCGGCTCGACCAACCTGCCCAACATCGCCGCGTTCCTGGCGACCAACGTCGTGTCGGGCGACGGGCTCCTGCTCGCCGGTATGGCCCTGATCCTCGTTGGGCTCGGGTTCAAAGTCGCGGCGGTGCCGTTCCACACCTGGACGCCCGACGTGTACCAGGGAGCGCCATCACCGGTGACCGGCTTCATGGCGGCCGCGGCCAAGGCCGCGGGGTTCGCCGGCCTGCTGCGTGTGTTCTTCTCGACGTTCTCCGCGTTGCAGCTCGACTGGCAGCCGATCATCGGCGTACTCGCCGTCGCCTCACTGCTGCTCGGCTCGGTGGTCGCCATTGTGCAGAGCGACATCAAGCGCATGCTCGCCTACTCGTCGATCAGTCACGCGGGGTACGTGCTCGTCGGGCTGCAGGCCGCGTCGCCGCGTGGGATCGCCGGCTCGCTCTTCTACATCCTGGCGTACACCTTCATGGTGCTGGGCAGCTTCGCCATCGTGACCGTCGTCGGTCGTCGCGGTGACGCCAGCCACGACATCGAGTCCTACCGCGGCCTGGCTAAGAACCGGCCGACGCTGGCGTTGGCCTTCACCGTCCTGCTCATGGCCCAGGCCGGCATACCGTTTACGTCCGGCTTCCTCGCCAAGTTCTACGTGATCGCTGCCGCGGTCGACAGTGGCTCGTACATCCTCGGCGTCATCGCCATGCTCGCCGCGGTGATCGCCGCGTTCTTCTACCTGCGAGTGATTGTCGTGATGTACGGCGGTCCCGCCGGCGACGGGGCCGAAGCCGAAGCTGAGAGCGTGCCGGCGCGGTTGCCGATACCGCGGAGCGTCGCCACCGCGCTTGTCGTCACCGTGGCCTTCACGATTTTCGTCGGCCTACTGCCCGGACCCGTCATCGACTTCGCTCGCCATGCGACGTTGATCTTCTAGGGGTATCCGAATGTTGCGGCGGATCCTGGTTGCTGCGGTCGGGCTGTTGTTGCTCGGCGACGTGGTCGCGCTCGCCGCGCTGCCGTCGGGAGCCCGCAAGCTCGAGGGCGTGCTTCCCGAAGGCAACCGTGTGGTGCTGACTCGTACCCTGAGCGGCGTCAGGGTGATCGTCGTGGAGCGAGGCGAAAATCTCCGGCTCGTCGTGGCCTACAAGCAGCGCGGGCGGTGGCGCTCGGTGCACGTCGATCCGGCTCCGGCGGGGAGCAACGCCGCGTGGGCGGCTACGCGCGGCGCCGGTCCGGTGCCGGCATTCTCAGCGGTCTACGGCCGGGCACCCGGGGACAAGATCGTGGTCCGCTGGCAAGACAAAGAGGTCACCGAGACCGTGCCCGTGAATGGTGTGTATCTCGCCGTGCGACGGGGTCACGTCCGTCCCGAGGGCGTCGACCTCAACCCAGCGCCGGTCCCATGAGGTCGATGAAGTTGTCGCAGTAGAACCGCTGGAGGGCGCGTTCGCTGATGCCCTCCGTCGTTGCACCGAAACGCCCGAGCGGGTTGCGGCCGCCCTCGACGTGGGGGTAGTCCGACGAGAACATGCAGACCTCCTCGCCGGCCTGCTCGATGATCCAGCCCGCGTTCTCATGCGGGTACGGCGTGACCCGCACCTGGCGCGTCACGAACTCGCTCGGCTTGAGGCTGAGCTTCTGGAGGCGCTCCTCGTTCTTGCGGAACGCGTCGGCGGCCGAATCCATCGACCGCATCCAGCCCGGCACCCAGTCGGCGCCCTGCTCGATGACGCCGACCCTCAATGTCGGGAATCGGTCGAGGACGCCGTCGATGATCATCGTTGCCAGCGTCTGCATCGGCGGGTACATGATCGCCATGAAGCTCACCGACCGGAAGTTGCCGTCGCCGCCGTGAAAGTCGGGCACCGGCGGTAGCCCGTTTTCGAAGTACATCGGGTCGAGCAGCACGCCGCCGCCGCCGACGTGGAACACGACCGGCACGCCTGCTTCCGCGGCCTGGGCCCACACCGGGTCCAGCCCGATGTGACTCGGCGAGTGCGTCTTCGGACAGGCGGACGCGATCATCAGCGCCTTGCAACCGAGCTCGAGGGCCTCGGTGGCGAAGGCCTTCGACCGTTCGAAGTCGGCGAGCGGTACATACCCGACTGGCAGCAGGCGGCGATCGATCGAGCAGAAGTCGACGAGCGCGCGGTTATGGGCGCGCGCCAGGCCGTACGCGTAGTCGAGGTCGTCGCTGTGCTCGGCGGCCAGCAGCTGGCCGTTGGCGAAGGTGTTGAACACCAGCTGGCTGGCGAACCCGAGCAAGTCGAGGGCCGCAGGCCGGTCCTCCTTGATGAAGGATCCCGTCGCCTTCCAGTTCTTGCGCAACATGATCTCGGCCTCGTCGAGGGACCGGAACTCGGGGTCGGCGTGCTGCTTGCGGTAGTGCTCGATGAGGTCGTCCTCGCCCGGCTTGACGCTGCTCACATAGAGCGGCTTCAGCTTCGGGCGCACGTCGGGGTCGGCGTACGGGAAGAAGAAGTCCGGCGTCTCCACTACATGGGAGTCGGCGTCGTGGATGACGGAACCAGCGGGCGCGTACGGCATGCCCGAAGCCTATTTGTGCTCGACTTGCCGCGTGCGTAGACGGAGGGTGCGGATCTTCCGGCGGCTGGCCGGGCTGAGCTCAATGCTGCAGCGGATCGGTGAGTTCGTCGACGCGCGGCGCTTTCCGCCACCGGGCCAGATGGTCGACGTCGGCGGTCGCAAGCTGCACATCGTTGATCACGGCGGTTCGGGCCCGACCGTTGTCGTCGAGACCGGTAGTGGTGCGCTGGCGCTCGGCTGGGATGAAATCGCCGCCGAGCTCACGTCGTTCTGCCGTGTCATCACCTACGACCGCGCCGGCTATGGCTGGAGTGACGCGCCGCCGAACTGGCGCTGGACCGGTGAGAACGTCGCCTCCGACCTGAAGGCGCTGCTCGACGCAGCCGATATCGCGGGCCCCTACGTCCTTGTTGGCCACTCGCTCGGTGGTCTCTACGTCCGGTCGTTCGAACGCGCCTACCCCGACGACGTCGCCGGCCTCGTTCTGGTCGATTCGAGCCACGAGGACATGCTCGGTCGGATCCGCGCCACGTTGGGCGTGGTACCGATCATCGGCCAGGCCGTGGCCGGCGTTGCCATGCAGGCTTTCCCGCGAGGCCTGGTGCGCGTGCCGGTCGAGTTGGGGCTGCTCGATCGTGTGGCACCGCGGCTGGTGGGCGGCGATTCACGGCGGGAGGTACGCGAACGCCTGAGTCGATATCTCCGTTCGGCCTTCCGCCGCGCCACTCTCGCGGAAATGTTCGGCATGCCCGAGACGATGCGCGGGCTGCGCAATGGCGACCGCCGTGTTGCGGTGCCGCTTGCCGTCGTGACTGCGGCCGAGCCAGAGCCCGGCAACAGGTCCACCATGGCGCGGCTGCGTCCCGTCTGGAAAGAGCTCCAGGGTGACCTGGCCTCGCGATCGGATGACGCCGAGCACATCGTCGCCACGCGCGGCGGTCACTTTGTTCACAACGACGACCCGGATGCGGTGATCGGTGCGATACGCGGCGTCGTCGCCCGGGTGGTAGCTAGTGCGAGGTGATCTCCTCTAGCGGCTCGTCGTCGGTCCAGCCGACCCAGCCGTTCGAGCAAACGATCTGAGCGAGCCCATCGCGCCGGTCGACCACGCGCACCTGGAGTCCCGGGTCGAGCGTCGCGACATGCGCCACGCTGCGATCGGCCTGCTCCCACGCGGGGAGGCCGTCGCTCTCGTCGGGGACGGTGTGCGTCGGGGTCCAGACGAAGGTGTCCAGCTCGTCGAGGTGGTCGATCGGGGGATACCGCGGCTCGACGGCTTCCTCATCGAGGCCGGCTTCGGCCGCAGTCAACCGCCGGTTGAGCCCGACCGCACCGAGGCCGCGCGCCAGGTTGGCGACCACGAGCCCAGCGATCAGGCCGATCCCGCCGGCGACCGCGCCGAGTCGCGGCGTCGGGTACACCAGCGCGGCCTGTTGCAGGTAGGCGACGATTCCGACCGCGGCCGCCACGCCGAGCAGCGGCGCGATGACGAATGGCCGCGGCCGCCAGCGGATGCGCGGCAACGGTGAGTCGACGTCGCCGGCGCGGATGGTGACTCCACGCTTGCTGAGCTCGGCTAGTCGCACGTGAGTGCGCGGCTCGGCCATGAACTCGCGCACGGCGTCGGCGCTTGGCTTCACCGTGACGAACGTGCGGGCACCGAGGTCGCACGCCACCTCGGCCCAGCCGACGTAGTCGCCTGCTGAGCCGACGGCGACGAATTCGCCGAGCGGATCGTCGACGCCGAAGCCATGACGCGTCCGCATGTCGCGGCCCCCGCGCCGGAACAGGATGGCGACCAGACCGATGATCGCGAGGAGGGTGAGCAGCGCTGCGCCGCCGCCGGCGACCGTTGTAATCGGCCCCCGGCCGGTGATGTCCATCAGACCCGTGACATCGCACGGCTCGCCGTCGACGATCGTGCGCACGTGGAGGCGGTACGTGCCGACGCCATAGTTGGCGTAACTCGGGACGTTCAGCTCGCGTCGCCAGCCGAAGTCCCGGCCCCTACCGGTTCCAACCGTCGAGCGCACGCCGGCGACTTCAAGCTCGACGCGGTCGCGCGGCTGCTCCTCGAAAGCGGCGACGGCAATCGTGGCCCGTCGGTTGCTCGTCACTTTCACGTGGCTGCCCTGTCGAAAGCGCTGGCCGGCTACGCGGACGTCGCAGTCGCCGACGTTGCCTTGCGCGCCTGCGGGTGTGCCGCCCGCGCCGAGCAGCGCGGCGGCGAGGGCCACACCGACAAGAAGGCGGACGGGGCGGTTAGTCACCGGCTATGTGTTGACCCAGCTCGTGGGATAGGCCGGGTCGTCGAAACGGTCAGCTGCCGCGGCGAGGTGCAGCGGGCGGAACGTGTCGAGCATCACCGCCAGCTCTTCGGTCTTGGTTTGGCCGATCGACTTCTCGGCGACGCCCGGCGCGGGACCGTGCGGGATGCCGCGCGGGTGGAACGTGAGCGCCGCCGCCTCGACGCCGCGCCGGCTGAAGAACTCGCTGCTGACGTAATAGAGCACTTCGTCGCTGTCGAGGTTGGCGTGGTTGTACGGCGCGGTGATGACGTCGAGCCCATCGTCGAGCCGGCGCGGGCAGAACGAACACACGACAGCGTTGTCGAGCTCAAAGGTTTGGTGCACCGGCGGCGGTTGGTGTTGCCGCCCGCTGATCGGCTCGAAGTCGTGGATCGAGAACACGTAGGGATAGAGATGACCGTCCCAACCGACGACGTCGAACGGGTCGTGGTCGAGCGTGTAGACCGCGGCGCGATCGCCGACCCGGACCCACACATCGGTGGGAGTCGGGTCGTCGTTGGCGAGCAACTCGCTCGGCCGGCGGAAGTCGCGCTCCCAGTACGGCGCGTGCTCCTCGAGCTGGCCTTCGTTGTTCTGGTACCGCCGCGGGAGACGGACCGCGCCGGGCGTCTCGATGACGAGATGGCGGTTCGCACCGCTCGCCGGGCGCCAGCGGTGCGTGGTGCCCTTCGGGACGACCACGTAGTCGCCGGCGCGGTAGTCGAGGACGCCGAACACGGACTCGAGGCGCCCACCGCCTTCATGGACGAAGTGCAGTTCGTCGGCGCCGCCGTTGCGCGTGACCCGGCTCGGCTCGGCGCCGAACGCCGAGACCGCGAGCCTCACGTCGTCGTTCCACAGGATCACTCCGCGGTTGGCCAGCTCGTCGCCGTCGCCCGGGCCCTGACCTGCCGTTCGCAGGAGATGGTGGCGGAGCGTGGTGTCAGCCGAGGGCGTCGGCGGCGTCGGGATCGGGTCGACCTCGGCCACCTTGCTCACGCGTGCTCGGCACGTGGCGGTGGTAGAGGATCGAGTAGCGGCCGGCGAAGCCTTCCGTGCCGACGACCTCTTCTTCATAGAGGCGGCCGTCGGGTGCCCGGAACGCCACGTGGCGCTTCGCAGGAACCTCACCCAGGCGGTGATAACTGGGTGCCATAACGCCATCGTACGACGGCATTGCTTTCGCCTTGTGCCTGTGGGAATCTCACCGAAGTGCATCGAAAGGCACGAAACGTCACTGGGGTGGTGTGTCTTCTTATGGTGCTCTGCTCGTGCAGCGCCGACGGCACCGACTCTTCCTCCGGCGCCACTGTGCCGCGTGCCACCTCGACGACGGACCCCTACGCCGTCCCCGCGACCATCGACATCCCCTACCTCAACCGCGTGTTCGCCGCGCTCGAGCGCATCAACGGCGACGCCACCCGCCTCATCGTCGCCGCCAAACGGATCACCCCCGAAGCCGCCGCCCTCCTCCACGCCATCCTCACCGACGAAGAGTTCAAGGATCGTTCCGAAATTTGGAACGACGAGATCGAAGCAGGGCCTCTCGAACTTCAGGACACCACCTGGTGACCGACGAACCAAGGTTCAGCGAATCGTGGGTCAGCGGCCGGATTGCATCGGCATCGAAGTGATGCGCGACTACAGCTCTGTCAGCATCAACCCTCCGCAGGAGCCCAGCGCCGAAGTTGAGCTCCGATCCTCAGCGCCTAACCCGATCAACCCAACACCTTGGGCCATCCAGGACCAGTACAAGTCAGGCCCGGCTCCGTGCGTGTAGCGGCAGCGGTGCTAGCGCTGATGCTCCTCGCGGCGAGGGCGTCCGCCGACACGACTCAGTGTTGATGAGGGCGATGACGGCAGCAGCATCGAGTACTCCGGCGAATCGGGCGGCAGCTCGGCCGCGGGCGACGGTTTAGGCGGGAACTCCGGTGGCCCGGCGGGCGGGTATTACCAGGAGCACCCGGTGCTGGTGCAGCAGGACGGCGAGCGCTGTGTGCAGACCGAGTACCGCCGCTACGAAACCCGCGAGGAAGCCCAGCAAGCCGCCATCGCCGACGATGAGCGCTGGCGCCGCCTCACCCGCGACTATCCGTACTGCCCGAGCAGCCCGGCCCCGGCGGGCAGCGCGGCCGCCGATGCGCAGGCGTTCTGGGGCACGGTCCCGCTGCCAAAGCCGGCGCCACACATCGCGCCGGGCTGGGCGGTGACCGGGCGCAAGTCCTATCTCGAGACCCGAAGCACACCCACAGCTCGGTTCACCCGCGACACCCCTCGCGGCCAGCTGGTTATCGACGCGACGGGGCCGTACTACGTCGACTGGGGCGACGGCACGACCGGCGGTCCGTACGACGAGGCCGGGTTGCCCTGGCCGAACGGCACCATCACGCACGTCTACGAACGGGTCGGCACCTACGACGTCGTCGTCACCCAGCGCTGGACCGCCGAGTGGCATCTCGACGGCCAGAGCGGCCGCCTCGGCGGCCTCCGCACCGACGGCCGCATCGACGACTTCCCCGCCGAGGAACTCCAAGCCGTCCGCAACCGCTGACCGCCCACAACTGTCGGTGGATTTGTCTACGGAACCGCCAAAAGCACCGACACACGGGTTTGGCGCAAGCATATAAACCCGGTGATGGCCGGGAGATTGCCTCCACGTGAACCGCATCACTAGCATCGGCCGCGATGTCGGACTTCCTCCGCAGCTTCCTCACAGTTGCCGTGTTTGGGGGAGTCGCCGTGGCCCTGGTCGGAGGCATCCTGGCCGCCGGCAGCGTGCTGCGCCCCACCCGTCCGCAGCCACAGAAATACATCACCTACGAGTCCGGCGTGGACCCTGTCGGCAGCGGGTGGAGCCAGAGCCAGATCCGGTATTACATCTTTGCCCTGCTGTTCGTGATGTTCGACGTCGAGGCCGTCTTCATCCTTCCGTGGGCCGTCCGACTCGAGACCCTCGGGGTCTTCGGCCTGGTCGAGATGCTGATCTTCATCGTCATCCTGCTTCTCGGCCTCGTCTATGCCTGGCGGAAGGGCGTGCTGCGGTGGGTCTGATCGATTCGGGCAAATCACCCAAGGCCCTCACCTGGCTGCTCAACCGGGCCCGCACCTATTCACTGTGGGTGTACCAGTGGGGCCTGGCCTGCTGCGCCATCGAGATGGGCGCCGCTTTCGCCTCGCCCCGCTATGACGTCATGCGCCTCGGGGTGATCCCCTTCCCCGCCAGCGCGCGCCAGGCCGACCTCGTCGTCATCTCGGGCACGGTCACCGACAAGATGGCGCCGCCGATCCGCCGGCTCTGGGAACAGATGCCCGATCCCAAGTACGTGATCTCGATGGGTAGCTGCGCCAACTGCGGCGGCCCCTACTGGGACAGCTACTCGGTAACCAAGGGTGTCGACCAGATTCTGCCGGTTGACGTCTACATCCCCGGGTGCCCACCCCGCCCCGAGGCTTTGCTCGAGGGCATCGTGCTCTTACAGGAACGCATTCGCCACGAGGACCCGGCGGAGCGCTGGCGCGGAGATCCCATTGTCGTCGGCGCCTGAGACAGGCACGGCCGAGGCCGACGCCACCGCGGCCGAGCCCACCGAAGAGCTCGCGCCCGTCGACGAGGTCCGCCAGAGCGTCCTCGCCGGCTTCCAGAAGGACTTGGGCGACGGCGTCGTCGGCCACGAGATCGCCAACGGCGACATCTGGATCCGCGTCAGCAAGGAAGGGTGGCGCGCCGCCGGCGAGAGCGCGAAGCGCCAAGGCTTCGAGTACTTCTGCTTCCTTTCCGGCATCGACTGGCTGCCCAACCCCGATCTCTCCGGCGAGAAGATCTGGGACCCAGAGGCCTCTGAAGCCGACGGCACGACGGGAAGCACCGAGCAGTCCTCCGGCGTCGCCGGCGGTGAGACACGATTCCAGGTGTTCGCCCGCGTGCTCGACATCAAGCGGCATATCGGCGTCACGCTCAAGGCAGATCTCGACGACGAGCCCGAAGTCGACTCGTGGGTGCCGCTCTTCGCGGGCGCCGACTGGCATGAGCGCGAGACCTGGGAGATGTACGGCTTCAACTTCGTCGGCCACCCCGGGTTGCGCCACCTCTACCTACCGACGGAGTTCGAAGGCTTCCCGCTGCGCAAGGACTTCCCGTTGCTCGCGCGCGAAGTGAAGCCCTGGCCCGGTCTGGTCGACGTCGAGCCCATCCCCGGCGACGACGAGCCTGGCGAAGGCGAGGCCCCGCCCGAGGAAGGAGCGACCGCATGAGCACCGTTACCGACTGGCAGAAAGAGGCCTACATCGCGTCGCAGGCCGCCGATGCCCGCGTGCAGGTCGAGCTCGAAACCGAGGGCATGACCCTCAACATCGGGCCGCAACACCCGGCCACCCACGGCACGCTCCGGATCATCGTGCGCCTCGACGGCGAACAGGTCGTGTGGGCCGAGCCGGTGTGCGGCTACATGCACCGCGGCTACGAGAAGCTCACCGAGGTCCGCACCTACCCGCAGATCACGACGTTGGTCAACCGCATCGACTGGTTGAGCAGCTTCGCCAACGAGGTGCCGTTCATCCTGGCCGCTGAGCAGCTGATGGGCATCGAGGCGCCGCCGCGCGCTCAGTGGATCCGCACGATCCTCTTCGAGATGGCGCGCATCGCCAACATCACCTTGTTCCTCGGCGAGATGGGCGCGCAGCTCGGCGCCATCACGCCGGTGTTCTACGCGTTCCGCGACCGCGAGCACGTGCTGAACCTGATCGAGTCGGCCACCGGTGGCCGCTTCCATCCGAACTACGACCGCATCGGCGGTCTCAAAGACGACTTCCCCGCGGCTGGGTCGACGAGTGCAAGGACGTCATGGACCGCGTCCGGAACTTCTGCGACGAGCTCGAGACGCTGCTGATGGGCAATCCGATCTTCGAACAGCGCATGCGCGGCATCGGCGTGATCCCGCAGCACGTCGGGCTCGAGTACGGCCTCTCCGGCGCCAACATCCGGGCCAGCGGCGTCGACTGGGACCTTCGGCGCGACGAGGACTCACCTCTGGCGTGGAAGAGCTGCGACTGGAAGGTGTGGACCCATGTCGACGGCGACAGCTTCGCCCGCTACTGGGTGCGGCTCCAGGAGACGCCGCGAAGCGGCCAAGATCGTCGACCAGTTGCTCGACAGCTTGCCGCCCGGGCCGATCATGGCCAAGGTCCCTCGGATCATCAAAGTGCCGGCCGGTGAGGCGTGGGTGCACACCGAGAACCCGCTCGGCGAAATGGGCTATTACGTCGTGAGCCAGGGCGGGCTCGGACCCGTCCGTTGCAAGATCCGTAGCGCATCGTTCAACAACGTGTCGATCGTTCCCTGGGTACTGCAAGGCGTCTACGTCCCGGATGTCATCACCATCCTGGCGAGCCTCTACTTCATCTTGGGAGACATCGACCGCTAATGCTCCACACCGTGCTGGCGCTGAACCCCGCGTACTGGCAGTCCACCGCGCTCAAGGTCGTGGTGATGCTCGTCGTGATGCTCACCGGCGCGTTCATCCTGGTGTACGGCTTCCTGTTCAAGATGATGGCGCACATGCAGAGCCGGCTCGGCCCGATGGAAGCCGGCCCGCACGGTTCGATGCAGCTCATCGCCGAGGTCGGCAAGTTCTTGCAAAAGGAGGACCTCTTCCCGAGCAAGGCCGACCGTCGCGTGTTCGCCCTGGCGCCGTTCGTGGTGCTGGTGTCGACCTTCCTCGTGTACCTCGTGATCCCCGCCGGGCCGCGACTGGTGATCGAGGACTTCGACACCGGCATCTTCTTCGCGCTGGCGATGTCGTCGCTTTCGGTGCTCGGCGTCCTGATGGCGGGCTGGTCCTCGGCCAACAAGTACTCGCTCATGGGCGCGCTACGTGCTGCGGGCCAGCTCATCGCCTATGAGCTACCGCTCGTGCTGGCGATCGTGGGCGTCGTGGTGCAGGCCGGCAGCCTCAGTCTGCAGACGATTGTCCACCAGCAGGCTGACGGCGCCATCTTCGGGTTCAGCGGGATCGGCAACCCGTTCGTCCTGACGCAGTTCTTCGGCTTCCTGATCTTCATGGTCGCCATGCAGGCCGAATTGACCCAGACACCGTTCGACATGCCGCTGGCTGAATCGGAACTCGTCGCCGGCTACCTCACCGAGTACTCGGGCATTCGCTTCCTGCTGTTCTTCATCGCCGAGTTCGCCACCGCATTCGCGTTCGCGGCGATCGCCGCCACGTTGTTCCTCGGCGGCTGGTATCTCCCCGGCGTCGAGGGCGACCTGGCCGATGTCCTGGGTCCGTTCGTGCTGGGCGCGAAGATCCTTCTCGTCTCGTTCTTCGTGTTCTGGATCCGCTTCACCTACCCGCGCTTCCGCGAGGATCAGCTTCAGACCTTCGCGTGGAAGTACCTCATCCCGCTCTCCCTCGTGAACATCACCGTCACGGGAATCTTGAAGGTGGTGTTCTAAGTGGCCCAATTCTCAGGACTGATCAAGGGGCTCGGCGTCACGTTCCGTACCATGACCAAGCGGGCGGTCACGGTGCAGTACCCGCACGTCAAGGAAGCGCCGGCGCCGCGCGCCCGTGGCGTCATCGCCCTCAAGGAAGAGAACTGCACGGTCTGCATGCTCTGCGCCCGGCAGTGCCCCGACTGGTGCATCTACATCGAGGGTCACAAGGACAAGGCGCCGCCCCGCCGCGAGGGCGGCAAGCCCCGCACGGTGCAGTTCCTCGACCGCTTCGACATCGACTACGCGCTGTGCATGTACTGCGGAATCTGCGTCGAGGTGTGCCCCTTCGATGCGTTGTTCTGGAGCCCGGAGTATGAGTACTCCGAGCACAAGATCGCCGACATGCTCCACGACAAGGACAAGTTGGGCGAGTGGATGGCCGGTGTCCCCGAGTCCCAGCCGCTAGAAGTGGGCGCCGACGCCAAGAAGGGCGCCAAGTAGTCGCATGGTTGCCCAGAACATCGCCTTCGGCGTGATCGCGGCCGCGATGGTGATCGCGGCGATTCGCGTCGTCACGTCGAAGAACGTGGTGCGCGCCGCGCTCTATCTCGTGGTCGTGCTGGCCGGCGTGGCTGCGCAGTACATCCTGCTGGCCGCCGAGTTCACCGCCGTCGCGCAGGTCCTGATTTACATCGGGGCGATCATCGTTCTGTTCCTCTTCGGCATCATGCTCACCCGGGCCCCGATCGGGGAGGACGCCGAACTCGACAACGATCAGCGCTGGCTCGCCGCGCTGGTTTCCCTGCTCCTCCTCGGCGTGCTGGCTTGGGTGCTGGATGACGCGTTCCAGGACACCAAGATCCGCTTCGCCGCGCCGCAGACCACCGCCGAGGTCGGCGACTCGATCTTCCAGACCTACGTCTTGCCCTTTGAGGTCGTATCGGTACTCCTGCTCGCCGCACTCGTCGGCGCGATCGTCCTGGCCAGGCGCGATTAGATGCTGCTCAATCAATTCCTCTTCCTGGGGGCGGTGCTGTTCTGCGTCGGGGTCTATGGCGTCCTGGCCCGCAAGAACGGCGTGCTCGTGCTGATGTCGGTCGAGCTGATCCTCAACGCCGTCAACATCAACCTCATCGCCTTCGGCGCCTACAACCACACCGTCGCCGGCCAGGTGTTCGCCCTCTTCGTCATTGCCATCGCCGCCGCCGAAGTGGGCGTCGGGCTGGCCATCGTCCTGCTCATTTATCGGAACCGTCGCTCGATCGACGTGACCGAGATCGACCTGATGAAGGGCTAGCGCGTGGGCCTCCTTCGCAACGCGTGGATCATCCCCGCCATCCCGGTGGCGTCCTTCCTGGTGATCCTGCTCTTCGGTAAGCGTCTACCCCGCAAGGGTTCCGAAGTCGGGATCTTGGCGTTGCTGGCTGCGTGGCTGCTGTCCACCGCCTGCGCCATTCAGTGGATCCGCCTCCCTGTGGATCACGAGACGCACTTGCGCCACCCAGCCGAGCGGGCTGTCAGCTGGTGGTCGAACGGCGAGGTCAGCATCGGCGCCGGCATCCATGTCGACGGTCTCACCGTGATGATGCTGTTCGTCGTCACGTTCATCTCGCTGCTCGTGCACATCTACTCGAGCGCCTATATGAAGGACGACCGGCGCTTCACCCACTACTACGCCGCGCTGAGCCTGTTCACCGCGTCGATGCTGCTGCTGGTCGTCGCCGACAACCTGCTGCTGCTGCTCGTCGGCTGGGAGCTGGTGGGCCTGTGCTCGTTCATGCTGATTGGACACTGGTGGGAGGAGAAGGACAACTCCAACGCCGCCCTCAAGGCCTTCTTCACGACCCGCACCGGTGACGCCGGCTTCATGATCGGCATCGTCATCCTGTTCTTCGCCGCCGATCAGACGTTCAACATTGCGGCGATCAACCACGCGGCGCTCGAAGGTCACATCAGCCATGGCGTGCTGCTCGTCGGTGCGATCGCGCTGTTCATGGGGCCGATCGGCAAGAGCGCGCAGTTCCCGCTCCACACCTGGCTTCCCGACGCCATGGCCGGACCCACGCCGGTGTCCGCGCTCATCCACGCTGCCACCATGGTCGTCGCCGGCGTCTACGTCGTCGCCCGCTGCTACGGCGTCTTCTGGGAGGCGTTCTCGATCGGCGACGGCGGTATGAACCTGGTCGCCATCATCGGCGGCATCACCGTTCTGATCGCCGCCGCGTTGGCCTTCGTGCAGGACGACATCAAGAAGGTGCTGGCCTACTCCACCGTCAGCCAGCTCGGCTACATGATCATGGGCCTCGGTGTCGGCGCCTGGACCGGCGCGGTGTTCCACCTGTTCACCCACGCGTTCTTCAAGGCGCTCTTGTTCCTGGGAGCCGGCTCCGTGAGTCACTCGGGCTCGCACCACTCCTTCGACATGAAGAAGGACATGGGCGGGCTCAAGGACCACATGCCGATCACGTACCGGACCTTCATGATCGGCTCTATCGCGCTGGCCGGCATCCCGCCCCTAGCTGGCTTCTGGTCGAAGGACGAGATCCTGCACGCGGCTGGTGAGAACGGCTTCGACATCTTCATGTGGGTCGGCCTGATCGGTGCCGTAATGACCGCGGCGTACATGACCCGCTGCATCTACCTCACGTTCTTCGGCGAGTACCGGGGTCACGGCCATCCGCACGAGTCGCCCGCGCCGATCACCGGGCCGCTCGTCGTCCTGTCGTTCTTCTCGATCGTCGCCGGGTTCCTGGCCGTCGGCCAGCGCTTCGGCCACTGGACCCTCAACGAGGTTCTCGAGCACGCACACGTGCCCGAGCACCCATTCGCGATGTCGGCCGCGGTCATGGGGACGGCCGCCGGCGTGCTCGGCATCGCGCTGGCCGGGGCCTACTACTTCCGCAACCTCGGCCCGCACCGACTCACCGAGCGGAGCGGTTTGGCGCGTGGCGGGTACGCGCTTCTGGCCAATAGGTACTACCTCGACCATCTGTACACCGGGATCATCGTCGGCGGCATCAAGGGCCCGATCGCCCGGGCTGCTTACTGGGTCAACCAGAACATCCTCGACGGCATCATCCACGGCGTCGCCGCCGGATCCCGAGGGGCCGCGCACATCGCCTACGACGTGATCGACCAAAAGGTGGTCGACGGCCTCGTCAACGGCGCCGGCGCCTCGGCCGAGGAAAGCGGTGGCCTGTTGCGCACCATCCAGACAGGCCGCGTGCAGCAGTACGCCGCGGTCCTGTTCGCTGCCACCGCCATCTTTGCCATAGCCCTCATCAGGTGGGCATGACACCGAAGGGAACCTCGCTGTGAACTCGTTCGACCATTGGGCCCTGACCGCGGCGGTGTTCCTGCCGATGGCCGGCGCGCTGCTGCTGGTGCTCTGGCCGCGGGAGAGCGAGACCAGCATGAAGACCGTCGCGGTCCTCGTGACTCTCGCCACCGCCGCGGTGGGCGTCTACCTGCTGGTGCAGTTCGACTACAACGCCACCGACAAGTTGCAGTTCGCCGTCGACCGGCCGTGGATCGACGTGATCAACAGCCGGTACCACGTCGCCATCGACGGCATTTCGCTCCCGCTCCTTGCTTTGTCGATGTTGATAAGCGTCCTTTGCGTCGTGTACTCGTGGGACCACTTTCCCGAGCCGCGCAACCCGAAGGCGTTCCTGATCCTGATGCTGGTTCTCGAGACCGGCATGAACGGCACGTTCGTCTCGCAGGACCTCATCTTGTTCTTCGTCTTCTTCGAGCTGGTCCTGCTGCCGATGTACTTCATGATCGGTGTGTGGGGCGGTGAGAACCGCATGTACGCGGCGATCAAGTTCTTCCTGTTCACGCTGTTCGGCTCGGCGCTCATGATCCTCGGCTTCCTCGCGCTGTACTTCAAGGCCGGTAACACCTTCGACATCCCGCAGCTCATCAACAACGCGTCGTCGATCCCGCACGGCACCCAGGTGCTGATCTTCGGCGGCCTGTTCATGGGCTTCGCGATCAAGGTGCCGATGTTCCCGTTCCACACCTGGCTGCCCGACGCCCACACCGAAGCGCCGACGGTGGGTTCGGTGATCCTGGCTGCGGTCTTGCTGAAATTGGGCACTTACGGCTTCGTGCGGATCGCGCTACCGATCCTTCCGGAGGCGGCCCACGTGTGGGCGCCAGTGATCGGCGTGCTCGCGGTGATCGGAATCATCTACGGCGCGCTGGGCTGTCTCGCGCAGACCGACCTGAAACGGCTGATCGCTTTCTCGTCGGTGGCCCATATGGGCTTCGTGATGCTCGGTATCGCCACGCTCACCAGCTTCGGCATCAACGCGGCCGTGTTCGGCATGGTCGCCCACGGTCTGATCACCGGGATGCTGTTCTTCCTGGCCGGTTCGATCCACGAGCGGTTCCACACCCGTGAGCTGTCACGGCTCGGTGGCTTACTTATCCAGGCACCCAAGCTGGGCTGGATCCTCGGCTTCTGCGCGATGGCGTCGCTGGGACTTCCGGGCCTGGCCGGATTCTGGGGTGAGTTCCCGGCGATCCTCTCGGCTTACAACCCGGCCGAGGGACTCTCGGTACCGCTCTTCCGCACGTTCATGGTGATCGCGTCGATCGGCACGGTCCTTGCTGCCGGCTACCTCCTCTGGATGTTCCAGCGCACCGCCTTCGGCACGCCCAAGGATGAGTTTGCCGACGCGCACATCCACGACGTGCACGGGCCGGAGTGGCTGGCCTGGGCGCCGATGCTCGCCCTGATCGTTGCGCTCGGCGTCTACCCGAGTCTGCTGTTCAAGATGACCGACGACGCCGTGCAGACCGTGACCGCGGCCTTGCAGACGGTCGCGCGGTAGTGGCTTTGCTCGCGGCGTTCCGCGCGCCGTACATCGACTACCACGCGCTCGCGCCCGAGATCGTTCTCACCGGCGTGATCGTGGTCATCCTCCTTCTCGATTTGTTCATCGAGCGCGAAGACCAGAAGGTGTGGGTCACCAACGTGGCCGGCGTCGGCCTACTCGCGAGCCTGATCCCGATCTTCACCCTGGCCATCGACGGCGCCGATCGTTCGATGTTCGGTGGCGCCTACGTCGTCGACAACTTCTCGTTGCTGATCAAGGCGCTGTTCTTGGTCACTGGCTACGTCGTCCTCCTGATGAGCACGCGCTACATCGAGGAGGGCGACTACTACGAGGGCGAGTTCTCCTTCCTCGTCCTGTCGTCGCTCCTCGGTATGGTCGTCATGGGTTCGGCGCGGGACCTGATCACGATCTTCGTTGCCCTCGAACTGCTGTCACTGCCCGCGTACATGCTGGCCGGGTGGCGCAAGCGCGACCTGAAGAGCAACGAGGCCGCGCTCAAGTACTACCTCCTCGGGGTCCTGTCCTCGGCCGTGATGCTCTACGGGATGTCGCTGATCTTCGGCATCACCGGGACCACCGTCCTGCCCGAGATCGCCGGCAAGCTCGCCGGTCTCGAGAGCACGCCGATCATCACCGTCGGAATCTTCTTCATCATCGTTGGCTTCGCCTTCAAGGTCTCGGCCGTGCCGTTCCACTTCTGGGCACCGGACACCTATGAGGGCTCACCGACGCCGGTCACCGCGTTCCTCTCGGTGGCCTCGAAGACCGGTGGCTTCGTCGCCCTCTTCCAGCTGGTCTTCATCGGCTTTCCGGGCCAGTCCGGCGTGTGGGGGCCGCTCTTCTGGGTGCTGGCCGCGCTGTCGATGACGGTGGGCAACCTCGTCGCCCTACGCCAGACGAACATCGTCCGCATGCTGGCTTACTCGTCGATCGCGCAGGCGGGCTACATCATGGTGCCGTTCGCGGTCGCCGGCGCCAACGTGCGTGCTTTGCAGACGGCCAAGACCGCGAGCATCGTCTACCTACTCATCTACGCGGCGATGAACCTCGGCGCGTTCGCCGTCGTCATCGCGGTGGCGCCGCAAGACCCGATCCGGCGAGATCTCGTCCTACGGCGGGCTCATGTCCTACGCCCCCGGCTTGGCCGTGCTGATGACCTTCTTCATGTTCTCGCTGGCCGGCATCCCACCGCTCGGCGGGTGGTTCGCCAAGTTCTACATATTCCTCGCCGTCCTGCGCGCGGGCACGCCGTCAGCCATCGTGCTCGGCGTGATCGCCGCGGTGAACTCGGTGATCGCGCTCGTTCTATTACGCGGGCATCGCCGAGAGATGTGGATGAGCCCGGTGCCCGACGGCGATACGGCGCGCATCCGTGTGCCCGCGCCGCTCGCCGCCGCCCTCGCCATCACCGCCGTCTCGGTGATCGCCATCGGCGTGTACCCCCAAGTCTTCGCCCGCCTCGGCGACCTCGCGTCCCTCGCCCGCTGACTTCCACGCACGGCCCGGCGGCACCCAAGATGCAGAACTGCAACGTCCCGCACCCAAGGTTCGAATTCGCGGCCGATTCGTCATGATTCGGTGGTGTCAACGAGCATCTTGGGTGCAGGACGTTGCAGCGGCGCATCCCACGTAGCGTCGGTATTGGTGCGCACGTCCCTGTTCGAACGGATCCGGCGGCAGGGCCCGTTGCCGTTCGACGAGTACGTCGACGCAGCGCTCTACGGAGAGCGCGGCTTCTATGCGAGCGGCCGCGGCGCCGGCAAGCGGGCCGACTTCCTTACGAGTCCCGAGGTCGGGCCGCTCTTCGGCGCGGTCGTTGCCCGCGCGCTTGACGCGTGGTGGGACGAACTCGGCCAGCCCGATCCATTCATCGTCATCGAGGCGGGCGCCGGCCGGGGGACGCTGGCCAAGTCGATCCTCGCCGCCGAGCCGCGTTGTGCGCCGGCACTGCGTTACGTCATCGTGGAACGTTCGCCCGCGGAACTCGACCTCGAACTATCGCTCGAACCACCCGCGCTTGTCCTCGGTCCCAAGGGGTCGGACGAGCCGCTGGTGACCGCGCTCACGGAACTGCCCGCGCTCTCGTTCACCGGCGTGGTCCTGGCCAACGAGCTGCTCGACAACCTCGGCTTTCGGCTGCTTGAACGAGCCGCGGACGGGTGGAGCGAGGTGCGCGTCGGAGAGGACGACGGGCAGCTCGTCGAGGTGCTGGTGCCCGCGCTCGACGAACCGAACGTCGACGCTCCGGTGGGCGCGCGGATCCCGCTGCAATCGCAGGCAGCGGAGTGGGTGCGCAGCGCCCTGGCGTTGATCGAATCCGGTCGCCTCGTCGCGCTCGACTACGCCGACACCACCGAATCGATGTCCCGTCGGCCGTGGACGGAGTGGGTGCGCACGTATCGCGCCCACGGCCGCGGCGGTTACCCCCTCGAAAACCCGGGCGAGCAGGACGTCACCTGCGAGGTGGCCATCGACCAACTCCCGCGGCCGACGTCGATCACCACTCAGGCTGACTTTCTGCGCGATCACGGCATCGACGATCTCCGCGCCGCCGCCCAGGCCAGCTGGCAGGAGCGGGCGCACATCGGCGACCTCGCGGCGCTCAAGCACCGCAGCCGCGTGCACGAAGCCCACGCCCTCACCGATCCAACTGGCCTGGGCTCGTTCAAAGTCCTGGAGTGGCGCGTCTAAAGGAGCGGGGCCTTAGATTCGTGTCATGGCGTTGGCGGCTGAGGCGTGGGAGGTGACCGGTAACCCGTACCTCGGCGGGCTGTTCGGTCCGGTCACCGAGGAGCGGACCGATGACGACCTTGAGGTGATCGGCGAGATCCCGGCCGACCTCGACGGGGTGTTCGTCCGCAACGGACCCAACCCGCAGTTCACGCCGCCCGGGCGCTACCACTGGTTCGACGGGGACGGCATGGTGCACGCCCTTCGCTTCCAGAACGGCAATGCGTCGTACCGCAACCGCTGGATCCGCACCCGTGCCTTCGACCGCGAGGCCGACGCCGTCCAGCCGCTCTTCAACGGCGTGATGGAGAACCCGGCGGCCAACCCCGACCTCGGGCTGCGGCTGCCACTGAAGGACACCGCCAATACCGACCTCGTCTATTTCCGCGATCGCCTCCTGGCCCTCTGGTACATGGCCGGCGAGCCCTACGCCATCGACGCCACCACACTCGAAACGCTCGGCGTCGACGACTTCGGCGGGACGCGCCCCTGCCAGGTGTCGGCCCACGCCAAGGTCGACGAGCAGACCGGCGAGATGCTCTTCTTCGATTACGGCCCCCAGCCGCCGTACATGCGGTACGGGGTGGTCGGTCCGTCGGGCCAAGTAACCCACCTCGTCGACATCGATCTGCCCGGCGCCCGGCTGCCGCATGACATGGCGGCCACCGAGCACTACTCGATCCTCATGGACCTCCCGCTGATCAACGACCCGGTTGCGTTGCGGGAGGGGCGCCACAAGATCGTGTTCCAGTCGGACCAGCCAGCCCGCTTCGGCGTGATCCCGCGTCACGGCGCCGCCGCCGAAATTCGCTGGTTCGAAGCCGACCCTTGCTACGTGTACCACTCGGTCAACGCGTGGGAAGAGGGCGACGAGATCGTGCTCGATCTGTGTCGAGTGACCAAGCCGGCGCCCCGCGAGGGCGCGGTCGGGCCGCTGGCCAAGATGCTGTCGTACCTCCGGCTCGACGCCCACCTTTATCGGTACCGCTTCAACCTCACAACCGGCGTCACCACCGAGGGTTACCTCGATGACGACAACACCGAGTTCCCGACGATGGACACCACGCGACTCGGCCGGCCGACGCGTTACGCGTACACCATGCGCATCTCCGAGGAGCCGACGTTGCTGTTCGACGGCGTGGTCAAGTACGACACGCAGACCGGGGCCACTGATCGTCACTGGTTCGGCCCGGGCCGCTGGGGGAGCGAGGCGCCGTTCGCGCCCCGCAACGACAACGTCGATCGCGCCGAGGACGACGGCTACCTGGTGAGCTTCGTGCAGGACGAAGCGGCCGATCGCTCAGAGGTCGTGGTGCTTGACGCTGCTGACCTCGCCGCAGGACCGATCGCCCGTGTGCTCCTTCGGCAGCGGGTTCCCATCGGCTTCCACGCCGCCTGGGTGCGCGGCGAGCAACTCTCCTAATGAACGACGACATGATCGCAACTGCGACGCGGTATCTCGACGCGCTTGTCAGCCACGATGGCACCGGCGTGGCCCTCGCCGCAGACTGCTGGCGCGTCGAGCAGGGGAAGAACACCGGAATCGGTGGCGAGAACATTCGTCGGAACCTGGCCGACGAAGTCATGCACGGCATCACCGGCTATCGAGACCTGCGCTGGTACATCGACGGCGAGAACGCGGTTGCCTTCTACACCCTCGACGTCGCCGGCGCGACCGCGCAGATCGTTGAACGTTTCCGCATCGTCGGCTCCTTGATTTGCGAGATCGAAGCGGTGTTCGTGATCCATCGCGAGGACTGGAAAGGCTGGACGCCGTAGTGGCTGGACGGTTGGCAGGCAAGGTCGCGCTCGATCACCGGTGGCGCGCGGGGCACCGGCGCGGAAACCGCGCGCCGTTTCGTCGAAGAAGGCGCGGAGGTGGTGATTGCCGATGTGCGCGACGAATTGGGCCGGTCGACCGCTGCCGAGCTCGGCGCGGTGTACGCCCATCTCGACGTCACGCAGGAGAGCGACTGGGCCGACGTCGTCGCGGTGACGACCGACCGCTTCGGTGGCTTGCACGTGCTGGTGAACAACGCGGCGATCCTTCACCTCGCGTCGATCGCCAACACGACCGTCGAGGACTTCGAGCGGGTGATGCGGGTCAACGTGCTCGGCACATTCCTCGGCATCCGCGCCGCGATTGAACCCATGAAGGCCGCGGGCGGTGGATCGATCGTCAACGTGTCGTCGATCGACGGCGTGTACGTGGCCGGGGCAACCAGCGCATACAGCGCGAGCAAGTTCGCGGTTCGCGGCCTCACCAAGACTGCGGCGGTGGAGCTTGGCCAGTTCAAGATCCGCGTCAACGCCGTCTGCCCGGAAGCAGGCAACGTCGAGATGATCAAGCCCTTCATGGAGAAGCTCGATCCCGCCGTCCTGGCCGACATCAAGCCGCCGCCACGCCCGCCGCTGCGCCGCCGCCCCGAGATGGTCGACGTAGCCAACACGATCGTCTTCCTCGCCTCCGACGAGAGCGGCTTCTACAACGGCGCCGACTTCGTGCTCGACGGTGGCCAGAGCATCGGCTACGCCGTCGACATCCCCGGCCTCTAGAGCAGGCCGAGGTCCTGGCGGACCTCGCGGTACATGTTGAGGAGACGTCCGGCTTCTGACCCGGCCACAAGCGTATGGACCCGCATGTTGCGGGTGGCGGCCCCCGCCCGGAGGAGCAGCTTCACGAAGCCCTCGTCCCGCCGCAACTGATCCAGCCGGTCGCGCTTGCCCTCGAGGATGAAGAAACCGCTCGTGTCGTTGACTTGACCGTCGGCGAAGAAGAACGGCTGGAAGTTGCTGATGGCATCGTCGGCGAGGAGATCGCCCAGGTAACGGGACACCTCCCTGAACACGTCGACGGCCAGCCGCTCACGGCCGGGGTGGACGGCGCCGAAGGAGATCATCAGTGCGCCGTCGATCCGAGGCGGGTGCGATACCTCCTCGGGAACGTCGGGGTCCACGGCCCGTCACGCTATCGATAGCGTTGGCCCCATGCCCCCCGAGAACGAGCCGGCGGCGATCGAAGCCCTCTTCCTCGAGAGCCGGACGATCGCGCCCCCCGAGGACTTCAAAGCGCAGGCGCTGGTCACCGATACCTCGCTCTACGACGACGCGAATGAGGATTGGCAGGGCTTCTGGGCCAAGCAGGCGCTCGCGCTCGACTGGTACGACGAGTGGGACACCATCCTCGAGTGGGACCTCCCGTTCGCCAAGTGGTTCGTCGGCGGCACGCTCAACGTGTCGTACAACTGTCTCGACCGTCACGTCGCCAACGGGTTGGGCGATCGCGTGGCGTTCCACTGGGAAGGGGAGCCGGGCGACAGCCGCACGATCACCTACGCCGACCTGCTCGACCAGGTGCAGAAGTTCGCCAACGTCCTCAAGGGCTTCGGCGTGCAGAAGGGCGACCGGGTCAACATCTACCTGCCGATGATCCCGGAACTCCCGGTGGCGATGCTGGCCTGCGCGCGGCTCGGTGCGCCCCACTCGATCGTGTTCGGAGGTTTCTCGGCCGACGCTCTCCGCGACCGCATCATCGACGCGCAAGCCAAGGTGCTGATCACCGCGGACGGCGGCTGGCGCCGCGGCGCTCCTGTTCCGCTCAAGGCCAACGCGGATGCCGCGGTCGCCGAAGCGCCGACCATCGAGCACGTCGTCGTCGTTCGCCGCACCGAGACCGATGTCGTCATGGAGGAAGGCCGCGACCAGTGGTGGCACGACCTGATGGAGGACGCCTTCCCCCGGTGCGAACCCGAGCGCATGGACAGCGAAGACCTGCTCTACCTGCTCTACACCTCGGGCACGACCGCGAAGCCCAAGGGGATCATGCACACCACCGGCGGGTACCTCACGCAGGTGGCGTTCACCCACAAGTACGTCTTCGACTTGCATCCCGAGACCGACGTGTATTGGTGCGCGGCCGACATCGGCTGGGTCACCGGCCACAGCTACATCGTCTACGGGCCTCTGGCCAACGGTGCGACGTCGGTGATGTACGAGGGCACGCCCGACTTCCCCGACAAGGACCGCTGGTGGGCGATCATCGAGCGCTATGGCGTGACCACGCTCTACTGCGCGCCCACCGGCATCCGCACGTTCATGAAATGGGGAACGCAGTACCCGCAGGCGCACGACATGTCCTCGCTGCGTCTGCTCGGATCGGTCGGCGAACCCATCAATCCTGAAGCGTGGATGTGGTACTGGGAACACATCGGCGGCGGCCGCTGCCCCGTTGTCGACACGTGGTGGCAGACCGAGACCGGCGCGATCATGATCTCGCCGCTGCCGGGTGCGACCACGCTCAAACCGGGGTCGGCCACGTTCCCGCTGCCGGCCATCGCTGCCGAAGTCGTCGATGACAAGGGCAACAAGGTCGAGGTGGGCGGCGGCTATCTCACCCTTACGCGGCCGTGGCCGTCGATGCTGCGCGGCATCTACGGCGATCCGGAGCGGTATCGCGAGACGTACTGGAGCCGCTTCGAGGGGCGCTACTTCGCCGGCGACGGCGCCAAGCTCGATGACGACGGCTACCTCTGGCTACTCGGTCGCGTCGACGACGTGATGAACGTGAGCGGCCACCGCGTGTCGACCACCGAAGTCGAGTCCGCGCTGGTCGACCACCCCGCCGTCGCCGAAGCGGCCGTCGTCGGCACCAAGGACGAAACCACCGGTCAGGCGATCATCGCGTTCGTCACGCTGAAGGGTGGCGAGGATCCCAGCGACGAGCGCGGCCAAGAACTGCGCAAGCACGTGGCGACGAAGATCGGCGCTATTGCCCGGCCGAAGACCATCATCTTCACCGAAGACCTTCCCAAGACGCGCAGCGGCAAGATCATGCGCCGCCTCCTTCGTGACGTGGCCGATGGCCGCGACCTGGGTGACACCACCACGCTGGCCGACCCGGCCGTGGTGGAGGAGATCAAGCGCCGCGCCACGACCTCGCCCACCGAGGAGTGATCCCCGACAACTGGCGATGGCGCGCCGGACCGCTTGAACCCGGCCGCGCCGTCGTGTTCGACATGGACGGTGTCCTCTCCGACGCCGTCAGCCGCCAGCACTTCATCGAGGGTCCGGGCCGGCGCAACTGGGACGCTTTCTTCGCCGCGTGCGGTGATGACCCGCTCATCGAGGACGTCGCCCAACTCCTCCACCTACTCGACGGGGGTCTCCAGATCATCCTGCTGACCGGCCGCCCGGTGCGGGTGCAGCCCCAGACCCTGGCGTGGCTCGACCGCTACGGCCTGCGATGGGACCTCCTCATCATGCGCGACTTCGGCGACTACATGGCCGCCCGCGAATTCAAGCAGTGGACGGTGGAGGACCTGCGCCGGTACGGGTTCGAGCTGGCCCTGGCGTTCGAAGACGACCGCCGCAACCTCGAGATGTTCCGCGCCGAGGGCGTCCCCTGCGTCTACATCCACAGCGGGTATTACGACTGAGCGCGGTCCAATAGCAGGTGCGGCTGGGTACGGTGGATCCGTGAGCAAGAACACACTCAAGACGTTCGTACTGCTGACGGTGCTCGGCGGGTTCCTCGTCGTGATCGGCCAGATGTTCTTCGGCGGCAACGGCGCCATGATCGGCCTGATCATCGGTCTGCTGTTCTGCGGCGGTTCGTACTGGTTCTCCGACAAGCTCGCCATCCGAGCCGCCCGTGCCGTGCCGGCCAGCGAGCAGGAGATGCCCGAGTACTTCCGGATCGTGCGCGAGCTGACGCAAGCCAAGGGCATGCCGATGCCGCAGTTGTACGTCACGCCCGACATGCAACCCAACGCCTTCGCCACCGGCCGCAACCCGCAGCACGCGGCGGTGGCCGTGACCCAGGGGATCGTGCAGCTCTGCGACTGGGAGGAACTCAAGGGCGTGCTCGCACACGAGATCAGCCACGTCGGCAACCGCGACATCCTCATTGGTTCGGTCGCCGCGGCGATCGCGATGGGGATCATGTTCGTGACCCGCTTCGCGCTGTTCTTTGGCGGTGGCGACGACGACGACGGGGTCAACCCGGTCGTCCTCATCATGCTGATGATCCTGGCGCCGATCGCCGCGATGCTGTTGCAGGCGGCGTTGACGCGCAGCCGCGAGTTCGAGGCCGATCGCTCCGGCGCGCGCCTCCTCGGCGATGGCGAAGCACTGGCCCGGGCGCTGGCCAAGCTCGAGCAAGGCGCTAAGCAGATCCCGATGAAGATGGATCCGGCGCACGCCTCGATGTTCATCGTGAACCCGCTTACCGGGCGAAAAGTCCAGTTCGCCCGGTTGTTCATGACCCACCCGCCCACGGAGGAACGGATCGCCCGCCTGCGTTCAGGCGAATGGCGTAACTAAGAACCTCGGGTTGTAACCTTCGTCCCCCAGTGCAACGCCTTCGATTTCTCTTCCTGGCGTTCGCTGCGCTGGGGCTTGCTGCGGTGTTGGGCGGGTCCATCGCGGCGGTTGCTCAGCAAGGGCCCACCACAACGGTGGCGCCGACGGCGACGACCGCGCCACTTGTCACGACGACGACCGAGCCCGCACCGCCGGTCACCGCGCCGTCCACGACGACGACGACTGTCGCGGCCAAGACCAACCCGCCGGTGAATTCGCCGGCCACCACCTCCACAACCGTCAACGCCAACGCGCCGCGCATCGTGCCGCCCGAGTACGCAGGGCAGATCAATTCGGTGAAGCGCAGCAAGCCGAACAACACGGGCGGGATCCTCGACGCACTGGCGCCTTTACGTGACTTCGGCCTGACCAACGAGCAGATCGCGGTCGTCGGCTTCGGTCGCTTCCCCGTTGCTGGCTACGCCACGTTCGTCGACGACTGGTGGCATCCACGATTCACACCGACGTTCCATCTCCACCAGGGCACCGACATCTTCGCCCCGATCGGTACGCCGGTCCGTTCGCCGGCCGACGGCGTGCTCCGTCAGACACAAGAGGCGACCGGCGGCATCTCGGTGTACGTGAAGATGGCCGACGGAACTGAGTTCTACGGCACCCATCTCAGCGCGCTGGTCGACAAGCAGAAGAGTGGCCAGCGGGTGAAGACCGGCGAGGTAATCGGATTCGTCGGCAACACCGGTAACGCCGAGGGTGGTCCCGGTCACCTCCACTTCCAGATCCATCCGCGTGGGGGAGCGCCGGTGAACCCGAAGCCCTATCTCGACGAGTGGGTGAAGAACGCTGTCGACAACGCGCCCGCGCTCATCGCCTCATTCCAGGGCAGCCGGCCGCGAGCGGTCGTCGCCACGGCGATGACGCGTGAGCTTGCCGACGGCGGCGGTGGGATGTTCGGCGCGCCGGCGTCGCCGCCGCGCTCGCAGTTGCTGTGGGCGACCGCGGCGAGCCCGTCGGCGGGGGCGATCCATCTGGCCGAGGCCGAGGTTGCTGCTGCCGTGCGTGAGGCCGGCTGGGCCACGCTTTCGCGCGATCAGGCGGAGCGGATGCGGGAGTGGGAGGCGGCCGACATGGTCGCCCGCAACCTGCTGACGCCGTTCACGCCGCGCGCGCTCTGGACCGTGCTCAGCCTCGGCGAGGCGTCCTAGTAGTCGTAGTTAGGCGCTCTCAACGAAAAGCCTCAATGCAATAGGCTCTGCCTCAGAAACTGCATCGCTTGAATGGTGTGCCGGGAAGCCTGGTCGGCATGGAGGCTTATGCACGCCCTGAATCAGGCTCCGGCGCCCCAGCCCGCTAAGCACTCGCTCCGGCGTCGACTCCGGTACCGGTTCGACACAATGTTGGCGCGGGGCACGATCGCGGTGATCGCCTGGCTTGGTGTACTCACGCTCGTTGTGGTTGTCGTAAGCGGCTTGATCGTCTCGGTGGCGGATGTCGCCATCCATCACAGCAAGCACCCGAGCATCATCGAAGGCATCTGGCAGAACATGATGCGAGCGCTCGAGCCCGCGGCGATGCACGAAGACGAGGGCTGGCCCCTGCGGCTCCAGTCGCTCTTCGTGGTGCTCTTCGGGGTATTTGTCGTCAGTTCGCTCATCGGCCTTGTTGCTAGCGGCATCGACCGCCGCGTGGGCGAGTTGCGGAAAGGTCGGAGCCCGGTGCTGGAGGAGGGGCACACGCTGGTGTTGGGCTGGTCAGCCAAGGCCTTCACGGTCATCACCGAACTGGTGCTCGCCCAGCGCGACCGTCGCGACAGCTGCATCGTGCTGATGGCGCCGCACGACAAGGCCGAGATGGAGGACGAACTCCGGTTACGGATCCGGGACCTACACGGAACTCGCATCGTGGTGCGCCGCGGGGACCCGTCCGATCCAGCGGACCTTGCCCTCGTGAATCCGTACGAAAGCGCATCGGTGATCGTGCTCGGCAACCACCACGAGGATGGCGACGCGCAGGTCATCCGCGCGGTGCTGGCGCTCATGAAGGACCGCCGATTCGAGGACCTGCGCTTGGTCGTCGACTGTGCTTACGATGAGAGCGCCCAGTTACTCCGTAGTGCGACAAAGGGCCACGCCCTGACAATCGCGTCGTCGGACGTAATCGCGCGAGTCACTGCCCAGGCATGCCGTCACGCCGGGCTCGGCCGGGTGTTCCAGGAGATCCTGGACTTCGAGGAGGAGGACATCCAGTTCGATACGAACCCGGCCCTCGTCGGCGAGCGGTTCGGCGACCTCGTACAGCGGTATGAGAAGGCCGCGCTAATGGGTGTCCGGCTGGCGAGCGGCCGAGTCGTGCACAATCCGTCGGACGATCTCAAGTTGGCCGCGGGTGATCAGGCGATCCTCCTTGCCGATGGCAGTTCAAACCTGACCCTGTCTTCTGTCCCGATGGACGTCCCCCAGCGCGAGTGGTTGACGCCGACCCTCTCCGTCGTGCCCAAGCACATCCTGATTGCGGGCTGGAACCCGTTGGCGCCCCGCATCTTGCGGGAGCTGGATAAGTGGGTGGCCCCCGGCTCGACGATCCGTGCCCTTGTCGATGAGGCACTCATCCGGCCCGAGGAAACTGACGTCCCGGGGCTGCAGAACCTAACTCTGAATGTCACCAGAACGAAGGCCTGGTCGCCAACGATCGTGGCGGAACTGGCGGCTGCTGAGCACTACGAGAAGGTCGTCGTCCTCTGCTATCGGCAGCTGACAACGGATGAAGCCGACGCCCGGGCGCTTAGCACGCTGTTGCAGCTGCAACAGTTCCGGGCCGCTGGGGGTGAAGCTTCGGCGAACATGAGTGTCGTAACCGAAGTACTCGACATCCACGACGTTGAGTTGGCACGTGCGGCAGGTGCCGACGACTTCATCGTCAGCGAACGGCTTACCGCGCTCGATGCTGGCGCAGTTTGCCGAACTGCCGGAGCGCGAGGGTGTTTTCGCCGACCTCTTCGAGATTACGGGCTCGGAAATCTGCATGCGTCCAGTCTCCGATTACCTTGCACCTGAGCCGGGCCTGCCGTTCGCGTCCTACGTGGGCGCCGCCCATCAGGCCGGGCACTTAGCGATCGGGTACAAGGGCCGAAGCGACGGTGCTGACGATCCCACTGACGGCATCCGGATGAGCCCGCCGAAGTCGGAGGTCACTGATCTCGGCCCGCAAGACCAGCTCATTGTCGTGGTTCCGCATGGATGACCGACGAGACCACCGAAAACCGACCTCCGAGTGAACAGAGTCCAGGAGAGGCCACCGGCTCGCGGTTGGCGCCAGTTCATCCGCGCGGAGACGTTCGGTGGACTCGTGCTGCTCGGTGCCGCCGCGCTGGCGTTGGTTTGGGCTAACTCGCCGTGGAACGAAAGCTATGAGGCCTTATGGCACACCCAGATCGCGCTCGATGTGGGTTCCTGGTCAGTCTCGGAGGACCTTCGCCACTGGGTGAACGAAGGACTGATGGCACTGTTCTTCTTCGTCGTCGGGCTGGAGATCAAGCGAGAGCTCGTTGCGGGTGAACTCCGCGATCGGCGTGCGGCAACGCTGCCGATCATCGCCGCCCTTGGTGGCATGGTCCTTCCCGCGCTCCTGTATCTGGCGATAACCGCCGGCACGGCGGGATCGCAGGGATGGGGAATCCCGATGGCGACCGACATCGCGTTCGCAGTGGGCATCTTGGCCCTTTTCGGATCGAGGGTGTCATCCGGGCTGCGCGTGCTCCTACTGAGCCTCGCCATCGTCGACGACATCGGCGCCATCATCGTGATCGCCGTCGTCTACTCCTCCGGCGTGGACCTGCTTGCGCTAGGCGTCGCTCTAGCTCTGACCATCGTCGTAACCCAAGCCCGACGCCTGGGCGTCGAAAACGTGGTCGTGTACGTGATTCTCGGATTCGGCGTGTGGTGCGCCATGTACCAATCCGGGGTGCACGCGACGATCGCGGGGGTTGTGCTCGGTCTGTTGACGCCGGCCCGCCCGGTAGCCGCTGCGGCCCTCGTCAAGGAGTGGAGCCGTGAGACTTACACCGAACCTTCGGCGTCGGATCTGAGGGCGCTGGCCGTTGTGGCTAGATCCGGGATCTCGGTAGCAGAGCGGCTACAGCATGCACTTCACCCGGTGACATCGCTTTTCGTGGTCCCCGTCTTTGCATTCGCCAACGCCGGTGTCGCGCTGGAAGGTGCGTCACTCGAGGGGCCCGGTGCGAGCAGAGTCGTGCTCGCCATCGTCGTCGGACTTGTCGTGGGCAAGTTCCTCGGCGTCCTCGGAGCGAGCTGGTTAGCCATCCGTCTCGGGGCTGCGACGCTGCCGGCTGGGTCGTCCTGGCGCCAGCTCGCTGGCGTGGCCGCCGTTGCCGGGACCGGATTCACCGTGTCGCTCTTCATCGCCGGCCTGGCATTTGACTCAGCGGGTCTGGAGTCCGCGGCCAAGATCGGCATCCTGGTGGGATCAGCAGCGGCCGCAATGATCGGAGCAGTCCTGCTGAGCATCACGCCGAAGGCATCGGAGCCCGTCGGTTCGTAAGCAGCCGAGGCCGAGGTCACATCCCGAAAGGCGTCTGCTGGATCGTCTGGATCGCCTCCGGTGAGCCAGTCAGCTCGACATCAGCCGCGTCCCGTCGTCCGAAGAGAAACAGGAGAAGCTCGCCCGGAAGCCCATGCAGGCGAGCGGTGGGTTGTCCTCGACGCGCTCTGACGACCTGCTCTGTTCCGGCCCAGACGAGGTCGAGCCCCACCCCACGCAGCCGGCGCGCCAGGAACCAGGGCGCCCGCGGCGACGTTGCGAAAGAGAGCGGCGTCCTCGGCAGGCGGGATGGCGCGCGGGCTGGACCCGTTTGCCCGACGCACGTCCTCGTGATGGACGAAGAACTCGTTGAGGTTCGGGAAGCGACGCACCCATCCGATTCTGAAGAAGCCGGGTGGTGGCCCGGAGCGAACGGTCGCGACCAGATCTGTGAACCCTGTCCGCTTCAATGCGAGGCGTCGTCGCTCGGCGAAGCGGCCCCAAGCGCCGGGGACGACGAGACCCGGCGCGGCTTGAAAGTCATGTTCACGCAGGACGAGGTGCGCAGCGAGGTCGTGAGTGGTCCATGAGTCGAGGAGCGTCGGGGCAGCCGGGCCGAGTTCGTCCAACAGATCACAGAGATGTGCGCGCTCGATGGCATCGAAAAGCAACGCGGCCACGTTGGTCGAACGACCGTTAGTCGCGGAAGTTGATGAACTGGAGGGCCACGTCGAAGTCGGCGGCCTTCAGGTTCTGGATCACGGTCTGCAGGTCGTCGCGCTTCTTGCCGGTCACCCGCACCTGATCGCCCTGGGTCTGGGACTGGATGCCCTTTAGACCCATGTCCTTGATCTTCTTGTTGATCAGCTTGGCGTGATCGCTGTCGATCCCCGATTTGATGGTGATCGTCTGGCGGGCGCTGCCCTTGGTCGCTTCTTCGACCTTGCCGCGATCCATTGTCTTGAGCGAGATCTCGCGCCGGATCAACTTCTCCTCGAGGACCTGCAAGAGGGCCTTGAGCCGATCCTCGGTGCCCGACTGCAACTTGATCTCCAGGCCAGTCAGCTCGATTGATGATTCGGTGTTCTTGAAGTCGAACCGGGTCGCGACTTCCCGGCTCGCCTGGTCGACCGCGTTGCGCACCTCTTGCTGGTCGACCTCTGATACGACGTCGAAGGTCGGCATGCCTAGACGCTATCCTCGCCCTTCCTGCGGGTCGGTGCCCGAGTGGCCAAAGGGAGCAGACTGTAAATCTGCCGGCACAGCCTTCGGAGGTTCAAATCCTCCCCGGCCCACGCTCAAAGTTTTCTGTATAGACCCTGTGCAAAGTCGAATCGCCGGGTGTATGGTCCGCGTCGCATTGGGGGTACGGATGGGTCGACCGGCTGAGCGGTCGCTGGGGCCAGGGAGGACTGCTCTCCCGGCGCGGGTGTTCGGCGCCCTCCTCATGACCGCCGGGTTGGTGCTCGCACCCTCCATTTCCGGCACCGCCGACGCCGCCCCCCCGCCCTCGTCGCCACAACCGCTGGACCTCGACCTCCGCGGAACCAACGCCGTCGGGCGTATTCACAGCCCCGGCCTGCGCTGCGCCGCGGGCGGCCAGGGCCAGTACCGCCACCAGTCGATCGAAGCGCCGCTGCCGGCCAACGAACTCTCCAAGACCGCCGGCACGTTCCGCGGGTCCCTCGTGGTCCATCACGACGGACCCGAGCCGGTCGGCACCGTGTTGCCCCCCGGCACCAAGGCTTTCCTGCTCGGTACCGAGAGCCACGCCACGCTCACAAATCGAGCGCGGCGCGGTCCAGCTGCGGCTCAGCTCGGGTTCGTGCGCGGCGCCGACGCTCGCATACGACGGCACGACAGTGGCGGGTGCCGGCACCTTCACGCTCGATCCCACCGGCACCACCGGCGCCTATCGCCAGGCCACTGGCGGCGGGACGTTCACCCTCGAGGCCGATGTCGGGCCAGGCGCGGACAGCCCGTGGCACGTCGTTACCGACGGTGACATCAGCGTGCTGCAGCCCGAGCTCCGAATGTCGGTCATCCGGACGTCATGGGGCGGGCTCGGGGTTGACTACGTGACCCGTCGCGTCACGGTCACCTATCTCGTTGAGAACATCGGGCCGGGCGACAGCTTCGGCGCCCGGGTCGTCTCCACGACATCGTCGACCAACGGCGTGACGCCTTTGGGCCCGACGCCCCAGGCCCTCGGCGACATACCCAAGGACGGCTCCAAGATCTTCTCCGTCCGGTACCAGCTCGGGCTGCTCGCTCCGTGTCGCCTCGTCATCCTCAGCTGCAACTTCGTCACCACCGTGGGCGTCGAAATGCCTGACGCGCTCGACGTCGTGGCGGCCGCCCAGTCCAAGAACCTGGCGGTGCAGGCGCCCGCCCTACCCCCGCCCCTTTCGCCATGACCGCACCGCGTCTGGGCATCCGGAAGTGGGGCACGCTCGGCGGTCCGCTGCTCGCGCTGCTCGTGCTCGGGCTGGCGTTCGTCGGGTCGTTCTTCCGGCCCACCTTCAAGAACGCCGTCGCCATCCCGCTGCCGGTCTACGAGATCGAGGCGTTCAGCAACGGCCACCGGGCGTCACTGCTCAACCTGCCGCTGGGCCAACCCGGCGTGTTGCCGCAGGCCCCGATCCCCGTCGACGTTGATGGCGACCTGCTCCCCGACATCACCGTCGCCGTCAACCTCCTCAATGTCGATCCGCGGCTCCTGAATCCGCCCAAGCCCGGCTCGATCCTCGCACCCAACATTGAAATCAATCGTCTGATCACCGCTCCGGTGCTCGGGCAGAAGAACCCGCCGCTGAAGGTCCAGGTAAAGCTGACGATCGCCGATGTCGGCGGCTCCAACCCGAACACCATCCTGCGGTTTGGCTACGACACCGGCAAGGGCGGCACCGCCGGATCGATCCCGACGTACTGGAAGGCCACCGTCGCCGGGCTCAACACGTTCTTCAACCCGATCGACGCGTACATCGACACCGACGGGCAGGACCTCGGCCTCTCCACCGGGATCCAGGACTTCGGTCTCGGCGTGATCGCCCAGCCTTTCCAGGGTCCGCTGTCGATCGTCGGCGGCATCGAGTCCGGCTCCACCAAGGCCAATCTCGACCTCCGCTACTCGCCGTTCCCGAACGCCGTCCAGGTCGGCTACGGCAGCGACGCCGCCGGCCAGCATGCGACCTATGCCCACGGCACGCTGAACGAAGTCGACCTCGACGCGCGCATCGCGTTGGAGACGGCCGACCAGGTCCTCGACGCGCGCGCCCGTTTCGACCGCCTGCCGCGGGCGATGAAGGTCGACTTCGGCGGCGATAGCAAGGCGGGAACCGCCGACTTCCAGACCTTCGGTGAAGGCCGGCTGCCCGACGTCGGCGTCGACGTGGTCACCACGCCGAAGCCGCATGTGGCCAACGCGACGCCGCTCGTGGTCAACGCCGACATCGAGGGCCTGCCCTCCAAGATGCACGGCGAGTGGAACATCCAGTCCGGCCGCCAAGGAGGCGCACGCCAAGTTCGAGGCATCCGGCGCGGGAATCGGCGCGGTCGAGGCCCGGGTCCAGAACTACCTCGGCAACCCGACCAAGTTGGTCCCGTGGGTGCCGGACCAGCAGCAGTTCGTCAATTTCCAGACGGTGCCCAAGGGTGGCGGCACTGAGCAGCTGATCAGTGCGCGGATCGAGCGCATCCGCAAGATCACCTTCGATCAGCAGGGGGGCGGCTACAAGGCCAGCGTCGGGATTGGCGATGGCGAGCTCCCGCTGCAGGCCCACGTGGGTATCGACCTGCGAAACGCCGGCGGCCCCCTCGTGGACGGCGCGTGCCCAAATAAGCCCGCTACCCGACTTGATCGACTTCTCGCTCACGCCACCGGGCGCGAACCAGGAGACGGATCCGCTCAGGTTCCTGTACGAGGCGAGTCAGACCGTCGACGTCGATGCTGTGGCCAACTTGATCTTCCCCGAGGCGGCTCCTAACGCGACGTGCGGTGCCAAGGGCACGCTGTGTGCCGAACTCGGCCTCCGCAACCTGCCGGCCAAGATCGAGGCCCGCGTCGTCAACCTGCTCGATCGTCCGCGGCCCGAGTCGAGGATTGAAGTCGACCTGACGCCCAGGCCGGGCGGGGTCAAGCCCGACCTCGTCGCCGACGTCATCTACGGCCAGGAAGACAAAGCGCCGCTGGTCGCTCATGCCGAGCTCGACGGGCTCAGCAAGTTCATCCGCTTCCGCACTCATGCAGGGCGCGGCGGAAACGCTCGAGCGGGCCGAGCTGCACATGTGCAACCGCAACTACGCCACCTCCAGCTGCGTTGCCGGCACCGAGGATGAAGTCGGATCGGTCCGCTTCAACGTCAAGGACTTCCTCGTACGGCCGGCCAACCTGCCGCCGCCCGCGTCGCCGGCACCGTTGTTCGCCGGAGTGGTCGCCCGCGGCGCCGGCGCCGACCTGGTGCAGTTCGAAGCGGCCGGACGGCTGACCAATATCAAAGAGGCCCAGTACGTCAACGACGGTGAGACCTTCGGCGTCAAGACCCGCATTGGCGGCGGCAAGGACCTCGTTGTCGATCTCGACATCCAGGACGTCGTCTTCGACGGCATCACGCCCGTGGGCACGCTGGCCGACGTGAAGGCCAACACGCTCATTCAGCCGCTACCGGAGGAAATGACGTTCTGCCTCCGGCGCGACGGCACCCCGCTGACTGCAGGCACGGACCCCGTTCTCACCCCCTGCGCGTCGACCAACCCCTTCGGCGACGGCACCGTCCAGAAGTCGCCTATGACTCTCGGTTTCCGCAGCTCGGACGTCTTCCGCACCGTGGTCACCGCGGAGGCCGTGCTCGACCGGGCCACGCCGGGCATCCTCACCGACGACATCCGGGCCGCCGCCGATCTGACCGTCGAGCGGCTGCCCCAGAACCTCACCGCCCGCGTCAGCATGCCCGCCGAGGGCTCGACGGACCCGATCCGCATCCTCACCGAGTCTGATCCCGGCGCCAACATCGACGTCTTGCTGCATGGTGAATTCGGCATCGGCGGCGCCACCTGCACGCAGCCCGATCCGGTGGGCGACAACGTCTGCGCCGACCTCAACATCGACGACCTCCCGCTCACCACCTCGGCGCTGATCGGCGGTCCGAAGAACGCCAACCGGGCCGAGTTCCACGCTTGCAACTACAGGTTCTTCGATGCGCCGCCGAAATGCGCGGCCGGGACGCAGGGTGAGATCAAGTCGCTGCTCGTCGACGGGCGCGTCGTCCTCGGTAACCCAGGCGAGCTCGCCGCGCTGGCGCCGGACACCGACATGCACGCCATCCTCCAGGCGCGCATGCCGTCGGAGGACGACATCGCCTTCCGTGCCCGCGCCCGGTTCGAAAAGATCCGGTCCGTGTTCTTCCGTCAGGCGGCTGACGGCTTCGACGCTTTCTACGAGCTGGGCGACGGCATCAAGCCGTTCGAAGCCAAGGTCGACGCGGATACCCGTAGCGGCCTCGGCGGACCGAACCCGACTGGACTAAAGCTCGACGGCAAGGTGCGGTTAACGCCATTGCCACAACGCGTCGCGGTGGGCCAGCACGGCGGCGGCGACACGCCCATGGTCCTGAGCTACGACGCGTCCAGCGACGTCGACGTCGACGGCTTCGCCAACCTGGTGCTCGCCAAGTCACCCCCCGGCGCCACCTGCGGCGCGTCCGGAACCGCGTGCGCCACTCTCGACATCGACAACATCCCGGCGAAGTTCGTCGCCACCCTCGGTCGTGAGGGGCTGGCCCAGCCGAGCTCGGCGCTTCTCGAGCGCACAACGTTGAAGACCAAGTACGCCAACCTCAATGGTCCCGACAAGGTCGACGTGCGGGCCGAGGTGATCGCCGGTCTACCCACCGATACGCCGGTCTTCGGTGCGACACCGGTTCGGGCGCGCGTCGAACTGCTCGGTTTGCCGCGGTTCACCACCACGGTGATGGACAATCAGGTCACCAACCCCAACACCGCAGCCGAGGTCAAGGACCTCCAACGGTTCGCGATGCAGACCTGCGACGTCCTTCCCGGCGGACTCTGCGACGCCGGCACCGAGGACCAGCTCGACAGCCTCTACATCGAGGCCGGCACCTACCTGACCCGTCCACTCGGGATGCCGGCGCCGGGAGCGGGCATCACCGACCCGCTGTGGGCGCACATCGTCGGCCGAGGGAACGACCTCCAGGCCGCCCTCAAGCTCGTCAACATCAGCGAGATCCAGTACGTGAACGACAAGGTGCGCGGATTGACCGCGGCCAAGGCTCGCATCGGCAACACCCAGCCCCTCACCGCCAAGGTCGACATCGAAGGTATGGCGCTGGGCGACATCGTTCTCGGCGCCATGGCGGTCAACGACGCCACGCTCGACATCCACACGCTGGCCCGGATCAACCCGCTGCCGAGCAGCGTTGAGTTCTGCCTGCGCAGCTCGGGCAAGCCCACCGGCGGCCCCGCCTCCGCCAACCCGATCACCGCGACCTGCGAAGACACGACGCAGTTCGGCAACGTCACCGTGCCGCACACGCCGCTGTCGGTGGGGTACCTGGCGAACGCGGTGATCGACACCTTCAGCATCGAGGCCGACGTCGCCACGAAGGGCCTGTACAACGCGGGGCCGAGCGCCGGCTCGCCTATCGAGCCGCGCCGCCTCTACGGCAAGATCGTGGTCAGCGACATTCCCAAGAAGATCGTCCTCCACGTGCTTACGCCGGCCGACGACGCCGCCGGTAACAGCAAGGGCGCTACCCGCGTGCGCTACGAGGCCCTCAACCCGGGTGGTCCGGGCATGTCGATCGAAGCGCGTGCCCACCAGACCATCGGCGACGCGGTTTGCCAGGACCCGCGGCCGACGGCCACCGCGCTCTGCGTGGGCGCCACGTTGCGCGATCTGCCCCAGACCTTCTCGCTCGACTGGGAGCCGGACAAGTCGAAGGACAACCTCGATATCAAGACCACCGGCGGCGGCGGCGACATGGACTTCGACGACCTTGAACTGTCGTCGGTGAAGCCGCGACTCGACGGCGCCGGTGTTCCCGTCCTACCGCTGAAGTCCGACGTCATGATCGCCACCGGTGCGGTCAAGGGCATCGACCACAACATCACCGTCAAGGGCAATCTCGGCCTGCCCAAGGCCGAGGGCGGCAGCGGTGCGGTCGATCTCACCGCAACGATCCGCATCAAGGAGATCACGGTCGCGGTCAAGAACTTCGTGGCGCCGAACCCGTTCGTCGCCGCGGTTCCGGCGCGGCCGGTCCACAAGCACGCGGTAACGCCGTCGGTCCTCCAGACCGCGACCTTCCGCCAGCGGGGCGAGTTGTTCCTCGCTGAGGCCACCATCAAGGACGTCGCCGGGTTCGGTTACCGCGGCGTGACGACGAACTCCGGGGCTCCGACGGGAACGTCGGTCGTAACCGTCGACTTCGGGAAGAACTTCGCCGTCCGCGCCTACGCCGACATCGCCCCCGACAACACGACGCGGATCATCGGCGACGTCTTGCTCGAACAGGTCCCCGCCGGCCTGAGCTTCTGCTTCCGCGGCCCGAAAGACCCGATCAATGCGCCCGGAACCGGTCAGGAGAACTACTGCGACGACCTGACCAAGGAACACAAGGCCGACGACGGAGCTTTCCAGTTCCTGGGCTCGCCGGACGCCGACGATCTCGACGGTCTCGACGTCGACGCATTCGTGCGGCTCGTCAACGGCAGCAGCACGAACATCCTGTCGGGGCGCGTGAACATCGACAACATCCCGTATCGCGTCGAGGGTGCGATCCCGGCGGGCGGCGGCAAGCGCCTCGACGTGGCCACCAAGGACAAGGACGGTAACCCGGACGGCATCGATCAGATCCGCTTTGCCTTCGCCACTTTCGACCTTCCGCGCGCCGGCACTGTCAACTACCCCGACGACCTCGAGTCGGGCTACACCTCGCTTACACCGGGTTACTCGCCGATCACCACCGCGAAGGCGCCGTTCCCGCCGGTCACCGAACCCGGTCAGTACCTGAGCGCGGTCGCCGCGTTCGGCGATGTGCAGGTGGCCGGTCGCCTCGGCGGGCTCTCCGGCCCGGCGAGCCGGCTCCAGCGGATCCGGTACTCGCCCGAGCCATGCGCCAACCCGGACCCGGCGAACCGGGACGACTACCCGTTCTTCCCGCTCACTGACGGGTCCTCCTACACGTGCATCCGCGCCGACCTACAACAGACGTCGGCGACGCCCGACCCGCTCGCCCTGCATGCGATCTACCGGGCCGACGACGGCAACGAGGTGCGGCTCACCAACGCCGGGATCAACGACCTGCCCGACTACATCCAGTTCACGATGAGCGACACGAAGACGAAGGACGGGCCCGACGGGTCGCCCAAGGACATTCTCCGCCGCCGCTGCCGGAGCAACACCGTCGAAACCGCAGCCCAGCCGAACGCCGCTTTGATCACGGACTGCATGCCACCGAAGATCCGCTTCGACCAGCCGCTCGACACTGTGCGGCTTTTCGGTGTGCTCGAAGCCGGACACCCGCAGGACATCAGCTCCATTGGCGCAGTGGTACCCCGCGGCGCGCTGGCCAACACGATGGCACTACCGACACCCGCGGGCTGGTCAGATTGGCACCCGACAGACCCGACCGGTATCCGGTTCCGCATCCTGGAGACCGACGATGGGAACACGGCGGTCCGTGGTTCGTTCCGCCTTCCGATTCCGGCGTCGTTGACCATCGCCCACCCGCAGAGCACCGAGGTCGAGTCGGCGACTGACAAGCCGAACTACTACACGGCATCCGATACGCGCTTCCACTACATCGTCCGTGAGGCCGACGGCAACCCGGTCGCCTCGCTCGGCGAGCTGACCGGCATCATGCAGCAGGCCGACGGCACGCAGATCCTGGTCGGCGCGCCGTGCGCCAAGCTCCCAGCCGAGCGCCGCCGCGCGCTCACCGACAACGCGAATGTCGACGACCTCATCTACTCGAACATCGGCGCTTTCATCCCGCTGGCCAACCAGTACGACTGCGATCCTGACTACCGGCGTGGCGTGCCGATCCCCGGCGAGATCGGCATTTCGATGTACGACCGCACCCACAAGGGCACCGGCACCAGCTTCTTGCGTGTCGATGGCCGGGTCTCGACGCCGATTTCCGCCGGCGTGCGCATGTTCGGAGGCGACCCCACCGGCATCGGCATGCTCGAGGCCGAGATCAAGGATGTGCCTGGAACCGGTGCCGGGGTCGGCCCCGATGACGCCTCCTTCCGCCTCCAGTACATGTCGTTGGGCGAGGGCGAGGATCCGCCTACGGGTGGCGGTGGCGGTGGCAGCGACCCACCCGAACCGTGCGTGTTCTGCACCGAGACCAATGTCCGCCTCGAGAAGGTATTTGCCAGTTTTGACTTCAAACCGGGCGGCTCGAACACGTTTGCCCGACGTGTCAACGCAACGCTTCGCAGCGACGGCCTCAAGAACGGCCTCGAGCTCGAGAGCTTCAGCGCAGTGGAGGGCGGCACCCACACGCCGGTGCGCGTCGTCGCCGAGGCCAAGGTCAACCCGCTCGACTTCCAGGCCCACCTCGACCTCGTCCCGGTTTTCGACGATCTCGGCAACAAGCTGGCCGACTTCATCTCCAACGAGCTGGGTCTTCCCGATTGGATCGGCGACGTGCTCGGCTTCGTCGTCAAGATCGTTGGCCGACTCATCGCAAATCTGGTCCACGTGCGGGTCGAACTGGAGTCGCGCCTCGAAGCCGGGCTGGACTTCCAGAGCCACCACCTCGAGTTCCGCCAGAACCTCCTCACCACACGGATGGAGAACCACGGTGGCGGCGATGCTCGAGCAGGCCCGTTCGACCTCTATGTGAAGCAGTTGGAGGCGTACGCAGCCGTCGGCGTGCGGATCAACCTGCCGTGGCCGCTGCCCGACGTCGTCATCGGGTTCACGCTGCTGCACGTCTACTTCCTGCCGGCGTTCCACGACCTCATACCGTTCAACCTGCAGTTCATCGACTGCGGTAGTCCGCTGAGCATCATCGCCAGCACCGTGCCGGGGTTGAACCTGCCCGCACCGCTGTTCCCGAACTCGTTCGGCGCGCTGTCGGGGCAGACCAAGAAGATCGTTATCTGGCCGTTCCAGGACCAGCGCATGACCTATGGCGGCTTCCTTGGGCCGCTGGTGCAGCTCGGCAGCATGCTGGCCGGACCGTTCTTCTGCTTCATGGGCGTGGACGATGGCGACATACCACTCGGTGTGCCCGGCGACCCGGTCACCGAGACTCGTTGGGCCGGCCACCGCGTCTTCACCAGCGCGCTGCTCGACCCGTCGACGCTCACTCCTGGCGCGCCGGGTGGCATCGGTGAGCCTGACCCGCCGCCTGCACCGCCGCCACCTCCGCCGCCGCCACCGTTGCCGTTGCCGCATCCCGACTTCACGATCAACGCCGGGCTCGGTGATGTCGGGCTGTGCGGTGTCCATGAGTTCGGCACGCTGACGATCGACGGAGGCCGGACGCTGAGCGTGGCGACCGGCGCCGACGGCGCCGCGGTGCCGACCCGCTCCGGTGACCCGGCGCGGGTCCGGTGCTTGGCGTCCGACGTTGGGTCACTGACCATCCTCGCCAACCGGATCGTCAACAACGGCACGATCGATGCGACCGGCACGCAAGCGACCGCGCTCCAGCCCCAAGGCGGCCCGAACCCGATCTACACCGGCAGCCCGGCGAGCGGAAACAGCGGCGGCGGCCACCACGGCGCGGGCGGCACCGGCTCCCAGGGCACCGGCGGCCAGGCCTACACCGATCCGGCCGGCCGCACGAGCGGGGTGACCGAACGCGGTATGCCGGGCGCGGGGACGGCGAAGGGGAACGGCGGCGGCGTGATCCAGCTGCTCGTCGAGCCACAGCCGTTCCGAGTCAATCCGGCCCTGCCCGAGATCAGCTACCAGTTCGGCGATATCCAGTCCACGGGCACTATTCGCGCCAACGGCACCGTTGGTGGCAGCGATACATCCGGCACGTGTGGCCAGAACGACGACCCGAGCACCGACGACGGCGACCCGAACACCACCGCCGACAACGAGTTCATCGCGTTCTCCGGCAACCACGCGCCTGGCGGCGGCGGTGGCGGCGGCGGCGTCGTGCTCGCCGCATCGCGGCTCGACCTGAGCGGTCCGATCCAGGCCTTCGGCGGCAACGGCGGCTTCGGGCGCGCCGGCGGCGGCGGTGGTGGTGGTGGTGGCGTCGTGAAGCTGATTGCGCCGGTCCAGCGTCTCCTCGCCGGGTTCTCGGTCAACGTGGGCTTCGGGACCGCCGGTGGCGCGTGCACGGCGGGCGACAGCTCCTCGGGCATGCCGAAGCCGCAGGGCAACGCCGGCGGCGCGGGCGACCGCGTCGACGTTGTCACGCCGCTCGGGTCGGTGCAGGCGCCGGCCACATTCTGGAACCGCAACAGCGCCTCGCTACCGGTGCGGGCCGAGGGCTCGTACTCCAGTTCGACGCCGAGCGGGTTCACCGTTTACGTCTGCGGTTCCAAGGTGGCCGATGGCACGCCGCCGCCGTATGTCGACAACGCGCCGGTATCCATGCCTGGCCCGCCGGGGCCCGAGGACACGGTCTTCTCCGTCGAAGACCTCTTCACTGTGCCGCAGACGGGGCACAGCACGGGCGATCCATGCGGCACCGCCACCCAGTTGGCGTCCAAGAGCTTCAGCGTCTTCACAATTGATCCGGCTGATGCGAACGGCTTCGTGAACGTGCCGTTGAGCGGAACCGGCAACGACGGCACGTGGGGTACCTACACGATGGTCGTTCGCGGTAGCGAGGTGTCGCGGCCGCCGAAGAAGGTGCAGTCGGTCTTCGGCATCGACAACTCGGCGCCGACAGTCAACATCACGGCACCGGCAGCCAACTTCGAGACGACGAACGTCGGCGTTGGGCTCAACTTCACCAGCGGTGACCAGGCGTTGCTGTCCGGCGTCGCGCTGATTGAGTGCCGGAACAGCGTGGCGCCGATCACGGCATTTGTGTCGTGTGCGTCGGGCGGGACGTTCAACTTGTCGCCGGGCGACGGCGCCAAGCAGATCACTGTTCGGGTGACCGACAACGCTGGGAACACCGCGACCGCGACGGTGAACGGCACGTTGTCGAACTCGCCGCCCACCGCCTCCGCCATCATTTCTGGCGGAACGATCGGCGGCGGCAGCTGGTACACGAGCGCGCCCAGCTACACGATCAACAACTACAGCCAGTCGCAGGGCATCGCCATCCACCCAGACACACCGTTCTTCTGGCGGTTCGACGACCTGCCCGAGACGGCGTGCGTCGGCCCCGCGACTTCCTGCACCGTCCCGGCATCGGCGTTCGACGCCCTGCCGCCTGGTGAGCACCGCCTGCACTTCACCGCCATGGACCGCCTTGGCAACCGCCTGTTCGGCGACGAAATGACCGCCACGCCCATTGTGAAGTGGGACAAGATCAGGCCGCTGGTCGAGCTGACCCTCGTCCCGAGGGACCCGGACACCAGCGACGGCTCGAACCTCTGGTTCACCGACCGGCCGTTCGTCGTGGTCTCGGGGATCGATGGCTTCGGCGAATCTGGTCTCGCGAGTCGACAGGTTCAGGTTGACGGCGGTGGCTTCGTGAACTTCACGGTGCCGTTCGAGCTGCAACCGGGAACCCACACGGTCGACGTTCGCTCGACCGACGTCGCCGGCAATCCGAGCCTCGTCACCACGCGCACCAACATCCGTGTCGACGACGTCGCACCGGACATCGACATTTCCCTGGCCGGCGGCACCGCAGGGAACGCCGGCTGGTTCATCGCGCCGCCGACGGTGACCTTTGGCGGCTTCAGTGACAACGCCGGCGGCGCCGGCGCGGCCACATCGGGCCCGATCCGCTGGCGGCTCGACAACGGCGGCGATCAACTCTGCGGCTTGCCGTCCTGCGCCGCTCCCACGCTGGCCACGGGCAACCACCTGATCGGCGCATACGGGGTCGACGGCGTGGGCAACATCGGTAGCGAGACCGAGTCCGACGGCAACGTGACGGTGAAGGTCGACGGCGAGAAGCCGACCACGACGATCTCGGTGCGCACCGATGTACCCGACGGCCTCAACGGCTGGTACCGCCGTGACCTCCCGTGGGTCCAGCTCAACGCGACTGACCAGCCCGCCGGGTACGGCCGCATCCTTCCCATCGGCTCGGGTGTCGCCTTGGTCGAGGTCAGCCTCAACGGCGGCGCCACTTTCAGCCCCTACACCGGTCCGTTCCAACTGCTCGGCGGATACAACGTCTGCGCCCGGGCAACCGACGTTGCCGGCAACGTCGAGGCCGCCGGCAACTGCAAGGTCGTCAAGGGCGACAACATCGATCCCACCATCGGGATTTCCCTCGCCGGCCCGGCCGGCCTGGGCAGTTGGTGGATCGGCCCAACCACGGTCACCGTCTCCAGCGCGGATACCGGTGGCAGCAGTTTGGTCACCCCTGGTGCCGTGGGTACGCCGTGCTGGTGGGCGCCACCGCCTGCGCCGGTTCCCGCCGGCACCTGCGTCTCGGTCGACGGTCGTCCCTTCGTTCAGGTCACCGGTCCGCTCACGCTCGATGAGGGCGAGCACGTGGTCCATGCATTCTCGGTCGACTCGGCCGGTAACCGCAGCGCCACCGCCCACACCATTGTCAATATCGACCGCTCGCCGGCGGTGCAGTCGATCCGCTTGGTGCCGTTCGCGCCGCGCACGTCTGGCTGGTACCGCACGCAGCCCAACGTGGTCGTGCGCACGGTCGACGGCGATCAGAACAGTGGCGTGGGCCAGGTGCTGACCGGGCTCAACGCCCCGCCTGCGTCGCCGTACGCCCAGCCCATCGAGATCCCCGCTGGGCGTCATACCTTCGGGACCCAGGCCGTCGATCTCGCCGGTTTGCCCTCGCCGCTGCTCTCACAACTCATCGACGTCGACGTCACCGACCCCGTGCCTCGCGCTCTCAGCCCGACGCCGGCCATCTGGCTGCGGCTCTACAACCTGCTGGGCATCCTCAACCTCAGCACGCCGGCGGCCCAGCTGCACTGGGACGTCAAGGACGACCTCGGGCCGACGGCACGGGTGCGCGTCCTGGTGTTCAACCAGACCGGCAATGTCGTGCGCCAGCTCGACCACGGCCCGCTCGTCAACATCACGCCCGGCGGTCCGCCGACCCATGGCGTCACGATGTGGGACGGCCGGGACCACTCGCTTACCGGAATCGTGCCCGTCGGGCTCTACTACTACCGTGTTGTCGTTGTTGACGAAGCAGGCAATGTCGCCCAATCAGGTGAGTCGAGACCGATCCAGATCAAGCTGGGCTGACCGGTGAGACGTTTCCTGCCCCTTCTCGGGGTCTTTGCCGCTGGTTTGGTGCTGGGCGGCGCCGTGATCTGGATGACCAGGGACGACGGCGACGGCGGGTCCGACAAGGTAGTCGCCGCCACGTCTACTACTGACCCTCTGTTCGCCCCGGCTGATGCCAATTCGACCGAAGCCCAGTTCCAGCGGCTGCTGAATGCCGGTCGCAAACTGACGTTCCATGTCCGTTACGCGACCCAGGGCCAGGGCGGCACCACTGCCGAGCTCGAGCTGTGGAACCGCCCGCCCCAGGCCCGGCGCGACGTCAGGGCGGTAACCAATCAGGGCCGGGTGCATTCGGCTGAGATCCGTCGCGAAAAAGACGTCCTTCGGTGCGTGGAGACCGAGAAGACCGAGTGGCAGTGCGCACCGCAGCCTGTCAGCGGCGAGCAGGATCCGGGCGACCTGACGCTCGGTGCCCTCAAGAGCCTCGACGGATCGACGATGGAAGTACGCGAGGCGAGGATCCTCGATAACAACGTCAAGTGCTTCGTGATCACGCCGCCCAAGGACACCAACGCCCTGAAGCAGGAGGTCTGCCTCACCGACGAAGGCATCCCCCTCAAGGTCGACGGTGGCGACGGCGCGGTTGTCGCCAACCTCTTTGAGCGCGAGGTCAAGGACGCGGCCTTCGAGCCGCCGACCCGGCCGCTCGGCGCCCAGCCGTGACGGAGGTTTCCGAGACATCGGCCCGGCCGTGGTGGCGCCGCGGGGGCGTCGTAGTCATCGCCGGCATGCTCGCTGCGGTCGTTCTCGGCTTCCTCGTCGGCCGCGTGCTCCGCGACGATGACAACAACCGGGTCACGCTGCCCTTCCCCGAATCACAGCGCCCCCTCGGGCCTGGCGGCCAGGCGCTCGCGCAGCTGCTGACCGACGTCCGCGACAAGACCTTCCACGTGAAGTACAAGGCGACCGGCGGTGAGGGTGTACAGAGCCTGGAGTGGTGGAACCGTCCCGGGCGCGCCCGGCAAGACACTGTGCTCGAGGCGGACAACCAACGGGTGCAGACCGCGTCCTTTTTGGAACGGACCTCGGCGCACACGTGTATCCGGGAAGGCAACGGGGAGTGGAAGTGCGAGGAGGTGCCCGTCCCGGAAACGACTACGCCGACAGGACTGATCGAGGCGCTGGCCGCTCAGCTGAGCGGTCGCTCGGTGACCGAACACAAGGACACCGTGGGCGGGCGCGCCGCGTGGTGCTTCGCGGTCGCGAAAACGGCGGCCCAGGACGCGGTTGAGGTGTGCACCGACCGTGACGGCGTTCCGCTCCGGATCGTGGCCGCCGGCGCCGGCTTCGAAGTCGAAACCATCGAGAGGCGCTTCGACAACAAGATCTTCACCCGCCCCGCTTAAACGCCCAGTGTCGGTGTCGAATCGGTGGAAACCACCGATTCGACACCGACACGTGCGCCTTTACGCTGCGCGCGGAATTTGGCCGTCCTGAGCGGTCGTAGTGTTCGGATCGGTGAATCGCATCGGTGACTACGCCTTGCTCGGGGACTGTCACTCCGCGGCGCTGGTCGGTCGTGACGGATCGATCGACTGGGCCTGCTTCCCGCGCTTCGACTCCCCCTCGGTGTTCGGCAAGGTGCTCGACGCGGAAAAGGGCGGGTCGTTCTCGGTGCGCCCCGAGGCGGTAACAAGTGTGCACCGCGCCTACCTCGAAGGCACCAATGTCCTGGTAACCACATTCCACTGTGCCGGCGGTGTGGTCGAGGTCACCGACTGCATGCCGCTCGGCGCGCACGCCATCCTTCGCCGCGTCCGGTGCCTCGACGGCGAGGTCGACGTCGACGTGGCCGTCGAGCCGCGTTTTGAGTACGGCGCGTTCGTCCCCCGGTTGCGCCCCGGCGAGGCGGTCGGTGGTTCGGACGCGCTCTGGATCGACGCCACGCTTTCGTTGCCGGTCGACGGCGAACGCCTTGCCGGTGAGTGGTCGCTGTCGGCGGGAGAAGAAGCGTGGGTCCGCGTGGGCTGGACGCCGTCGCACGCGCCGCGACCGCCGCGTCCCGAGTTCCGCCGCGAACTCGAGCAGACCGCCGCGTATTGGCGTGGCTGGCTCGCCGGGTGCCGTTACGACGGCGAGCACGCCGACGCCGTGCGGCGGTCCGCGCTCGTTCTCAAGGCGCTCATCTACGCGCCGAGCGGTGCGGTGGTCGCCGCGCCGACCACGTCGCTGCCCGAGTTGATCGGTGGCGAGCGCAACTGGGACTACCGCTACACGTGGATCCGCGACGCGACACTCACGTTGATCTCGCTCTTCACGCTCGGCTTCACCGATGAGGCCGCCGCGTTCAAGCATTGGCTCGAGCGCACCGGTGCGGGGCGACCCGAGGACCTGCAGATCATGTACGGCATCTGCGGTGAGCGATCGCTTCCCGAAATAGAGCTGACCCACCTGGCCGGCCACCGCGGGTCGGCGCCCGTTCGCATTGGCAACGGCGCGGTCAAACAACTTCAGCTCGATTGCTATGGCCAGTTGCTGCAAGCCGGCTGGCTCTTCGCGCGGGCCGGCGGTGAGATCACCGACGACAACTGGGCGTTCCTCGCCGGCTTGGCCGACATCGTTTGTGAAGGCTGGGAGCAACCCGACCAGGGGATCTGGGAGATCCGCGACGAGCCGCGCCACTTTGTCCACTCGAAGTTGAACTGCTGGGTCGCTCTCGACCGCGCCGTGCGACTTGCCGAGGGGCTCGGCAACAGCGCGCCCCTCGAGCGGTGGCGCGTCGAGCGCGATCGGATCGCGGTGTACCTCGAGAAGGAGGCGGGCGTCGATGGCTGGTTCCCGCAGGCGACGGGCTTTCCTGTGGCCGACGCGTCCGCGTTTCTCGTTCCCGCGCTCGGCCTGCTGCCCACCGCGCACCCCGCGGTCGCCGCCACTGTCGACGCGGTCTTGCGCCATCTGTCAAAGGACGGGCTCGTCTATCGCTACAAGGCCGACGACGGGATCGACGGCGGCGAGGGCGCGTTCCTGCTGTGCTCGTTCTGGTTGCTCGATTGCCTGACGCATGCCGGGCGTATCGACGAGGCCGACACGCTGCTCGAGCGTCTCCTCGGGGTGGCCAACGACGTCGGCCTGTTCTCAGAGGAGATCGACCCGGCCACCGATGAGGCGCTGGGCAACTTCCCGCAGGCATTCACGCATATGGCGCTGGTGACGAGTTGTGCGCATCTCTCGGCGGCGAAGAAGGGCCTGCTCCCTCCGGCCGACGAAGCGCACGACTACGCCGAGCTCGCCCTCGAGCGCCTCCTGAAGCCGACGCGCTAGCTCAACAACCTCTGCATTTCGACGACGTCGAGCCAGCGGCCGAACTTGCGGCCCACTTCGCGTTCGATGCCGACCAGCTCGAAGCCGCACGCCTTGTGCACGTTGATCGACGCCTCGTTGCCGCCGACGATGCGGGCGATCATGGCGTGAAAGCCGTGACTGGTCGACAACCGAATCAGCTCGTTGAGGATGAGCTTGCCCACACCCGAACCGCGGTGCTCGTGGTGGACGAACACGGAGTTCTCGACGGTGGTGGAGTAGGCCGGCCGGTCCCGGAACGGGCTCACCGAGCCGAACCCGATGACGGTGGCCGCGCCCTTGACGGCGACCACCGCCGGGTGGGCGCCGTCATGGGCTCGCAACCAGTCCACCTGGTCCTGGAGCGTCCGGGGAACGAGGTCGAACGTATTGGTTGACTCCAGAACCTCGCGGTTGTAGATGGCCCGGATGGCCTCGGCGTCATCCCCGGCAGCCAGGCGAACGCTGTCGTTTATCATCGGTCGCTGCAGTCCCGCCCTCTTAGCTCAGTCGGCAGAGCACAGCCATGGTAAGGCTGGTGTCGTGGGTTCGATTCCCACAGAGGGCTCGTTTTTTACATCAAGGCGGCGTAGCTCAGTTGGTCAGAGCACTCGGCTCATAATCGAGTTGTCGGCGGTTCAAGTCCGCCCGCCGCTACCAATCCACTGTTCCCAATCCACGGCGACTTCTGGACACTTCCCGCCCTCCCAGGGCGATAAGTGTCCAGAAGTCAGCGGGGGAGACATCCTCCGCCAAACGGTGGAGAGCAAAGCGCTCGCGGTTCAGCTTCAGGCCCGATGCGCGCTGAGGGTCGCCCGGCGCACGATCGGTACATGACCCACCGCAAGGCTCCCAAGCCCCGCAGGCCGATCCGCTGGCAGCCACCCAGGTTCACCAGCAAGGGCGCTATCTCCTGGTCCAAGACCGTCTGACCCCTATCGTCGGGGAGATGGTGCGAGTGCTCCTCGTGGACGACCAGGAGCTGGTGCGCTCGGGCTTCGCCATGTTGCTCGATGCGCAGGACGACATCGAGGTTGTCGGCGAGGCCGGCGCCGGCGAGGCGGCGGTCGCGCAGGCCGCGGCGTTGGAACCCGATGTCGTGCTGATGGATGTGCGTATGCCCGGGATGGACGGCATCGAGGCGACCCGCCAGATCGTTGCCGCCAACCCTGCGGTTCGTGTGCTGGTTCTGACAACGTTCGATCTCGACGAGTACGTCTACGCCGCCCTGCAGGCGGGCGCGAGCGGCTTCCTCCTGAAGGACGCGCCGGCTGCAGAACTGGTGCGCGGCGTGCGGGTGGTTGCCGCCGGCGAATCGTTGCTCGCGCCCTCGATCACGCGCCGTCTCGTCGAAGAACTTGCGGCGAAGGGCGGAGGCCCGCGGCAGGTCGACGCGCTCGAGCAGCTCACCGCCAAGGAGCGCGAGGTCCTCGAACACCTCGCGCTGGACTGTCGAACGCGGAGATCGCCGCTGCGATGTATGTCGGCGAGGCCACGGTCAAGACCCACGTCGGCCATGTCCTCACCAAGCTCGGCGTGCGCGATCGCGTGCAGGCGGTGGTCCTTGCCTACGAGGCGGGCGTGGTGCGCCCCGGCCAGCAATGAGCAGACGCCGCTTCGGCACGGGCGTCGATGACTTGCGCAAGGGATTCAACGAGCGCGCTAACCCTGACCAGTCCTGGGACAACGTCGACGACGTCTACCTCCGGGAGGTGCCGCTGGCCGTCACGTGGCTACACGCCGCGGGCGTCGGATTCGTGCTCGTCGCCGGTCGTCACGCGCACGTCGACGGCGTGGCGGTCGCACTACTCCTCGCCCAGCTGCCGGCGCTCGCCTTGGCTCGGCGCTGGCCCCGGCTCGGGCTGGCGTTATCGGTCGTGCTTCAGCTCGTGCTCTATGCCCGTGGCAACGGGCCGAATGTCGGGATCGGCGCAGTCATCCAGTGCATCGTCCGGCTCCACAAGCACCAGGCTCGACGCACGGCCGATGCTGGTCGGCCGCCGACACCGAACGGGATGATCGTCTTAGTAGGCCTTGGCGTCATGGCCGTCATCGGCTTTGTCCCGTGGCTTTTCGAGTGGTCCTCCACTGCGCTTTTGTCCGGTCCAGCTGGGGCGCGCAATCCGCTCACGATTTTCGTGGTCCTCGCGATCATCCAAACCATCGCCTCGCGTGGCGCGGAGGCCAGATCGATCTTCCGCAGCGCCCGCCAGCGAGTGGCTGATGCCGACGCGGCGCGTGATCAGGCCGTCGTGGACGAACGCGCCCGCATCGCTCGCGAGTTGCACGATGTGGTCGCTCACCAAATGAGTGTCGTCGTTGCACAAGCACAAGGAGCCGAGGCGCTCGTCGACCGCGACCCACACCAAGTGCGCCGCGCCCTGTCGACGATCTCGACGACAACGCGCGACGCGCTGGTGGAGTTGCGCCGACTGGTGGGAGTCGGCCGAGACAGCGATTCGGACCCGCCGGGCTACGACCCTGCAGTACCGCAACCGGGAGTCAGCCTCGACGACCTCAGCCGGCTAGCGGCCACCGCGGAGGCTGCGGGTCTCGAGGTCTCGATGACGATCGAGCTTGCAACCGAAGACGCGGTACCAGTCGGGATTGCGCTGTCGGTGTATCGCACCATCCAAGAGGCGCTCACCAACGCGGCCAAGCACTCGCCCGGTTCTGACGTCTCGGTCGAGATCCGCCAGGAGGCTTCCGCCGTCCGCGTCGAGGTGACGAACGGGCCGGCGAAGCGTCGCCCCGCCGACTTTCCCAATTCCGGTGTCGGGCTGGTCGGGATGCGTGAACGCGCCACGCTTTTCGGTGGCGACCTCGAGGTCGGTCCACTCGACACCGGCGGCTGGTCGGTCCGCGCCGCGTTCCCGAACCCGACCGACGAATGACCACGACGACGAGTCGGGCATCCGCGCCAATCTGAGCAACTCGAAGACTGGCGAGATGGCCCTGCCCCCGCCGGGTGCCCAGGCGGGCCTGGCCGGGATGCGTGAGCGGCTCGCCGTCTTCGGAGGCACGCTCGAGGCGGCGCCTACACCCGACGGCGGGTGGTCTGTGGTCGCCCGCTTCCCTACACTGGAAGCTCCCACGACGAACGAGTGAGCGATGCCGAGGAACGACAAGCGGGTCCACGTCACCCTGGCGTGTGAGATCTGCAAGCGCCGCAACTACATAACGACCAAGAGCAAGGTCAACGACCGCGAGCGCATCGAGATGAAGAAGTACTGCCGATGGGACCGCAGCCACACCCTCCACAAAGAAACCCGCTAGCGGAGCATCTGGTAACCAAAACCGCTGGTCAGGGGTCGAATCCTCCGATGGCGCCGGATATGGCCGGCCTCGTCACCGCCGCTAAGGGTGGTGACCGGCAGGCCTTCGAGGAGCTAGTGAGGGCTACGTACGCGGACGCCTACACCCTCGCTTACCGCCTCACCGGCAACGAGGAGGATGCGAGCGACGTGGTGCAGGAGGCATATCTCAGGGCGTACAAGAGCCTCAAGCGCTTCCGCGGCGACGCGCAGTTCTCCACCTGGCTCTATCGCATCGTGGCCAACTGTGCGGCGACGCTGCTCGGCAAGCGCACCAAGCACCGCCACGAGGACCTCGATGACGATGCGCCGCTCGTCGACATCCGGCCCGACTATGACCCCGACGCCCAGCTCGACGCGTCGATGGAGCGCGACCGGGTGACTGAGGCGCTCCGGGAGCTTCCTGACGGGCTGCGGGCAGTGGTTGTGCTGCGAGACGTCTACGACCTGCCTCACGAGGCGATCGCCAACGAGTTAGGCATCAGCGAGGCCGCGGCCAAGGTGCGCCTGCACCGGGCCCGTCGCAAACTGCGGGAGCGCTTGTTCCCGCTCCGGGGAGAGGAGGCCGCTCGTGCGGTCTGACACCATCACGTGCGAGTCGGTGGCTGAGCAGCTGCCGCACATCGTCGACGGCGCGAAGGCCGATCCAACGCTCACCAAGCACGTGGATGCCTGCCTCCGGTGCCAGGCCGAGCTCGTCCAGTACCGCAAGCTCCTGCGCTCCCTCCACCAGCTGCGGACGGAGGTCCTCGAGCCTGCACCGGGCACGTTGACGTCGATCCTGGCCAGCCTGGAGGCGGCGGGCGAACGTGGCGCGATCCGCTCGATGCTCAGCGGCCGCCGCGCCGCATATGTCGGCGGCCTCGCGGTCGCCACTGCGGCTGCCGGTGCCGCCGGCGCCCTCGTCCTGGCCGGACGGGCCCGCCGCAAGTCGCTCAGAATCGCTTCCTAGCCAACGCGCTAACCTTCCGTGGGGAAAATCCCCTACCGAGGGCAGTAGCTCAATTTGGCAGAGCACCGGTCTCCAAAACCGGCGGTTGGGGGTTCGAGTCCCTCCTGCCCTGCTGGCCCGGTCGCGGGCAAGGGTGGGCACTAGGAGTCGCTATGGGCATGAACCGACAAATGAAGCGCATGATGCAGCGCCAGGGCCAACTGTCCGAGGACGGCAGCCCTGCGGTTCAGACGCGCGAGCAGCGCAGGCCTCCCCGCCCTGCGACCACCAAGAAAGACCGCACCGCGCCGTTGCAGTTCGTCCGCGACGTTCGTTCCGAGCTGCGCAAGGTCGCCTGGCCTACCCGTCAAGAAGTGGTCAAGTTGTCGGTCGTCGTCCTTGTCACCCTGATCCTCTTGATCGGGCTCATCTTCCTGCTCGACCTCGCGTTCGCCAAAGCCGTCCTTAAGATCTTCAAGACATGAGTGAGTACATGGCCGAGCCAGAGGCGGAGCCGGCAGGCGAGGCTGAGATGAAGGGTGCGATGGAGACGGAAGTAGAAGAGGCAATCGCCGAGGCAGAGGCGCAGCCGGCGGCAGCCGAGGCCATCGACATCGAAGATCTGCTCGATGAAGAGATCGAGGACGACGAGTTCATCCCGGTCGAGAGTCCGTATGACCGTCCCGGCCAGTGGTACGTCGTGCACACCTACGCCGGCTACGAGAACAAGGTGAAGTCGAACCTCGAGAACCGGATCGCGTCCATGAACATGGAGGACCGGATCTTCGAAGTCGTCATCCCCACCGAGGATGTCATCGAGTTCAAGAACGGCAAACGCGTGGTGGTGTCCCGCAAGATGTTCCCGGGCTACCTGCTTGTGCGTTGCGAGCTTGACGACGACTCGTGGTACGTCGTGCGCAACACGCCGGGCGTCACCGGCTTCGTCGGCTCCGGTGCCAAGCCCACGCCGCTGTCGCGGAAGGACGTCGAGAACTTTCTCCAGGTGCCGGCCGAAGGCATCGAGGCACCCAAGAAGACCCGGCCGCGGCTGGAGTACGAAGTCAGCGAGACCGTTCGGGTCCGCGAGGGCCCCTTCGCCGACTTCACAGGCACCATCGCCGAGATCAACGAGGACCAGCTCAAGCTCAAGGTGCTCGTCAATATCTTCGGGCGGGAGACGCCCGTCGAGCTCGAGTTCAGCCAAGTCGCCAAGCTCTAGGCGGCTGGCCCATGAAAGGAAACCCGTAAGCCATGGCGAAGAAACGCGTCGCCGCCATCGTCAAGATCCAGCTACCGGCCGGCCAGGCAACACCGGCGCCGCCGGTGGGCACCGCGCTCGGTCCGCACGGGGTGTCGAGCCCCGACTTCTGCAAGCAGTACAACGCGGCCACCGAGAACCAGCGCGGCACTGTCATCCCGGTCGAGATCACGATCTACGAGGACCGGTCGTTCACCTTCATCCTCAAGACGCCCCCTACCGCAGTGTTGCTGCGAGAGGCGGCGCGCTTGGAGAAGGGCGCCTCGACTACTGGTCGTGAGACCGTGGGCTCGATCAGCCAGGCGCAGCTCACCCAGATCGCCGAAACCAAGATGCCCGACCTCAACGCCAACGACATTGAAGCGGCCAAGTTGCAGGTGGCCGGCACCGCCCGCTCTATGGGCATCACCGTGAACAAGTAAAGCCGTGCCGACAAGCACGCCAGAAGCGGAGTAGTGCGCATGCCCACAGGGAAAAAGCAGTCCGACGCCAGGGCCAAGTACGACCGAGAGACGCTGTATCACCCGGTCAAGGCCATTGAGCTCACCAAGGATTTGTCGACCGCCACGTTCGACGAGAGCGTCGAGCTGGCTGTCCGTCTCGGGGTTGACCCCCGCAAGGCCGACCAAATCGTCCGTGGCACGGTGAGCCTGCCCGGCGGCACCGGTCAGAACGTGCGCGTCGCTGTGTTCGCCGACGGCCCCGCCGCCGCCGAGGCCCGCGAGGCGGGTGCCGACGTTGTGGGCGCCGACGACCTGGTCGAGCGCGTGCAGGGCGGGTTCCTCGACTTCGACGTGGCCATCGCCACGCCCGACCTGATGGGTCAGGTCGGCAAGGTGGCCCGGATCCTCGGGCCGCGCAAACTCATGCCCAACCCCAAGACCGGCACGGTCACGACCGAGGTCGGCAAGGCGGTGAACGAGTTCAAGGGCGGCCGGGTCGAGTACCGCACCGACAAGGTGGGCAACATCCACGTCCCGATCGGGAAGGTCAGTTTCGACCGCAAAGCACTGGTCGAGAACTTCCGGGCCGTGGTCGATGAACTCCAGCGGGCCAAGCCGGCGTCATCGAAGGGCCGCTATATCCGCTCGATCACCGTTTCCTCGACAATGGGGCCTGGCGTGAAGGTCGATCCGAACCAGCTCAAGGTCACCGAAGAGGACCTCGCCGCGGCCGTGTAAGGTCGTACGTTCGCAACTGCATCACTCACCACAGACCTCCGGTGTCGCACTAGCGCGTAATGGACGGCTCGCCGCCCGCCTGAGCAGGAGAGAACCGCATGGAAAATCCGAGGCCTGAGAAGGTCGCTGTCGTCGCCGAGGTGCGTGAGCGCCTCACTGCTGCGAACGCCACCATCCTCACCGAGTACCGCGGCCTGAGCGTCAAGGACCTGGCCACGCTGCGCCGTTCGCTGCGCGAGGCCGGCGGCGAGTACAAGATCTACAAGAACACGTTGGTGCGCTTCGCCGTGCAGGAGCTCGGTCTCACCGATCTCGAGGCGCTGCTCACCGGCCCGACCGCGATCACCTTCGTCGAGACCGACGCCGCGGCCGTGGCCAAGGCGCTGCGCGACTTTGGTCGCACCAACCCCAACCTGGTCATCAAGGGCGGGCTGCTGGGCGGCAACGTCCTCACGCCCGCCGACGCCACCGCGCTGGCCGAGCTCCCCTCCCGCGACGTCCTCCTCGCCCGCATTGCCGGTGGCCTCGCCGCCCCGATGCAGAAGTTCGCCGGCCTCCTCCAGGCCCTCCCCCGCAACTTCGCCTACGGGTTGAAGGCACTCATCGATGACCGGGGCGGAGCCCCGGTCATCGAAGAGGCGGCGGAGCCGGAGCCGGAAGAGGCGGCGGAGCCGGAGGCATCCGCCGCCGAACCCGAAGTGTCGGTGGATTTGTCTACGGAAACCACCGACACCACCGACACAAGCGAAGAGACCACCGAGCCGATCGCGGCCGAAACCGAGTCGACCGAACCAGTCGAAGAAACAGAAGGAGTTCCCGAAAATGGCAACTAAGGAAGAGATCCTCGACGCCATCTCAAGCATGACCGTCCTCGAGCTCTCCGAGCTGCTGAAGGACTTCGAGGAGAAGTTCGGCGTCACCGCGGCCGCGCCCGCAGCTGTGGCTGCGGCTCCCGCTGCCGGCGGTGGCGGCGGCGGTGCCGAAGCCGAAGAGGAGAAGGACGAGTTCGACGTCATCCTCACCGGCGCCGGCGACAAGAAGATCCAGGTCATCAAGGAGGTCCGTTCGCTCACGAGCCTCGGGCTGAAGGAAGCCAAGGATCTCGTCGACTCCGCACCGAAGCCGGTTCTCGAGAAGGTCAGCAAGGACGACGCCGCCAAGGCCAAGGCCGCCCTCGAAGAGGCCGGCGCCACCGTCGAAGTCAAGTGACCCGCTGAGCGCGGCGTCGCTGCGCTGAACTGAGGGGATGAAGCGACTCATGATCCCCGCAGTTGGCATGGCACTCGCGCTCAGCGCGTGCAATACCGGGCTCAGCAAGGTCACCGAACGGTTCAAGGACGTGCCACGCGGCGCAACCAACCGCGAGAAGGCCGACATCATCCTGATGCCCGACGGCTTCTCGAACGTGGCGTCGAAGTGCGACGGCCCGAACCGCGTGTACGTAGTGTTCAAGTCCAACGCCGCGTATGGAGCGCTCTCGGTCGCGCCGAACGATCCGCGGCTGTCGAGGAGCGAGCTAGCCCTCGTCGAGTAGGTGCTGGCGCGCCGCGTAGGCGGCGGCCTCGGCCCGGTTCGCGCACCCGGTCTTCTGCAGGATGGCCCGGACGTGGTTGGCGGCCGTGTTGGCGCTGATGTTCAGGCGCTCGCCGATCTCCCGGTTCGAGCACCCTTTGGCGATGCAGCGCAGGACCTCGACCTCGCGCTCGGACAGCCCGTCGGGGTAGTCAGGCACGGCGGCGAGGGCAGGCCGTCGCGGAAGCTCACGGCATAGCTCAGCGAGCCGGGCCATCCCGAGCCGCTCGGCTGTCTCAAGCGCACGGTCGGCCAGCGCGCTCGCCCCGGCTACGTTGCCGCGCCGTACCAGGTGTTGAGCCCAATCGTGTTGCACATGGGCGAGCCACACCGGCGAGTTGCTGCGCTCAGCCATGGCCACCCCAGCCTGAAAGTGCGCATCGGCGTCATCGTCGCGGCCGAGAATGCTCGCCAGCCCACCCAGGACCCGGTCGCCGGATCCGAGGCACACGGTCATGGCGACCATGAGGTTGAGGTCACGGAACTGGATGAGGTCTCGGTAAAGAAGCTCAGCTCGGCGGCTGTCCTCCAGGGCGATGCAGACGTCGGCGAGGAACGAGCCGGTGGCCGCCCACAGTGAATCCCGTGCGACCGACGCGAAGTCGTCCATCGCCAGCTTCTCGAACTCGGCCCGCGCGTCCTCGAGGCGGCCGACCTCGGCGTAGAGCACCGCCAGGCCCGGTCGCCATACACCGGCGCCGGATTGCCGGGCGGCGAGTTCGAGGATCGGCGCCGTCTCGTTCAAGCGTCCCTGCTCGCGTCGGATGGCGAACATGTGCATCCCGTACATGCCTTGCGCGGCGGGATGATTGGGCGCGACGTTGAATGACTGCTCGGCTGCCTTCTCGGCGGCGTCGAAGTCGCCCCTGGCCAACGCGAGGATCAGCTTGAAGCAGTACTCCTCGATGTATCCCGTCTTCAGGCCGACGCGCTCGCAGAGGGCCATGTGGCGGGCGAGTACCGGTGGCATCTCGTCGAGGCGCCCCAATGCGACGAGTGCGCGCATGTAGGTCGTCGTGGCGTAGGCAAGGCTCCAGAGGTCACCCGTGCGTTGGGCAGACGCGTCGACTTGCGCGGCCCACTCGAACAGCCGGTGTGGGTCTTGCTCGGTGATCAGTGCTGCTTGGAGTGACCGGGTGATCGTCGCCTCATCGTGCGGTCGCGCCAGCTGAAGGGCGCGGTCGCGGGCGGCGTGTGACTCGTCGAGCCGCCCGCTATGCATGAGGACAATTGCCAGCCCGCTCTCGAGACGGGCTCGCAGTGCGCTGCCGTCGTCGCCAACGAGGCGGATGGCCTCGGAGATCATGGCCACGCCGGGCTCGCCGGGCAGACCAGGCACGTGGAGCGCGTCGCCGAATGCCACAGCCGCCTCGCCGGCCAGACGGGGAAGCCCATGTTCGCGGGCGATGTGGAACGCTTCCTCAGCGTTGCCCGCGGCGTCCTCGAACCGGTCCAGGCTGAGCCCGGAGCCGCTCATGGCGATGAGCACCTCGGCGCGAGCCACGCTACCCCTGGGTGTCAGTTCGAGGGCCCGGCGCAGGTGATCGAGGGCGTCCTCGTAGGCGAGCGACGAGATGGCCTGGTCGGCGGCGCGCCGGCAGTAATAGACGGCCTTGGGTGCCACACCGAGGCCTGCAGCTGCGGTGTAGTGGCGCGCCAGCTCGGCGAGTGCCGGGCGCGGGTCGCCCTCGTGGATCGCCTCCAACGCCTCAGCCACCCGCAGGTGCAGTTGCGCACGAGCCGCTGCCGGCACACCCGCCTCCACGGTGTCTCGGACCAGCGCGTGCGTGAACTGATAGGCCAGCATCGGCCGGTCAACCGCTTCGAGAAGGCCCGCGGTGGCCAGGGCGTCGAGGCCCGCCGTTACGTCGGTCCGGGGAATGTCGGCGGCTGCGTGAAGAGTGCGCAGCTCGACGCGCTGGCCGGCGACGGCGACAAGCTCGGCCAGGCGTCGCACTGAGAACGGCAGTCGGGCCAGCCGTTCGGCTACGACCTCCCGGATGCTGTCGGGCACGCTCGTGGTGGTGACCGCACCGGCGACGACCCACCGGCCGCCTCGCTGGGCCACCACGCCGGTGGCCAACAAGTGGTGCCACATCTCGCCCACGAAGAACGCGTTGCCGAGCGTTCGGGCGGTCACCTCCGACACAAGCTCGCGGAGCGGGGCGTCGAGGTCCTGACCGGTGGTCCGGCTGACGAGGGTGGCGACGTCGGTCGCGTCGAGGCCCTGGAGCCGAACACGGGTAACGCAGTCGACGCGACGGAGGTCGGCGAGGGAGGACGCGAGCGTTTCGTTCTTGTCCTCGCCCACGTCGCGGAACGTGCCGACGAGCAGTGCGCGTGCTTGGGTGTTGCTCCGGGCCAAGTGAGCAAGCAACGCCCAGGTCTGGGCGCTGCCCCAGTGCAGGTCGTCGAGCATCACGACCACCGGCCACCGCCGGCTCGCCTCGGCGAATAGCGCGTCGACCGCCGAGAAGAGGCGGTACCGCTCGCTGTCGGCGTCGACCAGGAACGGCGTCGCGGGAGTCCGGCGCTCGAGCGACGGTAGTAGTGGAGCAAGCACCGCGAGGTCGGTTGCGATGTCGGGCTCGAGATCCTCGGGACTCAGCGTTCGGAACAGGTGGTCGAGGGCCTGCACCCATGGCTGATAGGGCACGACGAGCTCGGCGTCGCAGCCGCCGAAGAGCACCGCAGCCCCTTGGGCGTGACAGTCGCGGGCGAACTCGGCCGCCAGGCGCGTCTTGCCCCCACCCGCTTCACCGCCGATCAGCACCACGCGCCGGGAACCCGCCTTCACTGCTTCCCAGGCGTCGCCGAGCGTCCGCCACTCCGCCTCCCGGCTGACGAAGGGGAAAGCGGTCGGTGTCCCAAGCATGGCCGGTAATGGCACCGACTCGATCACGTCCTCGCCGTCGACCGGCGCCCATTCCACCGCGTAGGACTCGACCGGCTCGGGCAGACCCTTTAGCTCGAGGGGCCCGACCGGCGCGAAGGTCGCCCCTGAGCGCTCGCCAGCGAGCAGCCGCACGATCTGGCTGATGAGGATCTGGCCGGCCTCGGCCCGGCCCTGGAGTCGGGACGCCGTCACCACAGGAAGGCCGAAGCAATCGCCGCCTTCCCAGCTGACGTCCCCGGACGCGATCCCGACCCGTAGGCGGACCCCGTCGTCCCGACGCTCGACCGCCCGCTGCATGTCAACCGCGGCATTGACTGCTTCTGAGGCGGACTCGAACGCCGCCATGACGCCGTCACCGGCGGTCTTGAGGACGCGACCGCTGCGGCGCTGGACGATCGCACGTCAGCCGCCGCTCCAGGTCGAGGAACAACTTGTCGGCTGCTGCCTCGCCGATCTGGGCCCGCAACTGCGTCGATTCCTCGACGTCGGTGAACAGAATCGTGGCGGTGGATGTCGCCATAGTCAGATCTGACTATCGCGCTTCGTCAGCCCGTGGCGCCTGTCACAGGCACAAAGACCAGGTCTGGTCATGACGACATCGGGCGATCGGCGTACGCTGGCCTTCGTCACGCAGTTGGGAGGGGCAGACATGCCGCTGTATGTGATCGAGCGCAACTTCGCCGAGGAACTGGAGACGGACGACGAGGCTGCGGCGGCCGGCATCAAGGCCGTCAACGACGACGTCGGCGTGCGGTGGGTGTACTCGTTCCTCTCGGCTGACAAGAAGAAGACGTACTGCCTGTACGAGGCGCCGAATCCCGAATCGATCCGCGAAGCGGCCAGGCGAAACGGCATTCCGGCCGACGTGATCATCGAAGTCGAACAAGTAGGGCCCGCGTAACGCGCGGCATACCGGACCAGACGACTCACTCCCGAGGAGGCACCAGCAATGGCCAAACCTGTTCAGCGCGCCCTGTTGACCGACGAGATGCTCGCCGGGTTCGACGAGAGGGCCCCGATCTACGACCGTGACAACACCTTCTTCAAGGAGGACTTCGACGAGCTGGTCGAGAGCGGCTACACCAAGCTCGCCATCCCAGTGGAGTACGGCGGCTCCGGCCTGAGTTTCCGCGAGTACTCGCAGCTGGCCACGCAGTTGGCGTATGTCGCGCCGGCCACGGCGCTGGCGCTCAACATGCACGTTTACTGGACGGGCGTCGCCGCCGACCAACTGAAGGCGGGCGACGACTCGTGGGTGTGGCTGCTGGAGAAGGCCGCCGCTGGCGACATCTTCTGCGCCCTCCATGGCGAGGCCGGCAACGACTTCCCCGGCGTGTTCTCCACCACGCAGGCGACCCGCGTCGACGGTGGGTGGGAGCTCACCGGGCACAAGATCTTCGGCACGCTGTCGCCGGTGTGGACCTACGGCGGGTTCCACGCGCAGGACAACTCCGACCCCGACAACCCGCAGATCGTGCATGGGTTCATCCCGAGGAACACGCCCGGTCTCGAGGTCGTCGACACCTGGGACACCCTCGGCATGCGGGCGACGCAGAGCCAGGACACGCTGCTCGACAAGGCGTTCTGCCCCGATGAGCTGATCGTGTCGGTTGGCCCGGCCGGTCTCGCCGGCGGGCCCGCCTTCCTCGGCTCGCTGTTCGCGTGGGGTCTGATGGGCATGTCGAGCGTGTACTACGGCCTGGCCAAGCGGGCCTTCGACATCACCGTCGCCCGCGTCCCGCAGAAGTCGTCGGTCGCGAATATGCAGCACTCGATGGCCTACCACCCGGAGGTCCAGCACCACGTCGCCGATATGCGCCTGTCCCTCGACATCTGTGAGGCGTTGCTCCGAGCGAACGGCGAGGACTGGGCCAACGGTGTCCCGCACGAGGACTGGCCGATCCGCCTGGTCGGGACCCGCTTCCACGTGGTCAACCACGCCTACGACGTGGTGGAGAAGGCCCTCGACCTTTCAGGTGGCGCGGCGGCGTTCAAGCGCAACCGGCTCGAGCAGATCTTCCGGGACATGCGCATGGGCAAGTTCCACCCTGGCAACACGTTCCTCGCCCACGAGCTGATCGGCAAGCTCTGCCTCGGCGTCAACCCCGACGACAAGCAACGCTGGGGCTAAACCCCTGGTCAAAGCCATGTGTCGGTGTCGAATCGTGGTTTTCCCACGATTCGACACCGACACTTGCGTTTGGGTGCGCGGGCGGGCCCAGCGCGAAATGCTTGACCCCAGCGGCGGTTCCCTTTACCCTCCTCGCAACCGCTCCGCGGGTCGGGGCTTGCTTAGGTCCGCGCGCAGGCGTACACTTTGTGTCTGCCGTGCCCGCCCGCTTCGCGTCCTTAGAACTTCATCCTCTCTACTGACGCGCGCCTGTCCTCCTGAGGAGTAGGTCTTGCCGTCTCGGCTCGCTCAACGCGAACGTTTTTCTTTTGCCAACCTCGAGGAGGTCCTTGACCTCCCGAATCTGATCTCCATCCAGCGGGACAGTTTCCAGTGGTTCCTCGACCGCGGCCTGGCCGACACCTTCCGGGACATCAGCCCGATCGAGGACTTCACCGGTCAGCTGCGACTCGAGCTCGAGTTCGACCCGCAGGACCCCGACCTTCGCCCCCCGCCCAAGTTCACGGTCGAGGAGTGCAAGGAGAAGGACATGACCTTCGCCGCGCCGATCTTCGTGCGGGCGCGGTTCATGAACGCCACGACGGGCGAGATCAAGGAACAGACCGTCTTCATGGGCGACTTCCCGATGATGACGGACAAGGGCACCTTCATCATCAACGGCACCGAGCGCGTCGTCGTCTCCCAGCTCGTCCGTAGCCCCGGCGTCATCTTCCAGCCGGGCCGTGACGCCAAGACCATCGTCACCGGCACCATCCATCCCTACCGGGGTGAGTGGATCGAGTTCGACGTCGAGGCCAAGCCGGGCAAGGACATCACCGCGGGTACGTGTGTCGCCCGCAAGCGTCGCCTGAGCATCTTCATCCTCCTGCGCGCGCTGGGCTTTGAGGACGAGGCGTTCCTCGAGCGCTTCGTCCGCCACTTCGACTTCCTCTCCGGGCAGTGGGAGAAGGAGCGCGACCTGGCGCCGACGCGTGAGGAAGCGCTGGTCGAGATCTACAAGCGGGCCCGCCCCGGCGAGCCGCCCGCAGTCGAGTCGGCCAAGGCCTATTTTGAGAACGCCTTCTTCAACAACAAGCGCTACGACCTCACCCGCGTCGGTCGCTACAAGCTGAACCGCAAGCTCGGCCCGGAGATCGAGAAGATCGCCGGGATCCTGGGCCTGGGCAGCAGCCTCGAGCGCCCCAATCCGACGCAGGGCGTCCTGAGCCCCAGTGAGGTTCTCGCCGCGGCTACCTACATGCTGCACCTGGCCAACGGCGAGCCCGGTTACCGGCTCGACGACCAGGACCACTTCGCCAACCGCCGCATCCGGTCGGTGGGCGAGCTGATCCAGAACCAGGTGCGCGTCGGGCTCTCGCGTATGGAGCGCGTCGTGCGTGAGCGCATGACCACGCAGGACGTCGAGGCCATCACGCCCCAGACCCTCATCAACATCCGGCCGGTGGTTGCCGCCATCAAGGAGTTCTTCGGCACCAGCCAGCTGAGCCAGTTCATGGACCAGGTGAACCCGCTGTCGGGCCTCACCCACAAGCGTCGCCTGTCAGCCCTCGGGCCCGGCGGCCTCTCCCGTGAGCGCGCCGGCTTCGAGGTGCGAGACGTGCACACGTCGCACTACGGCCGTATGTGTCCGATCGAGACGCCGGAAGGCCCGAACATCGGTCTCCAGGGCAACCTGGCCACCTACGGCCGGGTCAACGAGTACGGCTTCATCGAGACGCCGTACCGCAAGGTCGTCAACGGCCGGGTTACCGACGACATCGTCTACCTCGCCGCCGACGAGGAGGAAGAGCACGTCATCGCGCAGGCCAACGCGTCCACCGACGCCAAGGGCAACTTCCTCGACGAGCGCGTGCTCGTCCGCCGCGGGCCCCAGGGCGCCGGCGTGCGCGTCGGTGCGTCGACCACCTCCTACGGCACCACGAGCGAGATCGACTTCGTGCCACCGGCCGAGGTCGACCTCATGGACGTCTCGCCCAAGCAGATCGTGTCCGTGTCCACCGCGCTGATTCCGTTCATCGAGCACGACGACGCCAACCGTGCGCTGATGGGCGCCAACATGCAGAAGCAGGCCGTGCCGCTGGTGCGGCCTGAGGCGCCGTACATCGGCACCGGCGTTGAAGCTCGCGCCGCTCGCGATGCCGGCGACGTGATCGTCGCCGAAGGCAGTGGGCGGGTCAGCGATGTCACCGGCGACCACATCACCGTCGACTACGACAGCTCGCTCGGTAAAAAGGTCTACCGGCTGGCCAAGTTCCGCCGCTCGAATCAGAACACCTGCATCAACCAGCGAGTGGTGGTCGATGAAGGCCAGACGGTCAAGGCCGGCGACGTGCTGGTCGACGGGCCGTCGACGCAGGCTGGGGAGCTCGGCCTGGGCAAGAACCTGCTCGTGGCCTTCATGCCGTGGGAGGGCTACAACTTCGAAGACGCCATCATCCTGAGCGAGCGCCTTGTGAAGGACGACGTCCTCACGTCGATTCATATCGAGGAGCACGAGGTCGACGCCCGCGACACCAAGCTGGGCGCGGAAGAGATCACCCGGGACATCCCGAACCTCTCCGAGGAGATCCTCAAGGACCTCGACGAGCGCGGCATCATCCGCATCGGGGCTGAGGTCGACGCCGGCGACGTCCTGGTCGGCAAGGTCACCCCCAAGGGCGAGACCGAGCTGACGCCCGAAGAGCGGCTACTCCGCGCCATCTTCGGTGAGAAGGCACGGGAGGTCCGCGACACCAGCCTCAAGGTTCCGCACGGCGAGTCGGGCAAGGTCATCGACGTCCGCGTGTTCTCACGCGAGGACGCTCACGAACTGCCGCCCGGCGTCAACCAGTTGGTCCGGGTCTACGTCGCTCAGAAGCGCAAGATCAGCGAAGGCGACAAGCTGGCCGGCCGCCACGGCAACAAGGGCGTCATCTCCAAGATCCTCCCGGTCGAGGACATGCCGTACATGGCCGACGGCACCCCGGTCGACATCATCCTCAACCCGCTCGGCGTCCCGAGCCGCATGAACGTGGGTCAGGTACTCGAGAGCCATCTCGGGTACGCCGCTCGTTGGGGTTGGACCAACCCGGGCGAGAAGGAGGCGGTGGGCGAGCCGCCCGTGCGCGGCACCGAGCGCAAGACGCGGCCTATCACCGACCCTGCGGTCTGGGTGGCCACGCCGGTGTTCGACGGCGCCCACTGGGATGAAGAGGACGACGCCGGTAAACACCCCACGATCCAGAAGATCTTCGAGAACATGAATCCCGAAGGCGCCGATGGCCAGCGGCTGATCGGCACCGACGGCAAGATCCAGCTGTTCAACGGTCGTACCGGTGAGCCCTACGACAACCAGATCAGCGTCGGCTACGTGTACATCCTGAAGCTGGCTCACCTCGTCGACGACAAGATCCACGCCCGTTCGACGGGCCCGTACTCGATGATCACGCAGCAGCCCTTGGGTGGTAAGGCCCAGTTCGGCGGTCAGCGCTTCGGTGAGATGGAAGTGTGGGCGCTCGAGGCCTACGGCGCCGCCTACGCGCTGCAAGAGCTGCTCACGATCAAGTCCGACGACGTCCTCGGCCGTGTGAAGGTCTATGAGGCGATCGTCAAGGGCGAGAACATCCCCGAGCCCGGCATTCCCGAGAGCTTCAAGGTTCTCATCAAGGAGATGCAGTCGCTCTGCCTCAACGTCGAGGTGCTGTCGACCACCGGCGAAGAGATCGAGATGCGGGAGCTCGACGAGGACATCTTCCGTACCGCGGAGGAGCTGGGCATCGACATCAGCCGGCCGGAACGCGGGTCGGACGAAGAGGACGAACGACGTGCCGCGGAACGCGGAGCGAGGAGCACCTGGTAATGCTCGACGTCAACACTTTCGATCAGCTGCGCATCGGGTTGGCTACGGCCGACTCGATCCGCACGTGGTCCAACGGCGAGGTCAAGAAGCCCGAGACGATCAACTACCGCACGCTGCGACCCGAGAAGGATGGGTTGTTCTGCGAGAAGATCTTCGGCCCCACCAAGGACTGGGAGTGCTACTGCGGCAAGTACAAGCGCGTGCGCTTCCGCGGCATCATCTGCGAGCGCTGCGGCGTCGAGGTCACCCGCTCGAAGGTCCGCCGCGAGCGCATGGGCCACATCGAACTGGCGGCTCCCGTCGTTCACATCTGGTATCTGCGTGGCACGCGGTCGTGGCTTGCCTACCTGCTCATGGGCACCGAGGCGCGCGAGGAGCTGAAGGCCAAGCAGCTGGAGAAGGTCATCTACTTCGCCGCCAACCTCGTCACGTGGGTCGACGAGGACAAGCGTCAGGCTGATCTTCCGAACCTCGAGGCCGAGCTGGCCGAAGAGCTGGAGGAGATCCGCAAGCAGGGCGATGTCGAAGTCGACCGCCGCTTCAAGGCGCTGGAGACCGAGGTGGCCGACCTCGAGAAGGAAGGCGCCAAGGACAGCGAGATCAAGAACCGCCAGAAGGCCAGCGACAAGGAAATCACCGCCTTGCGCGAGCGCATCGACGCCGAGCTCGAGCTCGTGCAGCGCGCGTTCGACGAGTTCCGCGATCTGCACGCTCGCAAGATCATCGAGGACGAGTTGCTGTGGCGGGAGCTGAAGGACCGCTTCGGCGAGTACTTCGAGGGCGGCATGGGCGCCGAGGCAATCGCCCGCCTGATCGACCGCATCGACTTCGACTCCGAAGAGATCAAGCTCCGCGAAGCCATCGACGCTTCCGACGGCCGCCGTCCGCTCAGCGCGCAGCGCAAGCAGAAGGCCATCAAGCGCCTGAAGATCGTCACCGCGTTCAACCGGCGCGACGACCATGGCAAGCGGGCCAACGACCCGCGGGCCATGATCCTCGACGCCGTGCCGGTGATCCCGCCCGACCTGCGCCCGATGGTGCAGCTCGACGGTGGCCGGTTCGCCACGTCGGACCTCAACGACCTCTATCGCCGGGTCATCAACCGCAACAACCGGTTGAAGCGACTGCTCGACCTCGGCACGCCGGAGATCATCGTCAACAACGAGAAGCGCATGCTGCAGGAGGCCGTCGACGCGCTGTTCGACAACGGCCGCCGCGGCCGGCCGGTCACAGGTCCTGGCAACCGCCCGCTCAAGTCGCTCTCCGACATGCTCAAGGGCAAGCAGGGCCGGTTCCGTCAGAACCTGCTCGGCAAGCGCGTCGACTACTCGGGCCGTTCGGTCATCGTGGCCGGCCCGACCCTGAAGCTCCATCAGTGCGGCCTGCCCAAGCAGATGGCGCTCGAGCTCTTCAAGCCGTTCGTCATGAAGCGGCTCGTCGACGAGGAGTTGGCGCAGAACATCAAGTCGGCCAAGCGCATGGTCGAGCGCCGGCGCCCGCAGGTGTGGGACGTGCTCGAGGACTGCATCAAGGAACACCCGGTGTTCCTCAACCGCGCGCCAACCCTTCACCGTCTCGGCATCCAGGCCTTCGAGCCGGTACTGGTCGAGGGCAAGGCCATCCAGATCCACCCGCTGGTCTGCCACGCGTTCAACGCCGACTTCGACGGCGACCAGATGGCGGTGCACCTGCCGCTGTCGGCCGAGGCGCAGGCTGAGGCCCGCGTGCTGATGCTGTCGGCCAACAACATCCTCAGCCCGGCCGACGGCCGCCCGCTGGTGACGCCCACGCAGGACATGGTGTTCGGCGCCTACTACCTCACACTGGTGCAGAACGACGCCACCGGCGAGGGTCGTGTGTTCCGCAACCTGTACGAGGTCGAGAAGGCCTACGAGTCGGGTGACGTCGCGCTCCACGCGCGGGTCAAGTTCCGCACCGCGGTTGAGGCGAACGGTGACGAGGACGCCGCCGCGCACACCGAGATGGAGACGACGCCGGGCCGGCTGTTCTTCAATACCGCGCTGCCGGACGACTTCCCCTACATCAACCACGTGATCGGCAAGCGCGGCGGCCATGAGAACGACGGCGTCTACGGCGATCTGGCCGTGCGCACCACGATGAGCAGCCTGGTGGAGGAGCTGGCCGAGAGCTACGCGAAGTCGGTCGTGGCCACCAGTCTCGACAAGATCAAGGACCTGGCGTTCCGCTACGCATCACAGTCGGGTCTCACCATCTCGATCGACGACGTCAACACGCCGCCCGAGAAGGCCGCCATTCTCGACAAGTACGAGAAGGAAGCCGAGAAGGCTGAAGCGCAGTTCAAGCGGGGGATCATCACCGACGACGAGCGGCGCCAGAAGGAGATCGAGATCTGGACCTCGGCCAACTCCGAAGTCGGCCGGGCCATGGACAAGTCCCTCGCGCAGGTGGCATTCAACCCGCTCGACATGATGATCGACTCCGGCGCCCGCGGTAACAGCCAGCAGGTTCGCCAGATCGCCGGCATGAAGGGTCTCGTCTCGAATCCTCGAGGCGAGATGATTCCGCGGCCGATCATCTCCTCGTTCCGTGAGGGTCTGTCGGTTCTGGAGTACTTCATCTCCACCCACGGCGCCCGCAAGGGCCTGGCCGACACCGCCCTGCGCACCGCCGACTCCGGCTACCTCACCCGCCGGCTCGTCGACGTGGCCCAGGAACTCATCATCCGGGAAGTGGATTGCGGTACGACGCGCGGGCTTTGGCTCGAAGACGTCATGCCCGACCAGCCCGGCAAGCGCACCTACCTCGAGACCCGGCTGTTCGGCCGCGTGCTTCTTGAGCCCGCCGGCGCGTACGCAGCCGGTGTGGAGTTGACCGAAGAGGTCATCGAAGGGCTGCGCGACGACCCCGATGTCAACCGCATCCGGGTGCGGTCGGTTCTCACCTGCGAGGCGCCCCAGGGCGTGTGCGGTCGTTGCTACGGCCGCTCGCTGGCCACCGGCTTCGACATCGAGATGGGCGAAGCGGTCGGCGTAATCGCCGCCCAGTCCATCGGTGAGCCGGGCACCCAGCTCACTATGCGTACGTTCCACACCGGTGGTATCGCGGCCGAGGGCGGCGACATCACTGCCGGTCTCCCCCGCGTCGTCGAGCTGTTCGAGGCCCGCACACCCAAGGGCGCCGCGGTTCTCGCCCGCACGTCCGGCGTGATCCGCATCGAGCCCGAAGAGAACGGCCGCCGGGTCACCGTGGTCGGCGACGACGGGTCCGAAGAGACCTACAACGTCACGCTGCGGGCCCACTTGGAAGTTCACGACGGCCAAGAGGTTGTCGCCGGCGACGCGCTGGTCGAGGGTCCGAAGGATCCCAAGGAGCTGCTGGCGATCAAGGGCATCCGCGACACCCAGCAGTACCTCGTCGACCAGGTGCAGAAGGTGTACCGGGAGCAGGGCGTGTCGATTCACGACAAGCACATCGAGCTGATCATTCGCCAGATGCTGCGTCGGGTGTCGGTCGCCGAGCCGGGCGACTCGCACTTCCTGCCCGGCGAGCGGGTCGAGGCGCGCATCTACGCCGAGGTCAACCGCGATCTGGTGCAGGACGGCAAGCGGCCCGCCGAGGGTCGGCCCGAGCTGATGGGCATCACCAAGGCGTCACTGGCCACGGACTCGTGGCTGTCGGCGGCGTCGTTCCAGGAGACCACGCGGGTGCTCACCGAAGCGGCCATCGAGGGTAAGAGCGATCACCTCCTCGGCCTCAAGGAGAACATCATCATCGGCAAGCTGATCCCGGCCGGTACCGGTGTCACGCGCTACCGCGAGATCAACATGGACGCGCCCGACGCCGAGCCGCTGCAGTTCTGGTCCTCAGATGCCGACGAACAGGACCCCGCGGCGTGGCTGGCCAACATCGGCCGTAGCGAGGACGGCGCTGCCGACGTTCCCGCCGAAAACGGCGACACCCCGGCCGAATCTGAGGCCCCGGCGGTTGCCGAAGCCGCAGCCGTCGCCAAAGCCGTCGCCGAAGCCGAAGAGCCCGCCTAGAGACTCACGTGTCGGTGTCGAATCGGTGAAAACCACCGATTCGACACCGACACGTTGTTTTAGGGCCGGCGAGCGTGGGCGCGAGTGACGCCGAGGTAGGTCTGTAGCTCGGCGATGCGGCGGCGACGGAGCTCGGTGGGCTCTGATGCGCCGCGCAGGCCGACGGTTCGCAGCTTCCAGCGAGCGAATCCGAGTTCGATTAGCTCGCGTCGCAGTTCGCGCTCAACGCGCAGTTGATCGACGCCGCTCTCGCGCACTAGCTGCACGTCGTTGACCAGCGATTGCCAGGGCGACAGCACTTCGTGACGCAAGGGGTCGTCCAGCAAGCCCCATTCGATCTCCTGCTTCAACTCGGTGTCGAGCACTTTTCGCTGATGGCTGACCCAGTAGAGGAGCCCACCGAAGAACGCAACCACCGAGATGTAGTCGGCGAGTCGCGCGCCGTTGACGTTGCCGCCGGCTAGTAACCCGTTGTGCGCGGCATGGGCGATGACGGCCAAGCCCAACCCGGCGATGCCGCACGCGATCCGTTCCACCCATCCGCGTTGCCAGGTCGCGAGACCGAGGAATGCTCCGAACGTGCCGGTGTAGACCGCGTGCCCGAGCATGGCCAGGCCGCCGAAGTCAGAGCGGTCGACGAACACCGTGAGGCCCGAGGCGATCGAGTCGGCCTGCACGAGGTAGAAGAGGTTTTCGGTGAACGCGAACCCGAGGCCGATGGCCGCGCCGTAAACCGCGCCGTCCGTGACGCCCTCGAACTCGAGCAAGCCGAAGCGCCGGGCCGCGAGCCACGACAACGCGAACGCGGCCATCAGGGCGATGCCCTTGGCCGGCTCCTCCACCAGCGCCGCGCTCATCGCCTCGCGCGTCAAAGTGCCGTCGCCGAACGCTTCGAGCAGGGGCTCGCGGAGGGAGATCGCGATGGCGGGCGCAACGGTGGCACCCCAAAGAGCCATGGCGACCACGATGCCGATCGGCCCGCGCTCGTAGCGGTCGAAGAATCGCATGACCGCCAGCAACGCGAGGACTTGGACGAGCGAGAAGGGGACGAGAAAACCCGGATCGGAGAAGACGTCGGGCATCGGTGTCAGATGCCCAACGCCGCGGCCCGTTCGCCGACGATTGCCGAGATCCGCTCGCCGATCTCGGCGTGCTCGGTAACGATGGCCTGGATCTCCTCGAAGCCGAGCGCGAGCGCGAGAACTCCGCCCTCGGCGTCCGCATTGTGGGCCGCCTCGTGGACGCCGTTCAGCACCGACGCCCCAACCAGCCCACCGGGGCCGACTCTCGCGACCTCCCACGCGGACAGTCGGACGGCGACCGAACCCTCGACGACGAGGAAGAACTCCCGAACCGCGGTGCCGGCGGTGAGGAGCCGCTCACCGGGTGCGAAGCGCCGCCATTCGATGACCGCAGCGGCCTGCCGCAGCAGACGCCGCGGCAGGCCGGCGAACAAGGCGATGGTCGCGAGATCCGTGTCCCGTCCCACCCATTCTTCCGGCATCGCGGAAGGCTACGAACCAAGCTTTATGGTTGCCGACTCGCAGTACACCTCGGCGCTCCATTTGCCCATGGCTGAGTTGTCTGGGGCCGATGCGGGCTGGAGGCGGATCACGCCACAGTTGCCGAGGTCGACCGTGGCCAGCGCGCTCTTGAGCGTCGGGTCGAGCCACTCGATCTTGGCGGTCTTCTCGTTGGCGTGGTTGCCGTTGATGACCAGGTCGGCGAACCAATCCATCCAGGACTTGACCGAGACTTCGGCGAACTCGGCGCGGAAGTTCGCCAGGTCAAGCAGCCCACCGCTCTTCTGCGTGATCGGCTGGCCCTGGGCGTCGCTCGATGCCGAGTCGGTCACCGTCTGCTTGATCGCGAACGTGTCGATCTTCGACACCTTTGAGGTGTCGACACCCGGAATGGTCAGCCGGCAGTTGCTGCTCAGCGCCTGCGTGCCCTTCGCTGCCGCCTGCTTTCCGACCGGCCCTGGCGGCCCGGTCTCCTGGGTCGACGGGATGATGGTCAGCCGGAAGTACTGCGGATCCTTGCTGGCGGCGTCGCACACCGGAGTTTGGACGCCGGCCAGGAGAGCCTGCGTGAACACGGTGCGCGAGACCGATTGTCCGTTGGCGTCGAGGGCATGGATCGCGCCGTCGATCCGCGGGCTGGCGCCGGCGAGCGTGCCCGCGATCCAGCCGGCGAGCGGCTTGCTGATCCCGCCGCTGATGTCGACGACGATGTCGGCGTAACGGCGTGGGCCCGGATGCTTGCTAGCGAGGGGCTGACCCTGCGCGTCGGTGCCGCGGCTCTCGACCGCCTCGGCGAACGGGCCGCCGAGCGAGACGACTTTCACTACGCCGACGTCGGCACCACCGATTTCGAGCCGGTGTGACCCCCCTACGTAGCTGCGCTCCAGAGCCCTGAACCGCGACGCCGATTGCGAGTCGTCGTCGTCGTCGGGCATAGCGACGAACACGATTGCGCCGACAGCGACTACAACAATCGCGGCGACGGCGATAAGAACCCTGCGCATCGAGAGCCTCCTTGTGACTCCTAGATCGGTGCGATCGTTTCGCAGTACAAGTCGGCGGTCATCTTGGGAATGGTGTCGCCGCTCGCTGCCGTGGCGGCGCCCAGCTTGAAGATCCCGCAGTTACTCAGGTCGAGCGTGAGCGTCACACCCTTGAGATCCGGCGTAAGCAGCTCGATCTTGACGGGCTTCTCCGACTGTGGCCCCGAGTTGCCCTTGAGCGCGAAGTCCTCGAACCACGCCACCCAGCTCGGCGCGCTCACTTCGGAGAAGTCGATTCGCAGGTTGCCGAGATTGAGCGGTCCGCCCCCGCCCTTGCTGGAGAACCGTCCGTCTTCGACCGCATTTTCCACCACCGTCTGCTTGATCGTGAGCGCGTCGACCTTCGAGACCCGGTTCGTCTCCAGACCGGGAATGCTGACCCGGAAATTCGCCGCCAGCATCGCACCCTTGGTGGCTGCGGACGCCTTTGCCGGCGCACCGCCGCCCTTGACAGTCTTGGTTGACTCGGGCGACAGCGTCAGTCGGACGTTTGCCGCCTCCTTGCTCGCACCGTCGAGCGCAGGGAATTGGATTTCCGTCAGCAGCGCGTTCTGGAACTCGGTACGACTCACCGGCGTCCCTTTCGCGTCGGTCGTCGTCAGTGCGCCGTTACGCCGGGAGCTGCCGCCGCCCTTGATGGTGTCGGCGATCCACTTGGTGAGGGCGGTCGGAAGCGCGCTGACGTCGAGCACGATGTCGGCTTGGCGGACGGCACCGAGGTGTTTCTCGCCCCCCAGCGGTCCGCCGGCGATGACGTCGGCGAACGGCCCTCCCGGCGAGGCGACCTTGACCGCGCCCGCGTCAGCACCGTCTAACTCGAGCCGGTAGGAACCCACCGCATAGGACCGAGATTCCGAAACGGCCCGGAAGCGCGACGCCGACTCCGTGTCACCATCGTCGTCGTCCGGCATTGCCACGAACACGATTGCACCTGCCGCAACGACGACAATCGCGGCGATGGCTATCAGTACCCTGCGCATCTTGCGCCCCCCTTGGTGGGTTGCTTGAAACAACTGTCGCGCCGTTGGAACAACGGTGTCCACGATCCTGTTCCCGGGTTAGGTCAAAGTTTCCCGTCGCAATTCTCATCCACGTTATTCCCGGCGACTTCGGTCGCGCCCGGCTTGACCATCGCATTGGTGTCATTGCAGTCGCCCGACTGCGCACTGAACCCGGCAGGCGCATTTGGCCCCGGGGCTTGTGTTGTCTCCGCCGTACCGAAGCCGTCGGCGTCTTGGTCCCGGAAGAACGTTTTGAGCGTGGTGGTCGTAGCCGATGGGGTGGTGGTCGTCGCTGCGAGCGTGCCGGTGCACTGACCTTGGACGGTCCTGTCGTTCACGGTGCTGGGATTGCCGTCGTCGCACGGCGTGCCGTTGGGCACCATCGTGACCGTCGTCGCCGGGTTGCTCGAGGTCGTCGTCGCCGCGCCCGGGAAGACGGCGAACGTCGGCGGCCGGAGCCTCTCGCAGTAGAGATCCGCGGCCATCCGCGGTGCGGTGTCGACGAACGAGTTCAGCCTGAAGATCCCGCAGTCCCTGAAATCGAGTGTCGCTACTGGCCTCCCTCCACCGTCGAGGTATTCGAGCAGGACGGACTCCTCCTCGTGGTCCGCATCGAGCACGTTTTCCTCGAACCAGTTGAGCCAGGACGCCGCCGAGCTCTCCAAGAACTCGGCGCGGAGGTTGCCGAGCTCAAGGGGGCCGCCCCGCGCTCGCTTGATGGTTACGGCCGCGATGCTGGAGACGCCCGATGTGTTGATGCCGGACACTGTGAGGCGGAAGCTCGGCGTGTGGAACGCACCCTGGTTCGACACACCTGATTTCGGCGTCGTGTTGTTGCCGGGAATCGATGTCGACGTCTGGGGTGCCAGTGTCAAACGCAAGAAGCCCGTGGTGGGCATGGCCTTGTCGAGAGCCGGGAACGTCAATTCGGTAAGGACCGCCCCGGTGAACTCGGTCCGGGTCTGCACCTTCTGACTCGAATTGAGGAGGACGACGGCACCGTCACGCGGCGCGCTCCCTTGGACGGTGTCGAGTATCCAGGTCGCCAGCGCAGGCGGGACGACGGCGATGTCGAGAACGATGTCGCCCGGCCGTGAGCTTATGACCCGCTTGGTTCCGTCCGGCTGGACGGCGACCTCGCCCACGGGACGCACGCCGAGCGAGGCGACTCTCACCGCGCCGGCGTCGGCACCACCGATCTCGAGGCGGAAAGAGCCCGGGACGTACGACCGCTCGATGGCGCGCAGGCCATCGGCCGACATGTCGTCGTTTGAAGGCACCACCACGAACGCCACGGCCGCGGCCGCGACAACGGCGATCGCGCCAAGAACAATCAGAACCCTGCGCATTTCTTGCGCCCCCTTAGGAGTTGGTCAGAATCGGATTTCCGGCAGTTGTTCGCAGTACAGCTCGGCGATGTGAGTCGTCGTAGTGTCAACCACGCCGAATTCCGACTTGAACGGCCCGCACTGACGGAGTTCGATCCGCAGGACGGCGTTCTCGCCTTGAGGCGCCAAGAACTCGAGCGTCATGTTCTTCTCCATCGCGCCGCCCGAGTTGCCTGCGAACCAGTCCTGCCATGGCTTGGCGCCGGCGTCCGCGAACGAGACCCGCAGGTCCGAAACCGCAATCATCGACGCAGACTGTCCGGCCCCGACTGTGTTCGTCGGGATGGTAAACCCGACCCCTTCGATCTTGGACACCTTGGTGGCGTCGAAGCTCGGAATGACCAGTCGGCAGCGTATTTGCGTGATCGCCGGTGTCGTGTTGGCCGGTCCGATGCTGCCGGTCGGCGGTGCCGGCGTCAGTTGACCGACCTTGATCGTGAGACGAAATACCGGCGGCGCGGTACTGGCCGGGTCACAGGTCGTTTGCAAGCCGACCACGGCGCCGTTTTGGAAGTTGAGCCGGCTCAGCGGTCCCGGGGCGCTGCCGAATCCGACGAGCGCGCCGTTTCTGAGCCCTGACCGGCCCTTCAGCGCGTCGTCGACCCAACTGAGCATCCTGAACAGCTGCTGCGCGTTGACGTCGAGCACGATGTTCGGGAGCAATACCGAGCCCTGGGCCTTCGTGCCGCCCGCGCCGCTGGTGACGTTGGCCGTTTTTCCAACCGGACCGACGACCTTGACGGCGCCGATATCGGCGCCGGCCAGTTCGAGGCGCCACGACGTGGTTTTCGGTGCGGTCGATTCGGCGGCACGGAACCGCGTGGCTGACCTCGTGGAGCCGTTGTCATCCGATGGCGCCACGACGAAGACGAACAAGCCGACCGCGATGATCGCGACGGCACCGAGCACAAGAACGAGCTTGCGCATAGTCCCCCCTGCCCCCTACCGCCTAGCTCATGTCAGACGACTCAAGCTGTCTCCAAGGGTACGCCCATCTGGCGCACTACATGCATTCTGTCGTGCGGGGCGACGTCGTGGCCACCGGTTGGTGTGCTTGCACAAGCTGGGGCCCGCCCGCACGTCGTACCGTCGCACCATGACGGATCTGCAACTGGCGGTGTCGGAGCAGGCCGAGGCGCTGGCGGTCCCCGGCGTGGCGGTCGGCGTATTGCATAGGGGTGAGGCGTCCTACGCCTTTCACGGCGTGACGAGCATCGAGAACCCGCTCGACGTCGACGCGTCGACGCTCTTCCAGTTCGGGTCGACCGGCAAGACGTACACGGCAACCGCCATGCTCAAGCTGGTCGAGCTGGGGATGGTGGATCTTGACGCTCCGGTGCGGCGCTATGTGCCCGAACTCAAGCTCAAGGACGACCGCGTTGCGGAGCAGGTGACCATCCTCCAACTCTTCAATCACACTGCGGGTTGGGCGGGCGACCTGATGCAGGACACCGGCGACGGCGATGACGCACTCGAGAAGTACGTCGCCAACATGGCCACGATCGAGCAAGTCACCGCGCTGGGCGAAACCGTCTCCTACAACAACGCCTCGCTGTCGCTGGCCGGCCACGTCATCGCACGCACGATGGGAATGACCTACGAGCAGGCGATCAAGGAGCTCCTGTTCGAGCCGCTCGGCCTCACCAGCACCTACTTCTTCATGAACGAGATCATGACCCGGCGCTTCGTCGCCGGTCACCGGCAGGACCCCGACGGAACGATCAAGGTCGCCCGGCCATGGGCGTTGCCGCGGGGCGGCGCGCCGGCGGGGGGGATGTCGGCCAATGCGGCCGACCAACTCGCGTGGGCACGCTTTCACCTCGGCGACGGCACCGCGGCCGACGGCACGCGAGTGCTTTCCAAGGAACTGCTCGACCGCATGAAGGAACCAACGGTCGACATGCGCGGCAGCGCGCTCGGCGACTACGTCGGCATCAGCTGGCTGCTCAAGGATGAGGGCGGCGTGCGTTTCGTCTCGCACGGGGGTACGACCAACGGGCATCACTCGACCTTCGTGATGCTGCCCGAGCATGACTTCGCGATCATCTCGATGACCAACTGCGGACCCAACGGTCCACAGTTCAACGATGACATCGAGAAGTGGGCGCTCCAGACCTACCTGGGCATCGTGATCGAGGATCCCGAGCCACTGTCGTTGAGCGATGCCGAGTTGGCTCCTTACGTCGGTGACTACGAGACGATCGCTGTGGCCGTCCACATCAAGGCCGACGGAGGCCGCCTGTGGGCGACCGTGGACGTCAAGCCGGAGATGTTGAAGATTTTGCAAGAGCAACTTGGTGAAGAGGTCCCCGACCAACCGCCGGTCCCACTTGGGATTCTCGCAGGTGACAACGACCGCTACATCGTCCCCGAAGGTCCCGGCAAGGGCATGCGCGGTTACTTCGCGCGCAATGCCGCCGGCGATGTCGAGGGCGTCCACCTCGGCGGCCGCCTGGCCACCAAGGTCAGCGTCGACGCGTAGCGGCGCGGTAGCTGAGCAGCAGGCCGGCGGCGCACCACGCGGCGACGACTGAGAACGCGAGTGCGGCGCTCACGGTGTAGTCACCGGTGAGACTCCCGCGTATGACGTCGGCCATGTACTCGACCGGGAGCAATCGGTGCACCGCCCGCACGGTGTCGGGCAGCCGGTCGGCAGGAAAGTTGATCGGCGAGAACAGCAGGATGCCGAGGCTCAGGAAGGTGGCGACCTGTTGGGCCACCTCGGGCCGGAGAACCGAGGCGATGGCGTAGCCGACCGACGCGCCGGTGAGCGCGACGAGCGCCACCGCGGGAATCACCGCCCAACCAAACTGCAGGTTGATGTCGAAGCGGATTGACGCCACCAGCAGCGTTACCGCGGTGCCCGGCAGCTGCACCAGGAGCCAATAGGTCACGTCGGCAGCCAGCGGCGCCAGACGGGGAACCGGGAGCGTGGCCACGTACTCATGGCGGCCGGTGTGCTTGGCCTGGCTCACCTCCTGAGGCACGACCGTGAGACCGAGGATGATCAAACCGAGCGTGGGCGCACCCGTCGCGAAGTAGAGCGCGGTTGTCTGGTCGATGTTCGGTACCAGCAGGGCGAACCCGAAGACGATCCCGAGGCCGAGCATCACCTGGATGAGCACCATCGTCGGCAAGAACGAGCGCGAGCGCAGGTACTGCCACTTGAGCAGTAGCCAGTAGCTAGTCACTCGGGCGCACCCTTCTCACGTAGACGTCTTCGAGCGAGGCCGGACCGAGGAAGAACTCCGCGACGGTCTTGGTGTCGGACAGACCCTTGGCCCACGACACCGCGTCGCCGGCGTCGGCCAGGGTCACATCGAGGAACAATCGGCGGCCGACGGCGACGGGTGCACCGAACCGACTGACCGCTGGCGCATCGGCACCGGGCTCCAGCACCAGTTCGAGCCGCAGGGCCGAACCCAACTCGCTCTTGAGCGAGGCGGGTGTTCCCTGCGCCAGCACGCGGCCGTGATCGAGGATCGCCAGTCGATCGACGCAGCGTTCGGCTTCGAGCACGTTGTGGGTTACCAGCAGAACCGCCGCGCCCTCGTCGGCGAGCGCGCGCACCTGCTGCCACATCAGCTTGCGGCGGAGCGGGTCGACGTCGTTGGTTGGCTCGTCCAGGATCACAATGCGCCCGGGTACCACCGCGGCCATGCAGAAGCCGACCAGCCGCGCCACGCCCCCGGAGAGCGGCGTCGCCTTCGTCGCGAACTCGCCTAGCTCGAGTGCAGCGAGCAGCGCCGCGCCGCGCGCCGCCACTGTCCCTCGCTGACCGCCGCGCAGCCGACCGGCCAACGCGATCGCCTCGGTGGGACGCAATCCTTCGACCGGCGCTCCGGACTGCGACTGGTACGAACAGGCTTGCCGCGCCACCGCGGGCGCGCGCACGACGTCGACACCGTCAATGGTGATCGTCCCGCTGGTCGGCTCGGCCAGGCCAAGGATCTGGCTGATCAGCGTCGTCTTTCCCGCGCCGTTCGGACCGAGCAGTCCGAAGACCTCGCCGGCCTCGATGCCGAGGGAGAGGTCGTCGTTGGCGAGTGTGCCGCCCCGGTACCGCTTGGTTAGGCGCTCGATCTCAAGAAGCACCGGGCCGCCTGTAGCCAGCGAGGAGTATGTGATAACGCTGCGCGTCGGGGGCGACCTCGGGGCGGTCGAACACGAACTCGCGCGTCAGCTCTTCGAGTCGCGACTGCACTTCTCGGAGCTCGGACTGTGTCAGCGCCAGCTCGGTGAGCACGAGGATCGGCACGGCCGACTCGGGGTCGCCGATCGCCGTGTCGGGGGCGTCCTGCATCGCGACGTGCATCTCGGCTTGAACCGCGCCGAACAGCGCCTCGAGAAGGCCGCTGCCGGCCAGGGTCGAGGCGCGCAGGTCGTCCCCGATAGCCCAGCCCTCGTCGCCCAGCACCGCTTTGTACCTGCGCTCCTCGATTCCAGACACCATTCGGCGCTCGACGACCTCGATGAGGCCGTGCCGTTCGAGGATCCGCACGTGGTAGTAGAGCCGGGTCGGGGGCACGCCGAGGATGGCCGCCAACTCCTTGACGGTGCGGCCCTCCTCCAACATCAGCAGGCCCATACGGAGCCGGAGCGGGTCGGCCAGCGCCTTCAAGGCGGTCACCGTGGGCATCGTTCAACGATGCCACATCATTCAACTAGATTTCAATGGTTAATCAGGGTTGAGCGAGTCGATCGCCAGCCGGGCAGCTGTGCCGATGGCGGCGTCGATCGCCGGGAGGCGGTAGGCAAAGGTGCGGGCCCGGGTGTAGATGGCCACCGCGTAGCGCCGGCCGTCGCCGGTCGTGACCGCCCCCGCCTCGTTGCGGATGCCCGGCAGCGTGCCCGTCTTGGCCGCGATGGTCACGCCGTCAGGAAAGCCGGACGTCAGCCGGTGGGGCCAGACCTGTAGCGCCATGATCCGGCGCATCGCGGCGCACGCATCGGGCGACGCGGCCTGGTCGTTCCAGATCGCTGCCAGCAGCGCGGTCATTTCACGCGGCGTTGACCGGCTCGAGCCCGCGGGTTGAAGCCCGGCGCAGGCCCGTAGCGCCTCGGCGGTCACCTCGTGCCAGTCCAAGGCTGCGAGGCCAAGCTGCGAGCTGAGTTCGTCGAGGAGGAACTTGCAGTCGCCGGTCAGATGGGTTTGCGCGAACCCGAGCTCCCGCATCGTCGCGTTGATGCGGTCGGCACCGCCGAGCCGCTCCATGAGCACGTCGGTGGCGGTGTTGTCACTCACAGACATCATCCAGAAAGCCAGATCGCGTACCGACAGGTCGGCGTCGTCGAGCATCACCGACAGGCCGGTTGGGCCGTCGGTACGCCGCGCCGCGGGCACCGTGATGCGCTCGGTGAGGCTGATCGTGCCGGCGTCCGCCTGGCGGGCGAGTTCGACCAGAACGGGAATCTTGAACGTAGACGCCAGCACGACGGGTTCGTCTGGACTGATGCCGAACTCACGCGCTCCGTCGAGGTCGCGGGCGTGCATGAAGACCGCGGCGCCGGCTTGATTGAAGACCCGGCTGATCTCCTCGCGCCGCTCCTCGCCCTGGGCCGCCCCGCGTGCGTCGGATTCTCCGGGATCGATGACCCGGGGCTGCGTCACGCTTCGACCGTAGCGGTACCGTGCAGCTATGGCCGAAGCGACGTTGGGCGACCTCGTCGAAACGGTGGGCGTGCTTGAACTGCTCGTCGCGCCGCACGGCCTCGATGTCGCCATCGGCGAGGCGGTGATCCACGATCCAGAGGAGGGCTGGACCGGGGGAGCCTCCGACGTCATCCTCGCGGTCGGCATCGATCCCACACGACCGCCGGCGGCGGCGCTCGTCGACAAAGCGGGTGGCGTCGGCGCCGCTGCCGTGGTCGTGAAGACGCGCGAGAGAGTCGGCCTCGAATCGCTGCTCGATGCGGCCCGGATGGCCGGCGTCGCCCTCCTGGCCGCGCCGGGCGACCTGGCATGGGGTCAACTCCACGCGCTGGTCCGTACCGCGGCGGCCACCGGCGGCGGTGACGACCGAAGCGGTGCGCCCATAGGCGACTTGTTCGCGTTGGCCAACGCGGTGGCGGCCATGGTGGGCGGCCCGGTCACCATCGAGGATCCGCGGTCCACCGTGCTGGCGTACTCGAACCTGGCGGACCATGACGTCGACGAAGGCCGCCGCGCCACGATCCTCGGTCACCGCGTTCCCGAGGAATGGATCCGGCGCCAGCAGGACGACGGGGTCTTCCGCAAGCTCTTCCGCGAACACGGCGTGATCCGCCATCACTATGCCGAGTTGGGTCTCAAACCGCGGTTGGCCACCGCGATCCGAGCCGGCGACGACATCCTTGGTTCGATCTGGGTGCAGGAAGGCGACCGGCCCTTTGATGCCGAATCCGAGGCTGCGCTGGAGGAGGCGGCCCGGATCGCCGCGTTGCACCTGCTCCGCCACCGGTCCGGTGCTGACCTCGAGCGGGGTCGGCGCTCCGAGCTGTTGCGCGCCGCGCTCGAGGATCGCATTGCGCCTGACGCACTGTCGTCGTTGTTGCGACCGACGCCGGGAGCTTTGACGGTCGTCGCCGTCGAGCTGCTCGACTCGCGCCGCGACGACCCCGCCGCGCTCGGCGGTGCTCGCTGACCGAGCCGCCAGCATCGTCACGCTCTACTGCGAGGCCTACCGCCGTCAGGTCGCGGTGGTGGCGATCGGTGCTGTGGTGTACCTGCTCGTCCCGCACGTCGATGCGGGCGACCGGGAGCGGCTGCCGGCGTTGGCGATCGGCATCTGTGAGCGGGTGGGCGATGCGTTGAAGCTCGACGTGCGCGCTGGCGTCGGCCGGACCGTTGCCAGCATCGGTGAGCTGTTGACCTCACGCCGCGAGGCCGACCGCGTGCTGCGGGCGATCGCCGCATCGCCCGGTATCGGTGCGGTCGCCACCGCGGACACGCTTCGTAGCCGGGTTGTTCTGCAGTTCTTGCAAGAGCTGGCCACCCACGAGCCGACGTTGCAATCGGGCAAGGTCGAGCTACTCGTCGATCACGATCGCCAGCGGGGTACGGAGTACGTGGCGACGCTGCGAGCGTTCTTCGGTGCCCTCGGCGACATGCCCGCGGCTGCCGCCAGTCAGGGCGTGCACCCGAACACGTTCCGTTACCGCATGCGCCGCTTGGCCGAGACCGCCGAACTCGATCTCGACGATCCGGTCGAGCGCCTCGTCCTTCAGCTCCAGCTCTACTTCCTCGACTGACCTACGCCACGCTCATGAGCTCGGACATGAGGAGGGTGGCCGCGTCATCGGGTTCACGGGGTCGGCTGAATCCGAAGCCCTGCGCGTGCTCGCAACCCGCCGCGGCCAACCACGCCGCCTGGTCATCGGTCTCGACGCCTTCGGCGACGGTGCGGATACCCAGCGACTTGGCCAGGGCGAGACACGCGGTGACGAGAGATGTCTCAGGCTCCGTTCCGATGCCACCGACGAAGGACGAGTCGATCTTCAGCACGTCGACAGGGAAGCGCTTGAGGTATCCGAGTGACGAGAAGCCCGTGCCGAAGTCGTCGATCGCGATCGAGACGCCAATTCGCTTGAGGTCGTGAACCGCGAGACCAATACGCGACGTGCTGGACATGAACAGGCTCTCGGTGATCTCCACGCCGAGGTGCGTCGGGTCCAGGCCGGAGGCGACGAGTGCCTCGGCCACGGCTGCGGCCGGTTCGGTGCGGTGGAACAGACCGGCGGACATGTTGACCCACACCGTGAACTCGGCCATCGCCGGGAACGCTCGCTGCCAATCGGCGGCCTGGCGCGTCGCCTCCTTGAGGACCCACCTGTCGAGCGTCACGATGAGGTCGGATTCCTCAGCCATGGGTACGAAGCTCGGCGGTAGCAGGGTTCCCCGCTCCGGGTGTTCCCATCGCACCAAGGCCTCGAAGCCCACGAGCCGGCGGTCACTCAGATCGACGATCGGTTGGTAGACGAGGCGCAGCTCGCCGGCGGCGATGGCTTGCCGTAGCTCGCGTTCGAGGTCCAACCGCTCGCGGGCGCGGACACGGACACCTTCGCTGAACAGTTCGACGCAGTCGCGCCCGCTGTCCTTGGCGCGGTACATCGCCGCGTCGGCATCGCGAACGAGCGCAGTCGGATCGATGTCGTGGTCAGCCAAGACGACACCGATGCTCGCGGTGACGGTCAGCTCGCGACCGTCGATCATCATCGGCTGACCCACCTCCAGCCGCAGCCGGTCGGCCAGCGCGATTGCCTCGGATTCGTCCTCGACCTCTGCGAGCACGATGAACTCATCCCCACCGAATCGGGCAACGGTGTCGCCCGGGCGCAGTGTCGTGCTGAGCCGGCCCGCCGTCGTCTTCAACACCGCGTCGCCGGCGGCGTGGTCGATACCGTCGTTGATGAGCTTGAAGCGGTCCAGATCGATGAACATCATCGCGATGCGCGATCCGTGACGGCGCGCCACGCCCGCGGTGTTGGCGACGCCGTGCAGGAAGAGGGTGCGGTTAGGAAGCCCGGTGAGGTCATCGTGGAGGGCCTGATACGCGAGGGCCTTCTGCGCCTCGCGTTCGCGATCAGCGATGGCGAAGCGATCCATGACCAGCCCCAGTAGGTGGCCGACGCCTTCAAGCACCCGGAGCTCGACCTGTCCGAAGAACGGAATGTACTGGTTCGTCCACACGACGAGCTCGCCATGGCCACCGAACCGCAACTCGACCACCGACGCATCGGGTGACGACCGACCGAACACTGCGGCGGTCTTGCCGTTGTGGTCGACCAGGGCCACCCGGGTCGCCCCCACGAATGCAGCCACATGGGGCAGCAGGCCGCTGGCCACTTCGCTCGGCGTGGTAGCGCTGACGAGGTCGCCGAGCGCCGCCTGGATGGCGTCGCGGTCGTGGCGCCGCCACCAGGAACGAACCGGTGCGGGCAGCACCAAGCCGAGACTGAACAGCACGGCCATGACGACGGTGAGGATCGCGCTTGCGAACGCCACCACCGGCCGCTCGTTCAATCCGAGAACCCCGACGATCACCTGGATGTTCAAGCCGGCCGCCGCAGCCGCGAGCAGGCGCATCCGGTTGCGGGCTGATGCCGGCTGGTTCTCGCCCGCCTTCCACATGCGCACCGCGACGACGGTGAGCAGGAACCCCCACTGGAGTGTTATTTCGATTCGGTAGAGCCGGAACCAATCCGGCGTCGGCATTCCCGGGAACGGGAAGTACGGCAGCAGCGCGGTCCAAACCAGCGCGACGGACGTGAGGACGAACGCCATGCGGCGAACCCACCGCGGCGGTTGCCCGAACATCGCCGCGAATCGGTAGAGACAGAACGGGACCAGCAGAATGCCGCCGACGAGCGCCTTTATCACCCAAGGCGAAGGGAGCACGTGTCCCTGCTCCAGCAGTTTGCCGATGACCGCGACGAGCGCCAACACCGAGAAGCTGATCGCGGCCCACCCCGCGCCGCGGGAGCGATGGCGGCCCCACTGCCAAAGCGCCATCACCGCGAGCACGACGAACTCCGCCAGCGCGACGTCGCCGAGCGTCGTCGTCCACTGCTCCACGGGTTCCTCGTTTCCGGCGTGAGGGACCGACTCGGCCCTCGTGTTGAGGATCGGACGCGATGGCCTGGTCGGCAATCACCCGTTCGGGCCATTCCGGCCCACCCGAACGGGTGGCTACTCCGTAGGCTTCGCGGCGATGGGTCGCCCGCTCCAGCTCGATGACCTCTATCGGTTTCGCGTGCCATCGGATCCGCAGCTGTCCCCGGACGGCCGACGGCTCGCCCTCGTCGTCACGACCGCGGATGCGGAAAGCGACGAGAATCGGTCTTCGATCTGGGTAGTCGACGTCGACGGCGACGACGAGCCCGTGCAGCTGACCCAGGGCCCGAACGACGCCGCGCCGCGGTGGTCGCCCGATGGCGCGTTCGTCGCTTTCGTGGCCGCCGGCCGGGGCGACGCGGCGGAGCTCCGCGTGCTGCGGATGAGCGGCGGCGAGTCCAGAGTCGTGGCCAGCGGGTTCGGCCTCGGCGGTCCGGCCTGGTCCCCGGACGGGCGCCGGATTGCCTACCTCGCGCTGACCGAAGCCGTGCCCTCCGCGAAGACCAACGCGCCGGTCGTCGTTCGCCGGCTCGGGTTCAAGGCCGACGGCGTCGGGTTGATCGGCTCACGGCGACGTCACGTGTTCACGGTCAATCCGGGCGGCCAGGTCACCCAGGTCACTGACGGCGACTTCTCGGTGACGGCCGGCCCCGCGTGGTCGCCCGATGCCAGCCGTATCGCGTGGGCGGCGGCGACCGACCCCGACCCGGACCTAGAGGTGGCGATCTCGGCGCATGTCTCCCACGCCGCCGGCGGTGCGCCCAAGCGCGTGACCGCCGCGCCGGCCGTGGTTTCGAGCATCACCTGGATGCCGACCGGCGCTGCGCTGGTCGTCGCTGGCCGGGAACGCCAGGAGATTGGGCACACCCAGCTGTTCACTGTTTCCGCTGACGGCGGGCCGCTGCAGGCGCTGGCACCGTCGTTCGACCGCAACGTGATGGTGGGTGGTCCCGGCTACCCGGGCGCGCCACCGTGGATCAGCCTCGACGGCCGACGCATCGTGTTCTGCGCGCGCGACCGCGGCTGTACGCATGTCTACGAGGTCGACGCGGCGGGAGGTGCTCCGGCGAAGGTGATGGGCGACGACGCGCTCAATGTCGGCGGCATCGCGATCGATCAGCAGAGCGGACGCGTCGTGGCGGTGGCCAGTTCGCCGACCTCGCCCGGCGAGGTCTATGTCGACAACGTTCTTCGCACGTCGTTCTCGCTCGGTGACGCCGATCTGGTCACCCCGCGCGAGCGGATATTCACGGCGCCCGACGGCACGCCGATCCACGGTTGGATCCTTCGTCGTGACGACGCGGCCATGCCTGGTCCGCTCTTGCTCGACATCCACGGCGGTCCGCACAATGCGTGGAACGGCACCTTTGACGGCGTGCACCTCTACCACCAGCTCTTGGCCGAGCGTGGCTGGACCATCCTGTTCGTCAACTCGCGCGGCAGCGACGGCTACGGCGAAGACTTTTACCGCGCGGTGGCCGGCGGGTGGGGCAGTAGCGACGCCGACGACTTGCTGTGCGCGCTCGATGCAGTGATCACCGAAGGGATCGCTGATCCCGCTCGTGTCGCGGTGACCGGGTACAGCTATGGCGGCTTCATGACGTGTTGGCTCACCGCGCGCACCGACCGGTTCGCGGCCGGGATCGCCGGGGGCTGCGTCTCGAATCTCACGAGCACCGCCGGCACCGCGGATCTCGGTCACTACCTCGCCGAGTTCGAACTCGGCGCGCTGCCGCCGGAACCGCGTGTGGCTGAGCTGTCGCCGATCACCTACGTGGACGGGGTCCGCGCTCCAACCCTGCTCTTGCACGGCGAACAAGATCACCGGTGCGACGTGGGCCAGGCTGAGGAGTGGTTCGCCGCGCTGCGGGCGCGGCGGGTAGAGACCGAGCTGGTGCGGTACCCGGGCGCCAGTCACTTGTTCATCCTGCTGGGGCGACCGTCACACCGGATCGATTACTGCCGCCGGGTCACCGACTGGGCAACCGAACACACCGAGCGGAGCCGGGAAAGTACGGGAGGGGATTGATGGCACTCAGCATCAAGCGTCGCTTGGCGCCCGTCGTAGACAAGGCGATGCAGAAGTTCAACGTGCCGGGGGTGGCGATCGGCGTTCTGCTCGACGGCGATGAGCATCACGTGACGCGCGGCGTGACCAGCGTGGACTTTCCACTCGATGTCGATGACCAAACCCTGTTCCAGATCGGCTCGACCACGAAGACCTTCACTGGTACCGCGTTGATGATGCTGGTCGAGGAGGGCCAGGTCGACCTCGAGGCCCCCGTGCAGCGGTACCTCCCGAAGTTCAGACTGCCCGACGCCGCCGCCGCCAAGCAGCTGAAGGTTCGGAACCTCGTGACCCACACCGGCGGATTCGTGGGCGACTACTTCGACGACCTCGGCCGGGGCGAGGACGCGCTGCGCCGCAAGGTCGGGCGCATGCGCACCCGCACGCCGCAACTCACGCCGGTGGGCAAACTCTGGTCGTACAACAACTCCGGCTTCTATGTCTTGGGTCGGATCCTCGAGCAGGTCAGCGGAAAACCGTACGAAGATCTGATCCGGTCGCGCATCTTCGCACCGCTCGGGATGGACATGACCTTCTGGTTCGCCGAGGAGGTCATCACCCACAAGGTTGCGCTCGGCCACAACCTCAAGCTCGACGGCTCACTCGCGATCGCCCGACCGTGGGGCCTCACCCGCGGCGCCAACCCGGCCGGCGGGATCGTCTCGACGGTTGGCGACCAGCTCCGCTACGCGCGGTTCCACCTCGGTGACGGCAAGGGCGTCGACGGGAAACGTCTGCTCAAAGCAGCCACGCTGCGGCGGATGCAGAAGCCGCTGGCCACAGTGGGGTGGAGCTTGGCCGAAAGCGTGGGGGTCACCTGGCTTCTCGAGAAGATCGGCGCCACGGCGATCGTGAAGCACGGCGGAACGATCAACGGCCACATGTCGGAGTTCGTGATGGTGCCGTCGAAGAAGTTCGCGCTCACGGTGCTCACCAACGGCCAGCGCGGCCATGAGGTCGGAGGCGTCGTCATCAACTGGTGTCTGGCCGAGCTGCTCGGTCTACGCCGCCGCGAGCCGAGGGTGCAGCGGTTGAGCCCTAAGCGGGCGGCCGAATACACCGGCCGTTACCCGATCACCTTCGGCCAGTACGTGGTCACTGCCGAGAACGGCGGGCTGTTGGTCACCCTCGAGCCCAAGAAGGAATTGCTCGACGCCGATCCGGAGATCGCCGCGCAGCTCCCGCCGCCCGTGCCCCTTGGCTTCGTCGCCCGCGATTGCGCCGTGGCTCAAGGCGACTTCGGCGCCGGTGCGAGGGTCGAGTTCTTCCGCGACGCCAAGGGGAACGTCGAGTGGATGCGCACCGGCGGCCGCATCGTCCCCCGCGAACTGGACTAGCGGCCCCGGCCGGGCCAGCGCCGATCTAACCATTGCCCCAAAGATGCCATCGCCCCGAGATGCCATCGCCCCAAAATGCCATCGCCCCAAGATGCCATCGCCCCAAAGATGCCATCGCCCCAAGATGCAGTTTTGCAACGAGCTGCACCCAAAGATCACTGGCGAAGGCCAAATTGCCATGATTCGGACGCGATTTCGGGTCTTGGGTGCAGGACGTTGCAGTTCTGCATCTTGGGGCAATGGGTAGATCAGGTCGGCGGCGCGTCAGCCGCGGCGGAGGGCGCGGCCGGGACGGGCGCCGGTGTGCACGCCGTCGCGGGCGATGACCGTGCCGTTGACCACGACGGCGGCGATGCCGGCAGGGGCCTGCTCGGGGTCGGCGTAGGTCGCGGTATCGGCCACGGTGCGGGGGTCGAAGACGACGAGGTCGGCGAATGCGCCGGGGCGGACGACGCCTCGGTCGGTGAGGCTGAACGTTGCCGCCGGGAGACTGGTCATCCGTCGAATGGCGTCGGCGAGCGGCAGCACGGCCTCGTCGTGTGCGTAGTGGCCGAGCACCCGCGGGAACGTGCCCCACAGCCGCGGGTGCGGCTTGCCCGGCGCGGGTACACCGTCGGAGCCGATCATCGTCTGCGGATGCGAGAGGACCGTTCGGACGTCGTCCTCGCACATCATTTCGATGACCACCAAAGCCCTTCCACCGGTTCCTTCGATCACCTTGTCGGCCGCTTGGCGCGGTGTGGTCCCGAGCAAGCCGCCGATGTCGACGAGGTTCCGGCCCTCCCACTCGGGGTGACCGGCCGCCGACGCGACGGTGACCGCCTCTGGCTCGACGTGACCGATTCCACCAGTGCCACCGTCGAGTGCGCCGTTCTGAATGACGGCGAACAGGTGCGTGCTGCCGGCGGTGTACGGGTACTGGTCGAGCGTCACCTGCATACCGAGCGATCGCGCCGCGTTGACCAACGCCAGCGAATCGTTCACCTTTCCCCAGTTGGCCCGGCCGCTGGCCTTGTGGTGCGAGATCTCGACGGGCAGACCGGCTCGCTCGCCGATCTCGATCGCCTCGGTCACCGACTCCAGCAGTTGGTCGGCTTCGTTGCGCATGTGGGTCGTGTAGATGCCTCCCGCAACGGCGGCCACCTCGGCCAGCGCCACCACCTCGTCGGTATCGGCGTAGCGCCCCGGCTCATAGATCAGCCCGGTCGACAGGCCTGCGCACCCGGCGGCCATGCCCTCCTCGACAACTGCGCGCATCTGGGCGAGCTCCTCGGCCGTCGGCGGGCGCTCGGCGCTCCCCATCACTGCCGAGCGCGCGGTCCCATGCCCTACAAGCACCGCCACGTTCAGGCTGGGCGGTGCGTCATCGAGCCGCTGGAAATAGCCGTGAAAGCCGTCCCATGGGGCGATGGCATCAATGCCCGGAGCCCACGCCGCAAATGAAGTCATTGCGTTCCGGTGCGGCGCGATGCCCAAACCGCAGTTGCCCACCACGTCGGTGGTCACGCCTTGAAGCGTCTTGCAGACGATCGTTGGGTGCACCAGGACTTCGGCGTCGTCGTGGCTGTGCACGTCGATGAAGCCGGGGCTGACGGCCAGCCCGCGGGCGTCGATCTCGGTATTTGCGGCGTCACCCGCGAGATCGCCGACCGCGGCGATCCGGTCGCCCAAAACGCCGACGTCGGTGCGCAGTGGCGGCGTGCCGGTGCCGTCGTAGACCTCGCCGCCGCGGATGAGCAGGTCGTACGTGGTCAACGCGCGATGTACTCAGTCGACGTCGTGACCCCGTCGAGGATCTCCGCAACTGGATCCACGCCGATGCCCGGTCCAGTCGGTACGCGCAACCGCCCGTCCTCCAACGCGAACGGCGCGGTGATGTCCTGCGCGTAGTAGCGGTCCGACGCGGATGTGTCGCCGGGGAGGGTGAAGTTGGGTAGCGCAGCCAGCGCGACGTTGGCGGCGCGGCCGATCCCAGTTTCGAGCATCCCTCCACACCACACCGGCACGCGGTTGGCCGCGCATACGTCATGGATGCGACGCGCCTCGAGGTAGCCGCCCACCCGTCCGGGCTTTATGTTGACGATGGCGCACGCTCCCAGCCGAATCGCGTCCGCGGCGGCGCGCGCCGAGGTGATCGACTCGTCGAGGCACACCGGGGTGGTGATCAGCTTGGCCAGCTCGGCGTGGCCGAGAATGTCGTCCTCGTCGAGCGGTTGTTCGATCAACAGGAGGTCGAAGGGGTCGAGGCGGGCCAGCTGCGCGGCGTCGCCCAGTTGGTAGGCGGTGTTGGCGTCGACTTGCAGCAGAAGGTCGTCACCGAATCGCTCCCGCACTGCCGCCACCGGGTCGACGTCCCAACCCGGCTCGATCTTCAGTTTGATCCGCATGTAGCCCTGGGCGATGTAGCCGGCGACTGCGTCAAGCAGTTGCGGGACCGAGTCCATGATTCCGACCGAAACACCCGAGTCCACCGCGTCGCGCACCGCGCCTAGGTATGACGCGAGGGGCAGGGCAGTGGCGCGCAGCTCAGCATCGAGGACGGCGGTTTCCACCGCCGCCTTGGCCATCGGGTGGCCCTTGATGGCGTGCAACGCAGGAGCGATCCCCACCGCGGTGACGTCATCGAGCGCGAACGCACGCGGCACGAGGTACTCGCGGATGATCGCGTGCGCGCCGTCGATGTACTCCGATGAGTAGAGCGGATCTTCGGTAGCTACGCACTCGCCCCACCCTTCGGCGTCGGGGGTGACCGCGCGGACGAGCAGGATGTCGCGATCGGTCTGTGTGCCGAACGAAGTACGGAACGGCGCTACGAGAGGCAGCTTGATGCGTCGAAGTTCAATCCCGGTGAGTTTCATGCCGGTGCCTCCCGCTCCAGCGTGTACCAGCCGTCGCGAGTCATCGAGCGGGCGACGTAGCCGTTGGCCACCGCGGCGCCGAACGATTCGCGCAGGGCCATTCGCCAGGCCCGGCCGGCGTCGGAGTCCCGCTGTCGCAGCGCGACGATGTCGTCGGGCACCCACGCGCGCAGCACTGGCCCCGCCCCGGTCGTGACGACCGGTGCACCGTCGGCGTCGGCATGCAGGATCACCGGGCCGTCTGCTGGTGCGGCGGTGGGTGGCGACTGCAGGTCCCAGTGCACGACGGCGCGGTCAGTCGGATCGCCGGCGTTGATGGCGTCGTGCATCTCGCCGTAGAAGTTGACCTTGAACCCGACCACGGTGGCGCCCAGCTTCACCAGGTTGAAGAACCCATTACGCCGCACCAGCGGGTCGAAGGTCCACTCGATCACGTTGATGCCGCGATCCAATGCCCACTCGCGCTGGTGGCGCTTGAGCGCCAGGCCGATGTGGCGACCCTGCCACGCGGGCAGCACGCCGGAGATGTGCGAGTGCAGGTGGACCTCACCGCCGCGGAGACCCAGGAATCCCGCCGACGCACCGACCAACCGGCCATCGGTGAAGGCGCCGGCCACGTAGCCGCCGGCCAACGCGAGTGCGCGCAGCAATTCGCCCGAAATCGGCGCCTCGCCTTCCGGGAACGCCCAGATCGAACGCAGCACTTCCTTGGCCTCGCTCAACTCGGCGATGTCCTCGAGCGTGCGGACCTCGGCGGTCACGTCGACCGTCGCGCTCGTGCTCATTCCCCCACAATGACCGCGCTCACCGGGCCATTCGTTGTGGGCGCAGCCAACGCCACGGCTCAGCGCTGGGGCGAATCGACAGGTTGGGTCAATGCCCGGCCCAGGTAACCGCCGATCACCAGCAAGAGCAGCGGCAGGGCGAACACCACCGGGTACGCGAACCCGGTGCTACCGACATCAGCCACGGGCACCAGGTTCGGCGCCTCGGCGCTCGGCGTGATCGCGTCACCTCCGACGATCTCGTCGGACACGGTGAGATCGGTGCCCAGGTCAGGGAGGGCCAGCTCGTCGCTGAACGTGTCGGTGGGCGGTTCGGGCGCGGCGGCCTCCTCGACTGCGGCGTCGTCCGGTGGCGCGGCGTTTCGGACCGCCCGGCAGGCCAGCGTGGCCGCGGCCATCTCGGCCAGGCCGGCGGTGTTGGCCGGGGGCGGCAGGTTGTCCTGCACGTGCACGAGAATCTCGGCCAGCGGACCCACGATGCGGGTGTCGACCGGCGGCGCCAGCCCGGCCGCGGCCACCGTCACCTGGGTGAGCGCGGCCAACACCTGATCATCGACCGCGCAGACCAGCCGGCTCGACGGCTCCGGCACCGGTATCGAGCCGCAGATCACGAACGCCGGTCCGAGCAAGGGAAGGATGTCGAGCGGCAGCGGCCCCACCGCGCCACCGATTACTCCGGGGGCGAGCGCGACGACGAGCGTGGCGTTGCCACATTGCGGACTCGCAAGCGGCGCCACGATTTCGAGCACCGGCTGCGCTTCCGACGGCACGGTGGGCAGGGGCAGCGGCGGCAGCTCGGTCTGCGCCGACGCAGGGCCGGCCAGCGCCAGCAGCCCGAGCAGTGCAGCCACGGCGAGTCTGGCGCGGGTTCGCGTCATGAGTGTCACGATCCCGCGCCACGGCGGACGTCGGCGAGCAGGTCGGCGGCGGCGGTGGCCAAGCGGCGGAACTGTTCGCGTTCGTTGGCCGCGGCCCGGCGGGCCGCCTGGATCGCGATGAGGCCCAACGCGAAGCCGAGGAGCGCCAGCCCGCCGAGCGCGCCAGACACGGCGTAGGGAAGTTGCACCGACACCAGCAGCGAGTCGGCCAGCGACTCCCATGCCACCGCGACACTCACCAGGCCGGCCAGTGCGATGGCGGCCAACACGAGGATCGACCGTCGGTAGGCGGTCAACGGCGGCGACCGCCGCGCTCGCTCAAGGCGGCCTTGATCTCATCGAGGATGCTGACCAGCTGATCCATCTGGCGTCCCCGCTCGACCGCGTCGCGGCGCTTCGCGCTCACGTTGACGATCGTGACGCCGACCATGATCAGGCCGAGGCCGGTGAGGCCCGCCGATACGAGGTACGGCACCTGGAGGTACACCTGGGTTTCGCCTGCCACCTGCGACCAGGCCACAGCGATGAGTGCGAAACCGATGGCGGCCACACCAATACCGATCCACACCGGCGCGGCGCTGTCGCCCGCCAACCAGGTCGGCAGGCTGAGCGAGGGCCGGCGTCGACGGCGCGGCTCGGGTGTATCGATCAGCTCGAGGGCAACAGGCTCCTCGGTTGTCGTGCGCGCAGCGGTCATATCGACTCCTCGGTCGGGAACATCATCTCATTGCCGGCTTGCGTGAACGCGCCCGTTTGGCGCCGTTGGTGGAGGCGCCGGATCGCTCGATCGCCGAAACCGAACCGCCGAGGTACGCCTCGACGACCGCCGCGTTGACCCGAACCTCATCGGGTGTTCCCGTGGCGATGACCCGGCCGGCGTCCATGGCCACGATGCGATCGGAAAGGCCCATGATGAGCGGGATGTCGTGCTCGATGACCAGCAGGGTGAGGTCGAGTTCGTTCTTGATGGTCTGCAGCAGGGTGCCCAGGGCCTCGGTCTCTCGCTGCGCGATACCCGAGGACGGCTCGTCGAGGAGCAGCAGGCTGGGCTGCAGCGCGATGAGGCAGGCGATTTCGGTGATTCGGCGGGTACCGGTGGACAGCTCCTGGATCTGCTTGTTCCGGTAGGCGTCGAGGCCCATCGCCCCGACCAGCTCGCGAGCCATGCGGTCCTTGTCCCGCTCCGCGCCGCGCAGCCCGATGAGCGATGCGAAGAACCGCGTCGGCGCCACGCGCTCGAAGGAGAGTCTCGCCGCGTCGAGGACTGTCATGGTCGGGAACAGCGCCGCGTCCTGGAATGACCGGATCAGACCGCGACGCCCCCGTAGCTCGGGTCCGAGGTCCGAGACGTCCTCGCCGTCGAAGATGACCCGGCCGCTGTCGGGCGTGGTGAATCCGCCCAGCAGTTCGAATGTTGTCGTCTTGCCCGCGCCGTTGGGCCCGATGAGACCGACGATCTCCCCGGCGCGGACCTCGAGTGACACATCGTCGACCGCGACCACACCGCCGAATCGCTTGCGGAGTTCACGGGCTTCAAGGAACACGCTGCCGGTCGGTCGGAGGCGTTGCGCTCGCGCCGCGACCGATGGGAGCCCCGCCGACATCTCCGTCGCACCCTTCATCTCCCGCTCGCCTTCGGGCTTCGCGTCCGGCTCGCTTTCAGCAGCGGCCAAGTCAATCCCGTGACGGTTGGCCGCCCATTGTGCGTAGCGAGCTCGTAGGGGTTGCAGCGCCTGAGCTAAGCCACCGGGCAAATAGAGGATGAGGATGAGCGCACCGAGGCGCGTCGCCGCGATGCCGGCCGAGTCCAACGGGAAGAACTCGGGGATGCCGATGACGAAGAGCGCGCCGAGCAGCGGCCCGATCACCAACGACATCCCACCAATCACGGTGAGCACGACGACGTCGATGCTGGCTTGCACCGGGAACGCCGACGTACCGATGCGCGACAGCATGTGGCCGTAGGACGCGCCGCCGATGCCCGCGATGAACCCGGCGAGGAGGAAGCCCTGGAGCTTCACGAGCCGGGCGGGCACGGTGAACGCCCGCGCGTTGTCCTCGTTGTCGCGCACGGCGACGAGGAGCCGGCCGAGGCCGCCCCGCCGGATGTTGCGGGCGAACAGGAACGCCAGCACCATCACTGCGAGGACGAAGTAGTAGTAGCGCTTGCCGGTGTCGAGCGCGGCGCCGTTCACGATCGGCCGGCCAGGATCGACGCCGTCGCCGAGCGCCCACGATTGCTGGAGCAGCCACCCGCCGGTTACCAGCGTGAAGCCGAGCGTGCTCACGGTGAGCAGCAAGCCCTTGATGCGAAGGGCGGGAATGCCGATGACGAGCGACACCGCGGCGCCGGCCAAACCCGCGTAGAGAAACGCCAGCGGGAATGCGCCGATGCGACTCGATACATGAAACGACACGACCGCGCCGATGGCGCCGATGGCGAACTGTCCGAGGCTCAGCTGACCGCCCAACCCGGTGACCACGCCCACCGACAGCCCGACGATCGAGTAGGCGATGATCTGGGTGAGCGTGACCGACGAGCTGTTGGACACGACCACCGGCAGCAGCACCGCGATCAGCAGCCCGGTGCCTGCGAGCACGGGGCCCGACAACCGCACTTCGCGCAAGCGGGCGACGGCTTCGGGAAGCGGCCGCCAGCTCTGGACCGCGGCCCAGCTGCCCTTCTCTTCGTCGCGCGCGCCAACGCCGCGTTGGAGCAGGAGGGCGCCGACGATGATCACGAAAATTGCCAGCTCGACGAAACCGGCGCGCGGGTAGTTCCAGAGCAGCAGCTGCTCCACGACGCCGAGCCCGACGCCGGCCGCCAGCGCCGCCGGGAGGCTGTTCATTCGCGCGATTACCGCGCCGGCCAGGGCCCGCAGCAGCAGGCTCGGCCCGAATGACTCACCCGAGGTAAAGCCTCTGGAGGGCAACACGAGGATGGCAGTGAAGGCCGAGACGACGCCGGCCAGTGCCCACGCCAGCGACGACATGCGGCCGGCGAAAATGCCGGCCATGCGGGCCGCCTCCTGGTTGGCCGACGCGCACCGGATCGCCAGTCCGTAGCGACTGCGCCGGAGGAATACCGCCAGCGCGATCACGACGATCGGGCCGAAGACCAGCATTCCCACATACGCCTGGGTGAGCCGGAGGGCGCCGAGCGTGAACTCGGGAAGGCCGGGCGGGCTGGGGAACAGCGCGCCGGCGCCCGCTTGGTTATTGAAGGCCGCCGAGAACGCAACGAGGAACTGTCCGACGCCGAGCGTGGCGACGATGCTCATGATCCGCGGCGCATTCCTGAGGCGGCGCACGACTGCGACCTCGGCGAGCGCGGCCATGCCGCCGGCGGCTGCGAACGCCAGCGGCAGCGCCAGGTAGTACGGGACGTGCCACCGCACGACGGCGATGCCGAACAGGGCTGCGCCGAACGCACCGACCTCGCCATGCGCGAAGTTGATGATGCGGTTGGTGCGGTACACCAGCACCAACCCCACGGCGAGCAGGCCGTAGGTCATGCCGATGATCATCCCGAGGACGATCACCGGCAGCGGGATCTCGAACCCCCACGGCGTCAGCGCCAACATCACTTCTGTTTGCCCACCCCTTCGAGGAAGACGGCGCGCAGGAGGTCGTCGCGGGTGAGCAGGTCCTGCGCCGCACCGTCGAATCTGATCTCGCCCTTCTCCATGAAGTAGGCGTGGTCGACCAGGTTCAGCGCGATGTTCACCGACTGCTCGACCAGCACGACCGCGGTACCTTCGGCGTTGATCTGGCGGACCATGTCGAGCAACTGCGCCACGATCACCGGCGCCAGGCCGAGCGAGAGTTCGTCGATCAGGAGCAGCTTGGGCTGAAGGATCAAACCCTTCGACAGCCCGAGCATCTGCTGCTCGCCACCGGAGAGCGTGCTGGCGTTCTGGTTGCGACGTTCGGCGAGCCGCGGGAACGCTTCGAAACAGCGGTCGATCGCCTCGCTCAGCGCCGTCGGATTCCGCCCCAGCGTGTAGCCGAAGCCACGCAAGTTCTCCACGACCGTCATGGGTCCGAAGACGGCCCGGCCGCCGGGGATCTGGGTGATGCCGAGCCGGAGGCGGCGTTCGGCGTCGAGGTAGGTGATCTCCGCGCCGCGGAAGCGAACGCTTCCCCGCGTCGGCAGGCCGATGCCGGAGATCACCTTGAGCAGCGTCGACTTCCCCGCGCCGTTGACGCCGAGCAGCGCGACCATCTCGCCGTCGTCAACGGTGAAGTCGACGCCGAACAGCACTTGGAGCTGGCCGTAGGAGAAGTCGACACCGCGGCACGCCAGCATCGGCAGGTGGCCGCCGGATCCCTGGATGCGACGGATCTCCTCGTCCTCGATGACCTCGTCGATCATCCGGTCGAGGTCCTTGGGCACGAGCTTGCCCGCGCTGGCGAGGATCAGGGCGCCGAGCACGCCGGGGATGACCAGCGCGACCATCGACCCACCCACGCCGAAGCGGCGATCGATCCCGGAGAGGAACAACGCGCCGAGGAGACCGCCGACGCCGCCGAGGAAGATGCCCTCGAGCGCGGCGGCGTGCGGGCGCATCTGCGATGGGATCACCCCCAGGAGCGCAGAGTTCAGGGCCGGCGTGATGATGGAGACCAACGCCGAGGATGCGGAGAACAACGCCACCATTCCCCAGAACCACGGCGACAACCCGCCGAGGCCGATCAACACGACGGCGAGCGCGAGGAGGAGGCTGGCCAGGCGGGTGACGCTGCCGGGGTTCTCCCGGAACCGGGCCTCGCCCCATCGGCTGAACGGCACCAGCGTGGCGATCGACACGGCGGCGGTGAAGGCGAAGAAGATGCCGCGGGACCCCGGTCCGAGATTCCATCTCTCTTCGAGGAAGAAGAACAGGAACGTCTGGTACGGAATCAACAGCAGGCCGAGGACCGCGAACCCGGCCATGAGCCGCCGGACGGTTGGGATGAGCATCAGCCGGCGAACCGTCTCGAAGAAGCCCAACATGACGTCCTGCTCGGTGACGGCCACGCCGGCCATGCCTTCGCCGTGATGCCTCCGCACGGTGTTCCGAATCACCTGCGTGTCCCACCGGCCGAAGCCGGGGTCGCGCAGCCGCGCGGCTACCGCACAAGACGCCAGGGACGCCAGACCGAGGGCGACGAATACACCACGCCAGGTGAGTCCGACGGCGGCGGCGAGGAACGCAACGGCCAGTGGCGAGATCACATTGCCGATGGCGACGAAGCCCTGGTAGCCGGACAGCACGCGGACGCGCGCCTCCGTCGGGTACGAATCGAGGACCAACGGGACGTGAAGGGCGGCGACGCTTCCGGTGCTGAGGCCGTCGGCGACCAGCACGATAACGAGGCCCCAGATCAATGTGGTGAAGCCGGTGGCAATGGCGAACACGCTCCACGCCACACCGGTGATCATGCAGAGCACCGCCCGTCGCGCTCGACGCTGCACCAGCGCGGCCATCGGGAGGGGGGCCACCGCAATGGCAAGAGTCTTGAGGGCGATGATGCCGGCGATCGCGCCTTTGCCGATGCCGAGCGATCGACTGATCTCGGGGGTGAGAACGGAGAACGCGTAACCCTGGAACTGATCGACGATCGCCAGGAGGCCAATCGCGAAGAGCGGATAGAGCCCCAGCTGGTTGCGGGCCAGCACGTCGCGCAGCCGGGGCGGCCGCTCGCTGGCGTCGCCGGTGACGCCGAGGCCGCGGCGCGCGTCGTCGCGCAACGCGTCGCGCGTGGCCTCGACAGAGTCGACCAACTTCTCGGCCTCGTGGACCGTCTTGAGGTGCTTGGCGGTCTTGGCCACTACGGCTGCCTCGGGAGTTCGAACTGCACGGACCATGCGCTTTCGCCGATTCGGTGCCCGTCGCCATCGAGCAGAACGACGGTCACCTCGTGGAACTGTCGCCGGCGGTCGTCGCCGCTGAGCCTTGCGATCCGTTCGAAGGTGAACGTGGTGTCGGTCGTCGTGTACGCGCCTCGTTCGGCAAGGAACTCCGGTGTGGCGCACAGCGCTCGTCCGCTCGGACCTTTACAGCTGTCATCGCCGCGGAAGAGCCACGCGAGGGTCTGGCCCGGACGCTGTGGCGCGCGATCGACCAGGACGCCGAACGCGCCGCGGCCGGGTCCAGTGGCGAAGTCGGTGGCGGTCCAGTCCACCGTGACCGGGAGGTTGACCTCGGAGCGATCGCTGGGCCTGATGATGTCGATCCGCTCGTCCTGGACGAATGACAGACCGTTTATGCCGCAACCCGCCGTTAGCAGGACGAGCAGAACGGCAGCGATGGTCATCCGAGCAGGCAGAGCGCCAAGTATTGCCAGCGAACGCACCCTGGTCCTGGGAGCCGTGGACAGAAGAACCCGAGGAACGTGGTCCATGCCCACAATCACCGCATCGGCGACGTGCTGGTCCGATAGGTGAAGCATGAACAACCGGGTGTCCACGCGAAGTGGCGCGCCTGCGCCGGGGCGTCGTGGCGGTCCTTCGAGAAGGCCGACCGCCCGTCGAGGTTGGCCACGCTGGTGAAGCCGGTGCCGAGCGATTCGATCGTTGAGATAATCGCCGCGCCGTCCGATCTCCCCTGGTTGGCTTTGAGCGCGACCTCGTAGAGGAACAGGGCCTCGCAGGCGCTGAATGCGAAGGCGAAATCGGCGGAGGCGGCGGGGGTGATGCTCTTCGTCTTGAGCATGTTGAGACACCGCGTCGCCGGGGCCGGCAACCCCGGCCAGTACGGCGGCTTGACGTCCTGGACCGGGAGCCATCCGTAACCGTCGACGTTGGCCGCTTGGCGGGGCGGGAGCTGGTTGGCGAGGATCGCGGTGTTTGCCAGTGAGGACACCACGTACCGGGGCCGGTAGCCCTGCGCTTCGGCCGCGCCGGCGAAGATGAACAGCGCCGGACCCTCCGAGACCGACATGATCATGACGGTGTCCACCCCGGCGGTTCGGAACTGAAGTACGAGGTTCCCCGACCGTCCCGCTTCGGCGGCGGCGTCGCCCGAACCGCTTGCGCAGCCGACCTCGAACGTGGCGGCCACGGTAAGGCCCTTCGACTCCAAGTACGGCTTGGTGATCTTGTTCCATGCCGCGTTGGTGCCCGGGCAGGCGTCGAGGACGATCCCGAGCTTGCTCGCCCGCGTGAGTGCGCCGGTGGCCAACCCGCCGTCGACCTTGGCAATTGAGCGCCGTTCGATCAGTGGCGTCGACAATGCCATGAGCATCGGGTAGCGGCTCAGGGTCGGCGCGTCGGGGACGTTGAACGTGGTGCTGAGGTGCGGGATGTTCCGCTTGGCCAAGCACGATTCGAACGAGTCGATGTGGGTGAACACATAGCCCAGTACCGCGGCCACCTTGTGGTCCTGCGTGAAGCTCGCGCACGCGGCGGCGAAGTCGGCGTCCCACGACGAGCTACCGGTGTCGGTGTCGGCATACACCGGCACGATCCGTCGGCCGGCAATGCCGCCCTGATCGTTGTACGCGGCCACAAGGGCACTGACGATGTCGGCCTCTGATGCCGTGCCGCCCAGTGACGCGCCGAACGCGGCCGCGTTCGATACGCCAGTCCGTACGAAGCCCAGCTCAATCGGCGTGTTCACCGGCCGCCCACTGGTGACGGCCTTCGGCGACACCGTGGCGCGCGTCGCGCCCGCCGCTGTGGTCCCGCGCGCCGCAGTGCCACTGGTTGTGACGTCGCTGGTGCCGCCCGCCGCGGGTGTCGGCGCGCTGGCGGAATCACCGAGCTCGTCGCCCGCTCCCGCAGCCGCGACATTGTCCGGGATTCGCGCTGTGCTGCCGCACGCGCTGGCGACCAGCGCGAGCACGAGCACGCCCGTGCGCAGTCTCATGCTGCCAGCACCTCCAGCCCGATCGTTGAAAGGGTCGTTTGCAGGTCGGGCCGCTCACGCGCCCGGCGGCTCCGAGCGTTGTCGTTGACGATGCCCAGCACGCCGTGGGTGAGGAAGCGGGCCTGCGGGTCGTTGAGTTCAGGGCGCACCGCGGTCAGGAGCCGGACCCACTCGGCCACGTAGTCGTGCTGCATTCGCCGTACGCTGTGGCGCTGCATCTCGGGAAGGTTGATCGTCTCCGTGAGCAGCAGGGCCATGAGGTCGGTGTTCTCGAGGACGAACTCTGCGTACGAGGCCACGACCAGCTCGAGGGCGCGGGACTCGGTGTCGGCCGCCGCCAGCGCTCGGGTCAATCCGAACTGCAGCCACTCGGCGCCTCGCGTGAGCGCGGCGGTGAGGAGGTCGGACTTGCTCTCGAAGTGCTGGTAGATGCTCGGTCCCGCGATCCCCGCCGCCGCGCCGACGTCCTCCATCCGCACCGCGGCGTACCCCTGCCGCGCGAACAGCTGACTGGCGACCGAGAGAAGCGTCTCCCGCCGCGATGCGCGCACCGCGACCGCGTCCCTTTCCATTCTCGAGGCAATAGCTGTCGTTTTCCGCCAGCTATTGCCTCGAGAATGGATGACCGCGGCGAGCATGCGGTTGAGCAGCGCCGCGTCGGCTGGGTCGGACAGTGCACCGCGGTGATACGAGGGGCTGGCCAGCACGGCAAACACCGATCGCACGAGCAGCGCGATGTCGTCTTCACCGAGCTTTGGACGCTCGGTCCTTAGCTGCGCGGCGATATCGCCCGCCACCGCTTGCGTCCGCCGTCGCAGTTCGGCCTGGTCGGCGGGCTTGAGATGGCGCGACTCGCGCTGGAGCAACACACCGAGCTCCTTTCGCTGCACGGACAGTGCGGCGAGCCGCTGCAGGAGATCCGCGAGGCGCTCATCGGCATGTGGCATTGCCGCCGCCTCGACCCGCTCCATGCCGTCGAACACGGCTTGATGCAGGAGCTCGTACTTGTTGTCGAAGTGGCGATATACCGCGCCGCCCGTGATCCCGACTGACGCGGCCACGGCGTCGATTCCCACGCGGTGGTACCCCAGCTCGGCGAATGACGCCGCCGCGGCGTGAGCGATCTGCGCCTTGCGGTCGCGGGGCCGCCGCCCAACCGAGGTTGGCATTGCTCGGACCCTAATGATCGTTTACTTTATTGTCAACCGCACTCACTTGGCGGGGTGTTGTCGGGCGGCTGTCCGAATGGCGGTTTACCTGCATGATGAGGAGGTGCACGAAGCGATGCTCGAGGTACTGGCCGAGCTGGTTGCCATCGAGTCGCCATCGGCGGATCCGGACGCAGTGGAGCGCTGTGGCGACGCGGTGGCCGCGGTGGCCGAGCGGCTGCTCGGATGCGGCGCACCGGAGAAGGTGGTCGTCGACGGCACAACACATTTCCGCTGGCGGTTCGGCACCGGGCCGACACGCGTCGCGCTGGTCGGGCACCTCGACACCGTGTGGCCGGCGGGGACGCTGGCCCGCTGGCCATTCGCGATTGTCGACGGTCGCGCGACCGGTCCCGGAGCATTCGACATGAAGGCAGGGATAGTGCAGGCGCTCTTCGCGCTGTCGCAGCTGCGCGACCGCGAGGGCGTGACGCTCCTGTTGACCGCGGATGAGGAGTTGGGCTCGACCACGTCGCGCGAGCTGATCGAGGCGACGGTCGCCGGAGCGCGTGCCGCACTCATTCTCGAACCGAGCGCGGGCGAGGCCGGCGCGCTCAAAACGGCGCGCAAAGGTGTGTCGAATTACGACCTCGTCGCGCACGGCCGCGCCGCCCACGCCGGGCTCGAGCCCGAGAAGGGCCGCAATGCCACCGTCGAGATCGCGCACCAGGTCCTCGCGCTCGGCGCGATCGCCCGGCCCGACGACGGCACCACCGTCACGCCGACCGTCTTGCAGAGCGGCACGGCGACCAACGTGGTTCCGGCCGAAGCCCGACTGAAGGTGGACGTGCGCGCCGCGTCGGTCGCCGAGCAAGCGCGCGTCGACGCCGCGGTGCGCGCGCTCACCCCGGCGGTGCGGGGTACACGGCTCGAAGTACTGGGCGGGCCGAACCGTCCGCCGCTCGAAGCGGCTTCTTCAGCGGAACTCTTCGCTGTCGCCCAGAAGTGCGCCGGCGCGCTCGGGCTTCCGCCGCTCGAGGGCATCGACGTCGGCGGGGGCTCCGACGGCAACTTCACCGCCGCGGTGGGCGTGCCGACCCTCGACGGTCTTGGGCCGGTGGGCGACGGCGCCCATGCGGAGGGGGAGTACGTCGTGCTCGACGCCATGCCCAAGCGGGCCGCCCTGCTCACCGCCCTCGTGGCCGAGCTTTTGTTGCGCGGCTAAGGCCGACCGGCTTCGGTTGGTTGGGGGCGACCAACGGGTTGAACGTTCAACGGCCTACGTTGGCCATATGGCTGGGCGCCCCGTTCGGTGGATCGCGGTGCTGGCCGCGATGGCCCTGCTCGCCGGCTGTGGCTCGACGGTCTCGGATGCCCGCCGCAACGCCGGCCAAAGCGCGGCGCAATCGGGCGACCCGGTCGAAGCCGGTCCCGGCGACGACGGCACTGCCACCACGCTCGCCGAAGGCACGGACGCTCCGGTCGCGTCCGGCGGGCGCACCGCGGTGACCGCCCGCCGCTCGGGCAGCAGCGCGACGACGCAGGGTGTGAACTCCACTGCCGTTGGCCCCGGCGTCACCGCCGACAAGATCTTCATCGGCCGGGCCTACGCGGTGAACAGCGGGGCGGCCAACGCCGCCATCGGCGCGACCGGCATCACCACCGGCGACCCCAAGCGCACCGCCGAGATCGTGATCGAGGACATCAACGCCCGCGGCGGTGTTGCCGGTCGCAAGATCGAGCCGGTGTGGCACGAGATCGATGGCGCCACGACCGCGCCGAACGACGTTCTCTTTCAGCAGACCTGCGACACCTGGACGCAGGACCACAAGGTCTTCATCGGCTTCTCCGGAGGCAACGACACGATGTTGCGCTGCGGCCACACGCGCAACATCGTGCTGGTCAACGATGACCTCACCAGCGCCGACGGCGCCACATTCCGTCGCTACCCCTATTACGTCGAAGCCAGCACCCTGAATCTCGATCGTGTCGCCCGCGCGCAAGTAGCCGCCCTCAATGCCCAGGGTTTCTTCTCGGGATGGAACGCGGCCACCGGCGCGCCGGGGGTGGCGCGACCAAAGTCGGCATCGTCACCTTCGACAGCACCTCGTTCGGCCACGCCACCGATCAGGTGATGGTGCCCGCGCTCAGGGACTTGGGAATCACTGTCGCGGCAGAAGACATCCGCCGCGTGGCGCCCAACGAACGGGTTTCTGACACCGGACCGCAGGCCGCCGCGGTGTCCAGCGCCGTACTCAAGCTGCGCAGTGACGGCGTCACGCACGTGATCGTGTTCGACGAACGCGGCCTCCTCACGCTGTTCTTCATGCAAAACGCGGAAGCGCAGGGGTACCGCCCGCGGTATGGGTTGAACTCACAGAACGGGCCGCAAGCGCTGATGGACGGATCCGGTCTTCCCAAACGCCAGTTGGTCGGATCCAAGGGCATCGGCTGGATCCCGAGCCTCGATCTGCAGGCAGCCCAGAACCCGCGTACCGGGCCGTACTCGAACGACGCGCGCCGGCGCTGCTACGACCTGCTCACGAGCAAGGGGCAGTCCTTTTCCGACGCCAACGCCGAGTCGCTCGCCATGGCTATCTGCACCGAGCTGTGGTTGATGCGCGACGCGATCAAAGCATCAGGCAACGTGCTCAACCGCGCCGGGTTCATGGACGGTGTGGCCAAGCTGGGCTCGTCGTTCCAGTCGACCGGTGGCTTCGCCAATCGGTTCAGTGCCACCCAGCACGACGGTGGGGCCGCTGTCCGTCACTACGGCTTCGACGAGGGCTGCGGCTGTATGAAGTACACGGGGGGCAACGTCAACGTGCCCTAAGAAGCCGAGCCGCCCGGCGCCGCTCGTTTAGCAGGACGTCTTGGCCTCGGGTGTGCGGGCCTGGTTGCCGCGGGTGTCGTCGGCGACAACCCACCAACTGAGTGGTGTGGCCGGCGGTAAGTCGGCGATGTAGGAGGACGGCCCGGCGGACATCTGCAACTTGTGCGCGCCGGCCTTGTCGCTCCAGTGAAGGCTGGCAACGCGCACGCCGCTGGCATCCTCGACCGTCGCGGTGACCGAGCAACCGGCGATCGACGTCGCCAGGTCGGGCGGTCGTTCGATCGTCGTCTCGTAGATCGCCGCCGCGGCAGACCCGTCGCCGCCGGTGACCGTTACCGTCGTGCGCAGCGATCCCTCGGGCGACGACGGCAGCACCCGCGTCAGCAATGAAAAGGTCTGGCCAGCTTCCAATTTCCCTGCAGCCGGGCGGACCTCGAGCCAACGAGCTTCGGCGGTTGCGCGCCAATCGACCGGGCGGGACGACCGGTTGGTTATCTCCACCACGTCGCGCTGGACGGTGAGTGCGAGTTGCCCGTTGGCCGGAACGCGGACGAGCTTGGCGACACGATCGGCGCGGCCGCTCCTCGACCCGGTGAGGGCGGTGGCGGTGGCGGCCACGCCAACGACCACTGCCACTGCGCCGAGGACCGCGGCGGCGACCACCAGCGGCCGGCGCCGGCGGGGATCGAGCGGTGGCGGCGCGGCAGCGGGGCGCATCCGCCGGCTGCGCCGCGCCAACTCGCTGACCTCCGGGGGAGTGCCCGGCGGCTCCGTCTGTGCGTGCAGCGCGCGAACCGACACCATGGCGCGGTGTCGGTCGGTGCACACCTCGCAGCCGGCGACGTGGGCCGCGACCGCTGGGCCAATGTCACCCAGCGCCTCGAGCGTCGGGTGGGCGAGGTCGGCGTCGGCCAGAACCGCGGCGAGGAGCAAGCAGTCGCCCGGCCCGAGGCGGGCCATGAGCAGCGGGTCGAGATCACGATCCCACGCCTCGCCGATGGCGTCGGCCCGCTCGGCGGCGGCGGCGGCCGCCAAGCCAAGGGCGCGGCCGAACTGGGCGCGATCGAGACGGGCGCGTAGGTCGAGCACCGCCCGCTCGGCCGGTGGTCGGGTCGCGGCCAGCAGCGCGGCCAGCTCCAACAGGTCGTCGGGCGCCGGTGTGTCCGGTGGCGCCGCCATGACCCCACCCGCCCGTTCCAACGCCTGGTACCGGGCGTGGGCCAGCACCGACGACCGGGAACGCCCGGCCCGCCGCAACGCGGTCAGCGCTGCGTCGGCCGCCAACTCCCGGTCATTGAGGACGACGAAGCAGTGGCCATACGCCTGATCGGCAAGGTCTCCAGCCACACCCTGACCGTACCTAGTTTGCTGCCGCGTGGGGCCTCCTCTAGCATGGTCCGGCTCTCCTGACGCGTCCCGCGCGTCGCCAGAGCCACCCTTGAAGTCCCTTAGTTCGGAGTTGGCGTGCCCACGATTAACCAGCTGGTCCGCAAGGGCCGCGAATCAAAGTCCACCAAAGGAACGACGCCGGCGTTGAAGGGCGCGCCCCAGCGTCGGGGTGTCTGCACACGTGTGTACACCCACACGCCGAAGAAGCCGAACTCCGCATTGCGCAAGGTCGCTCGAGTCCGCCTCACGAGTGGGTACGAGATCACCGCCTATATCCCCGGCGAAGGCCACAACCTCCAGGAGCACTCGATCGTCCTGGTGCGCGGTGGCCGCGTTCGCGACCTGCCTGGGGTCCGCTACAAGATCGTGCGCGGAGCGCTCGATGCCTCCGGCGTACACGAGCGCAAGCAGGCCCGCTCCCGCTACGGCGCCAAGAGGGAGGGCTAGCGAATGCCCCGCAAGGGACCCGCGCCGCGCCGTGAGCTCATGCCCGACCCGGTTTACAAGTCGGTGCTGGTCACCCAGGTCGTCAACAAGATCCTCGAGCGGGGCAAGCGCACGCTGGCCGAGCGCATCGTCTACGACGCCCTCGAGATCGTGAAGGACAAGACCGGCGGCGAGCCGCTGGCCACCCTCAAGCGGTCGATCGACAACATCCGGCCCCAGCTCGAGGTCAAGAGTCGCCGGGTCGGCGGTGCCACCTATCAGGTGCCGGTCGAGCTCCGGCCCCGCCGGGCGACGACGCTGGCCGTGCGGTGGCTGATCGGTTACTCCCAGCAGCGCCGGGAGAAGACCATGGCCGAGCGGCTGGCCAACGAGATCCTCGACGCCGCCAACAACCTCGGCTCAGCCGTCAAGCGGCGTGAGGACACCCACAAGATGGCCGAGTCCAACAAAGCATTCGCCCACTACCGCTGGTAGAGCGGTCTCCGCTCCCGCATAGGTAACGCACATGGCAGACGCACCCAAGAAGATCCGCGAGTTCCCCCTGGCCCGAACCCGAAACATCGGGATCATGGCCCACATCGACGCGGGCAAAACCACCACGACCGAGCGGATCCTCTACTACACCGGCAAGAACTACAAGATCGGTGAGGTCCACGAAGGCGCCGCGACCATGGACTGGATGGTCCAGGAGCAAGAGCGCGGGATCACCATCACGTCGGCGGCCACCACGTGCAACTGGAAAGACACGTGGATCAACATCATCGACACCCCCGGCCACGTCGACTTCACCATCGAGGTCGAGCGGTCGCTGCGCGTCCTCGACGGCGCGGTGGCCGTGTTCGACTCGGTCGCCGGCGTCGAGCCTCAGACCGAGACGGTCTGGCGTCAGGCCAACAAGTACGGCGTCCCCCGCATCTGCTTCGTCAACAAGATGGACCGCATCGGCGCCGACTTCTACCGCACCGTCGACATGATCAAGGACCGTCTCGACGCGGTCACCGCCGTCATCCAGATCCCGATCGGATCCGAGAGCGGCTTCAAGGGCATGGTCGACCTTCTGAACATGAAGGCCCTGATCTGGGATGAAGGCACGGACAAGGGCGAGGCCTGGAACGACGTCGAGATCCCCGAGGACATGCGCGCCGAAGCCGAGAAGTGGCGCCACGACCTCGTCGACGCGGTGAGCAACGTCGACGACGACATCACCGAGAAGTACCTGGCCGAGGAAGAGATCACCGCCGACGACCTCAAGCGCGCGCTGCGCAAGGGCACGATCGCCAACCAACTGGTCCCGGTCCTCTGCGGCTCGGCGTTCAAGAACAAGGGCGTGCAGCCGATGCTCGACGCCGTCGTCGACTACCTGCCCAGCCCGCTTGATGTTCCGCCGACCGTCGGCCTCGACAAGAAGGGCATCGAGGAGATCGAGCGCGCCGCCGACGACGACGCGCCGTTCGCTGCGCTGGCATTCAAGATCATGAGCGACCCCCACGTCGGCAAGCTCACGTACATGCGGGTCTACAGCGGGCGCGCTGAAAAGGGCACCGCGGTGATGAACAGCACCAAGGACTCGAAGGAGCGGCTGGGCCGGATCCTCCAGATGCATGCCAACCACCGGGAGGACAAGGACGCGGTATTCGCCGGCGACATCGTCGCGGTCGTGGGCCTCAAGAACACCACCACCGGTGACACCCTGTGCGACCCCAACGCCCAGGTCATCCTCGAGTCGCTCGACTTCCCCGAGCCCGTGATTCACGTCGCGGTCGAGCCCAAGACCAAGGACGCGCAGGACAAGCTCAGCAAGGCGCTCCAGGCATTGGCCGAAGAAGACCCGTCGTTCCAGGTCCGCTCCGACGAGGAGACCGGCCAGACCGTCATCGGCGGGCAGGGCGAACTGCACCTCGAGGTGCTGGTCGACCGCATGCTGCGCGAGTTCAAGGTCGACGCCAACGTGGGCAAGCCCCAGGTGGCCTACCGCGAGACGATCACCCAGGCGGTCGAAAAGGTCGAGTGCCGGTACATCCGCCAGACCGGCGGTCGCGGCCAGTACGGCCACGTGGTCATCACGCTTGAGCCCACGGGTCCCGGCGGTGGCTACGAGTTCATCGACAAGATCACTGGCGGCGTGATCCCGAAGGAGTACATCCCCTCGGTCGACGCCGGCATTCAGGAGGCGCTGGGCACTGGCGTGGTCGCCGGCTTCCCCACGGTGGACGTACGCGTCATCCTCACCTTCGGCTCGTATCACGACGTCGACAGCTCGGAAATGGCGTTCAAGATCGCCGGCTCGATGGCGTTCAAGGACGCGGCCAAACGTGCCAAGCCCGTGTTGCTCGAGCCGATCATGGAGATCGAGGTGGTCACGCCCGACGACTTCATGGGCGAGGTCATCGGCGACCTCAACAGCCGGCGCGGCAAGGTGGACGCAACTGAGCAACGCGGCAACGCTGTAGCGGTGCGCGCTCAGGTGCCCCTCGCGTCGATGTTCGGCTACGTTACCGACCTGCGGTCGAAGACCCAGGGTCGCGCCATCCCGCACATGCAGTTCCACTCGTACCAGCAGGTACCTGCTTCGATCGAAAAAGAGATCGTGGCCCGGGTCCGCGGCGAATAAGAAGTCTTCCAAAGGAGTCTGTTCACATATGGCCAAGGCAAAGTTCGAGCGCACCAAGCCCCACGTGAACGTGGGCACGATGGGCCACATCGACCACGGCAAGACCACGCTGACCGCGGCCATCACCAAGGTCATGGCCGAGGTCGACCCGGCGAATAACTCCTTCACCGCTTTTGACCAGATCGACAAGGCCCCTGAGGAGAAGGCCCGGGGCATCACCATCTCGATCGCGCACGTCGAATACACCACGCCGAACCGCCACTACGCCCATGTCGACATGCCCGGCCACGCCGACTACATCAAGAACATGATCACCGGCGCCGCCCAGGTCGACGGGGCCATCCTGGTGGTCTCAGCTGCCGACGGCCCCATGCCCCAGACCCGTGAGCACGTGCTGCTGGCCCGCCAGGTGGGCGTGCCCTCCATCGTCGTGGCGCTGAACAAGGCCGACGCGGTCGACGACGAGGAGCTCCTCGACCTCGTCGAGCTCGAGGTCCGTGAGCTGCTCACCGAATACGACTTCCCCGGCGATGACACCCCGGTGATCCGGGTCAGCGCGCTCAAGGCCCTCGAGGGTGACGGGGAGTGGACCCCGAAGATCTCCGAGCTCATGGAGGCCGTCGATTCCTGGGTGCCTGAGCCCGACCGCGACATCGACAAGCCCTTCCTGATGAGCATCGAGGACGTCTTCTCCATCACCGGGCGGGGAACTGTTGTCACCGGGCGCATCGAGCAGGGCGTCATCAAGGTGGGCGAGGAGGTCGAGATCGTCGGCCTGCGCGACACCCAGAAGTCGGTCTGCACCGGCGTTGAGATGTTCCGCAAGCTCCTAGACGAGGGCAAGGCCGGGGACAACGCCGGGATCTTGCTGCGGGGCACCAAGAAGGAAGACGTCGAGCGGGGTCAGGTGCTCTGCAAGCCCGGCTCCATCACCCCCCATACGAACTTCGAGGCCCAGGTCTACATCCTCAAGAAGGAGGAGGGCGGCCGCCACAAGCCCTTCTTCAACAACTACCGGCCCCAGTTCTACTTCCGCACCACCGACGTCACCGGCTCCATCTCACTGCCCGAGGGCACCGAGATGGTCATGCCCGGGGACAACACCACCATGACCGTCGAGCTGGGCAAGCCCATTGCCATGGACGAGGGCCTCACCTTCGCCATCCGCGAGGGCGGCCGCACCGTGGGCTCGGGCCGCGTCGTGAAGATCCTCAAGTAGATGCCGGTACAGCGGATTCGCATTCGCCTCAAGGCGTACGACCACGAGATCATCGACCAGTCGACGAAGAAGATCGTCGAGACGGTGCTGCGCACGCAGGCCAAGGTGCGCGGGCCGGTGCCGCTCCCCACGGAGAAGCACCGCTACACGGTGATCCGGTCGCCCCATAAGTACAAGGACAGCCGCGAGCACTTCGAGATGCGCGTGCACAAGCGGCTGCTCGACATCGTCGAGCACAGCCCCAAGACGGTCGACGCGCTGCAGCGGCTGGACCTTCCCGCCGGCGTGGAGATCGAACTCAAGATCCAAGCCGGGTAGCCCCGCCGCCCGGCGTGGGCCGGAGTAGATCGTCGTAAATTTCCGTTCTCGCTACCACCGGGAACGCGGCTCGTCACGGACCGCGGTGCAAATGGGGGGCTCGACGCATGAACCGTCGCACGCGCAGTCAGCGTTACCTGCGAAGGGCGATCATCCTGGTGGGCGCGTTGATGAGCATCGTCGCCCTCGCCGGGTGCGGGGACTCTGACAGCACGTCGAACCTCAGCGGTGCGGCGGTCGGCGGCACGTGTTCGTCGGTGAAACCTGCTCCGCTCAAGGCCAAGAACGCGCAACCGTCCAAGTCCGCCAGCGCCGGCAAGACCTACGACGGCCAAGCGGCGGTAACGACGACGGTCAAGACCTATGACGGCCAAGCGGCGGTAACGACCTCGTCCAAGCCGGGCTGTTGAACGCAACGCCACCCACCGCCTCCTTGTACGGCTGCATGATCGGGCATAAACGCCCGCAGCCTGCGGTTCAGTACGATCGGACGCGGCCGACTCGGCGGCCGGCAAAGGGGGGAACGGGATGAAGCGACTCGCGCTGGTGGCCCTTGTATGTGTGGTCATCGTGGCGGGATGCGGGTCGGGCGACGGTGACCTCAGCGGCGCCGCGGTCAGCAAGAAGGCGCCGACCAAGAACATGGGCACGTCGGCGTCGACGACCCTGCCGCCCACGACGAGCACGACGCGCGCGTTAGCTGAGCAGGGGTACGACGTTCGTCGTGTGCCTACGGCGCCAGGGCTGGACGTGGCGCAGGGCTATCGGTTCAACGCGAGCAAAACGACACCGTACGGATACGTGATGTCGTTTCAAACTGCGGACGGGATCGAAAACTCGAGCTACAAGCTCTACAACGCCGTGACGAAACAGGGTTCCATCGCAGCGGCGGTGATCGAGCACTATTCCTGGGCCGGCGGACGGCGCGACCCGCTGTCCCTCACGGTCCGCATGACCGAGGCAAGCGCGCAGCGGCTGAAGTCGATTGCCCCGAGCAAGTTCACGAGAATTGAGTTCGCGATTTTCGAACCCGACGGCGTCGGCGGGTACCGGTACGCACTGGGCACGGCCAGCGAGTCGGCGCAGTATCTGAAGACGGCCTATCCGTACATCGAGGGTCCGCCGGTCTCGGGCCTCACCGTCGCCACGCAGCCCGCCGCGACGCCATCTGACGTTCCGCAGAACGTCGTGGTGACGTTCACGCTGACACCGGGCAGTGTGGGCCAGCTGTTGCGGCGGGGACCGGCCGGTTCGACGTACACGATGCCGTGGGGCGGCGCATGAATCGGGCAGTAGTAGCGTCGCCGCGTCGGTGCCGCCAACGGGATCGGGCAAGGGGGCAGGACATATGAAGCGGCTGCGGATCCTCGTTACGAGCACGTTCTTCGGCGGGCTATTCGTCGCCGGCTGTGGCGACTCCGACGACGCGCGCCTGAGCGGCGCGGCCATTGAGGCGGCCTGCGCCACCACCACCACCGTTGATCCGGCGAAGGCGGGCGGGTCCAAGCAGCAGGGTCCCGCGACGTCCGCCGATGCGAAGAAGGTGGCCGGCGCCAAACAGCAGGGTTCCACGACGACCGCGGATCCGAGGAAGGTCGCGGGGGCCAAGCAGCAGGGTTCCACGACGACCGCGGATCCGAAGAAGGCGGCCGGGGCCAAGCAGCAAGGTCCCACCACGATCGCCGATCCGAAGAAGGTCGCGGGGGCCAAGCAGCAAGGTCCCACCACGATCGCCGATCCGAAGAAGGTGGCCGGGGCCAAGCAGCAGGGTCCGACAACTACCGTCAAGTGCTGATCGCGCGGTCCTAGCGCTCTCGGTCGTGGAAGACCTCGCTGCGATCGCGGTGGGTGGCGTTGGGCCGCTGCTCGTGCTCGTCGCGATCAAGGAGTTGGGTCGTGTCCACGGCGTGCAGCTGAAGTGGTTGCTCGCCGGGCTGGTGTGGGGCGCGGCGATGTTCTACGTCGCGCTGCGCCTCAACACGGCGGTGTACTCCGGCTCGGGCTGGTCGCGGGACACCGTCGTGAACTTCGTCGCGCCGGCGATCGAAGAGGTTCTGAAGGCGCTATTCATCCTGTGGCTGGTTCGGTCGAAGCGCGTGAGTGATGCCGCGCACGGACTGTTGTACGGATTCGCGGCCGGTATCGGATTCGCTGCCGTCGAGAACGTTTTCTACGTGGCGATCGGCGGCGGGCTCGACTCGTCGTTCATCCGGCTCGGCTCCACCACCCTGATGCACGCCAGCTCTACCGCGCTCATCGGATTGGCGATACTCAAACTGCACGTTCCGGCCCCGGCCCACCATCCTCACTGGTTCGAGCGGCGCCCGCATGTCGCGGTCGCCGGCGCCCTGGCCGTCGTCGCGCTGAAGCTCGGGTTGCTCAAGCTGGTCGTCTTGAAGGGCCTCGTCCTCAAGGGAGTCTTGGTGCGCTCGCTCCTTGTGGCCGACGGTCGCCACTCGGGCTTCAACGTTTTGGTCGCCCGCCCGATCGACACCGCGGTCATCGTGTCGGCCGTCGCCGTCGGTGTGGTGTTTACCGCCTTCATGCTGTTCACGGCGCGGCGCCTGACGGCGCTCGAGGCTCGTCCGTTACTCTCGAGCCGTGCGTAGTCGCCTGGGGCGGACGATCGCGGTGCTTGCGGTGCTGGCGCTCGGCCTGGCCGGTCTGACCCGGGCGCAGGCGAGCCACCAGCCCGGTGCCGAGGTCTTCCGGTTCCAAGACCCGCGTATCAATGAGTCGAGCGGCGTGGCCACCGCCTCCTATCGCGACGACCTCCTCTTCACCCACAACGACAGCGGCGATGTGGCCCGGTTCTTCGCAGTCGACTTCACCGGCGCGACCGTTGCGACCTACACCGTCCCGCTGGCCGGGGCAGTGGACTGGGAGGACATGGCGCGCGGCCCGCACCAGGACGGCACACCGGGCCAGTCGCTCTACTTCGCCGACATTGGCAACAACCTGCGCGACCGCGGAGTGCTCACGATCTATGAGGTCGACGAGCCGGTCGTCGGCGTGAGCCCCAGCACGCTTGCACTCCGGGGCGGCATGCAGTTCCGCTACCCGGACACTCGCCACGACGCCGAGGCCCTGCTGGTGCACCCGACGACCGGACAGATGCTGGTGGTCGCCAAGGAGCTCCACGGCCTGTCGAACGTGTACGCGCTCACCGCGGGCAGGGCTATCCGGGTGGCGACGGTCAACATGCTCGGGCTGATGACGTTGGGGCCGAGCGCCCTCTTCGGACCGCCGATTTCCGGCATTCCCAGTCCACTTCCAGGCACGCAGATCACCGGCGGCGCCATCGGCCCGGCTGGCGATCGCATCGTGCTCCGCACGTACCTCGAGGCCTTCGAGTGGCGTCTGTCGGGCTCCGACTACGCCCGGGCCTTCGCCGCTCCGCCGGTCAAGATCCCCGTGCCGGCCGTACTTCAAGGCGAGGCGGCGACCTACACCAACGCCGGCACCGCGTTCCTCACCACCACCGAGGGTGTCGGCGGCCCCGTGCACCGCATGCAGTCAGCCTTTTCGCACTAGGACGCCCGGTGGCCGTGCTCCCCGGGCACGGCTATAGTTTTCAGTCCTACCAATCGACGTCTGTGGGCGCCCTCTGGGGGAACCCCGCAGCACAACTGAACATGCGCTCCGCCTTGGGCTCCTGCCAGGGCGGAGCGTCCGCGTGAAAGCGACCAGAACGAGCATCAGCAATGGCATCCAAAGCGATCGTCGGCGAGAAAGTCGGCATGACCCAGGTCTGGGACGACCAGAACCGGCTCGTGCCTGTAACCGTCGTCAAAGTCGCGCCATTGCGCGTGGTGCAGGTCAAGACGCCTGACCGTGACGGCTACAGCGCGGTGCAGGTCACGTACGGCACCATCAAGGCCAACCGCCTGAACAAGCCCGAAGCCGGCCACTTCAGCAAGGCCAACGTCGAAGCCGGCGTGCGGCTCGTCGAGCTGCGGCTCGAGGACAGCAGCGGCTTCGAGGTCGGTCAGCAGATCGCCGTCGACGTACTGGCGCCGGGCGACCTGGTCGATGTGACCGCGGTGAGCAAAGGCAAGGGCTTCGCCGGTGGGATGAAGCGTCACAACTTCAAGGGCCAAGGCGCCTCGCACGGTACGCACAAGAAGCACCGCGCGCCCGGCGCCATAGGCGCCTGCGCCACGCCCAGCCGCGTGTTCAAGGGCACGAAGATGGCCGGGCAGATGGGCAACCAGAAGGTCACCACGCTGAACCTCGAAGTGGTGGCCGCGGATCCCGAGCGCGAGCTGCTGTTGGTCAAGGGCGCGGTGCCCGGACCCCGCGGCGGCATCGTCCTCATCCGTAATGCAGTGAAAGCGATTCGCTAATGGCCTCGGTCGACGTACGGACGCAGAGCGGCGGCTCGAACGGCAAGGTCGAGTTGGATCCCGCGTACTTCGCGGTGCAGCCCAACGTCCCGGTGATGCACCAGGTCGTCACCGCCCAGCTGGCCGCGGCTCGATCCGGCACCCACTCGACGCTGACGCGGGCCGAGGTTCGCGGCGGCGGCAAGAAGCCGTGGCGGCAGAAGGGCACCGGTCGCGCCCGCCAGGGCTCGACGCGCGCACCCCATTGGGCCGGCGGCGGCGTCGCCTTCGGGCCGAAGCCGCGTGACTACCGGCAGAAGACGCCCAAGAAGATGATCCAGCTGGCGCTGCGCGGAGCGCTGTCCGACCGGGCCTCCGACGGCAAGGTCGTGGTCGTCGACGCGTGGGATTTCCCCGCACCCAAGACGCGCGACGCCAATGCCGCGCTCGACGCGCTCGGTCTCAGCGGGCGCGTGCTGATCGTGTTGAGCCGCGACGACGAGGACGTCTTCAAGTCGTTCCGCAACCTCGCCGACGTGCAGATCATCCTCGACCAGGAGCTCAATCCCTACGACATCCTCTGCAACGACTGGCTCGTGTTCACCCGGGCCACGCTTCCTGGTGCACAGGGAGGCGGAGGCGGAGACCGAGCCGACCGGGGAGATCAACCCGCCGCGATCGTGATTCCGATCTCGGACGAACCCGCGGTTGAGGACGCCGAATGACCGATCCCCGCGACGTCATCATCCGGCCGGTCGTGTCGGAGAAGTCCTACGCGCTGCTCGACAACGGCGTCTACACGTTCGTGGTCGCCAGCAGCGCCAACAAGATCGAGATCCGCCAGGCCATCGAGAGCATCTTCAACGTGCGGGTGGCCAACGTGAACACGCTGAACCGTCACGGGAAGCGCAAGCGCAACCGCAAGACGTTCACGTTCGGCGCCCGGCCCGACACCAAGCGAGCGATCGTCACCCTGGCCGAGGGTGACCGTATCGACCTCTTCGAAAGTTAGATCGATGCCCCTTCGCAAACGCAAGCCCACCAGCCCCGGCCGTCGCTTCCAGTCGGCATCCGACTTCAAGGAGATCACCCGCGACCGGCCGGAGAAGTCGCTGCTGGCGCCGAAGCACTCAACCGGCGGCCGCAACGCGCACGGCCACAAGACTTCCCGTCACCGCGGCGGCGGGCACAAGCAGCAGTACCGCGTCATCGACTTCCGTCGCAACAAGGACGGCGTTCCCGCCAAGGTGGCGGCCATCGAGTACGACCCCAACCGCAACGCCCGCATCGCGCTGCTGCACTACGCCGACGGCGAGAAGCGCTACATCCTGGCGCCCGCCCGCGTCGGCGTCGGCGACATGTTGCAGAGCGGCCAGGGCAGCGAGATCCGTCCCGGGAACGCGTTGCCGCTGCGCTACATCCCCGTCGGTACCACGATCCACAACGTCGAGCTACAGCCCAACGGTGGCGGCAAGCTCGCCCGCGGCGCGGGCATGAGCGTGCAGCTGGTGGCCAAGGAAGGCGACTTCGCCACGCTGCGTCTGCCGTCTACCGAGATGCGCCGCGTGCCCATCGACTGCCGGGGAACGGTGGGCGAGGTGGGTAACGCCGAGGCCGAGTTGATCAAGATCGGCAAGGCCGGCCGCAACCGGTGGAAGGGCGTGCGCCCGCAGACCCGCGGCGTCGCCATGAACCCGGTCGACCACCCCCTGGGTGGCGGCGAGGGCAAGAGCTCCGGCGGACGCCATCCGGTGTCGCCGTGGGGCAAGCCCGAGGGCCGCACGCGCAACCCCAACAAGCCGTCCAGCAAGCTCATCATCCGCCGTCGCCGCACGCGCGGGAAGCGGAGGTAGTCGAGATGCCCCGAAGTCTCAAGAAGGGTCCGTTCGTCGACGACCATCTGTTGAAGAAGGTCGACGAGCAGAACAGCAAGAACGAGAAGCGGGTCATCAAGACGTGGTCGCGTCGGTCCACGATCATCCCCGACATGGTCGGTCACACCATCGCCGTCCACGACGGGCGCAAGCACGTGCCCGTCTACATCACCGAGTCGATGGTCGGTCACAAGCTCGGTGAGTTCGCACCGACCCGCACCTTCCGCTACCACGCCGGCCAGGAACGCGGCAGGTCGCCGATGACCGGCCTGAAGACCAACGAGCGGCCGGGCACGCGCGCCGAGCTGCGGCACGTCATCACGTCGCCCTACAAGGTGCGAGAGGTGCTCGACCTGGTCCGCGGGCTCGAAGTGGCCGCCGCCCGGGACGTGTTGAAGTTCTGCGGCCGCGGCAGCGCCCCGATGGTGGCCAAGCTGCTCGCGTCGGCGGTCGCTAACGCGCAGCACAACGACGGCCTCGATCCCGATGAGCTGTACGTCGCTTCCTGCTACGCCGACGAGGCCCGCACCCTCAAGCGCTGGCGCGCCCGTGCCCGCGGTCGCTACACGCGTATCCGCAAGCGCACGTGCCACATCACGATCATCGTGGCGCGACTGCCCGAGGACAAGCTCCTCCGCGTCCGCGCCCGCCAGGCCCAAGAAGCCGGCAACCGCCGCGCCCGCCGCGTAGCCGGCGGCCGCAAGGCAACGGCAGCAACGACCGAAGCACCGCAGGTGATCGACGCGCCGCCGGTAGACGCCGAAGAGATCGAAGAGCAAGGCATCGTCGACCCCCAAGCGGCCGCCGTAGAAGTCATTGAAGAGACGGAAGCCGAAGGCGATGCGCCCGAAGCCCCGGTTGAGGAGAACGTGGAAGCCGAAGTCAGCGCTGAGAGCGCATCGACAGATGCGCCAGAAGAGGCAGAACCCGACGTCAGCGGTGAGAAGCCGCCGGAAGGCGGCTCAGAATAAATGGGTCAGAAGGTAAATCCGTACGGGTTCCGGCTTGGGATCACGACTGACTGGAAGTCGCGGTGGTTTGCTGACCGCGAGTACCAGAACTACGTGATCGAGGACTGGAAGATCCGCGACTTCCTCACGCGTCAGCTCGAGCGCGCCGCGGTGAGTCGCATCGAAGTCGAGCGCACGCGCGACCGTCTGCGCGTCGATGTGCACACCGCCCGCCCCGGCATCGTCATCGGCCGGCGTGGCGCGGAGGCCGACCGTCTGCGCGACGGCCTGGCCAAGATCACCAACAACCCGAAGATCCAACTCAACATCCAGGAGATCAAGCAGCCCGAGCTTGATGCTGCGCTGATCGCCCAGGGCATCGCCGACCAGCTCGCCGGCCGCGTGAGTTTCCGCCGCGCCATGAAGCGCGCCGTGCAGACCGTGCAGAAGGCGGGTGCGCAGGGAATCCGTGTGCAGTGCGCCGGCCGGCTCGGCGGCTCCGAAATGGCTCGCCGCGAGTTCTACCGCGAGGGTCGGGTCCCGTTGCACACGCTGCGGGCCGACATCGATTACGGCTTCCGCGAGGCCAAGACCACGTTCGGCCGCATCGGCGTGAAGGTCTGGATCTACAAGGGCGACATCCTCCCGTACAAGGTGGCCTCCGAGGAGAAGATCTCTCGCGAAGCGGCCATGGCGGTTGGTGAGACGTCGGGCCAGGGTCCGAAGCCGCGCCGGGTCATCTCCGCCGGTGGCGGCCGTCGCCGGCCCGACCAGGCCGGCCCCGGTGAAGCTCCCGCCGATGGGGGCGATGCGGATGCCGGTGACGCGCCGCCCAGCGAGGAGGCGGCACCGCTTATCCCCGCGGTCGATCCCGAGCTGGAGAAGATCCTGGCTGAGGAAGAAGAGATCGAGCGCCGTACCCGCGAGCATCACGAGGCGCCGCACTTCAAGAAAGACCCCGACTGATGCTGATGCCCCGCAAGGTGAAGCACCGCAAGCAACACCGCGGGCGGATGACCGGCAAGGCCAAAGGCGGCGCCACCATCAACTTCGGTGACTACGGCATCGAGGCCTTGGAGCCGGGCTGGATCACCGCGCGGCAGATCGAAGCGGCTCGTATCGCGATGACCCGTCACGTCAAGCGCGGCGGCAAGGTCTGGATCCGGATCTTCCCGGATAAGCCGGTCACGCAGAAGCCGGCCGAGACGCGCATGGGATCAGGCAAGGGCAACCCCGAGCACTGGGTCGCCGTGGTCAAGCCTGGCCGCATCCTGTTCGAGCTCGCCGGTGTCAATGAGGAGCTGGCCAAGGGCGCCATGGAGCGCGCCATTCAGAAGCTCCCTATCAGGGCCAAGTTCGTGGTCCGGCGCCACCTGCAGGAAGAAGTGCAGATCTGATGACCAAGCAAGCCGCCGAACTGCGCAACATGGAAGACAGCGAATTGGAGAACCGCCTCGTCGAGACGAAGGCGGAGCTGTTCAACCTCCGGTTCAAGCACGTCACCGGCGAGTTGCCGAACATGTCGCGACTGGGCGAGTTGCGCCGTGAGATCGCCCGCATCCACACCCTCCTCCGCGAGCGCGAGATCGCCGAGTACGAGTCACTCCAACAGACAGGCAACGCGAATGGCTGAACCCACCGCACCGACCGCACGACCCAACCGCCGCAAGATCCGTGAGGGCACGGTGTCTTCGGCGTCGATGGAGAACACCGTCGTGGTCGACGTCATCGAGCGCGTGCGCCACCGCCGGTACGACAAGACGGTCCAGCGCACCAAGCACCTCTACGCCCACGACACCGCCAACGACGTCAAGGTCGGCGACCGCGTGCGGGTCCAGGAGACCCGGCCGTTGTCGAAGCTCAAGCGCTGGCGCGTCGTCGAAGTTCTGGAACGGGCGAAATGAGCGCTCTCGCCTTCGGCTCGAACGCATTCGCCCGCTGGGCACTCTGCCTAGTGGCCCTCCTCCGGAGGGCGGCATGATCCAACAAGAGAGCCGCCTTCGGGTGGCCGACAACAGCGGCGCCAAGGAGGTGCTCTGCATCAAGGTGCTGGGCGGCTCCAAGCGCCGCTACGCGGGCATTGGCGACATATTCGTCGCCACTGTGAAGGACGCGCTGCCCGGTGCCGCGGTGAAGAAGGGTGAAGTCGTGAAGTGCGTCGTCGTGCGCACCAAGAAGGAGCGCCGCCGCCCCGACGGCAGCTACATCCGCTTCGACGAGAACGCCGCGGTTCTCATCAACGAACAGCAGCAGCCCCGCGGTACGCGCATCTTCGGGCCGGTCGGCCGTGAGCTGCGCGACAAGAAGTTCATGCGCATCGTTTCTCTCGCTCCAGAGGTTCTGTAGTGAGCCGGAGGCGAAGCCGGAAGGCGATCGGGAGACATTGATGGCTGGAATCAAACTCAAGAAGGGTGACCGGGTCCGCGTGCGGGCCGGCAAGGACCGGGGCAAGGAGGGCGAGATCATGCGCGTCCTGCCCAGGGAAGGCAAGGTCATCGTCGAGGGCGTCAACATCTCCAAGAAGCACCAACGCACGACCCGCGCCACGATGCAGGGCGGGATCATCGACAAGGACATGCCGATCCCCGTCTCGAACGTGGCAATCGTCTGTCCGGGCTGCGGACCGACGCGCGTCGGCTTCCGCATGGACACGTCGCTGGGCATCGGTGACGACCGAGTCGTGCAGAAGATCCGCGTCTGCAAGAAGTGCGGGAGCGACCTGTGAGCGCAGCCACCACGACGGAACGGCCGCGGCTCAAGCAGCGCTACGACAGCGAGATCCGTGCGCAGCTCAAGGACACGCTCGGGCTCGGCAACATCATGGAAGTCCCCCGGTTCGAGAAGATCGTCATCAACATGGGCGTCGGCAAGGCCACCCAGCAAGCGTCGCTCCTCGAGAACGCCGTGCGCGACCTCACGATCATCGCCGGCCAGAAGCCCCTGGTCACCAAGGCCAGGCAGTCCATTGCCGGTTTCAAGCTCCGTGAGGGGCAGAGCATCGGCGCCAAGGTCACGCTGCGGGGCGATCGAATGTGGGAGTTCTTCGACCGGCTCGTCAGCATCGCCATCCCCCGTATCCGCGACTTCCGCGGCCTCAACCCCGATGCCTTCGATGGTCGCGGCAACTACACGTTCGGGGTGACCGAGCAACTGATCTTCCCCGAGATTAATTACGACAAGGTCGATATACCGCGTGGCATGGACATCACCATCGTGACCACCGCTCGCACGAATGCCGAAGGCAAGGCCCTGTTGAGCGCCTTCGGTTTCCCGTTCCGACGTGAAGGGCTGTAAGCGAAGAAATGGCCAAGAAGGCACTAGTCGAAAAGCAGCAACGCAAGCCCAAGTTCAAGGTGCGGGGTTACACCCGCTGCCGCCGATGCGGCCGCCCCCGGGCGGTCTACCGGAAGTTCGGGCTGTGCCGCATCTGTCTGCGCGAGTTGGTCCATGCCGGCGAAGTGCCCGGCGTGACGAAGGCGAGTTGGTGATCGCATGACGATGACCGACCCCATCGCCGACATGCTCACCCGCATTCGCAACGCCAACGTGGCGATGCACGACACCGTGCGCATGCCGTCGTCCAAGCTGAAAGAGTCACTCGCGCGGCTGCTCGAACGCGAGGGCTACATCATCGGTTACTCCGTGAGCGATGACCAGGGCCGCCCGGGCCGCGTCCTCGAAGTGAAGATGAAGTACACGCCCGAGCGCGAGCGCACCATCTCCGGTATCCGTCGCGTCTCCAAGCCCGGCCTGCGCGTCTACACCAAGGCCGACACGCTGCCCCGTGTTCTCGGCGGGCTTGGTGTCGCCGTTCTATCCACGAGCCAAGGACTCATGACCGATCGCGAGGCGCGTCAGCGCCGCGTGGGCGGCGAAGTCCTTTGCTACGTCTGGTAACGCCATGTCACGAATTGGTAAGGCACCGATCCCTGTCCCCAGCGGCGTCGAGATTTCGCTCGGCGATGGACGGGTCGCGGTCAAGGGTCCGCAGGGACGGCTCGAGCGCGTGATCCCCGCGCCGATCACGATCCGGCAGGACGACGGCGAACTACTCGTCGAGCGCCCCGACGATGAGCGCCACAACCGCGCGCTCCATGGGCTCACGCGGTCGCTGGTCAACAACATGGTGGTCGGCGTCACGAACGGCTTTGTCAAAGAACTCGAGATCGTTGGCGTCGGCTACCGCGCCGCCGCCCAGGGCCCGAACAAGCTCGAGATGGCCCTCGGCTTCAGCCATCCGGTGATTGTCGACGCGCCCGAAGGCATCACCTTCGAGGTGCCCGTGCCCACCCGCGTCATCGTCAAGGGCATCGACAAGGAATTGGTTGGCCAGGTGGCCGCCGACATACGCAAGCTTCGTAAGCCCGAGCCCTACAAGGGCAAGGGCGTCCGTTATCTGGGCGAGCACGTCCGCCGCAAGGCCGGAAAGGCTGCCAAGTGAGCCAGAGGCGGAGCCGGCAGGCGATCGGGAGATCACAGTGACCAACGTCAAACACATTCACGAGTTGCGGCAGCGGCGGCATCGCCGCGTGCGCAAGCACGTCGCCGGCACCGCCCAGCGGCCGCGCCTGGCAGTGTTCCGCAGCAACAAGCACATCTCGGCGCAGGTCATCGACGACCTCACCGGGCGCACCCTCGCAGCCGCGTCGACGGTCGAGGCCGAGCTGCGCTCCGGCGGCACGGGCAACCGTGACGCCGCCGGCAAGGTCGGCAAGCTGCTGGCCGAGCGGGCCAAGGCCGCCGGCGTCACCAAAGTTGTTTTCGACCGCGGAGGATTTGCCTATCACGGGCGGGTGGCCGCGGTCGCCGACGCCGCCCGAGAGGCTGGACTGGAGTTTTAGTGAGCGAACGAAGTGAGCGAACCATGGGCAGAGCGGCGCTTTGTGCCATCGCGGCCGACCGAAGTGCGGCCGTCTGAGATGGCACAACGACCACAGCAAGACCGCGGGGGGCAGTCGCAGGGCGGCGGCCAAGGGCAGTTCGAGGAACGCTCGATCGGCCGGCCGCGACGCGTGGCCAAGGTCGTTCAGGGTGGCCGGCGCTTCTCCTTCACCGCGCTCATGGTTATCGGCGACGGCAACGGCCGAGTCGGCCTCGGCTACGGCAAGGCCAAGGAAGTCGGTCTCGCCATGCAGAAGGCCGTCGACGACGCCCGCAAGAACGTCTTCACCGTGCCCCTAGCCGGTAGCACGATCATCCATCCCGTGCTCGGCGAGAGCGGGGCCGGACGGGTGCTCCTCAAGCCGGCTGCCCCCGGTACCGGCGTCATCGCCGGCGGCGCGGCCCGGGCCATCCTCGAGGTGGCCGGGATCCACGACGTGCTGGCCAAGTCGCTCGGATCGTCCAACGCCATCAATGTCGCCCACGCCACGATCGCCGGGCTCAAGGCCCTCAAATCACCCGACGACGTCGCCCGCATGCGGGGCAAGAGCCCCGAGGAAGTCACGCCCGCCGGGGTGCTGCGCGCCTACAACGAGCGCAAGCGCGGCGCGCACGTCCCGCAAGAGGTTGCGTGATGGCGATCAAGGTCACCCAGGTGAAGTCGGCGATCGGCGCCAAGCCCAAGCAGCGGGGCACGCTCCGCGCTCTGGGCCTGCGCCGCATCGGCCACACCAACACGCTGCCCGATAGGCCCGAGATCCGAGGAATGATTCGTCGGGTACCCCATCTCATCACCGTCGAAGAAGTTGCCGAGGTAGCCAAATGAAAGTCCACGATCTTCAGCCCGCGCCGGGCTCGAAGAAGACCGCCATCCGCGTGGGACGCGGTACGGGCGGCCGCCGGGGCAAGACCGCGGGCCGCGGCATGAAGGGCCAGGGCGCCCGCACGCAGATCAAGCCCGGCTTCGAGGGCGGCCAGCTGCCGTTGGCGCAGCGCATCCCCAAGCTCAAGGGCTTCAAGAATCCGTTCCGGGTCGAGTACACCGTCGTCAACCTCGACGCGCTCGAGAGCTTCGACGGCATCCAGATCACCCCCGAGACGCTGCGGGCCAAGGGCCTCGTGCACAAGCACGGCTACGTCAAGGTTCTCGGCCGCGGGCAGATCACCCGTGCGGTCGAGGTTTCGGCCCACGCTTTCTCCAAGTCGGCCGAGCAGGCCATCACCAGTGCCGGCGGTTCCATCACCAAGTTGCCGTTGCCGTTCAGCGGCGGTCGTCCGCCCGCCAAGGGCAACGCACTCACCAACAGGTAGTCAGCGAGGTCGCGCGATGACATTTCTGAACATGTTCAAGGTTCCGGATCTTCGGAACAAGATCGTGTTCACGGTGTTCGTGATCGCGCTGTACCGGTTCGGCTCGCACATCCCCGTCCCCGGCATCGACTTCCGGGCGGTTCAGTCCCTGACCGACGCCGCCTCCAAGGGCGGCGTCCTCGGGTTCCTCAACCTGTTCTCGGGCGGGGCGCTGACCCGGTTCGCCGTCTTCGGGCTCGGGATCATGCCGTACATCACCAGCTCGATCATCGTGCAGCTGTTGCAGGTGGTGATCCCGAAGCTCGAGCAGTGGCGGGATGAGGGCGCGGTCGGCCAGAAGAAGATCACCCAGGTCACCCGGTATCTCACGGTGGCGCTGGCGGTCATGCAGTCCACCGGCTTGGCCTTCGTGTTCCACAACGGGGGCGAGGGGTTCCTCGGTTCGACCGCCGGCGACATCGACGTGCTTCCCAACTTCACCATCCCCCGCGTGCTGCTCGTGGTGCTCTCGATGACCGCGGGTACGGCCATGGTGATGTGGCTGGGCGAGCTGATCACCCAGCGCGGCGTCGGCCAGGGGATGTCGATCCTGATCTTCGCCAACGTCGTCAGCGGCCTTCCGTCGCAGGGTGCGGCGATTCGGGCCGAGGCCGGCAACACCAAGTTCGCGTTCGTCATCGCCGCGACGATGGTGCTCCTTGTAGCAATCGTGTTCATCGAACAGGGGCAGCGACGAATACCAGTCCAATTCGCGAAACGAATAGTCGGCCGCCGGATGTACGGCGGGCAGTCGACCTACATCCCGTTGAAGGTCAATCAGTCCGGCGTCATCCCGATCATCTTCGCCAGCTCGGTGCTGTACTTCCCGGTGCTGTTGAGCAACGTCATCCCGTGGGTCGGTATACGGAAGTTCATCAACGACCACCTCGTTGATCCCACCGACCTGCTCTATGTGGGCCTTTACGGCCTGCTTATCGTGGCGTTCGCGTACTTCTACACGGCGATCGCGTTCGACCCGCACCAGCAGGCTGACGTGATCCGCAAGCAGGGTGGCTACATCCCCGGCATCCGGCCGGGTCCGCCGACTGAGCGGCACCTGGCCGGCATCCTCAACCGGATCACCCTGCCCGGCGCGCTGTTCCTTGCGTTCATCGCACTGCTCCCCGCGCTGGCGCTGTCGCTCTTCAACATCAACAACTACCCGTTCGCGGGTACGACGCTGCTCATCGCGGTCGGCGTCGCCCTGGAGACGATGAAGCAGATCGACAGCCAGCTCACGATGCGTAACTACGAAGGCTTCTTGAAGTAGTGAGAAGGGCCGCGTGATCCCCGGCGTGCGACTGGTTTTGTTAGGCAAGCAGGGCTCGGGTAAAGGCACGCAGGCGGTTCGTTTGGCGCGCCACTACGTGGTGCACCATGTGTCCACCGGCGACATGTTCCGGGCCGCCGTTCGCGCCGGCACCACCTTCGGGCGTAAGGCGCGGGAGTACATGGACGCCGGCGAGCTGGTGCCCGACGAGATCACGATCGGGATCGTCAAGGAGCGGCTGGAGCAGGCCGGTACCAAGCGGCGAGGCTTCGTGCTCGACGGCTTTCCCCGCAACGTGTTCCAAGCCGAGGCGCTGTCCGCCTTCCTCGCGCCCCAGGACATCCACCTGGCGATCGACCTTGAGGTGCCGACCGAGATCGTGCTCAAGCGCCTCGCGGCGCGCCGGGTGTGCTCGTCGTGCGGCACGAACTACAGCGTTGATGTGCCGCCGCTCGACAACTGGACCTGCGACGTGTGCGGCGGCGAAGTCGTGCAGCGGGCCGATGACACCGAGGCGGCCATCCGCCGCAGGCTCGAGATCTACGACAGCAACGTCGCGCCACTGATCGCCTGGTACAAGGAGGCCGAGCACCTCGAGGTGGTCGACGGCGACGGGCCGGCGGACGAAGTCACCACGCGCCTCATCGACACGGTTGACCGGCGCCGCGAGATGTACGTCTGATGCGCCGGTCGCCCGACGAGCTGAACAAGATGCGCAAGGCCGGCAAGGTCGTGGCCGAGATGCTCGAGAAGACGCGGGCTGCGGCCAAGCCCGGCGTCACGACGGCCCAGATCGACCAGGTGGCCCGCGACGTCCTCGATCGCCGTGGCGCCATTTCGAACTTCCTCGGCTACCACGGATTCCCGGCGGTGATCTGCACGTCACCCAACGACATGATCGTGCACGGCATCCCAGGCGAGTACCTGCTGAAGGAGGGCGACATCATCTCCCTCGATTGCGGGGCGATCATCGAGGGCTACCACGGCGACGCCGCGGTCACGGTCCCGGTGGGCGAGGTCAGCCCCGAGGCCACCCGGCTCATGCAGGTCACCGAGGACAGCCTCGAGGCCGCCATCAAGCAGATGTTCGACGGCAACCGGCTCTCCGACATCGGCCATGCCGTCCAGGAGGTGGCCGAGACGGCGGGCTTCTCGGTTGTGCGTGAATACGTCGGCCACGCCATCGGGACGGCCATGCACGAGGAGCCCCAGGTGCCGAACTACGGCGCACCCGGCCGGGGGATCAAGCTGCGGCCCGGGCACGTGTTCGCCGTCGAGCCCATGGTCAACGCCGGCGGTCCCGAGACCCGGGTTCTCGGCGACGGCTGGAGCGTGGTCACCGCCGACGGCAGCCTCTCCGCCCATTTCGAGCACACCATCGCCATCACCGAAAACGGCCCCGAGGTCTTTACGCGTGCATAGCCGCTGCCTCCAAGTCGCAGAATTGGAACGTCGCGCCTCCGAGTCTCCGGAAGCGACCCAAGAAGTCCGACAATTCGCCCGTGCGGACGGACTTGGAGGCAGTTTGTTACAAATCTGCAACTTGGAGAACCTCGCCAACGTCGCCGTTGGGGAATTTTCCCGGTTTCGTGTAAACTTTTCCGCTGGCCTGGCGCGGGTTTGCGCCGGCCGGACTGCCACTTTTTAGAGGAGATTCACCCTGCCCGTTCAGAAGGACAAGGAAGAGGACATCGTGCTCGAGGGCACGATCGTCGAAGCCCTCCCCAATGCCATGTTCAGAGTGGAGTTGGAGAACGGCCACAGCGTCCTCGCGTACAGCGCCGGGAAGATGCGCATGCACCGGATCCGGATCCTTCCGGGGGACCGGGTCCAAGTGAAGATCACGCCCTACGACCTCACCCGGGGTCGCATCACCTACAGGTACAAGTAGAAGCCCATGAAAGTTCGCCCGAGCGTCAAGAGAATCTGCGAGAAGTGCAAGGTCATCCGTCGCCACGGCAACGTGATGATCATCTGCACCAATCCTCGCCACAAGCAGCGGCAGGGGTAGGAGAGGCATGGCCCGTATAGCTGGCGTCGACATCCCCCGGGAGAAGCGCCTCGAGATCTCGCTCACCTACATCTTCGGCGTTGGCCGCACGACGGCGCAGAAGGCGTGCGACGCGGTCGAGATCGATCGCAATACGCGTGTACGCGAGCTCACCGATGAAGAAGTCGTTCGCCTGCGCAACTGGATCGACAGCAACGTCAAGGTTGAAGGTGACCTGCGGCGCGACATCGCGCAGGACATCAACCGCAAGAAGGAAATCAACTCGTACCAGGGCATCCGACACCGTCGGGGGCTGCCGGTTCGAGGCCAGCGCACCCACACCAACGCCCGCACTCGCAAGGGCCCCAAGAAAACCGTCGCCGGGAAGAAGAAGGTTCGCAAGTAGATGCCCAAGCCCAAGCCCGGCGGCCGCCGGCCCCGGAAGCGCGAGCGCAAGAACGTCAGTCATGGCGTTGTGCACATCAAGAGCTCGTTCAACAACACCATCGTGTCGATAACCGATAGCGAGGGTGCCGTGCTGGCGTGGGCGTCGGCCGGCAACGTCGGCTTCAAGGGTTCACGCAAGTCCACGCCGTTCGCCGCGCAGTTGGCTGCAGAGGCCTGTGCCAAGCGGGCCATGGAACACGGCGTCCGCACCGTCGACGTCCTGGTCAAGGGTCCCGGCTCCGGCCGCGAGACCGCCATCCGCTCGCTCATGCAAACCGGTATCGAGGTCATGGGCATCAAGGACGTCACTCCCATCCCGCACAACGGCTGCCGTCCTAAGAAGCGGAGGCGCGTCTGATGGCCCGCTACACCGGTCCCGTCTGCCGCTTGTGCCGGCGCGAGAAGATCAAGCTCTTCCTCAAGGGTCCCAAGTGCGACTCGATGAAGTGCCCGATCGAGCGCCGTCCCTACCCGCCGGGTGAGCACGGCCGCGATCGCATGCGCCAGGGGTCTGAGTACCTCAACCAGCTGCGGGAGAAGCAGAAGGCCCGCCGCATCTACGGCGTGCTCGAGAAGCAGTTCGCCAACATGTACAAGGAAGCGAATAAGCAGCAGGGCGTCACCGGCGAGAACTTGCTGCGCATGCTCGAGCTGCGCCTCGACAACATCGCCTTCCGCGCCGGGTGGGGCGCCAGCCGGTCACAGGCTCGGCAGTTCGTGCGCCACGGACACGTCAGCGTCAACGGTCGTCGGGTCACCATCCCGAGCTACCGCGTGAAGCAAGGCGACGTCGTGACGCTGCGGGACAAGGCCAAGACCATGATCGTCATCCGCCACAACCTGGACACCCTCGACCGCCAGGTCCCGGCCTGGATCGACGCCTCCGAAGACCGCTTTCTGGTCACGGTGCGCGACCTGCCGCTGCGCGAGCAGATCGACACGGGTGTCCGCGAGCAGCTCATCGTCGAGCTGTACTCCAAGTAGTCGACAACGAAAGAGGTTCGAACGCCGTCATGCTGATCATCCAGCGCCCCACTGTCGAAGCCGTCGGAGAAGAGGAGAACGACCGTCAGCGTTTCGCGGTCGGCCCGCTCGAGCCCGGCTTTGGCTACACGCTGGGTAACTCGCTGCGCCGCACGCTGTTGTCATCGATCCCCGGCGCCGCCGTCACCCAGGTGCGCTTCGACGACGCCCTCCATGAGTTCACGACGCTTCCGGGCGTGAAGGAGGACGTCACCGACCTCATTCTCAACCTCAAGGACGTCGTGCTCCGCGTCGAGAACGAGGAGCCGGTCACCTTGCGCCTCGATGTCCGCGGGCCGGCCTCGGTGACCGCGGGCGACATGACGCTCACCGGTGACGTCGAGATCCTCAACCCGCAGCTGCACATCGCCACGCTGAATTCCAAGGGCCGGCTGGCCATGGACATCACTGTGGCCCGCGGCCGCGGCTACGTCTCGGCCGACCGCAACAAGACCTCGGCCACCATCGGCGTGATCCCCATCGACTCGATCTTCTCGCCCGTGCGGCGGGTTGCGTTCACCGTCGAGCCGACGCGTGTCGAGCAGTCGACGAACTTCGACCGGCTGATCATCGACATCGAGACCGACGGTTCGATCTCCCCGCGTGAGGCGCTGGCCTCGGCCGGCGACACGCTGCGCTCACTGGTGACGCTGGTCGCCGAGATGAGCGACGCGCCGCAGGGCCTCGAGCTCGGCGAGGTGTCCGCCATCAGCAGTGGCTCGCCCGACCTCGACCTCCCGATCGAAGACCTCGATCTCTCCGAGCGCCCCCGCAACTGCCTCAAGCGGGCGCAGGTCAACACCGTGGGCGAACTGGTCGAGAAGACCATCGACGACCTCATGGCCATCACCAACTTCGGGCAGAAGTCGCTCGACGAGGTCATCCAGAAGCTCGACGAGCGCGGCCTCAGCCTGCCGCGTGAAGGACTAGGGCAGGCGTCATGCCGGGACAGCCGCGTAAGGGAAAGCGCTTCGGGGGCGACGCCGCCCACCAGAAGGCGATGATGGGCAACCTCGTCGCGTCATTGATCGCGGCCGAGGGCATTATCACCACCGAGGCCAAGGCCAAGGCGCTGCGACCTGTCGTCGAGAAAGTCGTCACCAAGGCGAAGAAGGGCGGCCTCTACCGCCAGCGCGACGTCGTGGCGTTCATCCGGGACAAGGAGATGGCCACCAAGTTGTTCGAAGACATCGGGCCTCGCTACGTCGACCGGCCCGGCGGCTACACCCGCATCCTCAAGCTCGGCCCGCGGGCGGGTGACCAGGCGCCCATGGCGCGCATTGAGTTCGTCTAACTCGTGTGACCCTCTTCGACCCTCCTGAGGGAGGCGGAGGCGGAGACGGAGCCGACCGGGAGATCAATGAGAGCGCGGCGGTCCCAGTAGCTGGGCCGTCGTTTCGCGTGCGGCTCACGGTGGCCTACGACGGCAGCGGGTTCCGCGGGTTCGCGGTGCAGAAGACCGTGCCGACGGTCGGCGGTGCGATTACCGAGGCGCTGAAGAAGGTGCTCGGTCATCCGGTGGAGCTCATCTGCGCGGGGCGCACCGACGCCGGCGTCCACGCGTGGGGCCAAGTCGTCACTTTCGACGCGGTTGGCGACGACCTCGACCTCGAGCTGCTTCAGCGCTCGGTAAACAAGATGCTGGGCCCCGCGGTCATCATCCGCGAGGCCGCGTTCGCCGCGCCGGACTTCGACGCGCGGCGATCGGCGAAGGGCCGCCGCTACCGGTACACCGTGTTGAACACGCCGGTGGCGTCGCCGTTCACGGCGACGACGGCGTGGCACGTCGAGGCGCCGCTCGACCTGCGGGCTATGCAGCTCGCGTGCGACCCGCTCATCGGCGAGCACGACTTCCAGTCGTTCTGCCGTCAGCCCAGCGGCCAGGTGCCCGGCCCGCTCGTCCGCCGTGTGGCCCACACCGGTTGGGTCGATCTGGAGGACGGGCGGCTGCGTTTCGACATCGAGGCCAATGCCTTCTGCCACCAGATGGTGCGGGCGGTGGTGGGCATGCTGGTCGAAGTCGGCATCGGCAAGCGCAAGGCCGGGGAGGTGGCCGGCATCATCCGCGCCTGTAGCCGGTCGGCGGCCGGCCAGCTGGCCCCCCCGCACGGGCTTTGTCTGTGGGAGGTGCTGTACTAAAGCGCATGGACCCCACGCTGCCGACCGAGGGGCCTCCGGGGGAAACAGATACAACCGTCGTCACCCCGTCGCCCGCTCCTGCGCCGACACCTGATCCGACGCCGGCGCCGCCGCCCGCTCCCGCGGCTAGAGCGCGCCGCGTTGTCGAGCCGGCTCGAGCTGGTGGGCGCGGGATTGGCCGCGGTGGTCGGGCTCGAGTTCCTCGCGCTGATCGTCGGCGTCTCGAGCGGCGGGCCATATCGGAGCGTCGGCGATCGCATCGAAGTGGTGTCGCTCAACCTCGACGCCAAGATGGCGTTGATCCTGCTTGTCGCCGCCATGCTGGCCACGTTGCGCGACATCGTCAGTGCCGACTTCCAGACGCCGCGGTCGGACCTGGGTCGCCGGACGCTGATCGCCGTGGCCGCGCTGGGCCTCATCATCGCGGTGCTCTCGCTGATCGGCGTCGGCCTCGACATCTCGCGCAGCGAGGTCACCGCGTTCGGCACCAACACCGGCGCCGCGGTCATACACCGTCTCGCCATCGTCCTCATGGCCGCCATCCCCACCGGCTGGGCGCTCAGCGCCCTCGGCGTCCGCATAACCACCAAGCGCGACTAGCTCGTCGTCAGACGTACGGCGTGATGTCGAGCTTGGGGTAGCGAGCTTGGGTGTCGGCGCGAGTTTGGTCGTCCCAGTATTCATCCCCGGGCGCAGGGAACCCGAAGAGTTCGCGCTCGCGTGCCGTCGCCCGCTCGATCAGTTCGGTCCAGTACGGCGTCAGCGCGTAGTCGGGCCACGCCATCTTGCCGGTCCATCGGTTGCCCCACACCTGGTAGTCAGCCAACAACGCGAAGCGCGCCCGGCGTTTGCCGGTCATGGCTGAACCGCGGTGGAGGATGTCAGTGCGGTACGTGAACAGTGTGCCGGGCGGCCCGGTGACCGCGATCTCCTCGCGCGCGAAGGCGCCCTTGGGCTGCACTAGTGGGAGATACGGCATGCTCTCGCCAATCTGGAACGGCACCACCTTGGTGGGCCCGTCCTTGGCGGTGACCTCCGACAAGAGGATGAAGCTCGTCATCTGCCGGGATCCGATGGCACGTTTCGGAACGACGAGGCCGTGGTTGCCGAAGTCGCGGTGGTGTTGCTGGTCGTAGTCGGTGGCGCCCGAGTACTTCGCCCACAGTTCCATCTTGTAGAGGTGGAGGTCGGTCGAACCGAGGAACCGGGCCGCCATGTCGACCAGGTCGGGGTGGAACGCGATGCGGTTGAGGTCGAATGACTTCCACGGGCCCGGTCGCAGCCCGGCGAACTGGCTGGGGCCGAAGCCCTCCTGCTGCTTGGGATCGGCGAAGTACTCCTCCGGGCGCGGGTAGTAAAGCCAGAGCGCTTCCTGGGCCGCGGCGAGGATGTCGGGCTCGAGAAAGTTCTCGACGATCGTGTAGCCGTTCTCGCGCAGCTCGTCGATCTTGGTGTCGGGCACCCGCATGTCAGCGCATCAACTCGACGCGGAAGCCGCGGGCTGTGAGGGCGGCGACGACTTCGCCGCGGTGGGCGGGGTCGCGGGTTTCGACGGTGAGGAGCACTTCGACTTCGGCAACGCCGAGCCGGACGCCGGAGCGGTGATGCTCGACTTCGAGAACGTTGAGCCCGAGGTCGGCCACCGCCTCGGTGAGCGCGGCCAGCGCGCCCGGGCGGTCGTCGAGGACGATGCGCAGCAATAGGTAGCGGCCGGCGGCGGAGAGGCCGTGGTCGATGATGCGCATCAGCAGCAGCGGGTCGACGTTGCCGCCCGAAAGCACGGCCACCGCCGGCCCCGCACCCGGGATCTTGCCGGCCAGGAGCGCGGCGATGCCGACGGCGCCCGACGGCTCCACCACGGCCTTGGCCCGCTCGAGGAGCAGCAGGAGGGCGCGCGCCAGTTCTTCCTCCGACACGGTGATGACGTCGTCGACGTAGGCCTGCACGTGGGCCAGCGTCAGTGCCGACGGCGCTTTGACCGCGATGCCGTCGGCCATGGTCGCCACCAGCTCGAGCGCGACGGGTGCGCCGGCGTCGAGCGACGCACGCATCGACGCCGCACCCTCGGCCTCGACGCCGATGACGCGAACGCTGCGGCGGGTGTGGGCCAGCGCGGTAGCCACGCCGCTGATCAGTCCGCCGCCACCCACGGGCACGACCACCACCTCGGCCTCGGGCGCTTCCGCGGCTAGCTCGAGGCCCACGGTGCCCTGGCCGGCGATGATCAGCGGGTCGTCGAAGGGCGGGACGTAGACCGCGTTGCCGTCGCTGGCCGCGGCTTTGGCCAGCGCCAGGCACTCGTCGACGCCGATCCCTTCGAGGTGCACGTCGGCGCCGTAGGCCCGCGTGGCCTCGACCTTGGGGAGGGCGGCGTTGGCCGGCATGAAGATGGTCGCCCGGCGCCCGGTGAGGGCGGCGGCCAGGGCCACGCCTTGGGCGTGGTTACCGGCGGACGCGGCTGCGACTTCTGTGCCTGCGGGCAGACGGGAGATGAAGTTGTAGGCGCCCCGGATCTTGAATGAGCCGGTGCGCTGAAGGTGCTCCGGCTTGACCAGCACCTGGCGTCCAGCCAGGCGGCTGAGGGCATCGACCTCGCTGACCGGCGTGGTCCGGATCACCGGGGCCACCCGGGCCGCCGCCTCCTCGATGTCCTGCCGGCTGATCATGTGGGTCGCAGTTTGCCGCCCTGCTGGCATGCCCGTAGACTTTTCCGTCCGCCGTAACGCGGCGCCAAGCAAGAAGGGCCTGTGCCGACTTTCTCTCCAAAGCCAACCGATATTCACCGCGCCTGGCACGTCGTCGACGCGGAGGGCCTGGTGCTGGGCCGGTTGTCGACCGAAGTCGCCCGCGTGCTTCGGGGCAAGCACAAGCCCATCTTCGCTCCGCACATGGACACCGGCGACCACGTCGTGGTCGTCAATGCGGCCAAGGTCGTGCTCACCTCCGACAAGGCCGACAAGAAGCTGGAGTATCGCCACTCGGGGTACCCCGGCGGCCTGAAGTCCAAGACCTACACCGACCTCATGGCGCAGAAGCCGGAAGAAGCGGTGCGTAAGGCCATCCGCGGCATGCTGCCCAAGGGCCCGCTGGGCCGGCAGATGCTGCGCAAGCTGAAGGTCTATGCCGGTCCCGATCACCCGCACAGCGCGCAGATGCCTCAAGCCCTCGAAATCGCCGGCGCCCGCCGAGCAGCCTCGTAGTCACGGAGAACCGTCTTGCCCAAGCCGCTCAACCAGTCCACCGGCCGCCGCAAGCGGGCTGTCGCCCGCGTTCGGATTCGGGCGGGTAACGGCACGATCACGATCAACAAGCGACCGATCGACGATTACTTCCCGTCGGCCACGCATCGCATGATCGCTCTCGAGCCGCTGCGGTTGACCGAGACGGCCGATGTGTATGACGTCGACGTCACCATGGACGGCGGCGGGGTGTCGGGCCAGGCCGGAGCCCTCCGGCTTGGCATTGCTCGCGCGCTCGCCACGCTCGACCCCGAGCAGCGGGCCGGACTCAAGAAGGCCGGACTCCTCACTCGCGACGATCGCGAGAAGGAGAGCAAGAAGTACGGCCTCAAGAAGGCCCGCAAGGCGCCGCAGTACAGCAAGCGCTGAGCACCGCCCGTTGAACATCAAGTTCGGCACCGACGGCGTCCGCGGTGTCGCCAACGTCGACCTGACCCCCGAGGTCGTGCTGGCCCTCGGTCGCGCGACGGCGCGCGTCATGGGCGCAGCGTCATTCCTCGTCGCGCGCGACACGCGTATATCGAGTCCGGTGCTGAGCAGCGCGCTCACGACGGGCCTGGCCGCGGAGGGCGCCGATGTCACCGACCTCGGTGTGGTCCCGACGCCGGCGCTGGCCCGCCTGGCCGCGCTGCGCCATGTGCCGGCGGTGATGATCTCCGCGTCGCACAATCCGTATCCCGACAACGGAGTGAAGGTGTTCGGTCCCGGCGGGCTGAAGCTGACCGACGAAGAAGAGACGCGCATTGCCGCCGCCATCGACGGACCGCCGCGCGACGGTCCAGTGGGCCACGTCTCGCAGGAGTCGATCGGCGACTGGTACGTGGAGCAGGTGGTCGCGTCGCTCGAGGGCCGTCGTCTCGACGGCTTGCACGTGGTGATCGACTGCGCGTGCGGCGCAGCGTCGTTTGTTGCGCCGGAGGTCCTCCGCACCGCGGGCGCCGAAGTCACCGTCATCCACGACGACCCCGGCGACGGCACCCGCATCAATGCCGGCTGCGGCTCGACCCACCCCGCGTCCTTGCAACAGGCGGTGGTTGCTGCCGGTGCCGACGCCGGACTGGCGCTCGACGGCGACGCCGACCGGGTGCTGGCGGTCGATAACACCGGCGCGCTGGTAAATGGCGACGAGATCATGGCGATCTGCGCGCTCGACTGGCGCGCCCGCGCCAAGCTGCGTCACGACACCGTCGTCGTGACCGTGATGACCAACCTGGGCTTCCGGCTGGCGATGGCCGACCATGGCATCGGCGTGATCGAGACCAATGTCGGCGACCGCTACGTGCTCGAGGCGCTGGAGGCCGGCGACTACTCGTTGGGCGGCGAACAGTCGGGACACATCATCCTGCGCGACCACGCCACCACCGGCGACGGGATACTCACCGGCCTGCACCTCCTCGACGTGGTCGCCCGCGCCGGACGGCCGCTGGCCGAACTGACCGCCGGCGCGATGACGCGCATGCCCCAGGTGCTGCAGAACGTGAAGGTGGCCAACCGCGCCGCTCTCGACGACGCCGACGCTCTGTGGGCCGAAGTGGCCGCCGTGGAAGCCGAGCTGGGCGGGACCGGCCGCGTCCTCCTCCGCCCCAGCGGCACCGAGCCCGTCATCCGCGTGATGGTCGAAGCTCCGACCGAAGAAGTAGCCGCCGCCGCCGCCACCCGCCTCGCCGCCAAGCTCACCGCCGAACTGACAGACGACACCCGCCCATAGGGGCGGGCGTCGTCAGATGGGCGATTTAGACGCGCACCGCGTGGACGAAGAATTCGACCGCGCCGTGGGCGCCGCGGACGGGGGAGGCGACGCGGCCGACGACGTTCCACGGACCCTGCTCGATGCCGTCGGCGGCGCGGGCCACCGCGCCATGCAGGCGGGCGCGGTCGGTGGGTGGGGTTTGTAGGCCGAGCTCGAACATGGGCTTGATCAGGGCGACGAGCTCGGCGTCGGGCTCCAACGTCAGGGTCTCGAGTTGGGGGACCGCGCCGGCGATCGATAGATACGACAGATCCAATGTCACGACGCCCACGACGTCGGGCACCAGTTCCGGCGACAGCGCACCGAGGTTGGTCGCTTCGAGGTTGACGACGCGCGCGTCCTGACGCAGCGAGCCCAGGAGTTGGCCATGGCCGGCGTCGACCGCGTAGACCCGGGAGGCTCCCGCGTCCAGGAGCACCCGCGTGAACCCGCCCGCCGCCGCGCCGGCGTCGAGGGCCACCCGGCCCAGCACTTCCACGCTGAAGGCATCGAGGGCGGCGCGCAGCTTGGCCTCGCCGCGTAGCCCGCCGTTCGAGCGGACGACCACCACCGCGGCGTCGGACCGGACCTTGGCATTGGGGTTGTCCATCACCACGCCGTCGATCAGGATCCGACCCTCGCCGATCGCTGCGAGTACGTCGCCCACCTCCGGCCGCACGGCCGCGACGTGCTGAACCAGCCCCCGGAACCGAACCCGCCCCATACACAGACCAAATTACGCTGGTACGCCATGTGCGGCATCATCGGCGCGACCGGTGACCAGCCCGTCCTCCCGATCCTTCTCGAGGGCCTCGCTCGGTTGGACTATCGCGGGTACGACTCGGCCGGCGTGGCCCTTCAGAGCAGGGACGCGCTGTGGCGGGAGCGCAAGAAGGGCAAGCTCTCCGAGCTCGAGGCCGCGGTAGGGGGCGCGCCCCGCGGTGCAGTCGCCGGCATCGGCCACACGCGGTGGGCCACCCACGGCCGACCCAGCGACGCCAACGCCCATCCCCACCTCGACTGCACCGGCCGGCTGGCGCTGATCCACAACGGCATCATCGAGAACTACCTGCAGCTGGGCGACGAGGTGGTGGCCGCCGGCCACGAGCTCAAGTCGGAAACCGACACCGAAGTGCTGGCCCATCTCATCGAGGCCGAGCTGGCCACCGGTACGACACTGGTCGAGGCGGTGCGCATCTGCCTCAAGCGGGTCGAAGGGTCCTTCGCCATCGCGTGCGTCCATGCCGACGAGCCCGACCTCATCGTGGCGGCGCGGCGGGGCTCGCCCCTGATCGCGGGCCGCACCGACACGACCGGCTTCGTAGCGTCGGACATTCCGGCCATCCTCAATCACACGCGCGAGGTGTACGTCATCGACGACGACCACCTCCTCGAAGTGCGTCCCGGGTCGTTGCGACTCACCACGATCGACGGCGTCGAGGTCGAGCCGGTTCGGCGCCAGATCGACTGGGATCTCGAGGCGGCCGAGAAAGCCGGCTTCGACACCTTCATGATGAAGGAGATCCACGAGCAGCCGCAGGCCATTCGCGAGACGCTCCGCGGTCGACTTCTTCCCAACGGAACCCTGCGCCTCGACGAAGTTCGGCTGTCCGACGACGAGCTGCGCGACATCGACAAGGTGTTCATCGTCGGTTGCGGCACCAGCTACCACGCCGGCCTGGTGGCCCGACACGCCATCGAGCACTGGGCCCGGCTCGCAGTCGAGAGCGAAGTGGCCAGCGAGTTCCGCTACCGCGATCCCGTCCTCGACCGCAACACGCTCGTCATCGCGGTGGCGCAGTCGGGGGAGACCCTCGACACGATCGAGGCGTGTCGGTACGCCAAGCGCCAGGACGCGCGGCTGCTCGCGGTGGTCAACGTGGTCGACAGCTCGATCGCCCGCGAGGCCGACGCGGTGCTCTACACCCGCGCCGGCCCTGAGATCGGCGTCGCATCGAGCAAGACGCACGTGTCGCAGATCGCCGCGATGGAAGTGCTGGCGCTGCATCTTGCCCAACTGCGCGGCACGCTCTACCCAGCTGAGGTTGCCCAGCTCCTGCAGGGGCTGGGGGAGCTGCCCGACAAGGTGGCCGACGCGCTCACCCGGGTCGACGACTACAGCGCGGTGGCCCATCGTTACGTCGACACCCGCGACTTCTTCTTCCTCGGTCGCAACGTTGGCTACCCGGTCGCCCAGGAGGGCGCGCTCAAGCTCAAGGAGCTTTCCTACGCCCGGGCCGAGGCCTACGCCGCCGGTGAGTTGAAGCACGGGCCGATCGCCCTGATCGAAGCGGGCACCGTGGTGGTGGCGGTGGCGACACGGAGCCGCCTCCTGCCCAAGATCGTGAGCAACATTCAAGAGGTAAAGGCCCGGGGCGCGACGGTGATCGTCGTGGCCAACGACGGCGACGAGGAAACTGCGAGCCACGCCGATGAGGTGTTGTGGGTCCCCCCGACGGCCAACGAGTTGTTCTCGCCCGCGGTCGACGTGATCCCGCTGCAGATCCTCGCTTACCGCGTGGCCGAGGCCCGCGGTAACGACATCGACAAGCCCCGCAACCTCGCCAAGACAGTTACCGTCGAGTGAGGCGGAGGCGGAGCCGGAGCCGATCGGGAGAGGTCGAGTAGTCGTGTCGGTTGCGGGCGTTGGCATCGACGCGGTGGAGATCGACCGCTTCCGTCGCGTGCTGGCGCGCACGCCGGGCGTCGCCCGCCGGCTCTTCACTGACGCCGAGCGGGCATACGGCGAGCGCGCTCGCGATCCGGCGCCGCGCCTCGCGGCGCGGTTCGCGGCCAAGGAGGCCACGATGAAGGCGCTCGGCGTGGGCTTGGGCGCGTTCAAGTTTCACGATGTTGAGGTGGTGCGGGCGCCGTCGGGCAAGCCCGGCCTACGACTTACCGGCGGAGCGGCCGAGTTGGCCTCGGCCAACGCGATCACCGATCTCCACCTCTCGATCTCCCACACCGATGTCACCGCCGAGGCCGTGGTGATCGCGACGTGATTCCGATACTGACCACCGAGGAGATGGCCGCGGTCGATGCCGAGGCCAAGGAACCGGTGGAGGTGTTGATCGAGCGGGCCGGCGAGGCGGTGGCCCGCAAGGCCATCACGATGCTCGGAGGGACGTACGGCAAGCGCGTGATCGTCGTCGCCGGCAAGGGCAACAACGGCGCCGATGGGCGCGCCGCCGCCCGCCGCCTGTCTCGGCGCGGCGTGAGGGTCGAAGTGTTTGACGCCGAAGACGCCCCGCATCTGCTCCCGATCGTCGACCTCGTGATCGACGCCGCCTACGGCACCGGCTTCCGCGGCGAGTACCGCGCGCCGCACACCGGCGCGGCCAAGGTGCTGGCCGTCGACATTCCGTCGGGCGTCAATGGCGACACCGGCGAGGCGGCAACCGACGCGGTGCGCGCTGCTGTCAACTGTTACGTTCGCTGCGCTCAAGCCCGGCCTGCTCATCGGCGACGGCCCCGAACACGCCGGCATCGTGGAAGTCGCCGACATCGGTCTCGACACCTCGCGGGCGCGTCGCCCATCTGGTCGAGACCGCGGACGTCGGTCGCCGGCTGCCCGATCGTCAGCGCGACGCCAACAAGTGGACGGCCGCCGTCTACGTGTTGGCCGGCTCGCCCGGCATGTACGGCGCCGCGCTGCTGACCGCCAAGGCCGCGCTGCGTGCCGGTGCCGGCACCGTGCGACTGGGCATTCCCGGCGCCGATCCCGCCAGCGTTCCGCCCAGCGAGGTCGTGGTGCGCCCGGCGCCCGCGGTGGGGTTCGGCGTCTCCGTGCTCGAGGAGCTTCGCCGGTGTCACGCCTTGGTGGTCGGGCCCGGGCTCGGCCTCGACGACCGCAAGGCCAGCGAGGTGCGGCGCATCGTCGCCGAGGCCGACGTGCCGGTTCTCGCCGATGCCGACGCGCTCGACGATCTTCGCCGACGCGCCCGACTTCTCGGCGTGCCGGCAGGCCACCGTCCTCACGCCGCACGAGGGCGAGTTCGGCCGGCTGGCCGGCACGCGGCCCGGTCCCGATCGTTTCGGCGACGTGCGCGCGCTGGCGTGCAAAACGGGCGCCACGGTGTTGCTCAAGGGCGCCACGACGATCGTCGCCGACGGCGCGGGTGACGTCATGGTGTCCAACACCGGCGGTCCCCGCCTGGCGACGGCCGGCACGGGCGACGTTCTCGCCGGTGTGATCGGTGCGTTCCTGGCCCGCCAACTCCCGAGCCTCGACGCCGCCGGCCTCGGTGCCCACGCGGACGGCGCGGCCGCCGAGCTGGGTCCGGCGCGCGGGCTGGTGGCCGGCGATCTGCTCGATCTGTTGCCGCGGTGGTTGTCGAGTGTCTGAGGCGGTGTCGCCGTCCGGCGTGGGCCGACGTCGATCTCACCGCGATTTCCCACAACACGCGCATCCTCCGCGATCTGGTGGCGCCCGCCACGGTCTGCGCAGTCGTCAAGGCCAACGGGTATGGACACGGCGCGGTGCCCGCCGCCACTGCCGCCCTCGAAGGCGGCGCGTCTTGGTTGGCGGTTGCGTTCGTCGAGGAAGGCATCGCGTTGCGCGAGGCGGGGTTGGACGCGCCCGTGTTGCTGTTGTCCGAACCGGCCGGCGGGGCGATGGCCACCGCCGTCGCTCACCGCCTCACTCCCACCGTGTACACCGAGGCAGGGGTGGCCGCGGCGCGGGACGCCGGCGTCCCAGCCGTCCATCTGAAGGTCGACTCCGGCATGCACCGCGTGGGCGCGGCGCCGGAGGACGTGGGTGCGATCGGCAACGCGATCGTGACGAGTGGGATGCGCCTCGAAGGTTTCTGGACCCATCTGGCCGTGGCCGACGAGGCGGACAAGGACGCCACCACCAAGGAGCAGTTGCGGCGGTTCGAGGACGCACGCGCGGTCATCGACGCCGCCGGTCTCGAACCAGACATCGTGCACGCCGCCAATTCCGCGGGTGCCATCGCCCACCCCGCGGCGCGCTACGACCTCGTCCGTTGCGGGATCGCGGTGTACGGCGTCGCGCCCGCCCCCGGGCTCGCCGGTCGCGTCGAGCTGCGACCGGCGATGTCGGTGCGGGCCGAGGTGACCCACGTCCGCCGTATCGACGCGGGCGAAGGCGTTTCGTACGGTCACCGGTTCATCGCGTCGCGGCCGACGACGATCGCCACGGTGCCACTCGGATACGCCGACGGCGTCCCGCGCCGCCTGGGCGTCGACGGCGCGCCGGTGTTGGTTGGTGGTGCGCGGCGGCCGATCGCCGGTGTGGTCACGATGGACCAGCTGATGGTGGACTGCGGGCCCGACGCGGCGGTGACCGTCGGCGATGAGGTCGTCCTCATCGGGCGTCAGGGCGATGAGGAGGTCACCGCCGACGAGTGGGCCGGACGGTTGGGAACGATCGCCTACGAGGTGATCTGCGGGATCGGCCCGCGCGTGCAGCGGCGCTACGGCCCGTAGGTGATCACGCACGTTCCGGGAGTCCGCGCCGGGCACTGGACCGACGACGTGGCGCGCACGGGCTGCACCGTCGTGCTGTTCCCCAGCGACACCGTGGCGTCGGGCGAGGTGCGCGGCGGCGCGCCGGGAACGCGTGAGTTCGACCTGCTCTCGCCCGACCGACTCGTCAACCGCATTCACGCGGTCGTGCTGGCCGGCGGCTCGGCGTTCGGGCTCGCGGCGTGTGACGGTGTCGTGCGCTGGTGCGAGGAGCGGGGGATCGGGTTTCCCACCGCGGCGGGGCCGGTGCCGATTGTCGTCGGCGCGGTGTTGTTCGACCTGATGCAGGGCGACCCTTCGGTGCGGCCCGACGCTGCCGCTGGCTACGCGGCCTGCGTGGCGGCGACCGACGGCGCAGTCGCTACGGGCGCGGTCGGCGCGGGTACCGGCGCGACGGTGAGTAAGTGGCGCGGCCGGGAGCACGCGCGTCAAGGCGGCGTGGGAACCGCCGCTGAGCGCGACGGCGACCTGATCGTGGCTGCGCTGATCGCGGTGAACGCGTTCGGCGACATCCGCCCGCCGTCCGGTGACCGGCCGCCCGCGTTGGGTATCGATCCGGCGGCCGCATTCGAGCACACGACGATCGGTGTCATCGCCACCAACGCCAACCTCGACAAGCGGGGATGCCTGCTCACCGCGCAGAGCGGGCACGACGGCCTGGCCCGCGCGCTCGAACCCGCGCACGCCACCGTCGACGGTGACGCGCTGGTTGCGGCGGCCGTCGGCGGTGTCGACGCGCCGCTCGATCACGTACGGATCCTCGCCGCCCGCGCCGTCGAGGGGGCCATTCGCGCGGCAGTACCCCACCCCTCCTAGCCACCTCACCCAAGATGCAGTTTTGCAACGCGACGCACCCAAGCTGGTCGGCGACTGGCGCGAATGCCTCGGTTCGGACGCGTCTTCGAACCTTGGGTGCCGGACGTTGCAATTCTGCATCTTGGGTGCAGTGGTGGTGGCTGGCGTCGGGGGGCCATTCGCGCGGCGGTAGCCTGAGGTAGTGCCCAGCCTCGTTGAACTGGAGCGCGAGGCGCTTGTTTGTACGAAGTGCCCGCTGGCCGCCGGCCGCACGCAGGTCGTATTCGGCGTCGGTGACCCGAATGCTGACCTCATGTTCGTGGGCGAGGCGCCCGGCCGCGAGGAGGACCTCAAGGGCGAGCCGTTCGTCGGCCGTTCGGGCAAGTTGCTCGACAAGCTCGTGCTCGAAGAAATGGGGCTGACGCGCGAGCAGTTCTACATCGGCAACGTCATCAAATGCCGGCCTCCGAATAACCGTGACCCACTGCCGGATGAGATAGCGGCATGTCGCCCATACCTTGAGCGGCAGATCCAGATCATCGGACCCAAGGTGATCGTCACGCTGGGCAACTTCGCCACCAAGCTGTTGCTAGACACCACCGAGGGCATCACCAAAGTGCGTGGCCGGACCTACTCCTACGGAGCCACCACGCTGGTCCCCACGTTCCACCCGTCGGCTGCGCTGCAGGGTGGCGGCACCGAGGTGCTGGCCCGGATGCGCGCCGACCTGGTCCGGGCCAAGCAGGCGCTGGCCCGCCGGCCGAAAGGCAGTGACAGCGCATGATCCGGGCGGCCACGAAGTCGGCCGATGACACCCGCGACCTTGCCGCCCAGCTCGCCGCGCTCGCCCGATCGGGCGACGTCATCCTGCTGGCCGGGGACCTGGGCGCCGGCAAGACGACGTTCACCCAGGGCTTCGGCAAGGGCCTGGGCGTGCCTGAACAGATCACCAGCCCAACATTTACGCTCGTCCACACGTATGAAGGGCGCCTCAAGCTCGTTCACGTAGATGTGTATCGGCTGGAGCTCCTGCAGGAAGTGATCGATCTCGGCCTGCCCGAGCTGATCGACGAGCAGGGCGCTGTCGCGTTGATCGAGTGGGGCGAAGCCGCCGCGCCCGCGCTGGCCACCGACTACCTGCGCGTGCGCATCGAGTTCGGCACCGACGATGACGAACGGGAGTTCACGCTCGAGCCGGTCGGACCGTCGTGGCGCGATCGGCCCGACGCACTACGCGACGCCCTTAGTGGGTGGACGGCGTGATCATCCTCGGCATTGAGACGTCCACCGAACAGGTTGGCTGCGCGATCGGTGGACAAGAGGGCGTCCTCGCGTCCTTCCACGCGGCGCGCGAGTCGCCGCCACGCGGAAACACTGACGCCGGCCATCGAGTTCGCATGCCAGCAGGCGCAGATCGAGTTGCGACAGGTGAGCGCGATCGCGGTGGGCATCGGCCCCGGGTTGTTCACCGGCTTACGCGTCGGCATCGCCACCGGCAAAGCCATGGCGCTCGCGCTGCGCGTGCCGATGGTCGGTTTCTCGAGTCTCGACCTACTCGCGTTCCCGGTGCGGTACTCGCCGCGGCTCATCGTGCCGGTCATCGACGCGAAGCGGGGTGAGGTGTTCAGCGCGACCTACCGCCACGTGCAGGGCGGCGTGCAGCGCGTGTCACCGTATTCCGTCAGCACTCCCCACGATCTCGCGTCGGACCTCCTCGCTGGCGCGGACGAGTGCTTGCTGGTCGGTGACGGCGCGCTTCGTTACGCGGAGTTGTTTGCCGAAAACGAGCGCGTGGAGATCGGTACCGTCGGCACCGCGAACCCGTCGGCCGCCGCGTTGGTGGAACTCGCGCATCCGCGCGCGGTGCGCGAGGAGTTCGTGCAACCGGCGCGGATCGAGCCGCTGTACCTGCGCAAGGCCGACGCCAAGATCAACTGGGCGACGCGCGAGCCCGTCGGCTCCGGAGACCGAGCGGAGTCGGCGTAAGTGGCGGCGCGCGTGGAACGACCTGATCCCGCAGACGTCGAGGTGGCCATCGGGCCCATGCGCCGGCGCCACCTGCGGAGCGTGCTGCGCATCGAGGCGCAGGTGTACCCGCGGCCGTGGTCGCTGAGCCTCTTTATGAGCGAGTTGGCCCTGCGCACGAGCCGGGCCTACGTGGTGGCGCGGGTCGACGGCATGGTCGCCGGGTACGCCGGGATGATGTTGGCCGGCGACGACGCCCACATAACGACGATCGCGGTCGAGCCGGAGTGGCACCGCTACAAGATCGGTACCCGGCTGCTCCTCCATCTCGTGCGCGAAGCGATCCAGCGCGACGCGCATCACATCACGCTCGAGGTGCGGGTCACCAACCATCCCGCGCAGGCGCTCTACCGGGTGTTCGGGTTCCGACCGGCCGGGGTTCGCAAGAACTACTACGCCGAGACCAACGAGGACGCGTTGGTGATGTGGGCCGACGATGTCGATCAGCCCGAGTACACGCGGCGGCTCGCCCGCCTGGGGAAGGGAATTCCGGGAGCTACCGTTCTCGAGGAGTAAAGGAAGGCGGAGGCCGGAGGCGGAGCCGTCTAAGGAAGGCGGAGGCGGAGTCGGAGCCGCCCGGGAGAGATACATGACCACCAAAATTCTTGGCATAGAGACATCGTGTGACGAGACGGCGGCCGCAGTGGTCGTCGACGGGCGCACCGTGCTTTCGTCGGTGGTGTCGAGCCAGGTCGACCTGCACGCCCGCTTCGGTGGTGTGGTTCCCGAGTTGGCCAGCCGGGCGCACGTCGAAGTCCTGAATCCAGTGGTGGCCGAGGCACTGGTCGAGGCGGGCGTCGAAGTGCCCGACGCGGTGGCGGCAACCGTCGGTCCCGGGCTCATCGGCTCGCTGCTCGTCGGCGTGTCGAGCGCCAAGGCGCTGGCGCTGGTGTGGGGCGTGCCGTTCGTCGGCGTCAACCACCTCGAAGGTCACCTGTACGCGTCGTTCCTCGAGGAGCCCGATCTTGAACTGCCCCTGGTCGTCCTGCTGGTCTCGGGCGGCCACACGATGCTCATCGACATGCAAGCGCCGGGTCGTTACCACCTCCTCGGCCAGACGATCGACGACGCGGCCGGCGAGGCCTTCGACAAGGTGGCGCGCTACCTGGGCCTCGGCTATCCCGGCGGTCCCGCCATCGACCAGCTCGCCACCGAAGGCGACCCGACCGCCATCGCCTTCCCCCGCTCGATGCTCGAGGACGGCTACGACTTCAGCTTCAGCGGCATCAAGACATCAGTGGTGCGGTACGTGAAGGCCAATCCCGAGGTGAGCACGGCGGACGTCGCCGCCTCGTTCCAGACCGCGGTGGTCGATGTTCTCGTGGCCAAGGCCCGCCGGGCCGCCGCCGACATCGGGGCGCACGGCATCTGCCTCGCCGGCGGTGTGGCCGCCAACTCGCTCCTCCGTGACCGCATGGCCGCTGCGTGTGCTGAGGACGGGCGCCGGGCGTTCGTGCCCAGCCGGGCGATGTGCACCGACAACGCGGCGATGATCGCCGCCGCGGGCTGGTGGCGCCTCCAGTCCGACGGACCCTGGTCCCTCGACACCGCCGCCGACCCGAACCTCAGATTGCCGGTTCTCTGACCCCAGTTGCCCGGATTTCGGGGTAGGGCTACGATTAGCACTCGCAAGGTCTGAGTGCTAATCGCCGTAGGAGGCGCCCGAAAATGAATCTGCAGCCGCTTGATGACCGGATTGTCGTACGACCCACCGATGCCGAGAGCACCACGGCGTCCGGTCTGGTCATCCCCGACACCGCCAAGGAGAAGCCCCAGGAGGGTGAAGTCCTGGCCGTGGGCCCGGGTCGGCGGTCCGAGCAAACCGGTGAGCTAATCCCGATGGACGTCGCCGTGGGCGACACCGTCGTCTACTCGAAGTACGGCGGTACCGAGATCACCGTCGCCGGCGAAGACCTCCTCATCCTCACCAGCCGCGACGTGCTGGCCAAGAACAACGCCAAGGCTGCGGGCAAGGCCAAGAAGTAATGAGCAAGCAGCTCAAGTTCGACGACGCGGCCCGCCGCGGCCTCGAGGCCGGCGTCAACAAGCTGGCCGACGCGGTCAAGGTCACGCTCGGCCCCAAGGGCCGCAACGTGGTCCTCGAGAAGAAGTTCGGCGCGCCCACCATCACCAACGACGGCGTCACCATCGCCCGTGAGGTCGAGCTGGAGGACGCCTTCGAGAACATGGGGGCGCAGCTCGTCAAGGAAGTCGCCACCAAGACCAACGACGTAGCGGGCGACGGCACCACCACCGCCACCGTGCTGGCTCAGGCGCTCGTGCGCGAAGGCCTTCGCAACGTGGCGGCCGGTGCCAGCCCCTCCGCGCTGAAGCGCGGCATGGAGCAGGCCGTCACGGCTGCGGTCAAGGCCATCAAGGACCAGGCGCAGGAAGTCGACGACAAGAACCAGATCGCGCAGGTCGCCGCCAACTCCGCGGCCGACCAGACGATCGGCGACGTCATCGCCGAGGCGATCGACAAGGTGGGCAAGGACGGCGTCGTCACGGTGGAAGAGTCGAACACCTTCGGCATGGAGCTCGAGTTCACCGAGGGCATGCAGTTCGACAAGGGCTACCTGTCGCCCTACTTCGTCACCGACCCGGAGCGTCAGGAGGCGGTTCTCGAAGATCCGTACATCCTGATCGCCAACCAGAAGGTCAGCGCCGCCCACGACTTGATTCCCGTACTGGAGAAGGTCATCCAGTCCGGCAAGCCGTTGCTGGTGATTTCCGAGGACGCCGAGGGCGAGGCCCTCGCAGTGCTCGTCGTCAACAAGATCCGCGGCACGTTCACCTCGGTTGCGGTCAAGGCGCCCGGCTTCGGTGATCGTCGCAAGGCCATGCTGCAGGACATCGCCACCCTTACCGGTGGTCAGGTCATCTCCGAAGAGGTCGGCCTCAAGCTCGAGAACGCCACGCTCGACCTCCTCGGTCGCGCTCGCAAGATCGTGGTCGAGAAGGACACCACCACGATCATCGAGGGCGCCGGCAAGAAGGCCGACGTGCAGGGCCGCATCGCGCAGATCAAGCGGGAGATCGACGACACCGACTCCGACTGGGACAAGGAGAAGCTGCAGGAGCGGCTGGCCAAGCTCTCCGGCGGCGTCGCGGTCGTCAAGGTCGGCGCCGCTACCGAGATCGAGTTGAAGGAGAAGAAGCACCGCATCGAGGACGCGCTGTCGGCGACTCGTGCGGCGATCGAGGAGGGCGTGGTCGCCGGCGGCGGCACCGCTCTCATCCGCAGCCGCTCCGCGGTCGACAAGGTGATCAAGAAGCTCACGGGCGACGAGGCCACCGGCGCCAGCATTGTGGCCAAGTCGCTGGCCGAGCCGGCGCGCTGGATCGCCAACAACGCCGGCCTCGAAGGCGCAGTGATCGTGCAGCAGATCGAGCGCGAGACCGGCTCGATCGGCATCAACGCGGCCACCGGCCAGTTCGAGGACCTGCTCAAGGCGGGCATCCTCGACCCGGCCAAGGTCACCCGGTCGGCGCTGCAGAACGCGGCCTCGATCGCTGCGCTCATCCTCACCACCGAAGCCCTCGTGGCCGACAAGCCCGAGAAGAACGGCGCCGGCGGTATGCCGGGCATGCCGCCGGGCGGCGGCGGCATGGGTGGCATGGGTGGAATGATGGGCATGTAGTAGTAGCTCTCGTCGTGTCGAAGACGCGCCATGTAATGGATGTTGACGGGGTTGTCGCCGAACTCGAAGAGAACGGCTACGCCATCGTCGAAGGAATGCTCTCGCCGGAGGAGGTCGCTGCTGCCCGCAGCGACCTTCTTCGCGTCCTGAGCGAAACGCCGACCGGTCGCAACGACTTCGAGGGCTACAAGACCCAGCGGGTGTACGCGTTGTTCGCCAAGACCCGGGCCTTCGATAAGCCCGCCCTCGACCCGCTGCTGCTTGGTGTCCTCGACCGCATCCTGGGTCCGTGTCAGTTCAGCGCACCGGTAGGCATCTACATCGGCCCGGGGGAGAAGGCCCAGGGCTTGCACACCGACGACGGCATCTACCCCGTCGCCCGGCCGCACGACCACTTCGTCCTCAACACGATGTGGGCCCTCGATGATTTCACCGACGAGAACGGTGCCACGCGGCTCATTCCGAAGAGCCACGCGTGGCTCGACTGGCCCACGCAAGACTTCGACGAGCTCGAAGCGATGACTATCAACGCGGTGATGCCCGCCGGCTCGGTGATGTTCTATCTGGGGTCGTTGGTGCACGGCGGTGGCGCCAACCGCACCGACCTGCCGCGGCTCGGCGTCATCCTCGAGTTCGTTGTGGGCTGGTTGCGGGCGCAGGAGAACCACGTCATCGCGGTACCGCACGACATGGCCGCCCAGCTCCCGGAGCGTCTCCAAGAACTGCTCGGTTACAACGTCTACCCGCCGTTCGTCGGCTACGTCGACGGCCGCCACCCCCGCCGCGTCGCCTTCGGCAGCTAGCGGGCGCGGCTGCGGATCCGGCCGAACAGCTTGACGCTGGCGCGGCTGAGGGCGGGGGTCCGGTTGGCGAATCCGACGACCACGCGGTCGAGTGGTTTCATGTCCGCGGCGGGGCCTGGCGTGCGCGACGCCTCCTCTGCAGAAGCCTGTGATGCGGGTCGTTGATCCTCGCTCCGGTCTTGCATCACTGCGTAGATCGTCCACATACCCGGGACGCCCTTGAGCTCGTGCTCGCCTCGAGGCTCGAACTCAACACCTGATCCGAACACGATTTCCTTCGTCGTCGATGACGTAAGGACCTCGCCGGCGCCGGCCAAGGCGGCGATGCGGGCCCCGATGTGCACCGCGATGCCGGCCAGGTCGTCGGCGACGACTTCGCACTCGCCCGTGTGCGCCCCGGCGCGAATCTGGACGCCGAGGTCGGCGGCCCGCCGGCCGATAGCCAGCGCACAGCGCAACGCGAGTAGCGGCCGGTCGAAGGCAGCGAACACGCCGTCGCCGGTCGTGTTGACCAGCGCGCCTTCGTGGCGTGCCACCTCCTCGCTCGCGAGTTCGTCGTGACGGGAGAGAACTGACCGCCAGCGGTCGTCGCCGCCTTCAGCCAACGACTCGGTGGAGGCGACGATGTCAGTGAACAGCACCGTGGTCAGCTTTCGAGTGTTCGACGCCCCCCGTGCGGGGGCGCCGCCAATGAACTGCTCGATGCCGTCGACAATGTCATCGCCCTCGAAGAAGCACATGTGTTCGGCGCCCTCGAGCGGGAGAAAACGCGCTCCGGTGATGTTCTCTGCCGTCCACTCGGCAAACTGGATAGGGAGGAACTCCTCTTTGCGGTGCACCACCAGGGTCGGCACCCTGACTGCGTTCAGCACGCCGGTCACGTCGTAGTCGCGGATCGAATTGATGAGGGCCTTGGCCATGCCCGGGCTGGCCGACGCCCGTTCAAGGCTGGGCGCGAGGCGGCGGTACAGCGCACTATCGCGCATGCGCGGCGAGAGCGTCCGCGCCAGCGAACCATCACCCCAATGAGCGGCGGAGTGCCACAACGCGCGCCAGAGCACGTTCTCGGTGTAATCCTCGAGTTCGGGCAGGAACTCCGCGTCGGCGGTTGCTTTCGGGAATCCCGACAAGAACACAAGAGCCTCCACCCTCTCGGGGTGGGTCGCGGCGAGGAGGGTCGCGGCCGTGGCGGCTTCGGAGAAGCCGATGACGATCGCTCGCCGCGAGCCCGCGGCGTCGAGTACCGCGAGGAAATCCTCGACTCGTTGGTCAAGGGTCGCGAGGCCGACTACCGGATCGGACAGGCCGGTGCCCGGCTTGTCGAAGAGGAGAAGCCGTCCGATGGACGCCAGCCGGCGTAAGAACGTCGTCGCATCCGGGTCGCCCCACATGAGGTCGAGGTGGGACACGAGACCGGCGCCAAAGATGATGTCAACCGGGCCGTTACCGATCGCCTGATACGCGATGCTTATGTCGCCGCGCCACGCGTACTCAACGTCGACCGCCATTAGCGACGCTCCCTCCTCCACACGATCTTAAGACCGGACCACACGTCGTCGACCGCGCAGACCTTCACGTCGACCAGGCCGAGCGGGAGGACAACGTCGCGAATGACATCCTCGGTGATGTCGGTGGGGACCTTGGACGCCTTCTTGGGCCACGCGATCCACAGCGAGGCCTTCGGGAAGATCGCCTGGCTCAGCGCGTCGATGCGAGCCTCGAGTTCGGCCCGTTCGGTCGTGAAGAACACGGTGACATCGGCGCCGGGCTTGACGCCCAGCTTCTGGAGCAGCGGAGTACCCGAGTAGCCGGCCATAGAGTTACAGCATGGCTGAGCACCCGCCCCCCGATCCGATCAAGCTGCTGGCGCACTGGATGGAGTGGGAGAAGGGTGACACCAACCCGGGCGAGTTGGTCAAGCAACTCAAGAAGGGCGGACTTCGCGAGATCCTGGAGGAGCAGGCTGCCAGGTCAGCAGCAGATCCCGCGCCCGCCTGACGCTCGTCCCGGGCCGCCGCCCTCGTGGGCCGGATTGTCGGCCGAGCGTCGTCGCGGCATAACGCTGAAGCGGGTGCGGGCGGCGCTGGCCAAGGAAGGCCCGTCCCAGCCCTGGCCCTGGCCGGCCGAAGGTTCCCGCCAGGCCGCGGTGCTCGCCGCGCTCTTCGAGGAGGACGGCGAGGCGCGCGTGATCCTCACGCGCCGCGCCGCGCACCTGCGGTCGCATACCGGCGAAGTGAGTTTTCCCGGTGGCCGCCTCGACGATGACGAGGACGCGCTGGCCGCTGCGTTGCGGGAGGCGACCGAGGAGGTCGGGCTCGACCCGGCGTCGGTCGACATCGTGGGCGAGCTCTCCCCGCTGGCCACGGTCGGGTCGCGCGCCAGCATCACGCCGTTCGTGGGGGTGCTGGCGGCACGACCCGAATTGACGCCCAACCCCGACGAAGTGGAGCTGGCTTTCGACATCTCGCTCGCTGAGCTGATGGACGAGGGCGTCTTCCGCGAGGAGCGCTGGCGCTGGGCCGGGAGCGCTCAGGGAGGCGGAGGCGGCGCCGGAGGCGATCCGGGAGAAACAGTTGACCGGCCGATGTACTTCTTTGATCTCCCCGACGACACGATCTGGGGCGCCACCGCCCGCATGCTCTACGAGTTGCTCGAGTTGGTGGCGCTGACGTGAGCCAAACCGCGGCCTTGCTGTTGCTGTTCATCGTGCTGCCGCTCGTCGTGGCGCCGATCGTGATCGCGTTCGTGGCGCGGCGTTCGCCGGCGTTGCCTCCCGGCTTCCGCACGTCGGAGCTGCTGCTGGACGGCGAGCCGGCCGAGGCCGAACTGCTCGCGTGGAAGAACAAGGGCCCGTTCCTGTTCGACAGCCGGCCCATGGTGGAGTTCAAGCTGGCGGTGCGGACCGATGCCGGCGAGCGCATCGATCTCGTGATCGTCCAGTCGTTCCCCCGCGCCGTGCTGTCCCAGTTGGCCGAAGGCATGACGCTGGACATTCGCCTCTCAGCCGACCACACCGCGGGCGCCATCGTTCCTCCATCGACCGGCGCATAGCGGATGCGGGTCGACATCGGCGGCGACGTTCGGTTGTTCTTCGATATCGAGGGCGCGCGGCTGCCGCTCTACAACCAGCGCGCCGCCGCCAATCCCATCGAGTCGCTCGAGCGGACCGTCCGGAACATGGCGGTACAGACGCACTACGCGGCCGGCGAGCGCCGCAATCTCGACGTCCTACACGAGCTGTCCAACATCAGGTGCCCGACATTGGTGCTCGGCGGCGAGCTCGACCCCGTCGCTCCTGTCGCAATTCAACAAGCGCTTGTCGACCATCTGCCGCACGACCTTGTCCGGTTCGAGCTCATGGCGGACTGCGGCCACGGTACCTATCGCGATCAGCCCGAACGTACGTTGGCGGTGCTGCGAGAGTTCCTCGGCTAAGTGCGCGAACGACGTCCGGCGACAGTGAACTTCCGGTTAGCGGAGCACGCGGACGTCCCGGTTTTGGAAACGCTCGTGCAGTCCGCGTACAGAGGCATCGCCAGCCGCGAAGGTTGGACGACGGAAGCCGATCTCCTCGATGGCCAGCGCACCGATGCCGTCGCGCTCACTGCGATCATCGACAGCCCCAACGGCGTGATCCTCGTCGCACACGATCGTGCTGATGTCGTCGCGTGCTGCCAGCTCGAGCAGCGGCCGGAGCACACGGCGTATATCGGGATGGTCGCCGTGCGTCCCGGGCGCCAGGGTGGCGGGATCGGGCGTGCCCTGCTGGCAGAGGCCGAGCGTCGCGCCATTGCGTTCGGGGCGTCCCTGGCCCGGATGTCGGTCATCCGCCAGCGCGCTGAGTTGATCGCCTGGTATGAGCGCATCGGCTATCGGCGAACTGGCGACACCGAGCCGTTCCCCTACGGCGATGAGCGGTTCGGGCTACCCCGGGTCGACGACCTCGAGTTCGCCGTGCTGGAGAAGCTCCTGGGGGTAGCTTGAGGCGATGCCGACGCTGTCGTTCGAAGGTGAGACCCACGCCGAGATCGTCGGAAAGGTGCGCCGATACCTGGCGTCGCTCGAGGGCCCGGAAGACTCCCTCGGCGCGGTCGCCGCGGTGGAGCGGGCGTCGGAGCTGACCAAGGACGCCCTCACCGTGATCGCCCAGGCCGCCCCCGGCCCGATCCGCCAGAGCGAGGTGATGAAGGCGCTCACCCGCATGGGATACGAGGCCACCGACCGCAACAAGAAGTCGCTCATCGCCGGCCTCGACGCCCTGAGCGACGCCGAGGGCGGGGTCCTCAAGCGCGTCGACAACGCCCGCCGGGCCGCGGCCTACGAGATGAGCTCGGCCATCGCCAAACAGGTACTCCGCTCATTGCGGGGCTAAGCCCCGACGGATCGCGTTGGGGCTAGCCAGGGCCAGATACACTCGGTTGCTTCCTCGCGAGAAGGGAAGCACATGGCTGAGGTCGAGATCGGCATCGGCAAATCGGGTCGGCGGGCCTATGGGTTCGACGACATTGCGATCGTCCCGAGCCGGCGGACCCGCGACCCGGAAGACGTCGACATCTCCTGGGAGATCGACGCCTTCAAGTTCGGCCTGCCGCTGATGGCGGCCGCAATGGACGGCGTAGTCAGCCCGACCACGGCGATCGAGGTGGGGCGGCTCGGCGGCCTGGCGGTTCTGAACCTCGAGGGCCTGTGGACCCGCTACGACGACCCGGAGTCCCTCTTCGAGGAGATCGCCCAGCTCGACAACGACAAGGCGACGGCCCGGATGCAGCAGATCTACGCCGAGCCGATCAAGCCGGAGCTCGTCACCAAGCGCATCCGTGAGATCAAGGACGCTGGCGTCACGTCGTGCGCGTCGCTCACGCCGCAGCGCACCGAGGCCTATGCCAAGGCGGTCATCGAAGCCGAGCTCGACCTGCTCGTGATCCAGGGCACCGTCGTCAGCGCCGAGCACGTGTCGAAAACGGTAGAGCCGCTCAACCTGAAGAAGTTCATCCGTGAACTGGAGATCCCGGTCATCGTCGGCGGTTGCGCCTCCTACCAGGCTGCGCTGCACCTCATGCGTACCGGTGCGGTCGGCGTACTCGTCGGTGTCGGTCCCGGCCACGCCTGCACCACCCGCGGCGTCCTCGGCATCGGCGTGCCGCAGGCCACCGCGATCGCCGACGCCGCCGGGGCCCGCATGCGCCACCTCGATGAGACCGGCGTCTACGTGCAGGTGATCGCCGACGGTGGCATGTCCACCGGTGGCGACATCGCCAAGGCCATTGCTTGTGGCGCCGACGCGGTGATGATCGGCTCGCCGCTGACCTCGGCCCATGAGGCGCCAGGCAAGGGCTACCACTGGGGGATGGCCACGTTCCATCCCACGCTGCCGAGGGGCGCTCGCGTCAAGACGTACATCCGCGGGAGTCTCAAGGAGATCCTCGTCGGCCCGGCGCATGAGAACGACGGCAAACTCAACCTCTTTGGCGGGCTGCGTACCTCGATGGCCACGTGTGGTTACGAGTCGGTGAAGGAGTTCCAGAAGGCCGAGGTCATGGTCGCTCCCGCGCTCCAGACCGAGGGCAAGCAACTCCAGCGCGAGCAGCACGTCGGCATGGGGTCTTGAGGGAGCCGGAGGCGAAGACGGAAGGCGACCGGGGGACACTGACCGAGAGTTTCGACACGGTTCTGGTCGTCGACTTCGGCGCCCAGTACGCACAACTGATCGCACGGCGAGTCCGCGAGGCCCACGTCTACAGCGAGATCGTTCCGCATGACATGCCGGTGGCCGACATGCTGGCCAAGAAGCCGAAGGGGATCATCCTCAGCGGCGGGCCGGCGTCGGTGCACGTCGAGGGCGCGCCACTGGCCGACCCGGCGATCTTCGACAGCGGCGTCGCGGTCCTCGGCATCTGTTACGGCGCGCAGCTCGTCGCGCTGCAGCTGGGCGGCGAGGTGGCTCGCACGGGCAAGGGTGAGTACGGACGCACCGCCCTCGAAGTGGTGGCGCCCTCGCCGTTGTTCCGCGAGCTGCCGGTGACCCAGGACGTGTGGATGAGTCACGGCGACTCGATCGTCGCCGCGCCGGCGGGCTTCGCGGTGACCGCCCGCACTGACGAGGTGCCGGTGGCCGCGCTCGAGGACGGCGACCGGCGCGTCTACGGCGTGCAGTTCCATCCCGAGGTCGCGCACACGGCGCGCGGCCAGGAGATCCTCAAGTACTTCCTCTACGACGTGTGCGAGTGTCGGCCGGCCTGGACGATGACCTCGATCATCGAGCAGTCGGTCGAGGCCATCCGCGCCCAGGTCGGCAACGAGAAGGTCATCTGCGGGCTGTCAGGCGGTGTCGACTCCGCGGTCGCTGCCGCGCTGGTGCACAAGGCGGTCGGCGATCAGCTGACGTGCGTGTTCGTCGACACCGGCCTCATGCGCGCCGGCGAGGCCGACCAGGTGGAGGAGACGTTCCGCCGCCAGTTCCAGGTCGACCTCGTTCACGTGAAGGCCGCCGACCGGTTCATCGACGCGCTCGACGACGTCGTCGATCCCGAGAAGAAGCGCAAGACGATCGGCGAGACGTTCATCCGTGTGTTCGAGGAGGTGGCCGCCGACTTCGAGGATGCCCGCTTCCTGGTGCAGGGCACGCTGTACCCCGACATCATCGAGAGCGGCACGAAGGACGCGGCCAAGATCAAGAGCCACCACAACGTCGGCGGCCTGCCCGACGACATGAATTTCGAGTTGGTGGAGCCGCTCCGCAACCTGTTCAAGGACGAGGTGCGGGCGATGGGCGAAGAGCTGGGCCTGCCCGAGGAAATCGTGTGGCGCCAACCGTTCCCCGGCCCCGGGCTGGCGGTGCGCATCGTCGGCACCGTCACGCGCGAGCGGCTGGAGATCCTGAGCGCAGCCGACGCCATCGTCACCGAGGAGATCAAGCGCGCCGGGCTTTATCGCGAGCTGTGGCAGAGCTTCGCGGTGTTGATCGCGGTGCGCACCGTCGGCGTGATGGGCGATGAGCGCACCTACGCGTATCCGATCGTGGTCCGGGCGGTCACCAGCGACGACGCCATGACCGCCGACTGGGCCCGGCTGCCCTACGACGTCCTCGAGCGGCTGTCGACCCGCATCATCAACGAGGTCCCCGGCGTCAACCGCGTCGCCATGGACATCACCTCCAAACCCCCGGGCACCATCGAGTGGGAGTGACCCGAACCGCAGCCTGAGAAGCCAAGTGTCGGTGTCCAATCGGGGTTTTCCCCCGATTGGACACCGACACATTGCTTGGAGCTGGGTTTAGGTGGTCACTTGGCGATGCAGATTGCGTGCGCCTTGAGGTCGAAGATGCGGCCGACACGCTGTACGCGCTCATCAGCCCGGATGTCGTTCTGCTACTCACCGGCGACCTCGGGTGGTCGTTCGACCGCTACGAAGCCTGGGTCGTCGACATGATGGAGCGGGCGTCGTTGCCCTGACCCTTGTAACTAGACAGACTGTCACTTATAGTGACAGTAGTGCCAGTTAGTCGCTCCACGGTCGACCGCCGCTACACCCCCGAGCCGGTCCGATCGCGACGCAGCGCCGATGAGCGCCACCGTGATCTCCTCGACGCCGCCGCCCGGTTGATCGCCGCTGGCGGCGTCGCCGCCTTCACCATGGAGCGACTCGCGGCCGAGGGCGGCGTGAGCCGCGCGCTGGCGTACCAGCACTTCGCCAACGTCAGCGAAGTACTCCTCGAACTGCTGGAGCGAGAGTGGGCGTGGATAGAGGAGCGCATCAGCACCGGGCTCGCGACCGCGTCGACGTTCGCCGAAAAGGTCAAGGCCGCCACCCGGCCGTACTTCGTTGCGAAGGCCGAACGCGGCGGCGTGTTCCGCGCGCTGCTGCTTGACCGGCCGGACCAAGCCGACGTGCGTGCCGCCATGCTCGATTACTACCGACGGGTAATTGGCTTCTGGACCGCCGAAGGCGGGCGCGAGTACTCGATCGACCGGGCCACCGCCCAGTCCGCCGCGGTGATCCTCGTCGGTGGCTTCGAAGCCGCCGCGCTCCGTCATTGGGGTACGGAGGGCGCCGACGTCGAGGACGACCTCGGTCTGTTCGTAGAGATGGTATTGGGGTCGCTGCGTCACCTGGCGCGGCGCAGGAAGGAGACACGATGAAGTTCTGGCTGCGAGCTGCTGTCATGGTGGTCCTGGCTGTCCTGCTCGTCGGGGCGGCGCGTCCGGCAATGGCGGCGATCACGCCGCCCACCCAGCCGGCGAGCGGGCCAGGAGGTGCGGATTACAAGTGGGGCAACCCAACGTTCGTGCACCACGACGTCTGGTGGAACGACGACCTCGACTACTGGACCTTCGAGCCGGCCAACTGGCAAGGTCCCGGCACCCGCCCGGCCAACGCGCCCGTCGTCGTCTTCAATCATGGCTGGAACGGCAACGACCCGGTCCTGTACTGGGCATCGCTTGTCCACCTGGCCCGCAAGGGCAACATAGTGATCTTCCCGAAGTACCAGAACTGGTTCACGAACGCGCAGTACTTCACCAGCAATGCGATCTGGTCGGTCAAGGACGGCATCGCCTGGATGCAGTGGTGGGCGACGGTGAAGCCGAACACCGCGCTGGGCATGCAGCTGATCGGCCACTCGGCCGGCGGTGCGGTGTCGGTCAACATGGCGAACCAGTGGCAGAGCCAAGGCCTGCCGCAGCCGAGAGCCATCGTCCCGGTCGAGCCGTGGGACGGCAACGCCGGCCAGTACATGGATACGAGCCTCTCGGGGATCCCGAGTACGACGATCATCGACTGCATCGTCACCGATGAGGACAACGTCGTCGGCCGGCTTGGGTGTGACGCGATCTGGAACCGTTCGAACCACATCCCGGGGACCAAGCGCAACTACATCTGGATGTTCTCCGACCGCTACGGCGATCCGGACCTGGTGGCCAATCACTTCACCGGCAACGACGGCGCGCTCGCCTTCTACGGCGTGTGGAAGCTGGCCGACGGTTCGCGCGACTGCGCGATGTTCGGCACCAACTGCGCGTACGCGCTGGGCAACACCACCCAGCAGCGGTACATGGGCCTATGGAGCGACGGACGTCCGGTGCGCCAGCTTCAGGTGACGACAACGAAGCCGCCCTGCCCGGCCGGGAGCCTCGCGCTCGGCTGTGTATGACCTGTAACTCCCGTAGCCCTATGTAGTGGGGCGTCAGCCCTGACACCCGCGCGCAGCTACCCGGGACCTAGATGTGGGACCCGGTGGTGCAGGCTCCCCGGATCACCCCACCGTTAGCCTGAACGGCGACATGCCGCTCGATCTCTCCGGTCTCAACCCAGTGCAGCGCGAGGCCGTGACCCACCCGAGCGGGCCGCTCTTGATCGTGGCTGGGGCGGGTTCGGGCAAGACCCGCGTGCTCACCCACCGGGTGGCGTGGCTGATCACCGAGGCGGGCGTCTCGCCGTTCGAGATCCTCGCCATCACGTTCACCAACAAGGCGGCCGACGAGATGAAGCACCGCGTCGCCGCGCTGGTCGGACCGGTCGCCGAGAAGATGTGGGTGTCGACCTTCCACTCGGCCTGCGTCCGCATCCTGCGCCGTGAAGCGCCCAAGTTCGGCTACCGCACCTCGTTCACGATCTACGACCAGGCCGACGCCGTACGTCTCACCGGCTATGTGCTGCGCGACCTCGGCCTCGACACCAAGCGGTTCCCGCCCCGCACCGTGCACTCGGTGATCTCCGGCGCCAAGAACGAGTTGATCGACTTCGACACGTACAAAGACCACGCGCATGGTCCGTACGAACGCAAGATCGCCGATGTCTACCGCGAGTACCAGCAGCGCCTGCTGGCCGCTAGCGCCATGGACTTCGACGACCTGCTCATGGTCACCGTCAACATCTTCCAGTCCGACTACTCGGTGCTCGAGCACTACCAGCGCCGCTTCCGTCACATCCTCGTCGACGAGTTCCAGGACACCAACAAGGCCCAGAACGAACTCGTCATGCTCCTCGCCAAAAACCACGGCAACATCGCCGTCGTCGGCGACAGCGACCAGTCGATTTACCGGTTCCGGAAGGCGGACATTCGCAACATCCTCGAGTTCGAGAACGCGTTTCCGGACGCGACGGTGGTGGTGCTCGAGCAGAACTACCGGTCGTCGCAGACGATCCTCGACGCGGCCAACTCGGTGATCGCGCGACAACCTGATGCGCAAGCCGAAGGCGTTGTGGACCGAACAGGTCGGCGGCGAGCTGATCACCCGGTACCACGCCGAGGACGAGCACGACGAAGCGGCGTGGGTCGTCCACGAGATGCGCCGCCTCCACGGCGACGGCCTCCGGTGGGGCGACCTTGCGCTCTTCTACCGGGCGAACGCGCAGAGCCGCGTCGTCGAGGAGGAGCTGGTCAAGCAAGGCGTGCCGTACAAGGTGGTGGGCGGCACCAAGTTCTACGATCGCCGCGAGATCAAGGACCTGCTCGCGTACCTCAAGGCGGTGGCCAACCCATCCGACGAGGTATCGATGAAGCGCATCGTCAACGTCCCGAAGCGGGGCGTGGGCGACACCAGCGTGGCCAAGATCGACGCGTTCGCGGCGCGCACCGGCGTCGCCTTCTTCGAGGCGCTGGCGGCCGCCGACCAAGCCGGCGTCACCGGCCGCGCCTTGGGTGGCATCAAGGACTTGCGGGAGGCGCTCGACGAGCTGCGCCAGATGCAGACCGAGGGGCTCGGCCCGGCCAAGTTGCTCGAGACCATCTTGCAGCGCACCGGCTACCAGATCGAGATCGAGACCTCGGGCGAGGACCGCAACCAGACCCAGGGCCGCATCGAGAACATCGCCGAGCTGCTCGGCGTGGCCCACGACTACGACGATCTCGATCAGTTCCTCGAGGCTGTCAGTTTGGTGGCCGACGCCGACGAGGTGGACGACGACGAGACCAAGGTCGTGCTGATGACACTGCACACCGCGAAGGGGCTCGAGTACCCCGTGGTGTTCGTCATCGGCATGGAGGACGGGGTGTTCCCGCACATGCGGTCGCTGGGCGAGCCCGACGAATTGGAAGAAGAGCGACGCCTCGCCTACGTCGGCATCACCCGGGCCAAGCAGCGCCTCTACCTCAGCCACGCGTGGTGCCGCACGCTCTACGGAACCACGCAGTACAACCGACCCAGCCGCTTCCTCGATGAGATTCCCGAGGAGCTCACCAAGGTGGTCGAGGGCGGCCGGCCGGCCAACGCTCGCGGCGGGCGCGAGGGCATTGTCGACTCGGTTCTGCGGCGCGCCTCGACCTCGCCCGCTCGCACTACTGGCGCCGAGACGATCGGCCTGCGCGCCGGCGACGATGTCGTGCACGGCAAATGGGGCGAAGGGGTCATCCTCGAGGTAATCGGCGCGGGCGACAAGGCCGAGGCCGTCGTGCGGTTCCCCAGCGTGGGGGAGAAACGGGTACTCCTCGCCTGGGCTCCTCTCAAACGCGCCTAACAAGCGGTCGGGATGACTAGCTAAAGAGGGCTCGTTCGCGTCATCCGGTTCGACCTCACTGGTGCCGATGCAGTGGTTGCGCTCCACATCGTGTGGATCCCACCAAAGGAGCACCATGTCGCAGTTCTCGAGATTCGCCCGCCCCACTCGTAAAAAGGCGATCGTCGCCGGTTTGCTGGCGGCGATCCTCGCCGCCAGCGGCGTGGCCTACGCACTGTGGAGTTCCACCGCGGTCGGCCCAGGTCGGGCCGCCTCGGGTAGCGCCGTCCAGCTGACCGTCAATGCGGCCAGCGGCACTGCCGACCTCTTCCCGGGTACGACGGTGGGCGACGCCTACTTCACGATCACCAACACCAACCCGTATCCGGTCACCTTCACGTCGATGACGACGGGTCCCGGTGCGATCACGAGCAGCGACGCCACGGCGTGCCCGCCGACCAACGTGACCGCGGTCGGCGCCACCGGCCTCACGCTCACCGTCGCGGCCAACGCGACCTCGGCGACGCTGTCGATTGCCGACGTCGTGTCGATGGCATCGACCGCCCCCGATGGCTGTCAGGCCAAGACGTTCGATATCCCGCTGACGCTCACAGGGGCTCAGGTCTAGCCATAGGAGAGAGGCGCGGCCGGAGAATTCTCCGGCCGCGCTTTTCTGCTTGGTACCGCCATGTTGAGACGGGTCGTCGTCCGGGCTGCAGGCTTTGGCGCGATCGTTGGCCTTCTCGCCCTCCTGGGGATTGCCGCGGCGACACCCGCGCTCGGACTCTGGTCGGCCGGCGTCGGCGCCAGCACGTCGAGGTCCGTTGCGATGGCCCTGCCGGCGGGCAACACGCCAGTGGGTGTCAGCCCCGCGGGGACCGCAACAGTGAACATCTCGTGGACGGTTGTGAGTGGCGGTGCCCCGGTGGACGGCTATCAAGTCCGCGCGTTCGACGCCATCTCCGGCATCGCCCGCGCCGTCGGCGGCAGTTGCGCCGGGGTTGTGAACGGCACGACCTGCGCGGACACTGGTGCGCCGGATGGCAGCTGGAAGTACACCGTCGCCGCGCGCCAGCAGCTCTGGAGCGGAGCGCAAAGTCCCCTTAGCGCCGCTGTCTCAGTCGATGACACCGCGCCCGTCGTTGGCACCACCGTGATCGCCAAGACCGTTGGGTACCTGACCGGTGCGATCAAGCAGGGCGGGTTCTTCTACGTCTACGCCAACATCACCGACGCGACCGGCATCACCAGCGCGACCGCGGACAACAGCACGCTGGTCGCGTCGGGCGGCACGCTGGTTCCGCTCGTGGCGGGCTCGTATTCAGTCGGGGGCGTCAGCTACAACTACCGCAGCGCGAGTCAGACCGCCAAGAACCCGCTGACCGCAGGCGCATACACCTACTCGGTTACCGCAACCGACGTGGGCGGGAACAGTGCGACGCAGTCGTCGTTCCCGGCGACCGTCGACAACGCACCGCCGACCACCTTCGATATCCAGACGACCAACGCCGGCACCGCCGGCAAGGCCGAGGCGAACGACACGATCGTCTTTACGTACAGCGAGCCGATCGATCCGGAGTCGATTCTGACCACATGGACTGGCGCTTCGACCAATGTCGTCGTCCGCCTGATCGACGGTGGCTGCACGCTCGTCCTGTGCTCCGACGACAGCTTCGAGATCTTCAACGCCGCCAACAGCGCGCGTCTCCCGTTGACATCGAGCGCCGGCGTGAACCTCAACCGCATCGACTACAACGGCGACGGAATTGGCCTTGGTAGTGACGCGGACATCACCTTCGCCTCGGTGATGGTCCGGTCCGGGAACACCATCACGATCACCCTCGGCACCGTGAACGGTTCGCCGAATACGGCGGGTGGCAACGGCACAATGGTGTGGACGCCCTCGACCACCGCCTACGACGCCGCCGCGAACGCCAACACGAGCGCGACGAAGACCGAAACCGGGACCGCCGACAAGGACTTCTAAGACGCGTCGGAGAGAGCGGCGTCGGCCTCGAGCGCGGCGACGACCCCGCGAGCGACTTCGCTCGACAGCATGATCGAGAGGTGGCCGGCGTCCTTGATGAAGACGTTCGTGGCGTTCAGCGCCGGATCCGTGATCATCGCCGAGGTCGACGGTTGCACGAAGAGGTCGAGGTTGGAATAGAAGGCCACCCAGCGCACCGTGGTGGCGCGGGCGCCCCGCTCGAGCCGGCGGAGGAGCCATGACCCCGGCGCCAGCTCGGTGGCGATGCGTCCGGTGCGACCGGGGATGAACGTGGCCAGTCGCGTGCCTTGATGCGGCGATGCGACGGTGATGGCGGTGGTGACACTGGCGTCGCCGCCCAACTCCTGTACGTACCACCGCAGCAGGATGCCGCCCAGGCTGTGGCCCACGATGTGGATGCGATCGGCACCGGTCAGTCCCTTGAGGAGTTCAACGCGATCGCTGAGCATCTCGGCCAGCTCGGGGATGTCGTGCCGAAACGGGTCGTAGTTCCATGTGTGCACGTTGGTGAACCCGGCGCGCCGCAGGTGCTCGCTCACGACGAACCAGCCGGAGCGGTTGTGGGCGAAGCCGTGGACGAGCAGCACCGGCGTGTCGTGGTGCGGCCGTCCCGACGGCCGCCCGGCGCGGACTCTTCCGTCGAAGTAGCCGAACGGATAGCGGGCCACGCATTGCGCCAGGCTCACCGCTTCGCGGGCGTAGCCGAGGTAGGTCTCTCGTCGGCGCAACGCCGTTATGAACGGCTCCACGCTGTCTGGTATCGGCCCGGCCACAGAGAACCTTTACCCCGTTTCACCCATGCGTAGGCGGATGGGTGATGAAGAAGGCGACGACGTCGGCTAGGACCGTCCGAGCGTGCCGGCGCTGAGGCCGCCGTCGACGACGAACTCCGAGCCGGTGGAGTAGCTGCTCTCGTCCGACGCCAGGTATAAAGCGAGTTCCGACACCTCGTTGGACTCGGCGAGGCGTCCGAGCGGAATCCCCTCGCCGGCCCGCTCGCCGATGCCGAGGTCGCGGTACACGTCGAACATCGGCGTGTCGATGAGGCCGGGATGGATCGAGTTGACCCGGATGCCCAGCGGCGCGAGTTCGAGCGCGGCCACCTTGGTCATCCCTCGCACCGCCCACTTGCTCGCGCAGTACGCCACGTGACCTTGCGCGCCGATGAGCCCGGCCAGCGACGAGATGTTGATGATCGAGCCACCCTTGTTGGCGGCCAGCGCGGGAATCGCAGCCTTCATGCCCAGGAAGACACCGACCTGGTTGACCTCGACTACACGGCGGAACTCGTTGACGTCGGTCATGGCCAGCGGCATCACGTGGACGATGCCGGCGTTGTTCACCAGCACGTCGAGCTTGCCGAACCGCTCGGTGGTCGCCGCCACCGCGTCGTTCCACGCCGCTTCATCGGTGACGTCGAGGTGCACGTACGCGGCGGCGTCACCCAGATCCTTGGCCAGGGTCTGGCCGTCCTCGTCGAGGACGTCGCTGATCACGACCTTCGCCCCCTCGGCGGCAAATCGCCGGGCGTGCGACTCGCCCATTCCTCGTGCGCCGCCCGAGATCAGTGCCACCTTGCCGTCAAGTCGTCCAGTCATTGACTGAAGTTGACCACAACCCGGCCTTTGTCATCGACTGAGGCGGGGTAGCGGGGCAGGTCCCCCCCGTCCGGGGGATAGGTCTTCTTCCGGCAATCCACGAAGGTCTGCGTCTTGGGCTTCCACTCCACCGCGCACCGGCGCGAGTCCGGCGTGTGGGCGAGGAAGGCGACCCAGCCCGTCGCCGGGTCGCCGCCGGTGTGGTGGACCCACACGTCGAGGTCGTTGCCCCGCAGGTCCTGAAACAGCAGCGGCGTGCGGTTGGTCAGCCGCTCGGCGTCGCCGACTGCGAAGGTCTCGTCACCGAGTTGGCTCTTCACCGAACCCGACGAGGAGAGCTGCAACACGAGTACGACGAGCAGGACTGCGCTCACCGCGACCAGCGCGGTGGTCACCACGATGCCGGTGCCCCGTTTCACCGTGTCAGCCACCGCGCAGTAGCGGCGTCGGCGCGCCGGAGGCGGTCGCCGGCTTTGGCGTCGGCCAGCGCGTTGGCGACCGCGCCGGCGATGCTCGTCGTGTCCTCGGCGACGACCGCATCGACGATGGCGAGGTCAGCGAGGTCGGCCGACGTCAGGCGCAGACGCTCGGCCACCGCCGCGGCTCGGGCGACGTCGCGCTCGAGAATGGCCGCCGCGCCCTCGGGTCCGATGACCGAGAAGACCGCGTGCTCGAGCATGAGCAGACGGTCGGTGTGACCGAACGCCAGCGCGCCGCCGCTGCCCCCTTCGCCCACGCAGATCGCCACGCTGCGCGACCGTAGGGCCCCCATGGCGGCGAACGTGGTCGCGATCTCTCGGGCGATGGCGTCGGCCTCGGCGACCGCACCGGGTTCGGCACCGGGAGTGTCGATGAACGTGAGCAGCGGTACTCCGAGGCGGTCAGCCAGCCCGATCGCTCGCTGGGCGAGGCGAAACCCGGCCGGCGCCGGGCGACCCGCGCCGGCCCGCCGGTCATCCGCGATGACGACGACCCGCTGGTCGGCCACGGTCGCCAGCGCGGCCCGCACTACCGGATCGGTCCCGCGCAACTCCACCCACGACGTCGCCAGCGTCCACGCCACGTCCGTCCCTGTCGGCCGGTCCTCGGCCCGCGCCAGCTGCACCTCCTCCCACGCGTTCTTGGCAGCAGTGGAGGCGCTCTGCGCCTTCACTGCTGCCAAGAACGGCGGAGGGGAAGGGCGCGCTGGCCTAACACCGCCTCGATCCACTCCGCCTCGGCGTCGGGGGCGATGAGGGCGTCGACCAGGGCGGCGGCGTGGGCCGACTCCGCGGTGTGGGAATCGAGCGGAAGGGCCTCGCCGGTGGTCAGCTCGACGACGCGAGGGCCGGCAAAGCCGACTGTGGCGCCGGGATGGGCGGCCCGGACGTCGGCCAGAGAACCGTAAGACGCGAACACGCCGCCGGTTGTCGGCGGACGATGGATCGCCACCGAGAGCAAGCCGGCCGCCGCGTGCCCATGGGCCGCCGACGCCGTACGGGCCATCTGGATGAGCGACACCATCCCCTCCTGCATGCGCGCGCCGCCCGACGCGGTGAACACGACCATGGGCAGGCCGTCATCGATCGCCCGCCGGTACGCCCGCACCACACGCTCGCCGTGTACGGCGCCCATCGAGCCGCCCAGCACCTCGAACCGACCCTCGATGAATGCGTAGCCGGCCGTGCGCCCGGTGACCACGGATTCGTCGGTCGGCGGCTGGTAGCCAGCCCACGCGAGTGGGTCGCCGCCGACCAACTCGGCGTCCCATTCGGCCACGATGGGGTGCGGCGGCATTCCCGTAGTATGCGTGCTCGTGCCTGCGCCCTACCGCGTCGTTGTGGCCAAGCCCGGTCTGGATGGTCATGACCGTGGCGCGAAGGTCATCGCCCGCGCCCTGCGTGACGCGGGCTTCGAGGTCATCTACACCGGGCTCCACCAGACGCCCGAGCAGGTGGCCGAAACCGTCGTGCAGGAGGACGCCGACGCCGTCGGGCTCTCACTCCTGTCGGGCGCCCACATGACGCTGATGCCCCGCGTCGTGGAACTGCTCAAGGAACGGGGCGTGGGCGACGTGATCGTGTTCGGCGGCGGCATCATCCCCGACGCCGACATCATCAAGCTCAAGGAGATCGGCGTCGCCGCCATCTTCACGCCGGGCGCCCCGCTGGCGACGATCACCGAGTGGCTCACTGCCGCTCTCAAAGAAAAGGACTAACGAAACCAACCCGTGGATCTGTTCGAGTTTCAGGGCAAGCAGTACTTCGCCCGCTACGACATTCCTGTCTCGGCCGGCGGCGTGGCCCGCACCGTCGACGAGGCGGTCGCTGCCGCGGATGCCGCCGGCTACCCCGTTGTGGTGAAGGCCCAGGTGCAGGTGGGGGGTCGGGGCAAGGCCGGGGGCATCAAGTTGGCCGCCGACGCCGACGAGGTGCGCACGCACGCCACCGCCATTCTCGGCATGGACATCAAAGGCCACGTGGTCAACATCGTCTGGGTCGAGCACGCCTCCGACATCGCCAAGGAGTACTACGCCAGCTTCACGCTCGACCGCTCGGCCAAGAAGCACCTGGCCATGGTGTCGGCCAAGGGCGGCGTCGAGATCGAAGCAGTCGCCGACGAGGATCCCGACGCCATCGCCAAAGCCCACATCGACCCGCTCGACGGTCTCGATGAAGCCACCGCCCGTCGGCTGGTCGAAGACGCCGGCGTCGACGCTGAAGCGCGCGACGGCGCGGTCGACATCCTCCTCAAGCTGTGGCGCTGCTACGACGAGGGCGACGCCGATCTCGTCGAGATCAACCCGCTGATCCTCACTCCCGACGGCAAGGTGCACGCGCTCGATGCGAAGGTCACGCTCGATGACAACGCCGCGTTCCGCCATCCGGAGTGGGACGAGTACCACGGTGTCGCGCAACTCGATCCGCGTGACACGCTGGCCAAGGACAAAGGCCTGCAGTACATCGGTCTCGACGGCGACGTGGGCATCATCGCCAACGGCGCCGGTTTGGCCATGTCGACCCTCGACGTCGTGAACCAGGTGGGCGGGAAGCCGGCCAACTTCCTCGACATCGGCGGCGGCGCCAACGCCGAGACCATGACCGGCGCGCTCGAGGTGATCAACACCGACGAGAACGTGAAGTCGATCTTCATCAACATCTTCGGCGGCATCACTAAAGGTGAAGAGGTCGCCAAGGGCATCGTCGAGGCGTTTGGGCGGGTCGAGCTGAAGGCGCCCATCGTGATCCGCCTCGACGGCACCAACGCCGAGGAAGGCCGGGCCATTCTCAAAGAGCACGAGTCCGACCGGTTGATCTCCAAACCCACGATGGTCGAAGCCGCCAAGACGGCAGTTGCGCTTGCGCAACCAGAGGGAGGCCGAGGCGGGGACGGAGCCGACCGGGAGATGAAGGGCGCATGAGCATCTTCGTCAGCGACAAGACCAAGGTGGTCGTCCAGGGCATCACCGGGTCGCAGGGGCGCTTCTATGCACTGCGCAACCGGACCTACGGCACCCAAGTAGTGGGCGGTACCAACCCCAAGAAGGCGGGCACCGACGTCGAGGGCATCCCCGTGTTCGCCACGGTGACCGAAGCCCGGGCCGAGACCGGCGCCAACGCATCGATGATCCTGGTGCCCGCCGCCGGCGCGCCGCCGCGGTCATGGAAGCGGCTGAGGCCGGCATCGAGTTGATCGTGTGCCTCACCGAGGGCATCCCGGCTCACGACGAGGCCCGCTTCTACAACGCGCTCAAGCGCGACTACCCGAGCACCCGGCTCATCGGGCCGAACTGTCCCGGCCTCATCACGCCGGGCAAATGCAACATCGGCTTCACGCCGGGTGACGACGCGCTGGGTGGCGGCCCGGTGGGGATCGTCAGTCGCTCGGGCACGCTGACATATCAGGCCCTCGGCGAGCTGGGCGCGAAGGGCATCGGCGTTTCCACGTGCGTCGGCATCGGCGGTGACCCGGTCCCGGGTACATCGTTCATCGACTGTCTGGCCGCGTTCGAGGCCGACCCAGAGACCAAGGCGGTAATGATGATTGGCGAGATCGGCGGATCGGCCGAGGAGGAAGCGGCCGAGTTCATCAAAGCGGAGATGAGCAAACCAGTTGTGGCCTATGTCGCGGGCGTCACCGCGCCACCGGGCAAGAAGATGGGCCACGCCGGCGCCATCATCTCGGGCTCGAAGGGAACGGCGCAGGCGAAGATGGACGCGCTCACTGCCGCCGGCGTGAAGGTCGGGCGCAATCCCACCGAAGCCGGCGATCTCATGGCCGACGTGGTCGCGGGGCTCGCGTGAGGAAAGTCGTCTTCGTCCATGGTGTGCCCGACACGTTCCGGCTCTGGAACCCGGTCATCGAGCGGTTGTCCGACATCGACGCCAACGCACTTGCCTTACCGGGCTTCGACTGGCCGGTGTCATCGGGTTTCGGCGCCACCAAAGAGGAGTACGTCGACTGGATCATCGAGTCGATCGAGGACATCGGCGGTCCGGTCGATCTCGTCGGCCACGACTGGGGCGCCATGTTCGTGCAGCGGGTCGCGTCGCTTCGTCCCGACCTGGTCAGCACGTGGGTCGTCGGCGACGCGTCGGCCGACTCGGAGTACGTGTGGCACGACGTCGCTCAGATGTGGCAGACGCCCGACGTGGGCGAGCAGGTTATGGAGGGTTTCACGCCCGAAGCGGTCGTGACCACGCTGGTGCCGGAGGGAATCCCCGAAGCCATCGCGCAGGAGATGGCGACGTACATGGACGACACCATGAAGGACTGCATTCTCAAGCTCTACCGCAGCGCGGTGACCGTCGGCGCCGAGTGGGAGCCCGATCTGCAACACGCCGCAAGTCGCCCGTCCCTGGTCATTTGGGGCAAGGACGATCCGTACGTGCCGGTGCGGTACGGCGAGCGCCTCGCCGAGCGGGTCGCCGGCGAACTGGTCGTGCTCGACAGCAGGCACTGGTGGCCGGTCGAGCGTCCGGCCGAAGCGGCGGCGGCGATGACTGAGTTCTGGAATCGTCAGTAACCCGCGCAACTTGCGGGTAAGTACGGGGGCTATGCGTCAACGCCTCGCGGCCCTCGCCCTGATGGTGCTCGTCGCCTGCGGTACGCGGCCGCCGCATCCGCGCTTCGACAACGCCGCCGTGGGCACCTCGGTGGCGACGTCGACCACCACCACGACTGTGGCGCCGACCACGACCGCGCCGCCGCCGCCGGCGACCACCGGCACGACGCGCGCGCCGTCGGCACCATCGGCGCTCGCCAGCGCCAAAGCGGTGACGTCGCCGAGCGGCATCGCGCTCACCGTCACTGGCCATGACGGCAACACGGTCGAGGTGCTCACGCCATGCGAGAACACGATCAAGCTCTCGACGGCCAGCGTGATCGCGCCGCCGACGGTCATTCTCGACCCCGGCCACGGCGGCGGCGAGCCGGGCGCGGTCGGTCCGAACGGCCTGGCCGAGAAGACGGTGAACTTCGCGGTCTCGAACTTCACCAAGGCCGCGCTGGAGCGAGCGGGTCACTCGACGCTGCTGACCCGGTCGGGCGACTACCGCATGACGCTCACCGCCCGCACGAAACTGGTCACCACGCTGAAGCCCAGGGCGTTCGTGTCGATCCACCACAACGCCGACCCGGACGGCCCGCACGACGGGCCGGGCTCGGAGACCTACTACCAGGTGGCGTCGTCGACCAACGCGCAGTCGAAGCGGTTGGCCGGGATCATCTACGAGGAAATCGTCGCCGCGCTGCGGCCGTACAACGTGGCCTGGGTGGGGGATACCGACGCCGGCGCCAAGTACCGCCAAGGCAGTACCGGCGACGACTACTACGCCGTGCTCCGTCAGACCAAGGGCGTGGTGTCGTCGCTCGTCGAGCTGGCCTTCATGAACAACGCGCCCGAGGCCGAACTGCTGGCCCGTGAAGATGTGCGGCACGTCGAGGGCAAGGCGGTTGCTCGGGGCATCGTCCGCTACCTCACCACCAGCGACCCCGGCTCGGGGTTCACCAACCCGTATCCGCGGACGACGCCGGCCGGTGGCGGCGGTCGGGCCAACTGCACCGACCCGGCGCTGTAAGACTTCGCCGGGGTTAGAGGCGTTCGAAGCCTCGCTGTAGTTCCCAGTCGGTGACGGCTTGGTTGGACGTGGCCCACTCCTGGCGGGCGGTGTTGAGGAGGTGGGCGTGCACCGCGGGACCAAAGGCGGTCAGCGCAACGTCGCTGTCCGCGAACTCGGTGATCGCCTCCACCAGCGTGCTCGGTAGCCGGGCGACATCTTCGCCGGCGACGTACGCGTTGCCCGCATACGCCGGGCCGGGGTCGAGTCGATGCTCGATGCCGTGGAGTCCGGCGGCGATGGTGGCCGCGTAGGCGAGGTACGGGTTGCAGTCGGCACCGGGCACGCGGGACTCGACCCGGCGGCCCGCGCCCTTACCAACCATGCGGAACACGCACGTGCGGTTGTCTTCGCCCCACACCAACACGGTCGGCGCCCATGACCCCGGCTGGTAGCGCTTGTAGGAGTTCACGTACGGCGCAAAGCACCACGCCAGCTCACGCGACCGTGCGAGCAGCCCGCCCAGCCAGTAGTGCGGCGCCGCCGCGTCGGCCATCGGCACCTGGCCGTCGGTGGACCACAGCGACGAGTGCAGGTGGCAGGACGACCCCACTTCGGTCATCGACCACTTGGCCATGAAGGTGATCGACCGGCCGTTGAGCGCGGCAATCTCCTTGGTGCCGTTCTTGTAGATCGCGTGCCGATCGGCCATCTCGAGCGCGTCGGCATATTCGAGGTTGATCTCGTGCTGCCCGCGACCCGCCTCGCCTTTCGAGAACTCGACCGGCACACCCGCGCCGTCCATCCCGTTGCGGATCTGACGGATGAGGTACTCATCGCGCGTCGTCTGCAGGATGTGGTAGTCCTCGATCCAATCCGAGTGTGGTGTGAGGCCGTAGTAGCGCTTGGCCGCCGCCTCCTCGTACGAATCCTTGAACAGGTAGAACTCGAGTTCGGCGCCGATCTTCACGACGAAGCCGGCAGAAGCGGCGCGCTCGATCTGCCGCTTGAGGATCGCGCGGGGCGACACCGCCACCGGCGCGCCATCCTCCTCGTCGACCAGGTCGCACATGACGAGCGCGGTCTTCTCCAGCCACGGGATGCGCCGGAGCGTGGCCATGTCGGGCACCGCCTTGACGTCGCCGTAGCCCTCCTCCCAGCTGGCGAACTCGTAGCCGGGCATCGGCGTCATGTCGACGTCGACGGCCAGCAAGTAGTTGCACGCATGCACGCCGTCGCCCTCGACGTGGTCGCGGAAGTCGTGCGCGGTGACACGCTTGCCCACCAACCGTCCCTGTAAGTCAGGGAAGACGGTCAGGACCGTGTCGACATCCGAGTCGAGAATCATTCGGGAGTCACGTACGCCACGCTGATGCCGCCGTCGACCACGAGTGACGCACCGGTCATCAGTGACGAGTCGTCGGAGGCCAGGAACAACGCGGCCTTGGCCACTTCCTCGGCCTGGCCGAAGCGGCCAATGGGAACATGCACGAGGCGCCGGGCGCGCCGATCGGGATCGGACAGTAACTCGGCCATGAGCGGTGCTCTGGATCGGGCCCGGACGGACCGCGTTGATTCGGATGTTCTACAGGGCGTACTCCACCGCCATCTCACGCGTCATCGAAAGCACGCCACCCTTGCTCGCCGTGTACTTGCACGATGCAGCGCGACCGCCGAACCCATCAGCGCGACGAGCGACGCCACGTTGATGATGCTGCCGCCGCCCCGACGCTGCAACACCGGGGATCCCGTGCTTGCAGCACAGCCGCACGCCCTTGAGGTTGACGGCCATCACTCGCTCCCACGTTTCCTCGGGCGTGTCGAGTGTTCCACCGTCGTCGGGC
>CAVUMI010000007.1:0-63286 GCA_963742585.1 uncultured Actinomycetes bacterium
CCTCGTCATCGGCCTCATCGGCCTGGCCAGGTGGACGACGACGATTCGCCCGCCAACCTCGCGGCGGGCGACCGCACGACCACGACCGCGGTCTCCGACACGACGGCGCCGAGTGACACGACCACCGCCGCGGTCGTCGGCGGGACGTCGACCACGGCGTCGAAGTCGCCCACGACCCGGCCGCCAGCCAGCACGACCACGATCGCCAGCACGAGGGTTGCCGACCCGGGCCCACCAAGGCGCCCGCCGCCGGCACGTACACCTACAAGACCGTCTAGCACGACGATCCTCACGGAACGGCAACATCACACGACAGATCGTGGCGCAGCCCGACCAGAACGGTGCGCGCTCGCCGCAAGGCGACCTACACGGACCCGCAGGGCAACACGTTGACCAACGACGAGGTGTGGGCCACCGCCTCGGTCACCGTGCCCACCACGCACATCGAGACCCCACAGGGCCAGAAGCTCGACTGCACGTGGAAGCCGGCGATCCTCGTCTTCCAGCTGCCGCTCGCGGTCGGCAAGACATGGAGCTCCGACAGCACGTGCACGACATCGGCCGACGGCGTCCAGGCCACGATCCGTCAGAGCTTCCAGTCCAAGGTCACCGGCAAGGCGCTCGACAAGGTGGGCACGACGAATGTGCCGACGTGGGTCATCGAGGTGACGTTCACCAGCACGGTGACCACGCCGTTCGGACCGCAGAACGCGTCGGGCACCCTCGTCCGGCACTTCGCGTCGGACAAGGGCCTGATCACCTACGAGAAGGCCGCCGGCAAGTTCCAGGACACGCCGTACACCTCGGAGCGGACCCTCCAGAACCTCGCGCCCAAGTAGTTCGCTAGAGGATGCGCGCGTCCAGGCCCAGCGTGGCGGACGGGCCGACGATGAGCTGCTCGAGGATGCCGATGCCGGTGGCGCCGTCGTCGCGGCGGCGCGGTGCAGATCGTCTGCACGTGGAGGTTGAGCGGTGCGGTCTCGTCGACGTCGTCGGTGACCCACGAGTCATAGGTCCGCACATCGTCGCCCACGTACATGCCGTGGCCCCAGGTCTGGTGGGTGTACCCGATGCCCTGCATGTAGAAGTTGAACAGCGGCGTCAGCTCGATCGTCTGGCGGCCGGCGGCGAAGTCGAAGCCGATCTCGGCGGAGGACGCGTGGCGGGTGCCGGGCTTGAGTCGTGAGCGAGTAGTCGGCGTGGCCGCTCTCGGTCGGCGTGTCGAGAGGACCGACCGCGGCCTGCATCGCGCTGTGGTGCCACCGGGTGCCGTCGGGGTGCTCGTTCACGTCGAACAGGTAGCAGGCGTCGTCGAAGTTGAGCGGCGCCCAGAGCCAGTAGAAGCCGAACGGCCCGCCCGGCGCGCCGCTCTCGCGCTCGCCGACCGGGCGGATGCCCCACGAGCGGTCCCGCGTACCCCACCACGCGTCGTCGGCGATCGCCAGTTCGGCGCCGCCGGCCCGCACCCAGCCGCGCCACGTGCCGTTCTGGGTGAGGCCGGGTGATGTCGAACGCGGTGCGGTTGCCGCCGGGCATCAGGTAATGGGGCTCCTCGAAGAACGGAGCGCGGGCCGTGAACGTGAGCGACGCGGCCACGCCGGACTCGCGGTCGTCGACGTCGATGCGCAACGCGCGCAGCGGTTCCACGATCGTGACCGCAATGGGCCCGACGGTGCGTGTTCGAGGCGGTCCATGCCGAGCAGCCGCGACGCCCGCACGTTGTGCTGCACGCCGTCGACGATCACCGAGAAGGCGGCGTCGGCGACGTCGCGGCCGGGGTACTGGCCCTGCGCGAGCGCGAAGAACGCCGAGCCGTCGCTGGGCGTAGCCGTTGAAGAAGAACCGGTCGTACAGGTTGCGGTCGTACCCGGCGTGCCGCACCGGGCGCGGGGATTGGTGGAGCGGGTACTCGTCGCCCGGCGTGATCACGGGCCGAAACTTATCGAGCGCGACGATCCCGAGGTCAGTCGGCGAATGTGATCGGTCCCGAGGCGGCCTCGGCCGGCGCGAGGGAGAGCTGCGTTACCGAGATGAGGCAGGTTTGCTTGCGACTGCACGTGTGGCCATTCCCGCCCAGAGGGCCCTTGGTGACGGTGAAGTCAGCCGTCACTACACCGGCGCCGTCAGAAGCGACCAGCTCGATACCACCGAGGTTGCAGTCACCCTCGTTGGTTCTGGCCTGTCGGTCGGCGCACTGCACGACGCCCAGTCCGCTCTGGTGCGGCGTAAAGCCACGGGCCACGACGTGGACGGACTGGCCCTCGCGGAGACCGACGGAGGGCGTGACGGTGAGCGTTTGTGCCCGCGACACGGTCGTCGCGGTGGTGCGGCCGGATGTTTCGGTTGTATCGCTGGCGTTGGGCCCATCGGATCCGCTGCACACGCTAGCGACCAGATAGAGCCCGACCGCGGCCAGCCGCATCTTGGAGCTTTCGAACACGGTTGTCTCCCCGACGGGTGTCGGCTCAGCATCGGCGCGCCGGGTCCGAGTTCGAGGACAAAGCTCGGAAAATCCTCGGCCCACCAGGGCAATCTGCCGAAATAGTCGCATGGGTCAACGGCTTCGCAGCATTGCGTGGCGGACGGTTGCGGTCGCTCTCGCGGCCGCGCTCCTCCTCGTCGGCGCCGGTGTCGGGGTGCTCCGGTTCATGGACTACAGCGACAGCTACGAGCACGGAGCGGCCGACGCCGCCGTGATCAGCGAGCAGATCCAGGCACTGGCGGTCGTCGCCGCCCAGGCGGCCGCGCCCGACAGCAACTTGTCTGGCATCCAGGTCGCCGGTCTCGACGCGGGAATCAAAGTGCGGAAGACCCTCGACCGGTTGATCAAGCTCGGCAACAACCTGAACGAGCTGCATCGGCTTGAGCGACGCCTCTCCGAGTACTACGCCAGCCTTGGCCTGGTCGACAGGCTCTTTGGCGCCGGCAATGTGGCCCAGGCCCGTGTTGTCTCGGCCGGCACGTCGGCCCTAGTCGCGCCGATCACCTCGATCGCCCACGAGCTGCAATACGACCTGAAGGCGCGCGCCGACACCACGGGCCAAGTGGCCCGTCTGGGAAGCGTGACGCTCCTGGTCATCGCGGTGGCGGTCATCGCCTTCCTCACCGGCACCGTCGAACGCCGCCAACGCCGGGAAGCGGTGCGCGCTGCGGACTACTCCGCACGCGCTCGATTCGAGACAGTGGTGGAGCACAGCGCCGATCTCATGGTCATGATGGATCGCCAGCGCCAGATCACCTACGCCAGCCCCGCCCTCGGACCCGTGCTGGGCTACGAGGTCGACGCTTGGGTCGGTACCCGTCAGGCCGGCACGATCCACGAAGTCGATCGGCCCAAGGTGGACGCCGCGTTCCAGCGCGTAGTCGCTGACGGTGCCCCGGATCGCCTCGACGTCCGCGTTAGGCACGCGGACGGAACATGGCGGATCCTCGAAGCCGACGTCGCGCGGCTTGTGGGCGACGATGACGACTTCGCAGTGCTCTGGACCGCGCGTGATGTCACCACGCATCGCGACATGGAGGACCAACTGCGCCGGCAGGCATTCGAGGACCCACTTACCCTCCTGCCTAACCGCGCCGTCCTCCACGATCGGCTGACCCAGGCGGTAGCCCGGTCCAACCGATCGGGCGCTGAAGTCGCAGTGCTATTGCTCGACCTCGACAACTTCAAGGAAATCAACGACAGCCTGGGCCACCGGGTGGGCGACATCGCGCTGGTCCACGTCGCCGAGCTCCTGGTCGCCGCGGTCCGAGAAGGTGACACGGTCGCGCGGCTCGGCGGCGACGAGTTCGTCGTCGTCGCCGAGGGATTCGATGGCCGTGGCATCGCCGAAGAATTGGCCCACCGGATCCACGCGGTGCTGGCCGAAGCTGCACCCATCGACGGCACCGAGATACGGATCGGCGCCAGCATTGGAGCAGTCATTGTGGCCGGCGCGAGTACCGCCGACGACGTGGTACGCGACGCTGACCTAGCGATGTACGAGGCCAAGTCCCTCGGGTCGGGCCGGACGGTGTTCTTCGAGGGCCAGATGCTGCACGACGCGCAAGACACACGTTGAGCTGGGCCTCGACTTGCACCGCGCCCTCGAACGGGGTGAGTTGGAGCTGCATTACCAAGCGATCGTCGACCTGGCCACCTCCGCCGTGGTAGGTGCAGAAGCCTTGCTGCGCTGGCAGCACCCCGACCGCGGCACGATCCCACCGGATGTGTTCATCCCGATCGCGGAGCGGAGCGACGCCATTTTGGTCAGCGGTGCGTGGGTTATCGAACAGACGTTCCACCAAGCCGCCGCCTGGTCGACTGGCCCTGCGGGAGCGCTCGAATCGATGCATGTGAACGTGTCGGCTCACCAACTGGTCGACCCCGCCTTTCCGGGTGTTGTCGCCGGAGCGCTACGGGACAGCGGCGTCGACCCCGACGTCATCGTGCTCGAGCTGACCGAGTCGGCGTTGGTCGCGGATGCCTCGGAAGCAATGCGGTGCATTGAGGTTCTGAAGAGACTCGGCGTCCGAATCGCCATCGATGACTTCGGCACCGGATACTCCTCTCTCTCCCGGCTGGCCCAGCTGCCGCTCGACGTGTTGAAGATCGACCGCAGCTTCGTGCACGCCGCCGGTGGAGGCGGGATCACTGACCACCGTCTGGTGCGGAGCATCGTCTCGATGAGCGAGAGTTTGTGCCTCGAGCCGATCGCCGAGGGTGTCGAATGCCTCGAGGATCTGGCCGGCGTGCGGGCGGCGGGCTGTCGTCTTGGCCAGGGCTTCCTCTTCGGACGTCCGGTGCCGGCAGGCGAATTCCACCGAGCGATGGCGGAGGATCTGGTAGCCACACGCGGTGCCGCCGTCTGAACAAGGTCTCCACCTCGACTTCGCCGCCGACGACGGTGCGTTCGGCGGCTACGTCTCGCTCGACGCCAACTCGTGCTGGGCCGCGGTCGTGGGGTTGGGCCGGCACGCGCTCATTGCGTTGCGGGACGACGAACTGCCCCGCCACCGCGGGCTCGACGTCCGTACCGACGGGCTCTGGGTGTCGCTCACCTGCGAGACGCCCGACGAGCACTGGTCCGCCGGCATGGAGGCGTTCGCGGTCGGCTATGACGATCCGCTCGACGCGCTGGGCGACGAGCGGGGCGACATCGTCGCGCTGGGTCTCGACCTCGAATGGGAGCGGGTCGGCGACCTGTGGCGCGTGCACGGCGAGGTCCTCGTCGCCGAGCAGCGGATCGCCCTCGACACGTACGGCTCGGTCGGATCGGCGGCGGTGAACGGTCGTCTCGGCGCCGACGCGTTCGTGACCGACGAACTCGTTCCCGTCCTCAGCCCCGACGGCCTACTCGCCGCCGGCGTGGCTGCGGCGGGCGACGTGCGCGTCCAGCTCGAACCGCGCTGGCCGGCACCCATCAAGTCGGGCGCCGGCATCGCCCGAGCGCTCTGCCGCCTCACCGCCACCGAGGCCGACGGCCTCACCGGCGTCGCCTGGGCGACCGCCTCCCGCTAACAGCCAAGTGTCGGTGTCCAATCGAAGAAAAACCCCGATTGGACACCGACACATGGCGGTTAGCGGCCGAGGAGGGGGGCGAGGATGGGGTGGAGGAGGAGTTTCTTGGTGGCGGCATCGATGACGCCGGTGACCGGGAGGTTGGCCGCCCGCTGGTAGGCGGTGATCGCGTCGATCACCGCCGGGCCCCACACGCCGTCGATCGCGGTTGGGAAGCCGAGGCTGGTGAGCATGTGCTGGTACTGGCGCACCTCCGCGGGTGTGAACACCGCGTCGGGTGTTACCGGCAGCGTGAACTCGACTGCGTCCTTGATCGCATCCCACGCTTCCTGCGACGCGTGCTGCCAGGACCAGAACGACACCGACATCGCACCATGCTCCTCGGCGGCGCGCATGAACGAATGGATCGCGAAGCGGTTGGGCACACCGGGCGGACCGTGGTCGGCGGCGCCGTCGTAGGCCTGGCCGATCGGGATCACCGGCTTGCCGAACTTGGCCAGGTCCCGAAGCGCTCCAGTGACGTCGCTTACCGGCTCACGGTTGAGCCAGTACACCATCGGCGCAATCGCGTCGAAGGCCGAGACCACCTCGGGGTACGGGTAGAACTTGATCTTGTGCGACGGACGGGGGACCGTCGCGATGAGCGGGTACTGCGTCCCCACCGCGTCGCGCAGCCCGTGGCCGTACGCGAGCGCATTGGCCGGCGTGACCTTCACGCCCATGCTCGGAAACTCGATGTCGGACGAGAAGCCGTCGATGCGGTGACCGCCGGGCGCGGTGAACGTGATGGCCGCCACCGCCCGGTTTATGTCGTCCTGGATGTTGTCGAGGTAGGGGAAGTCCCATCCATAGATGCGGACGCCGTGCTCGTGCGCCACCGGCAGGATCTGGGCGAGGAAGTCGCCGGCGTAGAAGCCGGTCTTCGACGACCCCGTGCGCACGAATATGTGCGTGAGCCCGACCGCCTTGGCCCGGGCGATGATCGCCTGCGCGTTGCCCCCCTCCACCGCCTTGGGCTGGTACATCCACATGCCCTTCCCGGCGGGCAGCGCGCCGCGCACCGCGGGCGACGCGGGCTGCAACACCGGCGGCGGGGGTGCCGCGGTGGTGGACGAGGCCGCCGGCTTTGTGGCGATGGGAGGTAGCGCCGCTGCGCTCGCCAACCGGGTCTGCAGGCCGCCGACCGCCACGCGTGTCGCGGTGGTGTCGCTGCCGACGCGGACGCCGAGGCCGACCAGGCCGATCACGACCATGCCGACCGCCAGCGGCACCATCGCCGCGGCGAGGCGCGTCTGCAGGCGCCGGGGAATTGCCGTCGAGATCCCTCGATCGGCCCAGTGCCACATGGCCAGCAAGGCCGTATACAACTGTCCCATTCCCGTTCCCCCGGGTTCGCCGTTCGCCGTTGTGTCCCGAGGAAACTTTCGCTCCCCAGAGGTTTAAATCCTACAAGGGTCCGACGGTAGTTCTGAACAAGTCGCCGTTGAGCACGGTGATGGTGTCCAACTTGATCTCTTTGGGGCAAACGGCCGAACACTCGCCGATGTTCGTGCAGTTCCCGAACCCGGCGTCGTCGTGGGTTGTCACCATGCTGCGCACCCGGGCGGACCGCTCGGGCTGGCCCTGCGGCAGGTGGGCCAGGTGGGCGACCTTGGCCGCGGTGAACAGCATCGCCGAGGCGTTCGGACAGGCGGCGACGCAGGCCCCGCAGCCGATGCACGCCGCCGCCTCGAACGCCGCGTCGGCGTCGGGCTTGGGCACCAGCACCGAGTGGGCCTCCGGCGCCGCGCCGGTGGGCGCAGTGATGTAGCCGCCGGCCTGGATGATGCGATCGAACGCGCTGCGGTCGACGACGAGGTCCTTGATGACGGGGAACGCGGCGGCCCGCCACGGTTCGATGTAGATCTCGTCGCCGTCGCGGAAGTGGCGCATGTGCAGCTGACAGGTCGTCGTGGCCCGCTCGGGCCCGTGGGCCACGCCGTTGATCACCATGCCGCATGTGCCGCAGATGCCCTCGCGACAGTCGTGATCGAAGGCAATTGGGTCCTGGCCCTCGAGGGTGAGCTTGTCGTTGACCACGTCGAGCATCTCGAGGAACGACATGTCAGGGCTGACGTCCTCGGCGACGTAGGTGGCCATCGCCCCCTCCGTCACGCCACGCGGCTGGCGCCACACCTTGAGGGTCAATTTCACTTGTAGTCCCGTTGCGCGGGATGCACGTGATCGAAGTGCAGCGGTTCCTTGTGCAGGACGGGCGGGCCGTTCTCGCCGTCGAAGCCCCACGCCGCGACGTACGCATAGTTGTCATCGTCGCGCCGCGCCTCACCCTCGGGCGTCTGGTACTCCTCACGGAAGTGGCCGCCGCAGCTCTCGTTGCGGTGCAGCGCGTCGATGCACATCAACCGACCCAGTTCGAAGAAGTCGGCGACCCGGCCCGCCTTCTCGAGGGATTGGTTGAGATCTTCCTTGACCCCTGGCACCTTGACGTTGGCCCAGAATTCCTCGCGCAACTCGGGGATGCGGTCGATGGCCTTGCGCAGACCTTCGGCGTTGCGGCTCATGCCGCAGTAGTCCCACATCACCTGACCCAGCTCGCGGTGGAACGAGTCGACCGTGCGCGTGCCGTTCACGCCGAGCAGCGTGTCGACCCGCTGATCGACCGCGGCCTCGGCCTCGCGCGTCGCCGGGTGATCCGGCGGCACCGGCGCAAAGCTGTTGCTGCCGATGTAGTCGCTGAGCGTCGCCGGCAGGATGAAGTAGCCGTCGGCCAGGCCTTGCATCAACGCGCTGGCGCCGAGGCGGTTGGCACCGTGGTCGGAGAAGTTGGCCTCGCCGGCGCAGAACAGCCCGGGGATGGTGGTCATCAGGTTGTAGTCGACCCACAGACCGCCCATCGTGTAGTGCACCGCGGGGTAAATACGCATCGGCGCTTCGTACGGGTTTTCGCCGGTGATGCGCTCGTACATGTCGAAGAGGTTCCCGTACTTGGCGTTGATGGCCGCCGGCCCGCCCTGCGCCTTCGAGAAGTCGAGGTAGACGCCGAGGCCGCCGGGCCCGACACCCCGCCCCTCGTCGCACACCCGCTTGGCGGCGCGAGACGCGATGTCGCGCGGCACCAAGTTGCCGAAGGCGGGGTACATGCGCTCGAGGTAGTAGTCGCGCTCGTCCTCGGGAATCTTGTCCTGCGGCCGCGGGTCGCCGCCCTGCTTCGGTACCCAGACCCGGCCGTCGTTGCGCAGCGACTCGCTCATCAGCGTGAGCTTCGATTGGTGGTCGCCGGCCACCGGAATGCACGTGGGGTGGATCTGGGTGAAGCACGGATTGGCGAAGAGCGCGCCCTTGCGATGGGCCCGCCAGATCGCGCTGGTGTTGCAGCCCTTGGCGTTGGTGGAGAGGAAGAACACGTTGCCGTAGCCGCCGGTGGCGAGGACCACCGCGTCGCCGAAATGCGACTCGATCTCGCCGGTGACCATGTCCCGCGTGACGATGCCGCGGGCCCGGCCGTCGACCACTATCAACTCGAGCATCTCGTGACGCGTGTGCATCTCGACGGTACCCGCCGCGATCTGACGCTCCAGCGCCTGGTACGCGCCGATGAGCAGTTGCTGGCCGGTTTGGCCCCGCGCGTAGAACGTGCGCATGAGTTGGGCGCCACCGAAGCTGCGGGTGTCGATCAGGCCGCCGTACTCACGGGCGAACGGCACGCCTTGGGCCACGCACTGGTCGATGATGTCGACGCTGAGCTGTGCGAGCCGGAACACATTGGCTTCACGGGAGCGGAAGTCGCCGCCCTTGACCGTGTCGTAGAAGAGCCGGAAGACGCTGTCGCCGTCGTTGCGGTAGTTCTTCGCCGCGTTGATGCCGCCCTGCGCGGCGATGCTGTGCGCCCGGCGCGGGCTGTCCTGATAGCAGAACGTCTTGACGTGGTAGCCCAGCTCACCCAGCGACGCGGCGGCGGCCCCACCAGCCAGCCCAGTGCCCACCATGATGATCGTGTGCTTGCGCTTGTTGGCCGGGTTGACCAGCTTGAGGTTGAACCGGTGGGTGTCCCACGTCTCCTCGATGGGAGTGCCCTCGGCCTTGACGTTGGCGGTCAACACCGGCCCCGTCCCTGACGGGGCCTCGACCCATGGTTGGTCAGTCTGGGTGAACGTCATCCGTCGTACCCGACCAGCACCGCGATGGGCAGCGAGATGAATCCGAGGAAGATCACCACGGCGACGGTTTGTGACAGGCGCCGCAACGCCATGTCGTACCTCGGCCGGTTGGCGCCGAGCGTCTGGACCATGCTCCAGATGCCGTGGTACAGGTGCAGGCAGAGAGCGCCGTTCGCCAGGATGTAGAACGCGCTCACGTACCAGCGGTCGAAGCTGGCCTGGGTGTTACGGAACACCGCGCCGCGCACGAAGTCGGGGTTGACGGTGCCCACTGACAGGTCGAGCAGGTGGAAGATCAGGTACAGCAGGATGATGACGCCGCCCCAGCGCATCGTGCGGCTGGCGTAGGTGGCCTGCACGTTGGCGGTCTTGACGTAGCGCACCGGCCGGGCGGCCCGGCTCTGGCGCGCCAGCGACGTGGCCGCCCAGATGTGCAGCACGACCGCAGCGGTGAGCCCGCCGCGCATCATCCAGAGGAACCAGCCGTGCGGGAGTAGGGGCTCGAGCAGCGAGCGCAGCCAGTGCGAGTAGTGGTCGAACGCTTCTTCGCCGAAGAAGAACTTCATGTTCCCGGCAACGTGTCCGACGATGAAGAGCAGCATCAGCAGGCCGGTGATGGCCATGATCTGCTTGCGGCCCACCGTCGAGCGCAGGGCGGTCGGCCTGCCCCCCGGTGGCGCCAACGTCGTGGTCACACCTATCTACTTAGCACGATGTGAACGCTAGCTAGCAGTTCGCACCGACCTCTGGTGAGGCGATGGGGGCTGGGGGTCCCCCATCGCACCGCGCCGCAGCCGTCCCGTAGGGCGGCGAGGACGCAGAGGCACAGATGAGTTTTGCGTTTGGGGGTCGTCACACACTACGAACGAGGCCGAACGCCGCCCCGAGGAGGCTGATCTATGAGCACAACGCCGACGCGCCCCACGATGCTGGTGCGCCTGGCCGACTGGTCCTACCGCCGCCGGTGGCGGGTGTTGGTTGCGTGGATCGTGTTGCTGTTGGGCACCGTGATGGCTGCCGGCGCCGGCGCCGGCGACTACGACTTCACGTTCAGCACTCCCGGGTCGGAGTCCGACAAGGCCCAGGCGCTGCTCGAGGACAGCTTCCCGGCGCGCGCCGGTGACGACATCAGCGTCGTGTTCAAGGCGCTGCAGGGCAAGACGGTCGACGACCCCGGCGTGAAGGCGGCGATCGGCGACATCCTCGGCCAGTTCGACCAGCAGCCCCACGTCGGCGAGGTGATCTCGCCGTTCTCCGCCGAGGGCGAACGCCAGATCGCGCCCGAACGCGCCATCGCCTACGGCACGCTGCGCATCGACGTCACGATCTCCGACTACGAGCTGGACGACGGCAAGGCGCTCGTCGCGTTGGCCAAGCGTGTCGACCGCCCCGACCTCCAGGTCGACCTGGCCGGCTTCATGCTGCAGGGCACCGAGCAGACCGAGTTCAGCTCCGAAGGCCTCGGCCTGCTGGTGGCGGCGCTGATCCTCGTCGTCAGCTTCGGCTCGCTCCTGGCCATGGGCCTGCCGATCCTGATCGCGGTCGTGGGTCTGGGGATCGGCCTGAGCCTGGTCGGGTTGTTGGCCAACGTCCTCGAGGTGCCCGACTTCGCGCCGCAGGTGGCCGCCATGATCGGTATCGGCGTCGGCATCGACTACGTGTTGTTCATCGTCACCCGGTACCGCGCCGCGCTCCACAGCGGGCTCGAGTCGCGCGCCGCGGTGATCACCGCGATCACCACGTCCGGACGCGCCGTCATCTTCGCCGGCTGCACCGTGATCATCTCGTTGCTCGGCCTCTTCGTCATGAACCTCGGCTTCCTGCGCGGTCTGGCGGTGGGCGCCACCACCGTCGTGCTCATTGTGATGCTGGCGTCGGTCACGTTGCTGCCGGCGATGTTCGGCTTCATCGGCGACAAGATCGACCGCTTCCGTGTGCCGTTCGTCAATCGCAGGGAGGCGGGCGATCGCGAGTCGTTCGCTTACCGCTGGAGCCGCATCGTGCAGCGGCGCCCGTGGCCGGCCGCCATTGTGTGCGTGGTGGTGTTGCTCGCTCTCGCCGCGCCCGCCCGCAACATGCACTTCGGCTTCCCCGATGCCAGCAACTCGACGGAGGATTTCACCACCCGCCGCGCCCATGACTTGCTGAGCGAGGGGTTCGGCGCCGGCTTTAACGGTCCGCTCCTGTTGGTCGCCACCACTCCCGACGGACAGAACACCGCCGGCGGCGGCCGCGCCCGTTGGAGGTGCCGTGGCTACCGACCCGAACGTGGCATTTGTGAGCCCGCCGGTCCCCAGCCCCGATGGCAAGGTCGCGCTGCTGGTGGTCTATCCGAGGTCGTCACCCCAGTCGCAGGAAACCCAGGACCTCGTGAAGCGACTGCGTGACGACCTCCTGCCGCAGGTCACCGGGGCCAACGTGTCGGTCTTCGTGGGCGGCACGACCGGCGCAAGTGTCGACGCCACCACGTACACCGCCGACCGCCTCGGCATTTTCATCGGCGTGGTGATCGTGTTGTCGTTCCTGTTGCTGCTCGTCGTCTTCCGTTCGCTGCTGGTTCCGCTCAAGGCCGCGATCATGAACCTGCTGTCGGTCGCCGCCGCTTATGGCGTCGTGGCCATGGCGGTCCAGGGCGGCTGGCTGGGCGGGCTGTTCGGTATCCACGAGGCGGTGCCGATCCCGAGCTTCATCCCGATGATGATGTTCGCCATCCTGTTCGGGCTGTCGATGGACTACGAAGTGTTCCTGCTGTCGCGCATCCGTGAGGAGTACGTCCGCACCGGCGACAACGCCAGCGCGGTCGCCGATGGGCTCGCGCACACCGCCCGAGTGATCACCGCCGCGGCGGCGATCATGATCTCGGTGTTCCTCGCCTTCGTGCTCTCGTCGGAGGTGTTCCTCAAGATGATGGGCATCGGCTTGGCCACCGCGATCTTCGTGGACGCCACCATCGTCCGCATGGTCCTGGTTCCCGCCACTATGGAACTCTTGGGCGACGCCAACTGGTGGTTGCCGGACTGGATCGCCAAACGCCTGCCCCAGTTCCACGTCGAGGGCGAGTCGGCCGAAACCATCCAGGCCGAACTCGAGGAACTCGTCCAAGCCGACGAGGTCCGCAAAGCCGCCAAGCGCTAACCACGCAATCGACTTCTGGACACTTACCGCCCTCCCAGGGCGCTAAGTGTCCAGAAGTCGGGAAAAGCGGGCGACGTCGATGTTGCCGCCGGAGAGGATCACGCCGACGCGTTGCGATGCGACGTCGACCTTGCTGGCGAGGAGCGCGGCCAGCGCGATCGCGCCGCTTGGCTCGGCGACGACCTTGAGCCGTTCGAAGAGGAATCGCATGGCAGCGACGATCTCGGCGTCGGTGACGGAGACGACCACGTCGACGGTTCGTTGGAGCGCCTCGAACGGGAGCGCGCCGAGGATCCGTAGGCGCTGGCCGTCGGCGATGGTGTCGAAGGGGTCGACGGTGAGTCGTTCCCCAGCGGCCAGCGATCGTTGCGCCAAGGCTGACGCCGCCGGCTCGGCGCCGACGACACGCGAGTCGGGCGCCAGTGATTTCATGACCGTCGCGTACCCCGCCATGCCGCCGCCACCGCCGATCGGCGCGATCAACACGTCGAGGTGCCCGGCGTCGTCGAGCAGCTCGAGCGCCGCCGTCCCGGCGCCGGCCGAGATGCGCGGGTCGTCGTGCGAGCTGACGAACCGCAGCCCGGTCTCGCGCTCGAAGCCGCACCCCTTCGTCGTATGGGGTGATCTCGTTGCGGTCGAAGACCACCACCTCGGCGCCGTAGCCGCGTGTTGCGTCGAGCTTGTTGGCCGGCGCGTCGGCGGGCATCGACACGACGGCGCGGAGGCCGAGCTCGGCGGCGGCCAGCGCGACCGCTTGCGCGTGATTGCCCGACGAAACCGTGCACACGCCGGCCCGCCGCGCGTCGGGCGGCAGCTGGGAGATCAGGTTGTACGCGCCGCGGAACTTGAACGAGCCCGTCCGCTGGAAGTTTTCGCATTTCACGAACACCGACGCGCCCACCTGCGTGTCGAGCGTGCGCGAGGTCATCACCGGCGTCCGGTGGACGACGCCCTCGAGCCGTGCCGCCGCGGCCTGCACATCGCCCAGGGCGAAAGAGTCAGCCATCACACGGCCAGTATCGCCCCCGTGTCATCCCCCAAAGCCGAGTGTCGGTGTCGAATCATGGGTTTCCCACGATTCGACACCGACACAGTGCGTTTGGCGCGCATTTGGCGAGGGTAACCCTGGAGTGACTTGAACAGGCAGGTCGCGACCTTCTCCGTATGGAGTGCCGATCGTGCCGTTTCTCAAAGCTCTGCTCATCGCCATCGAGGCGCCCCTCTACCTCGGTATCCACATGGTTTCGCGCCTGTCGTTTGGCGTGCGTGAAACCCGTAGTGACGATCCGCTCGCCACGCCACCCGACTGGCTCCGGAACGACGCATTGTGACCATGGTGCGCGCCGAGCGCGGTGCGGAATTCGAGATCGACGTCAGCGCCGACGCTGAATGCGTGCGGCTCCGACTCCGTGGGAGCTTGAACCAGGAGAGTGCCACCCTGCTCGAGGCCGCCTTGCACAGTCTCCTGGCGGAGGACGGCCAGCGCGTCGTCATGGACCTGGGTGCGTTGCGCTCGCTCGACCTCCCAGGCGTCCGCGCGTTGATCACTCTCAACGGCGGCACCGCACCGATTGGCGACCGCCTCCGGATCGTTGGGGTCACACCGACGGTCCATGAGCTGCTGGAGCGCACCGGTGTGTGTCGCCTCTTTCCGGTGGAACTTGCCCGCGGCCCGGTGTCAGGCTTAACCTGACGTGCTGTCAGGGTTAGCCTGACAGCGTGCCGAGGAGGAGCCGGATGCCCGTCGCGACCGACCAGAAGCTGCACTGCTCGTTCTGCAGCCTGTCGCAGGACCAGGTCAAGAAGCTCATCGCCGGTCCCGGCGTCTACATCTGCGACGACTGCGTGCGGTTGTGTGACGACGTCCTCCTCGACGACTCGACCGCCGCCCTCGCCGACTGGGGCGCGCTCGATGACGACGCTCTCCTCGAGCGCATGGTGCAGGTGGCCGCGTCTCGCGATCGCGTCGATCAGACCGTTGGCATGGTCGTCCGCATGTTGCGCGACCGCGGCGTGACCTGGGCCCGCATCGGCGAGGCGCTGGGTACCACCCGCCAGTCGGCGTGGGAGCGCTACTCGGGCGAGGAGTAACCCGCCGCCGAAATTCCGGAGCGCATTGCCCTGGCCCGGTCAAGACTTCGCCCGTGCGCGGTGAGGATGTTCGCGATCGCTTCGACGAGACCGGGATCGTCCGGTTGGACGGTGCGCTGAGCGCCGACCAGGCCGCGGCAATTCGCGACACCGTGTGGCGCTTCGTCGAGCGACGCACCGAAACGCGGCTGGCCGACCCGTCCACCTGGTCCACCCGATTGCTGGTCAGCTTCAAGGCGCTCAAAGGACGGCACGTCTTCGCACCGTTCATCGACAACTCGAGTGTGCGGGAGGCACTCGACGCCATCTTCGCCCCCGGCGGCTGGGAGCCACCGAAGGTGCCGGGCGCGCAGATACTGCTGACCATGCCGGGTCCGGGGCCGTGGGCCATGCCCAACGGCTGGCATATGGACTGCGGTTTCGAGCAGCCGACGTGGCCGGTCTTTGCGGTGAAGCTGTTCGCGTTCTTCGACGATGTCGAACCCGAAGGTGGCGGGACGCTCTTGCTGTCGGGTTCGCATCGTCTCGTCGAGCGCTACGCGCAGGGGCTTCCCGAACCGACCTCAGGCAACGGCGTCACGTGGGGCCGGTTCATGAAACAGGATCCGTGGCTCGACCAGCTCCGCCGCGGCGGCACGCCCGACAATCCCCGGCGTGAACTGCTCGACACCGATCACGACATCGACGGCATCCCGTTGCGGGCCGTCGAGCTGACCGGCCGGCCGGGCGATGTGGTGATCACACATCTGCACATCTTCCACACCGGGGCACCGAACGTCCTCAACCGGCCGCGGCAGATGTTGGGCGCTGGCGTCCGCGCCGCCGACGTGGTGCGCTAGAGCTGGCGGCGGTCGCGCCTGGGTGCCGCTCGCGCACCAGCTTCTCGGCGGCGACGAGGCACGCGCCCGACGAGAAGCCCGCGAGGATTCCCTCGGTGCGAGCGAGACGGCGCGCGCCTTCGATGGCGTCGTCGTCGGTCACGGTCACCGTGCCGTCGACAAGCGCATCGTCAAGCAGGGGCAGCGCCGGCATCGAGTAGCCGCCGCCCTGGATGCGATGGCTCGCGTTGTCGGGCTCCAGGACGTAACAGGCGATCGCCGGGTTCTGCGTCTTGAGGTGCGCGGCGACACCGGCGAAGGTGCCGCCGGAGCCGACGAAGTTTCGCAGAACACCTCGACGGTGCCGCCCGACTGCTCCCAGATCTCCGGCCCGGTGCCGAACTGGTGCGCGGCGACGTTGCCGGCGAGACGGAACTGGTCGGCGCGGTACGCATCGCGCTCGAGCGCGAGTTGCTGCGCGGCTGTCTCCACCCGCGCCAGGTCGTCGCCGGAGACGTGACCGTCACTGGCGCCTTCGACCTGGTCGACGAGGACGATCTCGGCACCGAGCGCCCGCATCATCTGCGCCCGTTCAGCCGAATTGCCGCGCGACACCACCGCGACGAACGGGTAGCCCTTGACGCCGCAGACGATTGCCAGGCCGGTGCCGGTGTTGCCGCTGGTCAGCTCCACCACGGTCTGCCCCGGGCGAAGCTCGCCACTGCGCTCGGCGTCCTTGATCATCCGCAGCGCGATGCGGTCCTTCTTCGACCCGCCGGGGTTGAGGTACTCGAGCGACCCATGACAGCGTGCGCTCGGCCGCTCGCGGGTAGTTGTACGTGACCGTGCGTTCCCATTCGTTGGGACCGATCCGGGTCAGCGCGTTGGCGAACAGGGCGGCGGCGTCGGTGAGTTGGCGTGCGACGTCAGCGCGATCCTGCTCGGCGTACCCGTCGTGCTCGACGCGCTCGTCGCGACCCATCGGCGTGAACGTCGGTCGCTCAGTCCGGCGGGCCTCGAGCACGCGCTCGCGCTGCACGAGCAACACGTCGCGGACGTGGCACCCGTACTCGAGCGGCGACCACAGTTCCGGTTGCCGCCGCGTTCTGAGGTCGGCGCCCTCGCCGAGGAGATCGACGAGTTCGCTGACGCCGCCGCGAATCGCCGCCGCCGCGCCACGCGCCTCGCTCAGGTCGTAGACGAACCCACATTCCTCACACGGCTGCACGCCGGAACGTTAGGACCCGGCCTCAGGTGTATCGTAGGTGTATGGCACGCACCAACATCGACATCGACGAAGATGCTTGTCGTCGGGTGATGGACCGCTACAACTTTGCGACCAAGCGCGACGCCGTCAACTTCGCGCTACGGGCGCTCGCCGCCGAACCGCTCGAACTTGATGTCGCTCGCCGTATGCGGGGCTCCGGATGGGAAGGTGACCTCGACGAGATGCGCGACACCCGCGCTGGATGATCCTTATCGACAGCTCGGCGTGGATTGAGTTTCTGCGCGACACCGGCAGTCCGGTGTGCAAGCGAGTGGACCGGCTTCTCGCCGCCGAGCTCGCGACGTGTCATCCGATTCGCATGGAAGTGCTGGCCGGCGCCCGGAGCGAGGAGCATCTCCGTGACCTCCGCCGCCTGCTGGCCCGGGCGTCGCTGCTCCCAACCGAGCCGGCCGACTACGAGGAGGCGGCGGCGCTGTACCGCACCTGCCGCCGCGAAGGCCAAACCGTTCGCCGGCTGATGGACTGCCTCATCGCTGCGATTGCGATTCGAGCGGGCGTTCCCGTGCTGCACGCCGACTCCGACTTCGTCACCCTCGCCCGCCACACGCCGTTGGAGATCGCGCGGCCGTAGCAAATGAGCGCGGCGCGCTTGATTCTCAGCCGACGGGGTATGAGGCCCTCACGTTCCGGCCGCAGGGCCGTGAGACGGCGGACCCCGAGGAGAATGAGCATGAGTAACGCTGTCCCCGATGCGCCCGACGAGGGCGGGTTCCTCGACCGCGTGAAGGGCAAGGCCAAGGAAGTGGTTGGCACCGTCATCCGCGATGAGGACCTTCGCCAAGAGGGCAAGTTTCACCAGGCCAAGGCGGACGTGGCCGAGCAAGCGAAGAAGGACGCCGCGGCCGCCGAGCGGGAGACCGCCAAGGCCGAGATGACAACCCGCGAGGGCGAACTCGAAGTCGAGCGTCAGCGCATCGCGGCTGAGGAGGCCGAGGCGATTGAGCGCGAGCGGCTCGAGCGGCAGCGGCTCCAGGCCGAGGCGCAGGTCGAGCGCGAAGCACGCGCCCGTGAGGCAGCGGCCCAGCGTCAGACCGCCAATGAGCAGGCCGCGGTGGCCGGCGAGGAAGTCGACGCCGTCGCCGACCGCGTCGCCGCCGAAGCCGAGGCGCGCGCCGTTGAACAACGCGCCGAGCAAGCCAAGCGAACCGCCGCCGCGCTCGACCACGCGCAGAACACGGACTGAGGAGACTGCGATGCAACTGACCGCCATTCCCCGCACCCTGGTGAAGGCCACGCTCGACGGCCTGCGCCTCCCGCTCTCAACCATCGAGCGGGTGACCGGCCAGACGCAGAACGCAGCCTGGCCGCCGGCCATGGTCTTCGAGGGATTCGAAGCCGGCACCAAGCAGTTCGTGGGCGCGCTCCTGCGCGACGACGAGCTGGTCGAGGAAGGCCGCATCCAGCAGGCCAAGATCAGTGAGCTGCGCCGGGCGATTGAACTCGAGGTCAAGGCCGACCAGAAGCGAGCCCAGGCCGACGCCGAGTTGCGCCAGCGCCGCGATCAGGTCGCGCGGGACCGCCGCCTGGCGGACGAGAAGGCCCGCGAGCGAGAGCAGGCCATCGAGGATGAGAAACGCGAGGCGCAGCAGAAGGTCGACGCCCAGGCCCGGCGAGCCGAAGCGGTTGTGGCCAAGGTCGATCAGAAGCGCGACGAGCGCGTCGCGGCCACCGAGCGCCAAACCCGCCTGGCCAGTGTCAGCGCCGAGTCAGACGCGCTGGCCAAGCAGCGCAAGGCCGTTGCCTCAGCCGACAAGGTCGCCCGACTCGCCGACGCGGTCGAGACCAAGAAGGCGCAGCGCAAGAGCTCCTAGCCGTTCACCGGGCGATTGTCCCGCTCTATGCGCGGAGAATCGCCCGGTGAACGCAAGACGGTGCCGGAGTGAGCGTCCGGCCGGCCGAGGAGGCCGACCTTCCCACGATCGCTGAGATCTACAACGCGCTGCTCGACACCACGACACATGAGTGGACCAAGACGCGCCATACCGCCGAGGAACGCCGGGGTGGCTCGCCGAGAAACGCACCGCCGACATGCCCGTCCTGGTGGCCGTTGGCGCGGACGATGCCCGTCATCGGCTGGGCGACTTACGGCGAGTTCCGTGACTCCGAACGCTGGCCCGGCTACACGATTGAGCATTTGATCCACGTTGCCGAAAGCCACTGGGGCGAGCCCGTTGGCACGTCATAGTCGCGGGCATCGACGGCAACAACACCGGCTCGATCGCCTTCCACGCGCGTCCCGGCTTCGCCGAAGTAGGTCGCATGCCCGGCATCGGCGATAAGTGGGGCCAGCGCCTCGACTTCGTCCTGATGCAACGCGAGCTTTAGCTGCTCTCCTTGAGGACCTTGTCGGCCTTGCGGTTGATGCGGTCGAACTCGTCCTTGGTGAGGTTGCCGTCCTTGCGCTGTTTGCGGGAAAGCCGCTTGGCGCTGATGGCGTGGCCGCGGTCGGGCACGGGGTAGTTGCCCGTTTCCTTGCGGGCTTCGGGCGTGCGCGCCTTCTCCGGCAAGCCGAACTTCTTGGCAGGAAGCTTGGCGCGCTGTTTCGGACTCAGCTTGGCCATAGGGACTACCTACCCGCGCGGCAGCCGTGATAAAGCCCTAGAGCGTGGTGACGATCGAGGATGTGCGTGCGCTGGTCGCTGACCTGCCCAGGTCCTATGAGGCACTCGTACGCGATCGTGTGAAGTTCCGGGTCGGCCAGATCGTGTACCTGGCGTTCTCGCGGGACGAGTCGACCATGGGCTTCGCCTTCCCGAAGGAGGAGCGCGCCGCGCTGGTTGCCGCCGAGCCCGACAAGTTCTCCATGCCGTCGACGTCCAACCTTCGTTACAACTGGGTGGAGGTACGCCTGGACGCCATCACCGACGACGAGCTACGCGAGCTCGTCCTCGACGCGTGGCGCATGGTCGTGCCGAAGAAGGTCGCCGCGGACCACCTCAGGTAGCGGTCAGCTGACGTTGGTGGCGTCCTCGGAGTCAACGGGGAGATCCTCGAGATCCGAATCGGGTTCGGCGCCGTCACTCTCCTCGGCGGTGGGACGGTCCTCAGCCATGGTGCCTCCCTCTCGCCGCGATCGATGTCGCGACGACGCTCCGTAGGCCACCGCCAGCGCAAGATTGCAGAATCGCGCCTCGCGCTCACGCTCGGAGCATGCGCCGGCGCCAGACACCGACGCCCACGCCGGCCCCGCCGATCACCAACCCAGTCAGCGCAAGCACACCCCACGCGCCGCCGTCACCTTCATCGTCCGGCGGCGAGGTGAGCTGCATCGTCGCGTCGGTGTCGCCATCCGACCCGCCCGATGCCGCGGGATCATCGCCCTCCTCGGCCGCGTCTACCCCGTCGCGGTCTGATGTGCGTGGCGCGGTCGTCGCCGACCCTCCGCTCGCGCCGGGTCGCGTGCTCACGGTTGTCGCTCCCGTGCGCGGCCGCGTCGCGTTAATGGCGCCCGCCGACGAGTCGCGCACGACGTTGACCGTCCACGACTGACCGTTGGTGCCGCCCGGCGACCAGTAGGCATCGCCGGCGTAGGTGGCCGAGATGGAGTGGTTGCCCGGGGGCAACGCCACGGTCCACGTCGCCACGTTGTCCTTGGCTTGCACGGACGTCGCCGCGCTGCCGTTGTCGAGGAACGTCACCGTGCCCGAGGGCCGGGGCGGGGAGGGGTTGGGCGCGCCGGACTCATCCTTGATCGATGCGGTGAAGGTCACCGGCTTGCCTTCGGCGACATCGGACGACGGGCACGTCCCGTACCGTTGACCGGGCGGGCAGTGGAACGGGCCCCGGCCCTCGGAGCCGTTGACCCCGACGGTCGTTTTGCGTGCCAGCACCGTGGCGGTGACCGACTCGGAGCTCGCTGCGTAATTGGCGTCGCCCGAATACGTGGCGACGAAGTGCCGCGTGCCGGCGGGCACCGTGGCCAGCTTCACGTTGCTGCCGATCGGACCACCGGGCGCGCGGTACGCGGGGAACGTCCCGTACGACTTGCTTTGGTCGTGCACCTCGACCGTCCCCTGCACGTCGGGTCCACCCGGCTGCGCGCTGGCGGCGTACACCTGCGCGTCGATCGTGCCGGAGGGTTGGTTGTTCGACACGCTCGACCACGTCGTGCTCGGCGTCGTCCCGGCGGCACGAGCGGCCATCGGCGCTACCAGCATAAGAACGCAGAACGTGATGAAGAGCCATGCCCTACGTGTCACCGGAAAACCGTATCGGCCAGCATGACGTTGCTCAGGGGATATAGCGTCCCCGCGACACGAAGGAGGCACGTCGATGGCTGGTCGGCGAAGCAGAGCCAACGTGAGTGGTGAGACACCCCACACGTACCGGCCACTCCGCGTGTTCGCTTTCGATCCAATGGTCGATCGTTTCCGCGACCCGTGCGTGCTGCGCGTGCCGTACGAGCCGCTCGAGCCGGGGCCCGCGGGTCGTCTCGTCGAAGTGATCGACCTCGACGTCGTCAAAGGGACGGTGCTCGCCCCCGTCGATCTCGACGCCTCCGACGTGTTGCTCAACCAGGGCCTGGCGCCATCGGAGCGCGACCCGCAGTTCCACCAGCAGATGGTCTACGCCGTGGCGATGAAGGTGCTCGAGACCGCCGAGCGCGGCCTGGGGCGGCCGATCGTGTGGAGCGCGGGCCGGCCGTTGAAAGTGATTCCGCACGCGCTCGACATCAAGGATGCGTGCTTCGATCCTGGTTCCTTCGCCTTGCTCTTCGGCCAGTTCTCCGCCGAGTCGGTGACCGGCACGAACGCGCCGGGGCAGACGATTTACACCTGCCTCTCCTATGACGTCGTCGCCCATCAAGCCGCCCACCCCGTGCTCTCGGGGCTGCGCGACGATTGGAACGAGGGCGACGACGGACAGGCGTTTCACGAGTCCCTCGCCGACCTGATGGCGATGCTGGTGCGCTGTGCCGAGAAGCCCGTCGTCAGGCGGGCGATTCGCGAGGCGGGCGTCGATCTGCGCCCCAAAGGCGATCGACCGCTGGCGCTGTTCGCGCTCGGTCGGCAGTTCAGCGAAGCCGCCGCTCTCGGTGCAGAAGTTCGCGGGTTCCCCGACGCGCCGGATCTGGAGCGCTACGCGACCGAGGAGGGACACCACCAACGTTCCATCCGGTTGACGTCGGCCTACATCGAGGGCGTGCTCGACACCTATCGAGACCAGACCGCCGACATCGTTGGACTCGCGGGTGCCAGTGCATACTCAGCGCGACTTCACCCAGACCTTGTGCGTCGCCTTGCCGCGGAGCTTTCGACCCTGGCCACCGACACACTCCATGCGGTGATCGCCGGCTTCGATTTCCTGCCGGCGTCGAACTTGGATTTCGGCGACTTCCTCCGCGCCTTCCTCACCGCCGACCAGCTGTTGTTCGGACGCAAACACGCGCGCCTGCGCCCGCACATGATCGAGGCGTTTCAGCGCCGGGGCCTCGCACCCAACACCGGCTCGCTGGCCGAGGAGGCCCTGGTCTGGCCCTATGCCGAACTCCCCGCCGCAGTGCGCATGCCCCGCGCCAGCGAAGTTGTCGGAGCAACGCAGCGGGCCTTCGAGTGGCGGCGCAAGGTGCTGTCTGAACATCCCCATGCCGACCAGGCCGCGAAGGGCGTTCGCGACGACGCACGCGCTCGCGTCAAGACGTGGGTCCCAGAAATCGAAGCGTTCGCGGTCGAGAATGCCCGCCATTTCGGACTCGACCCGGCGCGCCCCGCTCGGGTCATGAATGTCGCCGGCGCCTTCCGCGTCGAGGCCGACCGCGGGCTGCGCGCTCGGGCTGTTGTCCACCTCGTGCAGGAGGGCGAACGTCGGCGGGGCGTGACGATCCACAGTGACGTCGACGGCCTGATCGACCTCGTCATCAAGTCCTCGGCCGTCGAGCGGAGACCCCCGGCGCGGTGGCGAGGATCACCGGCTCCCCAACACACATCACTCGCCCGCTCCCTGCGGCGCTTCGCCCGAGAGAGCTAGGTATGCGCGCGGCCCGGCGACCCCTTCGCATCTTTCCGTTCGATCCAATGGTCGATCGCTTCGGGCGGTCGGTCGTAGCCGACGTGCCCTACGAGAAGCTCGAGCCCGGTCCATCGGGTCGGCTGGTCCAGGTCATCGATTATGACGGGCTCCGGGACTGCTTCTACGAGCCGGTGGATCTCGACGCGCGGGACGTGCTGCTCAATCAGGGGCTGGATCCCTCGGAGACCGATCCTCGCTTCCACCAGCAGATGGTCTACGCGGTGGTTATGCGCGTGCTTGAAGCCTTCGAGCGCGGCCTGGGACGGCCGTTTCGCTGGCGCGGCAATCAGCGACTCCGGGTGTTCCCCCATGCCTTCGAAGGTGAGAACGCGTACTTCGAGGAGGACCTGTTCGCGCTGGTCTTCGGCTATTTCAGGGCCAGCGCCGATGATCCGGGGCCGAACTTGCCCGCACAGACCGTCTACACGTGCCTGTCCCATGACATCGTCGCCCACGAAACGACGCATGCCGTCCTCCAGCGGCTGCGGCCGCGCTACTCGATCCCCACCAATCGCGATGTCTTGGCCTTCCACGAAGGGTTCTCCGATGTGGTCGCCATTCTTCAGCACTTCACGTATCCCGACGTTGTGGCTGACCACCTCGGCCGAGCACGCACGGATCTGACACAGACCGGGTCGTTGCTGTCGCTTGCCGACCAGTTCGGTTTCGCTAGCGGATCCGGCGCCGCCCTACGAACCGCCCTCGACAAACCCGACAGGACGGCCTACGAATCGATCGACGAGGAGCACGACCTCGGCTCGTTGCTCGTCGCCGCGGTCATCGACGGCTTCATGCGGACCTACGAGGCGGAGATCGCCGATCTCGTTCGCATCGCAACCGCGGGCTCCGGGGTGCTGCTGCCCGGTGCGCTGCACCCAGATCTCGTCTTCCGCGTGGCGCAGACCGCGGCCCGCACCGCGGAGCGAGTGTTCAACATCTGCATCGGCGCCTTCGACTACCTGCCGCCGGTCGACCTCACCTTCAGCGACTACCTGAGGGCGCTGGTGACAGCCGACTTCGACGTCTACCCGGAGGACGAGCTCCGTCTACGGGCCAATCTCATCGAGGGGTTTCGCGTCCGGGGGATCTACCCGCAGGGTGTCGTGTCCCTCACCGACACGTCGCTCCGAATCGAACCGGTCGACCCGAGCGAGTTCAAACCCGTGCCCCAGGTCCAGCGCCGGCTGGTGGAGCGAACCCGCGACTCCAAGATCAAGCAGATGGCGCAGACCCGATCCGGCACCGCCGCTGCTGCGGCGACCGAACCGGAGGACGAGCCGTCCTCGGGCAGCGAGCGAAGCGCGGCCTGGGCCAGCGAACTCCATGGGTGGGCGACGCGGCACCGCGGAATCCTGGGGCTCGACCCCGAGGCCACGATCGCCGTTGATGGGTTTTATACCCGCCAGCGGGCCAACGCCGACGGCCATGTCGGGTCGGAGGTCAGCATCCGTTTTGTCCAGCGCCGCAAGGACCTGGCCGACGAGCTCGGGGGCGTCGTGCCGATGGGCGGCGTCACCGTGATCGCTGACAGTGACGGCGCGGTTCGGTACGTGATCAGCAAACCGCTCCCCACCGAAGGCAGCCGGGCCCTCGACAAGTTGCAAGGATTCGTCGCCGGCGTCGAGCATCGACTCCGATCGGTGGCCTGGAGCGGCGACCCCAAGCGCGCCGTACGGGAACGGCTCAACCTGAGGCGGCTCGATGCCCCGCACTAATGCAGCGCGCCCGTTGCGCATCCGGATGTACAACGTCGGGTTCGGCGATGCGTTCTTGCTCTTCATCCCGACCAGCGCGGGCGAGAAGACGATGCTGGTCGACTGTGGCGTGCACCCGAACGGCGTCGTCAACACGATCACCACCGTGGCCAAGGACATCATCGCTACCGTCACCAAGAACGGCAAGGCGCGGATCGACATCGTCGTTGCGACCCACCGTCACGCCGACCACATCTCCGGGTTCGCGTCAAGCTGTGGCATGACGTTGAGGTGGGCGAGGTGTGGTTGCCCTGGACCGAAGAACGGGGCAATCCCAAGGCCGACAAGCTCCGGCGCGCCCAGCACCGCCTGGCCGTAGCGCTCGACCGGCGGTTCCGCGACGACCCGCTGATCGGCTGGCTGGCGCTCAACTCGCTGTCCAACAAGGACGCCGAGAAGATGTTGCTCAGCGGCTTCAAGGGTGATCCCGAGTTCCGGTATCTGCCCCATCCGCGACGGGCGAGGCGCAGCTTCAAGACGCCGCTCCTGCCCGCCGTCAAGATCAGCGCACTCGGACCGACCCACGACGAGGCGCTCATCGCGCTCCTCGACCCTCCAAAGGGTGAGCATTTCCTGCGGGGTGTGCGAGCGGCGGCGGGTGAGGATGACGCGAGCGAAGACGGCAGCGCGGACGACGTCATCGTCGATGACGCGCCGCCCTTGCGGTTCCTCGATCGCTTCGAGTTCACGCCCTCCCAGTACAAGGCGAAGTACAAGGAACTGGCGGCCAGCCTGCCCGACGCGGCGGAGTTTCGCGAGCGGGCCAACACCGACTGGCTCGGCGCCGCCGCCTCGTTGGAGGACGCCATCAACGGCACGAGCCTGGTGCTGGTCCTCGAGATCGGCGAGCAGACTGTCCTGCTGGCCGGCGACGCCGAGTGGGGTACGTGGTCGGAGGTTCTCGCCGACGACAAGTGGCGCGACCTGCTCTCGCGCACGTCGCTCTACAAGGTGTCGCACCACGGCAGCTACAACGGCACGCCGAAGGACTTCGTCGACGAACTGCTGCCAAAACATGCCCTTTCTCTCGTCTCGCTGACCGCCATGAAGAAGTGGCCGTCGATTCCCCGCAAGCCGCTCTTCACCGAGCTGCGCAGGGACGACCGAACCCTGATCCAGACCAACGACATGCCCGCCGCGTCAGACACGGTCAGGCGCCACAAAGACAAGTTGTGGATCGAGGTGGCGCTGCCGACCCGGTCGTGAGTTTCAGGAAAAGGAGCATTGATGGCCACCATCGGCGCATTGCGCGACCGCAGCGAACAGCTCTTCACCCGGCTACTGACAGCACAGGCGCGCGCGCCGCGTGCCGGCGCGCGCGGGGTTGCCGCCCGTGCGCCGTTCTCGTGGTTTGACCCCGAGGGCGCCCTTGCTGCCAACGCGCTCGCGCTCCGCCTCTCCGCGCTGACCGCGTCGAGACCCCGGGTCAACGACGGACTCGAGGCCGCGCTCGACCACGCCGAGAGCGAGCGCCGGCGCGCCCATCCCGAGCTCGTCCGCCAAGGGCTGGCGCTCTTCGTCACCCACAACACCGATGGTCGGCGGCTGGCCAAGCCCCGCGCCGTCGTCGCGGCACCCGCATTGTTCCGCTCGCGCCCCCGCACGACGCGCCGGCGCAGCATCTCGATCGGTGGCGCTGCACCGCAGCTCGACTACTGGCGAGAAGATGCGCTGGCCAACGAGCACCACATGCACTGGCACGAGGTCTATCCCTGGGTGGGCCTCATCCCGAAGGACTTCCGCGTGTGGGTCACGCAGACGCCGAAGGCCGACCAAGCGGCCATCCTCAACGCCGTGTCACCGCGTCCGGACTGGCCCCAGCGCGTCGCCGCGGCCAGTCCGACGCAACTGGCCGGCTGGTTCGGGCAGGTCGTTCAAGCTCGCGCGGTGCGGTCGCTCCCGTCGGATCTGTATCGCAAGCTGTTCACATTGAACGACCGCCAAGGCGAGCTGTTCTTCTACATGCACCAGCAGATGCTGGCCCGCTATGACGCCGAACTCCTCTCGCACGGCCTGGCCCGCGTGACCGCGTACGGACCGGCGGCCTGGCCCCAACCCATCGCCGAGGGCCACGACCCGCAGGGCATACCGAACTTCTTCCGCCGGAACGCCAACCGGCGGATGGCCGCTGCCGATGTGACCGAGCTGCAAGCGCTACAAACGGAGATCGAGCAGGACCTCACCCAGAATCGCCTCCGGGGACCGGGCGGTGCTGCCGTGCCGATCAATCGGACGCGGTTGGGTGAGGCAGTGGAGGCGACGATCCCGCAGCTCCGCGACGGCTTGGATGCTGCGGCTTACGGCGGGCTGCACAACGGCGGTCACGGGGCCATCGCCGCGCTCTCCACCGGCGGCCCGGGGGTGATGACGTCGACCCGCACCGCCATCCGCGATCAGATCTTCTGGCGGTGGCACAAGAACATCGACGATCTCAACGCTCGGTGGCAGAACACCCAGCCGTCGGAGACATTCGCCGACAAGCCCAACGTCCTGATCCGCAACGACCTCACCGCCGCCAATCAGGCCACCTGGGCCAGCCCCGACATCATCGTGTGCCGGACCGCGGACCTGCCAGCCGGGACGGATCCGACCGCACTCGGCACGCGACTCTTCGGCGGCGCCAACTGGACGAAGGACTTCGCCAACACGACGGCAACCGCTGGTACCGCATCGCTGAAGACGACCAACGAGTTGCAAACCGCGATGGTCTCGAACGCGTTCGACCCACACACCGTTCAGCTACTTCTTGCGCATCCAGAACAACGTCGCGCGGCGGGTGAACGTCACCGTGCGGATCTTTCTCGCGCCGGCAACGGCGGCGCAGGACCGGCGGACCTGGATCGAGATGGACAAGTTCCCGGTGACGCTGGCGTCACGGGCCAAGGCCGTCGTCTATCGCCCTGACACCGAGGCGGCGATCATCAAGCGGCCGGCCGAGACCGGTCTGGGCGCCGTTGGCGCTGGCGGCAGCGGCCCGGACGAGGACAGCTACTGCGACTGCGGCTGGCCCTACACGTTGCTGTTGCCGCGCGGCAACGCGGCAAGGCATGGAGTTCCGCCTGCTCGTGGTGTGCACCGACGCCACCGCCGACCAGATCGGCACCGGCGGCGACTGCGGTTCCATGAGCTACTGCGGCGCGGTCGACCGCTACCCCGACAGCCGGGACATGGGCTATCCGTTCGCCCGCCCGTTCTCAGGAGCGGCCGCGGCGGCGATCCGCGACACGATCGTCGCCCAACCGCACATGGCCGCGCGCAGCATCAAGATCCGGCACGGCTGAGAGTGACGAACGTCTCCAGCTTCGGCAGCGGGGGAAGCGGCACGTCAAGAATCACGTGGAGGTTGGCGGCGGTCAGGACGTAGGCGTGGTACAGCAAGCGGCCACTGATCGGCGCACCGAGGGCGGCCAGCGTCGTCTTCACGCCGCGGTTGTCGCGAGCGATGGCTTCCCAGGCGGTGCGATTCTCCAGCGTGTCACCCAGCCATGCGAGTACGTCCTTCGCCCGGGCCATGCGGGGAAGGAACGGATCGTCGTCTTTCAGCTCTTTGAACGCGTCGGCCACGGTAAACGGCGACTGCGGGATGTGGACCAGCGCGCCGCGCAGGCCCTTCCCGCGTAACTCGGCGCTGTCGAACATCGCGACCAACCCGCGCCGTCGGGTGGCGGTCGTCTGGTCATACAAGATGCTCTGGTCGGTCTTGAGGGCGACGACTTCGGCTACTACCGGGAGCGCCTTCCATCGCTTGTAGCCCATGCCGCCGGACGCGTTCACCACGACCAGTCGATCGGGCGCGCTCGCCTTCTCGACCACCGCCGGCCACGCCTTCTTCCGGTTTCCGAAACCGCCGGCCCACTGGTCGCCCATGTTGTCGTAGACGCCACCGTCGGCCAGCACGAGCTTCGAGGGCGCGGGGGTCGCCCGGTCTTCCGGGGGAGGCTCGTCGGGCAGCGCGAACGTGAAACCAAATTGGTTGGTGTCGAGGTAGAGCGGCGGGAATGCACCCGGGAGCGCGGCGGACGCTGCCGACGGCCTGGACGACGCTCGCCGCGCCCGGCGTGCCGGCCCCATGCTGGTAGCCGTAAACGAAGTTCCGGCTGAAGTAACAGTTGTCGCCGGTCTGTAGCTCGGTTGCGCAGAAGACGTGGTCGACGTCGTCCTTCATGTCGGTCAACCGCGGCTTCGACGCGAAGAGCGACTGGGTGAAGGTGTGGCGACAGACGGCGCCGCGACGAGACAGCACGAGCCCGATCCATACGCTCAGCGCGATGACGGCGAGCAACAGGCGGACCAAACCCGTCCACCAGGCGTCCCACAGTGGCGGCACAAAGGGGAACGTGAGCGCAGCGAGTCCGGTTGGCACGAGCAGCGCGCCGTAGAGCTTGCCGATGACCGTGACGAACGCTGGCGCCATCGTCGCCGCGGCCACGATGACAAGCGCACCGACGTATGCGCCGTATCGCCCCCACCGTCCGAGCGGGAGGAACAGCGCGCCGTGGGCCAGCACGCTCCCGAGAACGAGGCCGCGGATCTGGATGGGCCGATGGCTCTGGAACGATCCCGTGTTGGCCAGCACGTTGACCAGCGGCTTGATTTCGGCCTTGAACGTCGCCGGGTCCGCAGTCGGATAGGCGAGGTTGGTCGCCAGCCAACCGTTGGTCAGCGACCCGCCTGACACCGACGCGATCGACGTGACGTCCTTGTGCGCGCCGGTGTCCACCAGCGCCATAAGCGCGCCGAGCCCGAACAAACTTGCCCGGTGGCCACCGCCCGACAAGGCCACGCTCGTACCGCCCATGCCTACCCCCTTGTGCAGAATCAGCGTACCGAGGAAGTCGGGAGGCCAACGACCTACAGTCCCCTCATCTGCAAAGGGGAGGGTCGATGACCGTAGAGTCGGATGCAGGCGGCCGTGCCCTCGTCTTCAGTGTCGAGAGCTTTGAACGTGCGATCGCCGAGCCGCAGCTCGTAATTGCGCTCCGCCAGCCAGATATCGGCCTCGTCGTGGTCGATCTAGGAGATGAGACGTGGGCGGCCATGGGCGCCGATGCGGTGGCTGAACACCTCAGTGCCAGCGATGCCCTCATTGAGACCAGGATCGACACCATCCTCGGGTGGTTCCGCGACACCGCGATTGAAGCCAAGCCGGACTTCAGCAACGGCCTTCTGGCTCTGGCGAATCGCGAACTCGCGGCGACGGTCACGTTCGTGCCGACGGGTATTCAAGTGCCCGGTATCCAACCGTGGCCGGTTGGCGATCTCACGTACATATGCACCGGCGACGAGGCCCACATCGTGGAGCGGGCACAAGGCAACACTGGCGCATTGTGCGGTGAGAGCCGCGCTGATGGCGCGGCGTGCCCCGGCACGCTGGAGGTCCTTTGAATGTTTTCAACGCTCCTCACCGAGATAAGGGGGCTGGTCGACAAGCGGTTCTTGTTGAGCGCGTTCTTTCCGGTCCTCCTGTTTGGCTTCGGCGCGGATCTGCTGATCGCATCCGCACACGGTGGAATTGATGATCAGATCGCCGCGTGGAAGGGCTACTCCGGCCTGTTCCAAGGCATGATTCTCGGAGGGGCCCTGGCCGGCGTGTTCCTCCTCGCGGCCGTGTTGTCGAGCAGCTCGATTCTCATCACGCAGCTCTATGAGGGCTACCGCGGGTTCGACTGGCTGAAGAAGATCGGGATCTGGCGCCAAGCGAAGCGCGCCGCGGAGACGACAGGCAACAAGGAGCTGCGTTTCCCGTTGCCGAACCTGCAACCGAATACTGCGGCCCACCTCCAGCCGACGGCCCTCGGCAACGTTCTCCGTGCTGCTGAGGAATACCCTCAGCGGGCTTACGGAGCGAATGTTGTGGTCGTTTGGCCTCGACTCTTTCTGGTCTTGCCGCCTGAGCTCGTCCTGTCAGCTACGGGGCCCGCCGACGCCATCCAGTTGTTGCTGAATGTCAGCCTGCTCGCCACGGTTTACGGGGTGCTGGGGGGCGCGTACGTCGCCGCTGAGAGTCTTGGCGCGGCGGCGTACCTAGCCACGGTGTTCGGCGCTCTCGCTGTGGCGCGGGTTGCATACCGCGGCGCCGTTGAGGCCGCGATCGAATACGGGCTGCATATTCGGGGTGCGTTCGACGTCCACCGAACCGAACTTCTGTCGAAGCTGCACCGCGCACTCCCCACGTCGCGCGACGAGGAGCTGCGGACGTGGAAAGACGTCTCCGAGCGGCTACAGACCGGCGAACCAAGACCCGTGCGCTACGTCGCGCCGTCGGCGAAGTGATGGCGAAGGCCCGGCGGTTCGGTTGGTGGTTGGTGCTGTTGGCCGTCTTGGCCGTCGGCCTCGTGCCGTCGACTCGCAACGACCGGCGCGAGGGCGACGTCGTGGTGGCGACCAAGAAGCTCGATCGCCACACGGTGATCGCCGAGGCAGATCTTGTGGTCGCCAAGCGAAAGGGCTCGCAGCTAGACAAGGCCGCCCGCAAGGTCGCCGAGGTGCGCGACAAGTGGCTCCTTGTGGCCATTGACAAGAACGGTGTCGTTCACACGACAGACGTGGTGTCGAAAGACCTCGTTACGGGCAGGGTGTTGGTCACTCTTGCGGTGACGGCGTCGCCGGACGCGCCCGGCGTCGGCGAGCGCGCCGTGCTGATCCTGTCGCCCAAGGTCGAGGAGTTTGTGGGGGTCGTGATCGGCGACGTTGGCGTCGTGCGGGTCGTGAAGAGTGACACCGCAACGAGCTACACAGTGGCGCTGTTACCGGCTGATCTCGAGAAGGTGGCGCCGCTGATCGGCGTGGCGGAAATCCGAATCGCGCCCGAACCCCGCGGCTAACACACAGGCCGCAGTAGCCGCTACAGCTTGGCGACCACAGCCACGTGGCCGAGCGGCAAGCTAAAGACGGCCTTGTCGTCGTCGCCCTTCTGGTGAACCGGCAGCCCTCGGTCCATGGACGCGCACTTCGCGGCCAGGTGGGGTAGGGCTTGTTCAGCGGAGGGCTTGCCCGCCAACGCGAACTTGGTGGCCATCTCGGTCCACCCAACCACCCGCCCTCGGTCGTCGGCGAGTAGGTGGAGCAACTCCTTCTCAGTACTGGGCAGTAGTGGAAACGCCGTCTTCAGCTCATCGGGACTCATCTCCGTAAGAGCGGCCTTCGGTGCCGCTGCCGTGGTCAGCCAGGCCGCGAACGCGATGTAGAAGTCGGGCACGCGAGCATCGGCGACCTGAACACCTACCGCCTGCCAGTTGGACGCGCTTGAGTCCCCGCGGGGGTCGCTCATATTTTGACCGGCTGCGAAGGCGCCGTGTGCGGACTCGAAGTCCTGGACCCGATCGCCGGGGACGAGCACGGTCACCTCAACGAACACAGTCGCATTCTGACGCGCAGCTTCGCCGAAGCGCTGAACCGCGGAATCGCGTCATGATGCTAAGGTGCGTTGATGGCAAAGACGCGGACCACACTCACGATCGACGAAGAGGTCCTTCGGGCGGTCAAGGTCAAGGCGGCGCGTACCGGCAAGGGTGACGGCGAGGTGATCGAAGAGGCCCTGCGGCGAGATCTGGGTCTCGCGTTGCTCGATCGGCTTTGGGAGACCGACGACCTAGCTGAGGATGAGGCGACCGCTCTTGCCGTCGAAGCACAACACAAAACGCGCCGCGCCAAGCGCTAAGGGTGCGCGCGGTCCTCGACACGAACGTCATCATCTCGGCGTTGCTCGCACCGACGGGTGCGCCGGCCACGATACTGCGAGCGTGGCTGGTCGGAGAGTACGAGCTGGTGGTGTCCAACAAGTTGCTCGAGGAACTCGAGCGTGCTCTCGCCTATCCAAAGCTGCGGCGGCACATCGACGCCGCGGCTGCCGGCGAGATCATCGAGCTACTCCGGCGTGCGGCGGAGACGGTCGCGGATCCGAAGGACCCTCCCGCGGTCCGCTCATCTGATCCCGGCGACGATTACGTCATAGCGCTCGCCGCAACAGCGCGCGCGGTGATCGTTTCTGGTGACGCACACTTGCTCGGGCTGGCCGCCCAGCTACCCGTGTATTCCGCGAAGGCGTTCCTCGAGATGCTTGCGGAGGACTAGCGGGGCCGACGAGGGTCTCGACAGGGCATGTGTTGTTTGCGAACATGCAGCCTGTGGCCGCGCTGCCCCCCGGAGACGAGCGACCGGCCTCGGGCGAGATTTTCGACGACCCCGCTGCGTATCGAGCTCATATCGCCGAGGTGATGCGGACCGCATTTTACGCTCGGGCTGCGCTATCGCAGGAGGGGCAATCGCTACGCGGTCGCCGCGATCTTGCTCGCATTTTCCGCGAGCGGTTTCGGATTCTTGACGGCGGTCATCCGGTCTCCTGTGCTCGGCGTCATCCCGGGTGTGCTCGGCGCCGCCGGCGGAGCGATCGCGTCGTGGGTGCAGCGCGGTCACTTCGACACGCTCGCTTCCAGCAATCGGCAGTTGTACAAAGAGCTGCAGCGAGAACTTCGTGAGTACGACGCTCGCACCGGGCCCTATCGAGACGAGGCCGGCACCACGCCTGAAGATGCCGTCTCCATCCGGTTCCGCACGTTCGTCGAACGGTGCGAGAAGTCTTCGGAGGACGCTCAGGATCTCGCAGAGCGGGCGATTAGTCCCCGCGCGGGATGAAGCCCCGCCTCGGCTTCTGTCCGGATCCGCGCTGCTGTGGGCAGCGCGGATCCGGACAGAAGCGCTTATGAGCTCCGGAGGATCACGCTGTCGTAGTGGTTGGCGACCTTGACGTCGCCGCCTTCGTACGTGAGGTCTAATGCCAGCGGCCCGGGCACGTCGGGAACCACCGCCTGGACCGTCGCGATGCGCACGCACTCATCCGCCGGCACGGCCCCGCCCCAGTGCCACGCGTGTTCACCGCCGGACCACGAGAGCCGCCGCGCTCACCACGCCGTCGGCGATCGGCTCGCGCAGGTCGCTCACGACATGCACGTCCAACGCCACTGAGTCACCCGGCACGTACGACGCGGCCAGCCGGTCGGCGACAACGATCACCGGCGCGCACGCCGCGGCCAGCGCGTGGAACCCGGCCTTGGGTACTCGCTCGTGGTCGAGCACCGACCACGTCACCGCCGGATACCCGTCGGCGAAGGAGAACTGGCAGAACCCACCGGTCGGTCGGTACTTCAACCGCCGCAGCGTCTCGATGTGGAACCGGATCACGTCGGCCTGATAGGTCTGCGTCGCCGCTCGCCACGCGTCGAACGACGCAAAGTCAGCCGGCGGCACGTAGCGGTCGAACGGCTCGGTCTGCAGTGAGTGCGTCCGGGCCAGCCGCTCCCAGTCGAGGTCGGGCCACCGCGACGGCTGCATGAACTCGGCCGACTCCGGCACGGCCTGCGCGCCGAACTCGGTGACGAAGCGCGCCATCCGCGGCACCGCCGCGCAAAACGCAGGGAAGTCGCGCTCCTCGCCGTGGTACCAGCCGAAGTAGATGTGCGTGTCGGTCCCGCCCGAGCCGGGATGGGGGAGCACACCGGAGTGGGCGATCACCGGCCGGCTGCCGTCGGCCTTCTCCAGCGCCCGCTTCACCGTGCCGTCGAGCACCGACTTGTTCCACGTCGGCAGCTCCTGCAGCGCGAAGTACTTCGCCGGCGACGGCTGGCCGTCGAGCGCCAGCGGCTCGTTGTGCCCGCACCAGATGGCGACCGACGGATGGTGACCGAGCAGATCGACCATCGCCGTGGCCTGGCGCGCCGCCTGCTTGCGGATCCCGCGCGCGTAGCCCCACTGCAGGGGGAAGTCCTGCCACAGCAACAGGCCGCGCTCATCGGCGGCGGCGTACAGCTCGGGCCGCGACACATCCGCGTGAACGCGCAGCAGGTCGAGCCCGGCATCAATCGCGAGGCCCACATCGCCGGCCAGTTCCTCAGCGCCAGCCTCGGCCAGCGCCATACGCGTCGGCCCCTGGTTCGCACCCTTGATGAACAGCCGCTCGCCGTTGACGCTGACGATCCATTTCTTCATGCGCACCTGGCGCAGCCCCGTGCGCCGTACCGCCCGGTCACTGTCGCCGACTTCGACCACCACGTCGTGCAGCGGCTGGTCGCCCAGCGCGTGCGGCCACCACAACGCCGGCCGCTCGACAGTCACGCTCCAGCGCACGTCGTTGGTCCCCGCCGCCAACTGCTGGTCCTCTTCATGGTCGGCGGCCTCGCCCACCGTGGTGCGCACCCGCACCGTTGTGGCCTCGGCCGCATCGAGTTGCGCCCGCACGTTGAGCACGGCGCGGTCCGCGTTGGCCTCGGCGCACAGCACGCGCAGCCGGTTGATGCGGACGGGCCCGCTTTCCTCGAGCCGGACACCGCGCCAGATCCCGCCCGGATTCCAGTCCGGGTCCAGGCAGTCCCAGTGCTGGAACACCCCGGTGATGTTGCGCTTAGCGGTGACGTCGCCGGGCGGCGCGCACGCGACTTCGACGGCCAGCACATGCTCAGCCCGCGCCCGCAACGCGTCTGTCACCTCGAAGGCATGCGGCGCGAAGTAGCCCTCGGTGTCACCGAGGTAGCCGCCGTCGAGCCACACGTCGCCCTGGTAGAAGAGCCCGTCGAAGACCAGCCACGCCCGCCGGTCCTCCGCCGGCGCAGCGCCCTCGAACCCGCGCCTATATAACAGCGGCCCGTCGTGATCGGCGAAGGCGCCATTCGAACGCCAGTGTCCGGGCACCTCAACCGACGGCCACGCCTCATCAGCGAACGCCGGCTCGGAGAACCGGCGCCGCAATCCCTCATCCGCCGCGGCGGCACGCCAGGTGCCCGACAAGTCCATCGTGAACGGAGCCTACGAGAGCATCGACGCCGCACACCCGGGTCGGGGCTCGTGGCTAGGAAGAACTCGGCGCCGGATCCCTCGGACGAGGATCTCATCGCGGCGCGGCTTTCTGAACTCGAGGTGGCCGACGCCGCTGGGCGCCTCTGGGAGTTGGTGCGGGATACCCCGCCGATCGAGGAGCAGGCCAGGCCAATCCTCGATCGTCACTATCCCTGACGCGCGCGGCTCGTGGCCTCGGGCTGGCTCGTCGAATCGCGCCTGCCGCCTCGAGATTGGCTCCGACGTCATCGACCGAGTTGGGACGAAGCGATGGCGAGCTTGGATCGCGCCGCCAGGTGGCCCGGTCGATGGGTATATCTACGTGATTCGCATCGCTGACGCAGGGTCGATCGGCCCATTGACCTGGCGGCGCGATCTGCCGATCGTGGATGACATGACGGTCATGGTGCCCGTGCACCCCGACCTCCGAGAGTTGTGGGACGCGACCACGGTCGAGACGCGCCCGGCGATCCGCCACCGTCGGCGCGTCTCGGCCGGCCTGCTGATCGTCCTCGGCCTGTTCCCGCTCGGTGCCGGCGTCGGCGGCGCCTACGCGTCGGTGACCGCCGTGAGCCCGATCATGGTGCCGTCGGTTCCAGTCCCGTAGCTGCCGGGTACGGTCACCTCAGTGGCCGAGGCCGAGATCAACGGCACCACCATCTGGTACGACACCGAGGGACCGGCCGACGCGCCCGTCCTGCTCACAATCCACGGCGGACTGGGCTTCGACCACGTCCACCTGAAGGACTTCGGGCGCCTGGCCGGCCGCAGGCGCGTCGTGTTCTACGACCAGCGGGGCAATGGTCGATCGGGCCAGCCACCCCGTGAGACCGTCACCATCGAGCAACTGGCCGACGACGCCGCCGGGCTGCTCGATCACCTCGGTGTCGAGCGGGCGGTCGCGCTCGGCCACTCCTACGGCGGCTTCGTCGCCCAGGAGCTGGCTCTCCGTCACCCCGACCGCGTGGCCGGCTTGGTGCTAGTGACCACCACGCCCGGCCAACTCGGCCGCGACGAGCGGGCCGACGAGACCGAGCAAGGCCCGCCCCTGCCCGACGAACTCCTCGCGCTGATGTCGACGCCGCCCGCCAACGACGAGGAGTTCGCCGCCGGCATGCCGCGCCTGGCGCCCTTCTACGTCCGTCCCGTCGACGACGGCCGCGTCGACGCGATGCTCGCGCTGCTCCCCGGGACGATCTTCCGGGCCGACGTCATGATGCGCGGCTTCGAGGTCCTCGCCGGATGGAGCTCGGTCGATCGCCTCCACTCGATCACCGCGCCCACCTTGGTGCTGGCCGGCCGCCACGACCTGCACACCTCGTTCCCGCAGTCGAAGCGCATCTCCTCGCGCATCCCGGGCGCCCAACTGGTGATCTTCGAAGACAGCGCGCATTTCCCGTGGATCGAGGAGCCCGACGCCTTCTTCACCACCCTCGAAGCCTGGCTGGCGGCCACCGGGCCCTAGAAACATTCCCGAGTGTCGGTGGAATTGGTTGTTTCCGTAGGTAAATCCACCGACACTTACGGATGATCAGCCTGGGTCCGCCGCGGCACCGGCGAGGGGATCAGCCCCAGGCGTTGTCGCGCGGCTCGTGCTTCACGCGTGCCAGGGTGTCCAGAGCCTGAGCGACCGTCTTGGCACGCGGTGTCGCTGCTCGGCGCAGCGCCTCATTGACCGTGGCGTGGATCGTCTTGGTGGCGAGGTGCGCGCCTGCCGCTCGCAGGGCGTCCTCGTCGATGTCGACCACGTGCTTCGCCATGACCTCGAGTATTCACCGCGGCCGTCTTGGCGGACGCCCTTCTCTGAAAGTATCGGCGTGACCGATGAGTTCGGCGACGCGGTGTCGTCTTAACCAACATGACCATTGACCTTGCACCTGCCGCGGCCCGGCTGGCCGACATCGTCAAGAACGTTCCCGAGGACCGTCTCGGCGGACCGACGCCGTGTCCCGCCTACACCCTCGGCGACCTCCTCGACCACGTCGGCGGATTCGCCTTCGCCTTCACCGCCGCGGCCACCAAGACCGGCGGCGACACCGACGCCGGCGCCGCGCAAGGCCCGTCGGGCGACGCGTCGCGTCTGGGCGACGACTGGCGCACCCGCATCCCCCGCGACCTCCTCGCGCTGGCCGACGCGTGGCGCGACCCAAAGGCGTGGACCGGCATGACCCAGGCCGGTGGGATCGACCTGCCCGGCGAGGTGGCCGGCCTGGTCGCCCTCGACGAATTGGTGATCCACGGCTGGGACGTCGCGCGCGCCAGCGGCCAGTCCTTCGACTGCGAGCCGGAGTTGCTCGAGGCCCTGCACGGCTTCGTCGCCCAGTTCGACGATCCCGCACAGGAGTCCGAGAGCGAAGGACTGTTCGGCCCCGCCGTCCCCGTGCCCGACACCGCACCGCTCCTCGACCGCGTGCTCGGCCTCACCGGCCGCGACCCTGCCTGGGTGTGCCCGATTTCACGGTAACGCGACCTATGAAATTCAGACCAGGAACATGCAAGGTGTACATAGGGTTGAAAGACCCACTCTCGGTGATTTGAAGGGGGGTGCCCGCGGTGAGCTATTCCAAGCTCGACCTGCCGGGCTGGGGCGGTTGGTCTGATGACGGCGGCGACAACGACGCGCGCCAGCGCCTGATCGTCGACCTCACCGATCCGATCGCCCGCGACACCGCACTCACCGGCGGCAAGGCCGCCGCGCTGGCCACCGCCGCGGCCGCCGGCCTGCGCACGCTCCCCGGCGTGATCCTCACCACCGCGTTCTCCCGGGCCGTCGACGCCGGCACCGCCGTCGCAAACGCGCCCGTCATCAGCGAGGCGTTCCTCCGCGCCGCCGGACCCACCGCCGCGCTCGTGGCCCGCAGCTCCTCGGTCATCGAGGACACCGTTGACTCGTCGATGGCCGGTCAGTTCGATTCGGTCCTCGGCATCACCACGCTCGACGAACTGGCCGACGCGGTCACCACCGTCCTCGGCTCTCGCCGCCGCGCCCAAGCAACCGGCCAACCGATCGCCGTGCTGATCCAGCCGCTCATCGAGCCAGCGTTCGGCGGCGTGCTCTTCGGCGTCGATCCGGTCACCGGTCGCACCGACCGTCTCGTCGTCTCCGCGGTGCGCGGCGCGCCCGAGCCGTTGGTCAGCGGACGCGTCTCCGGCTCGCGCTACGTGCTCGACACCAGCGGCCACGTGGTCGACGCCGACATCGGCGACGGTCCGAAGCTGCGCACCCGCCAGCTGCACCGACTCATGAGCCTGGCCGCCGACGTCGCCGCCGTGTTCGGCGCGCCGCAGGACGTCGAGTGGGCGATCGGCACCGACGGTCGCCTCTGGCTGCTCCAGTCCCGCCCGGTGACCAGCGAGGTGCGGGGCGCGCCGTCCGGCCCCATCTACGGCCCCGGCCCGGTGGCCGAGACATTCCCCGAGCCGCTCACCGAGTTGGAGCGCGACCTGTGGGTCCCGCCGCTGCGCGACGCCGTGCGCGAGGCCGTGCTCCTCGCCGGCATCGCCAGCAAGAAGGAACTCGACACCACCGACGTCGTCGTCACCGTCGACGGTCGCGTCGCCGTCGACCTCCACCTCGCCGGCGAGGTGCCGAGCCACCGTCACAACGCACTGCATCCGATGCGCGCCGCCGCGCAGGTACGCAGCGCGTGGCGCGTCGGTCGACTGCGCGCCGCGCTCCCGCGGTTGGCCGCGCATGTACTCGACCAAGCCGACCGCGATCTCAAGGACGTGCCCGCGCTCGACGCGCTCACCCCCCGCCAGCTGCTCAGCGTGCTCCACCGCGGCACGTCGGTACTGCGCTCCATCCATGCGCACGAGATCCTCATGGGCATGCTCCTCGACACCGGCGACAACGCGGTCACCGGCGCGTCGGTCGCCCTGCGCGCGTTGGCCGACGGGCGCGCCGACGGACTCGACGACGCCGCCATCGTCGAAGCCAACCCGGTCGTCCTCGCGCTGACCCCGCCCCGCATCGGCGGCGCGGTCGCGCTACCCGCCGACGTCGCCTACTCCCACACGCACACGCCGGACGGCGACGCCCCCAATCCCAACGGCGTGCTGCGCGAAGCGCTGCGGCTGCGCGTGCGGTGGGTGCAGGAGTTGACCGGTCGCGCCGCGTGGGCGCTGGGTCGTCGGCTCGTGGCCGACGGCAAGCTCGCCACGCCCGACGCCATCCGTCACCTCACCCTCGCCGACCTCGACGCCATCACCGCCGGCGCGGCCGTGGCCGTTCCCGCCCCCGCCGCCGGCCCCGCTCCCGTCACCAGCGCCGCGCTGCCGGCCCGCTTCCAACTCTCCGACCGGGGCAAGGCCATCGAGGCCCGCCCGCCCCGCCATCGCCGCCGGGCCAAGGACACCACCGGCACCGGCGCGGGTGGCGGCCGCGGCCGGGGTCCCGTCACCTACGACGCCATCGATCCCGCCCCTGGCTCGGTGCTGGTCACCACCACCCTCACCCCCGGCCTCGGCCCGCTGCTGCCCCGTCTGGCCGGCATCGTGGCCGAGACCGGCTCGGTGCTCTCGCACCTGGCGATCCTGGCCCGCGAGTCGGGCGTGCCCACCGTCGTCGGCTATGTCGGCGCCGCCGCCGCGTTGCCCGAAGGCGCCATCGCCCTGGTCGACGGCGACGTCGGGAAGATCAGCGTCGAGCGCCAGCCCGAGGAGGTGGCCCGGTGAAGACCATCGGCTGGCTGGCCGGCCTCGGTACCCTCCTCACCGGCGCGGCGTACATGGTCGTGTCGCTCAACCGCTGGGAGTGGAACCGCGCCCTGTTCTTCGGCCTGATCGTTCTCATCGCCGAAGTGGCGCTGGCCACCGCGCTGGTGCTGCGCAAGCTGAGCCAGATGAGCAGCGGCCGCGCCGCGCCCGCCGCGCACGCGCACGCCGACGACGAGATCGGCGGCGCGGTGCGCGAGACGCGACCCGACTCGCCCGAGCGCTTCGGCTGGCTCAAGGACAGCGCCGAGGGCCAGCTCAACGTGTTCATCACCTTCCTCGTCGGCGGCGGCATCGTCCTCTCGGCGGTGGCCTGGCTCGTCGACCGCGTCGCGGCGAAGACGACGACACCGCTGGCCGAGCGTCGCCTGATCGAATCGCTGCAGACGATCAGGTACCCGCGCGGCGGCCTCCTCGGTTCCTGATGCCACCGCTGGCGGCGCGCATCGCGTTGGGCGCCGTCGGCCTGGGGATCGGCGCGGTCGCCGTGTTGGCCCTGCGCGAGGCGACGCTCTCGACCCATGATCGCATGCCCCGCGACTCGCGCATGGAGGTGGTCGTCAGCGCCCGGATGCGTGCGGGCGAGCAGAATCAGACGCTGGCCGAGATGGTCGAGGCCATCCTCATCGCCTGCCGCCTCGAGGTGGCCTCCGACTTCGACGGGACCATCGAGCCCGAGCCGCAGGGCAACGGTCGGTTCCGCGCCGTTCTCGTTCCCGCGCTCGACCAGACCAACCGGCGCCAGTTCCGGGGTTGCGTCGAGGACTGGACCCTCGATCAGCTTCGTGTCGACGTGGTCAGGTTGGAGCGCGTGGCCTGACCTCTGGGTCGGCCGGGTCCGCATCGTCCTGGCACGGGGCGTAGGGACCATGGGTCGCTTCGACGAAACGCTCGGCGCCGGCGACACCCAGCGTCGCCAGTAGCAGCGCGGCGAAGACGTCGGTGGCGTAGTGCACGCCGAGCCACACCCGGCTCATGCCGACGAGGACGGCGAGCACCCACACACTGATCGCCACTGCCCACCACACCAGTCGCCGGCGCGTGTAGAGCGCGACCACGAGCGGCAGTAGACCCCAGCTGGCGGCGATGGCCAGGGGGTGTCCGCTGGGGAAGGAGGGCCCGGTCCCGTTGACCAGCCGGAAGCCGGCCGGGCGCTCGCGGCCGACCAGCTCCTTCAGCGCGAATTCGGTCAGCGGTCGGGCCAGGGCGATCACGACGATGGCGATGGCCAGCCGGGGGCAGCGTCGCCAGCTGGCCAGCGCGGCCAGCGCCGCCACCGGGAACACGACCTTGGTCGAGCCCATCCACGAGACGCGCCGCACCACGCGGTCGAGCCACGGCGTGCGCAGGTCGACGACGAACTGGCTGATCGGCCGGTCCCACGGCAGCGCGTCGACGGCGGCGCAGACGGCGAGGACACAGAACACGATCGCTGCCACCGGCAAGATCCAACCCTGCCGGGCGTGGACCCGGCGCATCGTCATCGGCGCTCGGCGGTGAAGATTTACCGACACTCAGGCCCCAGGCTACGACGCCTCGAGGGCAACCGACCATGGCTGGGGTTTACCGGAACGTCGCAATAGCGAACCCTTGCTCCGAATCTGACAACTAGTACCCTAAGCGGCCTATGGGGGGATCCAGACGTACCACATCCATCGCGCGGGCCATCGTTTTTGCCGCAGCGTTCGCAACCGTATTTGCGGTGGCGCCGCGGTTCGCCGGCGCTGACTCGCACATCGCCGCGACGTTGAGCGCCAATCACCTGCAACGTGACGGCCAGATCACCGTCTCCGCCGGCGGCTACAAGGCGGCCAGCGTCGTCGACCTGCTCCTCGAGGATTCGATCCACCGCTCGGCGACGGCCGACGCCGGCGGGAACGTGACCTACACGCTTAAGGGCTGCGAGCAGCTCACGACCACTGCGCCGATCAGGTGCGCGTCGGCGCGCAGCGACGGCACCTATCCGCTACAGCTCCAGGGAATCGACGGCAGCGACCAAGCGCGCATTGCCCACGGTGTCTTCACCGTCATCTCATGTCCTCCCTCACAGTCCCAACCGCCCGAGTGCACGAGCGCTGGCGGCCTCGCCCGCACCGGTTACTCAGGCATCCTCATCGCCATCGGGCTCGGGCTGCTGCTGGTTGCCGCCGGTGCGCTGCTGGTTCTCATGCGCCGCCGGCTCGGCACCGCCGGTGCGTTCAACGTCACCGTCGCCGCCGGTGTGGGGCTGGCGCTATTGAGCGCGCTGGTGTCGGTTTCCCCCGCACGGGCCCAGGCCGCGCCCGGCTCCATCTCCGGCAAGGTCACCGCCGATGGCTCCGGCGCCAACATCGCTGACGTCTGCGTGCATGCCGCGCAGGGGAGCAACTTCGGGTCCGCCAAGACCGCGGCCGACGGGACCTACACGATCAGCAACCTCCCGCCCACGAGCTACCGGGTGACCTTCGTGCACTGCACGGCCGCACCGGCGTTCCGTACCGAGAACTACAACGACAAGCCCACGTTCCAGCAGGACGCCGTCACGGTTCAACCCGGTCAAGCCGTCACCGGCATCAACGCCGGGCTCGCTCCGGGCGGGCTCATCTCCGGGCGGATCACCGACAAGTCCTCGGGCGCCCCGATCGCCAGCACGTGCGTGCTGCTCGGCACCACGGGCGACGACCTCGAGTTCTGCACCGCGCGGTCGGGTGCGTCAGGCGCGTTCGGCTCGGACGTCCTTGCGACCGGCACCTACATCGTGGGCTACCTCGAAAATGAGGGCACGCATGCCTTCCAGTACCTCGGCGGCACCAATGATTCGGGATCCTCGACCAAGCTCGTCCTCGCCGGTGGCGACGCCAAGAGCATCGGCATCGGCCTCCCGGCCGGCTCCACGATCAGCGGCGTCGTCAGCGACGCGGCCACCGGAGGGCCTCCGCGGAACTACGTCTGCATCTATGACCGCGGCGCAGACCTGCGAACGCTGGCCTCGGGCTTCATCTTCTCAACGACAAGCGGGAACTTCAGCGTGAAGCAGCTGCCGCCGGGCACGCACAAGCTCGAGTTCACCGACTGCGGCTTCGGCGGCGGGGCCAAGTACATCACCGAGTTCTTCGACGACAAGGCGTCGCTCGCCACCGCCGATCCGATCGCCATCACGCAGGGCCAGGACCGGCCGAACACCAACGCGGCACTGCTGCGCGAAGGCGACACGCCCGGCAGCACCTCGTCGACCAGCACCTCGACCACCACGACGACGGTCGCCGGCCAAGCGACCTCCACCACGACAACGACGGCGGTTTCGAACACCGGAACGACGACGACCACCACGACGGCCACCGGCACCGGCACGCAGTCGACCGGCACCGCTGCACTCAGCACGTCGAACGCGGTCCCGGGCGGAACCATGACCGCCAGCGGCGGCGGCTTCCGACCCGGCTCGCCCGTCAGCGGCTTCGTGCTGTCGACGCCGATCCAGGTGGCGCAGGGCACCGCCGACGCCAACGGCAACGTCGTGTTCACCTTCAGGGTGCCGACCGCGCTGGCGGCCGGCGCGCACAGCGTTGAGCTCCGCGGCGTCGACCCGGCCGGCCGCGCCCGTGTCGTCTCCGCGCCGTTCACCGTGGCGGGCACGAGTGGTTCCTTCGGCGTCACCGGTGGCGACGCCGGCGGGATCGCCGCGCTCGGCGCCGCGTTCCTGTTCGCCGGCGCGGTCATCACTTCGCAAACGCGCCGGCGACGAGTCCCGGTCGGCCTGTACCCAGAGCGGTAATACCTAGCCCGCGCGCCGCGGTCTGGTCGGCGGGCCTGCTCGTCGGCGGGCTGGTACTAGTCGTCGACCCGAGCGGGCACAACCGCTACACCGCGGCGCGTTTCGCCGCGGCCGCGGTCCTGGTGATGATTGGCGTGGCCGCCGCCGCCCGGGCCGGGATCGTCGGCATGCCGCGGCCGTTCGCACTCGGCTGGCTGGCGATGTTCGCGACGGCAGTGACGGCCGCCGCTCTCGGCGCTGATCCGCTGCTCAGCGCGCTGGGTGACTCGCAGCGTCTTGGTGGCCTGGTCACCGTGCCGGTCGTCGTCGGCGCCTTCGCCCTCGGCACATCGCTGGGCCGGGACGGAGTCGCGCGCGTTCGCCTCGCCGGTGTCATCGGACTCGTTGCGGTACTCGTCATCGCCTTCCTCCAACTGGCCGGGCTGGTCTCGCGCAACGCCGATCGCATCGACGCCACCCTCGGCAACGCCGGCTTCCTCGGCGCGTACCTCTGCCTGGTGCTGCCGCTGGCCCTGAGCATGCTCGCCGGGCGCACGGCCAAGGTCCGCCTTGCCTTCGGCGTCGTGGTTGGCGCCGCCGTCATCGTCACGGTCGCGACCGGCACACGCGGGGCCTGGATCGGCGCGGCCGTCGCCATCGCGAGCTTCGCGGCCCTCGAGATGTGGCGGCGTGGCGGCGGGCGCCGATGGGCGCCAACCGCGGCGGTCCTCGCCGCCTTCGGGCTCGTCCTCATCGTCGCCATCACCGTCCCGGTCGGCCGGCGCGGCGCCGGCCAACTCGACCTGTCCTCGGGCACCGGCCGCGGTCGGCTCGACACCTGGGCCAACACCGCGCCGGTCCTCACCGACCGGCCCGTCACCGGGTGGGGACCAGAGAACTTCCGCACCGCGTTCGAAGCGACGGTGAGCAAGGACTGGGTGCGCCGCTACGGCCTGGAGCAGCTGCCCGACCGGGCGCATAACCGCTTCCTCGACGTCACCGCGGCGAGCGGCGCGCTCGGTCTGGCCGCCGACCTCGCGCTCCTCGGCCTGGTGGCGGCGGCCTGTCGACGCGCCCTTCGTGCAACGCGGGAAGACCCGCAGCGCTGGTACGCGGTTGCCGGCATCACCGCCGGCTTGATCGGCTGGCTGGTTCAGGGCCAGTTCTTGTTCGACACGTTCGACTTGTCGATCCTGTGGTGGTTGTTGGCCGGAAGCGTCGTGGCCGTGGTGCCAACCTCAGTGGAGACAGCGCTGCCGCGGGCGGTGTGGCTGCTCCCCGCGACGCTGGTCGTGGTGGTCGCCATCGCCGGCTCGGGCCTGGTCGCCGACCGGCGCGCCGCCGACGCGCTCGCCGACCCCGACCCGCAGCGCGCCATCGCCGGTCTCGCTTCGGCCGTAAACCTCCGCCCGCGCCAGCTCGACCTTTACTTGCTCGCCGGAACAGTCGCCATTCAGAGCAAGGACGCGACAGCCCTGAGCCAGGCCCACGATCTGCTCGACGACTGGGACGACCCCGACGTGCAGCTCTCCGACGCCGAGGTGCTCGCCCGCCTGGGCAAGGGCACCCGAAGTGCGACGACGTTGGCCCAGGCCGCGTCCGCGTACCGCGAGGTCCTCCGCCATCAGCCCAACAACGGCCTGGCCTGGCTGGGGCTCGGCGAAACGCTCGTCGCCGTGGGCGACAAGCCGGGGGGCAAGGCCGCGCTCGAGTCAGCGCTCGACCTTCTGCCCCGATCGCCGTTCCCTGCCCTTGATCTCGGCCTTCTCGCGCTCGTTGACGGCGACACCGCAGCTGCGTGTCGCCACGCCCGTACCGCCGCGCGCATCTCGCCGTCCAGCCGCGAGGTCGCCGACCTGCGTTCTCGCGTCGGCGCAACCGGTGCCTGCGGCTAGCCGAACTGCCGCGAATTAGGAGTGTTGTAGCATGCCACTATGGTCACGGTTCCGGAGGCGGCGAGGCGGACCGGGCGTAACCCCGAGACGATCCGGCGTTGGATTCGAGCCGGGTGGCTCGCGTCCGAGAAGGTGGGGACCCAGCATCTGATCGACGAGGCGGCGCTCGACGACTTCATTCGCGAGCGCGCATCGTTGATACCCGACAGCTGGATGACGACCCGAACCGGCGAACCGATGCCCGACTGGGTCGCCATCGTGCGCGAGGTGCGCGATTCCAGCTGAACGATTGGTTCTCGACGCCAACGTTGTGCTCACCGCCCTGTCGCGGACGGCCGGCTTTGAGCCCTTCGGCGTCGCCCAGCTCATCGCCCCGCCACTGCTCTGGCCCGAGGTCCGCTCGGCGCTCCATGTCGCGCGAGTGCGGCGCGCCATCTCGCGCCAAGTCGCGTCTGAGGCGCTCGCCGATTTCGAGCGCGCGCCCATTCGCGAGCGCCGCCACCGCTCGCTCGGCGCTCGGGCGTGGGCGATCGCCGATGAGTTCGGGTGGTCCAAGACCTACGACGCCGAGTATCTCGCTCTCAGCGAGCTGGTGGATGCGCCCATCGTCACGCTCGACCGACGAGTGCATCGCGCCGCCGACCGGCTGGGCCTGCTCGCGGACATCGACCTGGCCTGACCGTCGTCATCACGACGGTCAACGCGATTCGCGGGCGTCACGGTCGGCACGTCTCGGCAACGCGCCGGCCATCCGCGCGAACGCGATCGCGCGTTCAAGCCAGGCAAGACGTTGCTCGGGTGTCGTGGTTAACCGCGATCGGACTTGCGACCGTCGATGATCGTCCCACCCGTCGCTCGGCGCCATGTCAGGTGTCATGGCCAGCCTCCATGATCGCTTCCAACGCGTGAATATCGGCGAGATCCTGTGGTCGGGCCGCCATCCGTTTCATCGCGATCAGATCCTCGATCGACGCGACGTGGACCGAGGCACTCCCCAGCCGCACTACTCCGCTCCGCTCGTAGAGTTCCTCGAACGGCAGGGGCGACTCAGCGAACAGGTCAACTTCGATCAGGGCGTCTGTGGGGTCATGCAGCGAGAACACGCGCACGTTGCGATCGGCTATCCAGCCGGCCCTCACCTCGGGGTCAGCGAAGTCGTGAGGCTCGACCGGGAGGCGGGATACCAGGCCGAGACCGAGAAGGGCGTCGATCGCCGCGGCCGCCGCGTCCGGGGCCAGGTCGACTACCAAATCGAGATCGGCCGTGAGTCGGGGATGACCGTGCAGGACCACCGCGACGCCGCCGACGACCACGTAGCGGACGTTGGCCACGGTGAGGGCCGCGAATACGCTCTCGAACATCGACACCTCGATCAGGCTAGGTGCACAACTGCGACCTGCTTGGGCGTGTGGCTTGACTAACCGGGAAGGTCGTTCGTCTTGAACCAGCGGTCCACGCTGGCCTGCGCTCCCCGCTGGAGGCTGGCCAGCGCCGGAGTAACCGGAGTGCCCCCGACGATCTGCTCGAACGTCGCGTCGGCCGCCGCATGCACGGGCGCGAAAGCCGGTGTCCATTCGTCGCGCTCGGATGACGCGCGCGGCGAGACCTTCGAGCCAGACGGTCGCCTTGAGATCGAGCGCCGCGCCTTGAGCCGCGGCCACAAAGGAGTCCCGGTTCTCTCGCAGCGCGGGGATCGCCCCGAACGCATCGGTCGCGACTTGTCGCTCCTGGGCAGGGTCCAAAGTCATGAACTTCAGCAGCTCCCACGCCAGGTCGTGGTTGCGTCCGACCCGGGTCATGGCGACGAGGTCAACGTCGAGCGCGGTGAAGCGCCGCGCCGGCCCGGCCGGCATGGCCGCGGCCTGCCAGGGGAACGGCACTCCGCCATGAGCGGCGATTTCGCAGCTGCACAACTCGACCATCGCCACCTTGCCGGCGCGCCACGCGAGTCGCTCGGCTTCGTGCTGGTCCGCGGCGCCGCCGGCCAGAGCGGTGAGCTGTTCCTTCGTGGGTTGCACGCCATGGCGGTGGACGAGGTCGGCGGCGAACTGCAAGCCAGCCCTCCCGGCGGCCGAATCGAAGGGGACCTTTCGCGGGCGCCGTTCATAGAAGTGGCCGCCGAATGCGAAGAAGCTCGTCGCTGGCGACAGACGACCGATGCCGAACTGCCCGGGCCGCCGGGTCAGTGTTCGCGCCGCGTCGAGGAACGCTCGGTCGAGGCGCCATGCGCCGTCGTTCCACGACGTTGGCGGTGGCGCTAGACCCGCCGCGCTGAACAACCCGAGGTTGCAGGCCAGCGCATCCACATGCACACCGAGGGGCAGGCCGACAACCGCCCCGCCATCGTCGCCGTAATAGGCCCTGGCCGCGGCGGCCCGCGCCGTTTGCGGCAGGAACGGATCGAGCGAGAGGTCATCGCGGTCCAGAAATTCGCGCAGGTCGAGCCACGTGTCGTGTTCCACGAACCGCGAGATCCCCTCGATCCCTATCGGGAGCACGAGGTCGGGTGGCGCGCCGGCAGCAACCAGGGCCGAGAGCTTCGCGCGGGCCTCGGCGGGACCGGCGGCCCGGATGAAATCCACGCCGACGTCGTCACGGGTGCGGATGAACGCCTCGGCCAACGCCCGCTCCACGCCGGCCTCGTCGGGCCCGTGCCCGCGGCCGAACCCGGTGAGCACCTGGACCCGACCCTTGAGACCGCGGACGTCGGGCAGCGGCGTGGACTTTTCCGACCGGATGCAACCGGCCAGTACCGCCCCCGCCGCCGAAGCTGACAGCCCGAGTTTGAGCAGCCGCCCCACGAACTCTCGGCGCGTCAGCCCGCCGTCCTGAAAGCCGTCGCGTACGCGACGCGCCGTGGGTGTCAGTGGATGCACGAGTCGTGAACCTTGGCACGTTCGGGCGGAATGCCGAGCCTGGGCGTACACTCCCGGTGGCTACGCACCTACGCGCGGCGGCTGGGTCGGCGAAGGGGGCTTCACCGTGATGCGTTGGAGAGTTGGCAGCCGGAAGTCATCACGCCGTCGCACCATCCGCACCGTCGCTGCGTTGGCGCTGCTCACCACGGTCCTGGTGCTGAAGTCCACGCCGCCGGCCTCGGCCGGCGTGCAATTTGCCGCCGTGCCGACCTTCCCCGCAACCGTCACCGTCGGCGATGCGTTCGCCGCCGGGCTCCGAATCCAGAACATTTCGACGCCGCCCGATACCGGCACCACCGTCGTGGTGAACGACATCACGCTTGTCCCATCCTGCGGGACGACGGCCCCCTCCGGTCCGGGAGATTGCCCCGCGGCCAACGTCGACCCGGACGTCTTCAGCCTCTCCGCGACTGGGACCGGCGAGGCGGGCAGTGCCTGTGGCGGCGTCACGTTCACGATCACCGAGATCGACACGGTCCAGGGCAAGTACCGCCTTGCGCCCCCGGCCGCCACCACGATTACTTTGCAACCGCCGGGCTTGCCCTTGGATACGTGCGTCATCAATTTCACCGCCACCGTTCTCAAACGCCCGACCCAGGATTCTGCTCCCGCCTCCCCCGGCCTCCAAACCGCTCAGATCGGCTACGCCGCGGGCGGGACGGTCAATACTTCTGGCGCCGGGATTGGGGTGTCCAACGTCACCGTGAACGCGGCCCAACCCACCCTCACCACCGACGCCACCCCCGACACGGCCACCATCGGCCAACCCGTCAGCGACATCGCCACGGTCACGGGCCGGGTCAACCCGACCGCCGGCAACACGGTCACCTTCAGGCTGTTCTCCGACGCGGTTTGCACCACGCAGGTCTTCACGTCTACCAACGCCGTCAGCGCCGGCGGCACGGCCACCTCAAGCTCGTTCACCCCAACTGCGGCGGGCATCTACCACTGGGTCGCCGAGTACAGCGGCGACCCCAACAACAACCCGGTGTCAGGCCTATGCAGCGATCCCGAAGAGGACGTCGTCGTGCAGGCGGCCCAACCCACCCTCACCACCGACGCCACTCCCGACACGGCCACCGTCGGCCAACCGCTCTCCGACATCGCCACCGTCACCGGTCGGGTCAACCCGACCGGCGGTAACACGGTCACCTTCAGGCTGTTCTCCGACGCCGTTTGTACCGCGCAGGTCTTCACGTCGACCAACGCCCTCAGCGCCGGCGGCACGGCCACGTCCGACGCGTTCACACCGACCCAACCCGGCACCTACCGCTGGGTCGCTACCTACAGCGGCGACCCCAACAACAACCCGGCGTCAGGCCTATGCAGCGATCCCGAAGAGGACGTCGTGGTGACCCCCGCCTCCAGCATCCAGGTGGACAAGACCGCGAGCCCGCTCAGCCGGCCCGAGCCGGGCGGCGACTTCACCTACAACATCGTCCTCACCAACACCGGCCCGGCCGTGTTGACCGTGACCGCCCTGACCGACAACGTCTACGGCAACCTTGCGACCCGGCCGAACAGCACCTGCACCGACGCGGTCGGGGTGGTGCTGCAGCCGACGCCGGGGCCGGGGAACATCTACAGCTGCTCGTTCACCGCGCCGTTCGCCGGCGAGGCGGGCGACGCGCTCACCGACATCGTCACGGTGACGGCGACTGACCCGCAGGCCAACCAGGTCTCCGACACCGACGACGCCATCGTCACGCTCACCAACGTCGTGCCGAGCGTCAGCGTCGACAAGACCGCCAGTCCGCTGAGCCGACCGGCGCCCGGTGGTGAGTTCACCTTCACCGTGGTGATCACCAACACCAGCCCCGCCGAGCCGGTGACGATCACCTCTATCACCGATGACATCTACGGCAACCTGGCGACGCGACCGGGGAGCACCTGCGGTGCCCTCATCGCCACGACCCTGGCTCCCGGCGCCTCATCAGCGCCGTGTTCGTTCACCGGCACCTTCAACGGCAACGGCGGTGCATCCCAGACCGACGTGGTCACCGTCGTGGTTTCCGACAACGAAAACACCACCGCCACCGATACCGACGACGCCACGGTCAGGCTCACCGCGGTCCCGACCCTGACCACCCAGGCCTCGCCGGCCACCACCGTCGGCCAGCCCATCACCGACACCGCCACGCTGGCCAACGGATTCAACCCCACCGGGACCATCACCTTTGACCTCTACGGCCCCAACAACGCCACCTGCACGGGCACCCCGCCGTTCACCTCCACGGTGACGGTCAACAATGGCAACGGCACCTACACCTCGGGCGCCTTCACGCCGACCCAGCCCGGGAGTTACCAATGGATCGCCCGCTACAGCGGCGATGCCAACAACGAAGCGGCCACCACAGCCTGCAACGACCCGACCGAGAACACCGTCGTGTCGGCGCCCCCGCTGAGCATCCAAGTGGACAAGACGGCGAGCCCACTGAGCCGTCCTGAGCCGGGCGGTGACTTCACCTTCAGCGTCGTGGTCACCAACAACAGCGCCGAGGACGTCGCCATCACATCGCTGACCGACAACATCTACGGCAACCTTGCGACCCGGGCGGGCAGTAGCTGCAACACCGCCATCGGCACGGTGCTCCAGCCGACGCCGGGGCCGGGGAACACCTACACCTGCTCGTTCACCGCGCCGTTCGCCGGCGAGGCGGGCGACGCGCAGACCGACATCGTCACCGCGGTCGTCAGCGACAATCCCAATTCTGGACGAACCGCCACCGACACCGACGACGCCATCGTCACGCTCACCAACGTCGTGCCGAGCGTCAGCGTCGACAAGACCGCCAGTCCGCTGAGCCGACCGGCGCCCGGTGGTGAGTTCACCTTCACCGTGGTGATCACCAACACCAGCCCCGCCGAGCCGGTGACGATCACCTCTATCACCGATGACATCTACGGCAACCTGGCGACGCGACCGGGGAGCACCTGCGGTGCCCTCATCGCCACGACCCTGGCTCCCGGCGCCTCATCAGCGCCGTGTTCGTTCACCGGCACCTTCAACGGCAACGGCGGTGCATCCCAGACCGACGTGGTCACCGTCGTGGTTTCCGACAACGAAAACACCACCGCGACCGATACCGACGACGCAACGGTCAGGCTCACCGCGGTCCCGACCCTGACCACCCAGGCCTCGCCGGCCACCACCGTCGGCCAGCCCATCACCGACACGGCCACGCTGGCCAGCGGATTCAACCCGACCGGGACCATCACCTTTGACCTCTACGGCCCCAACAACGCCACCTGCACGGGCACCCCGCCGTTCACCTCCACCGTGACGGTCAACAATGGCAACGGCACCTACACCTCGGGCGCCTTCACGCCGACCCAGCCCGGGAGCTACCAATGGCAGCGCCCGCTACAGCGGCGATGCCAACAACGAGGCGGCCGGCCCGACAGCCTGCAACGACCCGACCGAGTCAACCGTCATCGACAAGGACACGCCGACGTTGATCACCCAGGCATCGAATGCCGCCACGCTGGGTCAGCCCATCAGCGATACGGCGATTCTGGCCAACGGGACCAACCCAACAGGAACCATCACCTTCGACGTCTACGGCCCAAACGACGCCACGTGCTCCGGGGCGGTGGCCAATACCTCGAGCGCCACGGTGAACGGCAACGGCAGCTACAGCTCCCAGCTGTACACCCCGACGGCCCCGGGCGTCTACCGCTGGCGGGCGACCTATAGCGGCGACGCCAACAACAACGCCGTGGCCGGGGCGTGCAACGACGCCAACGAGTCGGTGACGGTGGCCACCACCACGTCGTCCACGTCCACCTCAACGTCGACTTCCACCTCCACGTCGATCCCCTCGACATCGTCGACGTCGTCAACGTCGAGCACTTCGACCACGGCGACGACCGCAACCACGGTCACCACCTCGTCCTCGACGACGACGACGAGACGCGCACCGAGTGTCAGCGTCGACCGTGCCACTGTCTTCGACGGCGAAGGCGTGACCCTCTCCGGCTCTGGCTTCCCGGCCGGCGCGGTGCTCGACGCCGTCCTGTTCAGCGACCCGGTTCCGCTGGGCTCGATCACCGCCGACGCCGCCGGCGCGTTCCGCACTGTCGTCATCATCCCCGCGGGCACCGCGCCCGGCCAGCACCGCATCGTGGTCACCGCCCGGGGAACCGGGGTCCAAGCCGAGACCTCGCTCCAGGTGGCCGCCCGCCAAGCCGGCGCCACCGTTCCTCCAGCCAGTGGCGGGTTCGGTGTCACCGGCAGCGACATCAGCGACTATCTGCGCATCGCAATCGCGCTCATCAGCCTGGGCGCTTTGGCCGTCTCGGCCAACACCCGGTCCCGCCGCCGCCGCAGCTAACCCGCCGTCCATACGCTGGGTTCGTGCCCATCTCGGAGTACGTCGCCCGCCTGCGGGAGACCGTCGGTACCGGGCTGCTCCTGCTCCCGTCGGTCAGCGTGCTGGCCCGTGACGACGTGGGCCGCGTTCTCCTGGTCAAGCACACCTACACCGGCGCGTGGGGTCTGGTGGGTGGAACCGTCGAGCCCGACGAGGACCCGGCCGACGCCGCCGTCCGCGAGACGCTGGAGGAGACCGGCCTGCGCGTCTCGATCACCGGGCTGCGGGCCGTGCTCGGCGGACCGGAGTTCCGGATGACCTACCCCAACGGCGACGAGGTATCGGTGGTGCAGACCGTCTACGACGCGGTGGTCGACGGCGGCACGGCCCGCCCCGACCACGACGAGACCAGCGATGTGGGCTGGTTCACCATCGACGAACTCCCCGTGACCGACCTGGGCCGCTTCGCCCAGGCCACCTTCGCCGCGCTGGGTTGGATCCCCAAGGCCGGCGCCACCGACCTCCGGTAGCGTGGTGCCCAGCGCATGGGCTGGGGCCCGTGGCTGGGGAGGTTGGGGATGCGCACATTGTTGAGGCGAACCGCGGTTGCTGCCGCGTGCTGATCGCAACCGTCGTCGGGCCGATTACGCCCGCGCAGGCCGAGCGACTACCGGTCCAACTGGACGCCGAGGCCGTCGTCCACGTGTCGTCTCTCCCCTTCGACGTCCCATGGTTCGTCCTGCGGGTCCACACCAACATGTACAGCGGCCAGCGCATCGACATGTCCGCCCTCGGTGTCCCGATCTGCTCCGATGGAACCGACCGGCTCGGGCTGGCGCTCTGCGTCATCAACCCGGGCACGCCCGAGTGGGTGCTCATCATCTCCGCCATGGGCTACGACGCGGTCTTCGCCGGCGACGAGTACAGGTTGCCGGCGTCTGATCACGCACCGCTGCTCCAACCCTGAGCCGCCGCGTCTCCGACGCCCCGCGTTTGTTCGACATGTCCGTGTGGCATGACTGCCCTGCGGCGTCGCAACCAAAGGAAGGCGGGTATCAACGCGATGAATCGGTGGATCAAGGTCGGCCTCGTTGCCGTTGCCGTTGCCGTTGCCGTTGCCGTTGCCGTTGCCGTTGCCGGAACGGGCCTCGTACTGACATTCGGCGGGCAGGCTGACGCAGGTCCCAAGGGCCTGAACAACGCCGCGGATCGGCTCGCCCGGAATGCGGAGAATCCGCACATGTCGGAGAACGCGCGCCAAGTGCTGACCGACCGTGCCGCCGTGCTCCGCGCCCGGGCGTCGGAGCAAGAAGCCGGCAAGACCGCCAAGCCGAAGAAGAACGCGCCAAATCTCGGCCAGAGTCCGCTCCACCGCAACGCGAACGCGTTCGGACCACACCAAGTTCAGCTTCTAGCAGCGACCACCAGCCCACGTCGCGGTGAGGCGGCCGCTCCCAAAGTTCTGTTAAGGGCCATGCCGTGCATGGTTCGCTCGCTGCCGGGGAGCTGGGAGAACGTCTATGCGTGCCCAGGCTTACGATCGGCGCCGTTGCTTGGCCCTTTCGGTCCTTGTCGGAGTCCATACGCCCGCCGCGGCCGCTCGCTGATGCAGCCCGAACGTGTGTCTGTCAACGACTCAGGTGGCAGCGGCAACAACATTTCGGGGGCGGCGACTACTGGGACGTCAGCATCTCCGACGATGGCCGTTACGTGTTGTTCAGTTCGCACGCGACGGATCTTGATGCGACGTTCACCCCAACGCACACTCCCGTCTACTACTTGCGTATCGCGAAGCCGGTACCACCCGTGTGGCGACGAAATCTCCCGATGGCAGTTCGCCGAGCGACGGTATCTACCGCGTCGACTCTCCGGCGACGGACACCACATCGGGTTCTTCACCTGGGCTGCGAACATGGGCGGCGCCGGTCTCTACTCTCGCAATCTGCTGACTGGTCAGGTCGTCGCGGACCGGGTAGTGCGCAGTACTTCGCCGTCGACGATGACGGCACCGTCTATCCGGGGACGCCCGCAGTCTCCGGCGACGGTCGGTATCGCCTGTCCTTGGACGGATGCTGCCCGGAACAGATCATGTGGACCGACACGGTCCTCGGCGAGTCTCGGTTGGTTACCGCCGCACCGGATGGATCGCCAGGGAACGAGCAGAGCTTTTCGTATGGCGCGTCGATCTCCGACGATGGGCGCTTCGTCGCCTTCAGTTGCGGGCCCGCTGATAACCTCGTGCCCGGAACTCCGCCAACGGCCGACGGCGTGTCTACCGCCGGGACGTGGTCAACAGCACGACGCAGCTTGTCGACCTGGACGACTCGGGTCAGATGCTGCCGTTGCCCGGTCAGGTGATCAGTATCTCTGGCGACTGGACCGTGTCGCGTTCGTTTCCGAGAACCATGGCTTTGTTCGGGACGTCAGCCTCAGCCGAACGTGGCACGTATCGCAGAACCAGGACATCGGTGTGCGAGCGAGCGTCGCGGCTCTGGAGGATGGTTGGACTGCTGGATTCGGCGGCTACGACTTCGAAGCCTGGGTTGTACCCGTCGGTGAGATACCGCCCCCGGTCAGAACGCCCACGACGCTCACCGTCGAGCCGGCACTGCTGCGGGTGGTGCCAGGACTGACGCTCTTCTATCCGAACCTCACGGCGCGTCGCTGACCCTGTCGGCGCCGGTGTCGTGGGGCGGACGGTGTATTTCACCAACCCGACCGGCGGTTCGATCTGCACAGGGACCACAGACGCCACCGGTACGGCGCGTTGCGCTCGCACGTTGCAGGTGGTGCTCACCGGCCGCTACTACGCCTACTTTGCCGGCGACTCGCAGTACGCGGGTTCAAGTGGCCAGGGGCCTCTGATTCGAATCGCCAGCATTTCGATCAGGTAGCGCCCCGATCAAGCGGCATCTTTTGCCGCCGGCCGGCTGCCGCGGCCTCGATGCGTACGCCAGCACTCAGGGTGACGTAGGTCGTGGCCATTCGCTTAGAGGCGTCGACGTAAGCACCTCGGCGATGCGTTCGCCCTGTTCGTCCCAGAGGGCGGGTCGTTGCTGCTCGACACCGTCACGCAGAACGCGGCGTGCTTCGGCGACGATCCGTTCCGGCTCGCGGCCCACCACTGTGTTTGTCCCCTCGGACACGGTGATTGGTCTCTCGGTGTTGTCGCGGAACGTGAGGCATGGCACACCCAGGATCGTGGTTTCCTCCTGGATGCCTCCCGAGTCGGTCAACACGATTGCGGCCTGCGCTTCCAGCGCGATGAAGTCGAGGTAGCCCAGAGGATCGATCACCCGTAGCTCCGCGGAATCCGCGTCATGCAGCGCTTTAGCCGTGTGTGGATGTGCAGGAAGCACGAGGGGACACCCGTGGCCGACCTCGATGAGCGCCTTCAAGACCGGCCCGAGGATCGCTGGGTCATCGACGTTGGCGGGCCGGTGCAAGGTGACCACTCCGTATTCCCCAGGCCGAAGGCGGACGCCGAGCGTGGCCGTCGCTTCGCCCGCTCGACGTTGGCCAGTAACGAGTCGACCATGACGTTGCCCACGAGATGGATCTGATCCTTTCGGTTTCCCTCGGCTCGAAGGTTGTCGACGGCATCTCGGCCGACGGCGCGAACAGGAGGTCGCTCAACCGGTCCGTGACGACCCGATTGATCTCCGGCATCGCCCAGTCCCTGCTTCGCAGCCCGGCTTCGACATGAGCTACAAGTGGCCCCGCTTTCGCGGCGACCAGCGCACAAGCCACCGTCGAGTTCACATCGCCCACGACGATCACGACATCGGGAGCCAATCCAGCCACCAATGGTTCGAAGGCCATCATGATCCGGCCGACTTGCTCCGCTTGCGAGCCCGAACCGATGTCGAGGTGGTGCTCTGGTGCCGGCAATCCCGAGATCGTCAAAGAAGACGTCGCTGAGCGCGGGGTCGTAATGCTGACCAGTGTGAACGAGAGCGACATCGATGCCCCGGGCGGTCAGTCCATCGATGACCGGCTTCGCTTTGATGAAATTGGGGCGGGCGCCGACCACGCAAAGCGCCTTCATGACCTCAGACGCTACAAGTCACGCCGGTACGCTCTGGGCGTTTGTCCATCGCATCCACGACCGCCGTGGCGTTTTTGGTGACTGCTCTCGTCGCACCGTTGACCCTTGCTGCGCTGCGTCGACGTGCCATCTTTGACATCCCGAACGACCGTTCCTCGCATACCGTTCCGGTGCCGAGGGGACTGGGCGTGGCCCTCGCGGTCGGCGGGTTCCTTGGCCTTGCCGTCACCGGGGACCTGAACGGCCCCGCTGCCGCCGCATTTGCGGTCGGCGCCGGAGGCTTCACGCTGCTCGGCCTCGCGGAAGATCTCCGGGGGTCCCGCCCGGGCCCCGATTCGTTGCGCAGGCGGCGATCGCAGCTTTCACATTGCCGTTCCTGGCCGATGGCATCGCCGGCCCGCCCGCCTGGAGCTTTGTTCGGCGCTGGCGCGGCGCTCTGGTTGGTGAGCTTCGTCAACGCCTTCAATTTCATGGACGGGATCGACGGCATCTCGGTCGGCGCAGACGGTGGTCGCCGGGGGCGCGTACATCGCGATCGGCGCGCGGCCGGACGTCCCGCGCTCACCGCCGGCGGCGCCATCGCGGTCGCCGTCGCTCGTCGCCTTCGCGCCCTTCAACATTCCGCGAGCGTGGCTTCCTTGGTGACAGCGGGCAGCTACTTCCTCGGCTGGCTGGCCGCTTGCTCGCGGTCTCGGGGTACGTGCTGGTGTCCCGTCGAGGCTGTCATCGCGCCGTTCGTGATCTACCTCGCTGACACGGCAACGACCCTCGTGGGTCGCATTCGTCGGGGCGAGGCGTGGTGGCAGCCCCACCGCAGCCACGCCTACCAGCGCTCGTGATCGCGGGATGGTCCCACGCCAAGACGACAGCGTTTGTCGCGCGGCCGCCTGTTGTGCGCGGCGCTCGGTCTGGTGGCGACCGCCGATGCGCTCGCTCTGCGGGCGCGGCGGACATGGCCGTCTTGGGCGTCGCCGCGTTGTATCTCATGGCCCCAAGGTGGAGCGGCGGCGTCGGAACGTCGCTTAGGCACGGCGCGAGCGTGCTGCGCTCTTGCCGCGAGCGGTCGGTCCGGCCACGCCCATTAGTGCTGGGCGTTCCGACGTGGCGTACCGATAGGAGTAGCCGTAGCCGGTTTCGTCGCCGCGCGGTTCAAGCACGATGCCCTCGAGCGGGGCGTCGACCTGTCGAAGCAGTTCGACCGCGCGGTGGAGCTGCTTTGCGGGTTGTGACGCCGGCGGCGGCAACGAGGACCACCGCGTCAGCCGACTTGGCGATCACCACCGGGTCGGTGACCGGTAGACCGGAGGCGAATCGATTAGGCAGATGTCGAACTGGGCCTGCACCGCGGCGAAGAGCTGCGTCGTCCGCTTGGTCCAGAGGAGTTCGGAAGGGTTGGGCGGAAGCGGACCCGACGGCAGCACGAACAGGGGAAGTTGCCGCCCACGTGCACGATCGCATCTTGCAGCGGCGAATCGCCGATGAGCACCGAGGTAAAGCCGACCTCGTTGCGGATCCGGAAGTAATCATGTACGCGCGGCCGCCGCAGGTCGCAGTCGATGACCAGGACGCGCTGGCCTGCCTTTGCGAGTACCGCTGCAAGGTTGGTAATCGTCGTGGTCTTGCCTTCGGCCACGCGGGGCTGGTGACCTGGACGATATGCAGTCGCGGTCGATACCCATGAACTGGATAGCCGTGCGCAGAGGAGCGGTAGGCCTCGGCGACGGGCGCGGCGGGATTGGAAAGCGCAACCACCTCGTTCTTGCGGGAGTCTTTCCAGCCATCGACGGCCGGGATTAGTCCGATTACTGGCGAGGTCGAGGTCGGCCCGATCAGATCTTCCTTGCCCTTGATCGTGTCGTCGAGGTAGTCGCGTAGGAAGGCTGCGCCGACACCGAGCATCAGGGCCACGATCCCACCCAGGATTCCGTTCTTGATCGGCTTAGGGGCGAACGGGCGTCGTTGGCACCTCGGCCGGCGTTACGAACTGGGCGCCGCCTGTCTTTAGCGCGGCATCGACCTGGAGTTGATTGAGCCGCTCCTTGAATAACGCGATCTGGTTCACGGCCGCCTCCTTCGCGGGTGTCGACGCGCCTGGGGCTGTGAGCTGAGCGTTCAGCTGGTCGATCTTGAGCTGCAGCTCTTTGCCGGCGGCGAAGAGGTCGTCGACGGCCTGCTTGCGCCGAAAGTCGATGTATGCCCGCGCATATGCATTGGCGACGGTGGCAGCGTCCTTCGGAACGGTGCTGATGGCACTGACCTCAATTACGTCGGTCTGCCCAACCGGTGACGCACCGATCTCTGGCGCCGCCCCAAGTTCTTTGCGCACCGCCTCGCGGACCGGCCCGCTCTTGAGGACCTGGATCTCGGTTTGCACAGCGCGGCAGGATCCGCCGCTGACCCCGGTGTTCGGGTTGAACAGCGATTCGGTCGCCTTAGGCTGAAGCAAGAGGGTCGCCGTGCCTGGTACTCCTTGGTGGCCAGAAAGGAGAAAGCTCAGTACCGCGGCTCGATCGACGACCACGACCGCGATGATGATTGGCAGGCGTCGGATCAGGATCCGGAAGTAGTCCGCGAAGCTCAATTTCGCCGACCTCTTCGTGTGCATCTGCCACTTGACGATCCTACCGGGCGCCGCCCGCAGAACCCCGCGCATGCCCGAACGTCACGGCGTGGGGTTCGGACTCGGCCGAGCCGCGGGGCTCGGATCGGCATATCAGCGATCCGCTCGCGGCGTGGTAACCCGGTCGACGGCGCCTCTCCGACCGTCCTGGTACGCCACGAGCGTGCCGCTACGCTCTAACGATCGAACCACCGCGACGACCGCCGTTCCGTGGTGACAGCCGTCCTGGCCTCGCGCGCGGCGCTGTGGAGCTCGCGGCCCAGCATGCTCGTCATGGTCCCGATGGACCAGCGCGGTAGCTGATGCGTGTCCTGCTGATCTCGCACTATTTCCCCCCGGCAGATCGGCGCGCCTCAGACTCGGTTGAGCGAGATGGCGCGGCCTGTTGGGCGGAGGCCGGTGACGAGGTCACCGTTCTCACCGGATTCCCGAACCACCCGACGGGCGTCGTGCCGCTCGAATACCGTGGACGGATCCGCGCCGAGGATGACACCGGCGACTACCGTGTGGTCCGCACGTGGGTCTATGCGACGCCAAACGAACGCGTGTTGAAGAAGACGCTGTCACACCTTTCGTTCATGCTGTCGAGCGTCTTCCTCGGCTACCGGAAGACTGGCCGCGCCGACGTCGTGATCGTCTCATCGCCCACGTTCTTCTCAATCTGGTCGGCGTGGCTCCTGGCTCGGATGAAACGTGCGCGCCTCATCATTGAGGTACGTGACCTATGGCCGGCCATCTTCGTCGAGTTGGGGATCCTCACCAACCGCTGGATTATCGCGGGTCTGGAGAGGTTTGAGCTAGCGGCCTATCGCGCAGCAGACGTCGTAGTCGTCGTTAGCGAGGGCTTCCGTGAGCACATCACCGCTCGGGGGATCCCGTTCGACAAGATCGAGGTCATCCCCAATGCAGCCGACATCGCGCGGTTCGAACACTGCCGTGTGAGATCCGTTACACGGCTCAGGCTGGGGGTGAAGCCTCGCGAGACACTCGTGCTCTACTCAGGGGCCCATGGGCTATCGCATGGCCTCACCGCAGTTGCGGACGCTGCCGCGAAGGTCACGCACTTTCCGGTGCATTTCGCCTTCGTGGGGGAGGGAGCAGCCAAGGCCGACCTTGCTCGGCATGTTGCCCAGCTCGGCCTTAACAACGTGACGATGCTGCCCGGTGTGGCGAGTGCGGAAATGCCAGAAGTGATCGCGGCTGCTGACATTTGCCTCGTTCCCCTGCGAGACATTGCCCTATTCAAGACCTTCATTCCGTCGAAGATGTTCGAATACATGGCGGCTGGGAAGGCCATCATCGGGGCTGTAGCGGGCGAGGCCGCCGGCATATTGAGTGACGCGGGAGCCATTGTGGTGGCACCCGAGGACGTAGACGCAATCGCTGCTGCGGTCGGCGACTTGGCCGAGGATGCCGATCGCCGTAACGAGATCGGGTCGACGCGCCCAGCGGTTTGTCCGGCAGCATTACGACCGGCGGGTCCTCGCTGAGCGCTATCGCACCTTCTTCGCCTGATGAGGCTTCACATCATCGGCGGTAGTGGTTTCCTTGGAGGACACGTCGTACCTCTGCTCGTCGGCAGAGGCCACGCAGTTACCGCACTTGCACGATCTGTCGGCGCCGCCGATCGTATTCGCAGTCTCGGCGCCACTCCAGTACCGGGTGATCTCGACGACCTCGCCGCCCTGAACGGCGCGCTAGCTGCGGCGGGTGCCGAGGCGTTGATATGTCTTGCATCTCTCGGATTTGGCCATGCACCCGCGATCGTCAACGCTGCAGAAAACGTCGGCATCCGGCGCGCCGTATTTATCTCGACGACGGCGGTTATGACCCGCCTCAGCCCCGCCTCCAAGGCAACGCGCCTCGCGGCCGAAGAGACCGTGTGCGGCTCGTCCTTGGACTGGACGATCATTCGACCAACGATGATCTACGGCGCCCCCGACGACCGGAACATGGCCCGCCTGCTCAGGTTTCTGCGGCGCTCGCCCGTGGTTCCCTTGCCCGGAGGCGGCCGAGCCGTGCAGCAGCCCGTCCACGTCGACGACCTGTCTGCCGCCATCTGCGACGCCGTTGGTATGCCGACGAGCGTCGGCAAGACCTACATCATGGCGGGCCCCGAACCGCTTCCGCTTCGCGACGTGATTCGTCAGGCGGCGTCAGCCGTGAACCGGCGGCCTCGACTGATTCCCGTTCCGCTAGCCCCCGCGATAGCGCTGGTGGCGGCGTACGAGCGAGCGAGCCGCAACCCACGACTGCGCGCCGAGCAGATCACGCGCTTAGCCGAAGATAAGGCGTTCGACATAGCTTCCGCCGTTGCGGACCTTGGATTTCAGCCGCGGTCATTCGCCGTGGGCATCAATGACGAGGCCGCGCTGCTCTGATGAGGTCTGGACTGCGAACCGCCGGACTATGGGTTCGTACCGCGCGCCACCTACATCCATCCCAGTTCGTCCAACGAGCGCGCCTGCGCTCGCAACGCGCTGTTATTGCGTTCGTGCCGGAGGCCGCCCGCAGGGTGCTGCGCCGAAGGGTGAGTTCAGCACACGGATGGCCGAGCGGGTTCAGGCCTATCGACGCCAGCGATCCGCCTGCGCCCGCGCCAGACGCTGGATCGTTCGAGCTGATCGGTGAGGCCCGCTACCTCGGTGACGGTAGGGATTGGACCGCTCCAGGAGCATCACGATTGTGGCGTTACCACCTCCACTACCTGGAGTGGGCGTGGGCGTTGGAGGACGCGGACACGTTCCGGCGACTATGGGATGACTGGAATTCCCGCGTCCCGTTTGGGCGAGGCGATGCGTGGTCGCCATACGTGGTGTCTCTTCGGCTGTGGGCCCTTTGCTATCTGCTCGATGCCGACGACCGCGACGCCATTGATGCAGTCGCGGTGCACGCCGGATATACACGGGCCCATCTTGAGCGCGATGTGGGTGGTAACCACCTCATCAAGAACCTGAAGGCTCTGTTCGGCGCCGGAATTTTCCTCGGCGACACGAGACTCAGCGACCTCGCCGCGCGTTCCTTACGGAAACAGCTCAGGATCCAGGTCCTGGCCGACGGCGGTCATTTCGAGCGATCGCCCTCATATCACTGTCAAGTTCTCGGCGACCTCGTTGACATTGCTGCGCTGGCGCTCTGCGCCGGCCGGCCCGCGATCGATGGACTGGACGAGGCCATCCACCGCATGCGCGAGTGGCTCGGTGCAATGCTGATGCCTGACGGCGATGTACCTCTCTTCAACGATTGCGTGTTTGTCGGCCCCTCGCGTCTTGCCTTGCTTCAGCCAATCGTGATCCCAGCACAACCGCTGCAGATCCTGCGGGAGAGCGGGTACGCGATTCTGCGAGCCGGCAAGCGAATGCACCTCGTACTCGACGTCGGGCCACCGTGCCCGGCAGAGCTTCCGGCGCATGCTCACGCTGATTGTCTCAGCTTCGAGCTCGCGTTGGACGGTCGGCGTGTCATCG
>CAVUMI010000008.1:0-144440 GCA_963742585.1 uncultured Actinomycetes bacterium
AGCTCGTCGATGAGGAGCACGGCCGGGTCGGTGCCCAACCCGCGTGCCAGCGCGAGCATCTGCCGCTCGCCGCCTGACAACGTGCCCGCCAGTTGGCGGTGGCGCTGCTTGAGAATCGGAAACAAACCGAACGCAACCTCGCGCACCCGTTCAATCGACGTCCCGCATGAGGTCGCGACAGTCAGGTTGTCCTCGACACTGAGGTTTGGGAACACCGAGCGACCTTCGCGTACGTGACACACGCCGATGCGGGCGAGTTGATCAGCGGTCGCCCCGTTGACATGCCGGCCCTGCACGTGGCGGCGGCCGCGCTCCGGGCTCATGACGCCGCTCATCGTGTTGAGCGTGGTGGTCTTGCCGGCGCCATTCGGGCCCAACAACGCGGTCAACTCACCGCGCCGGACGGCCACGCTGACGCCATGGAGGATCTCGATGCGGCCGTAGCCGGCGCGGGCGTCGCGGAGCTCAAGCGCCTCGGCTGTTGACGTCAACAGACGAAGCCCTCGGCCGGCGTCATCCGCTTCCACACGCCCCCCTCCACCCGGACTCCGACGAAGCAGCCGTTGGTGAACTTCTCACCAAGGAAAATCGGCCGCATCATTCCCACGGCGTTGAACGTCTTTGTGCCCCGCAGCGCGGCCACGAGCGCTTCCCGAGTGATGGCGCCAGGGATGCTGGACAGCGAGTCGAAGAATGCCTTGGCGCCGACCCACGCGTCGGCGGCAAACGCGTCCTTGGGCTCGCCCGGCGCCACCCGTTCCATCCACTCCACGTAGGCCGCCATCTCGGCGTTTTCGGCGGTCCTCGTTGGGCAGCGTGCGCAACCAGCTCATCGCCCCCTCGCCGGCCGCACCGGCCTGCTGGGCGAAGTTGGTGCCGTAGGAGAACACGAAGTATTCGGCGAACTTGAGCTTGTAGCCGGTGTCGGCCATGGAACGGGCCATCGACACATTGCTATCGGCCGTGCCGATGAAGAAGAGGTAGTCGGCGCCGCTGTTCGCCACGCCGCGGGCGGACGAGTCGTAGCTGAGTGTGCTGAGCGGCAATTCCTGCACCTGCACGATCTGGAGCCCGGCCGCCTTCATGAGCCGCTGCTGGATCTGAGCCTCGGCGCACGATTGGTCCACCGCGAGGTAGACGGCCGACACCTTCCGCGCACCGCTCTCGTACAGGTACTTGTACTTGCCGATCGCCGTGTCGAGGTTCCTGTACTGCGGGTTCATGTCGAACAGGGTCGGCAGGTCGTTGAGCGTGTCGGAGGACGGGATGTTGACGATCGGCAGCTTCTTTTCCTGGATGATGTCGTGGGCGCCGATGTCGCCGCCGGCGAAGCCGCCGGTGAGGCCGAGCACCTGCGCCGACAGCTCGGTGATGATCGTGCGGTAGCGACCGCTGTCGAAGCCGTCGTCGGCTTCTTTGAGGACGACCTTGCGGCCGCACACGCCCCCGGTGGCGTTGCGGTAAGCGACGTGCGCGGCGCACGCCGCCGCCGACGAAGCGCCGATCCCGGGTGCGGGTCCCGACAGAGTCGAGATAGACCCGATCGTCAGCTTGTCGGCGGTCACGCCGGTCTCCTTCGACGCCGCCGCGCACGGGCGCGGGCCACCCGTCGCAGTTTTCGCGCTGCTCGACTGGCCCACCGCCGCGGCGGTGCCGCTCGACGACGCGGCCGCGCCGCTAATGGGATCGCCACTCGGGGTCGTCGCGTCCGTGGTGGCGCCATCGCCGGTCTCGGTGGTGGCGGCGGCCTCCACCGATTCAGTTCCCCCCTTTTCGCGGGCGGAGACGCGGGCCTGCTGCGCGTTGGTCCAGCGCAGCCGCACGCGGCCGTAAGCGAAACCAGTGCCAGGACGACGATGGTGGTGCGCCGCATCAGACCGCGGGTTCGATCACAACGTCCATGCTGGCCGCGCCGCTGTCGGGAACCCGCGCCTGGCGCCAGACCTCCACAGGGAATGAGGCGTTCACGAGCGAGTAGCACAGCCACAGCAGACGGGTCGCGTCCTCAGGCAGGCCGTTGAGGTCGAATTGGTCGAGGTACGCCGTGGCCGCCTCGAGCCGCGGGAAGGCGGCGTCGTAGAGCGCCTGCAAGTCGTCCATGGAGCTGGCCAGGCGCTTGGCGTAGCGCTCGCGCTCGCTGGCCAGCGACCACTCGGCGAACGGCTCGAGGTCGGCGAAGTCGGCAGGGAAGATCCCGCTCATGACAACACCATCGCGGTCCGCTTCTGATACTCCTCGACATAGGAACCCGCCGTCTTGTGGAGGTGACGGAGCAGGATCTCCTGGTCGTTGAGCGGGAAATCGGTGACGGCGCGCGATTCGAGCATGGTTTGCGTCGCTTCGAGCGTGTTGCCGTCCTGCAGCGCGTATTCCTTGAACGTCACCGCGGCGAGCTCGTGACGGAGTCGCTCGGTCGCGTTCTTCGGCGGCACGAAATACAGCGTGCCCTCGAAGATGTGCTCGTTGTACGCGGTCGGCCAGTAGTGGTACGTGAGGTACCAGTTCGGGGCCCAGATCAACAGCATGAAGTTGGGAAAGAAATGGAACGAGTCGATACCCCACACCTTGCTGCCCGCCGGGTTGACCGCGGGCGGAAGGTCGATGTCGATGGGTCGGTCCCACGCGCCGAAGAGGCCACTTCGTAGGACGCGCTCGATCGGCTTCACCATGCTTGGATCCTTCGGCGGGGCCATGCCGCCCCACGACGACACCATGCCGTGCGGTCCTTCGAGTTGGTACGCCAGCGCCTCGAAGCCGACGTTCAGGAGCTTGCGCGACTCGTCGGCCACCGCCTGCTTCGCGTGCAAAACCGGTGCATGGTAGAACTCGGCGAACGCATCGATAAAGAGCTTCCAGTTCGCTCCGACCACGGCGCGGTACTTGTGCACCTGCGTCATCTGGTCGAACGGGTAGCCGGCCAGGCCGGCGCCGAATTCGCCGAGATAGTCATGCACCGACGTGGTGTTCCCGGCGTCGAGGTTGACCCAGATGAAGCCCTCCCACACCTCGACCTGCACGCCGGCCAGTCCGTAGTCGGCACAGTCGAGGTCGAAGAACTCCTTCTCCTGTTGCACGAAGGTGAGTTCGCCATCGAGGGCGTACCGCCACCCGTGGTACTTGCACGTGAACTGGCGACACGAACCGCTGACCTCTTCGCCCGGATAGTCCTGCCACACCAGCTTGTTGCCGCGGTGCCGGCAGATGTTGTGGAACGCCCGGACCTCGCTGTCGGCGCCCCGCACCACGACGATGGACGTGCGGGCCGCGGCGATCTCGCGCGTGAAGTAGCTGCCCACCTTCGGCAGCTGCTCCACGCGGCCGACGTTGAGCCACGTGCGCTTGAAGATCGCCTCGCGTTCGAGCTCGAAATGCTCGGCTGAGATCGAGTCTTCGTACGAGATCGGGTTGGTGCCGAGGTGCGGGTAGTGCTCCGTCCACGAGCCGTCGGCCGGCTTCACGAAATGCGGCATGGTGCTCCTCTGCGATAGCCGTAATCTCGGTTCAGGAGAATATCATTTCCACTGCCAACATCAACGCTGCAGGTCAGCGTCGAGATCAACCCGGAAGGCCCGGAAGAACATGGCCACCGCGTCGTAGGCGCCGACGGTGAACACCACGTCGACCAGTTGCTGTGTGTCGAGCTCACCCGCGAGCACCGACCACGTCTCGTCGCTGATGTTCGCGTCCCGCACGAGTTCATCGACCGCGCGCAGCAGGGCGCGATCGACCGGCGCCCACTCCGCGGCATCCGGAGCATCGGCCACCGCGGCGATCTCGTCGGGGGTGAGGCCGGCGTCGCCGGCCAGAACCTCATGCTGCGCCCACTCGTAGGCCGAATCGCGGAGCGCGGCGACGCGGAGCACAACCAACTCGCGCTGCCGAACCGAAAGCGTCGTCGCGAACAGCACGTGACCGTTGAAGGTGTTGAACGCCTGGGCCAGAGCGGGGTGGTGGGCGAACGTTCCCAGTGCGTTGAGGCCCTTGGGGCGGCCGGGGTCACGCGACGGGAACGGGTGACGGGCGACCGGCGGGCGCAGGGCCGCCATCGCCGCGACCATCTCCGCGGGCCACGACTCGGGCGGGATCGGATCGACGCCGCGCCGTCAAGTGTTGCGCCCGCCGTTGACGCCGATGACCTGGCCGGTCACGTAGCTCGCCTCGTCCCGGACAAGGAAGGCACAGGCGGCGGCAATGTCCCCGGGCAGGCCGGCGCGGCGCACGGGGGTCTGTGAAGCGTGATGCTCGACGCCTGGGCCGAGGAAGCCGCGGCTCTCGGCCTTGCGCAGCATCGGCGTGTCGATAAAGCCGGGCGGGATGGTGTTGACGGTGATGCCCGATGGGCCAAGCTCGAGAGCGAGCGCCTTGGTAAACCCGATGACGCCCGCCTTGGCCGCCACGTAGTGGGTCATGAGTGGCTGGCCGCCCTGCGCGCTCGACGACGAGATGTTGACGATGCGACCCCAACCCGCCTCGATCATGCCGGGCGCCACGGCCTGGCAGCAGTTGAAGGTGCCGGTGAGGTTCACGTCGATGATCCGCTGCCACTTCTCCGCGGTGATGTCGAGGAACCGGTCGAAGCCGTCAAGGCCGGCACTGTTGACGAGGATCGTGGGCGCGCCGAGTGTGTCGCGAACGCGCGCCACTCCCGCCTCGATCTGTTCGCGATCGGTGACGTCGACCTTGAAACCCAACGCGTCGCCGTCGCGGTCGAAGATCGCCACCTTGTTGCCGTCGGCAGCCAGCCGCTCGGCGATGGCCAGACCGATCCCAGAGGCGCCGCCGGTGACGATCGCGACACGGCCGGTCACGGCAGCGTCCCTTCGCGGAGGCGCTGGCGCAGCACGAACTTCTGCACCTTGCCCGACGCGGTGCGGGGCAACTCGGCGGCCTCGTAGATCGCCTCGGGCCACTTCTGGCGGGCCAACCCCGCCGCCTCGAGATGCCTACGCACGTCGTCGATCGTGGGCACAGCTCGCTCGGGCTTCAGCCGGATCACCGCAGCGGCCCGCTCGCCGAGGCGCTCGTCGGGCTCGGCCACCACGCACACCTCGGCGACCGCGTCGAGACCCATCAGCAGCTCCTCGACTTCGGCCGCGCTGATGTTCTCGCCGCCCCGGATGATCACGTCGGACACGCGGTCAGTGATGGCGAGGTAGCCGTCGGCGTCGACGACACCCACGTCACCGGTGCGATACCAGCCGTCGGCATCGAACACCGACGCGGTGAGCTCCGGATCGGTATAACCGAGGAACAGGTCCGGCCCGCGGCTCAGGATCTCGCCAACCGTTCCGCTCGGTCGCCCTCCGTCTTCGCCTCCGGCTCCCTCTGGATCGAGCCGGAACTCGACGCCGGGCATGGCGCGACCGTCGGTGGTGTGGCGTTTGTCCTCGGGATCCGCCGCGTTGCAGCCCGTGATCGACGGGTGCTCGGTGCTTCCGTAGGCGCGCCACGCCGTAATGCCGAGCCGGGCGGCGCGCTCCATGACCGCGACCGGCACCGGCGAGCCGCCCAGGCCGGCGTAGGGCATTAGGGCGGCGTGGGCGGCGTCGAAGTCGGGGTGGTCGAGCAGGCTCGTAAGGAAGTACGTGGCGCCACCGCCCATGTTGAGACCCTCGTCCTTCATCAGGCGCAGCACTTCGCCGGGATCCCACACGTCGACGAGGTGCACGGCCCGGTCTCGCAGCAGCGGCACGAGGAAGGCATTGAGCATGCCGATGAAGTGACCGACCGGCGCCGCGGTGATCTGGGGCGGGCCACCCGGCGGCATCATCGAATCGATGTGCCGGGTCTCGCATCCCATCGTGCGCGACGAGTGGACGACGCCTTTCGGGTCGCGCGTGGTGCCCGATGTGAAGCCGATCACCGCGGGTGCATCCGGGTCGACCGTGCCGGGACGCGTCGAGCGGCTCGGCGTCGAGCATCGGCGCGAACGCGGTCGCCTGCTTCGGCAGCGCGACCTCGTCGCCTGCCGAGACGAGCCACAGCGTGTCGGCGTGGTCCGCGAGCAGGCCTTCGTAGAGTTCGAGGTAGTCGCTGTGGCCGAAGCGATCGACGGTCACGACGACGTCGGGCTCGGTGGCCCGCAGGATGTACCCGACTTCCTTCGGGCCGTAGAAATGAACGATCGGCACCACCACGGCGCCGACGTAGGCCGCGGCCCAGAACGCGATGCCGGCCTCCGCCCAGTTCGGCAGCTGGAGCACCGCGACATCACCCGGGCCGATGCCCTTGGCTTGCAGCGACGCGGCGAGCGACCTGGCGGCGCGATCGATGTCGGCGAAAGTCCCCCTGAACGGCCTGAACTGCGAATGCACCTCGAAGGCCACGTTGGTCTTGTCCGCCAGTCCGGCGGCCACCATCTCGCCCAGCGTCTGGTCGGTCCATAACCCGGCCCCCTTGTACTCATCCGCCAGCGTCGGCGACACAGTTCGCAGCTGCCATCTATCCGTCGTGGCGTGACCTCCTCCTGAGTAGGACGTTGTCGGTTTTGGAGAACGTTATTATCGTATGACCATGGCGGTTTCGCCACAGGCAGCATCGCAGGCTGCCACCCACCACGACCACGGCTTCCACGAGATGCGCGTGAGCGCAGTAATCCGCGAGACCGCCGACGCCAGCTCCTACGTGCTCGAACCGGCGCCGGAGTACCGGGCGGGCCAGTACGTCACGTTCCGCGTGCGCCTCGACGGCGAAACCCACCTGCGGTCCTACTCCATGTCCTCATCACCGGACGTGGACCGCGAGTTCAAGGTGACGGTGAAGCGCGTGCCGGGCGGGATCGTGTCGAACTGGCTGATCGACAATCTCGCTGCCGGCGATGCGGTGGAGGCCACGCGTCCGGTCGGCGTGTTCTGCCTGCCTCCTGGCGACGGTCCCGTCGTCTGCTTCGCCGCTGGCAGCGGCATCACCCCTGTGATCTCGATACTGAAGACCACAGGTGGGCGGCGCGCCCGCCTGCTCTACGCCAACCGCGACGCGGATTCGATCATCTTCGACAAGGAACTGCAGTCCCTGGACGTCGACGTCGTGCACCATCTCGACGTCGAGCACGGCTTCGTCACCGGCGACGACGTTCGGGTGTTGATCGCGCCAGACGCCGAGTACTTCATCTGCGGTCCCGGTCCGTTCATGGACATCACCGAGGGCGCGCTGCTCGCAGCCGGCGTCGAGCCCGCGCGCCTCCACATCGAGCGGTTCACGCCGGCGCCTCCTCCCCCGGCGCCGTCCGCGTCGGACACGTCGACGCGCGTCACGATCGACATCGGCGGCCGGACGGCGACCACCGACCACTACGCGGGCACCACGATCCTGCAAACCGCACGACAGGCCGGGCTGTCACCGCCGTCGTCGTGCGAGGCGGGCAACTGCGCGACGTGTATGGCCAAGTTGGTGGACGGAGAGGTCACCATGTTCGTGAACGACGTCCTCACCGACGACGAGGTGGCCGACGGCTGGATTCTCACGTGCCAGTCGGTGCCGACCACGCCGACCGTCCACGTGGCGTACGAGGACGCGTGACGCCGTAGTGGACGACATCATCGAGATTCAGCAATTGCTGGCGCGCTACGCGGTCGGCATGACCAAGGGCGACATCGACGCGGTCATCGAGGTGTTCACACCGGACGGGTCCTACCGCGCGTTCGGCGACACGTACGCACTTGCCGACTTCCCGGCCCTCGTCGCCGCCGCACCAAAGGGGCTGTTCCTCGTCGGGCCGCCCGCGCTCGAACTCGACGGCGACACCGGCACGGGCGAGCAGCCGCTGTGCTTCGTCGAACAGACAGAGCACGAGATGCGCATCGGGTGGTACACGGATACCTACCGCAAGACCGCCGATGGGTGGCGCCTGCACACGCGGCAAATGACGTTCCTCCGCCGCAGCGGCGCGGCGGACTCGGGCAAGCCCCACGACCCCCGGCGACCGGCGCCCGCCTGATGCAGCTCGACGAATTCCGCGCCGGCCTCGACAGCTGGCTCGACGAGAACGAGAAGGATCTGACGCCAGACGAGGGCGGCCCGCTCGAGGCGCAGCTCGCGCACCTCGCAAAGGTGAAGCGGCGCACCTACGACGCGGGATGGATGCGCTGGGGATGGCCGGAGCGGGTAAGCGGGCTCGGCGGTTCGAACCTCCTGCGCGCCTATCTCGGTGAGGCACTCACGCTGCGCGGCCTCGTCGACCCCTTCAGCTATTCGATGGCCGAGGTGCTGGCGCCGACGATGATCGACTACGCGCCGCCCGGGCTGGCCGCCGACATGGTGCCGCTCCTGCTGCGGGGCGACGAGACGTGGTGCCAGGGCTTCTCCGAGCCCGGTACCGGCAGCAATCTCGGCGCGCTGGCCTGCCGGGCGACACGCGGTGACGACGGGTGGCGGGTCACCGGGCAGAAGGTGTGGACCAGCTACGCCCAGTACGCACAGCGTTGCGTCCTGCTCACCCGCACCGGCACTCCCGAGTCGGCGCATCGTGGCATCACTGCGCTGTTCGTCGACATGGACACACCCGGCATCACGGTGCGCCCGATCCAAGGCATGCACGGCGCCGACGAGTTCTGCGAGGTGTTCTTCGACGACGTCGCCGTTCCGTTCGACCGCACGCTCGGCGACGAGAGCCAGGGCTGGGCCGTCGCCATGGATCTACTCCCCTACGAACGCAGCACCGCGCTATGGCACCGCGCCGCGTTCCTCTGTCGCCGGTTCCAGCAATTGCTCGAGACCGCACCGGAAGGTGCCCTCGACCCAATCGCCACTGGTGAGACCGCGCAGCTCCTGTTCGCCTTCCGGGCTCGGTCGCGCGCGCCACCCAGCACCGACTGGCCAACGGTGAGCGTCTCGGTCCGGAAACGTCGATCGACAAGGTGCTGGTCGCCGCGGCCGAGCAGGCGGTGTTCGATCTTGTGGCCGACGCTCTCGGCGAGGCCGTCGCCTTCGGCGGCGACCCGGTCAGCGAGCAGTGGCGGGCCGAGTATCTCCACTCCCGCGCCGCGACTATCTACGGCGGCACCGCCGAAATCCAGCGCAACATCATCGCCAAGCGCTTGTTGGGACTCGGTGATGGATAGCGCCGAGCGCGAGCTGTTCGCTCGCAGCGTTGAGGCGGCGATGCAGAGCGAGGACATCGACGCGGCATTGGAGGATCTCGGCTGGCGCGACGCGCTGGCCGACGACGCACGCGCCGCGGTGTGGATCGTCTTCGAGGCGCAAGGTCGCGCCTGCGCTACGTCGTCTGCGCTCGACCACGTCGACACCGACGTACGGCTCCTCGCAGTGGCCCACGAGCTGATCGGCACGGCGCGGACAATGCTCGACCTGGCGCGTGAACACGCGCTCGAGCGCGAGCAGTTCGGTCAGCCGATCGCGATGTTCCAAGCTGTCCGCCACCGCCTCGCCGAGGCACTCATCGCCGTTGAGACAGCCGCGGCGATGGTCGACGCCGCGTGGGAGGACGGCAAGCCCGAGACCGCGGCGATGGCCAAAGCGCTCGCCGGCCGGGGAGCGAAGACGGCGGCGCGCCAATGTCAGCAGGTCCTCGCCGGCACCGGCTTCACCACCGAGCACCCGTTCCACACCTACTTCAAGCGCGTCCTCGTCCTCGACCAGCTCCACGGCAACAGCAAGGCGTTAACGCGCGAGTTCGGCGAACGGCTGATCTCGACGCGGCGGCTACCCGCGCCGTTGCCGCTCTGAGAGTTCGACGGGGACGTATTCGGGGTCGTCCTCGGTTCGCATGCTGAATTGCCACTTGCAGCAGACGTTCCCGTCGTCGACGCGCGGCGGGATGGCCAGGATGTCGACCTTCATGTTCGGGTTGTACATCTTCGTCGTGACGAGCATCGACTTCGGACACGTCGAGTGGCAGTTCTTCTCGAGTATGTCGGGCCGGCCCATGCCCTCCCACTGATCGACGGCGACGCAGCGGTTGAACGTCATGATGCCGACGTCGGGCTCGGGCATCTCGAACGACAGGTCGAATGCTTTGCCCGGCAGCGCGGTGGCGTCGGTCTGGAGGTCCTTCATCCAATCGGCAACGGTGTTGCCCGTGATACCGAGGTACTGCTCCTTGAGCTTTTTGACGCCGGGCAGAACCGTGTCGCCCCACAACGTGTACTGGATGTCGAACATCACATCGAGGCCGTAGCGGACGACGATCTGCGCGGCCCAGCCCTCGATGCACTGCAACAGGTACTCGTGGCTACCGAGCAACCACGTCACGAGTTGGTCCTTGGTGAGCTCAATTGCGTCGGGTGTCGGCGAGAACAGCCCGGTGTAGACAACGCGCGCGTCGTCGTGCGATCGTCGGCCGGCACCGTCTGGTTGGGGTCGACGTAGTCGGTGCCCGCGGGCAGGAACTCGGATTTCATCCGATCGAGCTCGGGGGTCATCTGGTCGATCCACGCCGCCCACTCGATCTCGGCGGCAACGTCGGGCGCGTACCGCTTGCCGATCTCGTCGAACCAGCCGTCGACGCAGAGTTGCATGTACGCCTCGCTCCACGGCAGGAACTTGGTCGCCAGCGCCTCCTTGGAGAAGTCGGTGAAGCGGAGGTCGGCGCGGTACGGCCCGCTGTAGTCGACAAGCTCGGCGCCGGAGTCGACGTCCACCTGCTGGCGGATATCGAGGTCGGCCTTTGGATAGGTGACGTCGTAATCAGCTTTCGGGAACTTGGGGTAGTTGACGAGGTCGACGCCGAGCATCAGCACGAAGTCGTCGGCCACCACCCCTTCCTCGAGATGAGCCCCCGGCTTTCGGATCGCATGGAATTCATCGAGCTGGTCAGCCATGAAGACCAGACTAGCCGATCGGCTAGCCGATACCGTTACCGGGGTGAATCTGCGTGAAAGGGCGGACCAGTACAGCGAGCCCCAACGGCGGACGATCGCCGCGGCCGTCGAGCTGTTCGCCGATCACGGGGTGGGCGGCACCTCGCTGCAGATGATCGCCGACGCCGTCGGGGTTACGAAGGCGGCGATCTATCACCAGTTCGCGAGCAAAGACGCGATTGTTCGCGGCGTCCTCGAGGTGGATCTGTCGCCGCTGGAGGCCGCGCTCGAGGAGGCTGAAGGCGAGCGCAGTGCGCTCAAAGCGCGGGAGGCGTTGCTGCGCCGCCTCGTCGACGCCGCCGTGGATCGGCGCCGGGCGGTGAGCACGCTTCAGAGCGATCCCGTGCTTGTGCGCGTGCTCGGCGAGTACGAGCCGTCACGGCACCTGTGGGCGCGGTTGTTCACCGTCCTGCTCGGTCACGACCTCGACGAGCAGGCGCGGACTCGCGCCGCCGCGCTGTCGGCAGCAATCGGATCGGTGGGCCACCCCTTCGTCGCCGATGTCGATGACGACACGCTCCGCGCCGAGCTGTTGAAGGTAGCGCGGCGGTTGATTCTCTTACCTGGTTAACGCTCGCGGTGAAGGAAGCCGTGCAGCGTGCCGCCGAAGAACGTGGAGCCGAACGGGGCGAGGCCGGCGACCATGGCAACCGTCCTGTGGCCGACGCCGCCCCAACCGCGTAGGGGCGGGCGACGGCCGCTCGTTCCTCGCTGTTGCACCTGGCGCCGCACCCTGTCGCGCCGAACGCGACAAGCTGCACATTTGGGCACCGCCCGAATGGAGGCCATCGATGGACATGAACGACCTGATCCTGGTGAGCGTCGACGACCACGTCGTCGAGCCGCCCGATGTGTTCGAGAAGCATCTGCCGGCGAAGTATCAGCAGTTCGCTCCCAAGCTGAAGGAGCGCGACGACGGCACCCTCGCTTGGTACTACTACGAGCACGAGATCACGAACGTCGGGCTGAACGCGGTGGCCGGCCGGCCACGCGAGGAGTACGGCATCGAGCCGACCCGCCTCGACGAGATGCGCAAGGGCTGCTGGGACGTCGACGAGCGCATCAAGGACATGAACGCCGGCGGCGTCCTCGGTTCACTGTGCTTCCCGTCGATGCCGGGGTTCTCGGGACGGGTGTTCGCGGCGGCGAAGGACGATGACATCGCCGGCGCCATGGTGACGGCGTATAACGACTGGCACGTACACGAGTGGTGCGGACGGCACCCGGGCCGGTTCATACCCCTCGGTGTTCCAATGATCTGGAGCGCGGAGCAGACGGCCAAGGAAGTGCACCGCCTGGCCGACATGGGCTGCCACGCCATCACGTTCCCGGAGAACCCTGAGCCCCTCGGTCAGCCCACGCTGCACGACGCGTACTGGGATCCGTTCTGGCGCGCCGCCGAAGAGCGCGGGACGGTCATCTGCATGCACATCGGCTCGTCGTCGAAGCTGGCCATGACCACGCCCGACGCCCCCATCGACGTGCTGATCACACTGCAGCCCATGAACATCGTGCAGGCCGCAGCTGACCTGGTGTGGAGCCGCGTGCTCAAGGAGTTCCCCAACATCAAGATCGCCCTATCCGAGGGCGGCATCGGGTGGGTGCCGTACTTCCTCGATCGCATCGAGCGCACCTACGACATGCATCACCACTGGACCGGCCAGGACCTCGGTGACATGACGCCCACGGAACGCTTCCTCAAGAACGTGCTGCTGTGCTTCATCTCCGATCCGGTGGGCGTGCGGCTGGTGGACCACATCGGTTCGGAGAACGTCAGCTGGGAGATGGACTACCCGCACTCCGACTCGGCGTGGCCCCGCGGACCTGAGGATCTGCACAACGACATCACCGCCGCCGGCCTCAATGACACCGACATCGCCAACATCACCCACCGCACCGCGATGCGTTGGTTCGACTACGACCCGTTCCAGCACATCCCGAAGGAGCAGGCGAGCGTGGCCGCGCTTCGGAAGCAGGCGGAGGGCCACGACATCGCCATCCGCTCAATGGGTCGCGGCCGGATGGAAAACGAAGGCGTGAACATCGGGGAGCTGTCGAAGACCGCGACCGGCCGCTGAACGCGCCCGTGCGTTCGGCTCCGCATCGAGTGGTCGTCTGGTCCACCGGCGGCGTCGGCTCGAATGCGATCCGCGGCATCGCGCCGCTCGGCATCATCGCCACCGACGTGATGATCGACGGTCTCGGGTTCGCCCGCCCCGCTTGACTTCGAGGCCTTCATCAGCTTGCCCGGGGTCATCCCGATGGTCTGGCAGGGCCGATCGCTTCACGTCTTGGCCTGACGACGCGACAAATTTCAGGAACTTCTTGTTGCCGCTGTCGATTCCTGGGTCGGCCTTCGTGGACATGGTGAGCGGTGCACGCGGCACCGCCGACCGAAAGGAGTCCCGATGTCCGTTACCACCGCAATCAGCGTGCCCACGACCACGGCACGGCCGGCCACCTCGCTGCGCCGGACCACCCTCACCGCCGGCCTGGGCGCCGCCGCCGTCACCACGGCAGTCGCCGCCGGCCTGCACGCCGCGGGCGTGTCCTTCGCCATCGATGGGGAGAGCATCCCGGTGGCCGGTTTCGCCCAGCTGACGTTCGTGGGCGCGGTGATCGGCGGGCTGCTGCTTTCGCAGCTCAACCGCCGCAGCACCGCAGCCCGCACCCGGTTCATCCAGGTCACCGCAGTCCTGACGGCCCTCTCATGTCTGCCGTCGGTTGCGCTGCCCGACGACTTCGCGAGCAAGATCGCGCTCGTCGTCACACACCTGGTCGCCGCGGCGATCGTCGTCCCCGTTCTCGTCCGCCACGCCAACACCGAGTCCTAAGGAGTCACGACAATGCCCCAGTACCTCATGTCCGTCTGGCACGACGACGACTACAGCGATCAAGACGTCACCAGTGAAGAGATGCAGCGCCTGTTTGACCAGGTCGGCAAGTACAACGCCGAGCTCGAGAAGGCCGGCGCCTGGGTGTTCGGCTGCGGGCTGGCACCGGCATCGTCGGCGACCGTGGTGCGAGCCACCGCCGGCGACGTGTCGATGACCGATGGTCCCTACGCCGAGACCAAGGAGCAGATGGGTGGCTTCTGGATCATCCAGGCCGCCGACCTCGACGCCGCCCTCGACTGGGCCGGCAAGGCCGCGGCGGCCTGTGAAGGACCGGTCGAGGTTCGCCCCGCGGAAGGTTGACCGACACTCTCAGCGACGTCTTTCATCGCGAAGCCGGCCGCTGCACCGCCACCCTGATCCGCATCCTCGGCGACATTGATCTCGCCGAGGATGCGGTCGCGGAGGCGTTCGTTATCGCCGCCGAGCAGTGGTCGGGCAACGGCGTGCCACCGAACCCCGGTGGCTGGATCACGACAACGGCCCGCAACCGGGCCATCGACCGGCTTCGACGTGAATCGTCTCGGGACGACCGCCATGCCGCAGCGATGCGACTCCACTCAGAAGACATGGAACCTGACGACACTTCCGAACTGAACAATCTCGACGCCTTCGTCGATGTGGTCGACGACGACCAGCTGCGCCTGATGTTCCTGTGCTGTCACCCGGCGCTGGCCGCCGACAGCCAGGTCGCACTGACGCTGCGGCTCATGGCCGGGCTCGACACCGACGAGATCGCCCGCGCCTTCATCGTTCCCGAAGCGACGATGGCCCAGCGCCTCGTGCGGGCCAAGCGCAAGCTCCGCGACAACCACGCGTCGTACCGCATCCCGACCGCCGCGGAGCTGCCCGACCGGTTGTCGGCGGTACTCAACGCGATCTACCTGATCTACACCGAAGGCCACACGGCAACGTCGGGCGACGCCCTCACCCGGGTCGACCTGTCGGCGGAGGCCATCCGCATCGGGCGGGTACTCGTCATGCTGATGCCCGACGAGTACGAAGCGATCGGGCTACTCGCGCTCATGCTGCTCACCGAGGCGCGCCGGACGCGCGGCTCGCGCCGGACGGGTCGATGGTCCGGCTGACCGACCAGGACCGCACGCGGTGGGACCCGGCGCTGATCGGCGAAGGCCACGACATGGTCCGGGCCTGCCTGAGGCTCAACCGGCCGGGGCCGTTCCAGATCCAGGCCGCCATCGCCGCAGTGCACGCCGACGCCCCGATCGCCGCGGCGACCGACTGGTCACAGATCGTCGCGCTGTACGACCAGCTCTACGCGCTCCGGCCGAACCCGGTGGTCGCGCTCAACCGGGCCGTCGCCCTCGCCGAGCTGCGCGGCGCCGACGATGGGCTGGCCGCGCTCGCCCTGCTCGACCACGCCGCGGTCGACGACTACCAGCCGTTCCACGCAGCGCTTGCCGACCTGCTCGCCCGGGCCGGCCGGCGCGACGACGCCGTCGCCGCCTACGACCGCGCGCTCGCGCTCACCACCAATCCGACCGAGCGCGAGTTCCTGGCGCAGCGTCGGGCGGAGGTCGTCGGGCCCTAGCCCAGCCCGCGCGGAACAGATATTTGGTTCCCGACTGTACGGTTCGTTCGTGGCGCGCCGGAACGAAATCCTCGACGCCGCAGCGCGGTTGTTCGCATCGTCGGGCCTGCGCACGTCGCTGAAGGACAGCTACGACAGCAGCCGGCGCATGAGTGCAACCAGCGGGTCGCGCAGGGCGCGGATCGCTTTCATGTCGCCGGTCGCAACCGGCAAGGTGACGAGCGCGGATACGGCGGCGACGTAGGCCTCGCAGGCGAACCGCCGTTCCGCGTCGTCGGCTCCGAGCAGTTCGGCGACGACATCGACCACCTGGGCCTGCAGTTCCGCCCGGCGTTGAAGCGCCACGGTGCCCGCGGCATGCACCTCGACGATGTACAGCCGCGCGAACGGGAGGTTGTTAACGATGGCCTCGAGGTATTCGTCGGTCGCTCGAGTAAATCGGTCGATCGGCTCACCCGGCACGTCGACGGAATTGCGCAGCTGGGCGAGCAAGACCTCGCCCACGATGTCGAGGGCCTCGAGGAAGCAGTCCAGCTTCGACTCGTAGAGCTCGTAGAACGTGAGCCGGGAAACATTGGCCCGCTCGAGCACTGCCTTCACCGGTGTATCGACGAACCCACGCTCGGCGCAAGCGTCGGCCATGGCGATGGCGAGGCGCAGCCGTTGCGACGCCTGAACCTCGTCGCGGGTCAGCCCGTGGCGACCGCGTGGTAGCGGTGAGATCGCGCCGACGAGATTCGACATCGGCCCGACCGTAGGTCAGCCGGCGGGGCGGAGGCGCGCGATGACCCCGTCGATGTCGCGCTGGAGCATGTCGCGGCGAACGAAGTGCGCCCCGGGAAGCTCGTACCACTCATGGGGAATGCCTCGCGCCGCGAGCAGGCCGCGAAACTCTCGCTGTCCGGCGCGGACGAAGTTCTCGTTCACGTCGTTGTCGAGGCCGGTCACGAGGAAGATGCGCTTGTTGTAGTAGCTGTCGAGGCGTTCCACCGGGTTGTCCGCAGTCACTCGGGCCTGGTCCCAGAAGGGCGAGCCGTACATCGTGCCGCCGTTGAGTTCGGCCCACCGAGAGCTTTCGTTGGCCCAGTGCACGACAGCGCCGCCGTCTCGGCGCAGGCTGGCCGGCCCGGAGTGTGAGCTCACCGACGCGAAGTGGCCGTAGTACTTGGCGGTGTACTTGAGTGCGCCGAAGCCGCCCATCGAGAAGCCCGAAACGGCGCGGCCGTTGTACTCGGCCCACGTTCGGAAGTTGGCGTCGATCCACGGTACGAGCTGGCCGATGTGGAACGACTCGTAGTTGCGGGCCCCTGAATACGAGCGGACCGGGTTCGAGTACCAGCCGGCGGTGCCGCCGTCGGGCATCACCACGATGAGCGGGCGTCCGTTGGTGAGGCCACGGATGTCGTCCTCGAAGTCGAACTTGCGGAAGTCCTGGGCGCCCCCGTGCAGCAGGTACATCACGGGATACCGGCGCCAGTTGGTCGAGAAGTAGTCGTTGGGGAGCAGGACATTGACCGCCGGGTTCCACGAGACGTTGCCCGTCTGGAAGCGGAAGTAGTGCATACGGTCGAACACGCCCTGGTCGATGATCGTCAACCCGAAGCCGTTGGCCGCGGCGGTGGCTTTGCCCGGACGCCAGGTCGCACCCAGTGCGGTGAGGGCGGCGGCGCCACCGGCGGCCTTCAGCAGGCTGCGGCGACTCATCACGTGATCGGTCGACATGTCGATCCTCCTCGCCTATATAAACGCTCCTGTTTATATAGACCTAAGTCAGCGACTCGTCAAGGAGTTCGATGGCCGCTCGGGTGAAGGCGACCATGTTCGACGCTGCCGCCGCCGTAGTACCTCGACGCGCCAGGGATCGCGAGCAACGCCGCGCTGATGAGACCGCCGCAACTGCCTTCGGCAACTGCGACCGTGTCGCCCCTGGCCTTGAGTTTCTCGGCGACGAGTATTGCGAGGTCCGGTTCGAGCACCGCGCCGCTCGGCTACGCGAGCTCTTTTGCGAACAGGGTGAGCGCCTTGCCGTACGCCGTCGTGGCTGCGGCTTCGTGGTAGGCCGGGCCGGGCACTGCGAAGCCGTGGTCGGCGCCATCGAGAACGTCGGCCTCACCGCGGCCGCCGGGCATCGATCGCACCGCGTCGATGAACGGCACGTTGGCTTCGGGTGACTGCATCTTGTCCTCGGACCCGAAGGCCATGTAGAGCGAGCCGCGGATCGACGGCACAAGCAGGTGGGGCGAGTCGGGCTGATCGGTGGTGCACATCGACGGGTGCATTCCCACGCCGGCGGCAAACCGGTCGCTGTGACGCGCCGTCATCACGACGACTGAGCGCGCTCCGATGCAGTAGCCGATGCATCCCATCGCACCCTCTCCTGCCGCCTGATCCGCATCGACATGCGCGAATACGGCCTGCAGGTCGCTATCCACCATGTCCTCGGTCGTGCCCATGAGCACACCCCAGAAGCGCTTCATCGCCTCTTGATCGCTGCGCATCTCCGGCGTCATCCGGTACCACGGGCCCTCCCGGTGGTAGCGGTCGTGACTGATGGCGTAGTAGCCGGCGTCGGCCAGCATCTGCATCGACTCTTTGGACCCGTCGTCGAGCCCCGGCCCATGGTGGAAGTACACGATGACCGGAAACGGTCCGTCTCCATCGGGACGCACGACGTGCACCCCCAACTCGTCATCGGGCGTCGACAATGTGTGGGTCTCGTTCACGGCGCAGACCGTACTGTGCTGCCGGTGTCCGAGATTCCCCTCGCCGGCGGCTCGCACTCGGCAGTCGTTCGAGTGGGTCAGACGGTTCGACGCATGCCTCGTCGATGGTCTTCGGCAGTTCAGGATCTTTTGCAGCACCTCGACCGTGAAGGATTTGGTGGCGCGCCGCGGGCGCTGGGGTTTGACGACCAAGGCCGGGAGGTTCTGACCTACATCGAGGGTGAGGTCGGCGGAGGCGACGGCTTCATTCCGGACCAAGGCGGCCGTTTCGATAAGCGTCGTCCCGACCACGTGTGGAATGACGATGCGCTCGTGCGGCTCGGCGCGCTACTCCGTGGGTATCACGATGCCGCGGCGACGTTCCCGTGGGCGGGCCGGGACTGGTGTTACGAACCTCGGGAACCCGTCGAGACCATGTGTCACAACGAAGCGTTCCCGCAAAACACCGTCTTTCGCTCAGGCCTGCCGGTGGCGTTCATCGATTGGGACACCGCGACGCCCGGACCCCGCGCGTGGGACCTTGGATCTGTGGCGTGGTCTTGGGTCCCCTTCTGGCGTGACGAGAAGTGTCGAGCGCACGGACTCCCGACGGGCGTCGCCGACAAGGCCCGACGGTTTCGCCTGCTGCTCGAGGGGTACGGCGTCGAGCCCGACATCGGCATCGTGCGCGACGGGATTGAGCGGATGCAGGGTTTTCTGGCGCAGATGCAGGAGTTCGCCGCCCGGGGTTACGAGCACGAACTGGCCAACGAACGCCGCGGCACCTTCGACGAGCTGGCCCTCGAGATCGCCTGGATGGAGGAGCACGCAGACGCGCTCTTTGAAGTCCTGAGTTCGCCCTCAGGCCGCGAACTCCAGGTGCAACCGCTGCAGTCCGCGCAGGATGAAGGTCGGGACGTAGCGGTACTTCCGCTCCCCCGCCGGACCGTGTTCGGCCTCGTTGATTCGGATGTCGGACATCCGAGCGAGCATGCGCTCGATGGAGATCCGGCCCTCGGCGCGGGCGAGCGGAGCGCCGGGGCAGAAGTGGATGCCGTGGCCGAACGTGAGGTGCTCGCGTGCGTTTTCCCGCTCGGGGATCAGGTCGTGGGGTCGCTCGAAGTGACGGGGGTCGTGGTTCGCGGCCGCGTTGAGCACCATGACGGTGGTGCCGGCGGGGATGTCGACGCCACCAACCGTGACTGGGCACTTGGCCAGGCGGAAGTCGCCCTTGACCGGGCTCTCGATGCGCAGGATCTCCTCGACGAAGTTCGGAATGAGCGCCGGCTCGGCGCGTAGGCGCTTCTGGAGGTCGGGGTCCTCGGCCATCACTTGGGCCGCCGTCCCCATCATTCGCACCGACGTCTCCTGGCCGGCGGCAAAGAGGTTGGCCGCCAGGCGCACGACGTCGATGACCTCGGGCGTCGACCCATCCTTGTACGTAGCCTGCGCCATCTTGGTGAGCACGTCGTCGCGGGGCGCGCGGCGGCGGTCCTCGACGTAGGCGGCGAACCGCTCGTAGAGGAACTCGAGCGGGGCGTGCGACATCGTCTTCTCGCTGTCGCCCAAGCCCTTGGTGAGGCCGAGCTTCGTGCGGAACTCGCCGAGGTCCTCGTCGGGCACGCCGAGAAGGTCGGCGATCACGAGCATGGCGAAGGGCGCAGCGAAGCCGCTGATGTACTCGCCGCTGCCGGCGCCGTCGGCGAGGAACTCGTCGAGCTGACGGTCGGCGATCGCCCCCATCGCCTCCTCGTTCTCGGCCAGCCGCCGCGGCGTGAGCAGCCGCATGAGCAGGCCGCGGTGCTGCGTGTGCTTGGGTGGGTCGAAGGTCGGGAGCTGGTCGGAGAACGGAAGCTCGTCGCGATGCTGCTCGATCAGCTCGGCGATGTCGTCCCGACCTTCGAGCGGGATCGGGAACCCGGGAAACGGTCCGGTGACCGACGTGGCCGATGAGAACCGCTCGCTGTCGCGGTAGACGGCCAGCGCCTCCTCGTAGCCCGTCACCATCACGACGTTGTGGTGCGGCTCACGCCGCACCGGACACTCATCGCGGAGATAGTCGAAGTAGGGGTACGGGTCCTGGATCAACTCCCCGCTCTTGAAGAAATTCACCGTGTCGAAGTCGGTCATGGGCTTCCTTTACTCGGCGCCCACTGGGTCGCGCGACGACAACCACTGTTGACGCAGCGTGCGTCGGAGCGCTTTTCCCGACGGGAGCCGTGGGATCGCCTCAACGAAGACGATCTCACGCACGTGTTTGTAGGTGGCCAGCGAGTCAGCCACGAGCTGCCGTAGCGCGGCGGCGTCCACTGGCGCCCCGACCTGCACCGCGGCGACCGGAACCTCGCCCACCCGTTCGTCGGGCACGCCGAACACCGCGCAGTCGACGACTCCCGCGTGACCGAGCAGAACGGCTTCGATCTCGGCCGGCGCGACCTGGAACCCGCTGACCTTGATCATCTCCTTGGCCCGGTCGGTCAGGTGCACCCAGCCGTCGGGCTCGAGCCAACCGACGTCGCCGGTGCGGTACCACCCGTTCACGAATGCGTCGGCGTTGGCGTCTTCGGGCAGATACCCGGCCATCACCGACGGGCTGCGAGCCTGGATCTCGCCGACCTCGCCGAGCGGCAGTTCGTCACCGGTGTCGAGGCTCGCGACCCGCAGCGACACGTCGCCCGGCGGCAGGCCGGCGGAGTCGAGTCGCCATGCATCGGGGCTAGCCACCGGGTTGCACGCCAGCACCGGGAGCTCGCTGGCGCCGTACGCCGGCAGCCACCGCACGCCCGTGCGCTCGGTCACGGTGCGGGCGACGCTCTCGGTGACCGGCGTCGCGCCCCACATGATGAAGCGGAGCGACGAGAGGTCGTAGTCCTCGAGGCTCGGGTGGTTCGCCATCGCCAGCGCGATCGGCGCCACCGCCATCTCGAGCGTGATGCCGTCGCTCTCGATGCGCCGGAGCACCTCGTCGAGATCGAAGCGGGCGTGCAACCGCACGGTCGCGCCTGCCGCGGCCGCGGTGACGAGGTTGAGCAGCCCGAGGATGTGGGTGGGCGGCGTCGCCACCTGGAAGCGGTCGTCGGCGGTGAGAGCGAGCGCCTGCTGCCAGTGGCGGATGGCGTGGTCCATCGATGCATGCGTGTGGCGCACCGCCTTGGGCAAGCCGGTCGTGCCGGAGCTGAACACCAAAATGCACTCGGCGGCGGCGTCCACCTCGTTCTGTTCGCAGCTGTCCGTGCCAGAGGCGGACTGATGCGAACAGAAGGCGGGGTCGTCGAGGTCGGTGACGGGAAGCCGCTCTGTGAGCAGCGCGACCGCCTCGCCGTCGGCGACCGCGTGGACCGGCGACGTGAGGCCCAGGGCGTGGTCGACCTCCAACGCCTTCCATGCCGGGCTTAGCAGCACCGCGGCGGCGCCCCGCTTGCTGATGCCCTCGACGGCGACGAGGAACTCGACCCGGTTGGTCGACATCACTGCGACGCGGTCGCCAGCCGCCACGCCTACCGACTCGAGGTGGTGGGCGAAGGCGTTGCTCAGCCCGTCGATGTCGCTGAAGGACCAGTGCTCGTCGCCGGCGAGAATGAAGTAGCGGTCGCCGAAGCGCTCGGCGGCGCGCGCCAGGCCGTCGTGCAACATCACGACGCGGCGAGCGATGCGATCAGGTCGCGCGTGCGCTGCATCGAGGCGAGGCGCTTATCGCGGGTGTCGCCGATCGAGACGACGCGAATCGACAATTCGGTGGCGCCGGCGTCGAGGTACGCCTGCAGGCGTTTCTCCACCGACGACTCGGAACCGGCGGCGAGCATGTCGCCGACCTGCTGGGCGTCGCCCTGGTCGAGCAAGCGCTGGTAGTTCGGCGACGTTTCGGCCTCGGCGAGGATGCGGTTGGTGCGGGCGACCGCGGTGTCGACCTCGTCCTCCCGGCACAGACACACCGGGACACCGGCGACAACCCGGGGCGCGGGCCGGCCCGCTTCGCGCGCCGCGGCGGTGATGGCGGGCGCCACGTGCGCGCCGATGGCCCGCTCGTCGGCCATCCAGAGGATCGTGCCGTCGGTGCGCTCGCCGGCCAGCCGCAGCATGACGGGCCCCAGGGCGGCGAGGAGCACGGGGGTCGGCGTGACGTCGGTGATGTCGAGCGGGTTGTGCACGCGGAAGAGGTCGTTCTCGACGTCGACAGGGCCGGGACCGGCCAGCGCCTGGTCGAGCACGTCTATATAGGCGCGCATGGTTGCGACCGGACGCTCGTAGGGCAGACCGAGCATTTCCTCGACGATCCAGTGGTGGGACACGCCGAGCCCGAGGGCGAGCCGTCCGTTGCACACGGCCTGGACCGACAGCGCGTGCTGGGCGAGCGCGATCGGGTGACGGGGTTGGACCGGGACCACCGCGGTGCCGACTTCGATCCTCGACGTGGCCGCGCCGACGACGGTCGCGATGGTGAGGGCGTCGAAGTCGTCGGGGATCTGCGGGACCCAGACGGTGGCGAGACCGGCGTCCTCCGCCCACCGGGCATCGGCACACATACGCTCGACCTTCGTCGCGTACCGACCACGCTCGGGTCCCACCATCAAGCCGATCCGCATGAGAATGTGATTCTCGCATAATGTAATGAGCATCTCCACCGACCTCTACTACGACCCCTACGACTTCGAGATCGACGCCGATCCGTACCCGATCTGGAAGCGGCTCCGGGACGAGGCGCCGCTGTACTTCAACGAGAAGTACGACTTCTTCGCGCTGAGCCGGTTCGACGACGTCGTGAAAGCCTCAGTCGACTGGCACACGTACTCGTCGGCCCAAGGCACCGTCCTCGAGTTGATCAAGAGCGACTACAAGATCCCGCCCGGCTCGATCATCTTCGACGATCCGCCGCGCCACGACCTCTACCGCGGGCTGTTGTCGCGGGTGTTCACGCCGAGGAAGGTCGCCGCGCTCGAGCCCAAGGTGCGCGAGTTCTGTGCCCGCAGCCTCGATCCGCTGGTGGGCGCGGGCGGCTTCGACTTCGTCAGCGACCTCGGCGCCCAGATGCCGATGCGGACGATCGGCATGCTGCTCGGCATCCCCGAGGGCGACCAGGAATCCCTGCGCGACTCGATCGACGAAGGTCTGCGGCTCAAGGAAGGCACCATGCCCGACCTGTCGTCGCGACTCGAGGGCAACGAGGCCGCCCCTGCGCTGGCCGAGTACATCGACTGGCGCTACGAGCATCCCTCGGACGACCTCATGACCGAGATGATCCAGGCCGAGTTCGAGGACCACACCGGCGAGCGTCGCCGGTTGACCCGCGACGAGGTCGTGGGCTATGTGAACCTCGTCGCCGCCGCCGGCAACGAGACCACCACCCGTCTCATCGGCTGGACCGGCAAGGTGCTGGCCGAGAACCCGTCCCAACGCGACGAGTTGACGGCGGACCGCAGCTTGATCCCCGGCGCCATCGAGGAGTTGCTGCGCTACGAGGCGCCGTCGCCGGTGCAGGCCCGCTACGTCACCGCCGACGTCGAGCACCACCGCACCGCGGTGCCGGAGGGCAGCGCCATCCTCCTGCTCACCGCTGCGGCCAACCGGGACGATCGCAAGTTCCCCGACGGGGATCGCTTCGACATCCACCGCAAGATCGACCACCACGTGTCGTTCGGCTACGGCATCCACTTCTGCTTGGGCGCCGCGCTGGCCCGGCTCGAGGGGCGCATCGCGTTGGACGAGGTCCTCAACCGGTTCCCGACGTGGGACGTCGACTGGGACAACGCCGTGCAGGCGCGCACGTCGACCGTGCGGGGCTGGGAGAAGCTGCCGGTGACCACGCCGTGATGGCCGAGCGAGCGCCAGCGAGACGGGCATGCCGGGGGCTCGGGGGCGGAGCCCCCGGATGAAAGTCATCGTCGTCGGCGCGTCGAGCGGGCTCGGTCGCTGCATCGGCGTCGGGTTGGCCCAGGGGGGCGCACAGGTCGCGCTGCTCGCCCGCCGCCACGACAAGCTGGTCGACGCGGCTAAGGACGCCGGCCCGGGAACGCTGGCCATCGCGTGCGACGTCACCGACGAGGCGTCGTGCCGCGCCGCGATCGACGATGCGGCGAGCGGGCTCGGTGGCATCGACGGGCTCGTGTACGCGAGCGCGGTCGGCACGCTGGCCAAGTTGGTCGACACCCGCGCCGATGTCTGGGCGCGGACGCTGGCCACCAATGTCACCGGCGCGGCGCTGACGACGGCGGCGGCCATTCCTTATCTCACCGAATCAAAGGGCGTCGCCGCCTACCTGTCGTCGGTGAGCGCGTCGATGACCGCACCGTGGCCGGGGCTGGGCGCGTACATCGCCAGCAAGGCCGCGCTCGAGAAGCTGGTCGAGGCGTGGCGGGTGGAGCACCCCAGCGTCGGGTTCACGCGCGTCACCGTGGGCGACTGCGGCGGCGGTGAAGGTGACGCCGTCGTGCAGTTCACCACCGGGTGGAACGAGGAACTGTTCTCCGAACTCGCTCAGGTCTGGTTCAACCGCGGATTGCTCACCGGTGCGCTGGTCGACGTCAACGACCTCATCCGGGTCATCGACACCGTCCTCAACCTCGGCGCCTCCGCCGCGGTGCCGTCAGTCGCCGTAATCCCCCGCCCTCCGACCTAGAACCCAAAACCATGTGTCGTCTTTACGCGGCGACGGAGACGTTCATGAGGCGAGCGAGGTTGCCGCCCATGACCTTGCGGACGTCGTCCTCGGGGGCGCCCTCGAGCGCGTCGAGGTAGCTCACCGGACTGGCCAGGCCCTCGGGATGCGGGAAGTCGGAACCAAACAGCACGCGCTCGATGCCGACCAGCTGACCGAGGGCGATGAGGTCTTCCTCCCAGAACGGGCTGATGTGGATCTGGCGCTTGAACACCTCGACCGGATTCTCGGGGAAATCCTGCGGCATCTTCTTGTACACGTCGGCCATGTTCTTGAGCAGCGGCTCGACCCAGCTGCTGCCGTTCTCGATCACCGCGACCTTCAGCGTCGGGAACCGCGACAGCGCGCCGTGGCAGATCAGTGCAGACACCGCGTCCTCGATCGGCCGCCACGCCGAGAGCATGCGGAACGCCTGCGGCTGAAACGGCAGCATCTCGCTGTCGCTGCCCAGCCAGTCGTTGGTGTAGCGCTCATAGCCGCTGTCCGATGAGTGCATCCCGACGAGGATGTCGTGCTCGACGACCTTCTCCCAGAACGGGTCGAACTCGGGAAGGCCGAACGAGCGCGAGCCGCGATAGCCGGGTACCGGCGCGGGCCGGATCAACACCGCGCGAGCGCCGCGCTCGACGACCCACTCCAGCTCCTCGATCGCCTTGTCGACGATGGGCAGGGTGATCACCGGCGTCGCGAAGATGCGGTCGGCGTAGTTGAACTGCCACTGCTCGTACATCCACTCGTTCAGCGCGTGGATGACGGCGTGGAGCATCTCGGGGTCGTCGCGCATGCGCTCCTCAACCAGGCTGGCCAGCGTCGGGAACATCAGCGTGCGGTCGAGGCCCTGCTCGTCCATCAGCTCCATGCGGGCGGCGGGCTCGCGGAACGCGGCGATCGCCCGCATCGGCTCGCCGAAGATCTCCCGCCGGCTCTTACCCTCGGGGTTTCCCTTCCGGTAGAAGTCCTCCATAGCGCCCGGCCGGGCTACGACGTCGAAGGTCGGGTTCGGGATGTAGTCGCTGATACGGCCGCGGATGACGATCTTCGTGCGGCCCCGCACATCCACGTAATCGACTGCGTTCTTGTACCGGTCGGGGAGGAACTTGGTGAGAGCGTCCTTCGTCTCGTACATGTGGTTGTCGGCATCGAAGACCGGAATGTCACGCATGGCCATGCTGAAAGTTTAGTCAGATTCGGATACGGTGTTCTCCGTGGTTGAGAATCGCATGCTCATCGACGGCAAGCTGGTCAACTCCGAGTCCGGCAAGACGTTCGCCAACATCAATCCCGCCACCGAAGAGGTGCTGGGCGAGGTCGCCGATGGGACCGCGGCCGACATGCACCGCGCCATCGACGCGGCCCGCCGGGCCTTCGACGAGACCACCTGGTCGACCGACCACGCGTTCCGGCGGCGGTGTCTCGAGCAGCTCCAGGACGCTATCGAGGCTGACAAGGAAGAGATGCGGGAGGAGCTGATCCTCGAGACCGGCTGTCCGCGCATGCTCACCTATGGCCCGCAACTCGACGCGCCACTGCGGGAGGCGCTGCTTTACCCGGCCAAGCTGATCGACGAGTTCGAGTGGGAGACGGAGCTGCCCGACGCGCCCGACTTCCAGGGCAATCCTGCGGTCCGGCGCATCTGGAAGGAAGCGGTGGGGGTCGTCGGCGCCATCGTCCCGTGGAACTTCCCCTTCGAGGTCACGATCAACAAGCTGGGTCAGGCGCTAGCCACCGGTAACACGGTCGTGCTCAAGCCCGCGCCCGACACGCCGTTCAACGCCACGCGGCTCGGTCGGCTGATTGCCGAGCGCACCGACATCCCCGCCGGCGTGGTCAACGTCGTCACGGCGTCGGACCATCTGGTCGGCGAGGAACTCACGGTGTCGCCCAAGGTCGACCTGATCTCGTTCACCGGTTCGACCGCGGTCGGCAAGCGCATCATGGAGAAGGGCGCGGCCACGATTAAGCGGTTGTTCCTCGAGCTGGGCGGCAAGTCGGCCACGATCGTTCTCGACGACGCCGACCTCGGCATCGCCTCGTTCATGGGCATGGCGGTGTGCACCCACGCCGGTCAGGGCTGCGCTATCCCGAGTCGCATGTTGCTCCCCCGCTCGCGCTACGAAGAGGGCGTCGAGCTGGTAAAGCAGATGTTGGAAGGCGTCCCCTACGGCGACCCGCAGCGCGCGGACGTGCTCATGGGCCCCGTTATCTCCGCCAAGCAGCGTGACCGCGTCATGGGGTATATCGACAAGGGCGTCGCCGAAGGGGCGACGCTCGTGGTCGGTGGCAAGCGCGCCGAACAGTTCGACAAGGGCTTCTTCATCGAGCCCACGATGTTCATCGACGTCGACAACTCGATGACCATCGCCCAGGAGGAGATCTTCGGTCCGGTGCTCGTGGTCATCCCCTTCGATGATGACGACGACGCGGTGCGCATCGCCAACGAGAGCGTGTACGGCCTCGGTGGCGCCATCTTCTCGAGCTCGCCCGAGCGCTCGCACGCGCCCTCGCCCGGCGCGTGCGCACCGGCACGCTCAACCTCGACGGCGCCGCCGCCTACTTCGCCGACCTGCCCTTCGGCGGTTACAAGTGGAGCGGCATCGGGCGCCAGAACGGGCTCGCCGGCTTCGACCAGTACCTCGAGGTCAAGTCGGTCGCCTGGCCGGCGCCGTAACGCGTGCTGCATCGGGCTCAGCGAGGACCAGCAGTTCTTCCGCGAAACCACAGCGCGATTCCTCTTCGAGCACGCGCCGCCCGCTGAGCTCCGCCGGTTGCGCGACGACGCGACCGGCTTCGAGGAGAAGTACTGGAAAGGGGGGACCGACCTCGGCTGGACGTCACTCCTTGTCGACGAGGCGCACGGTGGCGGCACGATCAGCGGCAACGGCCTCGCCGATCTGGCGATCATCGCTTACGAGTTCGGTCGTCACGCCGCGCCAGGTCCGCTGATACCGACCAACGTCGCCGCCTCCGCATTGAGTGCGGCGGGCGGCCACGATCTCGTCGCCGCCCTCATTGCCGGCACCGCCATCGTCACCTGGACGCCGACCGTCACCGATGGCGTCGCCCGGCCGGTCGAGTCCGCGTCGCAGGCGACACACATCCTGGCCGGCAACCGCCTCATCCCGACCGCCGCGCCCGGCGTGACTATCAAGCCGATGCACACGGTCGACCTCACGCGGCGCTTCGACGTCGTCACCTTCGAGGATGTCAGCGGCGCCGAGGAGATCGCCGTCGACGCCGAACGATTGATGCAGATCGCCATCGTCATGGCCAGCGCCGAGTCGGTCGGCGCCATGCAATCCGCGTTCGAGATGACCGTCGAATGGGCCTTCGACCGTTACTCGTTCGGCCGTCCGCTGGCGTCGTACCAAGCGCTCAAGCATCGGTTCGCCGACATGAAGTTGTGGCTCGAAGCCAGCCATGCAATCAGTGACGCGGCCACCGCGGCGGTGGCCGCGTCAACCCCCGACGCCGCCGAGATCGTGAGCATCGCCAAGGCGTACATCGGCCAGTACGGCAGCGACCTGGTCCACGAGTGCGTGCAGCTGCACGGCGGTATCGGCGTCACCTTCGAACATGACCTGCACTTCTTCGTACGCCGCCACACCGTGAACCGCGCGCTCTACGGAACGCCGGCCGACCACCGCCAGCGCATCGCCGAGATCGTGTTGTGACAGACATCGAGAGCGTCGAGAGCTTCCGCCAGCGGGCCCGTGAATGGATCCGGGCAAACCTGGACGACGTCGGACCGACGTTGCTCACGCTTCGCAACATCCGCACCGACGAAGAGGAACTCGCCGCCGTCGCCCGCGACCGTGCGGTGCAGCGGATGCTGTTCGACGCCGGCTTCGCCGGCATCTGCTTCCCAACCGAGTACGGCGGCCAAAGCCTCACACCCGCGCACAACGCCGCGTTCAACGAGGAACTGGCCGGCTACGAGTTTCCGGCCCACATCCAGGTTCCGACGTTCGGGCCGTGCGCCGCGGTACTCCTCGACTTCGGCACCGAGGAGCAGAAGCAGAAGCACATCCCGGCCATGCTCAGGGGTGAGGAGATCTGGATGCAGTTCCTCTCCGAACCGAGTGGCGGGTCCGACGTGGCCGGCGCGCTCGACTACCGCGGTGCGCGACGGCGACGTGTGGATCCTCAACGGCTCAAAGGTGTGGACGACCGGCGCGTGGTGGTCGGACTGGGCGCTATGCCTCGCCCGCACCAACTGGGATGTGCCGAAGCACCGCGGCCTCACCGTCTTCATGCTCCCGATTCACCAGGACGGCATCGAGGTGCACCGCATTGAGATGCTCAACGGCAACAAGGAGTTCTGCCAGGAATTCATCACCGACGTCGTGGTCCCCGACAGTGATCGGGTCGGCGAGGTCGACGACGGATGGACGGTCGGCACCCGCTGGATGTTCCACGAGCGCATGCTCTACAACTCCCCGCTCGTTCTGTTCCCACCCGGCACGATCCGGGGCGCGGTCGGCAGTTCGGCAGTCATCGCCGTGGCGCGGGAGACGGGGCGCACCGACGATCCTGTGGTGCGCGACCTCGTGGGCGAGGCGCGCGTGCTCGACATCGTCGGCGAAGAGCTGAACCGCCGGCTCAGCCTGGGCATCGCGAGCGGCGAGATCTCCGATCAGGCTTCAGGTCTCGGCAAGATGCACCACGGGATCATGGGAGCGCGGCTCACCACGATCGGGTTCGAGATCGCCGGCACCACCGGCGCGGCGTGGACCGACGACGAAGGGCCGCTCACCAACACCGGCGTCGACTTCCTCATGCGACAGACCGCGTCGATCGGTGGTGGCACCACCGAGATGGCGCGCAACGTCATCAGTGAGCGGCTGCTCGGCATGCCCCGCGAGCGCACCAATGATCGGGACGTTGCCTTCCGCGAGGTACCCCGCAGCCGCACAGACCGTTCGTCGTAGCCGCTGCCGCGTGAAGGTCTACACGATAGTGGTCGCGTGAGTCTCCGGCGGACAATTTTCGCGCGGCTGTATCGACGCATACCGAGTGTCGAGTCCTTGCCGTGGCATCGCGAGCAGCCGCCGGTGCTTCTGGAGCGCGCCCTGGCGGAGCGGACCACACGCGGGCGCGCGCTCGACCTTGGCTGCGGCCAAGGCGTCCATGCCGTGTACCTCGCGCAGCAGGGGTTCTCCGTCGTCGCTATCGACTTCGTCCCGGCCGCTCTCGCCGCGGCCCGGACGCTCGCCGAGCAGGCCGGCGTCGAGATCGAGCTTCGCGAGGGCGACGTCCTCGACTACGAGGCGCCGTCGGCCTTCGACGTCGTGCTCGACTCGGGATGCCTGCACCATCTACCAAGAGGGAAGGTCGCCGCGTACCGGCGCCGGCTGGACGAGTGGCTCGCACCGGGTGGCGACTACGTGCTCGTCCACTTCGCGCACCGGCCGCGCGCGTTCTGGCTACCCGGCGGTCCCAAACACATGACGCGCGACGACGCAGTCGCATTCTTCGCGCCGCTCGAGCTGCGGGCGCACGACGAGACACACTTCGACGCGCCGCTCCCGATGGGCCGGATGCGCGCCGGCGTCTACTGGTTCTCCCGTACCAGGCATTGATTTCCCTTGCCGGCGGTCAGGCGTCGCTGCGTAGTTCCCGCTTCAATACCTTGCCGGAGGGGTTGCGTGGGAGGGCGTCGATGAACCGGACGTCCTTCGGCACCTTGAACTTCGCCAGCTGGCCGCGGCAGTGCTCGATGAGGTCCTCCGCCGTTGCGGTCATTTCCGGCCGTAGCGCGATGTAGGCAACGGCCACCTCACCCCACCGCTCGTCGGGACGACCCACGACCGCCGCCTCGAGCACCGCCGGGTGCTCGTACAGCACGCGCTCGATCTCGGAGCCGGCGATGTTCTCGCCACCGGACACGATCATGTCCTTCAGCCGATCGACGATGTAGAGGTAGCCGTCGTCGTCGCGCATGCCGATGTCGCCGGTGTGGAACCAGCCCCCGGCAAAGGCGGCGGCGGTGGCCTCGGCGTCGCGCCAGTACCCCTTGAACACCTTCGGTCCGCGCAGCACGATCTCGCCGCGCTCGCCCGGCGCCACCGACCGCTGTTGGTCGTCCCAGATGTCGAGTTCGAGATAGAGGCATGGCCGGCCGACGCTCCCGAGCTTGGTCACGATGCTGTCGCGGTCGAGGAACGTGTCGCCCGAGACCGTCTCGGTGAGGCCGTAGGCGTCGGCGAACCAGGCCGATGGGAACGTGCGTTGGATGCGCTCGATGAGCGGGATCGGCATCTTCTCGCCGCCGTTGATGATCACCCGCACGGAGGACAGGACGCGTTGCTCGATGTCGGGCAGCGCCATGATCGCGTTGACCATCGCCGGCGCCAGCCACACCGTGGTCACGCGCGATCGCTCGAGTTCGTTGAGCACGGCCGCGGCATCGAAGACGCGGTGGATGATCGTCGTCGCTCCGGCGGCGATCAGCGACGTCGTGGTGAGGTCGAGGGCGCCGACGTGGTACAGGGGACCACAGGCCAGCCCGAGATCCGCGTTCGTGAAGCCGAACTCGACGATGTGGGCGAGGTTTTTCCACGCCAGGTTGGCGTGAGTGATCATCACGCCCTTTGGGCGTCCCGTGGTGCCCGACGTGTACATCAGCCGGTGGACGTCGTCGTCCGCTGACGCGTCCGGCGCTCCCGACCCTGCGGCCGCCCGTAGGTCGGCCAACCCCGACACGCTCGCCCGCAGGAGCGCTGGCATCTCCTTGGTCGCTTCGTTGGCGACCTCCATCAACGCGTCGTCACAAACCAGCGCGGCCGCCGCAGCGTGCTCGAGGATGTACCGCACCTCGGGGGCGGCCAGCCGCCAGTTGATCGGCATGGCGATGGCGCCGAGGTAGTTCGCGGCGAAGACCGTCTCCAGAAACTCGGGGCAGTTGTAGGAGAGCAGCCCGACGACATCGCCGCGGCCGACGCCGCGACGACCGAGGCCCGCCGCCAGCGTCGTGGCCCGCTCGGCCATCTCCGCGTACGTCGTGGTTGCGCCCTCGAACACCGTGATCGCCTTGTCCGGCGTACGGGTGGCGTGATGAGCGAGAACCGAGAACCAATTCATGGCCGCGGCACGTGCTGCGTGAACGCCGCGGCCCACGCGTTGAGGTCAGCGGGCACGTCGTAGCCAGCCTCATCGTTGATCGTGGGCCAGTTCGCGGCCACATCCTCGACCGTCGGCTCAGCCGACAGGTAGCCCGGCGTCGACGCGATGAACAGCCGCGCGAAGCGGCCGGCACCTGCGGTGTAGATCTCACCGCTCACCGGGCAACTCTCGTGTGTGAGAAACGCAGCCATCGGTGCGACCAACTCCGGCTCCATGTTCGGAGTGCCCTCGCCCCCCATGCGCGTGGCTGCGGCGGGCGCGATCGCGTTCACCTTGATCCCGGACGCGGCGCCCTCGATGGCGAGCGTGCGAGTCAGCCCGATGATCGCGCCCTTGGCCGCCGCGTAGGCGAAGTTGCCGGGGACGCCGAGGATGCCGGTGGACGTCGTCATGAGCACGCGGCCGTAGCCCTGCCCCACCATGTGCGGCCACGCCGCCCGCGTGGTGTTGAACGCGCCGCCGAGATGCACGGCGAGGTGGCGCTCGAGGTTGTCGCGTTCGGCCTCGGCGAAAGCCTGCCACTGCATGATGCCGGCGTTGTTGATCAGGATGTCGAGGCGACCGAAGCGGTCGATGGTGCCTTGGATCAACGCCTGTGCACCGTCGGGCGCCGAAACGTCGTGGATGTCGGTGACGCCGGGTTCCGGGTCGACGTCGTTGACCACGACCTTTGCACCGCGCTCGGCCAACAGGTGCGCGTAGGCGCGGCCGATGCCGCGGCCGGCGCCGGTGACGACGGCGACGCGTCCGTCGAACCGGTATTCGCTCAGGCCGCGACCGGCGCTTGGTAGCCCAGCAGCCCGCCCAACGTCCCGCCGAGCATCGCGGCCCGCTCATCATCGGGCACGCCGGCAAACAACTTGGGGATCAACTCGCGGCTGCCGCGGAACGTCCCTTCGGCGTGCGGGTAGTCGTTGCCCCAGACGAGCGTCGACAGGCCGGTGATGTGCCGGCAGGCGACGGCCACCGGGTCGTCCTGGAACTGGATGTGGAACTGGCGCTGCACGTATTCACTCGGGGCGAGCGGATACGGCCACTTCTCGTTGAGCTTGAACAGCTGCGCCATGTTGGGCTGATCGTCGGCGGCGCGGTTCTCGTCCCAGTGGCCGAGCCACCAGTCCGGGTCCTGGCCGATGCCGGTGACCCAGCACTTGTCCATGGCGCCCATGAGCGACGCCAGCCAGTGGGCGTTGAACTCGATCAGCGCGAAGTGGAGATCGGGGTAGCGCTCAGGGACGCCGCCGCCGATGAGCTCGCAGAGAATCTGCTGCGGCACGATCGTGCTGTAGATCGACTGCGTGACCATCCGCTTGGCGGCCGACTTCTCGGTCATCGGCTGGTTGACCTGGGCGGCCGACTCCATGACGACCTTGAGCGTGGTGGATGTGGGGTCGTTGACCTTCACGCCGCCGGTCTGGGTGTGCATGAACACGTGCACGCCGTTGGCCACCGCCGCCGACCACACCGGGTCGAGGTCGCGTGAGTAGTACGGGATCGGCGGCGTTGACGGGAGCAGGACCGCCTTGAACCCCGCGGCGGCGACCCGTTCGATCTCAACGACGGCGTCGGCGACGTCGGTGATCGGTACCGGCGCGGCGGGACACAGTCGCGAGAAGTACGGAGAGAACCGCTCGGCGACGTAGTCGTTGTAGACGCGGGCATGGGCCATCGAGAGTTCGTGGTCGTCGGAGTAGAGGCCGAACAACGACAGGTTGGGATACATCACCTGCACGTCGACGCCGTCGGCGTCCATGTCTTCGAGGATCAACTCAGGGTCGCCCTCGGGCGTGCGGCCGCTGGTCTGGCGGTAACGCGAGATCGTCCAGCCTTCGTAGCCGGGCGTGTGCAAACGCCGGAACGTCCGGGCGCCACCCTCGACGAGGGGTTCGATCTCGAAGTCCTCCTCCCACACGGCGCGGTCCCGCAAATGCTTCGGCAGCCGCGTCTTGAAGAGGTCGGTGGGCTCCAGGAGATGGCCGTCACCGGACACGACGAAGTGGTTGGAAATCACGTTCTCAGTTTACGCGAATAGGGTTGGGGTGTGAAGAGGTGGCAGCAACGCCCCGACGGTTCGACGTGGGGCGACTGGGGTGACGACGACGAGTTGGGCCGCATCAACCTGCTGACCTCCGAGAAGGTCCTCCAGGGCATCCGCGAGGTCGAGGCCGGCGTCACGTTCTGCCTCAGCCTGCCGCTCGACTACCCCGGCGGCACTGCCCTGAACCAGCGCCGCCACCCGCCGGTGATCGCGCCCACCGAGGACATGGCCGGCAACGCCGGTGCCTTCTACAACGTGCACATGAGCGAGATGGACGAGTGGGGCGACCCTCGGTACGTCGACGTGTGGGCCGACGACGTGGTGACGCTCGCGCTGCAGTACTCCACGCAATGGGACTCGCTCGCGCATGTCGGTGCCGAGTACGACGCCGACGGCGACGGCGTGGAGGAGGCCGTCTATTACAACGGGTACCGCGCCGGCGTCGATCTGGTCGGGCCACAGGCCGACGCGCGCGGCGACGGCAGCGGCCACACCTCATTCGCCCACCACCTCGGCATGGAGCACATGGCGTTCCATGGTGTGCAAGGGCGGGGCGTTCTCGTCGACCTCGCCCACCACCTGGGCCATGAGTTCCGGGGTGTCGACCGCCAGGCGCTCGAGGAGATCATGGCGGCGGACGGCGTCGTCGTTGAGCCGGGCGACATGCTGCTGCTGCACACCGGGTTCGCCACCAAGCTGCTCGAGTGGGGCAAGAACCCGGACCCGCGTGAACTCTTCACGACGTGCAGCTGGCTGGACGCGCGTGATGAGTCGTTGCTCGAGTGGATCGCCGAGTCACACATCTCCGCGTTGGTCGCGGACAACTACGCGGTGGAGGGGATGCTGGGCAAGGCGGCCGACCACGATCCGAGCCGGCACTCGTTCCTACCGATCCACCACCTCTGTCTGTTCCGCCTCGGCGTGCCGCTCGGCGAGCTCTGGTACCTCCACGAGCTGGCCGCCTGGCTGCGCGAACACGACCGCAGCCGGTTCCTGCTCACTGCCCCGCCGCTGCGCCTGCCGGGCACCGTGAGCTCGCCCGCTACCCCGATCGCGACAGTCTGAACGCCTTGTAGTCGCTGTCGATGACCTTGGCGATTTCGGTGAAGAGCTTTGGGCGGCCACCGGCGTTGATGAGGTACCGCCGGGGTTTCCCGGGGATGTTCGAGCCGAAGTAGTAGCTGCTCTCGCCGAACGACGGCGGCTGTTGCGCCCATCGATCGACCATCGCCGTCCACTTCTCCTCGGCGGCCGGGTCCACCTCGACCGTGTCGTGGCCATGGTCGCGGGCGTAGACGAGCGTGTCGGTGATGAAGTCCACCTGATCGCCGTTGTAGCGCGGGTTGTTGCCGGCCGCGGCGTGGGGCCCGCCCGGAAAGAAGAAGTTGGGGAACCCCGCGGTCTGGACGCCGAGGAACGTGGCCGGGCCGTCGGCCCAGTGATCCTCGAGCGCAATTCCGTCGCGCCCGCGGATGCCCATGCGGGTGAGCGCGCCGGTGCCGAAGTCCCAGCCCGTCGCCCAGACGATCACATCGAACTCGCGCTCGCCGTCGATGGTCTCGATGCCGCGTGCCGTGATACGCACGATCGGCGTGTCTTTGACGTCGGTCAACGTGACGTTCGGTTTGTTGTATGCCTCGAAGTAACCGGTCACGAACGGTGGCCGGTGCTCGCCGTACCGGTGGCCAGTCGGAACCAGCTTCGCGGCCGTCTCGGGGTCATCGACGATGCTGCGGATCTTCTCGGCGATGAACGCGCACCACTCGGCGTTGGCCGCCGGGTCGAACAACAGGTCGGTGTAGTGGCTGGTGAGCTTGGTGAAGCCCGGGCTGTTCCACATCGCCTCGAAGAACGCCCGGCGCTCGTCTTCGGCGTCGTCGAACGTCGCCCGGTCGTGCGGTCGGTGGAGGAACCCGCTGGCTGCAGTGTTCAGCACCTCGCGCATCGCCTCGAACTCGGCCCGCAGCCGCGCCTGCTCCGCGGCGGTGATCGGCGCGTTGTTCAGCGGCGTGCACCAGTGGGCGGTGCGCTGGTAGACAGCGAGCGAGGCCGCCTCGTTGGCAATGTGGGGGATCACCTGAACGCCGCTCGACCCGGTGCCGATCACCGCGACCCGCTTGCCGGTCAGGTCGACCGGCGCCGTCGGCCAGCGGCCGGTGTGGTGCGCTTCGCCCTCGAAGTCGTCGCGCCCGGGTAGGTCGGGAAAGAACGGCACTGAGAACACGCCGGTAGCGGCGACGAGGTAACGGGCGCGGTACTCGTCGTTGACCACCCACGCGCCGTCTTCATACCTGGCTGAGGTGACCGGCGAGTCGAAACGAATGTCGCGGCGGAGGTCGAATTTGTCGACCACGTGGTTGAGGTACCGCTCCACCTCGGGTTGGTGGGCGAAGTGCTCCGCCCATTCCCACTCCTCGAACAACTCCTTCGAGAACAGATAGGCGTATGTGTAGCTCTCGGAGTCGAACTGGGCGCCCGGATAGCGGTTCCAGTACCAGGTGCCGCCGACGCCGGCCCCCGCCTCGAGCAATAGCGCCGAGAAACCGGCCTCGCGAGCGCGATAGAGCTGGTAGATACCCGTGATACCGGCGCCAATGATTAATATTTCGACGTCGAAAGGATACACAGTGCGCTACGCCATGGAGCTGCCCGATCGGGTTCCCAAGGAGCGCTACTACGACCCCGACTTTTACGCCCTCGAGGTCGCGCAGCTGTGGCCGCGCGTGTGGCAGATGGCGTGCCGGCTCGAGGAGATTCCGAACATCGGCGACTTCGCCGAATACGAGAACGTCGGGCAGTCGGTCATCGTCGTCCGTGGTGACGACGGCGGCGTGCGGGCGTTCGAGAACACGTGCCGGCACCGCGGCGTCCGGGTCGTCGAGGGCCGCGGTACCTGCGAGAGCGGCTTCACCTGCCCGTTCCACGGGTGGTGCTACGGCACCGACGGCAAGAACACATTCGTCTCGCGGCCAAAGACATTCTCGGACCACAACCTCCAGCCCGGCGACATCGATCTGAAGCCGGTGAGGTGCGAGACGTGGGGCGGCTGCGCGTGGATCAACCTCGACGAGCACGCGCCGCCGCTGCGGGATTCTCTCGAGCCGGCGGCAACGATGCTCGACGCGTGGATGGTCGAGTCGATGCGGGCCGAGTGGTGGTACGCGTGCCGCCTCCCGGTCAACTGGAAGCTGGCCCAAGAGGCGTTCTTTGAGCAGTACCACGTTCTCGAAACGCACCCGCAGCTGCGCCTCCCCGACCGCATGCCACCGCGCGATCCGAAGGCGTTCGACCCGCGAACGTTCGTTCAGGCCGAGCTCGAGTACCTGCGCACGATGAGCGAAGGCATGGACGGAATGGTGCACGCCAACGACGTGCGCATCGCCGAGGCCATGCGGGACATCGAGCTGCCGGCCGACGCCGGGCTAGCCCGGTCGACATGGGAGCGGGCCCTCAACAAAGCCGTCACCGAGTGGCACCGGGACAAGGGCAGCGCGATCCCCGACCTGAATGACCTCGAAGCCGCGGGCATGAACGAGCCGATGCAGTACTGCTTCCCCCATTGGTTCGTGCTGCCGATGTACAGCAGCGCGTCGTCGTACCGGTTCCGGCCGCTCGGCCCGGAAGAGACACTGATGGAGATCTGGTCGCTCACCCGGTTCCCAGAAGATGCGCAGCCGTCGACGCCACCGCAACCCGAGGCCTGGGCGCACGATGATTCACGCTGGCCGCCCATCCCGGCCCAGGACTTCTCGAACCTGCCCCGTCAGCAGCGAGGCCTACACGCCCGGGGCTTCGAGTACATGCGCCTGTCGCAGCACATCGAGGGACACATCGGCAACTTCCACCGGACGATTGACGGCTACCTCACCGGTGTCCCGTCGGAGAAGTTGGTGCCCGCGCTGCACGCCATCAACGTGAATCCCCTCGACCGGGCTGTCGTCGACATCGGGATCTAGAACTCGGGCATGACCTCGCGCGCGAACCGTTCGATTGCCGCGCGACCCTCGCCCGGCCAACCGCAGACCAGGTAGCCGAAGCCGGCGTCGCGCCATTTACCGGCGTGCTTGCGCGCCGTGTCGATGTCGTCGAGCGACACCGAGCCGGCCCGCAGGATGTCATCTGGATCGCGGCCCGCCTCGGTCGCCAGTTGGGTCACCCGGTCGTTGGCCTCGGCCAGTGAGTTGGGCGTCCCGAACGCGTGCCAGGCGTCGGCGTACCGGGCGACGAGCGGCAGGGTCCGCTTGGGACCGGTCCCACCGACCCAGATCGGCGGCCGGGGCTGCTGCACCGGCGTCGGCCGCAACCGCGCGTCCTTGAGGGACACGCTCTTCCCGTCGTACGACACCACGTCGCCGGTGAACAGGCGCGTCACGATCTCCAGCGCATCTTCGAGCAGGTCGAATCGTTCGCCGGTCGGCGGGAACGGGATGCCCAGCTCATCGTGCTCCTTGTCGAACCAGGCCGACCCCAGTGACAACTCGAGCCGGCCATGCGACGCGTGATCGATGGTCAGCGCTTGCGCAGCGAGAACCGATGGGTGCCGGTACGTCACGCCGGTGACGAGCAAGCCGAGACGGATGCGCTCGGTCGCGCCGGCCAGCGCGGCGAGCGTGGTCATCCCCTCGAACGTCTCACCCGGCCCCTCGCCGTACATCGGCTGAAAGTGGTCGAAGCCCCACGCGCCGTCGAAGCCGAGTTCCTCGGCGAACCGCACGCGGCTGACGATTTCATCCCACGGCATCCGTTGTTGCGCGACGTCCAACCCAAAACGCATGTAGCGCAACCTACGCGTTCGGGACGAGATCCGGCTGTGCCGCGCCGAGGAGCGCGTCGCGGTCCTCGGCGAGAACGAACCCCGCGGCGATCGCCGCGTCCGTCGCCCGGGCGTACGCGTCGAGGTATGCAGCGCGTGACGGATACAACGCGCCAATCCGACCGGGTGGCAAGGGGTCGGTCCGCCCGAAAAGCATGCCGATCAGGCCGCTCGACGGTCTCGGCTCGCCGGAGAGCACGACGATCGGCACATCGACCAGCGGCGTGCGGATCCCTCCAAGGATGATCCCGTCTTCATCGCGCTGCGCGGTGATCCCTTCGACGGCGAGGGGCGGTGCAGACGGCGGCGCGACACCGTCGCGCACCCAGCGGTCGAGGGCGCGCAGCGCGGCGGGGACGACAAAGCGCTGCGGCCCGTCGTTCACCGGCCCACCCACGTCGATGAGGTCGGCCATCGGCCCGAGCAGGAACTTGTCGGCGTGGGCGGCGCCCGCCACTTCCCACAAGCGGAACCGATCAGAATCGGCCTGGCGGACGGTGACCGAGCCCATCATCACGACGTCGGTCTCCATCTGGACGACGAGCATCGGAACGCCGACGTCCTCGCTCACCGGGACCGCCCCGGTCATGAACGACGCCGCCGCGTTGATCCCTTCGCCGGCGGCGCCCGCCGGTCCCGCGCCGGCGCCGCGGCTGTGGATCAGGATGCCGTCGAAGGCCTTGGCGCTGGGCTGCACCTTGTTGGCGTAGGTGACCAGCATCGCCGCCGACTGCGACTCGCCCACCGCGAGCACCCGCTCAGCGTCAAGCTCATCGCGTATCGCCCGGGCCACCTGGGTGTAGATGTCGTAGGCGAACGCGTCGCCCGGATGGTCGAGCGCGCCGTAGCGATCGGGGTCGATGTTCTTGAGCCCCTTGCCGGCCGGAGTGTCACCCTCCATCACCGACACGAGAACGACACCGCCCTCGACGCCGAAGAACTGCGCGGAGACGCCCACCCACGCGTAGCCACCGCGGAAAAGTTCGTTGGCCATGAAGCTGAAGTCGGGCGACGCATCCACGCCGCCGCTGACGTTGAGCCACTCGACGACAACCGCCCCGTTGAACGCGCTTGTGTCGGCCGGACGCCGGATCAGGACGCGCGTTCGGTACGCCGCGTCGCCGGCCTCGAACGATGTCGCCGTTCCCGCGGCGACGCGCTCCTCTTGTACCCACTCGTTGGGCACCACCGCGGGGCTCGCCTCACCGATGAAGACGCTCTTGCCGCCGGTGATGAGCGTCGACAGGTCAGCCTTCAGATTCATCCCATCACCCGGGGGCTGCTCCCCCGCACCCCATCGCTGTCCGGCTCACTGGCGCTCGCTCGTCCAGGCCTTGGCCAGCGTCTCGAGCACGATGTCGGCCACACCGAACCCGCCGAGGTGGCTCTCGTCCGGGCGGACGAAGTACTCGCATGCCTTCAGCAACGCGACGGAGTGCTCGGCGTGGGCGATGGGCACGATGTTGTCAGCATCGCCGTGCCACCAGAACACCTGGGCGTCGATGTCAGCGATGTTGAAGCCCCACGGCCGGCCGAACAGCGCGGCGTCGTGCAGGACGGCGCCGAACCGGCGCCGGCTGGCGTTGGCGATGTCGTCCATGAACATCGCCTTGATGTCGGGATCGGCGAACACCTTCTGGTCGCCCTCGGGCGCAGTCGACGCATAGAGCCCGTAGGCCCAACTGCCGATGGGCATCAGCGGCTGCAGCAACAACCAGAGTGCCGGCCCGAGCAGCGTTCGCATCGGGTCCATGAAGCCCTGGAACCGCTTGGCCAGATTGACGATGCTCGCCGCCGGCGCGGCTTCGGAACCCGCCACCGGGGCAACGCTGCCGAGCAGGCCCACGACCGGGACGCGGTCGGGCATCTCGTGGGCGCACGCCAGCGCGTACGGTCCGCCGCCCGAGAGCCCGGCGGCAACGAATTCGTCGTGGCCGAGGTAGTCGACGACCTTCGCCGCGTCATCGGCCCACTCCCGGATGCAGCGATAGCGGTGGTCCGTCGAGTCGCCCACGCCGGGCCGCTCCACGCACACCAATCGAAGGCCGAGTTGTTCGGCCACGCGCCGCGCCTTCACCGGGATCTGGCGGCGGCCGCCGGGTGTGCCGTGGTGCCACAGCACCAACCGGCCCCCCGGGTCGCCGAACTCGGCGTAACCCAGGGCCCGGCGCTTACCGACCTTGACGACGCCTTCCTTGCGCGGCGGATCGATGGGCGGCACGCCGGGCATCGGGAGGCGCGGCAGCCGGATCATGAGGGCACAAAGCCTTTCGGAAGCGGTAGCGGTAGATCGTTGTACGTCACGATGCCGGGAGGGGCGGCGACGACGGCAGGAATGGCGTTGATGGCGGGAACGGCCGTCATCACGTGGCCCAGCACCATGAACTCCTCCATCGTGGTCGCCGCGAAGTCGGGCGGCGGCAGGAAGCCCACGTTGAGCGTGACAGAGGGCATTCCCGTGATCTCGATGGTGTGGCCCATGCCGACCTGCCAGTCGGGATCGAGCGTCGGGCCTTTGCGCCAGCGAACCGACAGCTCGACGACTGTCCGGTCACCCACCCGACCCTGCCACCGGGCGTAGATCCCGGCGACGCAGCCCTTGTCGATCTTCCAGAACCCCATATCGAGGTCTTCTGTGGTCTGGGCGTACTCGGCGACGCAGCGGACTTCGTCGAGCTCCACACCGAGGGCGTCGCCGATCATGCGAACCGCGTCGCCAAAGACCGCGGTACCGGTCGCTGTCATCTCCTGGAGACCCGGGTGGTCGATGGGATGCCCGAAACCAGCGGCGATCTCGGTGTCCGGCGAGTCGTACGCGGTGGTGTCGGCTTCCTCGATGACAGCCACCTTGTCGATCCGGTCGCAAGCACCCGCCGCGGTGATGGCAAGGAGCTCGACGAAGCCCGGGCTGATGCCAGTGCCAAACATGCTCGATCCGCCCTGCTGGCACGCGGCCTCGATCCGGTCCCGGTCGGGGCCCAACGAGTGGCCGGTGATGAATGCCGCGGTGGTGACGACGTTCACTCCTGCTTCGAGAATGCGAACCAGTTCGTCGACGTCGCGCCACATCGGGTTGTAGACGACGCAGTCGGGCTTCAATGCCAGCAGCGAATCGACGTTGTCGGTGGCGGCGACGCCTACAGCATCGATGCCGCACAGCTCACCGACATCGCGACCGACCTTGTCCGCCGACCACGCATAGCAACCGACCAACTCGAGGTCAGGTCGCGTCATGACCGCCTCGACCGACCGCTTGCCGACGTTGCCCGTCGTCCACTGCACGATGCGCAGCATCAGGAGGGGATGAACTCGAGATGCAGATCGTTCAGGCCGCGGAGGATCCACGTAGGTGCGTAACGAAACTTCCGCTCACCGGGGAGTCCGTGGTGCTCTTCGGAGATGCGGATATCGCGCATTCGGTCGAGGATGCGCTCGATGCTGACGCGCGCCTCGGCGCGGGCCAGCGGTCCGCCGGGGCACGAGTGAACGCCGCGACCGAACGCGATGTGCGCCTGGGCGTTGGGGCGGTCGATGCGGAAGTCGTTGGGGCATTCGAAGCGTCGCGGGTCGCGGTTGGCGGCGCCGTTGAGCATCATCACGGGTGTCCCCGCCTTGATCTCGACGCCGGCAACGGTGGTGGTCTTGCGAGTGAGCCGGAAGTCGGTCTTTACCGGACTCTCGACGCGGAGCGCCTCCTCAACGAAGTCGGGGATCTTCTGCTTGTTCGCGCACAGCTCGTCCTGGATCTCCGGGTGCTCCGCCATGTGCTTGAGTGCGGCGCCGAGCAACCGGGCGGTGGTCTCCTGGCCGGCGGCGAACAGGAACGTCGCGGTGCGTACGACGGCGGTCACCTCCGGGACGCTTCCGTCCGGATACGTCGCGGTGGCGAGGTCGGTCAGCACGTCTTTGCGCGGGTCGGCTCGCCGATCCTCGATGTAGCTACCGAACAAGTCGTCGAGCCACGAAAGGGGGTTCTCGCGTGGGTTGCCCTTCTCGCCCGTCCCGACCCGGCCGGGCGTATGGCTCTTGAGGCCGAACCCGTCGATGAGTCTCTGGTGATCTTCCTCGGGCACGCCGAGGAGGTCGGCCACCACGAGCATGGCGAAGGGCTGCGAGTACGTCGTGATGAACTCGACCCGGCCGTCGTCGATGAACGAATCGATCAGCTTGTCGGACAGGTCCCACATGAACGCCTCGTTGTCCTTGAGACGGCGCGGCGTTATGAGTCGCATCAGCAGACCCCGCTCGCGGGTGTGATCGGGCGGGTCCATCGTGACCATGTGCTCGTGCATCGGCAACGCGTGACGATGTTCGGCGATGACGTCGCTGATGTCGTCGCCTTCCAGCGGAACGGGAAACGGCGCGAACGGCCCGACCGGCGAGTTGCAGGAGGAGAAGCTGTCGGTGTCGCGGTAGATCTCGCCCAGCTCGTCGTAGCCGGTGACGGCGACCACACCGTGGTTTTCGAGATGCAGCACCGGGCATTCAGATCGCAGCGCGTCGTAGTACGGATACGGGTCTTCGACAAGTGACTGGTCGAAGAAGTAGTCGATGGTTCTCCAGTCAGTCAACGATGCTCCCTTCGCGCTGTGCAAGTGCTTAGCATAGGGGTTGTGGCAACGTCAGCCCGCCGCATCGGCACCAAGGACTCGAAGACCCGCGCCCAGTTGCTCGACGCCGCCGAACAGCTGCTCATCGAGGAGGGCTACGCGGCGGTGACCTCGCGCCAGTTGGCCGCGGCCGCCGGACTCAAGCCCCAGCTCGTGCACTACTACTTCCGCACGATGGACGATCTCTTCGTCGAGGTCTTCCAGCGCCAGGCCGAGGCCAACATCACGCGCTTCGAGGAAGCGGTCGCCGAGGGCGTCTCGCTGCGCACGCTCTGGCGGATGAACAACAACGCGCGGGCCGCAGCCCTGACGATCGAGTTCGTCGCCCTGGCCAATCACCGCAAGACGATCCGGGCCGAGATCGGCCGCTACGCCGAGCGCTTTCGCGCTGCGCAACTCGACGCCATCGCGAGGGCACTGGACAACGCCGGCATCAGCCACGACCAGGTTCCGCCGTACGTCGCCCTGCTCCTCATGGAAGGGCTCGCACAAGTCCTGGGACTCGAGCAGATGATCGACGTCACCAGCGGTCATGACGAGACCGTGGCCTTCGTCGAGAAGAAGCTCGCGGAACTCGACTCCCCTAGGCCTGCGAAGCGGTCAGGCCGCCGTCGACGGGGATGATCGCGCCGGTGATGTAACTGGCCCGGTCCGAGCTGAGGAAGGCGGCGAGCTCGGCCACCTCCTCGGGCTGGCCGCCGCGCTTGAGCGCGGTGCCCTTCACCAGGAACGGGTACTTCTCCGCCGCGCCCTTGCCACCCGACATCTCGGTCTCGATAAAGCCCGGGCAGATGGCGTTGGCCCGGATGCCCTGGCTGCCGTACTCGACCGCGGCGGCCTTGGTCACCGCGATCACGCCGGCCTTGGCCGCGCAGTACACGCTGGTGGGGATCTCCGACGCGTTGAGCCCACCGGTCGACGACCAGTTCACGATCACACCGCCGCCGGTCGCCAGCATCGTCTTGATGGCGTGCTTGGTGCCGAGCAGCACACCGCGCAGGTCGACGTTCATCAGGCGGTCGTACTCGTCCATCGTGACCTCGGCCAGCGGCTGGGCGCCGGCCAGGCCGGCAACGTTCAGCACGGCGTCCACTCGTCCGAAGGCGTCGATCGCGGCGGCGAACATCGCTTCGATCTGGACCTCGTCGCTGACGTCGACTCGGAAGGGCACCACCGCGTCGCCGAGTTCTTTGGCGGTGATCTCCTCGTTGCCGGTGATGTCGGCGGCCAGCACCTTGGCCCCCTCGCGAACGAACACCCGGGTGGTGGCCCGGGCCATCCCCGACCCCGCGCCGGTGATCACTGCAACCTTCCCGTCCAGTTCTCCCATGGCCACTGTCCTCTCCTGCTCACCTTCCGGCTTCGCCTCCGGCTCGCTCCATGCTAAGCACTTGCACAGCATCATGACCACTCGGTACGCAGGCGCACGGATCAACCGGGTCGAGGACGCTCGGTTGCTCACCGGCCACGGCACGTTCGTCGACGACGTGGTGCGGCCCGGGATGCTCCACGCGTGCTTCGTTCGCAGCCCGTACGCGCGGGCCCGCATCGACGGCGTGGACGCCTCGGCCGCTCTTGCCCTGCCCGGCGTCGAGGCGGTCTTCGTGGCCGCCGACCTCAACCCCGACGTCCGCGAGACCTGGTACACGTCGATGGGCAAGGAGATGCCCGACCCGCCCAAGCCGCCGCTGGCCGAGGGCGAGGCCCGGTTCGTCGGCGACCCCATTGCGCTGGTCGTCGCCGTCGATCGCTACGTGGCCGAGGACGCCGCCGACCTCGTCGTCCTCGACCTCGAGCCGCTGACGCCGGTGGTCGACTACGAGACGGCGACCGACATCGCCGCTGAACTCAGCCTGGCGCCGCCCGAGAGCGTGGCCGCCGACTTCGACGGGGCCGCCCACGTGCTGTCGGTGACGATCCGCCAGCAGGCCTACGCGGCGGTGCCCATCGAGTGCCGCGGCATCGTCGCCGAGTGGCAAGGGGCGAGCGGTGAGCTGAGCGTGTGGTCGGCGACCCAGGCGCCGCATGAGGTGCGGATGTTCGCGGCGCGCATGCTCGGCATCCCCGAGCACTCGGTGCGCGTCATCGCCAAGGACACAGGCGGCGGCTTCGGCCAGAAGGTCATCCCGATGCGTGAGGACATGGCCATCCTCCTCGCCGCCCGCAAGGTGCAGGGCGCGCTGAAGTGGATCGAGGACCGGCGGGAGAACCTGCTGGCCGGCGGGCAATCCCGCCACGAGAAAGGCGACGTCCGCATTGCGCTCGACAAGGACGGCGCACTGGTCGCCGCCGAGATCGACCACGTCCAGGACTGCGGCGCCTACCCGATGCCGTGGCCGATGCTGGCCGGCGCGGCCGTCGGCGCAATCTTTCCCGGCCCGTACCGGCTGCCCAAGGCTCGCTTCAGTTACAAGGGCGTATACACCAACACCGTCGGCCGGACCGCGTACCGCGGTCCCTGGCAGTTCGAGTCGGTCGCCCGCGAGGTTGCCCTCGACCTGGTGGCCCGCCAAGCCGGCCTCGATCCCATCGAGCTACGGCGGCGCAACCTGTTGCGCAGCGACGAGCTGCCCTACCGCAACGCCAGCGTCGGGATGGAGTACACCGATGTGACGCCGCTCGAGACGTTCGAGCACGCCATCGAGATTCTCGACCTCGACGCCTTCCGCCGACAGCAGGCTGACGCGCTCGCCGCCGGCCGCTACCTCGGCGTCGGCACCTCCACCTACGTCGAACCGACGGCCAGCGGTCAGGCCTTCTACGGCACCGAGGGCGCCACGATCCGCATCGAACCGTCGGGAACAGTGAACGTATATGTAGCGGGTGGATCGGCGGGCAACAGCATCGAGACCACCGTGGTGCAGCTGGTCGCCGACGCGCTCGGTGTCGACATCGACGACGTGCACACGATTCAGGGCGACACCGCGGTGACCCCGTTCGGCGCCGGCACCATGGGGAGCCGCAGCGGGTCGATGACTGCCGGCGCCGTCGCCCAGACCGCGGCGATCCTGCGCGAGCGCATCGTCGCCATCGCCGCCCACCGGCTCGAAGCGGCACCCGAGGACATCGAGCTGGCCGGCAGCCGCGCCACGGTGCGTGGTACACCGGCCATTGGTGTTCCGCTGGCCGAGATCGCCCAGGCCGCCTACTTCAGCCCGACCTCGTTGCCCGAGGGGGTCGACGCCAGCCTCGAGGCCAGCGGCCGGTACCACGCCCAAGTCCAGAACGTGTGGGCCAACGCCACCCACGTATGTACCTGCGAGGTCGACGCCGACACCGGCGTGGTCACGCTGCTGCGCTACATCGTGAGCGAAGACTGCGGTCCGATGATCAACCCCGCGGTGGTCGAGGGGCAGATCGCCGGCGGCACCGTTCAGGGCATCGGCGGGGCGCTGTACGAGCACCTCGCCTACGACGACGACGGCAACCCGGTTACGTCGACGTTCATGGACTACCTGCTGCCGACGATCGCCGAGGTGCCGGTGATCGAGTACGGGCACGTGGAGACCCCGAGCGCCGGGCCCGGTGGCTACAAGGGCGTGGGCGAAGGTGGCGCCATCGGCGCGCCGCCGGCCGTCATCAACGCGGTGGCCGACGCGCTGGCGCCGCTCGGCGTGACGATCACCGACCTGCCGCTCTCGCCGGCCAACGTGCGCGCCCTGATCGAGGGGGCACAAGGCCCATGAAGCCGGCGGCGTTCGAATACCACGCGCCGACGACGGCGGCCGAGGCCGTCGGGCTGCTCGCCGAGTTGGGCGACGGGACCAAGGTCCTCGCCGGCGGGCAGAGCCTCGTGCCGATCCTGGCCTTGCGCCTGGCGGCGTTCGATCACCTGATCGACATCGGCCGTATCGACGAGCTGCGGGGCATCGAACGGGTCGACGGTGGCGTCCGCATCGGCGCGATGACGACACAGGCGACGATTGAACACTCGACCGACGTTCCTCTCCTCACCCGGGCAACACCGTTCATTGGTCACTTTCAAATCCGCAACCGAGGAACGGTCGGTGGCTCCATCGCCCACGCCGATCCCGCCGCCGAATATCCCGCTGTCGCCGTTGCCCTCGACGCCGAAATGGAAGTGCTCTCGAACAACGGTCCCCGTCTCGTCGCCGCGAGCGAGTTCTTCCAAGGCTTCTGGACCACCGCCGTCGGCCAAGACGAGTTGCTGACGTCGGTCACTTTCCCGGCGTGGGAAGGCACGTGCGGATTCGCCATCGAGGAGCTCGCCCGCCGTCACGGCGACTTCGCCATCGCCGGCGCCTGCGTTGGGGTCGGAGACGATCGCTGCGCGATCAGTCTTTTCGGCCTCGGTCCCACGCCGATCCGAGCCAGCGCCGCGGAAGACCTCGCCCTGGGCGGTGCCTCGGCCGAAGAGATCGGACGCGCTGCGGTCGCCGATCTCGCGGGCATCCCGTCCGACATCCACGGCTCGGCCGACTACCGCCGCCACGTCGGCGCGGTGATGGTCCGGCGCGCCTGGGAGAAGGCGGTGGCCGAGCGTGGCTGACATCGAACTCAGCGTCAACGGCTCAACTCGCCGCGCCACAGTCGAGCCCCGACTGACGCTCGCCGACTTCCTGCGCGAGCGCTGCGGCCTCACCGGCACGCACCTCGGTTGCGAGCACGGCGTGTGCGGTGCCTGCACCGTGCTGCTCGACGGCGAAGCGGTTCGATCCTGCCTCGTCTTCGCGGTTCAGGCCGACGGCGCGGAAATCACGACCATCGAAGGGCTAACGCCGTCCGACGGAACCCTCTCGCCCGTGCAGGCGGCATTCCGCGACAACCACGGCCTCCAGTGCGGCTTCTGCACGCCCGGCTTCGTGGTGTCGGTCACCGCGTTCCTGCGCGACAACCCGAATCCCACCGACGCGGAAATCCGCGACGGCTTGTCCGGCAACCTGTGCCGGTGCACCGGATACCAGGGAATCCTCGCCGCGATCCGCGCCGCGGCTGAGTCGTCGGAGGCGCCGCACTCATAGATCGAGCCAGTCGAGCATCGTGATGTGGCTCCGGGCCCAGTCGATCCGGTGATCGCGCTGGAGCCGGGCCACCGCGTGACAGCCCAACGCCGCGCAGCTGGGATAGAGCCACTCCAGCGCGCTCTGCTGCTTGGCGGTGGGTCGCCGCCCGAAGTGGGCCACCCCGGTGAGCTGGGTGCCCTTGGTGATCACCGCGGCCACAAAGCCCCCAGCGGCAATGGCCTCATCGACCGCCGAGGCCGCTACCGGGCCATAGCCCACCAGCTCCATGACCTCACCGCCGGTGGGATAGCCCCGGAGCCAGGCGGCCCAGTCGATACCGAAGATGACCTTGGGCCGGGCCGAGCCCTTGGCCGGCCCGGCCGTGCTCGTGGCCAGGGCCACCAGCGCCTCGGCTGCGTTGGCCTCGCGCGGCTCGCGCCGGCCCTCTCGATAGCCCGATGGAAGATCGCATCGGTGATCTCATCGAGGCGGGCCATGATCTGGGCGCCGACCTCGGGGTTGTTGCGCACGCGGAGGTTCCCACCGTCGGTATCGGTGAACGAACGCAGATAGCGACCGTCGTGCCGGTCTCGCGGGCCAGCAGGTGCGCGGCTGAGCGGTCGCCCTTACGCCGCCACAACTCGGTCTCTGAGACCCGAGCGGCGAGCTTGGCCTTGAGCGCGCCGGCCATGTTCTCGATGGCCGCCGCGTCGCGCATGCCACAAAGCGCGTCGGCCGCGCTCACCGCCGAGGCGTCGAAGGCCTCGGCATAGCGCTGCACCACATCTCGGATCTCGGCAAGCCGCGCCATCAGCGGGCCTTTCGCTTGCTGCCGACTACTCGGCTGCCGACTACGTAGGGGGAGGACTCACCCGAGAACTGCTTCCACCACTATAGCGAACAGGTGTTCGGTCCGTCAACTCACGCGAAATCGAGGAGATTTTCGAGCTACGCGTCGCCCGCCTGGCTCTGCTGCCACACGTCCTCGAGCACCTGCAACATGACCGCAGGAGGTTGGGCGCCGCCGACTGCAAGCCGACGATCGAACACGAAGAAGGGCACGCCCTGCACGCCCAACTCCATGGCCTCGGCTTGATCCTCGCGAACCGCCTGCGCGTGGTCGCGTGACTCGAGCATGCGGCGGGCCTCGTCCACGTCGAGCCCCGCCTCGCCCGCCAGCTCAAGCACCGTTTGGCGGTCGCCAATCGGTTGGCCCTCGGTGAAGGTGGCGTGGAATAGCCGCTCCTTCAGCTCGTTCTGCCGACCCAAACCCGCGGCGTGGTGCAGCAGCCGGTGCGCGTCGAATGTGTTGCCGGGCCGGGCGCTGTCGAACTTGAAGTCGATGCCCGCCTCGGCGCCGACACTGATGATGCGCGCCATCCGTGCCCGGGCCTCGCCGACGGGGATGCCGTACTTGCTGGCGATGCGCTCGACGTAGGAACCGGGCCGCACGGCCGGCGCGTTCGGGTCGAGCTCGTACGCCTTCCACTCGACCTCCACCTCGTCGGCGTGCGAGAACTGCGCCAGCGCCGTCTCCAGGTTGCGCTTGCCCACGTAGCACCACGGGCATATCACGTCGGACCAGATCTCGATCTTCATCCGACGGCTGGCATGACCTTGTCGGTCACCACGCGTAGGTAACGCCACGCGACCTCAGGAGGAAGCCCACCGACGAGGGGCTGGAGCGGAAGCGGCACGCCGGCGCGGATCATCTCGACAGCTTCGTCGGTGGCGATGATGCGATGCGTTCGGTTCTCGGCGCGCAGCTCGTCCGCGGTCTTCGCGGTGGAGACGCTCGCAGTGTGGGTGTCGTCCGGGTTGATGGCGGCGTAGGCGAGTACGTCATGCATGAGGTGCGGCCCGAGCTCGTCCCAGGCCTTGTCGATGTCGACGTCGTCGGCGACGAAGACCGTCGTGGCCATGTCGAGCGGCGGGATCATGCAGAACCCGGGTTCGTGACCGTGCGCCCGCGCCGACTCCGCATACACGTCGGCGAGCGACGGATCGCCGCCCTGGGCGAAGAAGTCGAGGCCGAAACGGCCCGCCCGCTTGGCCGCGGCGACACTGCCGCCGCCCCACGAGAGACGCGGCCCGCCCGGCGTTACCGGCGCGGGTGTCACGTGGATGCGGCGTCCCTCATGTTCGAACGGCTCGCCGGCCTTGGCCCGCAACAGCAACTCCAGATGCGATTCGGCGATGGCGCCGCGCCGGTGGAAGTCGACGCCGTGGTGCTCGTACTCCTCGGGCCGGTACCCGACGGCCATCGTGTAGCTGACCCGCCCGCCGCTGATGATGTCGAGCACCACCATGTCCTCGGCGAGGCGGATCGGGTCATACAGCGGGAGCACGACCACCGCAGTCATGATCGGCATCGTGGTCGTGCGGGCTGCCATCGCCGTCGCCAGCACGAGCGGCGAGGGCAAGTACCCGTCCTCCATTGTGTGGTGCTCGCAGACCACCGCCATCAACGCGCCGCGGCTCTCGCACCAGGTCGCCATCTCGAACGCGGCGGCGTAGAGCTCGGCGGTCGACGCGCCGAACGTGGGCGCCCGCATGTCGAAGCGCAGGAGGTACATGGTGCTAGGACTCCTCGCGCCGGGGGATGCCGACCAAGTCGCCCGCACCGGCGCGGATCTTGCCGAGGAGCGCCACGAGCTGCGCGCGCTCGTCGTCGGACAAGCCGACCGCGCCGAAGAGCTTCACGTTGAGTTCGGCGACAGCGCGCTCGAAGAGCTTGCGGCCCTTGGGTGTTATCTCGGCGAGCGTGGCGCGCGCATCCTGCGGGTGGTCGACGCGGCGGCACAACCCCACTGCCTCGAGGCGGTCGATGGCGTTGGTCACCGTCGCCGGCGTGATCCAGAGGCGGTCGCCGAGCTTGCCCAGGGTCAGTGGTCCGGTCCAGTGCAGCATGCCGAGGACCTGGTAACGGGCGAACGTGAGGCCGAGCGGCCGCAGGATCTCAGTGGCCTGCTCCATCAGGATCTGATCCGCCCGCATGATCGACACCACGGCGGCCATCCCGCCGGCGATGTCGCCCCACCCCTGCTCGGTCCAGACCTGCCGCGCCCCTTCGACGGGGTCGTAGTTCAGCGGTCGACTCACCGTGCTGGCTCCCGGCCGATGACGCCGTCGGCTTCGAGCGTGGCGATGTCGTCGTCGGACAGTCCGAGCTCGCGCAGGACTTCGTTGTTGTGCTCGCCCAGCAACGGCGCGTGGCGGGCGTGGAACCGCTCCGGCCCGCCCGAGAACCGCATCGGCAGCGTGCTGTAGCGCGCCGGGCCCGCGACCGGATGGTCGACTTCTTCGAAGAAGCGGCGGAACTGAAGCTGCGGCAGCTCGGGCTGCTCGTGCGGCTGCATCACCTTGGCGACGGGCAGGCCGGCTTCCCACAGGCACTTGACGATCTCATCGCTGCTGCGTTCACCGCACCACTTCGCGATGGATTCGTCGCTGTCGTCGCCGACCACATCCACCAAGGCTTGGCGTTGCTCTTCGGTCGCAGCGGCCACCGCGACCCAATCGTCGTCACCGTCCGCGCTGCGGTGGAGATTCTGCGGCATGCCGTCCGGCGAGCGGTTACCGGTGCGTTCCAAAAGCCGGCCGTTCCTCGAGTACTCGACGATCTGCTCGGCGGCGATGTTGAGGGCGGCGTCCACCATCGCTGCCTCCACCATCACGCCCTCGCCGGTTCGCCGCCTGCCCTCCAGCGCGATGAGCAACCCCGACAGCGCGTGCAAACCGGCGTTGGCGTCGCCCACGCAGTAGGGCGACAGCGGGTTCTGGTCCGGATACCCGGTCATCCACGTGAGCCCGGCGGCGTCCTCGATCACAAAGGCGAACGCCGGCTTGTCGCGCCACGGCCCGTCGAGACCGAACCCGGGCATGCGAACCATCACGAGGTCGGGGCGGATGGCACGCACGGTGTCGTCGTCGAGCCCGATCTGTTCGAGGACGCGCGGCGTGTAGTTCTCGACCAGCACATCGCACGTCGCGAGGAGCTCGCGCAACAGCTCCTTGCCCCGGTCGGTAGTGAGGTCGAGCGTGACGCTCTTCTTGTTGGTGTTCAGGCCGGCGAAGATGCCGGACTGCTCCCACCAGTTCGGTTCGCTGAACTTCAACCCGGCGAGCGCCCGGGTGCCGTCGGGCCGCTTGGTCGACTCGATGTGGATGACCTCGGCACCGAGCATGCCGAGGATGTGCGTCACCAGCGGACCGGCCCAGAACGCCGTGAGGTCCAACACCCGCAGATCCTCGATTCTCGAGGCAGGCGACCCCGAACTCCGGGGTGGACTGCCTCGAGATTGCGAGAAGCGATAGGGCGGGCCAGGCGCGCCGTCAACGATCGAGCCCCGGGCGACGAAGTGGTCGGTCTCTGGGATGGTGGCGCCGTTGCCGATCGGTGCGTGTGGGATGCGGAACGCGTCGGCCAGTTCGAGGACCTCGGCGGTGGTGTGCGCCGCCATCCACTCGGCAATCTCCGGCGCCAGGTGCGCGTGGTTGCCGACAAGCGAACGGTCCTCGGTCCACTCGGGACGGCCGATCATGGCGCAGAAGTCGAACCACTGCTGGCCGGTGCCGGTGCCGACGCCGACGATCCCATCGCTCGTCGTCTCGACGCCCGGGGTGATCATCGACCGACCCTTGCGCATGGGCCGCCCGACCATGTCGAAGTAGGTCACCGGGTAGTAGGTCAGACAGAGCGCGAGCACTTCGAGCATCGACACGTCGACGAGGTCGCCGGGCTTGGCAACCATCGCCCCGATCGCCGCGTACACGCCGGTCAGGTACTCCCCCACGTTGCCGCCGACGTAGACCGGCGCGCGATCGGGCGATCCCCGGCCCAGCCCGACGATGCCACCCGACCACGCCTGCAACGTGAACTCGGTCGCCGGCTTGTCAGCCCACGGTCCTTCCAAGCCGAACGGCGTGATCGATACGACGACATCGCGATCGAACCCGGCGTCGTTCAGCAGCTTGTCGCAATACCGGCGGGCGATGTCGCCTATCACGTGGCCTCTATCCCCCGATCGCCTTCCGAGTCCGCCTCCGGCTCACTCTGATGCGCGGCCCTTCTTGCTGAGGCGCCACTCGGGCGGGAAGCGGCTGTCGAAGTCCTTCACCGCGTCGGACAAGCCTCTGTCGATCGCCTCGTTGGTGGACATCTCGGCTGGTCCTTGGCGCGTCTCCGGCACGACGTCCGGCTTTCCGTAGCCGGTCAACGACTCGAGGATGCCGCTCAGCAGGCTTCCCATGTACTCGCCCTGGTGCTGTTTCATGATCTCGAAGAAGATCTTCTGCATGAAGATGACGTCGGTCGAGCGGTTCTCCGCGCAGGCCATGGCGTACTTCTGGACCTCGGCCTCGAGCTGGTCCCGAGGCACGATGCTGTTCACGAAGCCGCACTCGGCCATCTCTGCCGCGGTGAACGGTCGTCCGGTGAAGACCATCTCCTGGAACTTCCGGATGCCCATCATCGTCGCCCACCACCACATGCGCGGCGCGGCGCCCGCGTAGCGGAAGGCGGCGTGGCCGAACAGCGCGTCGTCCGACGCGATCACGAGATCGGCGTCGCCCGCTTGGTAGAAGTGCCAGCCGTAGACATAGCCCTTGGCCTCGACGATCGAGATCTTCTTGAACTCCTGGAGGGTGCGGCAGCCGCCGCGCGGATCGGTGAACCACTGCGTCGTCGTGGCGCCGTGGCGGAAGTTGCGGGTCGGCGGATACTTCACGTCGGCGTCCTCGAGGCCGACTTCGCGTAGCAGCCCGTCCTCGGAGCGAACCGCTTCCATGAATTCGGGAAGGTCCTGACCGGTGCCGAAGTCGTCGCCCTCGCCCCGGATCACGAGCACCTTCACGTCGTCGTCGATGTTGGCCTGGTGCAGCAGGTCGGCGTAGCGCAGCCGCATCCCGATGGTCGGCGCGTTGAGACGGTCGGGTCGGTTCAGCGTGATCGTGGCGATCTTGGTGCTCCGGTCCTTCTCGTAGAGGACCCAGTCCTCGTCCTGGCTCTGTGTCGCCTTATCGCCGGCCGGCTCCGCCTCTGGCTCACTCATGTATCGGCTCCTATCACCACGGTCTCGGTCGCCACGGCGCCGTCAACGGAAGCGGTCACCGCGATCACGACGCCCGGGTCCAACTGTTCCGTCGCCGCCGTCTCCGGCAGGTCGCGCACAATCACCGGATCGTCGAACCCGAGGCCGAGCCCGCGGGCTACGGGTTCCACCGGCAGCTCCACGCCGGCCGCCGCGTACGCGTCGAGCAGCGCGCTCCCGCTGGCGCCGGCCCGACATGCATCAAGTAGCCGGGCCAGCAACGCATCGCATGTCGGATCAGCGGGCACGGTGCGACCAACCTCACCCGCGTAGCCGTCCGCCACAACGCCGGCGCGGAACACGATGCGGTCACCGCGGATGCGGGCGACGTCCTGTCGCGATGGCGTGGTAACCCCCCGCGTGGCCATGGCGTCCATGAACGCCGCCGTCAGCTGCTGCTCGCCCACTCCCGGTCGGATCTCGGCGATGGCGGCGTCGAGACACGCTTCGGCGATGCGGACGGCGTTGCGGATCGCTGCGATTTCCTCGGCGGTCTTGACGCGACGCGCGTCTCGCAACGCGGCGGATGCATCAACGATCTCGGCATTCGGGAACGCCATCGGGAGGAGCTGGGCGAACAGCGGGGACATGGCGTCGGTGCCCACCCGGCGGGGGTCGGCCTCGGCCGCGATCCGCTTGAGGACGTCGACATAGTTCATCGGGTTCCAGGTGATGCCGAAGAGGTGGTCGCGCGGGATCTCCTCGGGCACGCCTTCGTCCCATGTGCTGAGCAGGTAGATGTCACCGGTCTCCCGCACGGCGACGCAGCCGGGACCGAACGGGCGCGTGCCCGCGTTCCACAGCATGGGCACACCCGACACGTAACGCATGTTGGCCACCCGCCCGAGGACGAGGACGTCGAGATCGTGCGCGTCCATCGCCGCGAACGCCCGCTCCCGGCGGCCGTACCGGAGGGCCGTGTCGTCGGGAAGCGTCTCAGTCGGCACGTGTCCCCCGGTCGACTGCCGGCTTCGCCTCTGTCTCCCTATATGGGTCGTAGGGGTAGTCGGAGAGATTGAGCCAGCCGTCGTCGGTGACGACGTACACATTCTCGGACCGGTAGCCGCTGTGGCCCTCGTCCCACACGATGGGCTCGATCACGACGACGGTGCCCTCCTGCAGCACCAACCGCTTGTCGTACGCGATGCCGAGATCCGTGCCGACGTACGGCGACTCGGCGCTGTCGAGGCCGAGCCCGTGGCCGAGGTAGAAATGCGACATCCAGGGGCGGTCGCCGTCACACACGTCGAACGCCGCCGCGGTGAGGTCGGCCGCGCTGACTCCGGCGCGGAGGACCGCGAGCACCGCATCGTTGATCTCCTGCCACTGCCGGTACTGCCCCTGCTGGCGCGCGGTCGGATCTGTTCCCACGACCCACGTGCGGCCGAAGTCGGAGTGGTACCCGCCGTGCATGATCCCGGTGTCGACCCAGAGCACGTCGCCCTCGGCCAACTCGCGCTCGGTGCTCAACAGCGGGCACGGGATATCGCCATGCGTCGTCCATGGCAGCTCGGCCTGCGTCTTCGGCATCACTTGCCAGATGGGGTCGAGGACATTCGCCTCGGCGCCCAGCTCGAACACGCGGTGCAGGAACGCCGCGGTCAGGTCCACCTGGCGGGCGCCCGGTACGAGTCGCGCCTGCACCTCGGTCATGGCCTGCTCGGTGATCCACAAGCTGTGTCGCAAGCAGGCCAGCTCGTCCGGGGTCTTGACGAACCGGGCCGGAGTCATCACGTCGCTGGCGCTGCGCGGCGGCCAGTCGGCGAACAGCAGCTTGGGGTTGTGATGGATTGCGCCGGTGAGGTCATCGATCGCCACCGTCGCGGTGGCCGGCACGAGATCGGCCAGCGTCTTGGCGAACGCCTCGACGCCTTCGGCAAAGTCGAGATACGTCGGGCCGTGGAGGTGGGCGTCGTCGAGGTCGAGCTCGCCCGCCGCGTCGTCGCGGAACGGCGTGAAGAGATGCGGGGAGTCATCGCCGGCCACCACCACTGCGACCGGCCGCTCGACATTGGCGCGGCCGGCGTCGCTGAGTGGCCAACTAGCGCCCGTCGCGTACGAGACGTTGCTGTTGCCCAGCAGCAGCAGCGCGTCGACGCCCTTGTCGGCCATCGCTGCGCGCAATCGGGCACCGCGCTCGCGGCGCATGCGCGCCAGGTCCGGCTGCGCCGGAATGTCGAAGCCGCCCGGTCGCCTACCGGCGTTGCCTCCGGCTCCCTCCATCACAAACCGAGGAAGCGCTTGATGTTGGAACTGGCGATCTTGGCCGCCGCCTCGGGGCCGACGGCGTCGACCACGGTGGCCAGCGACTGCTCCGAGTAGCCGAACGTGCTCTCGTTGTGCGGGTAGTCCGCCGACCACATCACCCGGTCGACACCGATGCGCTCGATCAGCTCGAGGCCGAGCGGGTCGACCATGAACGACGCGTGCATGTGGTTCTCCCAGTACCACCCGACGTCGTGCTCGATGTCGTGCCCCATGTGCTTGAGCGACGCGTACAAATGCTCGCCGTCCTGGATGGCCGGGGGAATCCAGTTGATCCCGCCCTCGAACCATCCGATCCGCAGGCCGGGGTGACGGTCGAGGATGCCGCCGAACAGGTAGCGCCCGAACATCTCGCGGAAGGGCGCCACGTTGTGCATCATGCTGACGAGGATGCTGTTGTCCTCGCACGGCGACGACAGCGGGGACTCGCCGATGTGGTGCGACACCGGGAGGCCGCTCTCCTCGATGGCCTCCCACACCGGCGACATGGCGGCGCTGTTGTAATCGATGCGCTTCCCGTCGTCGTCCTTGCCCGGGCTCAGCGGCATGAGAAAGGTCTTGATGCCGAGTTCCTTCATGTGGTCGAGCGACCGGCGCGCCGCGTCTCCGTCCCACCAACTGATGACACCGACGCCGTAGAACCGCCCGTTGGCGCGTTCTTGCAACTCGGCGATGTACTCGTTGTAGATACGGAAGCACAGCTCGCGGATGGCCTTGTCGGGCCATCCCATCAGAGCGAGCATGGCATTGGGGAACGCCAGCTCCTTGTGAATGCCGTCCGACTCGAGTTCGGCGATGCGGGCGTCGATGTCCTTGGTTGTCGCGCCGTCGAGCGGGTCGTACTGCATCAGCACCGCGTTGAAGTCGTGGGGAAGGAAGGTCTTGCCCCCCATGGCCAGCGTCCACGCGCCGTCGTAGTGGATCACCCGCGGCGCCGCGTCCTTCAGCGACTCGGGGAACCGCTCGTAGAAGATGTCCTCGGCCAGCGAGATGTGGTCGTCGGCCGAGAACACTTCGGTGCCGGGCGGGAGACCCACCGCGCCGGTGGCGCTACCGTGCCGATCCTTCGGAGGACCAAAGCCTTCGCGGGGATAGGTGAGTTTCGTATGTCCAGTTTTAGTTTGACGTCGTAGTATCTGTCAATGTCCTCCGGTCGCCTTGCGTCTTCGCCTCCGGCTCCCTCAGCGGTGGCGGTGGCGGTGGCAGACGTGATCGTCGTGGGGAGCGGGGCGGCCGCGCTGGCTGCGGCCCTGTCGGCCCACGATGCCGGCGCCACGGTCACCGTGGTCGAGCGGGCCGACAGCGTCGGCGGCACGACGGCGGTCTCGGGCGGCGGCGTGTGGATGCCCGGCAACCACGTCTCCGGCGCCGACGACTCGCGTGAAGCAGCGCTCGCCTACATGGCGCGCCTGAGCCGCCGGGCGCACACCGGCTGAGATGCTTGACCGCTACGTGGACGAGGGGCCGGCGATCCTCGCCGGCCTCGAGCAGCGCACGCAGGTTCGCTTCGCGGCGATCGACTGGCCGGATTACCACCCGGAGATGGACGGCGCCCGCGCTTCGGGCCGGATGGTCGAGCCCGCGCTGTTCGACACCAATCTCTTGGGCGACTGGGCCAGCAAGCTGCGGCGGGCACCGGTGCTCGGTCTCCCCCTCACCCTGCAGGAATCGACTGTCGACTGGCGGCCGTCCTACACACCGGAGCGCTACGACGGGCCCGAGATCAAGCGGCGGGTCGCCGCGGGGCAGGTCACGTGTGGTCAGGCCCTCGTCGGCGGGCTGCTCGCCGGCTGCCTGGCGCGCGGCATCGAGCCGTTGCTCGGCACCCGCGCCATCGAGCTCATGCAGCGCGACGGCGCCATCGCCGGGTTGGTGACCGAGCAGGATGGCAAGCGCGTCGACCTACCCGCCGCGAGCCGTGGTGCTGGCCTCGGGCGGCTACGAATGGAACGCCGAACTGTGCTCGCGGTTCCTGCCCGGCCCGCTGACGCATCCGACCAGCCCGCCGGCCAACGAAGGTGACGCGCTGCTGATGGCGATGGAGGTTGGTGCCGACCTAGCGAACATGAACGAGGCCTGGTGGTACCCGGCCGGCGTGGTGCCCGACGAGCAGTACGACGGTCGCCAGCTGTCGCGCTTCATCGCCGTCGAGCGCACGGCGCCCCACTCGATCATGGTGGACCGGTTCGGCCACCGCTTCGTGAACGAGGCGGCCAACTACAACGACATGCAGAAGGCGTTCTTCGCGTTCGACGCCAACGAGGCCGCGCCCCGCCATCTCCCCTGCTGGGTGATCTTCGATCAGCGATACCGGTCGACGCTACCCCGTCATCAACGTGCGGCCCGGTGGGCGGGATCCCGATTGGTTGATCGTCGGCGAAACACTCGACGGCGTCGCCGAGAAGGCGGGCATCGACGCGATCGGGCTGCGGGAGACGGTGCAGCGGTGGAACGGGCTCGTGGCCGACGGCCGCGACCGTGACTTCGGCCGCGGCGACAGCTTCTACGACCGGTTCCACGGCGACCCGACGGCGAGCCACCCGAACCTGGGCACCATTGAACAGCCGCCGTATTACGCGCTGCCCGTGTATCTCGGTGCGGTCGGCACGAGCGGTGGCCCGCGGATCGACGCCAACGGCCGGGTGCAGCACGTGCGCGACCGCCCGATCCCCGGGCTCTACGGCGCCGGCAACGCGGTCGCCAGCCCGTCGGGGCCCGCATACTTCGGTGGCGGCACCACCATCGGCATGGGGCTCGTGTGGGGCCACATCGCCGGTGCCGACGCGGCAGCATTCACCCATGGGTGAACTCGAGGGCAAAGTCGCGGTTGTCACCGGCGGCGCCAACGGCATCGGCCGGGCGATCGTCGACCGCTTTGTCGGCGAGGGCGCGCAGGTCGTCATCGCCGACATCAGCGAGCCCGACGGCGACACGGTCGCGTTCAAGCAGACCGATGTCACCGACGCCGAGCAGGTGCAATCGCTCGTCGACTTCGCCGTCGAGCGCTTCGGCGGCCTTCATGTGCTGGTGAACAACGCCGGTGTGGCCAGCACCATGACCCGCTTCCTGCACGACGAACTGAGCGACTTCAGCCGGGTGATGGATGTCAACGTGTTCGGCGTGATGCTCGGAAGCCAGCGCGCCGCCCGGTACATGAAGGATCACGGCGGCGGGTCGATCATCAGCATCGCGTCGACTGCCGGGATCCAGCCTGGCCATGGCCTCATCTCGTACCGGGCGTCGAAGGCGGCGGTGATCCACGTCAGCAAGTCGATTGCCCTCGACGTCGCCCAGTACGGCATCCGCGTCAACTGCATCGTGCCCGGCCAGATCCGCACCGCGATGAACGCCGACAGCTACGACATGGATGCGGTCATGCAGTTCACCCAGCCCTTGCCGCGCCGGGGCCAGGCCGAGGACGTCGCCAACGCCGCGGTCTTTCTCGCCAGCGAGCGCGCCGCCCACGTGACCGGCATCGTGCTACCGGTCGACGGCGGGACCACCACCGGCCCTCCCGCCTCCCAGCTGAAGCACATGCTGAACCCCAACCCTCCGGCGAACTGACAGGCAAAGCGCGCCCTACTCCACGCGCCCTATAGGGCGCGCTTTGCCTGTCAGTTCGGTGCGAAGTTCAGGTTGAGGTGGGCGAGGCCGCGCAGGAAGTAGGTCGGTAGGTACTCGTAGCGGCGGGCGTCGGCCGGGCCGTGCGCGTCCTCGGAGATTGCGATGTTGGCGGTGCGATCGAGCAGCCGGTTGACCGAGACCCGGCCCTCGGCCCGGGCGAGGTGGGCGCCGGCGCAGTGGTGGATGCCATGGCCGAAGGCGACGTGGTACTTGGCGTTGGCGCGATCGATGTCGAACTCGTTGGGGTTTTCGAACAGCGTCGGATCGCGATTGGCGGCGCCGGGCAGCAGCAGCATCGTGCTGCCGGCGGGGACATCGACACCGGCGACTGTTGCCCGTTTCCGGGCCATACGGAATTGCGCCCGCAGCGGGCTCTCGAACCGCAGCGTCTCCTCGATGAAGTTCGGAATGCGGTCCCGATCCTCTCGCAGCGCCTTCTGGATGTCGGGGCGTTCGGCGATCACCCGTAGCGCGAACGAGAGCAGGCGCACCGTCGTCTCCTGACCGCCGGTGAAAAGGTTGGCCGCAAGAAGGGCGACGTCGTTGACTTCGGGCATCGACCCGTCGGGAAACGTGGCTAGCGCCATCGCCGTCATGATGTCGTCGCGCGGGTTGCGGCGACGGTCCTCGATGTACGCGCTGAACTGCTCGTAAAGGAACTCGAGCGGCTTGTGCCCGACCTCTCCGGGCAGCTTCGCGAGCCGGGCGGTGAACATGCCGTGGTCCGCCTCGGGCACGCCCTCGAGCTCGGCCACCACGACGAGGGTGAACGGCGCCGCGAAGGCCCGGATGAACTCGCACGTTCCCTTGTCGAGGAACTGGTCGAGCTGGCGATCGGCGTATCGCCACATGAACTCCTCGTTCTCCCGGAGCCGCCCGGGTGTGAGCAACCGCATCAGCAGCGATCGGTGGGCGGTGTGCCGGGGCGGGTCGAAGGCCGGCAGCTGGTCGCTGAACGGCAGCTCGTCCCGATACGTGTCGATGATCTTGCTGACATCCTCACCCTCGAACGGGACCGGGAACTTCTTGAACGGACCGCTCACCGCGTTGCACGACGAGAACGTGGCCGCGTCGTTGTAGACGGAGAGCGCTTCCTCGTGGCCAGTCACCATGAAGACGCCGTAGTGGGGCTCCTGCCAGACCGGCGACTTGCTCCGCACCGCGTCGAAGTAGGAATAGGGATCGTCCTGGACGGGCCGGTCGCGGAAGAAGTTCGTAGCCTCGATGTCGATCATGGCTGGATCCCTCGAAATAGTATGACGTCAAACTATATGAAGATCGGGGTCGTGGGAACCGGGGCGATGGGCTCGGTGTATGCCGGGCTTTTGGGCCGCGCCGGCCACGAGGTGTGGGCCATCGACACGTGGCAGGAACATCTCGATGCGATCGCGACGTCGGGTCTGCATGTGTCCGGCGCCAGCGGGACCTATGTCGTCGGCGATATCAACATCGGGCGGTCGCCCGCCGATGCCGGTCCGTGCGACATCTGGATCATCGCCACGAAGGCGATGGATGTCGACGAGGCCGCCACCAGCGTCGCCGCGCTCCTGCGGCCGGACAGCGTGGTGATGGCGTTCCAGAATGGGCTCGGGGCGGGTGAACGCGTCGCCCGTCACGTGCCCGAGGACCAGGTGCTGATCGGCATCGCCGAGGGGTTCGGCTCCTCCGTTCCCGCGCCAGGCCACGTCCACCACAACGGCATGCGGATGATCCGGCTCGGCGAGCTGCACGGCGGCATGACCGAACGCCTCGGCCGGATGGAGCAACTGTGGCAGGACGCCGGCTTCATCGCGCAGGCCTTCGCCGACCTTCCACTCATGGTCTGGGAGAAGTTCCTCTGCAACGTCACGCTGAGCGCGCCGACCGCGACCTTCGACGTGACCGTGGGCGAGCTGATGGCCAACCCGGAGGCATGGGCGGTTGCCCTCGGCTGCATGTGGGAGGCCTACCGTGTGGCGCAGGCCAAGGGGATCACCTTCCCGTTCGCCGACCCGGTGCAGTACGTGACCGAGTTCGCGGCGACGATCCCGAATGCCAGTCCCTCGCTGCGGCTCGACCACCTCGCCGGGCGCCCGGCCGAGATCGACGCGATCAACGGCCAGGTCGTCGCACTCAGCCGCGAGCTGGGACTCGAGGCCCCGTACAACGAAACGCTCTGCGCAATCCTCCGCCAGCGCGAATCAAATTTCTAAGACGACCTTCCCGATGGCCCGTCCGTCGGCGACGAACTTCATCGCCTCGACCACGTCGTCGAGCGCGAACGTCGCGCCGATATAGGGCGAGACCCGTCGCGACGCGAGCAGCTCCAGCAGGTCGGCCTCGTTCCGGGCCGCCTCGTCGGGCAAGTGCGTCATGAACGACAGGAACTCGAAGCCGAGGATGGACACGCCCTTCAGCAACACGAGATTCAAAGGGATGCGGGGGATCGTTCCTGAGGCGTAACCCACGGTGACGAACCGGCCCGCCCACCGCAGCGACCGCAGCGCCGGCTCGGCCAGATCGCCACCGACCGGGTCGACCACGACATCGGCACCCGCCGGCAGCGCGTCGCGCAAGGCCTGCCGGAGGTCGCCGGCGCGATGGTTGATCAGGATGCTGGCCCCCTGGGCCCTGGCTACGTCGAGCTTGTCGCTTGACGATGCGACTGCCGTGACCGTCGCGCCAAGGATGCTCGCCAGCTGCACCGTGGCCAACCCGACGCCACCACCAGCTCCGAGAACTACGACGTTCTCGCCGGGCTGCACCCGGGCCACCGAACGCAGCACGTTGTACGCGGTGCGGTGGGCGACACCGAACGCGGCGGCGGCGCGCTCGTCGACACCGTCGGGAATGGCCGTGAGTGACGCCGCCGCCACGGTTACCTCCTCGGCGAACGCGCCCACGAGCACCGTGCCGAACACGCGGTCGCCGACCGCGAGTTCGCCGACGCCCTCCCCGGCCGCGTCGACCACGCCAGCGAACTCGCTGCCGGGAACGAACGGGAGCGACGCGCTGAGCTGATACTTGTTGGCGACGACGAGCACGTCGGGGAAGTTCACCGCGGCGGCGGCGATGCGCACCCGAACCTGGGCGGGGCCCGGTGTCGGTGATGGAAGGTCGTCGACGGCGATGACGTCGGGCGCGCCATATGACCGGCAGACCGCGGCCCGCATCAGCGACCGCGCCACACCGGCGCCCGCTTCTCGACAAATGCGGTCGCGCCCTCCTTCGCGTCCTCACTGGCGAAGACCCGCCGCTGCAGCTCCTCGTGGCGTTCGGCCCACCGCGCCGGGTCGGTCACCGCCAGGCGGCCGAGTTCCTTCGATGCCTGCAATCCCAACGGGCCATTGGCCGCGATCCGCTCGGCCAGCGCGATCGCCGTCGGTAACACGTCGTCCTGCGGCACCACCGCGTTCACGAGACCGACCTCATAGGCGCGCGCCGCGGTGATCGGGTCGCCGGTAAGCAGGAGTTCGAGGGCAATGGCGAGCGGTATCCGCCTGCCGAGTGCGGTGCCGCCACCGGCGGCGAACAGGCCGCGCTTCGCTTCCGGGACACCGAACACTGCGGCGTCCGACGCGACGATCACGTCGCAGCCCAGCAGCAACTCGAGCCCGCCGGCCAGCGCGGTGGCGTTGGCCGCGCCCACCAAAGGCACCGCGACGTTGCCGCCGCCCATGAGGCGCAGGAACGCGTCCGTGTTTGCGCCGGGCTCCATAGCCTCGCCCGCCGCGAACGCTCGGAGATCCATGCCCGCGGAGAAGGCGCGGTCGCCCGTACCGGTCAGCACGATGGCGCGAGCCTCGCTATCCGACTCGGCCTCGAGGATGGCGCCGCCGATGGCCGCCATCAGCGATGGGTTCAGCGCGTTGCGGGCTTCGGGCCGGTTCAGCCGCAGAACGAGAACATTGCCCTGCCGCTCGGTGACCAGCTCGGCCTCGGTCATGCGCTGAACCGCGTCGACTCGGCCAGATCGGCCGCGCCCTTCATCAGGTCGAGCACCATGGGGCCGAAGGCCAGAAGCTTCTCGTCATCACCGGCCCGCTGGTACCCCTGCTCGAGAACCACGCCCAGCTTCCACTTGGCCAGGATCACGTAGTAGTCGATGTCGTCGACCTGGCGGCCCGAGACTTCCGCATAGTGAGCGAGCAGTTCGTCGCGCGACGGCATGGCGTACATGTCGACGTAGCTCGCCGCTGACGATTCGACGGCCATCGTGTCGTCGGGCCAACTCTGCAGCACCCAGCCGAGGTCGAGCTTCGGGTCGCCGACGGTGCCCATCTCCCAGTCGACGATCGCCGCCAGCTGGGCGGGCGCCCCGTGGCGGTACATCACGTTGGCGAACTGGTAATCGCCGTGCATCAGACCCGGGACGTAGTCGATCGGTTTGTGGGCGCGCAGCCACGCCGCCCCCTCGTCGAAGCCCGGCAATTCACGGCCCTTGATCCGCTCGAGGAACGACGTCCAGCGCTCGACCTGCCGCTCGTGAAAGCCGTCGGGCCGCCCGAGGTCTTCTAGCCCCTTCGCTTTCCAGTCGACCGCGCCGAGCGCGGCGACGCCCTCGACCAACCGGAAGGCCAGGCCCCGGCGGGCCTCGAGATCGGTGTCGAACGGCGCCGGCCACGGGCGGGTGCCATCGGCGGTGACGAGGCCCATCGGCGACCAGCCGTCGACGAAACCCATGAGGTAGAACGCCCGTCCCAGGACGTTGGCGTCCCTGCACGCGCCGATCGCCGGTGTGTGGGGCACGGCGGTACCGTCGAGCGCTTCGATGATCCGCCACTCGCGCCAGATGCCGTCGTCACGCGTCGCCGGCGCGGAGGGCGGCGGGATCCGAAGCGCGGCGTGCAGCTCGCCGCGCCGGATCTCGTAGATCTCGTTCTGCGATCCGCCGGCGACGAATCCGTGCTCGATGGGCTCACCCTTGCCCGGCAGCCCCTCGCCGTCCATCCACCCTGCGAGCCGATCGAGGTCGATCATCAGCTGCGTCCGGCCTTGCGACGACGGCGCCAACGGAAGACCAGGGCGAGGAACACGATGGTCCCGAGGACGGGCAGCGCCCGCTTGGCGACCGGCGCGCCGGCGTGCGCGAGCAGGTCGATGTGCTCGGCCTCCTGCCGCGGCGGCGGCGTCGCGGTAGCCGTCGCGCCGTTGCCGCTAGCAGGGGAAGCCGGTTGGTCGACCGAGAGCACGTCCTTCTGCAGGTTGGCCGCGAACTGGTCCATGAGCTTTGCGCTTACATCGGCCAGCACGCCGCGGCCGAACTGGGCGACCTTCCCGGTGATCTGCAGGTCGGTGGCCACGGTGACCAGCGTGCCGTCGCCTTGCGGCTCGAGCGTGGCGGTGATCGTCGCCGAGGCGTTGCCCTGGCCTCGCGTGTCGCGTCCCTCGGCGCGGAGCACAGCCCGGCGGGCCGCGTCGTCGCGCTCCACGAAGGTGGCCATCCCCGCGTACTGCGCGGTGATCGGTCCAACCTTGACCTTCACGACGCCGTGATACTCGTCGCCCTTCACGTCCCTGAGCTCGGCCCCCGGAAGGCAGGGCGCGATTCGCTCGAGGTCGGTGAGCACCGCCCACGCCCGATCGGGCGGCGCAGCGACACTGAACTGATTGGTCATCTCCATCGGGTCAAGTCCTCCACCGTGTCGACGTCGGCTGGGCTGCCGGTGGACGGCACCTCGGTTACGAGGTCCGGCCGCGCTGCCATCACCGTACGCGCCCCTTGGTCACCGGACGTCGGCAACAGGGGCCAGACCTCGTGGCCGAGCCGAACCGGATGGCCCCGGCGGCCCTCGTAGGTCGCCACCGCGATCGGCGTTTCGCTGGCGGCCGCCACCGTCCGCCATGCCTCCGGCTCGATCAGTGGCTGATCGGCCAGCCCCACGACGATGGCGTCGCAACCATGTTCATCGGCCCACGCCGCGCCCGCCTGTAACGACGAGGCGATACCTTCCTCCCACCGCGGGTTGTTGACCACGACCGCCGGGCCGGGCGGTTCCAAGTCGATGGCGCCGGTGATGATCACGACGTGCTCGAGCCCGGCCCGGCCTGCGTTGGCCACCGCCCACGTCCAGAGCGGTGCGCCGCGAAACGGCGCCAGCAGCTTGTGGTCGGGACCGGTGAAGCGGCTCCCGGCGCCGGCGGCCAGCACGACCGCGGCGACGGTCACCGGTGGATGGGCCCGTCGCTGTCGCGCAGGGACGGTGCGTTGCGCCCCGTCCGCAGTGCGATCATCTCCGCGCAGATCGCGACGGCGGTTTCCTCGGGGGTGCGGGCGCCGATGTCGAGGCCGATCGGAGCCATGAGGCGCTTCAGCGCGCCCGGGTCCACTCCCGCTTCCTCGAGCCGGGCCACGCGGTCGGCGTGGGTGCGTCGCGATCCCATGGCGCCGATGTAGCCGACCTCGGTTTGGAGCGTCGCGAGGATGGCGGGCACGTCGAACTTCGGATCGTGAGTGAGGACGCACACCGCATCGCGGGCGCCGAGCGTCGCGCCGAACTCGGCGAGGTAGCGGTCGGGCCAGCCGACGAACACCTCGTCGGCGTAGGGGAAGCGGGCGTTCGTGGCGAACGGCGGTCGGGCGTCGCAGACCGTCACCCGGTACCCGAGCACCTTGGCCACCTTCACCAGCGCGGCGGTGAAGTCAACGGCGCCGAAGATCACCATGCGGGGTGGCGGCGCAAACGACTCGATGAATACCGACACGTCCCGCTGGCGCGCTTCGCCGTGCAGCCCGTAGTGACGGGTAGCGGTGATGCCCGACGCCAGCTCGCCCACCGCGTCGCGGGCGACGACGCGGTCGAGATCGGGATCACCGAGGCTGCCAAGAGTGCGTGCGCCCGGTCGCACAAGCACCTTGGCACCCACCTGGTCCTCGGGACCCTCGATGACCGTGGCGAGGGCCACCGGCTCGTCGTTCCGCAACGCGGCGCGCAGCGCGTCGAAGAGTTCCGGCATTACCGAGCTACCAGTCGAGCGCTTCGACGAAGACGTGGATCGTCCCACCGCAGGTCAGGCCCACGGCGAACGCGTCCTCGTCAGCGATCCCATACGTGACGAGCCGCGGCGCCGTCCCACCGAGCACCTCGAGCGCGACCTCGAGAACCGCACCTTCGACGCAACCGCCCGAGACCGAACCCGCCACCTCGCCGTCGTCGTTCACGGCCATCGTCGCCCCCGGCAACCGCGGCCCCGAGCCGTCCACGCCAACCACACGCGCCACCGCGACGCGCTTGCCCGCGGCTTGCCAGCGATCGATGTCGTCCAGTACTTCCTTCACCGCTGGCCCGCCACGGCAACGAGCCGCTCGAGCGCGGCGATCGAGTGACCTTCGATGAAGGCGTCGACGTGCGGCAGCGCGGCGGCCATCCCTTGCGCGAGCGGCGCGTATCCGGGCGACGCCTTGAGCGGGTTGACCCACACGATGCGATGGGCGACGCGGCGGAGGCGGGCCAGCTCGGCGGCCAACTCGGCCGGATCCCCGCGATCCCACCCGTCGGAGAGGATCACGACCACCGCACCGCGCGCCATCCCCCGCAGGCCCCAGCCGTCGTTGAAGGCGCGCAACCCTTCGCCCAGCCGCGTGCCGCCCGACCAGTCGGCGACGCTGCGACCGGCGGCAGTCAACGCCGCGTCGGGATCGCGGTCGGCGAGCTCGCGGGTGATGCGCGTCAGGCGGGTCCCCAGTGCAAAGGCCTCCACGCGCGACCGACCCGCCACGGCGGCGTGCAGGAACCGCAGCAGGCTGCGGGCATACGGGTCCATGGAACCACTGACGTCACAGAGCACAACAACGCGACGCGGACGCTGGTCGGCTTCGGTCCGGGCCAGCCGAACGGGAACGCCCCCAGTGCCGAGGGCGCGCCGCACCGTGCGGCGCACGTCCAGCCCGCCCCGACCGCGCCGCACCGGACGACGGCGCCGACTTCGGCGCAACGCGCCAACCAGGCGGAGGTCGCTCATCATGCGCCGGGCCTCGGTGAACTCGTCGGTCGAGTAGGTGGCGAAATCCTTGTGCCGCAGAATCTCCATCCGGCTGTAGATGAGCCCGACGCCGGCATCGGTCGTCTCCTCGAGGTCATCTTCCGGCATCGCCGCATCGTCGACGTCGATCGCTCCCCCGGCGAAGAACGAGGTAAAGGCCCGGTCGTAGGGAGCGGTGTCCTCCGGACTTCGGGTCAACGTGGCCCGGCCTGACCAGTACACGAGGCTCCGGTCGTCGACGCCGACGGCGGCCAGCGCTTCCACAAACGTGGCGATGCTGTCGGTGGTGACCGGTACGCCCTCGCGCCGGACGGCGTGACCGAACGCGACCGCCAGCTGCTGCGGCGTGGTCATCCGGCGCGTTCCTTGGCCGCGGTGACCAACGCATCGAGGCCGCTGGCCCGAACCCGTTGCTGGTCCTCGCGGTACTTGACGACGCTGCCCAGAGTCACGTCGACGGTCTCGGGGTCGAGCGCGGTGCGCCCCAGCGCGGCGAGCGCCTGGGCCCAGTCGATCGTCTCGGCGACGCCGGGCGGCTTGTAGAGGTTGAGGTCGCGCATCGCTTCCACCGCGGCCGCGACCTGGCGCCGGACCTGCTCGACGGCTTCCGGCGCGCGCAGGCCGATGATCGCCACCTCGCGCTCGAAGTCGGGGTGCTCGACCCAGTGGTAGAGGCAGCGGCGCTTGAGCGCATCGTGCACATCGCGGGTGCGGTTCGAGGTCACGACCACCAGGGGAGGAACCGCAGCGCGAAACGTGCCGACCTCCGGCACGGTGACCGCGTACTCGGAGAGCACCTCGAGCAGGAGCGCCTCGAATTCGTCATCGGCCCGATCGATCTCGTCGATGAGGAGCACGGGCGCCGGGCCGTCCGCGGGCGCGGTCACCGCGCGCAGCAACGGCCGCCGCGCCAGGAACCGTTCGGAGTACAGCTCGTCCTCGGCCGCGCTCAGGCTGCCGCCGGTCGCCTCGACGGCGCGGAGGTGCAGGAGTTGGCGCGAGTAGTCCCACTCGTACATCGCCTGGGATGCGTCGATTCCCTCATAGCACTGGAGCCGCAACAACTCGCCGCCGGTCCATCGGCTGAGCACGCGTGCCACCTCGGTCTTCCCGACGCCGGCCTCGCCTTCGAGGAGCAGCGGCCGCGGCAGTGTTACCGCCAGATCAGATCGCGGTGGCCAGGCCGCGGTCGACGAGATAGTCGTGCGCGGCCAGCGCGTCGGCGACGGCATCAGGCGAGTTGGGCGCGACCACGTCGCAAAGCGTACGTGGGGTTCGCTATGACAGCGGGAGCTGACGCTCGGCGGTCAGGCGAGCCGCAGGCGCTCGGCATCGCCGCGGATAATCATCGCCCCCGTGCGATCGGAGATCGCTAGCGCCTCGTCGACGAGACAGGCGACAGTCTTCGCCGGCACGCCCAGGCCGCGTCGTGCCGCCGCGAGTCTGAGGAGCTCGCGTCCGAGGAAGATGGGTGTGTTCCGGGTGCGGCTTGCCTTAATGGCCTTGCCAGCGAAGCTCATCGCTCGTTCGTGGTCGCCGACTGTCAACGCCAACTGGGCCAGTGTGAGGTCGATTGGCGAGATGACCGTGACCGGGAGATCGGCGATGCGTCCGGAATATCTCGCCAACTCGTCGGCCAGCACGCCGGCCGCGGCGGCGTCTTGCACCATCTCGGCGACCTCTCCGAAAGACACCATCGTTGTGAGCCACAGCAGGTTGCGAGGAACGTCCCGGAATGAATCAGCGGCGGATCGAAGCAAAATCTTGCGGGCGTCTTCGAGACGGTTATCGAACGCGTACGCAGCCCCGAGCACTGACCGGTACGTGATGCCAACACCGGGCGCGTCGGCCGCGGGCTCGATCAGGCCGATCAGCTCAGGCAGGCGGTTCTGGAGCGAACGGATCATCACCAAGGCCGGGCCGTACATGGTGAGCACATCGACGTCCGGGCCGACGATGTCAAGAATCTCGTTCGCAGAGGCTTCGGCGCCCTCGAGGTCGCCGGCCAACAGCCTCTGCGCCGAGCGCCATTGTGCGAAGAGCGCAGCGTAGAAGGGCGCTGGGTGGTCGCCGAGCAGCGCCGCCGCGGCCTCCATGGCGCGCTCCGCCCCAATGAGGTCGCCGGATCCCCGCAGGCTCCAAGCCCGGTGGACGAAGCCGAGGAAGACGAATGGCTCATGACCCGTCTCCCGGCCCACCTCAATTAGCCGGTCGGCCGTCTTTCCGCCCTCGTTGTCAGGGGTAGTGCCCGAGATCGTGTACGGCAGTAGCACGTGTCCGAGCGTGGCTGGATCGTCGAGTTCCTCGGCGATGGCGATCCCCTCGTGGGCGAGCGCGAGCGCCCTCGCTGGGTCGGTGTAGGTCAGGTCTTCCGACAACGCGCTGAGCGTGCGGGCACGGACGGCCGTCCGAGCAGGCCCCAGCGCGGCAAGGGCGTCCTCGACGACGCCGACGAACTCTGGGTCACCACCCGCTCGTCGCGCCGCACCGTGGCGGATAAGCGCCCAGGAAACCGCCGCGAGTGCCGGCCCGTCGCCCACCGAGCGAGCCGTCGTCGCGGCGCGCATCAGGAGCTCACGTGCTTGCGGGTCGCCCGCGCCATGGAGCAACTCGCCGAGCTTGATCGTCACGGACAGGACGAGCGTCGCGTCGCCAAGTGCCTCTGCAACCTCGAGTGCGCGTCGACAATGACGGGCAGCCTCAGTGAGCGCCAAAGACCGCTCGGCCAAAGCGGCGGCCGCCAACGCGTGTTCGATGGCACGCCTCGGGTCGCCGACGGGCGCGGCGATACACGCGTGACGAGCGAGCTCGGGTAGCAGCCGCTCATCACGCTCCGCCATGACCTCGAGCCGGGCTGCGACGTCGCGGTGCAGGATCAGCCGCCGGGCCGAGGGGATCGCGTCGTAACGCACACGCCTGAACAGCGAATGGATGAACGAGAAGGAACCGGACCGGCCCGGCGACGCTTCAACGAGACCCACCGCCTCAGCTCGCTCCAAGGACCCAAGGACGCCGGCGAGCTCGGTGCCGACGGTGAGCGCTACGAGGTCGGCGCGGAACTCCGACCCGATGACTGCGGCCGCGTCCAGGACACCAAGGTCGCCCTCCGGAAGCAGGTCGTATCGTCGCGCGAGCAAACCGGTGAGCGGCCCCGCCCGCCCAACCACGCCGCGCGCGACCTCCTTGACGAACAGCGGATTGCCTCCCGTCTCAGCGCAAACCGCGGCGGCGTCGTCGGTCGCTCCCAAGGTCTCGAGAAGAGTCGCGACCTCCTGCTCGAGTAGTCCGGACAACGCGACCGGTTCAACCGATGGAAGCCGCTCGAGGTCACCCAGGAAGACCTTTAACTCGTCGGTCAGGTCGGGAAGAGCGTCGCGGGTCGTCACGACGAACAGGACAGGCGCACGTGCGCTCGAGCGGCCCAGATGGCGGAGAACACCGAGCGTCGTGGCCGTAGCCCAATGCACGTCTTCGATCACACAGAGGATCGGCCCGGACTCAGCCGAGCGGCTCAGGTAGCCGAAGAGTGCCGAGGCCACCGCCGCCTGAAGAAAGGCTTGGTCGGGCGGCTCAGGCAGCACTCTGAGTCGGGACACCTTGGCAACGTCAGGCACGATCCGCGAGAGCGCTTCGGCATCGCCGCCCACGCGTCGGTGAACCTCGTGGTCGGGCAGCCCGGCGAGGTCGTCGACAAGGAGCTGGACGAAGGGCTGATAGGGGACGTCGGCGTCCTCGAAGCAGGATCCGAGATGTACACGTCCTCCCTCACGATGAACCTCGGCGGCGAACTCGGCAACGAGACGGCTCTTCCCGATCCCGGCGTCGCCTCCGACGACCCCGATGAGCAGCCTGCCCTCGGCTGCCCTAGCCCACAGGTCGCGGAGCGTCGTGCGCTCGTCGGCGCGGCCCACGTAGCTGGAAGCGTCTACGAGCAGCTCGAGCGCTCCAGGGAGCGCGGCCTGCGGTTGGTCGGTGAGCGTCTGTCTCGCCAGTTCCAGGCGGTTCGAGGCGTTGAACTTCCGCAGGAGAGCCGAGACATGGGACTCGACGGTCCTCTCGGAGACATGCAGCCGCGCCGCAATCTCGGCGTTGGTGAGACGCTTGGCCAGCGCAGCGAGCACCTCGGCCTCTCGTCTTGTCACGCCCCGCCCGCCCAGCGAGTGCGTGAACCCCATCGGCTCTCTTGCCATCGGCCCGATTTCCGTACTGAGTACTGATGCGGACTTCTCGCCCGATGCCCATGCTAGCTATGCCGCAACTGCGCTGGGCGTGGCGTAGGGGGACCGCATGAGATCGAAAAGTGGGCGCGACCATGAGATCCGGATCGGCTGAGGCCCGCGTGGGCAGGCGGGTCACGGTCGCCGTCGCAGCAGTTCTGGCGCCGCTTCTCATGGCGGGCCCGGTGCGCGCCGCGCCAACTGCGACGATCACCGGCTCGTTCACCGACTCCTGCCGGGACTTCGCCGCCCGCTCGAGCAAGGACATCTCGCACGTCGTGATCAACTACGCCGACGGTCGCGTGGTCAAGGACGAGACGATCGATTCTCGCGACTGGTCGATCGACGGAGGGCTGGGCGATGAGATCTCGTCCGCGAGAGTCAAATCGGGCCGGACCGTCCAGCCGTTCGACTGCATCCCCGCCATCCCCGACACCGACGGGGATGGCGTCCTCGACGCCGACGACAACTGCGTCTCCGTCCCCAACGCGGATCAGGCCGACCTGGACGGTGATGGCGTAGGCGACGCCTGCGACACCGACGACGACGGCGACGGCCGCGACGACGGCAACGACAACTGCCCGTTGCATCCGAATGCGGACCAGCGGGACACCGACGGGGACGGTAAGGGCGACGCCTGTGACGCGGACTCCGATGCTGACGGTGTTGCCAACCAGGTCGACAACTGTCCGTCGACGCCCAACACCGATCAGGCAGATAACGATGAGGACGGCACCGGAGACGCGTGCGATCCCGACGATGACAACGACGGAGTCGAGGACGCCGACGACAACTGCCCGCGCATCCCGAACGCGCACCAAGCCGATCTCGACGGCGACAACGTCGGCGATGTGTGCGACCCGGACGACGACAACGACGATGTCGACGATCCGCACGACAACTGCCCGCGCATCCCGAACGGAGACCAAGCCGATGAGGATGCGGATGGGACAGGCGACGCATGCGACGACGATCGGGATGGAGACGGGCTCGTCAACGGCAATGACAACTGCCCGGCGACGTCCAACCCTGATCAGGCCGACCAGGACCATGACGGCGTAGGCGATGCGTGCGACGACGATAGCGATTCGGACGACGACGGCCACGACGACGGCGTCGACAACTGTCCCGCGGACCCGAACCCGGACCAGTCCGACCTTGACAGAGATGGGGCCGGCGATGCCTGCGATTCGGACGACGACGCCGACGGAGTCGTCGACGCCGCGGATAACTGCCCGGTCGACGCCAACGCGGACCAAGCCGACCGCGACGGCGACGGCCGGGGCGATGTCTGCGATCCGAACGGACCGCCACTCGCCGATGCGGGGCCAGATAAGACGGTTGATCTCGGGACGAACGTCGCTCTCGACGCGAGCGGGTCGTCCGATCCGGACGGCGACGTCCTCACGTATGCGTGGAGCCTGTCCGGCCCGGACGGCTCGAGCGCGACCCTCGACGACCCATCCGCTGTCGATCCCTCGTTCACGCCCGATGTCCCCGGCGTCTACGCAGCAACGCTGATCGTCCACGACGGCCTTGATCCGTCTGTCCCCGACGTTGTGGAGATCCGGGTGACCGCGCCCGAGCTCACCATCGCCGTCGAGGACGATCCGGTCGGCATCGATCGGACGACGAATGGAATCGTGACCGTCTCCGAGCCGGCGCCGCTGGGCGGTCTAGAGATCGCGATGTCGGTCAACCATCCGGCGATCGGAACCGTCTCACCCACGACGATCACGATCGCGACGGGTTCGTCAACCGGGGAGTTCACGCTGACCGGCCACGCCGCGGGGTTCGTGCAGATCACCGCGAGCAACGCGATCGCCGGCAGCGTCTCGCTCGTGGTCGAGGTGACAGACCGCCGGATCAGCCTCGGGACGGTCCCCCTAATCGCCCCGCAGCAGACGGTCGGCCTGCCGCTATCGATCACCAGGCCGGCGCCGCCAGGGGGTGTGACCATGACCCTCGAGAGCGAGAACCCCGCCACTGCAACGGTGAGCCCCACCGCGTTCATCGCGGAGGGAAGCGTCGTTCCGACTGTCAACCCTCAGGTGACGGGCGTCGCACTCGGAACGACGACAATCATCGCCAAGGCCCCTGGCTTCGCGCCTGATCGTCGCGATGTCGAGGTGAAGCTGATCCTCACGTTCTCGCGCACCACGATCGAGATGCCCAAACAGTGGACGGAGACGGTCGTCGCCCAGCTTTCGGCGCCCGCGCCCACCGGCGGGATCGACGTTGACGTCTCCGTCGACGCACCGCTCGCCGAGGTCCAACCGACCGTCCACATCCCCGCCGGGAGCACCCTCTCCGCTCCCGTGCCGGTCACCGCGCTCGACACGGTCGGAACGACGACGCTCCGCGGCCAGGGCACTGGAACGACGGCGGCGACCGCCACAGTCCGCGTGATCGAGCCGCCCGCGGTCGACATCCGCACCGCCGGCGAGCAGAACGTGAACCAGTTCCGCGTCGGTCGCGACCTCCAGCTGCCCATCCGGGTCGCGCTCCAGCGGGTGCCGCAGGAACCGATCGATATCGAGATCACGGTGAGCGACGGGTCCGTCGCTCGTCTCGTCAACGAAGCGTCACGTTCACAAGCAGGTCAGCCAAGCATCGTGATCCCGAACGTGACGAGCACGTCATCCATCCCGATCTACGTCCAGGGCTTGACGCAGGGGAACGTCTCGATCACCGCCTCTGCTCCGCGGTACGCATCCGACACCGACGGCGTCGAGGTGACCCCGTCGGGCTTCGGCATCGCCAGCGAGCCGTTCTCCACGACGACCTTCTCGGCGAACACCCAGGTGTTCCTCCGCTCACACGGCATCGACCCGGTTACCCGCAACACCTACGAGTTCCTCGGACAAGAGGTGCGCGGCGGCCACCAGGTCAGCGTCCCTCTGGCCTCCACGAACTCCGATGTCGGCACGCTCACCGCCAGCGAGGTCGTCTTCGCGGGAGGCAGCGGTTCCACGAAGAGCACCTTCTTCGACCCGATCTCGAGCGGCACGACGAACATCACCGTGTCGCAGCCGAGCGGGTTCATTGCGCCCACCTCCTTCTCCGGCGCCTACTCCGCGATCACCGCGACGGTCGATGCGCCCGACATCGAGATCCGCAACATCAACGAGCAGAACGTGAACCAGTTCCGCGTCGGCAAGGACCTGCAGACGCCAGTCCGCGTGCGGTTGATGGTGGCGCCGCCCTCGCCCGTCGACGTCACCGTGACCGTCGCCGCCGCCAACGCCTCAGTCGTCGACTCCGCGAACCGGACCTCGGCGGGCACGCAGACGATCGTCATCCCGAACCTCACGGGGTCACGTGACGTCTACGTCCAGGGGCTCACGCTCGGTTCCACCCAGATCACCGCGTCGGCCCCCGGCTATGACTCCGACACCGACGGCGTCGAGGTGACCCCGTCGGGCTTCGGCATCGCCAGCGAGCCGTTCTCCACGACGACCTTCTCGGCGAACACCCAGGTGTTCCTCCGCTCACACGGCATCGACCCGGTTACCCGCAACACCTACGAGTTCCTCGGACAAGAGGTGCGCGGCGGCCACCAGGTCAGCGTCCCTCTGGCCTCCACGAACTCCGATGTCGGCACGCTCACCGCCAGCGAGGTCGTCTTCGCGGGAGGCAGCGGTTCCACGAAGAGCACCTTCTTCGACCCGATCTCGAGCGGCACGACGAACATCACCGTGTCGCAGCCGAGCGGGTTCATTGCGCCCACCTCCTTCTCCGGCGCCTACTCCGCGATCACCGCGACGGTCGATGCGCCCGACATCGAGATCCGCAACATCAACGAGCAGAACGTGAACCAGTTCCGCGTCGGCAAGGACCTGCAGACGCCAGTCCGCGTGCGGTTGATGGTGGCGCCGCCCTCGCCCGTCGACGTCACCGTGACCGTCGCCGCCGCCAACGCCTCAGTCGTCGACTCCGCGAACCGGACCTCGGCGGGCACGCAGACGATCGTCATCCCGAACCTCACGGGGTCACGTGACGTCTACGTCCAGGGGCTCACGCTCGGTTCCACCCAGATCACCGCGTCGGCCCCCGGCTATGACTCCGACACCGACGGCGTCGAGGTGACCCCGTCGGGCTTCGGCATCGCCAGCGAGCCGTTCTCCACGACGACCTTCTCGGCGAACACCCAGGTGTTCCTCCGCTCACACGGCATCGACCCGGTTACCCGCAACACCTACGAGTTCCTCGGACAAGAGGTGCGCGGCGGCCACCAGGTCAGCGTCCCTCTGGCCTCCACGAACTCCGATGTCGGCACGCTCACCGCCAGCGAGGTCGTCTTCGCGGGAGGCAGCGGTTCCACGAAGAGCACCTTCTTCGACCCGATCTCGAGCGGCACGACGAACATCACCGTGTCGCAGCCGGGCGGGTTCATCGCGCCCACCTCCTTCTCCGGCGCCTACTCCGCGATCACCGCGACGGTTCGTCCGCCCGAGGTACGGCTCGTGAACGCCATCGGGACCAACCTCGACACGTGGCGGGTGGGTCAGAACCTGCAGGACGAAGTGCGTGTCCTCCTCGAGGTGGCTCCGCCCGAGCCGATCGACGTGACGGTGTCCATCACAACGCCGTCGCTGGCGGCTGTGTCGGCCGACCGTACCGCCGCTGGAACGGCGAGCGTCACGTTCACCGGGGTGACGTCGACGTTGGCCGGGACGATCCGGGTGCAGAGCCTCGCGCGCGGCGGAACAACGATGGTCGGCAAGGCCGGGGGCTACGCCGACGACGTCGACCAGGTCGAGATCCTGCCGTCCGGCTTCGCCTTCTTCAGCAGCTCGTTCAGCACACCCGCCGCTGGAGCGAACAGGACGATCGAGCTGGCGTCGTACACGCTCGACCCCTCGACTAACGCGATCATCACTACACACGAACTGCGCGGTGGGATGACGGTGAACGTTCCGGTCGCCAGCAGCAACCCTGCGGTCGGCGTGCTAACGGACGCCCAGGTCGTATTCCCCGGTGGGGTGAACGCACGACGTTCTACGCAATTCGATCCGATCTCGGCCGGCTCGACGACCTTGTCGTTCACGCAGCCAGCCGGCTTCACGAACCCGTTCACATCGCAACTGCAGATCACGGCGACGGTCACGTCCTGAGTCGTGACGTTCCTCTTCACTGACTGCATCTCGCGGTGCGCATGGGGATCGCCACAGGTGAGGTCGAGTGCGCCAACGACTACTTCGGGCCGACGCTGAACCGGGATCGACCGTGTGGGATCTCGGTGAGCACCGCCTGCCGGATCTGTCACGCTGCGATCCATGGCCGCCGCAATCGCGTCAGGCCCGGACGCAGCCTTCCTCCTGTCGAAAACAGCTCGTCCAGCGCGGCTGAGGCGTCCTCTATGCGCTACGCATCATTTAGGGTGCGCGGGTGTCCTTGAGATGGCTGCCGCTTCCCTACCAAGCGTGGAGCGGCACCTGCGACACGCTGCACGCGCACACGCAGGTCCTCGGCAAGCTCGCAGTGGCGCTCGCCCCGCCGGAGCCGCAGCTCCAACACGCCGCTCTCCGCCTCAGCGCACGCGGGTGGGAGACCTTGCCTCTGCCTGCGCCCGACGGCTCGGGCGCGTTCGTCGTTGCGCTCGACCTGCTGACCCATTACGCGGTCGCCGAGCACACCGACGGTCGAGCGCAGCGCATCCCGCTCGCCCCTGACCGGCCAGTTGCCGACGTGACGCGCGAGTTGTTGGCCGCCGTCGCTGACGTCGCCGGCGCGGTGCAGATCGACCCGACGCCGCAAGAGACTCCTTGGACGACACCGCTCGACGAGGACTTCGAGCACGCCACCTACGACCCGGCCCACGTGACCGCCTATTTCGCAGCGGCAACCCGGGCTGCGCTGGTGCTCGCGGCACTGCGTGCTCCTTACCGGGGTCGTTCCTCGCCGGTCAATGCTTGGTGGGGCAGCTTCGACCTCGCGGTGAGCCTGTTCTCCGGTCGACGAGTCAACCCGCCGATGAACGACTTCATCACGCGCAACTCGGGCGACGCCGAACAGATAGAAGTCGGCTGGTGGCCGGGCGACGCCCGCTACCCGCACGCGGCCTTCTTCGCCTACGCATTCCCTCCGCCCGATGGGTTCCAGGAGGCAACGCTGTCACCACCCGCGGCGCACTGGGATGCCGAACTGGACGAGTACATCCTCGACTGGGAGGACGTTTGCGTCGCGCCGGACCCACACGGGGCTGCGCTCGACTTCGGTCTTTCGGCGATTCGGCACGCCTGCACGGTGTGCGGTTGGGACCCGGACCTCGCGGCCAGCGCCGAGGGCCTCCTCCCGCCGCTCGTCTGAGCTTCTATCGACGCGCCGCGTCTACCTCGTCGAGGTTGGCCAGTACGCGATCGAAAACCGCGGTGAGGGTCTCGACCTCGTCATCAGAAAGCAGATCGAAGAAGTGGCGCCGGGTCGCGGCCACGTGGCCCGGGGCGGCGCTTTCGATGGCCCGGCGGCCCGCCTTCGTCATGCGCACCATGGCACCACGCCCGTCCTCGACGCACTCTTCTCGGACCACCAGCCCGCGCTTTTCCATCCGCCCCACCTGGTGCGACAGCCGGCTTCGATCCCACAGGATCGCCCGGCCCAGCTCCCGGGCGCGCAGCATCCCCCTGGGCGACTCGGACAGGGGCACAAGGACGGCGTAGTCCGCCGCCGACAGTCCGCCCTCCCGGTTGATCTGGTCCGACAGCACGCTCGTGAGCTCCTGGTTCAGACGAAGCCACGCTCGCCACAAGCGCGCCTCCCTCTCGTCGAGCCATCCCGTTTTCGCCACGGGAACATCCTACGGCGAATCTTGTTGACATGTCAGCTATTCTGCGTCGCGAGAGGAGTTGATCGCCATGCCGGCAATCACCGTTGAAGACACCCTGGTCCTGCCTCGTATCCCACGGCCCGACCCGACAAGTTCCCGCGCCCGACCGGTAGGCAAGATCGTCAGCGCTCACCGTCAAACCGAGGGTGGCGGGTTCGTCGTCCGCCGGCCGTTCCCTGGAGAGCTGTCGATGGCGGAGGCTGATCCCTTCCTGCTGCTGGACCATGTCGGACCACAGGTGAATCAACCGAACGAAACCAAGGGCGCACCATGGCACCCGCACCGCGGCTTCGAGACGGTGAGCTACATCCTCGACGGCGAAATCGCGCACCACGACACCAACGGCGGCGGTGGCGTGATTCACGAAGGTGACACGCAGTGGATGACCGCCGGAGGCGGCATCCTTCATGACGAACTGCCGACCGAGAAGATGTACCGGGCCGGTGGCCCCGCGCACATGGTGCAGCTCTGGGTCAACCTGCCCCCGTCGCTGAAGATGACGCCGCCGCGCTACCAATCGATCACCAAGGACGCGCTCCGTCTCTTGACCTCCGACGACGGCGGCGCGCTGATCCGGCTGATCGCCGGCGACGTCGCCGGGTTCAGCAGCCCGGGGGCAACCCACACGCCGATCACCTATGCCCACGCGACGCTGGCGCCCGGCGCGCAGTTGTCGCTGCCGTGGAGCGACGCCTTCACTGCGTTCGCGTATGTCCTCACCGGCCACGGCACCGTCGGGGCCGACGAGCGACCGGTCAAGAACGGGCAACTCGTCGTGTTCGGCCCCGGCGATCATCTCGTTGTCCGCGCAGCCGACCGTCACGCGGAGCCCCTCGACGTGCTCTTGCTCGGCGGACTCCCCATTGGCGCGCCGATCGCCCACTACGGGCCGTTCGTCATGAACACCCGCGCCGAGATCCTGCAGGCCGTGGAGGACTACCAAGCCGGACGGCTCGGAACCGTCCCGGCCGACCAGCTCGCGCCGCGCGCGTTTGCATGAGGTCGCATAGCGCCCTCGGTTGAACGGCGAGCGGGGCCTCACTCCCCTAGGTTCGCCGTTTGTGGCGGGCCCGGTTGTGGGGGCCGCACGCGACCCGGCCGTTCTCCTGGATCGTGGGGCCGCCGAAGGCCGCCGGCACGATGTGATCGATCTGGGCGTCGACGGCGGGCACCTCGCAGAAGTCGTGGAAGCACTCCTGGTCGCGCAGCTCGACGGCGCGACGGGTGGCACCGGTAAAGAACCGGCGCTGGGCGCCGACGTCGATGACGCGCGAAGGCCCGTCGAAGACGACACGTTCGATCCAGGCCTCCTCCAGCCACGGGGCAAGCGCCCCCGGCTCGACCGCGTCGCCCCGGCCCAGGCGGCACAACATGCCGTGGAAGCGTCTCCCAGCCGACGAACACGCTGAACAGCGGTGCCGGCTTCTGCGCATCGGCGGGCATCGCCGCCGATCGCTTGGCCATCTCGACCATGGCGTCGGCCCGGCGCTGGGCCGCGGTGCGAGCCAGGTCGCTGACCGTAGCGTCCTCACCCAGACGGTCTCGGGCCTCGGCCCAGTCGGCCTCGAAGAGCTGGTGCTCGATGCGCAGCAGCTCGCCCAGCCAGATCTCGCCGCCGAGGGGGTCCAGATCGAAGTGGCCGGCCAGCATCCCGTTGATGCGCTTCTTGGCGAACAGCTGGCGGCGTGAGTGGATGCGGGCGGCCGAGCCGTCGCCGAAGTCTGGGTCGTTCTCGTAGCGCCAGTACTTCAGGCCGCGCAGGAATCCGTTGAAGGACTCATTGCTGGCCCACCACACGATGATCTCCTCGTCGCGGGCCATGGCCTTGGGGTCGATCTCCCGTGCTTTGGCGATGGCGGCCACATGGGACTCGGAGATGTCACCGGCCAGCCAGGCCTTCTCCACCACCGGCAGGTCGCCGAGCGCGGCGCCGAGGCGGACGTGACGTTGGGCCTTGTCGATGGGGACATGGGCCATGTAACCCAGCCAGTGGGCGGCGCTGCGAGCGCCGCTGTTCTCGTGCGCGCCAGAGGCTTGCAATGCGGCTGCGCTGCGGGCGGCGACGGCGTCGAGCCGGGCGCGCTCACGCTGGATGGCGAGCTGGATATCGGGATCGGCGAGGTCGGCAGGGTCCATCGCGACCAGTCCGTCGATCTCGCGAATGACGCCGTCCAGCACCATGACCCCAAGGGTAGGAGGAGGGTGTAACAGCCCACCGATTCAGTGGGAAAGGGGTAGTGGCGCCGGCGTCGCCTGCTCCGAAGAAGCCCGCGTTCGCGATCCGCGTTAGCCGAAGAGAACACGATGCGCCACTGATCGTTCACTCGAATGCTGTGCATTCCTCATCCCGGTTAGCATGCAAACCGCGCCCACGCCGTCGTCTTACAAGTTGACGCGTCTCCGACAGTGGCTGGCGGGGTCGGCGATCTCTCACATCGGGGCTATCGGGCCGCTGTAGATGAAGCAGCCGCAGCGACTGCCGTATGCCATAGGGCGGTAAGCGGCTACGCCATCCCTCCGACCACTGGGGAATGACGTGCTGAAGGTCACCGCGGACACGAAGCTGGTGCCGCTGTCGAGCGCGGCGCGCAGCAGCGCGGCTCGGCTGGCCAGCGCACCGGGCCGTTCGGCGGCTCGCTTGAGCAAGTCGAGGCCGTCGCAGGCGAGCAGACCCGCCAGCGTCTGCGTGCCGCTGCTGAAGGCGCGGCCGCGCGCCTTCAATGTACGGAGGCATTGCTGCGCCTGGACGCTCGTGTCGTAGCCGCTGTTGAGGTCGATCGCCGGCGCCCAGCCGATGGCGAGCGCGCCGGCGAGCTGGTCGGCGGCTACGAGGCCGGCGAGTGCGGCTGGGTACTGCTGCGTCGACAGGAGGTAAGTGGGCCTGTAACTCTGCGAGCTGGCAGCCTGCATGAGAACCGTCGGCTCGAAGGCGTTGTGCGTGAGGAACAGAACCTCGGAGACCCTGGCGGACTTGAAGCGCAGCACCGCGGCGGACGCGTCGGTGGCGGCGCCGCTGTAGTCACCGGAGTCGGAGTCGCGCACCGTCTGCGTCACGACCTTGAGGCCCCGTTTCGTGAGGTCGGCGCCGAGTTGTGAAGCGCTGCGCCTGAAGGCAGGAGCGTCGGTGACGAAGATGCCCGCGGTCGTCCCGCCCTTCAACTTGCCGATCGCCTGGAACGCGTCCGGAAGAAACGCGGCGAGGCGGTCCAAGAGCGGTGTCGCCCAAGCCACGACGGTGCTGGTCTGCCTCGCCAAGCTGCTGTCGACCCCGTAATTCGTGCCGAGCAGCGACGGCACGGCCCTGCTCGCCAGACAGGCGTGGGCCGAGGCGTAGTAGTAACCCGACAGCACTGCCGCAACTGTGTTGTCCTCGGTGAACTTGGTGCACGCAGCCTGTCCCTGTGTCTGGGGCGACTCGGTCAGGTTGACGAGATAGAACACGAGCGTGAGGCGCCGCCCGGCAATGCCCCCGCGGGCGTTGACGTCGTCCGCCGTGGCTTGCCAGTTGGCGGGTTCATTGCCGACGGACGCGGCGCCGAGGCCGGCGTTTTCCATGGTCTGATTGGTGCTGGGGTCGGCGGCGATGACCCCGACTGTGATGGCCGTCGCCGTCACACCCGGAAGGTCGGCGACATCCCCGGCTGCCGGCCGGTTGGTCCGGCCGTTCCCCGCGTTGGTCGTCGGCACGCGACTGACCGTGGCCGCATCAAGCCTTTTGCCCTGCGGAGGGTCCGCCGCGGGGGCGTCCGGCGACGCCGCAGGTGTGGCGGTCGCTCCTTCCGGCTCCGCCCGGAGCGCCGAGGAACTCTGAACCGTGCTGCCGCAGGCCGCCGAGAGGACGAGGAAGCTAGCGACCAGGACGAGATGCCGATGTGAACGCGGCGACATCAGCGTGCCTTCGCCGCCTCGACCACCTCGAGGATGGCCTCGCGCACTGCGGCAGGGCACTCTTGCGGGATGAGGTGGCCTGCCTCCTCGACGATGACGACCCTTCCTTTGGGAGCCGCCGACATCAGCTCGGCCGCGGTCTGGTTGAGCAGCGGGCGCGTGCGGGCCATTCCGCGGTCGATGCGTCCACCTTGCAGGCAGACGGTCGGAACGTCCGGCGTGCCCTGAGCCTGGAGGCGGCGCATCGTCGGAAGCGCGGGGATGATCTGGGCGGCTTCACGGCGCCCGGCGCGCATCGCCTGCGCGCACGCATAGTCGCGCGTCATAATCGCCAGGTCGGACTCGCTGAGCTCGGGTGACGCGCCTTGCGGGAGAGAAATTCTAAGGATGAGGCGCCTGCCGCCAAGGCGCGTCAACACCGACATCACGCGGAACGCACGCGCGGCCAGCTTCGCGTTCCGTTCGGGCATGGTCTCGGCGACGGTCGCGTCAACGAAGATCAGACCGGCGACCCGGTCGGGGTGCCGATGGGCAAAAAGTCGGATGATCGGCCCGCCCCAGCTGTGGCCGACGAGCACGACAGGCGAGGTCTCGCCCAGACCGTCAAGGACAGCGGTGAGGTCGTCCACGATCCGCTCGAGCGTCCGGTCGTGCGGGTCGATATCGCTACCGCCATAACCGGCCCGGTCGTAGGACAACGTGCGAGCCCGCCCGCTGACTTCGCGCTGGGTATGGACCCAGGACGCGGCCGGCGCGCTCATGCCGGCTTCGAAGACGACAAGCGGGCCGGATCCCTCGCCCGCCACGACGGTGCGGATCCTGCGCCCGTCGGGCAGCTCCACGAGGCGTTGGGCCAGTCCCGACCCGGGTTCGAGGTTGCTCACGCCTCCACCGTCGCCCCGGCCAGCAAGCGATGTGCCGAGCGAGCCACCGCGTCTAGGTAGTCAGGGGTCAAGGGCTGTCGCGCGAGCATCCGGCGGTGCATAAGGGGCCCCTCCAGCAGATCGCCGACCAGGCCGAGATCAGGGACCTCACCGATCTCGCCCCGCTCGACGGCTCGGGTGATCGCGTTTCTCATCGGCTGTCCCCGCCGCTCGGCCAGCCGCCGGAAGGCGACCTCGGCATCGACGTCGTGGCGCAGGTCAGCGAGCAATCCGACGAAGCCGTCAATCCATGGGGAGGACCACGACACGGCCAGGTCCCCGAGATAGGCCTTGATGTCGGCATGCAGCGAACCGGTGTCGAAATCCGAGACCCGCGGCAGGTGCTCAGCGAGGACGTCGATCACCAGCATCGCCTTGGTGGGCCACCGCCGGTATACGTCGGTCCGATGCGCGTTCGCCTGGGCCGCGACCCTCGTCAACGTCAGAGCGGTATATCCCTTGCTCGTCAGCACGGACCAGGCTGCCGAAAGCAGCCGCTTCTCGAGATCACGATCCCTGGGTCGCCCAGACATGCCAGCCTACCTTTCGCTACAGACTGTAGCGAAACTTCGCTGGCTTGTCTCCCGACCTCGCGCTGTTCAGAGGCCGCTGCCTTCAGGCAGCTGCGACGCGCGGTCGTGACTGGCAGGCGGCGGTTGCCGCGCTGATGTGCCCAGCGCTCGAACGCCACCCTGGCGGGGTGGTCTAAAACTGACGCACATCGGTGGCGGGGGCGGGATTTGAAGCTGCGACCTTCGGGTTATGAGTCCTCCGAGGTTCGTGCGCTCCCGTATGTAGCAGTGGGCGTTCGTGCTGGCCAGTGCCGCTTTCGTGTCGAGGTTCGTGTGGTCTCGTGGGCGCTCGCGGGCACCCGTATGCGCAAGTCGCGTTGCCAAACTGTTGCCACGCCGTCTCCTCCACTCCGGCGCGAGGTCACCCCTGATAACCCGACGGTCACCACTCGGCGCGCACAGACGAAACCGAGGCAACCGCGACTCACAGGGTTACCCTCGCGCCGGAGTGGAGGAGACGGCCGATCTCGAACGCGGTCCGCTTGGCGGAGCTCGTTGGTGCGTTGTCGCTCGGTATCGACCTTGGGTTCGGCCAGCCGATGGAGCACGTGTTGCGTCAGTGCTGGATCGCGTTGCGTCTCGCCGAGCACCTCGGCCTCGACGAGGACCAGCGATCGGTCGTCTACTACACGGCGCTGCTCACGAACGTGGGTTGCCACACGGACGCCCACGAGCAGGCCAAGTGGTTCGGTGACGACATCGCCCTGAAATCTGACAAGTACGTCTATGGCGTGCACGGCGTGCGGTCGGCGGTGGCTGGTTTCCGCCGCCTCGGGGCCGGGCAGCCGCTGCTCCAGCGCTTCCGTGTCGGCTTGGGCTTCGCCTTGTCCGGCCACAAGGATTTCGACGGGATGGTCGCCCGCCATTCGGCGATGGCTCGGTCACTGGCCGCGGAGGTCGGTCTTCCGTCCGCGGTGCAGGACGCGGTCGCCGCGTCGTACGAACAGTGGGACGGCAAGGGCTGGCCTGGGGGGCTGGCGGGCGAGGCGGTGCCCATCGCGGCCCGAGTGTCGCAGCTCGCCGAGTTCGTCGAGGTGGCCCATCGTTCGGGCGGCGTCGACGCCGCGGTCGCGCTCGCCCGCAAGCTGGGCGGGAGCCAGTTCGACCCGAACGTCGCGGCCCGCTTCAGCTCGGCGGCCGGCGACATCCTCGTGGTCTCCGCGACGCCAGTACGTGGGACGAGGTGATCGCTGCCGCCCCCGTGCTCGAACGCCCGTTGCTTGGTGCGGAGTTCGACCAAGCACTCGGCGCCGTCGCCGACTTCGTCGACCTCAAGTCGCCGTACACGCTGGGTCATGCCCGCGCCGTGGCTCAGCTGGTCGAGGTCGCCGGCATCCGGCTGGGGCTGGCGGCGAACGCCGCTGGCGACGCTGCGCCGGGCGGGCCTCGCCCAAGGGTTGGGCCGGCTCGGCGTGTCCAACGCCATCTGGGACAAGCCCGGACCGTTGGGAGCGGGCGAGTGGGAGCGGGTGCGCCTGCAGCCGTACCTCACGGAGCGGATGCTGCAGCAGTCGCCGCGCTCCATGCGATCGGCGCGGTGGCCGCCCAGCTGCGCGAGCGCCTGGACGGGTCCGGCTATCCGCGTGGCCTGTCAGGTGGCGCGATCACACTGTCGGCTCGCGTCCTGGGCGCGGCCGACGTGTACCAGGCGATGCTGGAGCACCGACCCCATCGTCCGGCCCGCAGCCAGCAGGAAGCGGCGGTCGAGTTGCGCGCCGAAGTTCGCGCCGGCCGCATCGACGGCGACGCGGCCGAGGCTGTCCTCGTCGCCGCCGGTCACCGGGCCACGGCGCGCCGCGAACGGCCGGCTGGGCTCACGGCCCGCGAGGTCGACGTGCTGCGGCTGGTGGCGCGGGGACTGTCCAGCAAGGAGATCGCCGCTGAGCTGGTGATCTCGCCGAAGACGGCCCGGAACCACATCGAGCACATCTACGTGAAGACCGGCGCGACCAGTCGCGTGGAGGCGAGCCTGTTCGCGATCAGGCACGGCCTGCTCGAAGCAGCGTCCAGCTGACTCGCGCCGCATCCGCGCCGCGAAAGATGGGGCACCTGCCCCATGACGCGCGCCCCGCTGCTGTCGTTCAATGACCTTGTCAACGTGACGACACCGGAAGCGAGGCGATCATGGGACTGCGAAGCTGGCTCTTCGCCCTCACCTATAACCGGCTGATGGCCAGGGGCGAGAAGGCTGGGCTCGCGCGGATTCGCGCCACGCTCCTTGCAGATGCCTACGGCGATGTGCTCGAGGTCGGCGCCGGCACCGGGCTGAACCTGACCCGCTACGCCGGCGAGGTCAACACGCTCACCGTGACCGAGCCCGATGCGTCCATGCTGCGCCGCCTCCAGCACGTCGCCGGTCGGACCGCGCAGTCGACGACGGTTCTTCGTGCTCCGGCAGAGGACCTTCCGTTCGAGGATGCGAGCTTCGACACCGTCGTGTCGACCCTCGTGTTGTGCGGCGTTGACGACCAGCCCCGGGCGGTGCGTGAGATCCGCCGGGTGCTCAAGCCCGGTGGACGCCTCCTCTTCGTCGAGCACGTCCGATCCGACGACGCTGCCGAGGCGCGCCGGCAGGACCGGATCAACTGGCTGAACCGGCTGGTGGCCGGATGCGACTGCAACCGTCCGACGCTCGAGACCCTGGAACGAGGCGGGTTCGTCATCGACGACCTCGTCCACGGCGAACTCCCGAAGTCGCCGTCTTTCGTGCGCCCGATGATTGTCGGCTCCGCCACCCGCCCGATCGACGCGTTGAACCACCGTTCCTGACCGACCAAGCGAAACAAGGAGAACTGCCATGCCCATTACCGACATCGCCAACACCGCCGCCCGTCGCGACGCCAAGCTCGTACGGGCGAACGGGATCGACATCGCCTACACCGAGGCGGGCGACGGCCCGCCGCTGATCCTGCTGCACGGCGCCCTCGCCTCGACGGGACCGGCCTGGGCGGGCTCACCCGTGGCGTTCGTCGACCACATGCAATTCCTGGGCAAGCACTTCCGGGTCATCGCTCCCGACACGCGCGGCTCCGGCGCCACCGTGCACCCCGGCGGACCGGCAACCTTCGACGTCCTCGCCGACGACGTCGCCGCCCTGATCCAGGCACTCGAGCTCGACCGCCCGATGATCGGTGGCTTCAGCGAAGGCGGAGCGACCGCCACCTACGTCGCTCTCCGTTATCCCGACATCGTGCGCGCCCTCGTGAACTATGCCGGCTTCGACATCTTCGATCCCCACGCCATGGCCCACCAGGGCGTTCGACCCATGTTCGGCGGTAGCCCCGACGCTGTCACCGCCGACCCCGACGCCGCCGAGCGGACGTTCCAGTCGATCCCGCCGATGGCGGCCACCTTCGCCACCATGAAGGCCGACTACGACGGCGCCCAAGGCGACGGTCATTGGCGCACCTACCTCGGGCTGTTCTTCGACCGCGCCATCGCCCCGATCAGTTACGCCGTCGACGACTTCGCGGCCATCACCGCCCCGACACTGATCCTCACCGGTGACCGCGACATGTTCTGCACCGTCGAAGCTGCGTGCGGGGCCTACCGGACCCTTCAAGCCGGTCAACTCGGGATCGTGCCGGACACCGGCCACGAGATCACCGCCCCGGTCATTGACGCCATGACCGCCTTCCTGATCCGACACTCCGCTAGCGCGTAGAGCCCCCAGCTGCCCACGGCAGGGCGAGCCAGGACAAGCACACTGCGCGCCTGATTCGGCGACCTGCGCGCGGCAAGCACCCCACCGAACGGTGTCCAGAACGCGCGCCCGAAAAACGAGGGGGGACGTCACCTAACGCTGCTGGTGAGGGTTGGGTGCGCGGGCTCGTCGGGTTGTCGACCCGCAGGTCACCCGGTCCCGACCGCGCACGCACCACTCCTACATGCGCTTTTGCAATCGGTCGTGACGACAACGTGCCGCGCTCGTTGCCACGGCGCCCTGTCGCTCGTTTACATCGTGTTGACAAGCGAGGCCCTCCCGAAGATTCGGAAGGGCCTCTGACCTGCGGATTTAGTGGCGGGGGTGGGATTTGAACCCACGACCTTCGGGTTATGAGCCCGAAGGTCGGCGCGTACGTGTGACTAGCGGGTTGCTTCTTCGAGCGCCCGGCGCACGAGTACGGACGCCAGGTGGCGCCGGAACTCGGGTGACGCGTTGAGATCGTCGGGCGGATCGAGGTCATCGGCCGCCTTGGCCGCGGCGTCGGCCGCTGACGCACCGGCGGCGAGAGCCGCTTCGGTCGCCGCGGCCCGCACCGGCGTCGAACCCATGTTGACCAGCGCAACCGACGCGCCGCCGTCACCGGCCAGCGCGGCCACGCCGACGATGGCCCAGTCCTGGGCGCGCCGGTTGAACTTCTGGAACGACCAGCCGCCGGTGCGCTTCGGGATCCGGATCTCGGTGAGCAACTCGTCGGGGGCCAGCGCGGTCTCGAGGAACCCCCGGAAGAAGTCGGCCGCGGCAATGGTCCGCTCCCCCGCCGGGCCGGCGGCGACGAGCGTGGCGTCGTAGGCGAGCAGCACCGCCGGAAGATCTGAGGCCGGGTCGCCGTGCGCGACCGAGCCGCCGATCGTGCCGCGGTGGCGGACCTGCGGGTCGCCCACCTGGCCAGCGGCGTGGGCGAGCAGCGGCGCCGACGCTTCCAGAACGTCGGACGTGTTCATATCGTGATGGCGAGTGAGCGCGCCGACGGCGATGTGGTCCCCGCCGTCGCGCACATACGAGAGATCGCGCAACCGGCCGACGTCGATCAGCACCGACGGCTGGGCGAGACGCAGCTTCATCAGCGGCAACAGGGAGTGGCCGCCGGCCAGCAGCTTGGCCTCGTCGCCGTGCTCACCCAGCAGCGCGATCGCTTCCTCGGCCGAGCCGGCGCGCACGTAGTCGAAGGCGGCAGGGATCATGCCTTCGCCGCGGCCAGGATCGCGTTGACAATGTTGTGGTAGCCGGTGCACCGGCAGAGGTTGCCCTCGAGACCTTCGCGGACGTCCGCTTCGGTGGGACTCGGGTTCTCCTTCAGGATGGACACCGCGGCCATCACCATTCCCGGTGTGCAGAACCCACATTGCAGACCGTGCTGTTCCCAGAAGGCCTGCTGCATCGGGTGCAGCGCGCTCTCGCTCCCCAGCCCTTCGATGGTCGTCACCTCGGACCCATCGGCTTGCACGGCGAGCACCGTGCACGACTTCACCGATTCACCATCGAGCAGAACGGTGCACGCGCCACACGACGTCGTGTCGCACCCGACGTTCGTCCCGGTGAGACCGAGCGTCTCGCGCAGGTAATGGACGAGGAGAAGGCGTGCCTCGACGTCGTTCTGTCGCGCCTCTCCGTTGACCGTGGTCGAGATCTGCATTCGCTAGGCCTTTGCGTCCTGGATCGCTCGCCACACGCGCTCCGCGGTGGTCGGCATCTCGACGTGGCGCACACCCAAGTGCGCCAGCGCGTCGACGACGGCGTTCTGCACCGCCGGCGTCGCGCCGATGGTGCCCGACTCGCCGATGCCCTTGGCGCCGAGTTCGTTCCTCGGCGTCGGTGTCTCCATCGTGACCAGCTCGAACATCGGGAGCTCGCTGGCGCTGATCATCCCGTAGTCGGCCAAGTTCCCAGTGACCGGATTGCCGTACTCGTCGTAGCGCACTTCCTCGATCAGGGCCTGGGCCACACCTTGGGCGATGCCCCCGTGGCGCTGGCCCTCGACGATCAAGGGGTTGAGGAGGGTGCCGGAGTCGTCGCACGTGATAATGCGGGCGAGTTCCACCCGCCCGGTCTCGGTGTCGACCTCGACCACCGCGACATGCGCGCCGAACGGGAACGTCGAGCCCGGCGTGTCGAAGCTGATGTCGGACGCAAGACGGGCCTCGCCCGCGGCTTGGGCCAGCTGGCCCCACGTGCGGATCGCAGTCGGGCTGCCGGCCACGTGCAGACCGCCGCCCACGGGATCTACCACGATGTCGCCCGGATTGGCCTCGAGCAGATCGGCGGCGATCTGGCGGGCCTGGTCGAGCACGTCAGTGCATGCTGCCGCCACCGCAGCACCGCCCATCTGCAACGACCGCGACCCCATCGTGCCCTGGCCCGCCGGCACCGTGTCGGTGTCACCCTGCACGAAGACGATGTCCTCCATCGGGAGGCCGAGCCGCTGGCTGACGAGCATGGCAAATGTGGTGGCGTGACCTTGGCCGTGCGAGAACGTTCCCGCCTTGACAATGGCTTTGCCCTCCGCGGTGATCTCCACGCCGCCGTACTCGGGGCCGGGGACCGGGTTGGTGATCTCGACGTAGACGCACAACCCGATACCGAGTTGCTTGACGTCGCCCGACGCACGCCGGCGCGCCTGTTCCTCGCGCAGTGCGCCGTAGCCGGCCGCGTCGATCGCCAGCTCCAACGACCGGGCGTAGTCGCCGGTGTCGTATTCGGTTCCCGTCGGCGTGGTGAAGGGGAACGCGTCCTTGTCGACGAAGTTGCGACGGCGCACCTCGGCCGGGTCCATGCCGATCTCCACCGCGAACATGTCGATCAACCGCTCGATGGCTGCAGTCGCCTCGGGACGGCCGGCGCCGCGGTACGCGACGGTCGGCGTGGTGTTGGTCACCCGCGACACGGCCGAGAACTCGGCCTTCGGGATGGCATACACACCGGTGAGCATCAGCCGGGTCAGCATTGGGAGGAAGGCGCCCAGCATCGGGTATGCGCCGGCCTCGGCCACGACGCGCAACTTGTAGGCCTGAACCGTGCCGTCGCGGCTCCCGCCGAGCTCGACCTCTTGGACCTGGCCACGCCCATGTCCGAGCGTGAGCATGCTCTCGGTGCGCGTCTCGACCCAGCGCACCGGGCGGTTGACGTGGCGGGCCAGCCACGGGAGCAAGAGCTCCTCGGTGTAGTTCGCCGCCTTGGCGCCGAACCCGCCGCCGACGTCGGGCGAGATCACATGCACCAGGCCTTCGTCGAGTCCAAGCGTGCGGGCCACCGCCGTCCGGTGGGCATGGGGCGCCTGCGAACACGCCCACACCGTGACCCGGCCGTCGTCCTCCCAGCGCGCCGCGCCGGCGCGGGGCTCCATCGGGCACGGCGCCAGTCGCTGGTTGACGATGCGCTGGCGCACCACGACGTCGCACCCGTCGAACAGGTTCGGGTCGGATGGGCCGAACTCGAGGACGATGGCATCGTTGGTACCGCCATCAGGAAACAGCAAGGTGTCGCTACCCCCGGCGGCCTCGACGTCGACGACCGCGGTCAGCGGGTCGTAGTCGACGATCACCTGCTCGGCGGCATCGACGCCTTGTGCACGGGTCTCGCTGAGGATGGCGGCCACCGGTTCGCCGACGAAGCGGACCACGTCGGTCGCCAGGAGCGGCCGGACCATGGCTTGGTTGAGCATCCCCATGTCCGGCGGGAACGGCCCGATGTCGAGGTCGGCGCCGGTGACCACGGCCACCACGCCGGGCGCAGCCCGCGCCTGGTCGACATCGATCGATGTGATCCGGGCGTGAGCCATGGTCGCCCGCACATAGGTCACGTGGAGCGCGCCATCGACGGCGATGTCGTCGATGTAGGTCCCGCCGACGGTAAGCAGCCGCGGGTCCTCGACACGCGGCACGCGATTACCGAGAACGCTCATGCGGCCGCCACAGTAGCGACGCCCGGCTACTTCGGGGCGAAGCGCTGGCCGGCGTCGAGGCGGATGCAGGATCCGTTGAGCATGGGGTTCTCGACGATGGCGACGACGAGGCGGCCGAACTCCTCGGGGCGGCCCATGCGCTTCGGGAAGGCGGCGTCCTTGGTGAGCGCGTCGGCGAACTCGTCGGGGATGCCCTGCGTGAGTCCGGTGGCGAAGAGGCTCGGTGCAATGGCGAGCGCCCGGATGCCGAGGCTGCCGAGGTCCCGGGCCATCGTGAGCACCATCCCGGCGATCCCGGCCTTGGCCGCGGTGTAGGCCACCTGGCCGATCTGGCCCTCGAAGGCGGCGATCGACGCGGTGCTGATGATCACGCCCCGCTCGTCGTCCTCGGGTTGGTTGCGGGCCATGTGCGCCGCGGCGAGCCGGGCGACGTTGAACGAGCTGATCAAGTTGAGCTCGATCACGCCCCGGAACTCGTCGAGCGAGTGCGGGCCCTCCTTGGTGAGCGTGCGTTTGCCGATCCCGCCGCCGGCCGTGTTCACCGAGATGTGCAAGCCGCCACCGAGCGCCTCGACCGCGGCATCGATGGCCGCCTCGGTACCCGCGGCATCGGTGACGTCGCACGGATGGAATGTGCCGCCTATCGCTTTGGCGGCTTCGGCGCCGGCGGACTGCGGCCGGTCGAGGATCGCGATCGACGCGCCCTTCTGCGCCAGCAGCTCAGCCGACGACCGGGCCATGCCCGATGCGCCGCCGACGATCATCGCCTTCTTTCCGTTCACTTCCATCGGTGTGACCTCCTAGGCCATGTCGCGGCGGAGCCGCGTGAGTCGTGTCGAACTGATTCGCCACTCGCCAGCGACCTTGGCGTAGGTCTCGTGGTAGTGGCCGTACCCGTGCAGCTCGCTGATCGGGCTCCCTTCCGGCCAGCGCAGATGGTCGTCCATCGCCCAGATCCCCGTCGCCGTCGTCGGTGACATGAGCTTGATCTCGGGCATGTGCCCATGGTGCACGGTAAGAACGTCGGTGAGCGTCGGGACGAGCATGGCCAGAAACGCATCGACGCCCTCGTAAATGCCGCCGCCCGACTCGGTCACGTCGACGTGCACGTCGGTGGTGAACACCTCGCGAAGCCCGGCCCAGTCCTTGGTGTCCATCAGCCGGAAGTAGCGCGCCTTGAGCTGTTTGATCGCCTCGATGTCGTCGTCCATGGCCACGGGCGGCGTAATCTAACAGCCGTGTCACGGCCGAAGAGGGCGTCGAAGGCGGAGCCGGAGACGACCGGGGGACACGACCCGGTGCGGCGTGCGCCGTTTGCCGACAACCCGCGCGTCGGCGCACGAGGGCAACGCACTCGACAGCGCATTCTCGATGCGGCGCTCGAAGGATTCGGTGCGCGCGGGTATCACCGTTGCAGCATCGACACGATCGCCGGCATCGCCGGGTGCTCCCGGGTGTCCTTCTACCAGTACTTCTCGAGCAAAGAGGACCTGTTCCGCCACCTTGCGCTCAAGGTCGCCCGCGAACTCCACGACTCCACCGACCTGATCGAACCGATCGCCGGCGACGGCGACGGTTGGCGCTCGTTGCAAGCCTGGGTCGATCGTTACGGTGACATCTACGACCGCTACCGGCCGGTCTTCCACGCGTTTCCTGCCGCAGTCGAGAGCGACGCGTCGCTCGCCGAAGACTCGCTCCGGACCTACCGGCGTCTGGCCCATATCCGTCCGCACGTGGTAGCCGCCTCGCCACCCCATTGGCTCGACGATGCGCTGTTTCTCCTTGAGGCCACGCTGCCGCGCGTGCTGCACGACATGACGATCTTCGGGGCGGCGGCACCGAGCGCGTACCGGCGTGCCGACGTGCTCTCGGCCTACACCGACGTCGTCCACCGAACGTTGTTCGGTGTCGTGCCGCACGTGAACGCCCGTGACGAGCGGCGGCGGCGCCCGCCCCGGGTCCCGCTCGGCCCGGTCATGACTACGGCGTTCGGTGCTGAGTCCGACCCCGAGGGTGGGCCGGCACGCGCCGCCCTCCTCGAAGCCGCGCGCGCAGTGTTCATCGAACGGGGATACCACGGCACGCGCGTCGACGACATCGCCGAAGCGGCAGGTGTCTCACACGGCGCGATGTATCGGTACTTCGAGAACAAGGACGAGGTGGCCCTGCGGTTGGCCGCCGGTGCGATGCAGTCGATCTCGACGACGCTGGCCAGGATTCCCGATGCGCCCGATTCATTGGAGCACTGGCTGCGCGAATACGGCCGGGTCCAAGCGGGCGAGACCGCGATCATCCGCGTGTGGACCGACGCCGCGCTCCAGGACGACGGCCTCACCATCGAGTCGGCCGGCGTGCTCGATTGGGGTCGGCGCCGGATGATGCGGTTCCTCGAGCGGCGCGGCTTCGGGAACCCCGACGTCGAGGCGATGGTGCTGCTGGCGTTCCTCGATGCGTTCGGTCGCCAAGAGCGGTCGACACCAGAGATCGCAGCCGCCGCCGAGGTACTGCGGCGCGGCTTCCTCGGTCACTAGCGAACCGACATACGAAGCATGTCAATTCGCCTGGGTCCTAGCTGACGGGGACGCCGACCTTCATGAGGCGACCCAGGTTCCCGCCCATGATCGCCGCGAGGTCGTCCTTGGGCAGGTCGGCCGGCAGGTGGTCGACGAAGCTCGTCGGTTCGGCCAGACCCTCGGGGTGCGGGTAGTCCGATCCGAAGCAGAGGTGGTCGACGCCCATCACGTCGATGAGGCGGGTGAAGTCGTCCTCGTGGAACGGGCTGAGGTAGACGCACCGCTTGAACGCGTCGACCGGGCTCTCCTCGAAGGCCTGCGGCATCATCTTGTACGTGTGCGCCAAGTGATCGATGAACGGGAAGATCCACTCGGCGCCGTTCTCGACTGACAGCACCCGCAGGTCGGGGAACCGGGTGAGGAGCCCGTGGCACGTGAGCGCGGTCATCGTGTCGTTGATCGGGCGTTCCTTGCTCATCATCATGCGGAACGGATCGAGCCGGAACGGCAGGAACTCACTGGGCCCGGTCCAGTCGGCCTGGTAGCGCGCGTACCCGCTGTCGGACGCGTGCATCGAGACGAGGATGCCGCTCTCGACGACGCGCGCCCAGAACGGATCGAACTCCGGCAGCGCCATCGAGCGTGAGCCGCGGAAGCCGGGCACCGGCGCCGGCCGGATGAGCACCGTCTTGGCACCGCGCTCGAGGACCCACTCGAGCTCCTCGATGGCCTTCTCGACAATCGGCAGGGTGATGATCGGTGTCGAGAAGATTCGGTCCTCGTAGTTGAACTGCCACTCCTCGTACAGCCACTCGTTCAGCGCGTGAATCACCACGTGGGTCAGTTCGGGATCGTCACGCATCCGCTCTTCGAGCAGGCTGGCCAGCGTGGGGAACATGAGCGTGCGATCGACGCCGAGCGCATCCATGAGTTCAACGCGCGGACCGGGCTCGCGGAACCCCGGAATTGCCCGCATCGGTTCGCCGATGATCTCGCGGTAGCTCTTGCCCTCGGGGTTGCCGTCGCGGAAGTACTCCTCCTGCGCGCCCGGTCGGGCGACGACGTCGAAGGTGGGGTTCGGGATGTACTCGCTGATCTGACCCCTGACGGCGATCTTCGTCCGCCCGTTGATGTCGACGTAGGTGATGGCGCCCTTGTAGCGATCGGGCAGGTGACGGGTGAACGCGTCCTTCGTCTCGTAGAGGTGGTTGTCAGCGTCGAACAGCGGAAAGTCAAACACCTTGGCCATGGTGTGACTTTACCCCGTTTCTAACGCTTGTGTCACGGCTACACTCCCGGGCCAATGGAACAGTGGGGCGACGTGACTGACCTGGTGTCTGTGCTCGACGTGCAGCCCCAGTCCGATGGCACCTACGTCGGGGCCGTGCGGGCCAGCGAAAGCCGCCCCGTCGTCGAGGCCAGCCAGATCCTCGGCCAGGCGATCGTCGCTGCGGGCCGACACGCGCCCGGGCGGCGCCCGGTCAACGTGTCGATGATCTTCACCCGGGTCGTCGACGCCAGGGCGCCCTACGCCATCGAGCTCGAGGAGGTCGCCGGCGGCCGTACGTTCACCGGGCTCGTGGCCCGCGCCACCCAGGGCGGCCGGGTCGGCGCGGTCGGGACGCTGCTGCTCGATGTCACCGCGCCCGACGTGATGCGCCACCAGGTCGAGCGCCCCCAGGTCGTCGGCCCCGGGGAGTCGGCGCCCTACGACATGGGCGTCACCGGGCGCGAGATCCGCGTCGTCGACCACGCCTACAACAACGATCCTGACGCGCCCGTGGGCCCGCCCCTGCTCGACGCGTGGGTGCGGTACGAGCGGGTGGCCGACGATCCGGACATCCACGCGGCGCTGATGGCGCAGTTCATCGGGCACATGTCGATCGCCGCCGCCATGCGGCCCCACGCGGGTATCGGCCAGTCGCAGGCGCACAAGACCCTGTCCACCGGCGTCAACGCGCTCCAGCTGTCGATCCACGCCGACGTGCGCGCCGACGAGTGGCTGCTGTACCACCACGACTCGACGTTCGCGGGTGACGGCATGACGCACTCGGCCTGCACCGTTCACGACGAAGCCGGCGCGCTGATCGCGTCGTTCTCCGCCGACTGCATGGTGCGGGCGATGCCCGATCCGGGCAAGGCCGACGCCCGTACTGCGCTGTAACGCGGACGTGCGGCCTCTCCCCCAGCTGACCCCGGCCAACGAATGGTTCTGGACGTCGGGCGGTGACGGTCGACTCCGCATCCAAGGATGCGACGACTGCAAGACGCTGGTGCACCCGCCGGTCCCGATCTGCCCGGCGTGTCGCAGCCGCAATTGGTCGCCGGTGGAGGTGTCGGGGCGAGCGACGGTCGTCGGCTACACGGTCAACCACCAACGTTGGCTGCCCAGCTTCGAACCGCCGTACGTCATCGCCGTGGTTGCACTCGCTGAGGACGCCGCCATCCGGCTGACCACGAACGTCGTGGGCTGCGACCCCGACGCCGTCCGCATCGGTCAGGAGGTGACGGTCCGCTTCGAACACCACGACGACGTATGGCTCCCGCTCTTCGAGCCGACCGGCGAGGTTGACGAGACCGACCGTGTCGGGCCGCCGCGCCGGCCAACGCCGCGTGCACCAGTGTCGCCCGAGCGCTTCGAGCACCGGTCCGTCCTCTCCGGCATCGGCCGCTCGGCCATGGGCCGGCGGCTCATGGTCGACCCGCTGTCGCTCACCGTCGATGCGTGCCTTGCCGCGGTGGCCGACGCCGGCCTCACCCTCGATGACATCGACGGACTGTCGACCTATCCGGGCGCGGGCGGCATGGGCATGAGCGAGGGCGGCATCACCGCGGTAGAGGAAGCGCTCCGGATCCAGCCGACGTGGATCAACGGTGGGGGCGATCTGCCCGGCCCCGGCGGTTCGGTGATCGCCGCCATGCTCGCCGTCGCCGCCGGCCTCTGTCACCACGTTCTTTGTTTCCGCACCGTGTGGGAGTCGACGTTCGCCGCGCTCAAGCTCCGCCCGCCGGGCGGCCGTGCCACGGGTGCGATGTCGGAACACCGCATGCCCTTCGGCGCGGCGTCGGCCGCCAACTGGATCGGCATGAACGCCAATCACTACCTCCATCGCTATGGCGCGACCCGGGAGATGCTCGGCTGGATCGCGCTCAACGCGCGAACCAACGCGGCGCGCAACCCGGCGGCCATCTACCGCGACCCAATGACGATGGAGGACTACCTCACCGCTCGGATGATCACGACGCCGTTCGGTCTCTACGACTGCGATGTGCCCTGCGACGCGTCCATCGCGGTCATCGTGTCGGCCGCCGACGTAGCCGGCGACCTGGCGAAGCCGGCCGTGCGAGTGGAGGCAGTGGGGACGCAAGTCATCGAGCGAATCTCGTGGGACCAGGGAACGATCACCCACGAACCGCAGGTACTCGGGCAGTCGGCCCACCTCTGGACGCGCACCGACCTGCGCCCGGCCGACGTCGACCTGGCGTTGATCTACGACGGGTTCACGTTCAACGCCATCTCGTGGCTCGAGGCGCTCGGCTTCTGCGAGCTGGGCGAGGCGAAGGACTGGCTCGACGGCGGCCGACGCATCGCGCTCGACGGCGAGCTTCCGGTCAACCCGCACGGTGGCCAGCTGTCCGAGGGCCGGACGCACGGGTTCGGGTTCATCTATGAAGCGGTCGCCCAACTCCGCGGCGACGCCGGCAAGCGGCAGGTCGCCGGTGCCCGTACCGCAGTCGTCACCTCGGGAGGCGGCACGCCCTCGGGTGTGCTGCTGCTGCAAAGCTCTGCGTGATGGGCCGCGACTGGCAATTGCGCGAGGTACCGAAGGAACTCGTCTCCCGGTACGTCGGCGAAGGTTGGTGGAACGACCAGTCCCTCGGGGAAATGGTCGCCGAGCGATTGGCCAGGAAGCCGAATGCGGCGTTCGCCGTCCACTCCGCCGTCAGGCCGTGGCGCGGGACGATGGCCGACGTCGACCGCGCCGCCCGGGCGTTTGCCACCTCGCTGCGCGCCAAGGGAATCGGCGCGGGCGACGTCGTCGTCTTTCAGCTACCGAACTGGGTCGAAGCTGCGATCGCGTTCTGGGCGGCGGCCTACGCCGGCGCGGTGGTCGTCCCCGTCGTGCACTTCTACGGCGCCAAAGAACTCGAGTACATCGTCCGGGTCACCGCGCCTGACGTGGTCATCACTCCCGACCGCTTCGGCAGCATCGAATACCTCCCTGCCTACGAGCCGCTGCTCTCGGGACGCGTGCCGTGGCTGGTGGTCGGCGATCGCGACCCCGCCAGCTTGCCGCCCGGCGCCACGCCCTTCGCGGCGGAGCTCGACGCCGAGCCGCTGGCGACGCCGGTGTCGGTCGATCCCGACTCGCTGGCAATCATCGCGTTCACGTCGGGGACCACGCGCGATCCGAAGGGCGTGATGCACTCGCACCGGACGATCGGGTTCGAGTCGCGCCAGCTGAGCGAGATGACTGATCGCGGCGGTCCGCCGCCGCTGACCGGCGCGCCCGTGGGCCACTTCATGGGGATGCTGGGCGCGTTCCTGTCATCGCTGCACCGGACGCACGGCGTCCATCTCGTCGACGTGTGGGACCCCACGCAGGTGCTGCGGCTCATGCTGGCCGAGAGCATCGGCGTACCCGGCGGTTCGCCGTACTTCCTGACGAGCCTGCTCGATCATCCCGACTTCACCGACGAGCACCTCGCGCTGATTCCCTTCTTCGGCATGGGTGGCGCGACCGTGCCCGTCGCGGTCACCGAACGGGCGACCGGCCTCGGCATCACGGTGTTCCGGTCGTACGGCAGCACCGAACATCCGTCGGTGACCGGCTCGATGCCCGACGCGCCGCTGGAGAAGCGCCTCCAGACCGACGGCCAACCAATGGTCGGCGCCGAGGTGCGCCTCGATGGCGACGCCCAGATCCATACGCGTGGTCCCGAACTCTGCCTGGGGTACACCGATGCGGCGCTGACCGCCGAGGTCTTCGACAACGAGGGCTGGTACGCCACGGGTGACGTCGGTGTCTTCGACGATGACGGCTACCTCACGATCACCGATCGAATCTCCGACGTGATCATTCGCGGCGGCGAGAACATCAGCGCGCAGGAGGTCGAGGAGCTGCTCATGGGCCTCGACGGCGTCGCTGAGGTCGCGGTGGTCGCCGCGCCGGACGCACGCCTCGGTGAGCACGCCGCCGCGGTGATGCGCTTGCGCGACGGCCAGAGCCCGCCAACGCTCGAAGCCATGCGCGCCCACCTCGCCGCCGCCGGCATGGCCAAGCAGAAGTGGCCGGAGTCGATCTACAAGGTCGACGAGTTGCCGCGCACGCCGTCGGGCAAGGTGCAGAAGTTCCGCCTCCGCCAACAGCTCCGCGACGGCGAACTGACAGACAATCCGCCGCCCTTAAGGGCGCGGATTGTCTCTGAGTTCGGCCGTCAGTTCGGCCGTCAGTTCGGCTTGGACCTGGCGGCGGAGGAGCTTGCCGGTTTCGGTGTAGGGCAGTTCGTCGACGAACACGATGCGCTGGGGCGTCTTCGAACCGCGGAGCGATTCACGGGCGAACGTCCGCAACTCCTCGGCGTCGAGGTCGGTTCCCGGCCGGCAGACCACCGCGGCGGCAACTTGCTGACCCCACTCCTCGTCGGGGATGCCGACCACCGCGCAGTCCGCGACCGCCGGGTGGCGTACCAACACGTCCTCGATCTCGGCCGGCGCGATGTTCTCGCCGCCGCGAATGATCGTGTCGTCGGCCCGGCCCTCGATGAAGAGGTAGCCCTCGTCGTCCAGCCAGCCCCGGTCCCGGGTCGGGAACCAGCCGCCCGCATCGAGTGGCGCCGCCTGCCCGTCGTATTCGCCCGAGACCTGCTCGCCGCGCACCCAGATCTCACCGTCGCGAATGTCGACCTCGACTGTCGGCAGCACCTGCCCCGCCGACGCGAGCCGCGCCACCGCGGCCGGGTCGCCGTCTCGCGCGGCCCGGTGATCCTCGGGGCCGAGTATCGCGATCGTCGAACTCGTCTCGGTCAGGCCGTAGGCGTTGGTGAGCCCGACGTCGGGCAGCAGTTGCATCACCCGCTCGAGCACGGTCGCCGGCGTCTTGGCGCCGCCGTAGGACAGGGCTCGCAGGCTCGGCAACCCGGCGCCGTCGGCCTCGAGCACCTCGGCGATGCGGGCAAGCATCGTCGGAACCACCATGGCGTTGGTGATGCCGTGGTGGCGCACCGCGGCGACCCAGGTCGCCGCGTCGAACTGCGACAGGTACACGATGCGACGGCCGCTGTAGAGGTTGCTCAGCAGGTTGGCCAAACCAGCGACGTGATACGGCGGGACGCTCACCAGCACCGCGTCGTCCTCGTCGGCGCCGGCAAACTCGACCGTGTCGACGACGTACGACGTCAGGTGGCGGTGCCGCAGGACCGCGGCTTTCGGCGCCGCGGTCGTACCACTGGTGAACAGCAGGACCGCCGGCCCGTCCGCATCGTCGGGAACCTCGCCGACCTCGGCGTCCTGGCGAGCGAGCGCGCAGAACGCGCCGGCGTCGACGACACGATGCCCACGCGCGGCCAGCCCGGCGCCCACCTCGCCTTCGGCGATCACGACCGGCGAACCGAGACGGCTGAGCAACTCGTGCAGCTGCTCCTCACCGAGCCGGTAGTTGAGCGGTGAGAACGGCACGCCGGCGGCGGCGGCGGCGAAGACACCGATCGGGAACGCCAGGTTGTTGGTGCCGACATAGGCCAGCGCCGACGCGCCGTCGACGACCGCAGCCCCGGCCCACGCGGCCTGCAACAGCTCCGCAGCGCGCAGGCGCTCTTTCCCAACCTCGATCGCGACCGCGTCACCGCGAGCGGCGGCGGCCATATCGAGCAGCAGGAGCAGGTTCACCCGTTCACCGCTTAGCGTGCGCTTCGGTCGAGCATGCGCTGCAGGTTGGCGCGGAAGGCCGGCTCGTCGAACGACTGCGATTCGGCTTCGACCGCACTGGGCAGCAACGAGTCGACTGATGCCCGCACCGCCGCATTCAACAACCGCTTGGTCTCGCGCACCGACTGTGGCGGCAGCTTGGCCAGCCGCTGAGCCAGGTCGAGCGCTGCTGACTTGGCTTCGCCCTTGGGCACGACGCGGTTGGCGAGACCGAGCGCCACTGCCTCGGCCGCCGGGAGGCGGTCGCCGAGGAGGAGGTATTCCTTGGCCCGCAGGAGACTGGTGAGCAGCGGCCACGTCAATGCCCCGCCGTCGGCGGCGACCAGGCCGAGCGCTACATGGGGATCAGCGAAGTACGCGCCCTCCTCGATGAGGACCACGTCGCACATGCCGGCCAGGCTGCAGCCGAGGCCGACGGCCGGACCGTTCACCGCGGCCACGATCGGGACCCGCACTGAGGTCATCCCGCGGACGATGTCGACGGCCTCCGCCATGATCGCGGCGCGCAGTTCCGTGTCGTTGGCCATGCGATCGAGCAGCCCAAGGTCGCCACCCGCAGAGAAAGCGTCGCCCGCGCCGGTCAACACGATCGCCCGCACGTCGGGATCGGCGTCGAGCTCGTACCAGATCCGACCCAACGCGCCGTGCATCTCCTCGTTGGTCGCGTTCAGCGCGTCAGGTCGGTTCAACACAACGACGCGCACGCTGTCGTGCTGCTCGACTTCGAGTACGTCACTCACGCGTCGGTGTTCGCCGATCGGCGCCGTCTCCGCCTTCGCCCCACTAAGCGCGCACCTGATCCTTAACTGCCGGCACGGTCGGCGGCGCGCTCTTCCAGTTCGGGATGCCGTCCTCCTCCAGCGCCACCGGGTACTTGCTCTCGTGGACTGGGCCCAGTGGCTGTGGTTCAGCTCGTGCAGGGTGAAGCAGGCATTGAGCGCGTTGTAGAAGCCCATGTTGTCCTGCGTCTGGTTGACGGACTCCTTGATGAGCAGCGCGGTCATCGTGGGCAACTGGGCGATGCGGCGCGGCGAACTCCAGCGTCTTGTCGGCCAGCTCGTCGACCGGGAACACCTTCGACACCATGCCGAGGCTGTGCGCCTCGTCGACGCTCAACGAGTCGCCGGTGAGCATGAGCTCCTTGGTCTTGCGCGGCCCGAACTCCCACGGGTGGGCGAAGTACTCGATGCCGCACATGCCGAGGCGCGTGCCCACGACGTCGGCGAAGGTGACGTCGTCGGCGGCCACGATCAGGTCGCAAGCCCAAATGAGCGTGAGGCCGGCGGCGAACACCGGACCGTGCACCTGGGCGATGGTGATCTTGCGCAGGTTGCGCCACCGCCGGGTGTTCTCGAAGAAGTGGTGCCACTCCTGGAGCATCAGGCGTTCGGCGCCTTCCCGGGTGCCACCGTTCACCTTGGTCGAGGCGTGGCTGGTCATCTCCTCACGCGCACCTCCGAGCCCATGTCGTGGCCGGCCGAGAACATCTTGCCCATCCCGCCGAGGATCACGACGCGGACGTTGTCGTCGGCCTCGGCCCGCAGGAACGCGTCGTGGAGATCGACGAGCATCCCCCGGTTCTGCGCGTTCCGCGCATCGGGCCGGTTGAGCATGATGCGGGCGATCTGGCCGTCGTCGACCGTCTCGTATGTGACGAACTTGTAATCAGACATGTGTCCTCTCTAGCCCAAACGGCCGCACAGGAACTTGGCGACGTCGGTTGCGGGCGGGTACGCGCCGGTGAGGCCGGCGCTCATGTAGCCCGGTCGGAGATGAGCGATGATGCCGTTGATCGCGACGGCGGCGTCGCTGCACAGGAACACCAGCGGAAACGCCTGCTCCAGCGGCGTCGACGGCTTCGATGCCGACCTCGCCGCGGTAGTCGGCGCCGAACCCGAGCCACATATCCTTGTTGGCCTGCGCCAGCGGCGTGTCGGTCGGGCCGGGGCAGATGGCGTTGATGCGGATGCCCTGCTTGAGCAACGCATAGGCCTGGCGTGCGACGTACGCGCAGATGCCTGCTTGCTCCAGAAGTAGTCGGCCTTGCTCGTGCTCGTGCGCCCAGGCGACGCCGCGTCCCAGTCGGTGATGTCGAGATACTCCTTGATACACCGGCAGGTTCGCCTCCCAGCCCAGGCCGGCGGCCGAGGAGATGAATGCCGATGGCGCTGGCCGCGCGGGAGCATGCCGCCCGCGAGCATGCGGTCGATGAGTACGCGGTGGCCGATGAAGTTGATCTTCTCGATGCCGGGCGTGCCATCGGCGACGCCGGCGCAGAGAAGAGCGCGTGCACCGGTCCGCCGCACTCGTCGACCGCCGCGTCGATCGACGCCGGGTCGGCCAGGTTGAGCGTGGATCGCCTTGCGCCCGGCGAGGGTGACGTCGGCGTAGTCCATCACCACGACCTCTGCGCCGGCGTCCTGCACCAGCTCGGCGGCCGCCGCGCCCATGCCGGTGGCGCCACCGACGACGAGCACGCGCTTGCCGTCGTACCGGAACGCGTCGAACAGGGCTCATGATCGTCTCCTTCTGTCGGGTAGTGATCAGGCGACGACGCCGCGGACCTTGAGGTCGACGATGGCGTCCCAGTCGAGCCCGAGCTCGCCGAGGATGGCGTCGCCGTGCTCGTTGAACTCCGGCGCCCGCTGCGGGCGGCGCGGTTGCTCGTCGAACTGCACCGGCGCGGCGACCAGCTGGAACGGCATGCCCGTCGGCGGTCTTGCAGTCCTGCACGTAGCCGTTGGCGACGGTCTGCGGATCGGCCGCCGCCTCGAGCGTGTCCTGCACGACGGCCCACTGCCCGATGAAGTCGGTCGAGGCGTTCCCGCCACTCATCGAGCGTCGCGCGACGGCGAAGACATCGGTGAGGATGTCGGTCGGCCTCGCCGCTGTTCGCGAGGAGCGCCGCGTGGTCGGCGAAGCGTGGATCGGTGGCGAGTTCGGGCCGGCCGATCGCTCGCACATCGGCGGCCAGTACTTGCCGGCCTGCAGGCACGTGAGCGCCAGAGCGCCCGGCCGTCCTTGGTCATGTAGTTCCGCGACGAGCGGGTTGCCTGCCATGCTGGCGCGGCGGCGGCGCCCACGGCATCGTCGAGCAGCAGCGACAGCGCGATGGCCTGGCCCATCGCCCACAGCCCGGTGCCGAGCAGCGACACGTCGACGACGGTCGCCTCGCCGGTGCGCTCGCGGTGGAACAGCGCGCCCATGATCCCGCCGGCGATCGTCATCGCGCCGATGGAGTCGCCGAAGCCCGGGCCGGCGGGCGGCACGGGCACGAGGTCGTACTCCGGGCGCTTGCGCGCCGATGGCCACGCCGGCGCGGGCCCAGAACGCGAGCGAGTCGTACGAGCCCTTGTCGGCGTCGGGCCCGCGCTCGCCCTGGCCGGTGCCCCGCACGTAGATGATGTTGCGGGTTGTGCGGCCCGGATCTCGTCGACGCCGATCGTCAGCTTCGTGCGGACGCTCGGCAGCTTGTTGGTGAGGAAGACGTCGGACGTGGCGGCGAGCTTGTAGAGGATCTCGAGACCGTCGGCCGTCGTGAGGTCGAGGCCGAGGCTGCGCTTCCCGCGGTTGGAGTGCTCGAGCAGCGCGTGCACGTCGCCGGCGACGACGCGCGACGCCGGTGGACGGCCAGGCCGCGCATGGCGTCGCCCCGCTCGACGTGCTCGATCTTGATGACCTCCGCGCCCCAGTCGGCGAGAAGCGCCGATGCCGCCGGCACGAACGTGTGCTCCGCCACCTCGAGGATGCGGACGCCTTGCAAAATCGCCGTCACGTGTTGTCAGACCTCCGATAATCCCACTCTCCATCTTCGCGAGGAGTCTTCTACAATTCGCAGCGGATGACCATCTCGGCGCTCATCGGCAGCGCCGTTCAACAGTTCGGCGAACGCATGGCGATCGTCGACGGTGACACGCAGCTCACCTACGCGCGAGCTGGACGAGTCGGCCCGGCAGTTCGGCGCGGCGCTCAGAACCGGGCGTCGCGTCGTCGATCGCGTCTATGTGGGGGCCCAACAGTGCCAAATGGATCGTCGCGGCGCTCGGTCTGTGGAAGGCGGGCGCGACGCTCGTTCCGGTCGACACCGCGTTTTCAAGGGAGCTGAGGCGGCCGACATCCTCCTCAGGCGCAGCCGACTCTATGAGCTGGTGCCGCGCGTCCCGGCGCTGGACCGGCGTGCTCGGCAGGCCGCCGCCCGATCTCGATGGGCCCAGGTGGTGAGGGACGCAGTGGTTGAGGGACGCAGAGGTGAGGGGGACGCAGAGGTGAGGGGGACGCAGAGGTGAGGGGGACGCAGAGGTGAGGGGGACGCAGAGGTTGATGGACTCAGACGGTTGAGACCTCTCGGGGCAAAAGACACAATACAGACGTCAACGTCCATCGATGTCCTGACAGCTCAGCCGCCCGCCGGACGGCACCAGGCGACCGCAACGCTCCACGGTCGCTGCCGCAGTCCCGACCTTCCGTCCCGTCGTTGAAGGAGACTCGCGTGACCTGCCGTGCTCCGTCGCACCGGCGCCGGAGCCGGTTCGTCCGCAACCTGAGCCTCGCCGCGCTGCTGGCCGCGTTGTTCGCCGGCTTCGTCGCGCCGACCGCCGCGGCCGCCTCGGTCGCCGCGCCATCCGCCCCGACCATCACGTCCGTACACGACTACTGCGACCTGTCCGGCTGCGACGACGCGCTCGACGCCTACTACGGCTGGGACGACCTCGGCTGGCCGACCAACCGGACCTGGTACTACTGGGGCGACGGCCTCTACAACTTCTCCGGCGGGGTGTACAAGAACCTCGAAGGTGAACTGCCGGCCGGCGACCACTTCCAGGAGTACGACGTGTATCCGCGGGACGTGGCGGCTCCCCGGGACGCGCACCGGATCATCCTCGACGTGGACACCGGCGCAGAAGGTTATGCTGCATGGGGAATAAACACCAACTGTGGCGGTAGTGAGCAAGACATTTTCGCTCCGGACAGCATTATAAATTTTATAATCGTTGTCAATCTTCTTCGCCGCGTGCCTTCGTTGGGTCCTGTGGTAAGCCTGTAATCGGCCTCGCGAACTCGCGGTCGGGCCCGGGCTCTCCCAAACCGGCCCGAGAGTCGTGACTGGACAATGCTGGCCCACCAGTAGACTATTCCGATTCCGAAATGAGCGCGTTATTCTTTAAACGTTTCCTGCAACGCCCTTTTCAAGTGGCGTCGATCATCCCCAGTTCGAAAGCTTTGGTCGAACGCGTTTCGGATAAGATCGATTTCAGGCATGCCCGGGTCATCGCTGAATACGGCCCGGGCGAAGGGGTGCATACCCGGGAGATCGTGCGGCGCATGCGCGCCGGATGCGCAACTGCTGATGTTCGAACTCGACGCGGCTTTCTCGCGCGATCTCAGCGGCAGTTCGCCAACGATCCGCGGGTTCATGTTATCAACGGGACGCGGCCGCGTCTGCCGGAAGAGCTGGAGCGAGCGCGGTATCGGCCGTGCGACTACATCCTGTCCGGAATTCCCTTCAGCATCCTCAAGATCGATAAGAAACGTGCGCTTCTGCAAAAGACGCACGATGCGCTCGCGCGCGGAGGCAGCTTCATTATCTACCAGGTCACGAACGAATTGAAACAGCACGCCACGCATCTTCGACCACGCGGAGTCGGAATATTTCCTGCAAAATATTCCGCCGATGTTCATCACCGTTTTCCGCAAGACGACCGGCCGCAACGGGCATGCTCATCCGGCGCGGCTCGATTCGCGCCGATGTCTCTTCAACATCGGCACGCGCATGACCCCGGCGCGGACGCGGATCGGAAAAGGATTCGATGGGCGAGATGTCCGTCCCGGCAATCCGCGCTTTATGGCGCTTCCACGCAGCGCGCGGTTCTCAATTTTCCGGTCAGCGGTTATCGTTTTTCGCGCCCGTTCATTCGCGCCCTCGGCTTGATCAAGTGGTCCGCGGCGCAGGCCAATCACGATCTCGGTTTGCTCGATGCCGAAGCGCAGCGCCTTGATCGTGCAGGCGGCGGAGGAAGTGATCGACGGAAAGCTGGATGAGCATTTTCCGCTCGATATTTTCCAGACTGGCTCGGGCACGAGCACGAACACCAACGCGAACGAGGTGATCGCGAATCGCTGCGCGCAACTGGCTGGCAAGGCCGATCGGTTCGCGGGAGCACGGTTCACCCGAACGACCACGTCAACATGGGACAGTCGAGCAACGACGTGATCCCGTCGGCCATCCATATCAGCGCCGCCGAGCAATTGAAGAAATGATCTGATCCCGGCCTGGCGAACTTGCAGGCCGCGCTGGAGGCGAAGGCGAAGGAATTTTGGGACATCATCAAGATCGGCCGGACCCATTTAATGGATGCGACGCCGGTCCGGCTCGGGCAGGAATTTTCGCGGTTACGCCCAGCAGGTTGCGCTATGCGGCAAGCCCGCGCCGAAAAGGCGCATCGAAGTTTTGCGCGAACTGGCGCTGGGCGGCACAGCCGTCGGCACCGGATTGAATCGCCACATCGATTTCCCGGGGAAAGTCATGCGTCATCTCGAGCAGCGCACCGGGATCGCATTTTACGAAGCGAAGGATCATTTCGAGGCGCAGGGCGGAAAGGACGCCGTGGTCGAGGCGAGTGGCCAGCTCAAAACCATCGCGACCAGTTTGTTCAAGATCGCGAACGATATTCGTTTGCTAGGCAGCGGGCCGCGCTGCGGCATCGGCGAAATTCAGCTGCCCGCCACTCAACCGGGCAGCTCGATCATGCCTGGCAAAGTGAACCCGGTCATGTGCGAATCGATGATGATGGTTTGCGCGGAGGTCTTCGGAAACGACGCCTGCATCACCTGGGCGGGCGCGAACGGAAATTTCGAGCTGAACGTCATGATGCCGGTCATGGCGCACAACCTTCTCGAGTCGATCCGCTGCTCGCGAACGTCGGCGAAATCTTCACCGAGAAGTGCGTTGACGGTATCACGGCGAACCAGGAGCGTTGCGCCGAACTGGTGGAATTGTCGATGGCCATGGTGACAAGTCTGGCGCCGAAAATCGGTTACGATCGCGCCGCGGAGATCGCCAAGGAGAGCGCGAAGACCGGAAAAACGGTTCGCCAGCTCTGCCGTCGAGAAAAAGGTTTTGCCTGAAGCCGAATTCGAGCGGGCGCTCGATCCGGTGGCCATGACCGAACCGGGCGGCGAAGGCGCGGCCGGCGGATGAACAGTCGTTCCTGCGTTTGCCTGGTTACGGGCTGCGTTCCTGCTCGCGATTGGCTCGTTAGGCGCAGCCGATTCGCAGATCGATGTCTCGCAGCATCGTCGACAAGGCCACGGCCGAAACGATCCTGGGCGAGCCGGTCAAAGGATCCGACGTCCGCGCAATCGTGGATGGGCAAGCGATGGCTATTACTCGAAGTGCAATTATTACAGCGCCGACGTCGACGAAGATTGCTGATCCTCCGGGTTTATCAGGCGGCGCCCGGGTTCGATCCGCAGGAAGGAACTCGAGCCGGTGAGATGCCAGCACGCGGCCTGTCCGAAAGTCGATCTCCGGGCTCGGCGACAAGGCGGAGATCTATCCAGCGGCCGGAGAGCGGCCTGCCGGCGAACGTCGCCATGCTTTACGTGATCAAAGGCAACACATTGGTCACGGTTGGATTGTCCGGCCTGGAAGAGGAAATCGCGATGGACAAAGCCAAGAGCGCTCGCCCAAAAAATTCTCGAACACCTGTGACGAAGCCTTCGACGCTGTAAGATCGATCATGGTTGCCAACGTCCACGGCCCGCAGTTTTCCGGCGGAGCCAATATTGCCATCAAATGTCCGGCCCACACCTATGAGCAGACGGTGGCTTTTTATCGCGACACCTTGGGTCTGCCGTTGATCGAAGAGGAAGCGGACGGCTGTATTTTTCAGTTCGGCCCGAACCGGCTGTGGCTCGATAAGGTGCCGAACCTGAGCCATCCCGATATCTGGCTGGAGCTGGAGACGAACGACACCGAAGCGGCCGCTTCATTTCTGAAGGTCAATGGCGTGCCGCGTCGCGACGAAGTCGAACAGCTGCGCGAAGATTTCGACGGCTTTTTTCGTCTCCGATCCGGCACGGCGATCGTTCACCTGCGTGGTTGGCCCCGAAGACCAGTGTGATCAAATAAATTAGCCTCTAGCGGCGTTCCCTTGCCGGCCCCATGATGGTCAGGTCGCGCTGAAGCTCATCGACCACCGCGTAATCCCGGAAGAAGTCCCCATCGTTCAAAGCCGAGTTGCTCGAAAAAGCGCAATACTCGATTCGTTATGCGCGAAGATGAGGCCAACCAGCGCGGTAATCTCCAGCCGGGGTGCGCGTGAGATTGCCTCTTCTAGTAAGGCGCGCGCCGACGCCGCGCCGCCGGAAATCGCTCCGTGCACATAAACGCTCAGCTCGGCCGTGCCGCTATAAGCCACCGCGGAATGAAAGCTCTTGAACGTCAGCCAGCCGGCAATGTCGCCGTCGATTTCCGCAACCCAGAACGGATGCCGGTCTGGCGAATGCTCGTTGATCCAATCTTTGCGCTCGGCGACCGTGACCGGTTCGAGCTGCGCGGTGGAAGGGCGCGTGGCGACGGCCGCATTGTAAATCGTCACGATCTGCCGGCAAGATCAGAATCTTGCGCATCGCGGATTTCCATATCTTTCAGCAGCCAACGCGTTCTGTGGTTTGAAAGAAGAAGTCGTCAAATGTCGGCTGGAACGTGCCGTGCCGTCGTTTCACCGATGTGAAACCGGGGACTGATTTCGGTTTGACCGGCGCAATAAATTTCGATGTCGAGCTTCCCGGCTTTTTCAGCAACGCTCGGATCGCGCCGCAGGCCAGCTCAGGCGTATTGCAATCGCGGCTCAGATGTCCGAGCACCACGCGCTCGACTTCTCCCGGGCAGCAATTCCTCAATAACGGCGGCCGCGGCCGCGTTCGAAAGATGTCCGTGCCGCGACATGATCCGTTGTTTCACCGGCCAGGGCCGATGCGTGTCGTTCTGCAGCAGCTTCTCGTCGTGATTGGTCTCGATCACCAGCGTGTGCACCTCGCCGCAGACGCTCGATCAGCAATTTCGTCGCGAAACCGAGATCGGTGATAAATCCGAGCGACCGCTGCGCCGGCGTGAAACGCGAAACCGACCGGATCGACCGCGTCGTGCGGCACCGGAAAAGTCTGCACAGTGATGTCGCAGATCGGAAATCGGCGCCGGTCCGAAAGATCCGCCAGTTCCGATGCTGCATCGAGAGTGCTGTCGTAACGGATCGGCTTCGGCCGTGAGAGCGTTGCAATAAATCGGCACCGCGAAATTTGCGGCAGAGCACTTCAAGCCCGCAAACGTGATCGCCGTGTTCATGCGTGAGCAGAACCCCATCGAGCTGTTCGGGTGCAACCCCGCACTGTTCCAGGCGCTAACGACCAATCTGGCGCGCGCTCAATCCACCATCGATCAGAATCCTGCAATGATCGGTCGCGATCAGCGCGCTATTGCCGGCGCTGCCGCTGCCGAGCATGGTGAAACTGAACACGTCGAATGTTTAGTCGAATCGATCTAATTCACAAATAGATATCTCCGCGATGTGATCGTGAGCGGAGCAGGATCTCCCATTTCGGCGTGAAGCACACCAGCCTAATTGCTGCGTGATCAAGCGCCCGGTGAAAGGCCGCTCGCCGCTTCTGCGGCTCGAGATGACAAATCAACAAGCGGGCAGCGCCAGGACGCGCCTTTTTTTCGCAGCGTAATCAAGCGAGCGGAACTGGCGAATTTCGTCGAGGCGCCGGGCGCCGTTGAGAGTATCGAGAAACTGCGTATAACTCGAAGCCAGCGCCGCTGTTTCCAGGTAACGACCGCGAATATTCCTGTCGATATACGCGCGAGGCGTTTGTGACTCGAACAGATGAAAACGCAGCCAGCGCCGGTCCGTTCGCGACACCCGCTGGGTTTTCCGGAAAAAGGCGACGAAAAGGAGAAGCACCAGATAGGTGTCGACCTGGGCCTGGAGCTCGAGGTTTCGCGCAAAATCTTCCGAAGTAATCTCGCGGTCGCCATTCTGGAACTGCAACGCAGCGTGGAGCGCGTGATTGAGTTCTTCCACGAATGCAATCAGCGATCGAATGTTCTTATCACTAAGTCCGGAACGCGGATCGTGGCGCTCGAGCTGTTCGATGAGCCAGCGCGAGTAATAAATGCCGACGTAGAGGCGATCGCCGACCGTGCGCAGGAAAGTGCGGGCGAGTTCGCTCAATTCGACCGCCGATTTGCCGGCGAGCATCGAGAGTTGCGCGCAGCGGCGGCGATCGATCAGACAACTCTTCCAGATTGATCCCGACCTCGGCATAGGTGCGCTCGAACAGCTTTTGGATCTGGCTGAAAAGAGTCTCGTTCACGGTGCGAACGACGGCCTCAAGTCGTCATCGAGATTTAACAATCGATCTGAAAGTTCGTTCAAAGCGAGCCGGACATCATGAAACCGATTGGCCAGATCTTCGAACACGTCGTCGAGCTCGCAGCGGCGCGCGGCCTCGTGTGAGGCCACCAGTTGAAAGTTGGTTCGGCCGACTTGCTCGTAAAATTTCAGATCGGGTCCGCCCCGGTCGCGCCGGCGTTGCGCGTTTCCATGAAAAATACCGCTGATAAACAGCGAGTAATTTCCGACATGGGCACGGAGGAGGAAAGCCTGTTCCGGCGTGACGCGTTGCAGCGCGATCAACATGTCGCAAATATATTCGTGCGCCCGGCTGTCGATCTGGTCGGGCGCATGCAACTGGCTGGCCCGGGAAAATGTCTCGAGGAGTGACGCAACGTAATCGCACAATTTGCGATCGCTAATGGATGCCTGCCGCAACACGTGACGGGCCAGCACGTAGAAATAGAATTGGGAAGAGATCCGCAATTGGACGGGGTTGGACAGAATCGCGTCGATCAGGCGCGGGCTATCCAGAACCGAGTCGCGCGTTTCCGAATCCGACAACAGATCGACCAGGGAAACGTGGTCGTTAGGCGAACGGGCCAGAGTTCGAACGATAAAGTCGAAATCCGCCGCGGTGAACCGCTCCCGACAATTTGCCCTGACCATCGGTTTCCCTTTATGAGCACTGACGGTGCCAAAGGCAAGTTTGTTCAACCCGGCGGGATCGCGCAACCGGCTGGGCGCCCTTTAATCTGGCGGGCATGGCGGAGGGCCAGCCATGCGAGCGCCACTGCAACCGCCAAAAGTGGCAAGAGGCTCCAGCGACTTTCCGGGAACAGAAATTCGCCGGCGTTGAATGAATTCCAGCGCAGCTCGTCCGGGCCGAGAAGACCTCCGCCATAGATGCCGCCGGGATTGACTGAGACCGGGCCGGCCGGCAGGTCGCCCGGATCGGAAGATGGGGATGGGGATTTCGTCCCGAAAAATATTGGCAGCTCATATTCAGTGAGTGGGTTGTATCGCCAGGCCGGCTTGCCCTGGACCTGGGTGGCTTCGCTCACACCGACCGGGGGCTGGGGATCAACCGCGGTAATCAACAGCATGACGATTATCGATAACCCGCCTAACAAACACGTTGTTTTACAGAAGCGCCCGAACGCAACGGGCAGGCCGAGAGCGAGAAACGGTACGGCCGGGCCGAGGTAGCGCGGCGCGACGGCCCATCCGCCATCCCACGCTTCAAAGCTGGTGTTAAATAGAACGAAAAAAGCTGCGATCGCAGTGGCCAGCCCGGCCTCAGCGCGCCAATCGCGATTTCGAAATAGCAGCACCAGTCCAACGACCGCCATGAGAAGCACCGGCGAACTAAAGAACAATCCGCGAAACGGTGAGAACAGAATTGTGATCAGCACGTTCCATCGGGGCATAACGAATACATCAAGAAAAGCGGCCGAATCGCTGCGGAAGTACGGATTTTGATGACGATAATTGGTGGTAAACGGGGTATCGAAACAGGCGACGTTATAAGCGCAGATCAATAGAAACGGGCCCAGAATTCCCAGGCCGAACCAGAGCCATCCATTTTTTTGCCGGACCGAAGAAAACAGATAGAGCGCCAGGAGAATGACGACGACCGCGACGATGTAATTCGTGATTGCGGCATAGCCCGCGCAGAGCCCGCTGAGAAATAAGTAATACGGCGCCCTGGTTGCACGGAATCCGGAGCCGGATGCCGGTCGCTCCATGATCTTAACGCGATGGAGCAAGTAGAAGGAAGCGAGCAGGCAGGCGGCGATGATGTTGTGCTGGTCCATGCATGTGGCGTACGGGAAAAACATGGTGCCGAAAGCGAACGCGATCGTCGCCAGCAGAGACGGCAACCCGGCCGCACGCGGAAAATTGAGCGTCAGCCGATAAAATAGGACGACGCCAAACGCCGACAGAAGTCCGGCACTTAAAGCGGATGTCAGCCAGGCGTTCAGGGTCAGCGTCCACCAATTATCGGGATTGGCGTCGATGAGACGTTCGACCTGATAGATGATCCAATAGGCCGGCACCGCGGCGAACGATGTTCCGGGCGCCTTGTTAGGGAAAAAGTGGCCGCCGTAATACGAGACATCGCCCGATGCGGCGACGGTTCGAATATCCACGAACGTGACTGGGCGCAGATCGGTTTCATCCACCAGACTAACGACCTCGGCGAAAACATTGTTGCCTTGCAAGCGGCACCGGATTTTGACGGCATGGCCGATTGGCAACGGCTCGGATCGCGAACTTGCCGGCTCAATTCTTGTGCTGTCGGTCAGGAACACGGACACAACCGCTTTGTCGGTGATCTGAACATCAACGGCTTTCTTTTCCGGATCGCTCGCAACCACCCGGCCTTCGAGCGTTTGATTAATCGGAAAGGCCCTGCCCTGGCGATTGAGCCAAACCAGCACATTGGTTTTATCCAAATCGGTGTACTCGGCATTTCGCAAAACGATTCGGCGCAGGTCGCGCGTGGAATCAGAGGGCGGGGTGTAGATCAGGTAGGAATCGATGGCGAGAGTTCGCTGCTCGACCATCGCGCGAACCATGGCGAAACGGGCATTGGCGTTCCAGCCACCGCCTTGGTGAAAATAGGCAAAGGCGATGAGTGCCGTCGCAAAGAGCAGCCATTCGATTCGTCGAGATTGGCTGTTCACACCGCCCGTGTCTCAAACGGTTGATCTGCTGATGAGGTTGATAAAAGCGATCGGTCCCGTCGGTGCGCAATTGAAAATCCAAAATCTAAAATCGAAGCTGGATTGGCGGAAGGGCTGGGATTGCCGACGCGTTGGGTTGGCTCTGCTAGTTTGGCTTCGCAGTTGAAAGGAGCGCGTAACGCGCGGGCAGTCGAACTGCGTTCGAATCTCCTGAGTGTCATAACCGCAAGGTGCGAAGGACCGCTGAGAGGTTCGCGGAGTTTGAAATCATGGCGGAAGGGGTGGGATTGCCAACGCGTTGCGTTGGCGCCGCGGATTTGGCTTTGCCTGGTTGAAAAGCGCTTCGCGCGGGCGGTCGACCTGCGGTTCGAATTTCCAGAGTTTCGGTGCGACGAGCGTGAGATTTCCGGGAGGTTGGCAACAAGCAAGATCATGGCGGAAGGGGTGGGATTCGAACCCACGGTCGGTTATTAGCCGACGCTCGATTTCGAGTCGAGTGCCTTCAACCAGACTCAGCCACCCTTCCTTATTCGCAAGATCGACAATCGACTGCGGAAAAGCGCGATAAGTATGCGGTGGAGCGCCCGGTTTGCAACCTCGCAACCTGGCGGGAACATACCTCCGAGTGCCTCAAATCTCCGGTTCCAGGCGACTCTATTAGTTAGGAGGGAGAGAAAGCCTCGGGGACGCCTCCAAGCGGAAGAATTCGCGAAAAAAGTCACAATTAAATGCTTGACGGGGGTGCACCCCCATACTGCATCTTGTATTGAGCCCCGTCACCCTACACTTCATCTTGTTATTAGCTATCCGCCGCCTATTACCCGGCTATTAACAGGTTATGGAGGGTCGTGCGTCGAGGGAAAAAGGCCAGTTATTCACAATTCACCCCTTCCAACGCCATGATTCAATTGAAACCCGGTATCCCTCCCTCTTCTCTCACCCAAAAGTCCAAAACTAACCGCAGAACCAAGGCCTCGGCCGCGAAAAAACAGGGAAATGGATTAACCTTCCACCGCGTGTTTAGCGACCCGAAGGTAGCACCATTCGACCAGATCGAATGGGAAAACCGCACGGCCGAAATCACCGACGACGCCGGCAAGGTCATTTTCAAACAGGAAAATGTCGAAGTGCCCAAAGTCCTGGTCGGTGCTCGCGACCAAAGTTGTCGTTTCAAAATATTTTTACGGCGAGCAACACACGACCGAGCGCGAAACGTCGCGTGCGGCAACTCATTCATCGCGTCACGCCGGACGATTGCGGATTGGGGCGTCGCGGACGGTTACTTCAGCAAGGAACGATGGCGAAGTTTTTTACGACGAACTGACCTGGCTGTGCGTGAATCAATACGGCGCGTTCAATTCGCCGGTCTGGTTCAACGTCGGCCTCTATCACCAATACGGCGTCGGCAAGAATTCGGCCAAGGGCAACTGGTTTTACAATCGCAAGACCGGCAAGGCCGAGCGCGCGCGCACCCAATACGAATATCCTCAAGGCAGCGCCTGCTTCATCCAATCGGTGGACGACAACATGGAAGAGCATCATGCGCCTGGCTTACAGCGAGGCGATGCTCTTCAAGTATGGCTCCGGCACCGGCACTGATCTGTCGCCGATCCGTTCCAGCAAGGAAAAACTGAGCGGCGGCGGCCGTCCCAGCGGCCCGATGTCCTTCCTCAAGGTTTACGATCAGGTCGCCAACGTCGTGAAGTCCGGCGGCAAGACCCGTCGCGCCGCCAAGATGAACACGCTGCGCGATTGGCATGGCGACATCGAGGAATTCATCGACGCCAAGCAGAAGGAAGAGAAGAAAGCCTGGGCGTTGATCGAGCAGGGCTACGACGGCTCCTACAATGGCGACGCCTACGGCAGCGTCATGTATCAGAACGAAAACCTTTCCGTCCGCGTCAGCGACGAATTCATGCAGCGCCGCGCTCGGACGGCAAGGAATGGTGGACCCGCACCGTCACCACCGGCAAGCCGCTCGCAGAAGAAAGACGCCTCGACGCTCCTCGACAAAATCGCCGAAGGCACCTGGATCTGCGGCGACCCCGGCCTGCAATACGACGGCGCCATCCAGAAATGGCACACGTGCAAAGGCACCGAGCCGATTCACTCCACCAATCCGTGCAGCGAATACGTTTTCCTCAACAACACCGCCTGCAATCTCGCCTCGCTGAACCTGATGAAGTTCAAGCGCGAGGACGGCACGTTCGACGTCGAGCGCTTCAAGGCCGCCGTGCGCATCTACATCACCGCGCAGGAAATCCTCGTGGACAACGCCAGTTATCCGACCAAGGAGATCGCGGAGAACTCCCACATCTTCCGCACGCTCGGCCTCGGCTTCGCGAACCTCGGCTCGCTCGTCATGAGCTACGGCTTGCCTTACGATTCCGACGAAGGCCGCGCGCTCGCCGGGCGCACTCACCGCCATCATGACCGGCCAAGCCTACGAGCAGTCGCGCCGACATCGCGGCGCACATGGGCGCGTTCAAGGGCTATCGCGATGCCCGTTGCGCCGGCGTGGACAAGCCGCTCGCAGAAAGACAACGTCGAATCCATGCTCGGCGTCATCAAACTCCATCGCGACGCGGTCGAAGCAAATTCAGCCCAGCCAAGAATTCGATTATCTCAAGGAGGAGGCGCGCCGGAGCTGGGATCGCGCGCTGGAGAAGGGCGAGAAGCACGGTTACCGCAACGCCCAGGTCACCGTGCTCGCGCCCACCGGCACCATCGCCTTCCTCATGGACTGCGACACCACCGGCGTCGAGCCGGACATCGCGCTGGTGAAATACAAACTCCTCGCCGGCGGCGGCATGTTGAAGATCGTCAACCGCACCGTCGGCCCGGCGCTGCGCCGCCTCGGTTACACCGACGGAGATCGAGAAGCATCGTCGCGCACATCGAGAAGCTACGACACCATCGAAGACGTGTCCGAGGACCAGAAGGACTCAACCGATCCCGAGCGGGATTGAAGCCCGGAACACCTGCTCGTCTTCGATTGCGCGTTCAAGGCCCACGCGGCAAGCGCAGCATCAATTACATGGCGCATCTGAAAATGATGGGCGCGGCGCAGCCGTTCATCAGCGGCGCCATCTCCAAGACCGTCAACTTGCCGCAAGACTGCCACCGTGGAGGACATCTGCGACGCCTATGTCGAAGGCTGGAAGATGGGACTCAAGTGCGTGGCCATTTACCGAGACGGCTCGAAACGCTCCCAGCCGCTCAACACCAAGAAGACCAACGAAGGGGCGGCAATGGCAACGCGGCCGAGCGCGGCGCTCGATGTCACCGCACTCGCGAAGATCTCCAGAGCGCATGGAACTTGAAGCCGAGCTCGACGAATCTGCGCGAGCAAGCCGGCAGCCGCTCCGCCGCCGCCTGCCGGACACCCGCATGCCGCTCACCCACAAGTTCGACATCGCCGGCCACGAAGGTTACCTCACGGTCGGCCTGTTCGAGGACGGCCAGCCCGGCGAACTCTTCATCACCATGGCCAAGGAAGGTACCACCATCGGCGGCCTGATGGACACCATCGGCACGCTCACCAGCATGGCCCTCCAATACGGCGTGCCCTTGGAAGCCTCGTCAAGAAGTTCGCCCACCAGCGTTTCGAGCCGAGCGGCTTCACCAAGAATCCCGGACATCCGCAACGCGTCCTCCATCACCGATTACGTGTTCCGCTGGATGGCTGCCAGTTCATGCCCGGCTACAAGGAAGCGACATCGCCTAACCGCGGACAGACCGAGCTGGGGCTCAAGGAAATTCCGGAGATGGAAAAGAAAGCCCTGAATCGTCCGGTGTCCGACCTTCTCGCGCACCGCCGAAAAGGAATTGATCGACGTCGTAACGAACCACACGCCTAACGAAGGCATGCCGCAGGTAGCCACCAATGGCACCAGCCACGCCGATCGCGTGCAGGAAGCGCTCGGCAGCATGTTCATGGACATTCATCTGTTCGCATTGCGGCAGTGAAAAAGTGGATCCGGGCGGGGGCTTGCGGCGTTTGCACCGAGTGCGGAACGAGCCAGGGCTGCAGTTAGCCTTGGTTCGAAGGGCGAGATGATCGCCTGCCTCGGTTACGGCATATCGGGCCGAAGCTCATCGGACAGCAGGCGGGGGTTGATATTGTTTCTCCGCCGCGCGAGCACGAATTGATTGTTCTCCCCGTAAGTTCGCCAGGGCCCGGCCCGACATCACGAACGTGGACAAACCGCAAGTCGGTTATGTCCGTTGGCTGCAACCTGAGAAAATCCCGCACCGCTGGCGAAACGTTTAGCCCGGATCCATCATTCGCATTTCGGCTTGGGGCGCTCATCCTGAAACACATATTGAAAATGATCTTCACGATATGGACCGCAATCTTCCCATTGCGCATAACAAGTCCGATCGCCTTTGCGAATAGCGACCCAGCGATGTCGGCAGACGGAAACGCCTGGCCCGGTGTAGGTCTGCTGGAACCACGGGATAACTAACGGGGCTTCGGGTCTAAACTGGTTCCGAATCAGATCGTTGTAGGGCAGCGCCACATAAAACGGATTCTGACGGGGAACAAAACGCTGTCGGGTCTGATTGCCCGCGAAGAACTCTTTTTTCGGCTCAGTCAACCCCTCCGTAGGCGGTTGCCCAAGTCTCGTCCCATGCGCCTTTTTCATCGATTTCCCAATCCAAAAAAGCGTGGTCACGAATTCCTTTTCCATGGATAGCCGCGAGATGGCGGGCGGGCCGCGACTGGGACGAATATTTCGGTTCAACTTTCAATATCGATTGTTCGCGAATTTGCCTCGCCAAGGCGGCGAACTCCTTCTCGCGGAAATTTGCCGATGGATTCCCGGTTTGGCTCGAGCCAGCGGCTGGTGAAGGGGCCTTGCCGGTTGAATTCACTGAGTTTCGATTCGCACGGCTTGCGATACAAAAGCAAAGCGCCAGGACGCTAAGGGCAGCCGCCGAGTTGATTAGCCATCTGTGCATAGCCGGATAATCAATGTAAGGGAAACCTTCCGGCATTCCAGCAGGGTGAGTGGACAGATTCGGCCGCCCTAGCTACAGTGCGTCACCGCCAATTTCGGACCGGAATGCTTCCGGTGCCGGGCGATTTATTTATGAACGAAGCCGAAGCACAACGTCAGAAGGAGATTCAACAGGCGGAAGAACTACTCTTCGCCGGACCGCAGGCGCTCGGTTTTGCCAAAGGGTTGTTCCAGGGGCATTTCGTCTCGGATTGGGTCATGCCGTACCCACGAATTCCTGCGGATCAGCAGGCGAAGCTCGACAAAGAGCTCACTGAGATTCGCGCATTTCTTGACACCGGGCTCGATGCCGCGGCGATAGATCGTGAGGCGGATATTCCTCGCAGCGTCATCGACGGGTTGGGTCGCACCGGCGTTTTGGGGATGACAGCGCCACCGGAATTTGGCGGACATGGATTTTCGCAAATGGCGAACTGCCGGATCCTGGAAGAGATCGGGAGCCGATGCGCGTCGACTTCGGTATTCGTTAACGCCCATCACTCGATCGGTATCCGGGCGTTGCTGTTGTTTGGCACGGACGAACAAAAGAAGAAGTGGCTGCCACGCCTGGTGACGGGGGAACAACTGGCGGCGTTCGCGTTGACGGAGGAAAAGGCGGGGTCCGATGCGGCAAACGTCCAGATGCAGGCGCTGCCGAGCGAAGATGGCTCGCATTACATTTTGAACGGCGAAAAGCGTTACATCACGAACGCCGCCATCGCACAGGTGCTTACCGTCATGGCGCGGACGCCGGTGCCGGGAAAACCGGGGAAAACGCGATCACCGCGTTTCTGGTTACACCGGATATGCCCGGATTCACCATGCTCGAGCCGCGCATGGAGAAAATGGGAATTCGCGGAACCGCCACGGGCCGTTTTGCACTGCGCGATGTAAGGGTTCCGAAGGAAAATATTCTCGGTCCGTTAGGCAAAGGTTTGCGCGTCGCCCTCACGGTGCTCGATTTCGGGCGGACGACGTTTGGTGCGTGCTGCACCGGTGCGGCCAAGACGTGTCTAAGACTCGCAATGAAACACGCGAACTCACGCCAGCAATTCAACAAGACGCTGGGCAATTCGAGCTCGTGAAAAAGAAAATCGCAAGATGGCCGCGGACGCTGTACGCGATGGAAGCGATGACGACAGTCACGGCGTCTCTAATCGATCGGGGCTCGAAGATTACATGATGGAAACCGCGATGCTCAAGGTGTTCACGACCGAGCGGCTCTGGGAATCGTCAACGAGACATTCCAGATTCACGGCGGCTCGGCGTATTTCACTGATTTCCACTCGGCCGAATGTTCCGCGATGCCCGCATCAACCAGATCGGGGAAGGAAGCAATGAAGTGCTGACGTCATTCGTGGCGCTGGTCGGGATGCGCGGACCGGCATGGAGTTCAAGGAAATCTACGACACGATGTTGAAGCCGAACGCGCAGGCGGGTTCGGCAAAGCGTGGTCGGCGGGGATAAATCGGCTCGGCGCAACCGTCCGAGTCGCCGATGTCCCGGTCCACAGCGAAAACTTCGCGGCGATGTTCGCGAGACTGGGCCGATTCATCTGGCGCTTCAATTTTTCGGTGAATCGTTCGCTCGTCAGCTATCGGGAGCCGATTCTCGATATGCAGCTGGTTCAGGAACGGATTGCCGGGGCGGCGATGGATTTATTCGCGGCAACCTGCGTTCTCAGCCGGTGGGATTCAGAATTGCAAGGGTCGCAACGCAACGGCGATTCGCTGAGTCACAGGTCGGGGCCAGCCGGCCTGTTTTTGCGTCAAATCTTTCCGGCGGATTCGCACTTTCCTGGATGGCTTAACCGAAAACGACGACAAGACGATTCTGGCAACGGCCGACGCGGTGATGGGTAAAGCCGGCGCGAAGTAGAAATCTAGCGGTGCGGGAAGCGGGGCACGTGCTCTGCTTGGTTTTGGTTGGTGCACGGCTACGCCCCAGTTCTCCAGCCCATATCCCTGCCCCGCCACGTCGGGCCACAGCTCTCCATTGTCATGCCTTGTTTAAACGAGGCGGAGACGCTGGCCAAATGCATTAGTAAGGCCCAGAACGCACTCGCCGAACTCGCCATACCCAGCGAAATCGTGATTGCCGACAACGGGAGCACCGATGACTCCCGCGAAATTGCGCGCCGCGCCGGTGCCCGCGTCATTGAAATTTCAGAGAAGGGATACGGCTGCGCGTTGCGCGGGGGAATGGGAGCAGCGCTCGGACAATGGATTATCGTTGGCGACGCCGACGACAGCTACGATTTCGGCAGCATCGCGCCATTCGTGGAAAAGCTGGAGGCTGGTTACCAGCTCGTGATGGGTTGCCGAATGCCTTGGGCCAATGGCCGCATCATGAAGGGCGCCATGCCCTGGAAACACCGCTGGATTGGAAATCCGGTGCTCACTTTTCTCGGCCGCCTGTTTTTCAAAAGCGCCGCAAACGACTTCCACTGCGGATTGCGCGCGGTGAGCAGAGAAGCGTTTGTGAAAATGAATCTGTCGAATACCGGGAATGGAGTTCGCCTCCGAGATGGTAATGAAAGCCACCTTCGCGAAACTCCGCGTGGCCGAAGTTCCCGTCACGCTTCACAAAGATGGGCGTTCCCGCCCGCCTCACCTGCGCAGCTGGCGAGATGGGTGGCGGCATTTGCGATTCATGCTTTTGCATTGCCCGTTGTGGTTGTTCTTCGTTCCCGGGGCAGCGCTCATGCTGGGTGGAATCGCGTTGCAGGTAAGAGTGGCGGCCGGGCCATTCAGGCTCGGAGTAATCGGCTTGGAATCGAATACCCTGGTGGTGAGCAGCCTCGCGATTGTGCTCGGGATGCAGCTGATTTCCTTTGCCCTTTTTGCCCGGATCTTTGCCGTAACCCAGGGCCTTCTTCCGCAAAGTCAGCGATTGAAGGTTTTCGAATCTATTTTCACCCTCGAGCGCGGGATCTGGACCGGCCTGGCACTCGGTCTCCTGGGGCTTGGTCAGTTATGCCACGCGGTCTGGATCTGGCGTGCTGCCGGATTTGGTCCATTGCCTACGGCGGACACGCTTCGTTTGGTGGTTCCTGCGACCACGTGCATTGCCTGCGGCGTGCAACTGATATTCGCCAGCTTTCTAATCAGCATTCTGAGATTACCGCAAACTCGTTAGGCCACGATGCCGCCGCTCCCTAAGATGTGAGGTAAGGGTATCACGAGGTCGAGACGCAATGGCGAAGTTCCATATTCTTACTCAGTATATTTGGCCTGACGGAGGGCCGGACGGGATCCTCGCCGAGCAGCTTGCCGTCCGCTTACACGAGCTCGGCCATGACGTCAGTCTGGTCGGCGGCAAAGGCAGCTATCGAACTTCGGGCCGGGATCGACCGTCGATTCCGCTGGTCCATCTTGATCATTATTGCGGCCGTCGAGGAAACCTGGCGGAAACCTTCATCCAATATTGCGCCGTCAAAGGAGCATTCCGTCGATACATTGATAAATCGGTGAGCGACGGCGATACCGTGATTGTTACGAGCGCTCCGCCTACCACGGTTCGACTCGCGAACTCCATTAAGCGGCGGGGGGCACGCGCATTTACTGGCTGCAGGATTATTATCCGGAGCTCGTCCGCGGGATTTATGAGTATCCAGGAGCGCTTCGCTCCGCTTTTTGTTCCTATTGGGATAGTCGGTTATTGCAGTGGGACCAGGTCGTGAAGATTGCCGCGAATCTCCGTGGACCCGCGCGCAATTCGCGAGTGATTCGGAACTGGCCAACCCTCGATTTCGAAAAGGCCATTGAACCCGAGCCGCGGACCGCGCTTTACTCCGGCAATCTCGGCTACGGTCACGATATCGGATTGCTCGTAGCCGCCTGCGCCACTTTGCGGGACGACGGTTACAAGATTTCCATTCATGCGGATGGGCACGGCGTCCATCATCTTCCCGCCTGGCTAAAAGCGAAGCCGTTGCACGCCACCCCGGAATCATTGAAGCAGGATTTGTTGCGCCATGAGGTCCATCTGGTCGCGGCGCACCCTAAGATTCGACGCGCGATTTTTCCCTCAAAAATCTGGAACAGCATTGCCACGCGGCGTCGCCTTGTCTGCACCGGGTTCGCTGGCGGAATGCTGACCGAACTGGAAGCTTGTAAGCAAGCGCAGTTCGAAAGGCACCTGGATGAATGGGTGCGCCTGTTAGTTCCCGCGAACGAATTGTCTCAAACCAGGCTGGCGGTCGCAGCGTAAGGCGCGCGGGTTTGTAACACGCTGGCGAGGTGTTCCGCTACCGGAGCCACGCCAATTTTTCGCATGCACCAATTTTCCTGGTTCGCACAGGTCCATTGCACGCAAGGATGAAGAGGGCAGGCCCGATCCACAAAACTCTTTAATCCGTAGGGGACGGCGAGCTTGTCCGGACTCGCCGGACCGAACAAGACCGCTCCCGGCTTGTGAAACGCATTCGCGATATGCGCAGTGCTCGTGTCGTTAGTCACGACAGCGCGAGCGGTTGCGATCAGGCTTATCAGCTCCATGATCGACATGGCGTCAATCCGTGCCTCGACATTTGGGCGTCGCAGAATTTCCGCTAATACCGCCTCCTGCCCGGGCGCAACTTCGTCGGCGAATCCGGTCGCGACAAATGTCACATCGGGAAAGCGATCGACCAATTCCAGAAAATTTTCCAGCGGCCAGTTACGCCATTTGCAAATAGTTGTCAGGCACAACACCACCGCGTTCGGCGTCCCGGGGATCGGCTGCCCTCGTAACCGGTCGAAAATGCCGTAATCCGGTTCACATCCCAGCGTCTCGGCGACCCGGGCAACATTTGCGTATTCGTTCTCGTGCAATTCGTGGGGGAGGATGTGGTTGACCAGGCTTCGTCCGCCCCGGGTAATCTTGGCCGCGATCCGCCGCGCGCCGGCAAATTTGATCGATAACGCGCTGACGGCGTTGCACGCCAGATCGATCCACAAGTTGGATTTGATGGTGCGGGTTTCCCGTATTTGTCGAAACAGTTTCGCGGGATTGATTGCCAAGGGATGTTTGAAAAAATCTTCCAAGGCCGGATCGAACGGCAGCACATTCCAACCACACGCGATCCCGATCGCAACGTGGGCCGGCCGAAGGCCAACCCGAACATCGAGACGTCGACGTTGCGCCTCTTTTACGATGCCGGCAATTAACGGAAGGTGAATGAACAGATCGCCTAATCCGGCGGTTGACGAGACAACGCAGGGGCCCGACCAGCGGAATCTCTCCGTACGTCGGAAAGGATTCATAAGGTCGATCGCCCGCATCACCACCGCACTTCGCCACGATTGTGTGTCGTAACCGAGGAGAGAATGCCGGGCGCGATTTGAGTGTTCGTCGGCAGGCCGCCTCAAAATGTAACGAACACAAATGAGGATCGATATCGTTGCAGCTATTCCGACTGCCAAAAGGTGCTTGAGGCTCGCAGCCGCCCAGCAGGTCAAAACGATTGCCATGAAGGCAGGCGTGAAGTCGGCAACCGGTTTGAGCCATGTCCTGGTGAACGTTGATCCCAAATCCCGGGCGACGACGGTTGCGCTGGCGATAACGAAGAGCGCACTTCCGGAGGCAATCGCTAGAATCGCTTCCGGACCGATCGCCTGCTGAAAAATGACAAGCGATGCAGTGACCACGATTGCGCCAGCGAACAAAGCGAGCGCGATCGGGCGCGGTTTCGCGAGGCCTAAGACTGGCCGCAGTAACCATTCGCGTAAAACCGCCCGCCACCCCAAACGATCCGATGAGCAGGCCGGTATAAGAGTGCGGGGGCAAACGATGCAGCCAGAGGCGAAAAAGATCGCCTGAGAAGAAGGCGTAGCCTGCGGCGCCGGCGAGACAGAGATGAACGAGCTCGCCGTTGCCGGCGCTGCGACACGCCTATCTGGCCGCCGACCACTTCAAGGGCCGCCGCGGGAAGCATGGAGGACAGCTGATCGAGCGTGCCCCGGACGCCGCGCCGTCGGCGAACAGGCGACAGCGAGACGATCGCGCCGACCGCCGCAAATATCGTCAGCAGGCCGAGAATGTCATGCGGCGGCGACCGTCAGCACGCGGTCGTCAGAAATGCTGCGATAGGTGGCGAAGAGGACGTCTTTCCACGAACGTTTGGCGATCGGCGGCCGCAAGGCCATTGCGTTGTCGTTGCCTGCGCGCTCAGCGATCGCTGTCATGGTGTTGTCCTCGACCAGCCAAACACGCGTTTGCAGGACCTTGTTCCATATAGGAACGGGACCGTGCGGGCGGCGTTGCTCCCTCAAGGAGAACAAAGATGGCTGAGGACCAGGATTTCAGAGATGTGCGTGATGCCCTCGGGCGAGGCTTGGTCTCGCGCGTCGTGGCCGAGCGCGAGATACCGCAGAACCTGCTTGAGCTGCTGCGCGAGCTGCAGAAGCGCGAGCGAACGATGAAGTGCGGCGCGCATGCGTCGCAATGAGACCCGCGTCGCGGTCGAGCCGACGACGTTCGCACCGAACGAACGCGTCGCGGACATCCAGCGCGAGCTCGAGCGCTATGTCGACGCGATCTGCGCGCGTCTCCCCGGATGGTTTTGCGGCATGCTGGTCTGGCTGCGCCGTCCGTCGCGCTGGCCGGTGCGCATCGCCGTGTCGCTGCTCCTGGTGATCGGCGGGTTTCTGGCGTTCCTGCCGGTGCTCGGCCTGTGGATGCTGCCGCTCGGCCTGATCGTCATTTCGCAGGATTTGCCGTTCCTGCAGGGCCCGCTGCTGCGTGCCTTCCAATGGGTCGATCGCCGCTCACGCGCCTGGCGGCGCATGCACGCCACGGCAGCGGACGAAAACTGGAGAAACGTCAGTGCACCGTGTCGATCGGCTGGATGAAGCGGGCGTGTCCGGCCTGGTCGAAGGCGACGATGCAGAGGCCCTGGTGGCGGATCTCCGGCTGCTCGTCGAGCAGGCGCGCCGCATACTCCCGGCCGAACTGGACCGCCTCGTCGTCCGTCAGCTCAAAACTGCCGGCTGAAGAATTCGAAGTCGGTCAGGTCGGTGACGCTGAAACTGTACTGTTGCATCTCAACTCTCCACAGGTGTCCCCGATGTCGCAAGCTGCCCGGTCTTGGCCATATCCTCCTTTCGCGAACAGATGGTCCGAAAAGGATGCTCGAAACAACGAACTTCCGATGCAGGCAAACGAGAGAACGCCGCGTCGGCCCGCCTAAACAATCTGTGATTTATGGAGGAGTTCCGACAGGGGGTGCACGGATACGTGATATCCCCGCTCTCCCCACAATCCACACCCCACTATCCCCGAACAATTTCGGGAATTTGGCCCTGGAATTTCGCAAGCGAATTAAATCGCGGCGATCAACCCGCTGTCCGTGGGCCTACATCGCAAGGGCTTGAATAGTGGCGGAGATCGAAGGCTTCGACGGGACCGGCGGGCCCTGATGGACGCAAACGACGACGATCTTGTGCGGTTTGCGGCGGACGGCGCTCCGGCGCTGCCGGCATCGGCCGAGACCGGCCATGTCGAGCACGACGGCGCGCGCATCTGGTACGCGCTCGGCGCCGGCCCGGCGGTGATCCTGCTCCACGGCGGCCTCGGCCACAGCGGCAACTGGGGCTATCAGGTTCCGGCCCTGGTGCACGCCGGCTACCGCGCCGTGCTGATCGATAGCCGCGGCCACGGCCGCAGCACCCGCGACGCGCGGCCCTACACATATGAGTTGCTGGCCTCCGACGTGCTCGCCGTGATGGACACCTGAGCTCGGAGGGCCGCCCTGGTCGGCTGGAGCGACGGCGCCTGCACGGCCCTGATCCTCGCTGAACCGCGCCCGAGCGCGTCGCGGCGTGTTCTTCTTCGCCTGCAACATGGACCCCAGCGGAGCCAAGGAGTTCGAGTCCACCCCGGTTGTCGAGCGCTGCTTCAGCCGCCACGCAAGGACTACGCCCAGCTGTCGGCGACGCCCGACGAGTTCGAGGCGTTCGCCGAGGCGGTCGGCCTGATGCAGCGCACCCAGCCCAATTACTCAGCCGCGCGATCTCGCCGCAGATCCGCGTGCCGGTCACGATCGTCCAGGCCGAGCACGACGAGTTCATCAAGCGCGAGCACGCCGAGTATCTGGGCCGGAGCATCCCCGGCGCCGCGTTGATCCCGCTCCCGGCGTGAGCCACTTCGCCCCGCTGCAGCGGCCGTGGCGTGTTCAACGTCGCGATGTGCACGTTTCTCGACAGAACAGGTGCCTGATCTCCAGGCCCGGCCGGTTGCGACAAGACCCGCGCCAGCTTGTGAGGTGGGTCACATCCAAAGCCGTCGGCTGCGCTACCATTGGGCGCAGTCAACGAAGGCAACGCAAATGTTCTATCTTGTCCTGCTGGCAGCCGCGTTCGCGCCGTTCGGCTTCTTTTTCGGCCGATCCATGGCACAGCGCAGCCTTCGGCCGATCGCGCCGATGCGGAGGCGCTAAAGCCAAGCTAAAGCACCGGCATGTCGCGGAGCGTCGCTTCCTGCGGATCGAGCAAATACAGATCTTTCGCCGTGAGATACCCTTCATGATCCCGGTCACCTTCATGACCTTGCCGACGCCGCACTGGCCGGTATCGACGTAGACCACCGCGCCGGGCGCCAGGTAATGCGGCTCCCGCTTCAGGATGGGCTGTGCCGAGGCTGCCGGAATAACGGCGAACGCAAACAGTGCCCAAAAGCACACGCATCGACGTCCCCTCGAAACCAACTCGACGGCACTTGTAATCCACCGATGTGACACCGGTTCCTTCGCCGCGTAAAGATTCTTGCCTCATCGCCCGCTCTCCCCGCCGCCCGCTCGCGGCCTGATCCCAGGGCACGAAGCAAATTCGGGGCCAGAACGCTCGGTTTCATCAGCACCCCCGACAGATGCTCTTGATCCGCTTTGAGACTTCCTTCTCGGTCTCCTCGACGACCGGATCGGACTTCTCCTGGACATTGGAGACCCGTCCGGTGTGGCCGGGGATGCGCCCGGTGCTCATGCCGACCGTGCCGGTTGGCGGGGTGGTGGACTGGCCGGTCGTGCCGGCCGTGGACGGTACCTGGTTGGGCGTGGCCGACGGGGGCGACTACCCGCTTCGGGCGCGCTGTTGACGCCGCCCGGACTGGTCGAACCCGGCGCGGTGCCGGTGGTCGTGGGCGGTCCGCCGCCTCCTAGGCTGTTGCTGGCGGCGGCCGCGTTGGCGGCGCCGGCTGTGCCGGGGCCCGCGCCTTGCGCCAGCACCTGCCCGGCGCACGCGATCGAGAGCGTCAGAACGACGGCGGGAATGAGTGCTTTGGGGAGCCTGGAGTTTGTGGATTTTTTGGTCATCGGACACCTCTGCTTCAGGCGTCAACGCCAACGCCGACCAACAGGTTTCAGCGGGGCAGCTCTGCCGGGAAGGCCCAAGGGCAGGCTCACGGGCTGGCTCAGCGCCTTGCTTCCTGCGCCGCGATGAAATTGACCGGGATGCCCTTCTTCATCGACCGCGCCAGCCGTTCGGCGTCCCAGTTGGTCAGCCGCACGCAGCCGTGTGACTCGCGACTTGCTGACCCGCGAGGGCTCGGCCGTGCCGTGGATGCCAAAGCCCTTCTCCGACAGCCCGATCCAGACCGAGCCGACCGGATTGTTCGGTCCGGGCTTGAGGTGAAGGGCGCCGCGCCTTGACGCCCTTGAACTTGTATTCGGGATCGTAGCGGTAGGTCGGATTGCGCTGCACCGACGTCACCTTCAGCGTACCGGACGGCGTCGGCTTGTCGGCGCTGCCGACACTCGCAGGAAAGAATGCGAGAAGCTTGCCGTCGGCGTCGAACGCCTTCACCGTCTGTCGCGTCTTGTCGACCTCGATGCGCGTCACCTGCGGCGGCTTTGCGCCGCCGCCACTGCGACCACAATGATCGTCTCGCCGGCCTTGTCGAAACTCTTGCCGGGATTGAGCGCGGCCAGCAGCGCCTCGCTCATGTGGAATTTCTCCGCCAGCGCTTCCCTCGCGCTGGTGAAGCCGAGCGCCGGCAGCGCTTTCACGACTCGAGCTTCGTCGGCAGCTGCCGACAAACGGCCCCTTCACGTCCTCGCGCGATCGTATAGTCGGTAACGACGGCGGCGCCGGACAGACCTCCTGCAATTTCGACCAGATCTCCGCCGTCAGCGCCTTGCCCGCGGCAAGGCCGTTCGCGTCGGCAAAGGCACGCAAGGCCTTCTCGACGTTTTCTCCGAACCGGCCGTCGATCTCGCCGGGGAAAAAATGCGCCCGGTCGAGCAGCACTTGCACTCACGCTGCGAGCGCGCTCGCGCGATCCTCCGCGGCGGCCTTCCCGTCGAAGCTCGCGGCCTCGACCGCCTCGCGCGTCACTTCTCTGCCGCTCCACGCGGGTCGACCCGAGCATGGCGCCGATCAGCGCGGCAAAAAGAGGATGGTGCGCATGCTCTTTCAAGGCTGCGGGCGCACCGTTGATGTTCCGGAGATGGCGAATCTTTTAATATTCGTGTCCTCCGCAAACAGGCTTCTTGGTTGTTCATGTGTGCACTTGCGAAGTGAAAAGGGCCGTGTGCGGCTGATGACAGTTCCTGACAAGCCGTTCTGAGCGAATATAATTAAGGCACGGCAGCACGCGTTCCGTGCAGGAACCAATACCTTGGCGATGGATTGACGTACGAAAGGGCCAGCGGTGAGACGTTGCGATCCATGACGGCGCTTGAAACGATCAAGACGGTCGCGGAGAAAGTAACCGGTATCGGTCGCCCCAAGCGCGATGATCTGCAATCCCTCGTTCGCCCCCGCAAGGCGCGCAACGCTTCTCTTCGACGAGACGGCATCGTCCCAACCATCCGCGCTGGCCGCTGATCGTCTACCGCAGCGCGATCGTGCTCCGCGACGACCTCGATCCGGCAGCGATCCTCGAAGACGTGTTTTCAAGAAACGGCTGGGGGCGATCCTGGCGCAACGGCATCTACGACTACGTGCCACTATCATTCGCGCGTGCACGAGGTGCTGGGCATCGCGCGCGGCTCGGCGACCGTCGAGTTCGGCGGCGCAAGGGGCGCAAGCTGAAGCTGAAAGCGGGCGACGTCGCAATCCTGCCCGCGGGCACCGGCCATCGCCGCGTCGAGGGCAAGCGGCGACTTCCTCGTCGTCGGCGCCTATCCGCCGTCCGGCACCTCGACGTTTGCACGACCAGCGAAGATCGCAATCACGCGCTGAAGACCGTGCGCCGCGTGCCACGCCCGCGCCGCGATCCGCTCTACGGCGCGCGCGACGGGCTTGTCGGATGTGTGGAAGCGGTAATGCCTCGCGCAGGCGGAGCTGTGGAACGCAACATGCCTCCCGTTGTTGCCGCAGCAGCAACGGAGTGAACGATGCCGACACCGAACGAACTCGAGACCCGCTTCTGGGATCTTCTGCAATCCGACATGACGATGATGCTCGGCCTCGACGGCGTCGAGGACGGTCATGCGCGGCCGATGACTGCGAACGTCATCGGCCCGAACAAGCCAATCTGGTTTTTCACCTCAGCGGAGAACGTGATCGTCAACAAGCTCGGTCGGAGCAATCGCGCGATTGCGACGTTTACCGCCCGCGATCACAAGCTGTTCGCCACCATCCACGGTGCGCTAGCCCTGGAGACTGACCGTGCGATGATCGACCGCCTCTGGAACAAGTACGTCGAGGCCTGGTACGAGGGCGGCAAGAACGATCCGAAATTGCGTCTGCTGAGGCTCGACGGCGAGCGCGCCGAAATCTGGGAGAACGCCTCCAGCATGGTCGCCGGCATCAAGCTGCTGTTCGGCATGGACCCGAAGCAAGAGTACAAGGACAAGGTCGCAAAGGTCTCGCTGCGGTGATCGATCTGGCGTAGCCCCAATGGAGTGAGCTGCTGTGCCGTCGCGTCCGCGATCAGAACGGCTCGCCTTTGACTTCAAGATCCAGGAGCTGCGCGATCGACTGACGTTTGCGGATACCGGTCAGCCTCCCGTCGTCCAGCATGATCTCGGGTGCGAGGGGCCGCGTGTTGTAGTTAGATGACATCGTTGCGCCGTAGGCGCCTGCGTCGCGCACGATGGCCAGGTCGCCAACCTGCGGCAACGGAAGCTCACGGAACTCGACGAACCCGCCGTCGTGCTGGGTGAAGACGTCGCCCGCCTCGCAGAGCGGGCCGGCAAGCGCGATCGAGCGACGGGGCCGTTCACCGGCGCCCCTGTCGCGGTCACGAAGCAGATGTCGTGGTGGCTGCCGTAGATGATCGGGCGGGCCAGTTCGTTGAAGCCGGCATCGATCAGCACGAAGTGATTGTCGGCCACCTTCTTGACCGCGCGCACCTCGGCAACAAGCAGGCCCGGCATTGGCCAGTCAGGTATCGGCCGGGTTCGATCTCGAGCCGGACCTTGCCGCCCGACGATCCGCTCGGCCTCGCAGCCGGGTCTTCGTTCCAGGCGGCGAAGTATTGCGGCGTGTCGATTTCCGGCTCGCCCGACCGGTAGGGGACCGACAGCCCGCCGCCCGCCGAGATCGCCTGGAGGGGCCGATCCAGCCGCCGCACGGCATCCAGCATGCTGTCGCACACGCGGTGCAAATGCGTGTAGTCGACGCCCGAGCCGATGTGCATGTGCAGTCCGACCAGGCTCAAGCCGTGCGCGTCGACGAGGCGCAGGGCATGTCCTCGAGCTCGTCGTGCCAGATGCCGTGCTTGCTCGATGGTCCACCGGTGTTGGTCTTGCGGTTGTGACCGTGACCGAAGCCCGGATTGATCCGGAGCCAGACCGGATGGCCGCGGGCCACGCTGCCCAGTTGAACGCAGCATGTCGGGCGAGCCGCAGTTGACCGGAATTCCCAGCGCTGCGACCCGCGCCAGCGTCGCCTCGTCGATCATGTCGGCGGTGAACACGATCTCATGCGCAGCCGAGCCCGGAACATAGCCTGCCCGCAGGGCACGCTCGATTTCGCCGAGCGAGACGGCATCCACGAGCGACGCCCATCTCGCGCAGCACGCGCAGCACGTGAATGTTGCTGTTGGCCTTCTGCGCGAACCGAATGCTGTCGAACGCCTGCAGTTGCCGGACGCGCTGGCGCATCGGCTCGGCCTCATACAGCCAAAAGCGGCGTACCGACGCGTCGTGCGGACTTTTGCACGGCATCGATCAGGGCAGGGCCGCAGGGATCAGGTCTGGTCACGCCGGCTTGACCAGTATTTCGGTGAGCGAGCCGCGACGGCGGCGAGCAGCGTTGTGTTCATGCGGCATGACAAGACCTGAAGTGACAGAAAGGCCCTTCTATCCGATCAGGATCGCCCGGTCATCTCCGCCCGGGTACCGCTACGCCGCTCCTCCTTCCCTGCCGCCCTGGCGCCGAACCGCAGGCCTCAGCGGAGGGTTGCTCGCCAGCGCCGCTTTTCGGCAAACGAATCCGGTGTCTCGATCAACGAACCTTGGACGTTTTGGAAAGACTCTATAGTCATTCGGGAGTTCTCGGCGGTCGTCCCCCCGCCGTTTCGTCATACACCTGACGCCTCCCACGACTGGCCCGCCGGCGAAAGCTGGCGGGCCCTTTTCTCTTTTGTGCGGGCGCTTACGGCCGGAGAACGGTCAGCTTGAACGGCCCGCTGTTGGCGGCGGCATGCGCAACGGCCTTGTTGGCGTCGTCGAGGCCGAACGCGACGATCTCATAGCCGTCGAGCGACAGCAGTCCGGCGCGGATCAGCCCGGCCACACGCAGCGCCGCATCAGGTTTATACATCCACTGACCGATGACGGTGATGCAGTTGCGCATGAGCCACGGATACGGCAGCGCGAGGTCGTCACCGCCAAGCATGCCGACGCCGCCCATCAGCACGACGCGACCATAGGGACGAACCGTCATCGCCGCCGCCCGCACCGGCTTGATGCCGGCATGCGGCGGCAGGATGTCGAGCACGCAGTCGATCGGCCCGGGTGCTGCCTGCTTCATTCGCTCGGTGTCGACCTTCGCATCGCCAGTCAGCTTCAACGTGCGCACGCGCGAGCCGAACCGGCGTGCCAGATCGCCCAGCACCTGCTCGTTGCGGCCCGGCGCGACCACACAGGCCGCTCCCATCGCCAGCGCGACGGCAACGGCCGGCGCTGCCGAAATTTCCGGTCGCGCCGCTGACGAGCACGGTCTCGCCCGCCTGCAGGTTCGCCGCGGCAAAGCCGCCATACGGCACGAGCAGCGTGCCCATCGCACACCAGCGTCCGGCGTCCACAGCGTCGATCGCCGCCGATCGGTTTGACGTTCTCGGTCGGCACGCGCATCTGCTCGGCAAACGAGCCGTTGCGAAAATGCTGCTGCAGCCGCAAGCCCCCGGCGCCGCCGGCGCTCCATCCCTGCAGCAGGATGTCCGGCGCGACCGAATCGTCGCGCGAGCGCACCGTCGGGTCGCAATAGACCCAATCGCCCGGACGCAGATGCGTCGCATCGGGGCCGGATGCGCGCACGCGACCGATGCCGCCCGGTCCCGGCACCACCGGCAGATCCAGCAGATATTTCCGTTCGCCGCTGAAGACCTCGTTGGCGTAGGACAGGACGCGCGTCGCCACCACGTCGACGATGACCTCGCCGGTGCCGAGTACGGGATCCGGCACGGTTTGAAGTTCGAGAGGGGTTCCGAAGGCCTTCAGCACTGCAGCTTTCATCATTGGCTCCAACTTGCGATCGTCCGGCGAGTTTCACCGGGATTTGCCCGCGCAAGAAGGCCTGGTATTATCCTAGGATTGAAAATACCTCCCTCGTTCGATGGATCCGCCGATGCCCGATGGCAGCCACAGCGAACTCGGCAGCTTCCTGCGCTCGCGCCGCGAAAAGCTCACGCCAAAGCTCGTCGGCCTTGCCGAGGGGCGCAGGCGGCGCGCTCCCGGCCTGCGGCGGGAGGAAGTGGCCGAGCTCGCCGGCATCGGCATCGACTGGTACATCCGCCTCGAGCAGGGCCGCGCCGTCAGCCCGTCGGCGACGACGATCGACGCGCTGGCCCGCGCGCTGCGCCTCAACAAGGCCGAGCATGCGCACCTGCGGGCGCTGGCGTCGAACGGCCATCGCCGTCCGTTTCAGATGGAAACCGTGCCGGAGCCGCTGCTACGCCTGATCGAAAGCCTGCAGCAGCCGGCCTACATCACCGGCCGCCGGTGGGACATCCTCGCCTGGAATGCGACGGCCGCCGAGCATCTTCGCCTTCGACAAGCTGCGCCGGCGAGGATCGCAACATCCTCGTCTGCATGTTGACGAACACGGCGACACGACGGATGTTCGCGGCCGGTTGGGCCGACGAGGCCAAGCGGATGATCGCGCACGTTTCGCCCGACGCACGATCTGTGGGCGCACGATCCCGCGTTCACGAGCCTGTTGCAGCGGCTGCGCCAGAACAGCCCCGAATTCGTCGCATGGTGGAACGACCACGACGTGCGCAACGTCGCCGGCGGCAAGAAGGCGATCAAGCATCCCCGCAAGGGCACGCTGCGCTTCGAGCACGCGAGTTTTCAGGCGAACGACGATCCGGCGTTGCGGCTCGTGATCTACACGGCGGTTTGATCGTCCTTGTGACGGACAACGTCCGAAGAGAAGCCCCTGCCCTTCTCAACCGGGCGCCGAACAGCTTGAAAGCCAAATCGGACATGGTGTAACAAGGACATCCGGGGATGTGCAGACTCCCGGTCAGACATTCAGCGTCCAAGCTCTGCGTGACACACGATTCCTCGTGGAGCACGCACATGAACGCAAATCATCCGCAGCATCGCAAATCCACCATCGCCATTCTCTCGCGCGGCGATGCTGAAGCGCGCCGGCAAGCCACTGCGAGCAACAGCCGCTTCGTCCGCGTCTTTGAGGCGCTGTCCAATGAGGGCCTGGAGGCCCTGCCCGTCATTTACGACGAGGAATTCGCCGACGACGTCCGCAAACAACTGCTGGCGGTGGACGGCGTGCTTGTCTGGGTCGATCCGATCCATCAGGGCAAGAACCGCGCCGAACTCGACGGTCTGTTGCGTGACGTCGCAACACGCGGACCGTGGGTCAGCGCCCATCCCGACGTGATCCTGAAGATGGGCGTCAAGGAAGTGCTTTACCGCACCCGCCATCTCGGCTGGGGCACGGACACGCGCCTCTACGACAGCTGGAGGCGAATTCGCGCAGAGTTTCCTGCAGCTCTCGAGAAAGCCGGACCGCGCGTCCTCAAGCAGAATCGCGGCAATGGCGGCCAGGGTGTCTGGAAGGTCGAGGGCGGGCATCCCGCCGGCGCGGCGCAGCGTTGCGGGTGCTCCACGCCCAACGCGGGAGCCTGTTTGAAGAGATGCCGCTGGCCACCCTCATGGCGCGATGCGAACCTTATTTCGGCTGGGGCGGCTGCATCATCGACCAGCCATTTCAGCAGCGCCTGCCGGAGGGCATGATCCGCTGCTACATGAGCGGCAACAAGGTCGCGGGTTTTGGACATCAGCTCATCAAGGCACTGGTTGCGCCGCCCCTCGACCGGACCGGACTCGCCTGAAGCACAGCCGGGGCCGCGCATCATGCACGGACCCGAGGCGGGCCCTTTCCGGCGCCTGAAGCAGCAGATGGAGAGCGAGTGGACGCCGCAGATGACGCAGACGCTTGGCATCGATCAGGCGCAGCTTCCCATCATCTGGGACGCGGATTTCCTCTATGGACCACGGATGCGTCCGGCGCGGACACCTACGTTCTGTGTGAGATCAACGCGAGTTCGTGTTTTGCCATTCCCGACGAGGCGCCGGCCGCAATTGCCCGCAATGTCAGGGCGCGCTTGAGGATGGCCTGACGCAGGAGGCCACCCGTTCGCGATTGCGTGTTGCTGGACCGTGGTTCAGCGATGAGGAGTCGTGCCGGGGTCATCCCCGCATTCCGGCGTCATCCCCGCGAAGGCGGGAAATCGTCTTGTCATTCCGGGGCGCGCGAAGCGCGAGCCCGGAATCCATATCCCCTGTCTCTATGCTGTTTCACTAACTCAGTGCCCTTTCTCTGGCACAGGGGATATGGATTCCGGGTTCGCTCGCTTTGCGAGCGCTCCGGAATGACCGATCAGTTTTCTGATTACCAGAAAAAATAGTAATAAAAGTTCGCGTTTTGTTCTTGACGGCGGCGGTAGGACTACTATCATCACCGCTGTCCCGTACCGATACGGAGCGCGCAGCGATGGTCTTGCTGCGTGGAACGGGACGCGGAGGTCCGCAAAGTTTGCCGGCCCTTGATGTCTTCGGGGATCTCTTGTCCTCGATGGCTGACGGGGCAGACCACGGCAGAGGGAGCGGACGGCTCGAGTGCATGTCCGGGCGTCAGCACGCACGAACGGGGGGAAGTCGGCGGCATCGACCAACCCTGGGACATCCAGCAAGCCGACAAATCCATCCGTGTGCGGAACGCAGGCGAAAGGCTGCTTCCGAGGCCCCGGTTCGGCTCTAACGACCTCGCTCGTTGGGCTCGGACCACCGCTCGTGTGCCGTTACCTTTCAACGGTGTGCGGGCTGCTCGCCTGGCTAGCGGGCGGGTCGCGGAAGCGGCCTTTTGCCAAGCGTTCCGCACGCTCCCTTTGGGGAGAAGGAACAGGAAGACACGGCTTGCCCTGTGGCCGAAGTGAACACGGGGCGATGACGCGCGTCTGCGGACGAGCGTCGGGCTGTTTGAAAATTGAATCAGAGCGCGCGCCGGCCTTCGGACGGAACATGTCTCATTGCGGCAACGGTTATCCGCATTGCGTGCCGCGCCTGTGTTCCACCCTTGTCACCGGAGCGTCGCACGCTAGCATCAAGGGATGGCCGTCCCCCGCACGCCACGCCCACCGATTATCGCGCCGAAACCGGCAGAGCGGACGCTCGATTCCAGCGAAATCGAGCGCTGGGTCGGCCGGCTGGCGCGGCGCGATTCGGCTGAAGCGCCTCGAACAGGGTTTTCTCGGCTCCGGCGCCAAGCGCGGCGATCAGGATACGAGCGCTGCCGGCGAAGCTGCCGAGCGGACCTAGATCAGCTTCCCGCAAAATCAAGCGGCCGAACTCAAAGAAAAATTCGGACCTGGCCTGGCCGGAACTTATTGCCCTCACCGAGGGCGGTTCCCACCTCTTGCCGCGTGCGCGCAATTTTGCGCGGGCTGTGGAGAAAGCCGATGTCGCCGCTGTCCTTTCTGCTCAACGTCGCTCTGGATCCTCTTCGGCGGGCTGTGGATGGCCGTCGGCTGGGTGATCGCCGCGATCATCATGGCGATCACCATCATCGGCATTCCCTGGGCGCGCGCCGCCTTCAACATCGCCGGCTACACGCTGCTGCCGTTCGGCCAGCGCGCCGTGTCGCGCGACGCCTACACCGGGCAGCGAGGACATCGGCACCGGCGCGTTCGGCATGCTCGGCAACATCATCTGGTTCGTGCTGGCCGGCTGGTGGCTGGCGCTCGGCCACCTCATCACCGCGATCGGCCTTGCCATCACGATCATCGGCATTCCGTTCGCCTGGGCGCATCTCAAGCTCGCCGGCATCGCGCTCTGGCCGATCGGCAAGACGATCGTGCCGGCCTGAACGGGCAAGACCGGACGCTACTTCGCCAGCACGCGCGCCAGTTCGACCAGCTCGGTGCCGATCGGCTTGGTGCGGCCGGCGATGTCGGCCAGCGGCGTGCGCGTGACTTCGCCGTTCTGCTAGCCGACCAGCACGCCGGACTCGCCCTCGCTCAGCGCACGGTGGCGCCGACGCCGAGCCGCGTGGCAAGAAAGCGATCGAAGGCGGTGGGCGGCGCGCCGCGCACGACGTGGCCGAGCGCGGTGGCGCGCAGCTCGAAGCCGATCATGCGCTTGTCTTCTCGAAATGCTCCAGGATGCGCGCGGCGTTGTCCTTGACGCCTTCGGCGATCACGACGATCGCGTGGGTCTTGCCGCGCTCATAGGCCGCGCGCAGCCGGTCGGCGATTTCGGCGGCCGGCACTTCGTACTCCGGCGTGGAGATGACCTCGGCGCCGCCGGCGAGGCCGGCCATCATCGCGAGGTAGCCGCAGTCGCGTCCCATCGTCTCGACCAGGAACGCGCGGTTGTGCGAGGAGCCGGTCGTGCGCAGATGGTCGATCGCCTCGAGCGTGACGTTGACCGCGGTGTCGCTGCCGATGGTGACGTCGGTGCCGTACAGATCGTTGTCGATCGTCGAGGCGACGCCGACCACCGGAAAGCCGAGCTTGCTCAGCATGTAGCGAGCCGGTCTGCGAGCCGTTGCCGCCGATCACCACCAGCCCGTCGATGCCGCGCGGGGCGAGGTTGCGCAGCGCCTTCGAGCGGCCGCTCTCCTCGCGGAATTCCTTCGAGCGCGCGCTGCCGAGGAACGTGCCGCCGAGCTGGATGATGCCGCCGACGTCGCGCGCGTTGAGCGGGCGGATCTGGTCCTCGATCAGGCCCTGAAAGCCCTGGCGCACGCCGTAGACCGTCATGCCCTGGTCAAGCGCGCTGCGCGTGACGGCGCGAATGGCGGCATTCATGCCGGGGGCGTCGCCGCCGCTCGTCAGGATCGCAATGCTTTTCATGCAGCGATGTTACGATTGACGCGGGCCGCAGGTCCATGCCCGCAATTGGAAAGCGTTTCCGCAGGCATACCTGATGCATCGTCGCGCGAAGCGACCAGGGAACCTCTATGGGCGTGCTCAGAACGCGCGATGTCGCATGCCGGCCGTAACCGCGACGGTGCGACGGCGGTCCTCGATGCGGGCGCGAACCGCGCCGCCCAGAAATGCGGCACCGAGGAAAGCCAGCAGCGGCGCAACAAAACCGCCAAGCACGATCGCAGTGCCCATCACCCGGAAACCGACAGGTGAGACAAGTCCGTTCTTCATCGGCGTAAACCTTTTGGGAATCTCCTCGGGGACACTAAACCGCCCCATCCGATTCCGGAAGGGGATACCAATCGGCAGTACCAAATCATTCCCAACAAATCATGACCGGGAGCGGAAAGTTCCTTGCTTCTGCGGCCGAAATGGGGCGGCGGGGCTCGCTTTTACGCAATTTCCGCTGGCCCGTTTCCGATCGCTATCTCCTTGGCGACCAACGCGCATTTCCTGCAGCAGGACCGACGGCCGGCGAACAAGCCGCACATCGGGTGGCCAGTCGTCCCTGCCCTTGTCGTCGACCCGGCCTGATTTGAACTACGATGCAGCGCGGCGTCCTTTTCAGAGGCCGCAGACGCCGGATACGATTGCCGAGGAGACGCATGCCCGCCATTTCCGCGGTCCGCTGCCGGGCCTTGTCGCAGGGCCGGATGAAGCAGCTGCTGGTCGATGTCGAGACGCGCGAAGGCGACGTCGGGACCGGCGAGAGCTGGTGGGGCATCGCCTCGACCACACACGCCGAGCCCGACGATGCGCCGCTCCGCCGATCCAGGCGGCGATCGAGGCGCTGCTGGCGCCGCGCTGCATCGGTGAGGACGCCGACAACATCGAGGCGCTGTGGTTCAAGCTTGCGGACTGGGCCGCGCGCTATGGCGACGGCGGCATCATCATGATGGCGCTGGCCGGGATCGATCTCGCCTTGTGGGACCTCAAGGCGAAGCGGCTTGGCGTCGGCGTCGTGCAGCTGCTCGGCGGCGCGGCGCACGAGCGGCTGCCGGCTTATGCGAGCCTGCCACCGCTCCGATCGACCGACGCCGTGTTGCGCGAGTGCCGCAGGGCGCAGGCTGCGGGCTTCAACGCGTTCAAGCTGCACGAGGTGGAGGTGGCGATCGTCCGCGAGACGCGACGGGCGCTGGGTGAAGACGCGCTGCTGATGGTCGACGTCAACGGGCACTTCGATGCGACCGAAGCCATCGCCTTCGGCCGGGCGATCGCCGACTGCGGGATCACCTGGTACGAGGAGCCGGTACGGCCGATGCGCAACCACGACGCGATCAGCCGCGTTGCACGGGAGCAGCCGCTGCCCCTCGCCGCAGGCGAGAACGAATACAGCCTCGACGATTTCAGCCGGCTGCTGTCGCGCAAGGCGATCCACTGGCTGCAGCCGGAGATCACCAAGATCGGCGGCCTGACGCCGGCACGTAAGATCGCCGCACTGGCCGAGCTGCACAACGTGGCGCTGGCTCCGCACAACTTTCGCAACGGGCCTGCGCTCTATTCCTCGATCCACTGGGGATTTTCCTCGCCGGCCACGCGCTGGCTCGAATTGCCGTGGTTGCCCGAGCGGCTCGCGTTTCCGTGTGGGGCAAGACTGCCGCAGGTCAGCGGCGGCACGATCGCCCTGCCTGAAGGCAAAGGCTTCGGACTGAACGTTTAGGAGCCAAAACACGCCCCTTCGGCGCCTTTTGCCCTTCCGGGAAGTTCGAACGAAGGTCGTGCCTGCGGCGCCTTGCCTTTCATTGTCCGGTCATCGTACAAATTTGGCCGGGCGGTCTGGCGAGGGGAAGCCCTCTCAATCCGCATGCGAACAGGGCCCGGATAACGAGGTCCGCGACACATTTGGGAGGTTTCGATGCTGGATTTCACCCGCCGGCTGGCGCTTGCCGCCATCCTGCGTCCCGGCGGCGCTCGTCTGGTCGCACCTGCGTCCGCGCAGACCAAGCTGAAATGGGCGCACGTCTACGAGATCGCCGAGCCCTATCACACCGAAGCGCTGTGGGCGGCCGAGGAAATCGAGAAGCGCACCACGGCCGCTACGAGATGGTGTTTCCCGGCCTCGCAGCTCGGCAACGAGAACCAGATCAACGAAGGCCTCGGGCTCGGCACGGTGGACATCATCTACACCGGCACCTCGTTTGCCGGCTCGATCCACAAGCCGCTCGCGATCTCCGGCGCGCCGTTCATGCTGCGCGACTTCGATCACTGGAAGGCCTATCGCGACAGCAAGCTGCTGCGCGATCTCGCCAAGGGCTACGAGGACAAGACCAAACACAAGATCATCGCGCTCACCTATTACGGCGAGCGCATGGTGACGGCGAACAAGGAGATCAAGAAGCCCGACGACATGAAGGGCATGAAGCTGCGCGTGCCGCCGGCGCCGCTGTATCTGATGCTCGCGAAGTCCGTCGGCGCCAATGCGACGCCGATCGCGTTTGCCGAAGTGTACCTCGCCCTGCAGCAGGGCACGGTCGACGGCCAGGAGAACCCGCTGCCGACCATCATGGCGAAGAAGTTCTACGAGGTGCAGAGCCACGTCATGCTGACCGGCCACATCACGGAGTCGCTGCTCACCATCGTCGGCACGCATGTCTGGTCGAAACTCTCCGACGCCGACAAGAAGGTGTTCGAGGAGGTGCTGACGCAGGCGGCGGCGCGGGCGAGCGACCAGATCCGCGCCCAGGAGCAGAAGATCGCCGACGAGCTGCGCAAGCTCGGCAAGAACGTGGTCAGCCGTCGATCGCGAGGCGTTCCGCCGGCGGCCATGCAAGCTGCACAACGACGCCAGCGCCGGCGCCGGCTGGAGCCAGGCGCGAATACGACGCGTTCCAGGCGCTGAAGTAAGGCGCCGCATGGCCCTTCACCCCGAGCCCTCTCGTCTGCACGCGGGGGAGAGGGAGGCGCATTGTCTCGCAGCTGAAGATAGACTGCACATGACCGCAGCCGATCCATCCGCACGACGCCTGCCGAGAACGAGCACCTCATCGTCGCTGAGGACGAAGAGGTGACGATCGAGCATCATCCCGAAAACTGGATCGCCTTCGTGCTGTTCTGGGCGCTCGGCCTTCATCGTCTTCCTGCAGTTCTTCTCCCGCTACATCCTCAACTACAGTTTCGCCTGGACCGAGGAGATCGCGCGCTACGGACTGATGCTGCTGGCTTTCATCGGCGGCGCCGTCGTCACCCGCAAGAAGGCGCAGATCGCCGTCGAGCTCGTGTCCAACCTGATGAAGCCGGGCCGGCGCGCACGCGCTGCTCGCTACGGTCGACTTCATCACGCTCGGCTTTCTGGCGCTGCTCGCCTACTTCTCCGTCACCATCGTCGAGCGCATGCAGTTCCAGCGCATGACCGTGTTCGACCTGCCGATGAGCCTCGTCTACGGCGGCGTTGCCTCGGCTGCTTCCTGATGCTGGCCCGGCAGATCCGCGTCGTGTGGGCCGACATGCGCAACGGCTGGCAGCAAGCCGCACGACGTCACCCAGCAGATTTCCGCGGACTGAACGGCCAAACCGATGGCCATTCTCGTCTTCGTCTTTCTCTCGCGCTGCTGGTCGGCGTCCGGTGTTCATCGCGCTTGCGCGGTCGTCGCTGCTCTACACCCACTTCATCGCCGGCATTCCGGATTTCGTGATCCTGCACCGCATGGCGGGCGGCCTCGACGCTTTCCGCTGCTGGCGGTGCCGTTCTTCATTCTCGCCGGCAACCTGATGAACTCGGCCGGCATCACCAACCGCATCTATGATTTCGCGGTCGCGACCTGCGGCTGGATGCGCGGCGGGCTCGCCCAGGTCAACATGTTCGGCTCGGTGATGTTCGCCGGCATGTCGGGCACGGCGATCGCCGATGCCGCGGGCCTCGGCACGATCGAGATCAAGGCGATGCAGGACCACGGCTACGACACCGAGTTCGCCGTCGGCGTCACCGCGGCCTCGGCGACGCTCGGCCCGATCATTCCGCCGTCGCTGCCGATCGTGATCTACGGCATGATGGCCAACGTCTCGATCGGCGCACTGTTCCTCGGCGGCGTTGGTGCCCGGCGTTGTGATGACGCTGTCATGATGGGCTATGCCACCTATCGCGCGCCGCGACGGCATGGGCCGCGACCAGGCGTTTCGCTGGGCACGCTCGGCACGACCTTCATCGTCGCGCTGCCGGCGCTGATGACGCCGGTGCTGATCGTCGGCGGCATGACCTTCGGCTGGTTCACGCCGACCGAGGCCGCGGTCGCCGCCTGCGCCTGGGCGCTGCTCCTCGGCGTGTTGCTCTATCGCTCGATGAGCCTGAAGCAGTTCTACAAGATCACGATGGAAACCATCGAGACCACGGCCGGCGTGCTGCTGATCGTCGCCGCAGCCTCGCTGTTCGGCTGGGTGTTGACCACGACGCGGCTGACCGGGGCAGGCGCCGCGGCGCTGCTGCAATCTGACCGACAACCACTACGTCATCCTGCTGCTGATCAACCTGTTCCTGCTGGTCGTCGGCTGCTTCCTCGAGCCGATCGCCTCGATCAGCATCCTGGTGCCGATGCTGATGCCGGTCATCCTCAAGGTCGGCATCGACCCGGTTCACTTCGGCGTCGTCATGGCGCTCAACCTGATGATCGGCCTGCTGACCCGCCGTTCGGCATGGTGCTGTTCGTGCTGTCGCGGATCTCGAAGCTGTCGATCGAGCGCACGACCATGGCGATCCTGCCGTGGCTGTTGCCGCTGCTGACGTCGCTGGTCGCGATCACGCTGATCCCCGAGCTGACACTGTGGCTGCCGCGCACCTTCGGGATGCTGAAGTAAGTCACGACGCCGACGCTCCGGCATGGAACTTTCGCTCGCTGCGGGTTAATCGATCGCCATAACTTGAGTTTTCCGGCGTGTCAGGAGGTGAACGGACGTGGTCATTCCTGCAGGGCCCGCCTTCACCAACCTCTTCATGTGCGCGCTTGCCGTTGCGGCGCTGTTCTTTGCGCGCGACATCCTGATCCCGATCGTCCTTGCCGTGCTGCTCACCTTCGTTCTGACGCCGCTGGTGACGCTGCTGCAGCGCTGGCTGGTGCCGCGCACCATCGCGGTCGTCGCCGCGATGCTGGTGGCGATCACCGTGATCCTCAGCCTCGGCACCATGGTCGCCACCCAGATCAACCAGCTCGCCGGTGAACTGCCCCGTTATCAGCAGACGTTGCGCGAGAAGGCACAGCACCTGCGCGAGCGCTTC